>CANBNG010000015.1 GCA_947370975.1 Beijerinckiaceae bacterium
CAGTCGCTTCAACGGCGAAAATTTCGCTGAACAAGATCGCTGATGTCCCCGCGGACGTTTTGAAAAATATAGTCTGCGCGCATCCCCTTTGTGACCTCGGTTACGATTTCCCGATCCCTCTTCTCGATGGCGATCACGTCACCGACGATACGGGCACCGGTTTCGTCCATACCGCGCCTTCGCATGGCCGCGAGGACTTTGAAATCTGGATGGCGTCCGGCCGCATGTTGTCCGAGCGCGGCATCGACACGCGCATTCCCTTCACCATTGATGACGAGAGCGTCTATACGAAGGACGCGCCGGGCTTTGAAGGCAAGCGCGTCATCACCGAAAAGGGCGACAAGGGCGACGCCAACGAGGCCGTCATCAAGGCGCTGATCGATGCGGGCAATCTTGTCGCGCGCGGGCGGTTGAAACATCAATATCCCCATTCCTGGCGCTCCAAGAAGCCCGTCATCTTCCGCAACACGCCGCAATGGTTCATTGCGATGGACAAGGAATTCAACCTCGGCGCCTCGCTGCGCACGGTCGCGTTTGACGCCATCGGCAAGACTCAATGGGTGCCCGCATTTGGCGAGAACCGCATTCGCGGGATGATCGAGAACAAGCCCGATTGGGTGATGTCGCGCCAGCGCGCCTGGGGCGTGCCGATCTGCGTCTTCGTCCACACGGAAACCAAAGAGCTGCTGCACGACGCGAGCGTCGATGCCGCCATTGCGCAAGCCTTCGAGGTGGAGGGCGGCGACGCCTGGTTCAAGGAGGGTGCGAAGGCGCGTTTCCTTGGCGAGCGCGCGGCTGATTACGACATGGTCATGGATGTGCTCGACGTCTGGTTCGATTCAGGCTCGACCCATTCCTATGTGCTCGACGACAAGGCCCATTTCCCGGGCCTTTATGGCACGCATCGCAAGGTCGAAGGCGGGCGTGACACGATCATGTATCTCGAAGGCTCGGATCAGCATCGCGGCTGGTTCCAGTCCTCGCTGCTGGAAAGCTGCGGCACGCGCGGGCGCGCGCCGTTCGACATAGTGCTGACGCATGGCTTCGTTCTGGACGAGAAGGGCCAGAAAATGTCGAAGTCGCTCGGCAATGTTACAGCGCCGCAGAAGGTCATCGAGGATGCGGGCGCCGATATCCTGCGCCTGTGGGTCGCGGCGGCGGACTATTCCGACGACCTGCGCATCGGCAAGGAAATCCTGAAAACCTTCGTCGAGACCTATCGCAAATTGCGCAACACGATTCGCTGGATGCTCGGTACGCTGGCCCATTACGAGCCAGCAAGGCGCGTCGCCCATGCCGATATGCCCGAGCTTGAAAAGCTCATGCTGCATCGTCTGGCCGAGCTCGGGCCCGTCATTCGCAACGCCTATGAAACCTACGATTATCGCAAGGTCGTCGCTGAGCTGTCGCTGTTCCTCAACACCGATCTCTCGGCCTTCTATTTCGACATGCGCAAGGACACGCTCTATTGCGATGCGCCCTCCAGCCCTGCGCGGCTTGCCGCACTCACCTGCATCGAGGATATTTTCCGCGCCGTGACCTTGTGGCTCGCGCCAATTCTGGTCTTCACCGCAGAAGAAGCCTGGACCTCGCGCTATGCAGACGCTGAATCGATCCATCTCGAAAGCTTTGCCGACATTCCCGTCGAATGGCGCGACGATGCGCTGGCTGCGAAATGGGCGAAGGTGCGCGCGATCCGGCGTGTTGTTACCGGCGCGCTGGAAATCGAGCGCTCGCAAAAGCGTATCGGCTCCTCGCTCGAGGCAGCACCCATCGTCTATATCGCCGACGATACTTTGCGCGCCGTGCTCAATGGTCTCGATTTCGCTGAAATCTGCATCACCTCTGGCATCGAGATTCGTGCGGGCGATGCGCCCGAAGGCGCGTTCGGGCTCGATGATGTGGCAGGCGTTGGCGTTGTGTCCGCACGAGCCAAGGGCCGCAAATGCGCGCGCTCGTGGAAGATCTCGGAACTGGTCGGCACGGATGCCGATTATCCCGATGTCACGCCGCGCGATGCCGCAGCCTTGCGTGAATTGAAGGTGGCGGGCCTGCTGTGACTTTAAGCGCGCCTCAAGCCCCCACGCCGTCGCGCGCCATGGCCCGTATCATCGGGCTGTGCGCGGCCTTTGCGATGCTTGTGGTCGATCAGGCGCACAAGCTCTGGATGCTCGATATTTATGACATTACGAGCAGGCAGCCGGTGCAGGTCTTGCCTTGGCTCGATCTCGTCATGGCGTGGAACAAGGGTGTGTCCTATTCGCTCCTGCAAGCCGACAGCGAGCTTGGCCGTTACGCCCTGCTGGCGCTGACGCTGGGTGCAACAGCTTTGCTCGTGATCTGGCTGTGGCGTGCGCCCGAACGTCTGGTGACCTTTGCGCTGGGTCTCATCGTCGGCGGGGCGCTCGGCAATGCCATTGACCGCGCGCTCTATGGCGCGGTTGCCGATTTCTTCCATTTCCACATTGGCACATTTTCCTGGTACGTCTTCAACCTTGCCGATGTGGGCATCGTTGCGGGTGTCGGGCTTCTTCTGTATGAGTCTATCTTCATCGCGGACAAGAAAACCGCGGCCTGAACGGGCCAAGGTCGAGGCGTCGACGCGAGCTGCCACCAAATCGCCGTTTTAGCGCGGCAATTACCCTCACGGCGGGGCTCTGCATCCGGCAGCCTGACGTGCCCCGATTTGACGATGGGATTGGCCATGACCTCTGAGACAAAGCTGAGCAGTCGATTGGGCCTTGTTGCCGCAGCAGCCTTCACGCTGGCGCTTGGCGCGGCTCTGCCCGCGCCCGCCCTGGCGCTGGATGACGATGGTGCGGAAAATGTGTTTTCCGCCGTGCTGGGCCTGGTTGGGGTTTCCGCCCCCAAGGAACAGCCCAATATCGAATATCGCGAGCGCCCCCCGCTGGTCGTTCCCTCCAATCGCGCCGCTCTGCCCCAGCCCCAGGCGCCTGCCGCCAAGCGCAATGCCTCCTGGCCCAAGGATCAGGAAATCGCGCGCCGCGAAAAGGCTGAAGAGCTGAAGCGCAAGCCGCGTGTGGACGAAGTCCAGAACCCGGTCAGCCGGACCGAGCTCGATCGTGTGCGCACCGCCGGCGGTCAGCCTGCGGCAGCTCCCGTCGATCCGTCCTGCAACGAGCCGCTGGGGCGTCCCTGCAATCAGGAGGCCTTCTGGACGGGCTTGCGCAATGCGCGCTCGTCGAGCGACGAAGACAAGGTGCCCCTGACGCCCGGCAAGGAATCCTCGCGCCAATGGCTGACCGATCCGCCGACCGGCTATCGCAAGCCGACGACCGTGCAGAAATACACATTCGAAATGAAGAAAGAGGTCGACATCACCGACGCTCGCGCCCAGGCGATCGACGAGCGCCAGCGCCGCGATGCGAACTGATGTGATGGGGGGCTGAACTTTCCGCCCCTTTGACCCTATATTGCCATAAGCCCGCCGCACGGGGTCATCCCGGCGGCGGAAATCCCTCTGTTCCGCGGGCGCTCATGGCCTCCCCCTTGGCACCTTCCTCTGCTGCATTCCCCTCCGTCGCGCTGGGCCTCACGCCCGGCGTTGCCCAATCGCCGGCGGCCACTGGCCCGGTGATCTCCCATTTCCGTCTCGACAATGGCCTCGAGGTCGTGGTCATCCCCGACCATCGTGCGCCGGTGGTGACGCATATGGTGTGGTATCGCAACGGGTCGGCTGACGATCCGGCGGGGAAGTCGGGCATTGCGCATTTCCTCGAACATCTGATGTTCAAGGGCACGCAGACCCATCCCAAGGGTGAATTCTCCGAACTCGTCGCCGAACTCGGCGGCCAGGAGAATGCCTTCACCTCGAATGATTACACGGCCTATTACCAGCGCATGCCCAAGGCTCATCTGCCGGTCGTGATGGAATATGAAGCCGACCGCATGAAGAATCTCGTCCTCACCGACGAGGTTGTCGCGCCCGAGCGCGATGTCGTGCTGGAAGAGCGGCGCATGCGCACCGACAGCGATCCGTCCTCGCAATTGCACGAGGCGGTGCAGGCCGCGCTCTTCCCCCATCATCCCTATGGCAAGCCGATCATCGGTTGGCAGCACGAGATCGAAGATCTCGGCCGCGCCGATGCGCTGGCCTATTACCACCGCTTCTACACGCCCGAAAACGCGGTGCTGATTGTTGCCGGCGATGTGACGGAAGAGGACGTGCGCGCGCTCGCGACCCGCTTCTATGGTCCGCTGGCCGCCCATGGCGAAGCGCCTGTGCGCAAGCGTCCGCGCGAGCCCGAGCCCCGCGCCCATCGCCGCGTGACCCTGTCGGATTCCAAGGTCGAGCAGCCAAGCCATCAATGCGTCTATCTTGTGCCCTCCTACCGCACGGCGCAGCCGGGCGAGGCGGAAGCCATTGAAGTGCTCGCCCATCTTCTGGGCGGCGGGCAGACGAGCATTCTCTACCGCCGTCTCGTGGTTGAGCAGAAGATCGCCGTCGTGTCGGAAGTCTATTACATGGGCACGGCGCTCGATGAGACGCGCTTCTGGATCTACGCCATGCCCGCGCCCGAGGTTTCGCTTGAAACGCTCGACGATGCGATCGAGGCGGTGGTGCGCGATGTCGCAGAAAAGGGCGTGGCAGAGGCAGATCTTGCCCGCGCCAAGACGCGGCTTGTGGCTGACGCCATTTATGCGCAGGACAATCAGACCTCGCTCGCCCGCTGGTATGGCGCGGCGCTGACGACCGGCATGAGCGTCGAAGATATTCGCCAATGGCCCGAGCGCATGGATGCGATCACGGCCGAAGACGTGCGCAAGGCGGCTGAAAAATGGCTCGACCGCAAACGCGCGGTTACCGGCTTCCTGCTGCCCAAGGAAGAATCTGACACCATCTAGGCGCTGCCTGTTCCCCGCCCCCTTGTGGGGAGAGGATAGGGGTGGGGTCGCTCGCATTTTGCCCATATGTGCGGCCATCTTCATCTCCAAGGTATACGCGACCCCCACCCCCGGCCCCTCCCCACAAGGGGGAGGGGAGGGCAAAGCCCGCAACCTCGCTTGTTGTGAATGGAAGACCCGAGATGAACGCGCCCCAGACGCCCGATCGCAGCCTCATCCCCGAAGCGACCCGCGCCGCGCGCGTGCAGAAGGTCGTTTCCAAAAACGGCATCGAGGCCTGGCTCGTCGAAGATTATGCCGTGCCGCTGGTCGCCATGGAATTCGCGCTCGATGGCGGCTCCTCGCAGGACGGCGCCGGGAAAATGGGCGCAACCGCCATGCTGGCGGGCCTGATGGACGAGGGCGCGGGCGAGCTTGACGCCGCCGCTTTCCATAATGCGATGGACGACAAGGCCATCGAGATTTCCTTCTCCAGCGACAGCGATACTTTCCACGGTCGCCTGAAGACCATGACGCGCCATGTGGAGGCGGCCTTCGGCCTGCTGAAACTGGCGATCAATGCGCCGCGCTTCGATACCGATGCCATCGAGCGCACGCGCGCGCAAATGCTGGCCTCGCTGCGCGCCGAGGCCAATGATCCCGACGCCATGGCGGCCAAAGCCTGGCGCGAGGCGGCTTTCCCCGATCACCCCTATGGGCGTCCCGCGCGCGGCACGCAGGAGAGCGTGTCGGCGATCATGCGCGAGGATCTCGTGATCCTGCATCGCGCCCTCATGCAGCGCACGGGCCTCAAGATTGCCGTCGTCGGCGCGATCGATCGCGACAGCCTCGCGCTGCTGATGGACGATGTCTTTTCCGGCTTGCCCGAGTCCACCACGCTGGGCGTCGTTCCCGATGTCATCCTCACGGGGCTTGGCACGCGCAAGATCATCGATGTCGATGTGCCGCAGGCGACCATCCGTTTCGGCCTGCCGGGCATAGGACTGCATGATCCCGATCATATCCCGGGCATGGTGCTCAACCATATTCTGGGCGGCGGCGTATTTTCCGCGCGCCTGTTCAAGGAAGTGCGCGAAAAGCGCGGACTTGCCTATTCGGTCCATTCCCAGCTCGTCACCTATCGGCACACGGCGACCTTCGTCGGCGGCACGTCGACCAAGAACGAACGCGCGGCTGAATCGCTCTGCGTGATCGAGGATGAAATCGCCAAGCTCGCCGCCGATGGCCCGAGCGTGGACGAGCTCGACAAGGCGCAGAAATATCTGATCGGCTCCTATGATCTGCGCTTTGACACCTCGACCAAGATCGCCGGGCAGCTGGTGCGGCTGCAGATTGAAAATCTGCCCGTGACCTATCTCGACGAGCGCAATTCCTATGTTGCAGGCGTCACGCTTGCCGACACCCATCGCGTCGCGCAGCGCCTGTTCACCGGCAAGCAGATGCTGGTGGCGGTCGCGGGCCGTCCTGTGGGCATGTGATCAACCCTCGCCCCGAGTGAGAGGGTGGCTCCGCAGCAGCCCGGTGAGGGGTTACAATCTCACCGTCTGAGTCGCTAACCCCTCATCAGGCCGCTTCGCGGCCACCTTCACCTCCGGGAGAAGGATTTCGGAACCTCCCCCATGCACGTCCGCCGCCTCGATCCCGTTCTCATCGACCGTATTGCTGCGGGCGAAGTCGTCGAGCGTCCGGCTTCAGCCGTCAAGGAGCTCGTCGAAAATGCGCTGGATGCCGGCGCGCGGCATATCGAGATCGTGCTGCAATCTGGCGGTCGACGGTTGATCCGCGTTGTCGATGACGGCGAGGGCATGAGCGCGCAGGATCTGGCGCTGGCGGTCGATCGCCACGCCACCTCGAAACTCCCCGATGGAGATCTCTCGGCCATTGCGACGCTGGGGTTTCGCGGCGAGGCTTTGCCCTCCATCGGTTCGGTGGCCCGGCTCGATATGACGACGCGGCGCGCGGATGCCGATCACGCCTCTACTCTGCGCGTCGATTTCGGCCTCAAGTCAGCCGTCTCCCCGGCCTCGGCCCCGCAAGGCACGCGCGTTGAAGTGGGCGATCTGTTTCTCGCGACGCCCGCGCGCCTGAAGTTCCTGAAAACCGACCGCTCGGAAGCCCAGGCTGTGGCCGATGTCGTCAAGCGCCTCGCCATGGCCCATCCGCGCGTGCGCTTCGCGCTCTCGGGCGACAATCTTGCGGGCTTCGATCATGTCGATTGCGGCCCGGGCGAAGAGGGGCGGCTTGCGCGGATCACCCAGATTCTGGGTGCGGATTTCAAGCCCAATGCCCTTGCTGTGAACGCCGAGCGCGAGGGCTTTCGCCTCACCGGTTTTGCCGGTCTGCCGACCTTCCATCGCGCCAATGCGGGGGCGCAATATCTCTACGTCAACGGCCGCCCGGTGCGCGACAAGGTGCTCAACGGCGCTGTGCGCGCGGCCTATATGGATTATCTGCCCAGCGACCGGCATCCGGCGCTGGCGCTGTTTCTCCTCTGCGATCCGCGCATGGTCGATGTGAATGTGCATCCGGCCAAAGCAGAGGTGCGCTTTCGCGATCCGGGCCTCGTGCGCGGGCTCATCATCGGGGCGCTCAGGCAGACGCTGGGAGAGGCACTGCATCGGGCAAGTTCTACAGGCGGCGCGCGCACGCTGGAAACGCTCGCGCGCGGGCCCCAGAGCTGGCAGCAACGCCCGGCAGCCTCCGCGCAATGGGATTGGCGGGCCTCACCCGCCGCGCCTCAGGCGGGTGGCTTTGGCGAGGCCGCGCAAGCCTCCTTCATGGACGCAGCCCCCGCAGCCGACTTGCGCGCCCATGATGCTGCGCCCGCACAAGATGCGCTCGACGCGCCGCTCGGCGCGGCCCGCGCGCAATTGCACGACACCTATATTGTCGCGCAGACGCGCGATGGCATGGTGATTGTCGATCAGCATGCGGCGCACGAACGTCTCGTCTACGAGCGCCTCAAGCGTCAGCGCGAGGAGAGCGGCATTGCCCGCCAATTGCTGCTCATCCCGGCTATTGTCGAAATGGACGAGGGCGATGTCGAGCGGTTGCTCGCCCATGCCCCCGAGCTTGAGGCGTCGGGCCTCTCCATCGAGAGCTTTGGCCCCGGCGCGGTCGCCGTGCGCGAAGTGCCCTCGATCCTCGCCAAGGCAGATCCGATCCGCCTCGTGCGCGATGTTGCCGACACATTGGCCGAGCACGGCACGGCAACCTCGCTCGCAAAAGGCCTCGACCACGTGCTCGCGACCATGGCCTGCCACCATTCCGTGCGCGCCGGTCGCAGGCTGACAGGCGAAGAAATGAACGCGCTATTGCGCGAAATGGAAGCCACGCCAGGCTCAGGCCAATGCAACCACGGCCGCCCGACCTATGTGGAGCTCAAGCTCGCCGATGTGGAGAAACTGTTCGGGCGGCGGTGAGAGGCCCGCCTCTCCTGCGCAGGAGCGTAAGCCGGGGTGAGGCCTCCCTCAGTTTCGTCATTGCGAGGAGCGCAGCGACGCGGCAATCCATCTGGCCGATACCGTAAGATGGATTGCTTCGCTTCGCTCGCAATGACGAGGCTAAATACCAAACCTCAAAAACAGCACCTGCGTATCGCCGGTTTCGCGCCGGTCGAGCAGCTTGAATCCGTCTGGCACGGGCACATCTGAGCTGGCTTCTTCTTCCACCACGCAAAGCGCGCCGTCCGCCAGCCAGCCGCCGTCGCGCAAGGCGATGAGGGCGCGTGGGGCAAGATCGCGGCTGTAGGGTGGGTCGAGGAACGCCAGCGTGAAGGGTGTCTGCGGCGGCATGGGGCCAAGCTTTGTGGCATCGCGCCGCAGGATGCGCGTTACCCCGGCAAGCCCCAAAGTTTCGATATTGGCGCGCAGAAGCGCGCGGCCTTCATTGCTGTCATCGACGAAAATGCCAAGGCTTGCACCCCGCGACAGGGCCTCGAGCCCCAACGCACCGGTGCCGGCAAAAAGGTCGATGACGCGTGCGTCCTCGACGGCGTCGTCATAGCCATGGGCAAGAATGTTGAAGATGGTCTCGCGCAGCCGATCCGAGGTCGGCCGCACGATGGATGAGGCCGGGCTTTTCAGCCCGCGCCCCTTGAAGCGACCGCCTACAATCCGCATCTGCGATCAGCCCCGCGGAGCGCGCGGGCCTGTCGGCCTGCCGCCACCTGGTCTGCCACCGCCGGGCTTGCCACCCGACCCACCGGGCCGGCCAGCGGGCCCACCGGGGCGTCCGCCCGGCTTGCCGGGACGCCCGCCTGCGCCGGGACGCCCACCGGGCGGCCTGCCACCGGGCTTGTCGCCTGTCGGCCTGTCGCCTCTGGGCTTGCCATCGAAGCTGCGGGCAGGGCGTTCGCCAGTGCGCGGCGCAAAGCTGCGCTTTTGCCCATCCTCACCCGGACGGCCACGACCCTCGCCACGCGGCTTGAAGCTGCGCTCGCCCTCAGGGCGACCACGGCCTTCGGCGCGCGGCTTGAATTCGCCACGGGGCTTGAACTCGCCACGCGGTTTAAACTCGCTGCGCGGGTTGGAGAAACGCTTCTCCTCGCCACCTTCTGCCGGGCGCTCGCGGAACGTGCGCGGGCGCTCGCCACGACGGTCAGGACCGCGCGGGGCTTCCTTGGCATTGCGGCCGGTGCGCGGACGCTCACCATGCGTCGCGGTGCGGGCCGGCTCGTCGCCGCTGCGTTCCACAGCAAAGCGACGCGCATTGCGCGTGCCGCCCTTGGCCTTGGCGCCGGGGGCAACAATGCGTTCCACGCTGATGGCGCGACCCTTGCGGTCGGCCGTCTCAGCGCGCTCGATGCGCCGGCGCGGGGCTTTGGCGTCTGCATCATGGGCAGCGCGCAAAACCGACACATGCTTGCGCGGGCCGGGCTTGGGACGGTCAGTGCGCGGGCGCTCTTCCTCGTCCTCGCGCGGGCGCTTGCCGCGCGGGTTGGTGCGCTGGGACTGCGCCAGCTTTTCATCATCGCGCTGGTGAGCGACGCGCATTTCGTCACGCGTCGTCAGTCCGCTTTCGAAATCGACGCCGGCTTCTTGCGCCAGGGTCGGACCGATCTGCTCGATCAACACGCGCGTGCGCACTTCCTCGACTGCGCCTTCTTCCAGCTCGCCGAGCTGGAAAGGCCCATAGGAGAGGCGAATCAGCCGGTTCACGGCGAGGCCGAGATGTTCAAGCACGCGCTTGATTTCGCGGTTCTTGCCTTCGCGCAGGCCCATGGTGAGCCAGACATTCGCGCCCTGCTCACGATCCAGATGCGCCTCGATGCCGGCATATTCGACGCCATCGATGGTAATGCCTTCGCGCAGCTCGTCGAGCTGGGCCTGATCGGTCTTGCCATTGGCGCGCACGCGGTAGCGGCGCAGCCAGCCGGTCGAGGGCAGCTCGAGCACGCGGGCAAGCCCGCCGTCATTGGTCAGCAGCAGCAGACCTTCGGTGTTGATGTCCAGACGCCCGATCGTGATGACACGCGGCAGATCGCGCGGCATGGAATCGAAAATCGTCGGACGGCCTTCGGGATCGCGATCGGTTGTCACGAGTCCGCGCGGCTTGTGGAACATGAACAGGCGCGTGCGTTCGCGCTGGCCGATCGGCTTGCCGTCAATCGTGATGCGGTCGTCGGAGGTGACATTGACGGCAGGCGTCGTCAGCTTTTCGCCATTGACGGCGACGCGGCCTTCCTCGATCCACAATTCGGCATCGCGACGCGAGCACAGGCCCACGCGCGCCATGACCTTGGCGACGCGCTCGCCCTCGAAAGCCGAGGGAGCAGATTGCGGCTCGCGCAAAATGCGGCGCGGCTTTTCAACGCGCGGCCCGGAGGCCTTGTCGAAGCTGCGGCCTGTCGGCTTGCTGGCAAATTTTTCGCCGCCCTTGTCGAAGCGGCGCTCGCCGCGCGCTTCGCGCTGCGGGCCATCGCTCTCGCGGCGCGGCGGGCGCTCGCCAAAGCGCTTTTCGCCGGGCTTGCCGGCGAATTTGCCGGCAAATTTACCCGGCGGCTTGCCGCCCGGTTTTCCACGGGGGCTGTCGCCCCTGCTGGAGGCGCCACCTGGCCCGGGTTTCCGCGGGCCACCTTTTCCTGCGCCGCCCGGCTTGCGCGGGCCACGGTTTTTCTGATTGCTGTTGTCGCTCATGCGCTCTGATAGCAGAGTGCGGGCATGAAAGTCGATGCGATGATAGATCAAGATCCCATGGCGGCCGCCTTTGACCGGGCGCGGGAGGCTGCGCGCCTCGGCGAAGTGCCTGTCGGGGCAGTTGTGGTGCGCAATGGCGCGGTGCTGGCGAGTGCCGGAAACCGTACCTTGACTGACCGCGATCCCACCGCCCATGCAGAAGTTCTGGCCATCCGGGAGGCCGCACGGGTGCTGGGCTCGGAGCGGCTGATCGGCTGCGACCTCTATGTGACGCTCGAACCCTGCGCCATGTGCGCGGGCGCAATCTCTTTCGCGCGCCTGCGCAGGGTCTATTTTGCAGCCCCTGACCCCAAGGGCGGGGCGGTGGAGCATGGCCCCCGCTTTTTCGCCCAAACCACCTGCCACCATGCACCCGAAGTCTATGGCGGGATTCGCGAAAGCGAGGCCGCCGAGCTGCTGCGGGATTTTTTCAAGCAGCGACGGTAGGGGGCGCGCGGCGTTTCTCTCCGGGGGAGAAGCTGTCTGCGGAGCAGACTGATGAGGGGCAGGCACTATGGGTTGAGCGGGTAACCCCTCATCCGTCGCGCTGCGCGCGCCACCTTCTCCCTCGGGAGAAGGACTTTTGCGTTCTAGGGGCGATAGGCGGTATCCAGCGTGATTGACCCGCCGACCGCGCGCGAAACGCAGGCGCAGATTTTTGCGTTGCTCTGCTTCTCGTGATCGCTGAGAAACACGTCGCGGTGGTCGATCGCGCCCTCGACGCCAAGCACATCGAGCACGCAGAGCCCGCATTCGCCGCGTCGACAATCGGCCATTACATCCACGCCTGCGGCCTCCAGAGTGTCGAGGATCGTGCGATCCACTGGCACTTCGAGATCCACACCGAGGCGGGGAATTTTCACGCGGAACGGTTCAGGTGCAAAAAGGCCCCCGCTCGCGAAGGTTTCAAAGCGCAGATCGGCGGCCGCGCGTCCCGCCTTGGCCCAACTGGCGCGCGCGGCATCGAGCAGGCGCAGCGGCCCGCAGAGATAGAGCTGGGCTTCGGGCGCAAGCGCGGCGATTTCCGCATCGAGATCGAGCCGCCTGCCCTCATCGGAAAAACGTGTTTCGATGCGCGCGCCATGCTGTGCCGCGAGATCATCAAGAAAGGCCGCATCCGTGAGGCTTTTTGCAACATAGATCATGCGCCAGCTTGCGCCCGTGCGCGCCAGCGCACTTGCCATGGCTACCATCGGCGTGATGCCGATGCCCCCGGCAATCAGCAGATATTCCGGGCGGCCAAATTCCAGCGGGAAAAGATTATGCGGCTCGGTGAGCGAGAGACGTGCGCCCTCGGGCAAGGACCACATGTAGCGCGAGCCGCCGCGGCTATCCTCATGTTGGCGGACAGCGATGCGGTAACAGCTGCCATCGCCCGCGCCCACCAGCGAATAGGAGCGGTGATCGGGCTGGCCATCGATGACAACTGCCACATTGATATGGCTGCCCGGCGCGTAGGGGCGCGCGCCTTCTTCGGGCACAAGCGTGAATTCGCGGATGGTCGGCGCGACATCGCGGATGTTGGCGATACGGGCAGTGCTCCATGTCAGGGCGTAACGCATGGGCTTGTTCCTCAGGCGCGGCTGGGTCGGCGGATCAGCGCCGATCCGGCAACGAGATCGAGCGTGGTCTGATTGCCGAGCGCGAGCTGCAAATTGCGCCGCGCCAGGCGCGCATGTTCGCGCATGATCGATTCAGCGCGCTCGCCCTCGCGGTTTTCAATGGCCTCGATGACGCAGCGGTGCTGATCCTGCGCAACGATGAGAATGGTGCGCGCCTGCGGCAAGGCCGATTGCGCCATGACAAAGCCCGAAGGCGAGGCAAAGGGCAGGGCGCTGGCGCGCTCCGCCTGGCGGATCATCACCGCGCTGCCCGACATGTCGTGAAGGGCGGCGTGAAAGCGCGCATTGAGCTGCACATAGCTTGCAAAATGGTCGAGGTTGAGCACGGGGTGGCGCGTTAGTGCGTCGATATCATCAAGGCAGAGCTTGATGTCAGCCAGCGCGGCGCGCGATGCGCCACGCTCGGCTGCCGCGCGCGCGACCAGGCCCTCCATCGCGCCGCGCACTTCGATGGAATCGAAAATATCGGCCTCCGAGAAGGCTTTTACGGCAAAGCCGCCCGATGGAATGGCCTCGATCAGGCCTTCTTCCTCAAGCCGCACCAGCGCCATGCGCACAGGCGTGCGCGACACGCCGGTACGCTCCACCATCGAGAGTTCGGAAATGCGCTCGCCCGGTTGCAATGCGCCTGACAAGATGAGGTCGCGCAGGCTGAGCAGCGCCTTCACCGTTTGCGAAACGGCGCGGTCGGGGTCTTTGTCCTGCGTCATGTCACTGCGCCGCGATCTGGCGTTTCGGTCGCTCTGCATCGACCATGCGGTCAATCAGCCGCCGCGCCCAGAGCGCGCCGGAATCGATGTTGATATTGTAAAAAACACGACCGGGATTTTCATTGATGGCGCGCTGCTGGGCTTCGAGCACGATTTCATCCTCGTAGAAAATGCCGGCCACGCCTTCGCGCAATTGATGCGTAATGCGCTGCTCGCCGAGACGGTAGTTGCGCGCAAACGCCCAGAAATAATGGCAGGTGGTTTCGGTCTCGGGCGTCACGCTGTTGAGCACGAAACCATTGACGCCCTGCGAGCGGTCGCCCTCGGGCGCGCCTGTGCCTGCCGGCGCGACGCCGACATCGATGGCGATGGTGCAGGGGGCTTCGAAATTGATGATCTGCCAGCGGTCGACCTTGCCGGGTTTGCCAAGCTGTCCGGCCCAGAAGGGCGGCGGCACGATGTCTTTCATCCAGCGCGTCACCGTTGCGGTCTTGTCGCCATATGTCGTCTGGAAGGGCGCTTCGGCCACAGCACGGTCGCCGATGCTTGAGCCATGCACGAAGGTTTCGTGCGTGAGGTCCATGAGATTGTCGAGCACGAGGCGATAGTCGCATTTCACGTGGATGGTCTTGCCATCGCCAGCCCAATGCGGATCGTCATTCCAGTGGAGGTCTGGCACCAGCGCGGGGTCGGCCAGCGCGGGGTCGCCCATCCACAGCCAGACGAATCGATGCTTCTCGATGACGGGATAGGCACGCACGCAGGCTGACGGATTGATCGTCTCCTGCGAGGGCATGTGGGTGCAGCGTCCTTGCGCATTATAGGTGAGGCCGTGATAGCCGCAGATCACCTGATCGTTTTCAAGCCGCCCCAGCGAGAGCGGGACAAGCCGATGCCAGCAGGCATCCTCAAGGGCGGCGACCTTCCCGTCCTTGCGGCGGTAGAGCACAACCTTCTTGTTGCAGATGGTGCGCGCAAACAGCGCCTGTTTCACATCCACATCCCAAGCGGCCGCATACCAGGCGTTCAGGGGGAAGGACGGACGGTCGGGATCGGCGAGCATTTGCCCGGCCGGGTGATCCTTGAGCGACATGGCGCGTTTCCTCATATTGTATACAGGAAGGATAGGTCGCCAAGAGGGTGAGTCAAGGGGTGGTGGTGTTCTCGAGGGGGCGTTTCTCCGCATATTGTATACTGCAGCGTTATTCCTCCGCTCCGAGATTGACAAATCTGCGCCTTTGGTCGAACCGGGCGGGACAATCAGGGAGCTCCTCATGGTCCGCCTTCTCAGCCTCTGCGCCGTGTTTTTTGGCCTTCTCGCCCCCGCGCGTGCTGCCGAGCCGTTTCGCATCGGCCTCATTCTGCCGATGAGCGGGCCGTTTGCGGGCTCCATCGGGCGGCAGGTCGAGCATGGCCTGCGGCTCTATCTGGCGGGGCATGGCGAGGAGGTCGCGGGCCACAAGATCGAGGTGCTTCTGCGCGACGATGGCGGCAATGCGGATGCTACGCGGCGGCTCGCCACCGAACTGGTCACGAGCGAGCATGTCGATCTGCTCGCGGGCTTTGGCCTCACCCCGCTGGCGCTGGCGGCAGCTCCTGTTGCGCAGCGTGCGCAGGTTCCGATGATTGTCATGGCTGCTGCCACCTCGATCATCACCGAGCAATCGCCCTTTGTGCTGCGCACTTCTTTCACCATGGCGCAGAATGTCACGCCGCTGGCGCAATGGACTGCGCGGAGCGGTATGCGCCGCATCGTCACGCTGGTATCTGATTACGGCCCCGGACAGGATGCAGAAAAAGCCTTTGCCAAGGGCTTTTCTGACGCCGGCGGCACAATTCTCGACAGCCTGCGCGCCCCGCTTGCAAGCCCGGCCTTCGGGCCTTTCCTGCAACGCGCGAAAGACCTCAAGCCCGATGCACTGTTTCTCTTCGTGCCCAATGGACAGGGCGCGGATCTGATGAAGAGCGTGGCTGAGCGTGGCTTTGCGGAAGCCGGCATCAAGGTGATTGCAACCGGCGATGTGGTCGACGATCTGACGGTGAACGACATGGGCGAGGATGTGATCGGCATGATCACCTCGCATCATTATTCGGCGGCCCATGAGTCAGCTGAAAACACCGCCTATCGCGAGACTTTCATGAAGGCCTATGGCGTGCGCCCCAATCTCATGGCGATCGGCGGTTATGATGGCATGCATCTGGTGTTCGAGGCCCTGCGCGCGAGCGAGGGAAAAGCGCGCGGCGCAGCACTTGTGGATGCCATGAAAGGCCGCGCATGGCTAAGCCCGCGCGGGCCCATCAGCATCGATCCGGCAACACGCGATATTGTGCAGAATGTCTATATGCGGCGCGTGGAACGCGTGAACGGGCAATTGTGGAATGTGGAGTTTGAGACAACGCCGAATGTGAGAGATCCGGCGAAGAATTGAAGGCTGTGTGTGAAGGACAAAGCGTCGTCATTGCGAGGAGCGAAGCGACGCGGCAATCCATCTTGGCAACACGCGCACTCTGGATTGCTTCGCTCCGCTCGCAATGACGGGCGCAACACGCGTGCTCTGGATTGCTGCACTCCGCCAGCAAGTGCGGGTGTAACTAACCCAGCGCCCGCCAACCAATGTCCCTGCGGTAAAAACCTTCCGGCCAGTCGATCACATCGATCCCTGCATAGGCGCGGTCGCGCGCTTCCTTTACGCTCGCTCCCAGCCCGGTGACGTTGAGCACACGCCCGCCATTGGCCACGAGATCCGCGCCTTGCTGCCTGGTGCCGGCATGGAAGACCATCACGCCCTCCAGTGCAGCGGCTTTTTCGACGCCGCGGATGATGCTGCCTTTTTGCGGATTTTCGGGATAGCCCGGCGCGGCATAGACCACCGTCAGCGCCGTGCGCGGCGAGAGAGCGACCTTTTGGCTGCGCAGGTTGCCCTGCGCGCATTGCATCAGCAGTGGCAGCAGGTCTTCTTCGAGGCGGGGCAGCATGACCTGCGTTTCGGGATCGCCGAAACGGGCGTTGAATTCGATCAGCTTGGGCCCGTCCTTGGTCAGCATCAGGCCTGCAAACAGCACGCCCTTGTAGGGTGCGCCGCGCGCGATCATGCCGCGCAGGGTTGGCTCGATGATCTCGGCCATCACCCGCGCGCTCATCTCGTCGCTCATCACGGGGGCCGGCGAATAAGCGCCCATGCCCCCGGTATTGGGGCCGGTGTCCCCCTCGCCCACGCGCTTGTGGTCCTGCGCCGAGGCAAACGCCAGGGCCTTGTTCCCGTCACACAGCGCGAAGAAGGAGGCTTCCTCGCCCTCCATGAATTCCTCGATGACAATTTCCGCGCCCGCTTCGCCAAAGGCGCCCGAGAAGATCGTCTCCACCGCCTCGCGCGCCTCCGCATCGCTCATGGCGACGATCACGCCCTTGCCTGCGGCAAGCCCGTCCGCCTTGACGACGATGGGTGCGGGATGTGCATCGAGATAGGCCAAGGCCGCAGACTTGTCGGCAAAGCGGCCATAGGCGGCGGTCGGAATGTCGAAGTCGCGGGCGAGATCCTTGGTGAAGCCCTTGGAGCCCTCAAGCTGGGCCGCAAGCTTGCCGGGGCCGAAGGCGGCTATGCCGGCGGCATCGAGATCATCCACAAGTCCGGCCACCAGCGGGGCCTCGGGGCCCACAACCACGAAGCCAATGCCCATCAGACGGCAGAAGGCGATCACGGCGTCGTGGTCGGTCACATCCACGCTCACGCATTCGGCCAGCGTCCCGATGCCGGGATTGCCCGGTGCCGCAAAGAGCTTGCCGAGCCGTGGGCTCTTCGAGAGGGCCAGTGCGAGCGCATGTTCGCGGCCGCCGGAGCCGATGAGGAGAACGTTCATGGTGTCGCTGCCCGATGGCGTCAGAAAAGGAGCCCCCTCTTAGGCGAGACCGGCGGCAGGTTCAATGTGCCCCCTCGCCAGCCTCGCGATGATCGGGCATATCAGGGGGCATGAGTGTCAAAGATTCCGCCCCCGGCTCCAATACGGCCGAGTTGTCCGTCTCCGAACTTTCGGGCGCGCTCAAGCGCACGATCGAGGATCGCTTTGGCTATGTGCGCGTGCGCGGCGAAGTTTCGGGCTATCGCGGGCCCCATTCCTCGGGCCATGTCTATTTCAGCCTGAAGGATGCCGCCGCCCGCATCGATGCGGTGATGTGGAAGGGCTCCTTCGCCCGTCTGCGGGTGCGCCCCGAAGAGGGCATGGAGGTGATCGCCACCGGCAAGATCACCACCTTCCCCGGCAAGTCGACCTATCAGATCGTGGTCGAGACTATCGAGCCCGCAGGCGTTGGCGCCTTGATGGCGCTGCTCGACCAGCGCCGCCGGCAATTGCAGGCCGAGGGCCTGTTCGATCCCGCGCGCAAGCAGCTCATCCCCTATCTGCCGGGCGTGATCGGCGTCATCACCTCGCCGACCGGCGCCGTGATCCGCGATATTCTCCATCGCCTCGCCGACCGTTTTCCGCGCCATGTCATCGTCTGGCCGGTGCGCGTGCAGGGCGAGACGAGTGCGGCGGAAGTCGCGCGCGCCATTGACGGGTTCAATGCGCTCGTGCCGGGCGGCCCGATTGCGCGCCCCGATGTCATCATCGTGGCGCGTGGCGGCGGCTCGCTGGAAGATCTCTGGGGGTTCAATGAAGAGAGCGTTGTGCGCGCGGCAGCCGCCAGCGACATTCCGCTCATCTCCGCCGTGGGCCACGAGACTGACACGACGCTGATTGATTTCGCCGCCGATCTGCGCGCGCCCACCCCCACGGGGGCTGCTGAAATGTGCGTGCCCGTGCAGGCCGATCTGCTGGCCCAGACGAGCGCGCTCGCCGCCCGCCATCGCGCGGCTGCACGGCGCTATCTCGAGGGGCAGCGCAGCCAATTGCGCGGTCTTCTGCGCGCCATGCCGACGGGGGATGCGCTGGTTGCCGTGCCGCGTCAGCGGCTCGATCGCGCGGGGGAGCGGCTCGGCGCGCGCGTCGAGGCGCGGTTGCGTGACCTCGATCTGCGGCTTGGCCGGGCGGCGCAGAAGCTTGCCCGCCACTCGCCCCAGGCCGAACTCGCCCGCCGGCAGGGCGCGACGCAGAATGCCGCCCGCAATCTCGCGCGCCTCGGGCCCCAGATCAATGTGCGGCCACGCCACCGTCTGTCCGAACTTGAGGCGCGCCTTGCCCGCGCCTTTGCCGCTCGCCTCGCGCTCGAGCAGCAGGCCTGCCTCGGGCGGCGCACGCGGCTCGATCTGCTGCACACGCGGCTGCTCCGCGCGAGCGCCCAGCAGATCACGCGCCGCACGGAGCGACTCTCCGGCACGAGCAAGCTTCTGGCCTCACTTGGCTACCACAATGTGCTGGCGCGCGGCTTCGCGCTGGTGCGCGATGAGGCTGGCCATCCCGTGCGGCTGGCGGCTGGCGTTGCGGCGGGCGCGCGGCTTGAGCTCGAATTTGCTGATTCGCGCCTGGCCGCCGTTGCTCTGGGCGATGGCCCCGCCAGAAAGCCCGCGGAACGGCCCCCGGCCAGGAAGCCGACGCCAGCCGGGCAGGGCGACCTGTTCTGACGATAATGACCTTCGCCTTTGTTCCAGATCGAAGCGCGCGCAAAAAAAATATAAGACGTTAGCGCCGGGGAGGAGCTGGAGTGCCATGCGTATAGGCTTTTTGTCGGACATTCATGCCAATCGCGAGGCGCTCGATGCCTGCCTCAAGCACGTGGCGCGCCACGGGATCGATCGGCTTGTCATCCTTGGCGATCTCGTCGGCTATGGCGCAGACCCGGTTTATGTCGTCGATCGCATCGCGGAATTGCGCGAGACGCAGGATGCGATCGTGCTGCTTGGGAACCACGATGCTGCAGCCATAGATTGCGTGACCACCGGCATGAATCAATATGCGCGCGACGCCATTCTGTGGACGCATGACGAGCTCGATGCGGCGCAGATCGAGTTCCTGCGCGGCCTCAAGCCCTCCTTCGAGGAGGAGGACAGGCTTTATGTCCATTCTGATGCGACCGCACCCGGCGACTGGCGCTACATCACGGATGCCGCCGAGGCCGAGCGCAGCATGCGCGCGACGTCCAAGCGCCTGACCTTCTGCGGCCATGTGCATCGCCCGCAGCTCTACCATATGACGGCAACCAAACCCGCCATTGCCTTCAAGCCGCAAACCGGCCAGCCCATTCCCCTCATCGGCAATCGCAAATGGCTGGCGGTGCAGGGTGCTGTCGGCCAGCCGCGCGATGAAAATCCCGCTGCCAGCTGGGGACTTTTCGATACCGACAAGAGCGAGTTTACTTACCTGCGCACCTCGTATGACATTGAAAGTGCGGCGGGCAAGATCCATGCAGCACATCTGCCGCAGATCCTTGCCGCGCGTCTCTACATAGGGCGATAGATCATGTCGCGTCAGCAATTGCGCACTGGCGATGTTCTCGATGGGTTCACCATCGGCGAGAAGCTTCATGCAGGCGGCATGGCCTCGCTCTGGCGCGTCACCAAGCCCGGCATCGATTTTCCCATTGTCATGAAAGTGCCGACCATTCTCGATGGCGAGGATGCGACCATCATCGTCGGCTTTGAAATGGAGATGATGATCCTGCCCCGCCTGAGCGGCATCCATGTGCCGCGCATCGTTGCAGTGAAGGATTTCGCCCAGCAGCCCTATATTGTGATGGAATATATTCAGGGCCACTCGCTGCTCAAGACGCTCGACGACGCGCCGCTGCCGCCCGACGAGGTTGCGCGCATCGGCGCAAAAGTGGCTGTGGCGCTGGTGGATCTTCACCGCCAGAATGTTCTTCATCTCGATATCAAGCCCTCGAACATCATGATGCGCGAGAGCGGCGAGGCGGCCTTCATCGATTTCGGCCTGTCGCGGCATCTGGCTCTTCCCGATCTGCTGGAAGAGGAATTCCATGTGCCGATGGGCACCGGCCCCTATATTTCGCCCGAGCAGGTGCTGCACAATCGCACCGATCCGCGCTCGGATATTTTTTCGCTTGGCGTCTTGCTCTATCACTTCGCAACCAAGGTTCGGCCGTGGGGTCTGCCGCGCTTCAACCGGGCGCTGCGCGCGCGGCTGTGGCGTGATCCCGTGCCGCCGCGCAAGCTCGTGCCCGAGATTCCGCCCTGGTTGCAGGAAATCCTCCTGCGCTGCCTCGAGCCCAATCCCGAGAAGCGTTATCCCACTGCGGCGCAGCTGCTGTTCGATTTGCAGCATCCAGAGGAAGTGCGCCTCACCGAGCGCGCGCACCGTATGGAGCAGTCGGGCTTTCTCACCACGCTGAAGCGCCGCTTCCGGTCCGCGGCGATGGATAATCAGCAGCCTCAGGAAGTCGGCGCCAAGCCCGCGACCTCTGCGCCCATCGTGCTGGCGGCGGTCGATCTCAGCGAGGGCATGGAAGATCTGGCGGAGGCCTTGCGCATCGAGGCCGGTCGCGTGCTCCATTTCGTGCCCGGCGCGCGGCTTGCCTGCGTCAACGTGCTCAAGCTCAATCGCATCGCGCTCAATTATCCGCTCGATGCGGAGGGGCACAACATTCACGTGTCGCGCCTTGTGGAACTCAAGCAATGGGCGCGCCCGCTCGGTCTTTCGGCGGGCGAGGTCACATTCCACGTGCTGGAGAGTCCCGACCCCGCAACCGCGCTGATCGATTTTGCCAAATCCAACAATGCCGACCAGATCCTGATTTGCGCGCGCGGCAGCTCGAACCTGCGCCGCTATCTGGGCAGCGTCTCCTCGCAGGTGGTGGCGCAAGCGCCGTGCACGGTGACGGTGGTGCGGCTGCGCTCATCCAACGACATGGCAGTCGAGGACGTGGCCGAGCAGGCTGATGAGGCCCCCGCAGCGCAGGCATGAGCGGCTTTCGGGTGGCTTTTCTCGTCTTTTGGGTCTAAGCACGAATGAGATTTCACTGTCAGATCGGGCAAAGGACGCCATGAACCGGTTCGAACGCCGCCCGCTTCCCGCAGGCGAGGCCCAGGTCGAATTCCTCGACGGAGATTTTCGCATCCTGCGCCCGGGTTCCTTCGTGCGCTGCGCTGTCACCGGCGAGCCCATCGCCATTGACGATTTGCGCTATTGGGATGTCGACAAGCAGGAAGCTTTTTCCTCGCCCGATGCCAAGCTGAAGCGGCTCGGCATCACGCGCGGCTGAGCAGCCGCGCAAGCAGCGCCGCGACGTCGTCTGGCGCATCGAAAATCAACTCGACCGGCAAGACCGACAGGCCCGGCAGCGCGCCGGGCGCGATGCGGGCTGCGTCCTTCTCCGTCGTCACCAGCAGCTCTGCGCCCTGCGCCTTTGCCTGCGCGCCAAGCGCTGCGAGATCACCGTCCCCATAAGGATGATGATCGGCAAAGCTGTGTGTGCCCACAAGCTGCGCCTTGCAGGCGCGCAGCGTTGCGTAGAATTTTTCCGGCCGTCCGATACCCGCAAAGGCAAACACCCTCTTGCCGAGAAGCCTTGCAACATCGCTTTGTGACGGCGCGAGTTGCGCGCCAAGGACAAGGCGCCCTGCTGCGCGCGCCGCGCTCGCCACAGCTGCGCCAGCCTCGCCCCCGCCAATGACAAGCACAGCATCGGCAGCACGCCATTGCACGGCCATGGGTGCGCGCAAGGGGCCGGAGGGAATGCAAAGGCCATTGCCAATGCCCGTTGCGCCATCGACAGCAGCGATCACGAGATCTTTCGCAAGCGCAGGATTTTGCAAGCCGTCGTCCATCACGATCACGCTCGCGCCGTGCCGCACGGCGGCCTGTGCTCCTGCGATGCGATCTGTGCAGATGAAAGCGGGTGCGACGCGGGCCAGCAGAAGCGGCTCATCGCCGACATCGGCCGCCAGATGCAGCGTGGGATCGACGTGGAGCGGGGCGGGCCCGGAGAGCGCGCCGCCAAAACCGCGCGAGAGAAAGGCTGGGCTTTCGCCGCGCGCGCGCAGCATTTTGGCAAGCGCAATGGCGGTTGGCGTTTTGCCCGCGCCCCCGGCCACGAAATTGCCGATGCAAAGCACGGGGACATCCGCGCGCACGCCCGCGCGCGCCATGCGCTGGCTTGCAATCGCGCCATAAAGCGTTGCAAGCGGCATCAGCAGACGTGCCTGCAAACCGGGCCTTTCCCGCCACCAGAAGGCGGGCGCGCGCATCAGCGGCGCTCCATGCGCATTTGCAGAAAATAGGGCTCGAGCGCCTGCAGGATATTGGCCGAAGCGCCGCCCAGTTTTTCCACCGCCTCGACAGCTGCGCGCGCCGTGCGGCGCAGATGCGCGGGATCGGCAAAGAGCATTGCCAGCGTGCGCGCCAGCGTATCGGCATCGCCAACCTCGATGGCCCCATGGGCATCATCGAGGGTTGCATAGACTTCGGTGAAATTGGCGACATTGGGCCCGTGCAGGATCGCGCTGCCGAGCTTGGCAGGTTCGATCGGGTTTTGCCCGCCAGCCGCCACCAGCGACTTGCCGACATAGACAATGCCGGTGACGCGATAGAACAGGCCAAGCTCGCCCATCGTGTCGGCAATATAGAAACCGAGGTCGCGCGAGGGCTGATGTCCGCGCGAGCGCAGGCCCGCCACTACGCCATTGGCGCTCGCCATGGCGGCAATATCTGCGCCGCGCGGCGCATGGCGCGGCACGACAATGGTGAGAAGCGAGGGAAAGCGCGTGAGCAAGGCGCGATGCACGGCGAGCGCGATTTCCTCTTCCCCCCCATGGGTAGAAGCCGCGACCCAGACGGGGCGCGGGCCGATGCGTGCGGTCAGATCCGCAAGGCGTGCGGAATCGACCGGGGGCGCTGGAACATCATATTTCAGATTGCCGACAACCTGCACGCGCGGCGCGCCCAGCATCATCAGCCGCGCGGCATCGTCGCGCGTCTGGGCCAGGCACAGATCGATGCGGCCAAGCAGGGCCGAGATGAAACCCGGCAGTTTCTGCCAGCGCCGGAACGAGCGTTCCGAGAGCCGCGCATTGACGAGCACCAGGGGAATTGCGCGGTTCGTGACCTCGGTGACGAGGTTGGGCCAGAGTTCGGATTCCGCCAGCATGACGAGATCGGGCCGCCAGTGATCGACGAAGCGGCGCATGTAAAGAGGCACGTCGAGCGGCACATATTGGTGCATCGCCCCGCCGGGCAGGCGTTGGGCCAGCACATGGGCCGAACTGACCGTGCCGGTGGTGAGCAGCACGTGAAAGCCGCGCGCGCGCAATTGATCGACGAGGGGCAGCAGCGCCAGGCCTTCGCCCACGCTCGCGCCATGGAGCCAGGCGAGCGGGCCGTGCGGCCGCGCGAGCCCGGCAATGCCGAGGCGCTCGCGCATCCGGCGCGGGTCTTCCTTGCCGCGCCGCAGCCGCCAGCCGAGAAAGGTGGGGCCAAGCGGCGCGAGCAGCGACGTCAGAACGCGGTAGGTCGCGAGCAAGGGCGTCGGCTTCATCATCGACCCATCATCTTGCGGGCGTGGGTCAGCGTCACAGCCTGCTCAGGCCGGATCGAGGAAGCGGTGAAGATGCACGATGAAATAGCGCATGTGGGCATTGTCCACGGTCATTTGCGCCTTGGACTTCCAGGCCGTATGCGCGGTCGCATAGTTCGGGAACACGCCGACAATGTCGATCTTGGAAGGATCGCGGAATTCATGGCCCTCGAGGCTTTCGAGTTCGCCGCCGAAAACAAGGTGCAGGAGCTGTTTGGAATCGTTTGATGCGTCAGTCATTGTCAGGTCCACTTGCTCAGGGCCTCTGGCGAGCCCGTGTCGATTTCGCTGTCAGGACATGTCCCGCATTTTTGCGGTGATCTCGTCCCGGAAGCCCAAAGGTGCGGCGGCCAAAATGCCGTGCCGCGGTGAAACTTGGTTGTAAACGGGTCTTTGACCGCGCCGGTCGGCAAGGAACCCCCCGGCTTCATGCACAATCAGATCGGCCGCCGCTATATCCCAATCATGCGCATTGGTCGAGGCAAAGCCAGCCTCGATCTCGCCGCAGGCGACCAGCGCGATGCGATAGGCAAGGGAAGGAACCTTGGCCTGCGCCACAAATTCAACGCCCAGACCCTCGAGCCGGTTGAGCATGGGCTCTGGCCCGGCGACCCGCCCGCCGGTCAGCGAGGGCGCATCCGAAACCCGCACGCGTGTGCCGCCAAGGCGCGCGCCATCGCCGGCAAGCGCCGTGAAGGTGCGCCCGAGGGCCGGCAGATGCAGGACGCCCAGCACCGGCACACCATGCTCGACCAGCGCAATCGAGATCGCCCAGCGCGGATCGCCCACCATGAAGGCGCGTGTGCCATCGATCGGGTCGACGATGAAGACGCGGGCCTTGTCGAGACGGTCGGGCGTATCGGCGGTTTCTTCCGAGAGCCAGCCGGCAGACGGGTCAATCGCGCTCAAACGCTCAAAGAGCAGCCGGTCAACCGCATGGTCGGCATCGGTCACGGGCGAGCCGCCGTCCTTGGATTGCACGCCGGCGGTGGTGCGTTGTCCGTGCCGGAAGGCCGCCATCGCCGTCTCGCCCGCACGCTCCGCCGCGGCGAGAATCGCGGGCAGCAGATCGGCTGGGGCAGGGCGCAGGCGCAAGGCACGGCCTTTGATGAACGGGTCGCAAGACCAAAAACGGAGCCTTCACGTGTAAAGCCCGCTCCGTGATGGTGCAAGCAAATGAGGTTTTCATCGTGGTGAAATTTTGCGCCCCCGCGCTGAAATCCGTGCAGGCAGGCCAGCGTCCAAAGCAGTGGCGCATGGGCGGAAAGTCGTTGTCCAATAGAGGGCTACAATAGAACTGGAATAATGAAAGAAGATAGCGATTGACCGTTCTGTGCCGCCCCCGTTACTTGGCGAGAAGACAGCCCCGCGCAAGCCAGCAAAAGAATGCGGCAGACAGGGGCTCACCGTTGAGCTTAAGTGCAAGACATTGATTCATATTGAATTTATGCCGTTACGTAAGGAATTGATCCGATGAAGCTCGCGCCGTCCCTTTTCGCAGCTGCGCTTTTGACCGCCAGCATTGCCCAGGCCGCCGATCTCAAGTCCGGCAAGGCGTCAGAACCTGCCGCGCCTGAAATCACGCAGGTGCCGGGCGAGGATATTTTCGGCTTTACCTCGGGTACCGATGTCGGCAGCCCCGGCGACAAGGGCGTGGCGCTTGAAAACGACGGCGCCTTCGGCTCGCGCGCGGGCCGCTATCGCGTGCTCACGCAGAAGCTTGAGTTGTCGCGCACCTTTGCTGAAAACTGGTCTTACGCAGCCTCGGCCTTCGGCGCGTGGACGAGCGTCAAGAATGATGATTTTTCGCGCACGGCCTATGGCTTCGATGGCCTGTCGATGGAAATGCGCCATCGCGTGATCGAGCGCAGCGCGACCAATCCCTTCGCACTGACGCTCGCGCTCGAGCCGCGTTGGGGCCGTATCGATACCGGCACCGGCCTGCGGTCGGACTCCTATTCCGCCGAAGCCAAACTGCAGATCGATGCGCCGATCAACGACCGCCTCTTCTGGGCCATGAACTTGAATTTCGGTTCGGCCCGTTCGCGCGATGCCATCGAGCGCACCTGGTCGTCCGATTCAGAGTCCTCTGTTTCGAGCGCGCTCGCTTATGCGGTCGTGGAGGACAAGGTGTTTATTGGCGCGGAAGCGCGCTGGCAGCAGGCCTATGCCAAGGCGTTCTTCGGCGCGCTGAACGGTCAGGCTCTGTATTTTGGCCCGACCATGGCGGTGAAGGCTGCGCCCAATGTGACGATCAACCTGGTCATGCTGCCCCAGATCGCGGGCAAGGCGCGCGGTGTTGGCGGTCCGCTCGATCTCGACAATTTCGAGCGCGCCAATTTCCGCGCCAAGATCGTCGTCGGCTTTTAAAAGCCTAGCGTCCCGGCAGGCGGATATGGGCGGCGTTGGAAAAGCCGCTGCCCCCGCCTGAGGTGACGCTGGCGGGCGCGGCGCTGCCCAGATCGATGCGCAGCCGACCGCCGATCTTTACACAGCCATCGCTGCCCTGCACGGGCACGAAACCCTCGCCGTAGCGCGCGCAGCGTGCCGCGGCGGGGCTTTGGAGGGTTGTTGAACGCATACCCGGCCTGCGGCTGTCGGGCAGGCCCTGCGCCTGAGCCTGTTGCCCGAGCAGGGCCAGCACCGCCATCAGGCCTGCAAGCTGCCAATGAGATGTGAAGCCTGAAGTCAGGGCGGGCAGGCGCGGCATGGGGTCCATTTCTGTTGGCGCGGCTCCGACGCAAGGCTGGGAGCGCACCTCAAATGGAAGAACAAAATGGCAGGATCGTGGTGGGCATAGGCTTGGCCGTTCAAGCAGGCTTGGCCGTTCAAACAGCCGGCGCCCAGTCGCCCAGCACTGCCTGCACCAGCGCCAGTGCCGCCACACCTGCGGTATCGCCGCGCAAAATGCGCGGCCCCAGAGAGATCCGGGTCACCTGGGGCACACGCAGCAGCATTTCGCGCTCCTGCGGATCAAACCCGCCCTCCGGCCCGATGATGATGGCGAGCGGCCCGCGCGGCAGGGCGCGCAGGGTGGCGATCGGATCGGCCACCGGCGCATCCTCATCGCAGAAGATCAGGCGGCGCTCGGCCGGCCAGCCCGTGAGCAGGCGCTCGAGGCGGATCGTGTCCTCGATCGAAGGCAGGGTGAGGATGCCGCATTGTTCGGTGGCTTCAATCGCATTGGCGCGCATCCGCTCCAGATTGACGCGGGTCGCCTGCGTGCGCCGCGTCATCACCGGCCGCAGGGCGCTCGCGCCCATTTCCACGGCCTTTTGCACCATGTAATCGAGGCGGGCATGTTTGAGCGGGGCGAAGAGATAATGCACATCGCCTTGCGGGGTCTGCGCGCGCGTCTGTTCGATGGATTGCAGGACGACCGCCTTGCGCGAAAGCGCCTTCAGCCGCATGCGCCATTCGCCATCGACGCCGTTGAAGGCGAGAATATCGGCCCCGTCTGCCAGGCGCAGCACATTGAGCAGATAGTTGGACTGGTCGCGATCGGGCGTCACATCGACATTTGCGCCAAGGGGCGCGTCGAGGAAGAGGCGCGGTGCGGAAAAATCATAAAGCGACAAGGCAGGTCTCGCGGGCTGATGCGGGGCAAGGACTAGACGAGGCGCGGGCCGAACGCCAGCCCCGAACGCAGGCCCTGCTTGGCAGGGGTGCCGCGACGTGATTGTCTTGCTGCCTTGCGCGGCCTATGTAGGCGTGTCGGCCCGCCTGCGCGTCCGCAAAGAATGAACCGGGAAGAACGAATGGCTCGCGATGTGACCGATATGACGCCCGTCGCGTCGCGTGATGAGCTTGTGGGCTGGCTGGAAGCTGGCTGCAAGCCGCCCGAGACGTTCCGCATCGGCACCGAACACGAGAAATTCCCTTTTTACGTCAGCGACCTCGCGCCGGTGCCCTATGACGGGCGCGGCCCGCAGGGCGGCATTCGCGCGCTGCTGGAGGGCTTGCAGGCCACCTCCGGCTGGGAACCCATCGTGGACGGCGAGGCCCTGATCGGCCTGTTCGATGAACATGGTGGCGGGGCGATTTCGCTCGAGCCGGGCGGGCAGTTCGAATTGTCGGGCGCGCCGCTCGAGACCATTCACGGGACCCGCGCCGAACTCGACAGCCATCTGGTCGCTGCCAATGCAATTGCCGAGCGCCATGGCATCGGCTTTCTCTCGCTGGGCATGAGCCCGCTCTGGAGCCTCGGCCAGACGCCGGTCATGCCCAAGAGCCGCTACAAGATCATGACGGCCTATATGCCCAAGGTCGGCACGCGCGGGCTCGATATGATGTATCGCACCTGCACCGTGCAGGTGAATCTCGACTTCGCGTCGGAAGCCGACATGGTGAAAAAGCTGCAGGTGTCGCTCGCCCTGCAGCCGCTGGCGACAGCACTCTTTGCCAATTCCCCTCTCACCGAGGGCAAGCCCAATGGCTTCCTCTCCGAACGGTCCGAAATCTGGCGCGACACCGACAATCAGCGCGCCGGCATGCTGCCCTTTGCTTTCGAGGCGGGCATGGGTTTCGAGCGCTATGTTGATTATGCGCTGCAAGTGCCGATGTATTTCGTCAAGCGCGGCGACGTCTATCACGATGTGGCGGGCGCGGATTTCCGGGCGCTGCTTGATGGCCGCCTGCCGCAATTGCCGGGCGAGCGCGCGACGCTCTCGGATTGGGCCAATCATCTCTCGACGATCTTTCCCGAAGTGCGGTTGAAGCGCTTCCTCGAAATGCGTGGCGCGGATGCCGGCAGCCCGGCGCATATGAGCGCTCTGTCTGCGCTCTTCACCGGGCTTTTCTACGATCCCACGGCGCTCGATGCGGCGCATGATCTCATCAAGGGCTGGAGCGCCGAGGCGCGTCAGACCTTGCGTGATGCTGTGCCGCGCGAGGGGCTTGCCGCCCGCATGGGCGGGCATGGCCTGCGCGATATCGGGCGCGAGGCGCTGGCCATCGCCCGCATGGGTCTGGCCAACCGGGCGCGTCTGGATGGGGAGGGGCGAGATGAAACCCACCATCTCGATATTCTCGATGCGCGCATCGAGAGCGGCCGCACCGCGGCGGAGGATCTGCTGGCGCTCTATCACGGCCCCTGGCAAAGCCGCGTCGAGCCCGCCTTTGCGGCATGCCGGATCTGACGACCGGCCGAAGAAATTTAAGTCAAATTTGAACGATCAAGGCGACGCTTTGCTCGCCACAGCCTGTGAAAGACAGACTGAAAAGCGCGTTTAAGGGCCGCTTAACCAGCCGCGTTAGGGACTTTTGGGCGTCCCGCGACACAGATTGACGCCTGCGGGGAATGGCCCCGTTCCAAAAGGCGTCCGGCATGTCCGCAACATTTGCTCACACCTTTGCCACCTCGGGCCATTTTGAGGCCGACCCGCGCGCCGATGGCGCGTTACGCCGGGTGTGTCTGGTGGACGGCAAAGTGGTCATCGACCGCCATCTTGACGGCATGGCCATGCGGCTTGGCATTCCCTGCGCGGCCTATCTCGGCGTGGTGCTATGCGCGACGCCCGAGGGTTTCAGCATCCGCCTCGTCCATGCCGACCCCGACCTGTCCGTCGTACTGCATGAAAGCGCGGATGATGCCGACATTGTCGCGCAATGGCGTTTTTTTGCCGAGTGCACCGGCCTGCCGAAATTTCTTGAACGGGACGCTGACTGTCTGGAGAGCGCCGAGACCTGGCTCGGAGGCCTGTGTCTCGGGCCTGCGCCCGTCATGCGCCGTCGCGGGGCTGTGGCGCTCAGGCGCCGTCCCCGCTTCCTGACCCGTCGCCGAATGGGGGAGCGGGGGCTGATGAAGGTCATCGCCTGCGATAGTGTGCTGAGTGTGCCGTGCTGATCAGACGAGGATTTCGCCTGCCATCAGCGCGAGCACAAGGAAGATCAGGAAGATTGAAATCGCGACATAGAAGAGAATTCTGGCGATGCCGCTCGTTGCCGCGGAAATGCCGGTGAAACCAAGTCCCCCCGCGAGTATCGAGATCACGAAGAAGATAAGCGCCCACTTCAGCATATGCACCGCCAGATTGTCGCAACGACACCTGCGGGCAGAACGAATTAGGTGCGCTTAAGGTTCCTCTGGCGTTGCAAAGATTCAGGTGAAAAGGGCGTTTGCGGCCAGTCCTGCAAACAGGATGAGCCCGGCATCGCGGTTGGCCCGAAACAAGGCGAGCGAGCGCGCCGTATCCTCAGGCTTGATCCGCCAGAGCTGCCAGACGAGATGGCTCGCGAAAAGACCAAGGCCTGCATAGGCTGGCGCGCCCACGCCTGCCAGATAGAAGGCGACGCCTGCCGCAAGCAGCGCGCCGAGATAGAGCGCGCCGACACCCGTCGTCACCCTGTCGCCAAACAGCCGCGCGGTCGATTTGATGCCGACAAGCGCATCGTCGCGCGCATCCTGCAGGGCATAGATCGTGTCATAGCCCATGGTCCAGAAAATGGCTGCGAGATAGATGAGCACGGCTGGCGCATCGATCCGGCCCGCGATTGCGACCCAGCCCATCAGCCCGCCCCAGGCGAAGGCCAGCCCCAGCACCGCCTGCGGCCAGGAGGTGATGCGCTTCATGAACGGATAGGCGGCGACAATCGCCAGCGAGGCGAGGCCAGTGAGAATGGCCGCGCCATTCAGGCTGAAGAGCACGGCTGCGCCGATAGCGCATTGGGCGAGCATGAAGATCTTGGCGGCGCGCACGCTGACGCGGCCAGACGGGAGTGGGCGCATCCGCGTGCGCTCCACGCCCGCATCGATCTCCCGGTCGACGAGATCATTATAGGTCGACCCCGCCCCGCGCATGGCGATGGCGCCGACGAGAAAAAGCAGGATGTGGCTGGGATAGAGGCTCTCGTGCCGGGCGACCGAGGCGAGTGCGGAGGACCACCAGCAGGGCAGCAGCAGCAGCCACCAGCCAATCGGCCGGTCGATGCGCGCGAGCTGGACAAAGGGCCGCCAGGCGGGAGGGGCAAGCCGCAGCGCCAGGCTGCGGGAGACCGAATCAGGCAGAAGATCGGACGCCGGAGCGTCCGTGCTGGATGTCACAGCGGGCCTGCGGGCAATCTCGGCGCAGGCGTGTTGAAGCCCGGTGCGCCCCCGGCAGCCTGTTGCTGCTGCTGTTGCTTCTGCATTTTCTTGACCTGCTCGGCGAGGCCGCAGGCCTGTTTGGCGATGCCGGCCGTCTTGCCCGAACCTTCCTTCACATTCTCGATCACAGTGTCGGGAATGTTGCACCAGTTCTGGTTCTTTTCCATGTAGCCCAACATGGACTGCTCAATGGTGGCCAGCGAGCGCAGCTTCGGGCAGGCAGCGACGGGATCGAGCTTGCCTTCCTTTTTCGCAAGCCCGTTGAGCTCGGCGATCTGCGCCTGGCGCTTGGTCTGGAATTTGGTGATGTCGGTCTCGCAGGAGACCTCCTGGGCGAGCACCGGGGTGGCCAGCGCCATAAGGAAGAATGCGCCGATGCCCAACGCCTTCACGCCATGGGCTTTGCCAGCTTTGCAATCTGCCGCCATCATGTCTCTCATCCTGTTTCGGGCGACCCTGCTTCGCCTGACCGTCATCTCTGCGACAGAAATAAGCAGTGGACGGCATTTTTCGCAAGCTTGGCTGTAGCGCTCTTGGGGGAGCGCGTCCACTGGACCGTAAAGGCGGCGCTTTGATGGCGCGCGCGCCCCATTCGTTTCACACCTTAGCGCGCTTGGTCAATCGGCTGATCGCCCAATAGGCGGTCGCCACCGCAAGCGAACCAAACAGCGCCGCGCCCGCGATCATGCCGAGCAGACCGCCCTGCGGCCCGGCCTGCATCGCGCCATAGGTGACGAAGGGAATTGTGCCAAGCGTCGCCCGACCCCAGTTGAAGAGCGTCGAAAGGATCGGGAAGCCGAGATTGTTGAAGGCGGCGTTGGATACGAAGATCAGGCCAAGGAACAGCCAGGCCGCCGCGCCATAGGTACAGAAGAAAGCGACGAGTTCGGCCGTCGGGCCGGTCGCCCGGAACATGGAATTGAGGCCAGGCGCTGCAAACCACAACAGCAGCCAGACGGCAAAAACGTAGACAATTGTCACGCTCACGCAATCGGTGAGCGTGCCGCGCACGCGGTGCATCAGCCGCGCGCCATAATTCTGGCTTATGATCGGCCCCACCGAGCCCGAAAGCGCGTAGAGGACGCCGAAGGCGACCGGCGTCACGCGGTCGATGATGGCGAGCGCGGCGACGATGGGTTCGCCAAAGCCCGCAAAAACGCTGAGTGCAAAGGCATTGGCGACCGGGGCGGCGATATTGGTGAGAATGGCGGGCCCGGCAATTGTCATCATCGGCGCAATATCGAGCATGATCTTGCGACGCTGGGGCCGCGCGACGAGGCCATGCACGTAAATGGCGCCATAAACGCCCGCCGCCAGAATGACGGCGCGCGAGAATATGGTGGCGATAGCCGCGCCATTGACGCCAAGGCCGAGGCCGAAAATGAGGATCGGATCGGCAATGGCCGTCGCGATAGCGCCAAAGAGCGTCACATACATGGCGCGCTTGGCATCGCCCACGGCGCGCAACACGCCCGACAAAGCCATGCCCGCACCAAGCAGGACATTGGAGGGCAGGGTGATGAGCAGAAAATGATCGGCGACCGCCAGAGCTTCGCCGCGTGCGCCCAGCAGTAGAAGCAAATCATGCCGATAGGGAATGGCCAGCAGCGAGGTGATGAGCGCAATCACACTGGTGTGCACGAGGCCCGAGACAGACAATTGCTGCGCGCGTGCGCGATCTCCCGCGCCGAGCGCGCGCGCAACCAACGCGCCGATGGCAATGGTGAGGCCGATATTGATCGACACGAAGAAGAAGAGGATCTGCGTCGCAAAGCCGACGCCTGCCGTGAGGCTCGCGTCATTGAGCCAGGACACATAGAGCAGCGAGAGCAGATCGACGACGAAAATAGCCACAAGCCCGATCGAGCCGGTTGCCGTCATCACGAGAACATGGCGCAGGATCGAGCCTTCGGTGAAGACCGCACGCGGGCGCGGCCTGGATTCAACATTCATGATGTGCGTTCCGTTGCGCGCGCGGGCGCGGGGCTGCCATCGGCAGCTTTTTCGACAATGTCCTGCGTCTCGTGCGAGAGGCCGCGGGTTTTCGTGAGTGGCGTGGTCAGCGGTTCTGGCTGGATCGGGGCGGCTGCGACCGCATCGGAATAGCTCGCGCCCGCCTGTTGCATGGCAAGGCGCGCCAGATCGCGGCGACGCACGGTTTCGACAGCTTCATTCACGCGCGCGCGATCCTCGATCAATTCGGCGAGCGTATCGCCGCCAAACATCAGTGCGGATTCGAAAGTCTCGCGCACGAGATAATCGGCCCCGGAATTATAGAGAGCGACGGCATGGATGCGGTCGAAGGCGCGCACGTGAATGCGCGCGAGCGGAAAATTCTGCTTCGCAAGCTCGACGATGAGCGACGCCTGCTCCTGCTTGTCAACGCAGATGGCGATGATGCGCGCATCTGCCGCGCCCGAGGCGCGCAACACATCGAGCCGCGTGCCGTCGCCGAAATAGACCTTGAAACCAAAGCGCGCCGCATTGCGGATCCGCTCGATATCATTGTCGATCACGGTCACATCGACCCGCTCGGCCAGCAGCACCTGCACTGCCATCTGGCCGAAACGGCCAAAGCCGATGACCAGCACGCTGCCACGCGCGCCATCGGGAATTTCTTCTGCCGGCGGCAATTGCCCGGCCGGGCGCATCCGCTCCGAAAGCCGCTCGATGGCATTGGCGACAAGCGGTCCCGCTACCATGGTCAGCGCGGCAATGGCCGAGAGCAGGTTGGCGGTGGCAAGCGGCAGCAATTTGTAGGAGGCGGCTAGGGGAAACACGACAAAGGAAAATTCGCCGGCAGGCGTCAGCACGCCCGCCGCCGAGAGGCTTTCGCAATGCGTCGAGCCCGAGAGACGCATCAGGCCATAGACGATGAGGCTCTTGAGCAGGATCGTGACAATCGCCGCGCCGATCAGGAAGGGCGCGTGCGACAGCACGAGCAGGCCATCGATCGACATGCCGACCGACATGAAGAAAAGCCCCATCAACAGGCCACGAAATGGCTCGATGTCGGCTTCCAGCTCATGCCGGAAATGCGATTCCGAGAGCAAAAGCCCCGCCAGAAAAGCGCCGAGCGCCATCGACATGCCCGCTGATTGCATCAGCATGGCCGTGCCCAGCACCACAAGCAGTGCTGCCGCCGTCATCACCTCGCGCGCGCCCGCTCGCGCCAGAATGCGAAACATCGGATTGAGCAGATAGCGCCCGGCAAAGACCACGGCGGCAATCGCGCCCCCGGCAATCGCAATGCTGCGCATGAGCTCGGGGAGCGAGCCGGAAAAGGTCTCGCCCCGGCTTGCCACCAAGGGCATCAGGGCGAGCAGCGGCACGACCAGAATGTCCTGCATGAGCAGAACCGCAAAGGCGCGCCGCCCATAGGCGCTTTGTAATGCGCCGCGTTCCTCGAGCAATTGCAGCGCAACGGCTGTGGCGGAAAAGGCCAGCGCCACGCCCGTCATGGCAGCGCCCCAGAAGGGCACGTGGAAAATCACCAGCGCCAGCCCGCCGATCACGAGCGCACAGACCGCCATCTGGCAGGAGCCGAGCAGCAGAATGTCGCGACGCATCGACACCAGCCGCGAGGGTTTCAACTCCAGCCCGACGATAAAGAGCAGCAGCACGACGCCGAGCTCTGCAATTTCGCGCGTCGTCGCGCCGTCGCCGATAAAGCCCAGCCCCGAGGGACCGATGGCGACGCCCGCGCACAGATAACCGATCACCGCGCCAAGCCCGAGCAGCCGGAACAGCGGCACGGCGGCAACCGCAGCGCCCAGAAAAATGAGAACGGAAATAAGGTAGGAGCCGTGCGGCGAAGCCTCGGGCATGGGAATCTTTCAAAAACGGCAAAAGGTGAGCAGCCAGCATAAGCCCCATGGGCGCGATTTCCCAGCCACCCCTGTGCGCAAGCGTCTCTCTCCCGCCCCCTTGTGGGGAGGGCCGACTCGGCGAAGCCGAGCGGGGTGGGGGGTGCGCATTTGCCGATGGATGGCCGCAGCGCTTCGCACCTCGCAACAGCAGTGTTTATTCCGGATCGATGGTGCGACCCCCACCCCTAGCCCCTCCCCACAAGGGGGCGGGGGATCAGATGGCATGTGCGATAGAAACTCCCTCCCCCTTGTGGGGAGGCCCGACTCGGCGCAGCCGAGCGGGGTGGGGGGGTGCGCATTCGCCGGTGGATTGCCGCGTGTTTGTTCAGGATCGATGGTGCGAGCCACACAGCCTTGACCTCGCCCCGCCGCTCGCCCAGAAAAGGGCATCCTTCGTGGGCAACCCATGCACCAGATGCCAAAGATCCGTATTTTTCTCTGTGCCCCCCGCGGCTTCTGTGCCGGGGTGGTGCGGGCGATCGATTGCGTCGAGCGTGCGCTCGCCCTTCACGGTGCGCCGGTCTATGTGCGTCATGAAATCGTGCATAATAAATATGTGGTCGACAGCCTGAAGCAGAAGGGCGCCATTTTCGTCGCCGAGCTCGACGACATTCCCGAAACAACGGCCCCGGTCATTTTCTCGGCCCATGGCGTGCCCAAGGCCATTCCCGAGGCCGCTCGCTCGCGCAATCTGATTGCCATCGATGCGACCTGCCCGCTGGTCACGAAAGTCCATCGCGAGGCTGAAATCCACCACAGGCGCGGACGCCTCGTGCTTCTGATCGGCCATGCCGGGCACCCTGAAGTCATCGGCACCACGGGCCAGTTGCCCGACGGCGCGGTGCAGCTCATCGAGACGCTTGCGGATGTCGAAACGCTTGAGGTGGCCGCGCACCGCGAACTGGCTTTCGTGACGCAGACGACGCTCTCGGTCGATGATACGCGCGAGATCGTGGCGGCGCTGCAGCAGCGGTTTCCGGCCATTCACGGCCCCCACAAGGAAGATATTTGCTATGCGACCACCAATCGCCAGGAGGCGGTGAAGGCGGTCGCGCCCAAGGTCGAGGCCATGCTGGTGGTGGGCTCGCCCAACTCGTCGAACTCGCAGCGCCTGCGTGAAGTGGCAGAGGCGGCGGGCTGCGCCATCTCCCATCTCATCCTGCGGGCGGATGATATTGACTGGGCGGCGCTGGCCGGCGTCACGCGCATCGGCTTGTCGGCGGGGGCGTCTGCGCCCGAGATCCTGATCGACGAGATCGTGGACGCGTTCCGCGCACGCTATGACGTCGAGATCGAGACCGTGACTCTTGCCGACGAGACCATGTTCTTCCCGCTGCCGCGCGAGTTGCGCCCGCCGGTCTAGCCGTTCAGCAACAGCACGATGCCGCCGATGATCAGGCCAAGGCCCAGATATTCGCGCGGCGTGGTCTTCTGCTTGATCTTGCCAGAGACGACCTGTGCGAACAGCACTTCGATCAGCGCGAGCGTTTTGACCTTGGCAGCTGTCGTGACGGCAAATCCCAAAAACCAGAATTGCGAGGCGAGCGCGCCCATGAAGCCCGCAAAGAGCGATTGCTTCCAATGGCCAAGAATGTTTGTCAGCGTCGGCCTGTCAAAGAGCACGAGCCAGATCATGATGACGCATGTCTGCATGGCCAGCGCCAGCACCAGTGTCGTGGTGGAAGCCAGCACGAAGGAGGGCGTATCCATCGCCAGAATCCCGCCGCGATAGAAGGTGCCGGACGCGGCAAAACAGGCGCCTGCGCCAATGCCCGTCAGGGCTGGCATCCAATCGGCCAGGGTCTTTGGCGCACCTGCCAGATTGCGGCTTGGCCAGGACAGGATCATCACGCCCGAGGTCGCGATCAAAATGGCAATCGCCATCGTCAGACTTGGCGTTTCGCTCAGAAACACAAAGCCGAAAATGGCGATGATGATCGGCTCGATCTTGGTGAAGGCGATGGCGACGACGAAGGAGCGCGACCGCATGGCGTTGAGCATCAGGGCGGTGGCGACGGTTTGGGCGACAAAACCGCCGCTTGCCCAGAGAATCGTCGTGAGGCCGGGCATCGGCAGATCGAGCCCGATCACGCGCCATTGCACGAGCAGAAACAGGATCGCGAAGGGCAGGGCGAAGATGAAGCGCACATGGGTCGCGCCCACCATGCCGATCTTGTCGATGAGGTCGCGCTGCATGGCATTGCGCGCGGTCTGCGCGGCGGCGGCGGTGATGGTGAAGAGCGCCCAAAGCCAGGCGGGAACGACGAAGACCATGGGGTTGCGCGACTCGTCTGGCGATTGTCAGGTGCGGTTTGACCTGAGCCGGCCCTGTCGCTAACACGGGCTTGCGAGGGTCGCAAAGCGTGGCCTGCCAGCGGACGCTCCGGGTTTAGAAACATGGCCGTCTATACCGAAGTCACGGACGAGGATCTGGCGCAATTTCTTGCCGCCTACGATCTCGGGGCGGCTCTTTCGCTCAAGGGCATCGCCGAGGGCGTCGAGAATTCCAATTATCTTCTGCGCACGGAAAAGGGCACGTTCATCCTCACTCTCTACGAGAAAAGGGTGAACGAGGCGGACCTGCCCTTTTTCCTCGAGCTGATGGAACATCTCGCGCGGCAAGGCCTCACCTGTCCCCAGCCTGTTAAGTCCCGCGCGGGCGTTGCGCTGGGCCGCATTGCGGGCAGGCCTGCGGTTCTCGTGACCTTTCTTGACGGCATGTGGATTCGCCGCCCCACCGCGCTCCATTGCGCGCAGGTCGGCGAGGCGCTGGCGCAGCTCCATGAGGCGGGCGCGGATTTTCCGATGCGTCGGACCAATTCGCTCTCGCTCGATGGCTGGCTGCCGCTGTTTGCGGGCGCACGCGCACGCGCGGATGAAATTACCCCCGGCCTTGAAGATTTCATCGGCGGCGAGCTTGCCCATCTCGCGCAGGTCTGGCCACAGGACCTGCCGGAGGGGATCATCCATGCCGATCTCTTCCCCGACAATGTGTTCTTCCGCGACGGTCATCTGTCGGGGCTGATCGATTTCTATTTCGCCTGCACCGATTCCTTTGCCTATGACGCCGCGATCTGCCTCAACGCCTGGTGCTTCGAGCAGGATGCCTCCTTCAATGTGACCAAGGGACAGGCATTTCTCTCAGGTTATGCCCGCGTGCGGCCGTTCAGCGCCGCCGAAATTGCCGCCCTTCCCGTGCTCGCGCGTGGCGCTGCGCTGCGCTTCCTGCTGACGCGCCTTGTCGACTGGCTGAACGTTCCGCCAGGCGCGATGGTGCGACCGAAAGATCCGATGGAATATGTGAAGAAGCTGCGGTTCCACCAGCATGCGACAAGTGCGGCCGACTACGGCTGGATGCCATGACGAAGCGCGTGGTGATCTGGACGGATGGCGCGTGTTCGGGCAATCCCGGCCCCGGCGGCTGGGGCGCAATCCTCACGTTCGAGGGCACGGAGCGCGAGCTATGTGGCGGCGAGGACGACACGACCAACAATCGCATGGAACTCATGGCCGCCATTTCCGCGCTCGAGACGCTGACGCGTCCCTGCGTCATCGATGTGCACACTGACTCGCAATATGTGCGCGGCGGCATTACGGGCTGGCTTGCGAACTGGAAAAAGCGCGGCTGGCTGACAGCCGACAAGAAGCCGGTGAAAAACATCGAGCTGTGGAAACGCCTCGATGAGGCGCAGGCCCGTCACACGGTCGCCTGGCACTGGGTCAAGGGCCACGCCGGCAATCACATGAACGAGCGCGCCGATGAACTCGCGCGCCGCGGCATGAAGCCGTTCTTGAAGAGGTGACAAAACCCTCTCCCAAAGGGAGAGGGTCGCTTGGGAGAAGGCTATTACAGCTTGCCCAGAATATGGTCGGCGCCCGACACTTCAACGCCGGCAGCCTCTTCCACATCGACGCTCTGCACGACGCTATTGTCGACAATCATCGCGTAGCGGCGCGAGCGGATGCCGAGGCCGCGCTCGGTGAGGTCGACCGTCAGGCCAATGGCCTTGGCAAAAGCCGCGCTGCCATCGGCAAGAAATTCGATCTTGCCCTTGCCGCCGGTAGCCTCGGCCCAGGCATCCATCACGAAGACATCGTTGACGCCGGTCACGGCAATCGTGTCGACGCCCTTGGCCTGGATCTCTGCAACCTTGGCGATGAAGCCCGGCAGATGATTCTTGTGGCAGGTGGGCGTGAAGGCGCCGGGAACGGCAAAGAGCACAACCTTCTTGCCGGCGAAGATTTCATCGCTCGTGCGCGGCTTCGGGCCCTCGGCGGTCATGACGGTGAAGGTGGTCTTGGGGAGCGTATCGCCGGTCTTGATCATTCTTGTCCTCATCCTGTTCTGTGCCGCCGGTTTCTCGCCGGAGGGGTGGTTCCATTTTCCGTCAAGCCGCCGCGCGATGCAATCGCACGTCACGGCCCTGCGAGATCGATTCTGACTTCATAATCGCGGACACCTGCCAGTGTCAGCGTCACCGGCACCGGCAGGTGCGCATCGCTCGGGCGTTCTGCGGCGATGAGATCGAACCCCTCGGGCGTCGCGCGCGTCTCGATGAACCAGCCCTCGGGTCCTTCCGCAAAAATATCCCGCCAGGGCCCTTCGGGGCGTGCAATGCGCAGATGCCAGAGGGGCTTGTCCGTACCAACCTCGGCGCGTGCCGAGAGTTCGATCTTTTCGCCATTGGCGTGACGTTGCGGGAGAGCCGCCCGCGCCTGCGCCAGCCGCTCGGCCTCCGGCGCCGGCGCAGCCTCCGGCGTCAGATCGAGCGCCGCGCTTGCCTCCGCCGGAATGCAGATTTTCTCGCAAGCCGCATAGGAGAAACTGACAGCAAGATGCACCGGCGCGGCCGGATCTTCCGGCTCGACCTCAAGGGGCAGCAGCACCCCATTGCGATAGCCAAACACCTGCAAGCCGCCTTCATCGAGGCGCATGGGAGCGGGATAGCGCAGGGCGGCCTGTTTCACATTGCGCGAGCCCAGAAACGAAACCGTCGGCGGCACGCCGGCATCGCCCGGCTGACGCCAATAGGTATGGGCTTGCCCCTTCAGCGCAACCTCGATTCCGGCAAGATAGATACCGTCCACGGGCGGGCCTGCGGCGAGGAGCCGTGCCTGCGAATTGGCGCCCGCGATCCATGCGCTGGCGCTTGCCTCATCGCCAGCCGATGCGCTGCCGCTGGCCGCCAGAAGGGCCAGGAGCAGGGCTGCACAGGTGGTTTTGCCGGGCTTTTTGATCATGGAACATTTCTGGAGGCGGGCCGGTTGAACCGCCACACACTTTGACGTGAGGGCCCTTGGATGTGAGAGGCCCCCCGGCGGCGGCAGAGCCAAGAGCGGTGCATTCTTGTCCTGAAGATTTTGAAGGCGTAGCATGAACGGCATGGCAACCGAAGCGATCACCCCAGAGTCAGGCTATCTCGACGGTCAGTTCCTGCTGGCCATGCCGGGCATGGCGGACGCGCGCTTTGCTCGCTCCGTCGTCTATATTTGCGCACATTCGCCCGATGGCGCGATGGGCCTCATTATCAATCAGCCCGCGCGCAAGATCACCTTTTCCGATCTTCTGCTGCAGCTTGAACTTGTCGAGCCGGAAGATCTGATCCGCCTGCCGCCCGAAAGGCTGCCGGTGCTCAAGGGCGGCCCGGTGGAAACCGGACGCGGCTTCGTGCTTCATTCGGCCGATTTTTTCATCGACAATTCCACCCTGCCGATCGACGAGGGCGTTTCGCTCACCGCGACAGTGGATATCCTGCGCGCCATCGCCAAGGGCGAGGGGCCGGAAAAGGCCATTCTGGCGCTGGGCTATGCGGGCTGGTCGCCGGGACAATTGGAAGAAGAGATCCAGCAGAATGGCTGGCTCAATGTGCCCGCTGACCCGAGCCTGCTCTTCGACACCAATCTCGAAGGCAAATATGGCCGCGCGCTGCGCTTGCTTGGCATCGATCCGGCCATGCTCTCTGGCGACATCGGTCACGCCTGATTTTTTGTGACACGTGAACGGCTCCCTTTCTCCCTCTGGGAGAAGGATAAAGTCCTCACGCCGCTTCTGTCGAAGCCCCGACGAGCCGGCGTGCTTCGACCGCGGTGATGGCATTGCCAAAGGCAACGCCCTGGGCGAATTCGCAGCCCAGTTGCGACAGTTCCACCGCATCGCTCTCGCTCTCCGTGCCCTCCGCAATGACCTCCATGTTGAGATCATGCGAGAGGCCGATGATCGAGCGCAGGATCACCGGACGCGTGCCCTTGGCATTGTGGCGCGTCAGGCTCTTGTCGATCTTGATCATGTCGATCTTCAAGCGCTGCAAATAGGACAGCGAGGAATAGCCGATGCCGAAATCATCGAGGCACAGGCCAGCCCCGATCCCGTGCAGGCGCTCCAGCATCTGCGCGGCATATTCGGGATTTTCCATCACCAGGCTCTCGGCGATCTCAAGCTTCAGCGTGCCTGCAAGCACGGCCGAGCGCGTCAGCACGCCCTTCACTTCATGCAGCAGGTCGTGGCGCAGCAATTGACGCGAGGAAATATTGACGGTGGCAAAGATCGGCGGCTGCACGTCGAGCGCATTTTGCCAGGCTGACAATTCGCGTGCGGCGCGCTCGAGCGCGAAGATGCCAAGATCGACAATCACGCCGGTTTCTTCAGCCACCGGTATGAAATCGGCGGGCGCAAGGCGGCCCAGACGCGGATGGTCCCAGCGCAGCAATGTTTCGAAACCGGCGATGGTGCGATCTTCCAGCCGCACGATCGGCTGGAACAGGATCTTCATCTCACCGCGATCGAGCGCGCGGCGCAGATCGGCCTCCAGCGAGGAGCGGTCCGAGCGCATGGCGCGCATGCTCGGGCGGAAGACTTCCGTGCGATTGCCGCCCATGCGCTTGGCATGCGCCATCGCAATTTCAGCGTCTTTCAGCATGTCTTCGCGCTTGGGGTGCTGCTGCTCGTCATAAAGCGCAATGCCGACCGAACCGGTAAGCGCCACATCGCGGTCGCCGAAACTGATCGGCGTCGAGATCGTCCGGCGGATTGAATCCGCAAGGCCGACGATCTTCTCGTGATTCATTTCCGAGAGAAGGATGATCGCGAATTGATCGCCCGCGGTGCGCGAGAGCGTGTCCTGCTCGCGCAGCAGGCGGTTGAGGCGGCGCGAGACGGTGAGCAGAATGGAATCGCCTGCCGACAGGCCGACCGCATCATTGACCTGGCGGAACCGGTCGAGATCGATGCAGAGGATGGTGGGATAGCGATATTGATCGACGCGCGCATTGTTGAGTGCGGCGTCCAGCCGGTCGAAGAAGATTTCGCGATTGGGCAGGCCGGTCAGATTGTCGTGCACCGCATCCTGCAACAGACGCTCTTCGGCGGTCTTGGATTCGGTCACATCCGACAAGGTGCCGATGACGCGCACCACTTCGCCGTCGGCCCCGACCACGGGGCGCGCCTTGAGCAGGAACCAGACGTAATGTCCGTCGCCCGCGCGCAAGCGGAAATCGAGCGCGACGCGCCCGCGTCTTTGCTCGAGCACAGTGTCGAGGCAGGCGCTGTAGCGGTCGCGGTCGAGCGGGTGGAGTATGTCGAGCCAGCCGGAGGCGGGGCCCTCCAGCACGCCGCGCTTGACGCCCAGATGCTGCTCCGCCTCGGGGCTCACATAAATGCGGTCGGAGGAGACATCCCAATCGAAGATGATGTCGCCGGCGCCCGTCAGCGCAAGCGCCCGGCGCTCGGCATCCGACACCAGTCCGTGCGCCATGCCGCTGGCAAAAGCGTTTTGCATGACGGTAAAGCCGATCAGCATGACGATCAGCACAAGCCCGCCGATCAGCGCGGGCGAGACGAGATCATTGGTCAGCGAGCCGGTGACGGTAAAGCCCGCCGCCGCCACCCAGACGAGCAGCAGCAGCCAGGTCGGGATCAGCATCACAGCGCGGTCATAGCCATGCGTCGAGAGATAGAGCACGAGAATGAAGCCGACAGCGGCGATGGTCGCCAGAGAAATGCGCGCGACGCCCGCAGCCACCGGCGCGTCATAGACCGCAAGACCCATCAGGGCCGCCAGAAAGATCAGCCAGACGGCAGCGACATGGGACGCGCGCACATGCCAGCGGCTCAAGTTCAGATAGGCAAACAGGAACACCAGCAGGGTTGCGGCGAGGATCGTTTCCGCGCCCGCCCGCCAGATGCGGTCGGCATCCCCGCCCATGTCGAAAAGCTTGTTCCAGAATCCGAAATCGATGCAGACATAGGCCAGCACCGCCCAGGCGAGTGCGGCGGCAGCCGGGAAGATCACCGCGCCCTTGACCACGAAGACAATGGTGAGGAAGAGCGCCAGCAGGCCGGAAATGCCGATGATGAGGCCCTTGTAGAGCGTCAGGCTCGTGACCTTGTCCTTGTAGGCATCAGGCTCCCACAGATAGAGCTGGGGGAGGTTGGGCGTGCGCAATTCCGCGACATAGGTGACGGTGGTGCCGGGATCGAGCGTGAGGCGAAACACATCCGCATCGGTGCTCTCGTCGCGTTCGGGCGGAAAGCCCTGGCTCGCGGTGATGGCCGAGACGCGCGAGGAGCCAAGATCGGGCCAGATCACGCCCGACCCTACGAGACGGAAATGGGGCGAGACGATCAGGCGCTCGATCTGCTCTTCGGTATCGTTGGTCAGCGCAAACACGATCCAGGAGGGCTGCGTGCCGGCCTCGCGCGCGCTCACCTCGATGCGGCGGACAATGCCGTCAGACCCCGGTGCGGTCGAAACTTGCAGGCGGTCGCCCTGGCCCGAATAGCGCTCGACAACCTGCGTTAGGTCGATGGCGCGCGCGCTGAGGGGCACGCGCACCGATTCGATGGCGAGCGCCGGGCGCAGGCTTGCAGCAACGAAGCTGAGAAGAAGGAAAAAAGACAGGAGCCGACGCACGATACCCACTTCAAAAGCGGGCGGCACTGCCACCCAAGCCAAATCAGATCAATCGGATGCAACCCGTGGACTGCGACCTTGTCGGAAGTTTGATTGGTAAAGCTTGGGGGGGCTCCCCGCAAGCCAAGCAGGGACGCCCCCCACAGCTCTCTGTCAAAGGATGCGCCGGGCAGACGGGGCGGGATCTGAATCGAGCCGCGCAAAAAGCAGATGGTCCTGCCAGAGGCCGTTGATTCGCAAATAGGAACGCGCGAGGCCCTCGTTGCAAAAGCCGTTATGTTCCAGAAGCGCGATCGAACGCGCATTGTGGGGCAGGCAGGCGGCCTCGATGCGGTGGAAGCGCAGATTGGCGAAGGCATAGGAAGTGGCCGCCCGCACGGCGCGCGACATGTAGCCCTGGCCGGCAAAAGGCGCGCCCATCCAATAGCCGAGCGTCACCGTCTGGGCGACGCCGCGGCGCACCTGGCCCAGCGTCAGCCCGCCGACCAGCACGCGGTCATGCTCGCGAAAGATCAGAAAGGGATAGGCCTCGTCGCGTTCCATTTCCTCGCCATGGCGGCGCAGGCGGCGGCGGAAGGCGGTCTTGGTCAGGTCGTCGGCCGGCCAGGTTGGTTCCCAGGGCGTGAGAAAGGCGCGGCTGCGCTCGCGCAAGGCAGCCCAGGGGAGATAATCATTGGGTTCGAGCGGGCGCAAAAACACGCCGTCCCCGCGAATCGCGTGGAGGTTCTGCGTCTGCGTCCCCAGTCGAAACAGCGCCATGTTCTGTCCGCGTGTCAGGCGAGGCGTTCAGCAATCCTTGCCTGGGTCATGACCTTTGAAACGTCGCCGACGGCGGCGAGTGTTGGCGCGGTCGAGAGTGCGCGCAAGCCTGCGCGGCGCACCTCTTCGAGCGTCAAGTCATCGATCCTGCCGATGATTTCCTCGCGCTGCAAGACGCGTCCGTAAAAGAGGTGCTGGCGCGCGATCTGTTCGGCGCGCGCGCTCGATGATTCGAGTGCGGTGAGCAGCGACACTTTCATCTGCGCCTTGGCGCGCTCCATCTCCGCCACATCGAGCGTGGCCGCAGCTTCCGCCATGCAATCAAGCGCCACCGGCATCAGCTCGGCAACATCGCCCGGCGCGGTCGCGGCATAGAAGCCGAAGATCCCGGTGTCGGCATAGGGCCAGTGGAAGGAATAGATTGAATAGGCAAGGCCGCGTTCTTCGCGCACCTGCTGGAACAGCCGCGAGGACATGCCGCCACCAAGCGCATTGGAGAAGACATGCAGCGCGAATTCTTCTTCGTGGTGGAAGGAGCGCCCCTCGAAGCCCACCACAATATGCGTCTGTTCAAGCTTGCGCTTCAGCTTCTTCTGGCCACCGACATAAAACGCGGGCTCGGGCTCGCGCGCAGCCTGCGCGCCAAGCGCTGCAAAGCGCTCGCCGGCTTCCTCCACGATGCGCGCGTGATCGACAGCGCCAGCGGCTGCGATAATGGTCGAGGGCGCGGCGTAATGGCGGCCGAGATATTTCTCAATCGCAAAACGATCGAAGCCCGCAACGCGCTCGGGCGTGCCCAGAATCGAGCGGCCAAGCGCTTGCCCCGGAAAGGCCGCGTCCGTCAGCATGTCGAAGACGAGATCGTCGGGCGTATCCTCGACCGCGCCGATCTCCTGGATGATGACGCTCTTCTCGCGTTCGAGCTCCTGCGCATCGAAGGTGCTGTCGGTCAGGATGTCGGCAAGAATATCGAGCGCGAGGCCGGTGTCGGAGGCCAGAACGCGCGCGTAATAGGCGGTGGTTTCGCTCGATGTCGCGGCGTTGAGATCGCCGCCCGCGGATTCGATTTCCTCGGCAATGGCGCGCGCCGAGCGGCGCGTCGTGCCCTTGAAGGCCATATGTTCGAGCACATGGGAAAGCCCGTGCTCGCTGGCGCTTTCATGGCGCGAGCCCGCGCCGATCCAGACGCCGAGCGAGGCGGTTTCGAGATCGCGCATCGCATCGGTGATGATGCGCAGGCCCGACGGCAGCGTGGTGATTTCGATCGTCAACGCGCCGCCCGCGCCCGTTCGCGCACGAAATGTTCGACCCTTGCCTGATCGTTTGGCAAAACGGTGAAGCGCTCGGGCTTGTCCATCAGGCCCTCGAGATGGGCGGGCAGCACCGCGCGCTGGCCGGTGGCTTTTTCGACCGCCGCGCCAAACTTCGCAGGATGGGCTGTCGCCAGCGCCACCATCGGGGTTGCAGGATCGTGCTTGAGCGCCTTGCGCGCGGCATGAACAGCGACTGCGGTGTGGGGATCGAGCAGAACGCCGCATTCTTTCCACACGCGCGCCATTTCCTTGGCGGTGCCGGTTTCGCCCGTCCGATAGGCGTCGAATTCGGCGGTGATTTTCGACAGCATGTCGGCCGGCATTTCAAAGCGGCCCGATTGCGACAGGCTCGCCATCAGGCTGCGCAGCTGCGTGGCATCGCGTCCGCAGGCATCAAACATCAGGCGTTCGAAATTGGACGAGACCTGAATATCCATCGAGGGCGATTGCGTGGCATGCACGCCGCGCACTTCGTAAATGCCATCATCGAGCGTGCGCGCGAGAATGTCGTTTTCATTCGTCGCAATGATCAGCCGTTCGATCGGCAGCCCCATGCGCTTGGCGACATAGCCGGCGAGAATATCGCCGAAATTGCCGGTCGGCACGCAGAAGGACACTTTGCGATGGGGCGCGCCGAGCACGACAGCGCTGGTGAAGAAATACACGATCTGGGCAACGACACGCGCCCAGTTAATCGAGTTCACACCAGACAGGCCGAGCGTGTCGCGGAAGTCGTGATTGTTGAACAGGCCCTTGAGGATCGACTGGCAATCGTCGAACGTGCCTTCGAGCGCGATCGTGTGGATATTGTCGCCCTCGACCGTCGTCATCTGCCGCCGCTGCACGTCGGAGACGCGGTTGTGCGGATACATGATGAAGACATCGACCTGCTCGAGCCCGCGGAAGGCCTCGATTGCGGCTGCACCTGTGTCGCCCGAGGTCGCGCCCACAATGGTCGCGCGCCTGCCCTGGGCTTTGAGCACATGGTCCATCATGCGGCCGAGCAGCTGCATGGCGACGTCCTTGAAGGCGAGCGTCGGGCCATGGAAAAGTTCGAGCACGAAGAGATTGTCGCCAATCTGCGTCAGCGGCGTCACCGCGCAATGGCGGAACGTGCCATAGGCCTCATGAACCATGCGCGTGAAATCATGCGCGTCGATCTCGCCGCCCGTGAAGGGCCCGATCACGGATTCCGCGACTTCGGCATAGGACACGCCGGCAAAGCCTGCGATCTCGGCAGCCGAGAGCTGGGGATAGGATTGCGGCATGTAAAGGCCGCCATCGCGCGCAAGGCCTGCAAGCAGGGCCTCGGTGAAAGAGAGAACGGGAGCTTCGCCGCGGGTGGAGAGATAATTCACGTCGGACCTGTGGACTGGCTGATGGATTTGCTTTTGCCCTTAGCACAAAAACGCGGCGCGAACAGTTTTTGCCTTACATCCCGCGCCGACGCCAGAGCACGACCCCCAGCACGCCAAGGAGCGTTCCGGCGAGGCCAAACCAGGTCAGCGCATAGGAGAGGTGGTCGTTGGTGATCGCGACCACGGTCACTCCGCCTCTGGGCCAGCCACCGGGCAGAGGCACGGCATCGGCATCGATCGTGAACGGGGCAGGGCGCTCGAGCCCGAAATGGGACGCGATCAGCTTGGGGTCGCGCGTGAACCAGACGCCCCTGGCGGGCTCGTCAGGCGGCGTGAAGGCATTGCGGGGTTCAGGCGCGCGCATGAGGCCGGTGACGCTCACCAGCCCCGCCATCTGCCCGGCAGGGCGGGTCGCCGGGTCGCGGAGACTTTCGGGCACGAAGCCGCGTGTCACCAGCACATGCGCGCCATCGCTCAGGCGCAGCGGCGTGACCACGAAATAGCCGGGCTGCGAGAGGCCCTCGTTGGGGCCCGAAGCCCGGAAGACGAGAACTTCGCGGTCATGCTCGAACGTGCCGGTGGCGGTGACGTGGCGATATTCATAATCGTCCTGGACAAGGCGCGGCCATTCGGCTTGCGGCGGCAGGGCCACGGGCGCGGCATGGATGCGGCTCTCGATCTTGGCAAGAAGCCCTTCCTTCCACGCCAGGCGCTGCAATTGCCAGAAGCCAAGCGATACAAGCAACGCGAAAGTCGCGGCAGCACAAAGGCCACCGATCCAGAGATTGCGCTGCGCCCTCATCGCTCGAGACGTCCCTGTTCGGCCTTGTTGCGATATTGCAGCGCGATCAGCAGACCCTTGAGCGGGCGCAACATGCCGACCACCACAAACAGCACCATCGGCAGGAAGATCACGAGATGCACCCACATCGGCGGCTCATAGGCGATTTCCACCCAGAGCGCCGAGCCCAGAACAAGGAAGCCGGCAAACAGGATGACAAAGACCGCCGGGCCATCGCCCGCATCCGCAAAGGCAAGATCGAGGTCGCAGACCTCGCAGCGCTCTGCCGGGGAAATGAAGCCCTTGAAGAGATGGCCCTCGCCACAGCGCGGACAGCGACCCTTCAGGCCGGTCTCATAGGGCGATTGGGGCGGGTAGAGATGATCGGTGTCAGCCATGTGGGTCTCCGTTGCGCGCGCCGGGCAGGCTCCCCCTCCCCACAAGGGGGAGGGGGACAAACGCGCCTGTCGCGTCGAACAAAAAAGGGGCGGCCGAAGCCGCCCCTCAAACCTTGCGGCAAGCCGTGCAGGCCGCCTTAGTGACCGCCGCCGACATGTCCACCCATGCCGCCCCACACGTAGATGGCGGCGAAGAGGAACAGCCACACCACGTCCACGAAATGCCAGTACCAGGCGGCAAATTCGAAGCCGAGATGCTGCTTGATGGTGAAGTGACCGGCCATCGTGCGCAGCAGGCAGATGAGCAGGAAGATCGTGCCAATCAACACATGGAAGCCGTGGAAGCCCGTGGCCATGAAGAAGGTCGCGCCGTAGATCGAGCCTTTGAAGCCGAAGGCGGCATGCGAATATTCATAGACCTGGACGAAGGAGAACAGCGCGCCCAGCAGGACCGTAATCAACAGGCCCTTCTTCACGCCATCGCGGTCGCCATGCAGCAGGGCGTGATGGGCCCAGGTGACGGTCGTGCCGGAGGTCAGCAGGATGAGCGTGTTGAGGAGCGGCAGGTGCCAGGGGTCGAACACGTCGGTGCCCTTGGGCGGCCAGTGACCGCCGGTGAACTCGACGCGCGCATATTGATGCGTTTCGTTGGCAAACAGGCTGGCATCGAAAAACGCCCAGAACCAGGCCACAAAGAACATCACTTCGGAGGCGATGAAGAGGATCATGCCGTAGCGATGGCTGATCTGCACCACGCGGGTGTGATAACCGCCGTGCTCGGCTTCCTTGACCACATCGGTCCACCAGGCGGCCATGACATAGAGAATGCCGATGAAGCCTGCGCCAAACACGTAGCCGCCAGCCTTGAGGCCGAGGAACGCGAGGCCCTTCATCCACATCACTGCGCCGACGGCGGTGATGAAGGCGCAGATGGAGCCGACGAGCGGCCACGGGCTCGGGTCGACGAGGTGGTAGTCGTGGTTCGGTTTGCTATGGGCGTCGGCCATGACAGCTCTTCCTTTGACGTCTTTTAACTGCGGCCTGACCGGCCACCTCATGCTCTGCCCCGGGCAACCCCGGAACCACTCATTCTCTCCGCCCTTTGCCCTGTTCAGATGCAGGGGTCAAGGCGGCATCCATGCATCACAGCGCTGGCTTGCCCTTCACGGAGGCGACCGGCGTCTTGGATGCGTAGAAAGTATAGGACAACGTCACACTGGACGCTGTTTTCATGATCTCGTCGGTCTCCAGCGCCGGGTCGAGATAGAACACGACAGGCATGTCCATCGACTCGCCGGGGCCAAGCGTCTGTTCCGAGAAGCAGAAACAGGAAATCTTGTTGAAGAACATGCCAGCGCGTTCGGGCGCGACATTATAGGTCGCGAGCCCAACCGTCGTTTTCTGGGACTTGTTCTTCACCTTGTAGAAAATAGTCGCAGTCTCGCCCGTGCGCAGGCGGATCGAGGGCAGCTCGGGCTCGAAGGTCCAGGGCAGGTCGGACGCGATATTGGCGTCGAACCGCACGGTCATGATGCGCTCGCCCCGCGTTGGCGAATCGGTCTTGGCGACCTGCGGCGCGCCGCCAAAGCCGGTGGCCCGGCAGAACATTTCATAGAGCGGCACGGCGGCATAGGCGAGGCCCGTCATGCCCGCAACCACGGCGATCACAGAAATGGCGACGCGGCGGTGGCTGCGCTGCAGGATCTCGTCGGGAGGGGTGGCGGGTGCGTTCATCTGCTTTGCGTCACATAGGCCGGTGGAGAATGCCGGGCCCAAGTTTCACGATGGTGACGGCATAGAAAATCACCACCAGCAGGCCAACGGCGAGGCCGATGGCAATGTTGCGGGCGCGGCGGCTCTTTGCCTGTTCGGGCGTCAGCCGCACACCGTCAGTGTCGTTGTGTTCAGTCACGGACATGTCCTTCAAGCCAAAACGCGCAGGAGCAAGGAAACCGTGTTCTCGATCACGATCACGCCAAACAGAAGGAAGAGATAGAGGATCGAATAGCCGAACAATTTCTTGCAGGCCTTGGCCATGACGGCGGGATCCGGGGCGCGCCAGACATCGACAGCAAGCCACAGCATGCCCGCGCCCGAAACAGCGGCGATCACGCCATAGACAAACGAGGCCTGACCAAGCAGCGCGGGGACGACGCCCAGCGGCGCCAGCACCATCGTATAGAGCAGCATTTCAAAGCGGGTGTGCTTCTCGCCCTTGACGTTGGGCATCATCGGAATGCCCGCGCGGCCATAATCGCTGACCTTGCCGATCGCCAGCGCCCAGAAATGGGGCGGCGTCCAGACGAAGATGATGGCAAACAGCACGAGGCTTGCAAGGCTCACCGAACCCGTCACCGCAGCGCAGGCGACAATCGGGGGCAGCGCGCCAGCCGCGCCGCCGATGACGATGTTCTGCGGTGTCCAGCGCTTCAGCCACATCGTGTAGACGACTGCATAAAAGAAGATCGTGAAGGCGAGCAGCGCAGCGGCAAGCCAGTTGGCGACAAGGCCAAGCGTCAGAACCGAGATTGTGGAGAGGATCAGGCCAAAGGCCAGCGCTTCCTGCGCGGTGACGCGGCCAGACGGCACGGGGCGCGAGGCGGTGCGGCCCATCACGGCATCGATATCGGCGTCATACCACATGTTCAGCGCGCCAGATGCGCCGGCGCCGACCGAAATGGCGAGCAGCGACACAAAGCCGATGAGCGGATGCACGGGCACGGGCTCGATCATCATGCCGGCCAGCGCTGTCAATATGACAAGCGACATCACGCTGGGCTTCAGCAGCGCGAAAAAATCTTTCGGGCCGGCCACGGAAATCCGCAGATCGTCAACTTCGTGTCCCGTGACCAGGCTCATGAACCACTCCGCCGCTTGTCGCGACTCTGAAACGCGAGCGTCCTTCTCCCGGAGGGACAAGGTGGCCGCGAATGCGGCCAGATGAGGGTTTACCGATTCAGCCGGAGAGTGGGTAACCCCTCATCCGCCTGCTGCGCAGACACCTTCTCTCTCTGGGAGAAGCAGGCGCCCGTGCTCCGGTATTCGTTCGAGCCCTCGTCAGAGCCGCGCGCACGCGGCTCGAAGGAAGGCTCCGGCGGCGCGAGGCCGCCGGAGTTCAGGGTCTTAGTGATCCGAGCCGGTGATGCGCGGCAGCGTTTCGAACTGATGGAAGGGCGGAGGCGACGTCAACGTCCACTCGAGCGTGGTCGCGCCTTCACCCCAGGGGTTGTTGCCAGCCACGCGCTTGGCGCTGAAAGCTTCCCACACGGTGTAGAGGAAGATCAGAACCGCAAAGCCCGACAGGTAAGAACCGTAGGAGGAGATCTGGTTCCAGAGCAGATAGGCATCCGGATAGTCGATGTAGCGACGCGGCATGCCGGCAAGGCCGAGGAAGTGCTGCGGGAAGAACGTGAGGTTCACACCCACGAACATGACCCAGAAGTGCAGCTTTCCAAGGAACTCGCTGTACATGTAGCCCGACATTTTCGGGAACCAGTAATAGAAGCCCGCAAACAGCGCGAAGACAGCGCCGAGAGAGAGCACGTAGTGGAAATGCGCCACCACGTAATAGGTCTCGTGCATGTAGCGGTCGATGCCGGCATTGGCCAGAACGACGCCGGTCACGCCACCCACCGTGAACAGGAAGATGAAGCCCACAGCCCAGACCATCGGCGTGGCAAAGCGGATGGAACCGCCCCACATCGTCGCGATCCAGGAGAAGATCTTCACGCCCGTCGGCACAGCGATGACCATCGTCGCGAAGACGAAATAGCGCTGCGTGTTGAGCGAAAGGCCGACCGTGTACATGTGATGCGCCCACACGACGAAGCCGACGACACCGATCGCGACCATGGCGTAGGCCATGCCGAGGTAGCCGAACACCGGCTTCTTCGAGAAGGTCGAGATGATGTGGCTGATGATGCCAAAGCCAGGCAGGATCAGGATGTAGACTTCCGGGTGACCGAAGAACCAGAACAGATGCTGGAACAGGATCGGATCGCCACCGCCAGCCGGATCGAAGAAGGTGGTGCCGAAGTTACGGTCCGTCAGCAGCATGGTGATCGCGCCGGCAAGAACCGGGAGCGACAGCACGAGCAGGAAGGCCGTGACCAGAACCGACCAGGCAAACAGCGGCATCTTGTGCAGCGTCATGCCCGGAGCGCGCATGTTGAAGATCGTGGTGATGAAGTTGATCGCACCAAGGATCGACGAAGCGCCCGCGACATGCAGCGACAGGATCACGAAATCCATCGCCGGGCCGGGGTGGCCGGTGTTGCTCGAAAGCGGGGGATACATCACCCAGCCGCCGCCAAAGCCGTTCGTGCCCGGCGCACCCTCGACGAACATCGAGATGATGAGCAGGCAGAAAGAGGCCGGCAGAAGCCAGAAGGAAACATTGTTCATGCGCGGGAAGGCCATGTCCGGCGCGCCGATCATGATCGGAACGAACCAGTTGCCAAAACCGCCGATGAGCGCCGGCATGACCATGAAGAAGATCATGATGACGCCGTGGCCGGTGATGAACACATTGTAGAGGTTTTTCGCAGCGTCGATCGAACCGTCGCCCGAAAGCATCTTGGAAATCATCGGGAAGACGGTGATGCCCGTCCCCGCGAGTTCCGCGCGCATGGCGATGGACAGAAGACCGCCGACGATGCCCGCGAAGATCGCGAAGATCAGATACAGCGTTCCGATGTCCTTGTGGTTGGTCGAATACATATAGCGGCGCCAGCCCGTTGGATGGGGGTGGGCGTCGTGATGATGGTCTGTCGCAGTCGTTGCCATCTCTGATCCTCGTCGAATGACGTTTTTTGTTACTGGCGCAGCGCCGGGACGGAGGCGTCAGCCACCGTCACGAGGCTCGAGGCCGAGGCATATTTCTTCTTCGAATCGGCAAGCCAGGCCGCATAGGCCTGATCGCTCACGACACGGAACACGATCGGCATATAGGCATGGTCCTTGCCGCAAAGCTTGGAGCATTGGCCGTAATAGACGCCTTCACGATCGGCCTTGAACCAGGCTTCGTTCAGACGGCCGGGAACGGCATCCATACGCACGCCGAGGGCGGGAATGGTGAAGGAGTGAATGACACCAACCGCATCGGCCGTGATCTGCAGGCGGATCGCCTTGCCGACCGGGACAACGGCCTCGTTGTCGACGTCGAGCAGGCGCATCTTGCCGGCGGCAAGCTTTTCCTGATCGAGCAGGTTCGAGTCGAACTCGAAGCCGCCATTGGCTTCCTTCGGATAGGTGTAGGTCCAGTACCACTGCTTGCCGGTGACCTTCACGGTCACATCGGTCTCGGGCAGGGCGATCTGCTTGGTCAGCAGACGGAAGGAGGGGATCGCGATGACGACAAGGATCATCAGCGGCACGGCGGTCCATGCGACCTCGAGGCCGGTGTGGTGCGTCGTGCGCGAAGGCGTCGGGTTTGCGGTCTCGTTAAAGCGCCAGGCCACATAGATCAGCAGCGCCAGAACGAAGATCGAAATTGCGAAAATGATCGGCAGCAACAAAGCATTATGGAAGAAGCCCATTTCCGCCGCGATGGGGGAGGCGGGTTCCATCATGCCTATTTGGCCCGGGGCCGCATAGGACATGCCAGGCTTTGCTGCCTGCGCGAGAGCGGCTGCGGGGCTAAGCCCGACGATCGCCGCAAGTGCCGAGAGGCAAGCCGCCCCTTTCGAGACTGAGGTGTGCTGTGCCTGCGCACCGATAAGGCCTGGTCTCATGAACGTCGTCGCTCCTGCTGCGCCGTTTCGGGGTTTATGATTTTGCACCGCGCGGTCGTCCCCCGGTTTCGACGTCCGCGCGCATCCCTGCTCGTGACCGAGAAAGACGCGTGGCTGTTCCAAACCACAAAGATCGCGCAAGCGCAACAACGTCCAAATGCCAAGGCTTGCGGCATAAGACCGCTTTCAACCTGACGGGCTCTTTGCGGCCCCTCTCAACGGGCATGATTCGCATATGACAGGCACCGGTCACTTGACAGGGGCGGGCCATTTGCTACGCCCAATCAGCCCTGCGGCCCGTGCCGTGGCGCTATTGCCTTATTCGCTTCGGTTTTGCCTTATAAGCAGGCCTGCCGCGGCCCGCGTTCAATCCGGAAAACCGGGTGTGCCGGGCGGGAGTTATGATGGATATCCTGATGTTCGACCGATCCACCGCCGGGCCTGCCCGCGCACCCTTCAAGGTCCTTCTGGGTCTGTTCGGGCTGATTCTTCTTGCCGTTGCCCCTGTGCAGCCGGCCGCCGCGCAAGGCGCGGTCAAAGCAAAATATGGCGATTGGGAAATGCGGTGCGAGACGCCCGCCGGAGCCTCGCGCGAGCAATGCGCGCTGATCCAGTCCATCGCCGCCGAGGACAAGCCCAATGTCACCCTCGTCGTCATTGCGCTCAAGACGGCTGACGGTAAGGCCCGCCTGCTGCGTGTGATCGCGCCGCTGGGCGTGCTGCTGCCCGCAGGACTGGGCCTCAAGATCGACCAGACGGATGTCGGCCGCGCCGGCTTCGTGCGCTGCCTGCCGACTGGCTGCGTCGCCGAAGTGGTCATGGAGGACAAGCTCCTCGACCAGCTGAAAGGCGGGACCAAGGCGACCTTCATCATTTTCAATACGCCCGAGGAAGGCATTGGCCTGCCTCTGGTTCTGTCGGGCTTCGGCCAGGGATTCGAAAAGCTGCCGTAATGGCGTGACAGCCATCCAAGCCATCGAGGGAGCGAACCAGACGCATGACCAGGATTTTCGCAGCAGGCGCCTGTGCGCTTCTCCTGTCGGGCTGCAACAGCACGACAGGTTCCACGATCGGCAATCTGATCGCCTTCAATTCCACCACGCCGCCGCCCGTCGTGACGCAGGTGATCGAGAACAAGGTGGAATGTCCCCAGGTTGATGTGCTGGAGGGTGGGGCTGCCATGCAGATCGGCTCGGGCGGGGGCCTGCGCCACCAGTTCGCTTTGGGCGACACGTCGCGCGAATGCGCAGTTATCAACAACCAGATCGTGATTCGCGTAGGCGTCTCGGGCCGCGTGCTGGCGGGTCCGGCTGGCGGGCCTGGCACATTCAGCGTGCCCGTGCGTGTCGGCATCCGGCGTGAATCGGACCAGAAGATCCTGACCTCGAAGGTCTATAATGTGCCGGCGACCATTCCGGCGGGCTCTGCCAACACGACCTTCACCCTGGTCTCCGATCCGCTCTCCGTGCCCTACACGCGCGAAGAGGCGAACGAGGACTTCATGGTCGTCGTCGGTCTGGCGAAGAAGTAGGCCTTCAAAAGCAGAGCTGCGCATGCGGGCGGTTGACTCGCGCGCGCAGACTCAGGCACGGTCTCCCGGTCAGCCAAAGACCCCACGCGGAAGAGTCCGGCAAAGGTTGTTGCAATCCGAACCGGCGCCGAAGGCGCAACCGCCCCGGAAACGCTCAGGCAGATGGACCGCGAGGGGATGACACTCTGGAAAGCGATTCGAAGCGCCGTTTAAATGGCGCGGCAGAATCCACCGACGGGGGTAACCGCATTCAGTGCGGGAAATCTCTCAGGTCCCGGGACAGAGGGGGCGCGTAGCGAAGGCCTGACGGCTTTCGCTTACGAGACGCGCTCTGTTGTCCGGTGAGTTATGGCTTCGACCGATCAAGATTCGTCAAATTCGCTGCGTCTGACGCCGCTCCATGGCCTCCATTGCGCCAGCGGCGCGCGCATGGTGCCATTCGCTGGCTATGACATGCCCGTGCAATATGAGGGCATTCTCGCCGAGCATCTGCACACGCGCACCCATGCGGGGCTCTTCGATGTCTCGCATATGGGGCAGGCGTTTCTCTCGGGCCCCCAGGCGCGGGCGCGCTTCGAGACCCTTGTGCCGGGCGATCTTGCCAATCTTGCACAAGACCGCATCCGCTACACCCAATTGCTCGATGCGCAGGGCGCCATTCTCGACGATCTCATGGTCACGGCCTGTGCGCCCGACGCCAATGGCGACGAGCGGCTGTTCCTCGTCGTCAATGCCGCGCGCAAGGCGCATGATTTCGCACTTATCGCAGCCGCGCTTCCCGATCTGACGCTCGATATTCTGGAGGATCGCGCGCTGCTCGCCTTGCAGGGGCCCGAGGCCGCATCCGTGCTGGCAGGCCTGCTGCCCGAGGTTGCGACGCAGCCCTTCATGTCGATGCGCAGGTTCGAGCTTGGGGGCGTCACGCTTTTTGTCTCGCGCTCGGGCTATACGGGCGAAGACGGTTTCGAGCTGTCCGTTGAAGCGCCAGAGGCCGAGCGCCTCGCGCAGACTTTGCTGGCGGATGCGCGCGTCAAGCTCATCGGCCTTGGCGCGCGCGATTCGCTGCGGCTCGAAGCGGGCCTTTGTCTTTACGGCCACGACATCGACGAGACGACGACTCCGGTGGAGGCCGATCTGCTCTGGTCGATGTCAAAGCGTCGCCGCGCCGAGGGCGGCTTTCCAGGCGCGGCCATTGTGCAAGAGCAGATCGCGTCAGGCGCCAGGCGTCGCCGCGTCGGTCTTGCGCTTGAGGGCAAGGCGCCCGCGCGCGAAGGCGCGGATATTGTCGACATGCATGGCGCGCCCGTCGGTCGCGTCACCTCGGGCGGTTTTGCGCCCTCGCTCGGGCGGCCCATTGCCATGGGCTATGTGGACGCAAGCCACGCCGCGCCCGGCACACCCCTGCAGCTTCTCGTGCGCGGCAAGCCCTTGTCCGCGCATGTCACCGCCATGCCCTTCGTTCCCACACGCTATTATCGAGGCCAGTGATGTCAGAGACCCGTTACACCAAGGACCATGAATACATCCGTCTCGAGGGTGATATTGCGACAATCGGCATTACCGATTTCGCGCAAAAGCAGCTCGGCGATGTTGTCTATGTCGAATTGCCGGAGGCAGGCCTTGCTTTCGTCAAGGGCGCGCAGGCCGCTGTCGTTGAGAGCGTCAAAGCCGCAAGCGAAGTCTATGCGCCTGTGTCGGGCGACGTGACGGAGGTCAATTCCGCGCTCGAGGGCGCGCCCGCCATCGTGAATGAAGATCCCGCAGGCGCAGGCTGGTTCATGAAAATGCGCATTCACGATGCCTCCGAATTCAACGATCTGATGGATGAGGCCGCCTATCAGGCCTTCGTCCAAAGCTGCTGCTGAGCGGAGACATCATGCGTTACCTGCCGCTCACCCCGACCGACCGCACCGACATGCTGGCGCGCATTGGCGTCGATCATGTCGATGATCTTTTCGCCGATGTGCCCGCGCATCTCTTGTTGAAAGAGCCGCTCGATCTGCCGCGCCGCAAGACCGAACAGGATGTGGCGCGTGCGCTGGGCAAGCTGGCGCAACGCAATATGGCGGCCGGCAGCGTGCCGTTTTTCATTGGCTGCGGCGCCTACAAGCATCACGTGCCTGCGAGCGTGGATCATCTCATCCAGCGCTCGGAATTCCTGACAAGCTACACGCCCTATCAGCCCGAAATTTCACAGGGCACGCTGCAATATCTGTTCGAGTTCCAGACGCAGGTTGCACTCCTCACCGGCATGGATGTGGCCAATGCCTCCATGTATGACGGCTCGACGGGCGCCGCCGAAGCAGTGCTGATGGCCCATCGCGTGACGCGGCGGCGCAAGGCGGTGCTTTCGGGCGGTCTGCATCCCCATTATGCCGCCGTGGTGCGCACGCAATCGGCGCTCGCCAATGACGAGGTGGTGACGCTGCCCGCTGATGTGTCTGCGCGCGAATCCCTGCTCGACCAGATCGACGCCACGACCTCGTGCGTTGTTGTGCAGACGCCCGACGTTTTCGGCAATCTGCGCGATCTGAGCGCGATTGCGCAAAAGTGCCACGCCCACGGGGCTTTGTTGATCGCGGTCTTTACCGAAGCCGTATCGCTCGGCGCATTGCGTGCGCCAGGCGACATGGGCGCCGATATTGTGGTGGGCGAGGGCCAGTCCATCGGCAATGCGCTGAATTTCGGCGGGCCCTACGTCGGCCTGTTTGCGACGCGCCAGAAATATGTGCGCCAGATGCCGGGCCGCCTCTGTGGCGAGACGGTGGATGCCGAAGGACGGCGCGGCTTCGTGCTGACGCTTTCGACGCGCGAGCAGCACATTCGCCGCGACAAGGCGACTTCGAATATCTGCACCAATTCGGGGCTCTGTTCGCTGGCCTTCACCATTCACATGACCTTGCTCGGCGAAGCGGGGCTGACAAAGCTCGCGCGCGTCAATCACGCCAATGCCGTGAAACTTGCCGACATGCTTGCAGGTGTGACGGGCGTCGAGGTTCTCAACACGACCTTCTTCAACGAATTCACGGTGCGGCTTGCGGGCGATGCCGCGCAGATCGTCGAGAAACTTGCTGCGCGCGGCGTGCTGGGCGGCGTACCCGTCTCGCGGCTGTTGCCCGGCGCAGGGCTTGATGACTTGCTCATCGTGGCCAATACGGAAGTCAATACCAACGAGGATCGCGCGCAATTTGTGGCTGCGCTGCAGGAGGTTTTGTGATGCTCAATCAACAGGGGCGTCCCACGGCTGCGGGCGCAGGCGAACAATCTGCGCGCGCGACCTTCACCTCCAACCGCGGCCTGCAGATGGAAGAGGCGCTGATTTTCGAAATCGGCCGCCGCGATGTCAGCGGTGTCGATCTCGATGAGCCCGAGGCTTTCTCATCCCGTCTTGGCGCACATGCGCGCGTGGGCGAGATTGGCCTGCCGGGTCTCTCCGAGCCTGAGACGGTGCGCCATTATGTGCGTCTCTCGCAGAAGAATTATGCGATCGATTCCGGGCTCTATCCGCTGGGCTCCTGCACGATGAAGCATAACCCGCGTCTCAACGAGGCGATGGCGCGGCTTCCGGGCTTTGCCGATATTCATCCGCTCCAGCCCCAATCGAGCGTGCCGGGCGCGCTGGCCTTGATGGATGAACTGTCCCACTGGCTGCTCGTGCTGACCAATATGGAAGCGGTGGCAATGTCGCCAAAGGCTGGCGCACATGGCGAGCTTTGCGGCATGGCGGCGATCAAGACGGCGATTGACGCACGCGGCGAGGGCGCAACGCGCCGCATCGTGCTCGTGCCCGAAAGCGCGCATGGCACCAATCCGGCGACCGCCGCCTCCATCGGTTTCGAGGTGAAGGCCGTGCCTGCGGGCGCAGATGGCAAGGTGCATCCCGATGCCGTGCGCGCCCTCATGGGGCCCGATGTCGCCGCGATCATGCTCACCAACCCCAATACCTGCGGGCTGTTCGAGACTGAGATCGTCGAGATTGCGCAGATCCTGCACGAGGGCGGCGGTTACTTCTATTGCGACGGCGCGAATTTCAACGCCATCGTCGGCAAGGCGCGGCCCGGCGATCTTGGCGTCGATGCCATGCACATCAACCTGCACAAGACCTTCTCCACGCCGCATGGCGGGGGCGGGCCGGGCTCTGGGCCGGTGGTCTTGTCCGCGCGCCTCGCGCCTTTCGCGCCCGTGCCGTTCCTGCGGCGCGATGGCGAGCGGCTGGCGCTTGTCGAGCATGAGGAGGGCACGTCATCGCTTGGCCGCCTCACGGCCTTCCATGGCCAGATGGGCATGTTCGTGCGCGCGCTCTCCTACATTCTCTCGCATGGTGCAGATGGGCTGAAGCAGGCGTCGGAAGACGCCGTGCTCAACGCCAATTATGTGCGCGCCTGTCTGGCGGATGTGATGAGCCTGCCGTTTGGCAACAAACCCTGCATGCATGAAGTGCTGTTTGACGACAGCTGGCTGAAGGACACCGGCGTGACCACGCTCGATTTCGCCAAGGCGATGATCGACGAGGGCTATCATCCGATGACCATGTATTTCCCGCTGGTCGTACATGGCGCCATGCTGATCGAGCCGACGGAATCCGAAAGCCGGGCGGCGCTCGATCTGTTCATCATGACCTTGCGCGATCTTGCCATGAGCGCGCTGCGCGGAGAGACGGAACGCTTTATCGGCGCGCCCTATCTTGCGCCACGCCGGCGGCTCGATGAAACGCGCGCCGCGCGCAGTCCGATTCTGCGCTGGGTCAAGCCGATGCGGGTGGAATAGCGGATTTTAATGGCCGGGTGAGGGGGCAACCCCTCATCAGTCTGCTCCGCAGACAGCTTCTTCCCCCGCGAGAAGCAGGCGCTTCGCGCCTTAGAAAGATTGCGCAAGCGCGCTCGTGGAGGGCGCGCAAGTCTTGGCTTTATGCAGCTCGCTGAGAGTCCCCGCAAAAGACAAAAAACCCCGGAGCAGCGCTCCGGGGTTTTTCAATTCTGGGTCTTGAGCAAAAAGCTTAGTGCATCAGCGCGCTGAGATCGGCGATACCCTTGGCCACAAGCGTGTCGCCGGTGGCTCCCTTGCTGTCGGCGGCCAGGACGATCTCGGCGGCTTTCACGGCAGCATCAGCTGCTGCAGCGCGCACGTCGAGGGCAGCTTGGGCTTCGGCGGCGGCGATCTTGTCTTCAGCCTGCGCCGTGCGGCGCGTGATGAATTCGGCAAGACGGGCGGAAGCATCGCGCGCCAGCTCTTGGGCTTCAGCGCGCGCCTGGGCGATAATCGCTTCGGCTTCAGCTTCGGCGGCGATGCGCTTGGCTTCAAAGGACGAGAGAACCTCAGCGGCTTCCTCATGCAGGCGCTTGGCCTCCGCGAGTTCGTCGTGGATCTTGTGGGCGCGATCGTCGAGCGACTTCACCAGCGTCTTGTGCACTCCCAGATAGCCGAGCAGGGCGACGAAGATGACAAAGCCAACGGCGACGAAAAAGGCGTCATTAAACATTGCGACTCTCCATCAAGCCTTGGCGCTTGCCAAAGCATTGGCAATCGCTTGGGCATCGGCGGGCTTGCCGGTCAGGTGGGCGACGATATCGGCGGCCGCGGCGGTCGCGATTTCGGTGACATGCGTCATGGCCTGCGCTTTTGTCTGGGCGATGGCGCTCTCGGCAACGGCGAGCTTGGCGTGCAGCTCGGCCTCGAGGGTCTTGTGCTTGGCAGCCGAGTCAGCGGCAAGCTGATCGCGGGTCTGCTGGGCGACGCCCTGCGCCTTGGCCTTCGCGTCGGCGAGGGTCTTGTCATAGGTGGCGCTGGTCAGCTGCGCCTTGCGCTGCATGGCGGCGGCATCATCGAGGTCGCTGGCGATGAGGCTGCGGCGTGCTTCGAGAATGCCCGCGACGCGGGGCAGCGCGATGCGCGACATCAGCAAATAGAGAGCGCCGAAAATCAGCGCGAGCCAGATGAGCTGGGGCGCGAAAGTGGCGGGATCGAAGGGCGGGAAGGGGCCCTTGGCATGGGCTCCGCCGGGAACCTCTGTGCCTGTCGCGTGGCCGTGATCGGTCGTTGCCATGGGTCGTCCGGTTTTAAAGAGGAACCAAGAAAAAGCGCGGCCGCGCGCTTTGAGCGCTGCGGCCGCGCAATGTGCGTCAGACCACGAACAGGAGGAGCAGCGCGATCAGGAAGGAGAACACGCCGAGACCTTCAGCGAGCGCGGCGCCGATGAAGGCGCGGCCGAACTGGCCGTCAGCAGCCGACGGGTTGCGAAGCGCGCCCGAGAGGAACTGACCGAAAATCGCGCCCACGCCGATGGCGGCGCCGGCCATGCCGATCGTCGCCAGACCGGCGCCGAGGTACTTAGCTGCAACAGGATCCATTTTAAACTCCTATGAGGTTTGGCTGTGGGTCGCCATTTGTTGTTGCGATATTTATCAGTGACCCGGGTGGAGTGCGTCGTTGAGATAGACGCAGGTGAGGATGGCGAAGACGTAGGCCTGCAGGAAAGCAACCAGCAGTTCAAACGCCGTCAACGCAACAATGCCGGCGAGCGGCAGCGGCGCGATGATCGCCGCAGCGCCCGAACCGAGCAGCATGGCGACGAAAGCGCCGAAGACCTTCAGCGTGATGTGGCCCGCCAGCATGTTCGCAAACAGACGAACAGAGAGCGAGATCGGCCGCGAGACGAAAGAAATCACCTCGATCAGCACGATGAAGGGCAGGAGCGCGGGCGAGACACCCGACGGCACGAAGAGATGCAGGAAATGCATCCCGTGGCGCGCGACGCCATAAATGATGACGGTCAGAATGACGAGCGCGGCGAGCGCGAAAGTCACGACGATCTGGCTCGTCACCGTGAATGTATAGGGGATGAGGCCGATCAGGTTCGAAAACAGCACGAACATGAAGAGCGAAAAGACGAGGGGGAAGAACTTCATCCCCTCGGTACCAGTCGTGCCGCGCACGGTGCTGGCGACAAATTCATAGGCCATCTCGGCGGCAGCCTGCAGACGCCCGGGAACCAGGCTCTTCTGCGCCGTGCCGACGATCATCAGGAAGGTGATCGCGAGCAGCACGATGACCATGAAGAGTGAAGCATTGGTGAAATGCGCATCGACCCCGCCAATGCGGATCTGCGCGAGAGGCGCCACGATGAATTGGTGGATCGGATCGATCGCTGTGCCTGTCGCCACTGTCTCAAGCCCTTGTCTGATCGCGCAAAGATGCGCGGGGATCCAAATTCATTCAGAACGCCTGTTGCCGCGGCCTCGCGATCCCGTGGGAGCGGCCGCAATGCGATAGACATTCCAGAAACCGGCTGCTGTCCCAAACATCAGCATGATGATCAGGAAGATCGGCTTTGTGCCGAGCCATGCGTCGAACTGCCACCCAAGCAGGGCGCCCACGACGATACCCGCCACGAATTCCGAGAGCACGCGAAAGCCGAGGCTTACCGCACGTCCCGTTTTCCGGTTGGCTTCCTCGGTAACAGCCGTTCCATCACGGTCTTGCTGCTTCCGGTCAAGCGCTGCCGAGAGTGCCTCGAGCCGCGCCTGCATGGCCTGATCTTCATTTCCGGGCTTCTTGTCTTCGTTCGCCATGACGCTCTCCCGTTCCTTTAGACCCTATAGGGACAGAAACGGTTAAAGGCGAGCTCCGGGTCCTTGTGCGGCGCAAACCGCAGGCCCGACATATCGCCTCAGATGAGCATTATTTTGAAACGACGCAGGAAGCGCCGAAAGGCCAGAACAGACCCTTACGAGCCGGGCGCACCATATTGTCGGGGCCATTTTGTGTCAAGGTTGGGCTGGGATAATATACACGTCTGAATTCATTGGTGTTTCTGCAATTTTTAACGCCTCTGTACGAAGGTCGCAGAAACCGCCGCCGCCAGAGGGAGAATCGCTGGTGCGGCAGGGCGTCAAAAATGGCGCACTAGATTGAAAAATCCGGGTCGCGATGTTCAGCCGTAATGTCGAGACGCACGTCCTGCGCGATCTCCGAGAGCGCAATCGAGCCTCGGCGGCGGGGCCGCGCGACGTCTATGGCGCGCGCCGAGCGCATGACGCCCGGCCGTCCGCCCAGCGCCACCACGCGGTCGGCCATATAGACCGCTTCATCAATGTCATGCGTCACGAACAGGATGGTTCGTCCGGTCTCTGCGCGAATGCGTACGAGTTCGTCCTGCAAGGCCTCGCGGGTGACGACATCCAGCGCACTGAAGGGTTCGTCCATCAGGAGAATGGCCGGGCGTACGGCGAGCGCGCGGGCGAGCGCGACGCGCTGGCGCTGGCCGCCCGAGAGCTGATGGGGCCATCGGCCGGCAAGTTCGGCGAGGCCAACGAGCTTGAGCGCCTCCTGCGCCCGCGCGATCCGCGCCTCTTTTGGGAGCGCCGTCTTCTCCAGCCCGAACATCACATTGGCGAGCACGCGCCGCCAGGGCAGCAGGCGCGCGTCCTGAAACACCATGGCCATGGGGCGTTCGGCCTGCGGGTCGGGTGCGGTGGCAACCGTGCCCGAGGTGGGCGTGGCAAGGCCCATGAGCACGCGCAGCAGGGTCGATTTGCCGACGCCCGAGGCGCCGACAATGGCCACAAATTCACCTGCGGCAATATCGAGATCGAGCCCGCGCAGCACCTCCGTGCGCCGCCCGTCCTGCTCGAAGGCGAGGCCAAGGCCCTTGATCTGGATGATGGGGGTGGGGTTCAAGCTCACGGCTTCCATTTGAGGAGCCTTTCCTGCGCAAACATGAAGCCGGCATCCATGATTCCATAAAGGGCGGCCATGGTGAGCATGTAGACAACCACAATATCGGTGGCGAGCAGGGATGAGGCCTGCATCATGCGGCTGCCGAGCCCGCTGACGCCAGAGAGTTCAGCCGCAACAACGGCCATCCACGCCTGCCCGAGGGCGGTCCGCAGGCCGATGAGAATGCCGGGCGTTGCCGCAGGCAGCAGCACTTTCACCAGCCGCTCGGGCGCGCTGCGAAAGCCGAAGGCATCGGCCACTTCCACAAGATCGCGGTCAACGCTGCGGATCGCGCCATGGGCCGCGAAAAACGCGATCCAGAATACGCCGATCGAAATGATGAAAATGGCATTGGCCTGATCGACGCCAAACCAGATGATGGCGAACGGCGCCCAGGCCAGATTGGGGATCGGCCGCAACATGCGCACGACCCAGGCGAGCGACCATTCAAGCTTCAGCGACATGCCGCTGAACACGCCAAGCAGGGTGCCAAGCCCCGCGCCCACAATAAAGCCCAGCACATAATGGTTGAGGCTCAGCGCGACATATTTCGCCCACAGGCCTGAGCGGAATTCGCGCAGGAAGGCTTTCGGCAGCTCGCTGGGGGGCGGCAGCAGGCTCGATTGCACGAGTCCAAGGCGGGGGGCTGCTTCCCAGAAAGCGAGGAAGAGCAGCAGGCCGGTCGCAGCATAAAGAGTGGGGCGCAGGCGCACGTTTCAGCTTTCGGTGTCACAAGAGAAAAGCCAGCGCGCCATGAGGCTCGCTGGCCGTGCTGTCAGGCTGGCCTATTTCTTCGTGCTCGTCTGGAAGAAGGAGGGATCGAACAGGCCATCGAGCGGCACATCCTTGTCGAGCGTACCGATGGACACCTGAAACGCCTGCATCTTCTTGGTCGCCTCGATGATCTGCATCGGGTCGGCGGTGAATTTGGAGGCGGGCGAGCCGAGCGCGGCCACAATCGTATCCGTATCGATCAGGCCCTTGCCGAGTGCGGCTTCAATAGCGGGCGCGACGCGCTTGGGATCGGTCTTGATGAGATCGATCGCGCGCACGACGCCATCGACAAGTTTCTGCACGCCCGCGGGGTTCTTTTGCAGGAAGGCGCCCGACACGGCGACCACTGTGCCGGGCTGCGCCGGGAACATGTCGCCGCCGAGCGCGACAATCTTGATGCGCTTGTCACGTTGCTGGACAATCGTGTCGGTGGGTTCACGAATGGTCGCGCCATCAACCGCGCCGGTGAGCAGCGCCTGCTGCGTGGCGTCAATGCCCATGGGCACGATCTCGAAATCTTCCTTCGGTGTCCTGGTGACTTCGTTCAGCCAATGCACCAGCGTCGTATGAGGCACGGAGCCGGGCGGCTGGGTGGCGAGACGCGCGGGCTTGCCGATTTCAAGACGGTAGGCTTTCAGCGCCTCGGCCGGGCTCACGCCGGGCTTGAAAAAGCCCGCCAGCCTGGGGCCTGCAGCCACTGTCATCTCCTCGACCGCGGTGGCGGCCACCACGCGCACGTCAATGCCCTTGGAGCGCGCCACGCCGAGCGGGGCCACGCCCGCGACATAGACATCGAGCGTGCCCGACGCCAGCGCCTGAATCATCAGCGGGCCGGATTCAAACGTCGTGAATTTGAGATCAAGACCGGCCTGCTTGGCCCAGCCCTCATTGTCGACAACGAGAATGGGCGCAACGCCCAGAACCGGAATGATGCCGACGCGCACCTGTTGCTGGGCCAGAGCGACGCCCGTGAGAGGCGCAAGAGCAAGGGCGGCGGCTGCGAGTGTCGAGAGAAGGCGCATGCGGGTCTCCTGAAGCTTGTCAGCCTGCTTTTAGCATTAATGCGAGAGTTTGTGTGAAATAAATAATAATACACATTTATTTTGTATAATACGAAGGGTAATCCCGCCCCCTTGTGGGGAGGGCCGACTCGGCAAAGCCGAGCGGGGTGGGGGTCGTGCGCAATCGCCCGTCAGCAAGTGCTGTCATTGCGAGCGAAGCGAGACGATGCAAAGTCTTCGTGACCTTTACATAAGGCCGCGCTCTCTCCACACTCTGCCCCAACACAGACGCGGACACGAAAAACCGCGCGGAGGAGGAAACATGGGTCGTCTCGACCATTGCTACAATATTGCCGACCTGCGCGAGATCGCGCGCCGCCGCCTGCCCAAGGGCGTCTTCGAATATGTCGACAAGGGCACCGAGGACATGGTGGCGCTCGGCAATAACCGCCGCTCCTTTGAATCGACCAAGCTGATGAACCGCGTGCTCGTCGATGTGTCCGACGTGCAGCTTGGCACCGAGATTTTCGGCAAGCCTGCAGCCCTTCCCATGGTGATCGCCCCAACCGGCATTGCGGGGCTGTGCTGGTATGAGGGCGAATATGAGCTCGCCAAGGCGGCCGCCAAGGCCGGCATTCCCTTCACCCTGGCCACCGGCTCCAACACGCCGATGGAAAAGGTCGCCGCCGGTGGCGGGCGGCCGTGGTTCCAGCTCTACATGTGGCGCGAGAAAGAATTGTCCTACGAGCTGGTGCAGCGCGCGGCCAATGCCGGGTTTGAAACGCTCGTCTGGACGGTCGATATCGGGCATGGCGCAAACCGCGAGCACAATGCGCGGAACGGTTTCAGCCAGCCCTATCAGCTCAATGCGCGCAGCGTCATCGATGTGATGCGCCATCCCGAATGGCTGGCGACCGTGCTTGGTCGTTACATGGCGACCACTGGCATGCCCGAGCATGTGAATTATCCGGCACAATATCAGGGCAAGATCACCGGCAAGGCCTCGCAGGCCAAGGCCCTGCGCGCCGACAAGGTGAGCTGGTCGGATGTCGATAAATTGCGCGAGATCTGGCCGGGCAAGCTCGTCATCAAGGGCATCATGCGGCCCGACGATGCGCGCCGCGCGCTCGATCACGGCGTCGATGGCATCGTTGTGTCCAACCATGGCGGCCGCAATATGGATTCAGCCCCCTCCACGCTCGACGCCTTGCCGGCCATTGCGCAGGCGGTCGGGTCGCGCACCACGGTCTTTGTCGATTCAGGCGTGCGGCGGGGCAGCGATATTGTGAAATGTCTCGCGCTCGGCGCTCATGCCGTGCTCACGGGCCGCGCGACGCTCTATGGCATTGGAGCTGGCGGCGAGGACGGCGCAACCAAGGCGCTGGCGATCCTCAAGGACGAAATGCGCCGCACGATGGCCTATATCGGCCGTCAGCGCGTCAGCGACATCAGCGGCGACGACATCTGGCGCGGCTAAGCGCCCTTACACTGCTTCCAGGAACTTCTCGGCCTGCTGCAGATCGACGCTGACGAGCTGGGAGACGCCACGCTCCGCCATGGTCACGCCAAAGAGGCGGTCCATGCGGGCCATGGTGATCGGATTATGCGTGATCGTCACGAAGCGCGTATCGGTGCGCCCGCGCATGGCTTCCAGCAGATCGCAGAAACGCTCGACGTTGGAATCGTCCAGCGGCGCGTCAACTTCGTCGAGCACGCAGATCGGCGAGGGATTGGTCAGGAAGACCGCGAAAATCAGCGACATTGCGGTCAGCGCCTGTTCGCCGCCTGACAGCAGCGTCATCGTCTGCGGCTTTTTGCCGGGCGGGCGGGCGAGAATTTCGAGGCCCGCCTCAAGCGGATCGTCGCTCTCGACAAGCTGCAATTCCGCCGCGCCGCCGCCAAAGAGCGATGTGAACAGCTCCTTGAAATGGCCGTTGACGACATGGAAGGCGGTCACGAGGCGTTCGCGACCTTCCTTGTTCAGGCTCTGGATCGCCAGACGCAACTTGCGGATGGCCTCCGTCAAATCATCGCGCTCGGTGACCATGGTCGTGAACCTGGTCTCGATCTCGGTCAGCTCTTCGTCGGCGCGCAGATTGACCGCGCCGAGGCGTTCGCGGTCGCCCTTGAGCTGTTCGAGAATGCGCTCGATCTTGGAAGCTTCCGGCAATTGATCGTTGGCGTTGACGCCGGCAAGTGCGGCCACGGCCTGCGGCTCGCATTCAAGCTCGGTTGCAATCGTCTTGACGATGGTCTCGTGGCGCTCGCGCAGCGCTTCCACGCGCGCTTCCGTGCGCGCGCGCTCTTCACGCGCCTGACCCATGGAATCGAGCGAGCCGCGCGCCAGACGGTCGGCTTCTGCGAGATCGTTCTCGGCGCCGGCGCGGCGGTCCGAGGCTTCCTTGCGGGCGGCTTCTGCCTGCGCGACGCCCTCCATCAGCGCGCGGCGCTGGGCGATGAATTCATTGGGCGCTTCGGCGAGCACGAGCTGCTCCTCGCGCGCCTCCTCCATGCGCATGTCGATTTCATCGATCTGCGCCGTGGCGCGATTGCGCCGCTCGCCCCATGAATTGCGTTCAAGCGCAATCGCCTCGCGGCGGCGCTGGCGGGCTTCGGCTTCGCGCGAAAGGCCCTGCATGGCCGCGCGCGCTTCGGCGGCTTCGGCGCGATGCTGGGCGGCTTCCGCCCGTGCGCGATCAAGCTTGCCGATCATCGCCTGCGTGGCGGCAAGGCTCTTGAGGGCTGCTTCCGCGTCGCTTTTCTTGACGAGCGCCTCGTCGCGATTTTCAGCAAAGCGGGTCACGGATTCTTCGAGCGCAGACACGCGCGTCGCCACTTGGGCGCGGCGGCGCTCGGCCTGGGCCAGTTTCTCGCGCGCGTCCTCGACCTGACGCGCGGCAGCGCGCGCGGTCTGGCGGGCATTCATTTCCGCGACCGAGGCATCGCGTAAATGCGCCTGCGCCTCTTCGGCTGTCTGCTTGGCGATATTGGCCGCCTCGCGAGCTTCCAGCGCCTGTTCCTTCAAATCGCCGAGGCGGTTCTTTTCGACAAGGCGGCGGGCTGCAGGTGTGGGCGCTTCGGCGGCGGCGATGAAACCGTCCCAGCGCCAGAAATCGCCTTCCTTGGACACAAGACGCTGGCCGGGCTGCAACAGCTTCTGCAAGTGCGCGCCTTCGCCGCGCAACACGACGCCGATCTGCGAGAGGCGGCGCGCCAGCGCCGGAGGCGCACGCACAACCTTGCTCAGCGGCGCGACACCCGGCGGCAAGGCCGCATCGGCGCCCGCATCGCCAATCTGCGCCCAATGGGCAGGGGCCGAGACATTGGTGGACGCGTCGAGATCATCGCCCAAAGCTGCGCCGAGCGCGGCCTCATAGCCCTTTTCGACGCTGATTTCATCGACAACCGGCGGCCAGAGATCGCCCGACGCCGTGTTGAGCAGGTTGGAGAGCGTGCGCACTTCGGTTTCGAGCCGCTGCGCCTTGCGCTCGGCCTCCGTCAATGGCCCGCGCGTTGCAGATTCAATCTCGCGCGTTTCCGCATGGCGGGCTTCGGCCGCCATCATCGATTCTTCAAAAGCAGCCGCCTGTTCGGTGGCTTCTTCAAGCGCGAAGGCCAGCGTCTCCAGCTCTTCGTCAGAGCCCGCGCCCTGCTTCAATTGCGCGAGTTCCTGCGCAACCTTCATCCATTCGGATTCAAACCGCTGGAAGCGCTGCGTCTCTTCGCGCAAGGCCTGTTCGAGCGTGGTGCGCCGCGCATTCAGGTCCGAGAGTGCGGACTGGGCTTCGGCCAAAGCGCGCTCGCTGTCGACCAGCGCGCCTTCGGCATCGGCGAGGCGCTCCTTTGCGCCAAACTCCGCCTCGGCGGCGTTTTCATTCGCCTCTTCGATATCGGAGGCTTCGCCATCGAGCTTCGAGAGCACGCCTGCTGCATCTTCGATAAGGGCTGTTTCGCGCGCAAGGTCGCGCGTCAATTGCGCGAGGCGGCGTTCGAGTTCGGCAGCGCGTTCCTGCGCGCGGCGTTCCTCGACTTCAAGCTGCTCGCGCGCAAGCACGAGGCGTTGCAGGGCAGCGCCTGCCTTGGCTTCTTCATCGCGCAGGGCGGGCAGGCCGTGGGCAGCAATCGCCTGCAGGCGTGCGGCATCTGCCTGCAATTGCGTGCGCTGGGCAACTTCGCGCACATCGTCTTCGAGCTTGCGCTCGGCGTCTGCGAGCTGGGCCGTAATGTCGCGCCAGGAGATATGATAGAGCAGCGCCTCGTTGCGGCGGATGTCGGATGCGAGATTCTTGTAGCGCCCCGCCTGGCGCGCCTGGCGCTTCAGGCTGTCCATCTGCCCGTCGATCTGTTTGAGCACATCTTCGAGGCGGTTCAGATTTTCTTCCGCACCCTTCAGGCGCAATTCGGCTTCGTGCCGGCGTGAATGCAGGCCTGCAATGCCGGCGGCTTCTTCGAGAATCCGGCGGCGTTGCTGCGGCTTTGCGGAAATGATTTCGCCGATGCGGCCCTGTCCCACCATGGCCGGCGAGCGAGCGCCGGTGGAGGCGTCAGCAAAGAGCAATTGCACATCGCGCGCACGCACTTCGCGCCCGTTGACGCGATAGGTCGAGCCGGATTCGCGCTCGATGCGGCGCGTGACTTCAATCAGCTCGGAATCGTTGAAGGCGGCGGGCGCGGTGCGGTCGCTGTTGTCGAGCACGAGGCCGACTTCCGCCGTATTCCGCGAGGGGCGATTGCCCGAGCCCGAGAAAATCACATCGTCCATGCCCGACGCGCGCATGTTCTTGTAGGAATTCTCACCCATCACCCAGCGCATGGCTTCGACGAGGTTCGACTTGCCGCAGCCATTGGGCCCGACAATGCCGGTCAGCCCCGGCTCGATCTGGAAGTCGATCGAGTCGCAGAAGCTCTTGAAACCGACGATGCGCAGGCCTTTGAACTTCATGGGGCATGGGCTCCACGCAAGGGGGCGGGGAAGAAGGCGCAGACAGGCCGACGCACGAATGAGACCACGCAGGGGCGCTCGCGCTCCGCGTCTGGCTTCATCGGCTTACTCGGGCTCACTGTCACGCCACGCGTCCTCTGCCGCAAACTCCGACATCTCCCCTCGGGATACACCCTGCGGAGAGGGGCCTAAGGCGTCACAACGGGGCGCATGGTTCAAGCGCCCCGCCAGCTATTTCCTGTGTGAAACCGGACTTATCCAGCCAAAATCAGGCGTTTCTTCAGCTTTTCACGAGGGGATCGATGATTTTTGAAAATTCGGCCAGAGAGAGCGAGCCGCTGACTTTCTTGCCGTTGATGAAGAAAGTCGGGGTGGAATCGACCTTGAACTGGTTGGCGCCACGGTCGCGGACGGCGTTCACATTGTCATAGAGCGGCTTGTCGCGCAGGCAGGCCTCGAAGGTCTGCTGCGACATGCCGGCCTGTTTGATGATGGCGAGCAGGCCCTCCAGCGGCTTGTCCTTGAAGGCCCAGTTCTGCTGCTGGGCAAAGAGCAGATCGACCATGGCCTCGCGCTTGTCGGGCCCGGCGCAGCGCGCCACCATGAAGCCCGCCACCGCCAGCGGATCGAAGGGGAATTCGCGCAGCACGAAACGCGCCTTGCCGGTGTCGATATATTTCGCCTTCAGCTCGGGCCAGGTCTCGGTGTGGAAATGGGCGCAATGGGGGCAGGTCATCGAGGCATATTCGATGATCGTGACCGGTGCGTCCTTCCGGCCGATCCACAGGTCGGGCAGGGCTCCTTCGACAAGCAGCTGGTCCATCGGCACATCGCCCGCCGCCTGCGCCAGCGCCGGAAGCGCGAGGCCCAGCTGGCTGGCTGCGGCCAAAGCGCCGGCAGCCGCCATGCGTTCGAGAAGCTGGCGGCGGGTGTTCGGGCGCTCGATCGTCATGGGCTCAGGATCCTGAAAGTGGGGCCGCGTCTGCGGCTTGGGTTGGTTCGTCGCGGACGAATGTGGCAGGAGGAAGGACTGTGGCAAGGGGAGCGGCGGCGCGCAAGGGCGGCTCACAGGCCGCGCGTGGATCTCTTGTCGGCGATAATGCGTGAGCCGAGCCGTGTGAGCGCCGCGCGCAGCCCCTCGTCCTCGACGCCCGCGCTCTGCCGCGCAGCCTCCGCGCAGGCTTCCGGGTCATCCACAGGTTTGGCGCGGACAACGCGCTTTTGCGTGCCCACAGGCCCCTGGCGCAGCAGGATGCGGCCGATGCAGCGCCAGCCAAGGTGCATGTTCACCCGTTCGATGACGAGGGGGGAGACATGCTGCAATTCAATGGCAAAGCCGCTTTCCACCCGCACCAGCAGGGAGGCGGGGTCAAGCGGCTGGCCGGGCGGGGCCTTTGGCGGGCGGGCTGGCCATTGCAGCTTGATCGGTTCGCAGACCCGGGCAAGGCGCTCGCCCACGATCTCATCCCAATGGAGCACGATGTCTGCCGCGCCAAAACCCTGCTTGGCCAGCACCGGGTCCATCGCCTTGGCGATGAGATCGGCCAGCGCAAAGGTCTTTGGGCCTTTGTATTTCGAGGCTGTGCTGGCGGGACGGGGGGCGGCCATGAAACCTGCTTTCCGGGGGACGGGCCCAGAAACCTAGCACGCCGCCCCTTGAGCCGGAATGCGGCTGGCTTCACATAGGCGCAACGAACAGAGATTTATCGAATGAATGATGCCCTTGCGCCCGAATCCGCGCGCCTGCTTGCCTGGTACGATCGCCACCGCCGCCATCTGCCATGGCGCGCGGCGCCTGGCGTTGCGGCTGATCCCTATGCCGTCTGGCTGTCGGAAATCATGCTTCAGCAGACGACCGTCCAGGCCGTGAAGCCCTATTTCGAGCGCTTTCTCGCGAGCTGGCCGCGGGTCGAGGATCTGGCGGGGGCCGATACCGAAGATGTCATGCGCGCCTGGGCGGGGCTTGGTTATTATTCGCGCGCGCGCAATCTCCACGCCTGCGCCAAGGCGGTCGCCGCTGATCATGGCGGACGCTTTCCGGCCAGCGAAGCGGGTTTGCGCGAGCTGCCGGGCATCGGGCCCTATACGGCCGCGGCAATCGCGGCCATTGCCTTTGGCCTGCGCGCCGTGGTGGTCGATGGCAATGTGGAGCGCGTTGTCACGCGGCTGTTTGCTATTGAAGAGCCGATGCCGCGCGCCAAGCCGCTGGTGCGCGCCTGCACAGACCAGCTCACGCCCGATCTGCGCGCGGGAGATTTCGCGCAGGCCATGATGGATCTTGGCGCAACCATCTGCGCGCCGCGCCGTCCTGCCTGCGCGCTCTGCCCGCTGAACGAAGGCTGCATCGCGCGCGCGCAGCAAAGGCCCGAAATCTTCCCCGTGAAATTGCCCAAGGCCGAGCGGCCCGCGCGCGCGGGCGCGGCGTTTTTCCTGCGCCGCTCGGACGGCGCGGTGCTGGTGCGCACGCGCGCGCCCAAGGGACTTCTCGGTGGCATGACGGAAATTCCAGGCACGCCGTGGAGCGCGGATTTCCAGCTCGAGACTGCGCTGGCGTCAGCGCCAATGGCAGCCCAATGGCTGCGGCTGCCCGGTGTTGTCGAACATGTGTTCACCCATTTCGCCTTGCGCCTGACGATTTTCGTCGGCCAGTCCGATGCGCCCGCGCCCGATGATTTTCGCTTTGTGGGTGACGATGTGCTTGATGGCGAGGCCTTGCCGAGCCTGATGCGCAAGGTCATCGCCCATGCGCGCTCATTTGAGACCTGACGCGCAGGTTCTTTCCGGCGCTGGGCGCAAGTTCTTGCGCATCGGCCCAGCAACGCATAGGCATCGCCCCATGATCAAAGCCCCATCCCCACGCCGGCGCGGACCGCTCGTCACTTTTGACGGCGCGCGCTTTCACATCCAGCTTCGCGGCCATGAGCTTGCTGTGACGGCGGTTGAAGATGTCGACGGGCAGGAAGACCTGCTGATCGAACTCGATGCCATCACCCATTATGGCGATGGCGAGGAGATCGCGGTCGAGGATATGGCGGCCATTCTGGAGGCCATCGAAGAAGAGGCCGGCAAGGCCGGCCTCTCGATAGCTTTTGAATAAGGGTCAGCCTCGCCTCAGGGCTCGCGCATTTCCGCGCGGATCTGGCTGCGCATGTCATCGATGACGATGAGCTTGCCGTCTTTTTCCATGTGCCAGAAGGTCCAGCCGTTGCAGGCGGGAAGCCCCTGCGCGAGCGCGCCGACCTTGTGGATCGAGCCGACAATCTGGCCAAGGCCCAGCGCCCCGTCGGCGCGCACAATCGCCTGATGGCGGCGCTTGGCATCCATCAAGACGGTGCCCGGCGCAATCAGTCCCGCTTCGACAACGCTCATGAAGGCCACGCGCGGCTCGCTGCGCTTGGTGGGCGCAATGGCAAGCGCATTATCTGGCAGCGGCACAACAGCATCGATGCGCGCGCGTGCCGCCTTGGCGTAAACGGGATCGCGTTCCGTGCCGATGAAATGGCGTCCGAGCCGTCGCGCCACAGCGCCTGTCGTGCCAGAGCCAAAGAACGGATCGAGGATCACATCGCCCTTGTTGGAGGCCGAGAGAACAACGCGCGTCAGCAGGCTTTCAGGCTTTTGCGTCGGATGCGTCTTGCGGCCGTTGGCATCTTTCAGCCGTTCGCCACCGGTGCAGATCGGCAGCAGCCAGTCGGACCGCACCTGACAATCCTCATTGCCCGCCTTGAGCGCCTCGTAATTGAATGTGTAGTTTTTGCCCGATGCGCTTTTTGTCGCCCAGATCATCGTTTCATGCGCATTGGTGAACCGACGGCCGCGGAAATTCGGCATCGGATTGTTCTTGCGCCAGACGATGTCGTTCAGGATCCAGAAGCCGAGATCCTGCAGGATCGAACCGACGCGGAAAATATTGTGATAGGAGCCGATGACGAAAATCGTCGCATCAGGCTTCATCACGCGGTGCACGGCCTTGAGCCAATCGCGCGTGAAGGCGTCGTAATCGGCAAAGCTCGCGAATTTGTCCCAATCGTCATCGACAGCATCGACGACGCTCTGGTCGGGGCGCGAGAGCGCGCCTTCGAGCTGCAGATTATAGGGCGGATCGGCGAAGATGAGATCGATGGAATTGGCCGGCAGGCGATCGATCTCGGCCACGCAATCGCCCAGAAGAATCTGGTCGATCGGAAGGGCCTGCGAACCATGGTCCTGAACGGGGACGGGACGCCGCGCCAAAACCCCAGTACGCGAGACCTGGATCTGGGGTTTGGAGCGGGTCACCCCGGCACGTGCGATACTCATGAACATTTACCGGGTTACGCAAACAACGAGCGTGATGTTGCGCGGGGCCGGTAAAGACGAGGTTTAACGTGGTGAACCGGAGGTGTCCCGCTTCCGGACGAATTGGTTAATATCAATATACTGATGGTAAACGGTTTCTGAAGGTGCGGCGGTCGGAATTGTTTCAAGCCTCGAGCGCGGGCATATCTTCCAGGTTTGTCGCGCCGCCCGGTTTCAGGGGTGAAAAGCTGAACCGGTGAAAGGGGCTTGGTCCGTGCGTGGCAAGCGCTGCAAGGTGAAGGCGGGTGGCATAGCCCGCATGCTGGGCAAAGCCATAGGCGGGGTATTTTTCACCCAGACGGCGCATCAATCGGTCGCGCGTGACCTTGGCAATAATCGAGGCCGCAGCGATGGAAAAAGATGTGCCATCGCCTTTCACGATTGCCTCGCCCGGACAGCAGAGCCCCGCCGGCAGGTCGGAGCCATCGACCAGCACATGCATCGGGGTGAGTGACAGGCCGGCGGCCGCCCGGCACATGGCGGCAAGTGTCGCTTGGCGGATATTGATCCGGTCAATCTCGCGCGCCGACGCCAGCGCCACGCTGACGCAGAGCGCCTTGGCCATGATGATGCGATAGAGCCGCTCGCGCTCCTCGGCATCGAGTACTTTGGAATCATCGAGCCCGCGCGGCAGATTGGCGGGATCGAGAATGACCGCAGCCACCGCGACCGGACCGGCGAGCGGACCCCGCCCGGCCTCGTCAATGCCAGCCACCGGCCAGCGGCCTTCCTTCAAGTGCCGTCGTTCGATGCGGAAATGCGGCATGGTCCAGCGGCGCTTCGGTTTGGAAAAGGGTGAGACCTTTTCTGCCCCCTGCGCCCCTGCGTGTAAAGCTGGCGGCGGTTCACCGCTCGGGTTTGATGCTGCCGTCGACCGCCGGAATGAGGCGGGGATCGTGCAGAATGGTCCAGATATGTCCGTCGGGATCGGCAAAGACACCGCTTGCTCCGGCAGCATCCGAGGTTTTGTCGCGCCGCCCGAAGGAATCGGCGGCTGCCGCGCGCAAGATGCGACCGCCCGCCTTGCGCGCCTGGGCCATGGCAAAGCCAACGCCCTCCGCCGTCCCATAATTCTGGGTGAAGACGCAAAAGCCCGTCTCCTGCGCGGGCGGCTGAGCGCCAACATCCTGCGCTAGCGCATCGGCGGGGTGGAGCATGAGCACGAGATTGTTGAGCTCGAACACCGACACCGCCCGCGTGCTCGCCTGCCCGGTGCGCCGCCAGCCGAGCATTTCGTAAAAGACAGTTGCGCGCTCCACGCTGCGCACGCCCAGTGACAAAGATGAAATGCCAGGAAAAACGCGCATGACAAACTCCTTCACACTTGAAAAAACACCTTCAGAAAAGGGATAATTGCGCGCCGGGCTTTTGCGGCGCGTTGAAAAGATCGATGCGCAAACGGCGCTTGTCCTGATTGAGGCCGAGAGCCTTGCAGGCGATTTCAAACCGCCGCGCCGTCATCCAGGCATAGGGCCCGGTGCCCGTCATGCGTTTGCCCCAGGCCGCGTCATAGGCCTTGCCCTCGCGCATCGAGCGCACGAGCGACAGCACGTGGCGATATTTGTCGGGGAAATGGGCGAGCAGCCATTGGCCAAAAATATCTTCGACTTCAAGCGGCAGGCGCAGCATCACGTAGCCTGCCTCGCGCGCGCCTGCCTCATGCGCGCGCCGCAAGATGGTCTCCATCTCCGCATCGGTGACGGCAGGAATGATCGGCGCGACCATGACCTGGGCTGGAATGCCAGCCTCTGCGAGCTGCCGGATGGCGTCGAGCCGACGCTGCGGTGTCGAGGCGCGCGGCTCCATCGTGCGGGCCAGCGCACGGTCGAGCGTGGTGATGGAGAGAGCGACCTTGGCCAGCCCCTTAGCCGCCATGGGCGCAAGCAGGTCGATATCGCGCGTCACCAAGGCCGATTTCGTGACAATGCCGACCGGATGATTGAACCGCGCGAGCACCTCCAGCACTGAGCGCATGATGCGGTGCTGTTTCTCGATCGGCTGATAGGGATCGGTATTGGTGCCGATGGCGATGGTTCTTGGCTGGTAATTGGGCGCGGAAAGTTCGCGCTCCAGAAGCTCCGCCGCGCCGTCTTTCACAAACAGGCGCGTCTCGAAATCAAGCCCCGGCGAGAGACCCATATAGGCGTGGGTGGGCCGCGCAAAACAATAGACGCAGCCATGTTCGCAGCCCCGATAGGGATTGATCGACCGGTCGAAAGAAATGTCGGGCGATTCATTGCGCGTGATGATTTTCTTCGGGCGCTCATGGGTGATTTCGGTGCGGAAGACCTCGAGCTGTTCGAGCCCGCTCCAGCCATCGTCCACATCCTCGCGCCGCTCGCCTTCGAACCGCCCGGAGGGGTTGCTCAGCGCGCCGCGCCCGCGCCGCCGCTCCTGCGCGGCCGCGGCCACCGGTTCAGCTTTGCGAATAATGCGCGGCTCTGCCAGCGCCGCCGGCGCCGGGCTTGCCTCACTCTGCTGATGCGCGATGCGCGCCATGCGCTTGGGCTCTTGGTTCGAGATCAGCTGCCGATGCAGAATATCAAGAACAAATAGTGAACAAAAAGGAGCGCGTCAAGCGGGCCTGTGGAGATCCGAGGTTTCTCTCGCCAAGCCTGTGGTGTAGGAATGGCCATGCTCTCCGCTCTCGTCCTTGCCGCAGATGCCCGCACGCCCCAGTCCGCACCCGATGCGGTGGTGCGCACGCTTGCAGCCCTCGTGCCTGCGGCCATCGAGGGCCTGTTGCGCGATGTCACGCTGGCCGGCCTTGCGGGAAGCGAGCTTGCCAAGATCGCCGATCACGCAGGCTGCGAATTTCTGGAAAGCGCGCAGGGCGCATCGGTGCTCAGCGAGGGGCTGAAACTTACGCGCGGGCCCCATCTGCTGGTGCTGCGCGCGGGCCGCGTGCCGGAGCCTGGCTTCATCGAAGAGATTGGCGATTTTCTGGCTCGCAGCGATGCCGCGCGCGGTGCGCTGATGCGTGAGGCCCCCGAGACCTTTCTCGCCCGCACCTTTCCCGGCCTTGCCCCCGCAGTTGGCCTTGTTGCCGCGCGTCAGCGCATGATCGATGCGCAGGCGCAAGATCTCGCAGGCCTTGTGCGCGCGTTGCGTCCCGCACTCACCCTGCGTGCGCGCGGCCGCCGGGTGGATTGAGGTTGGCTACTTCGCCTTGCCGCGCCGCAGATGCTCGTCGAGCCGGGGCATGATTTCCACGAAATTGCAGGGGCGGTGGCGATAGTCGAGCTGCTGGGCCAGAATGCCATCCCATGCATCCTTGCAGGCGCCGGGCGAGCCGGGCAGCACGAAAATATAGGTCGCGCCCGCAACCCCGCCCGTGGCGCGCGACTGGATCGTCGAGGTGCCTATCTTGTCGTAGGACATGCGGTGGAACACGGCAGAAAAGCCGTCCATCTTTTTCTCGAGCAAGGGCTCGATGGCCTCGGGCGTGACATCGCGGCCGGTAAAGCCCGTGCCGCCCGTGGTGATGATGACGTCAATCGCGGGATCGGCAATCCAGCCGCGCACGATGGTGCGGATCTCTTCGATCTCGTCATGCACGATGGCCCGCGCGCCAAGCGTGTGCCCGGCGGCGGTCAATCTGCCCACCAAAGTATCGCCCGATTTGTCCTCGGCCAGCGCGCGCGTGTCGGAGACCGTGAGCACGGCAATCGAGAGCGGAATGAAGGTCAGGCTTTCGTCAATGCCAGGCATGTTGCTCTTTCACTCAGCGGGCGAATGTATTGCAGGCATCGACCTTGCCTGACTCGAGGCCGCGTTTCAGCCAGTTTATGCGCTGGGCGGACGATCCATGGGTGAAACTGTCGGGAACGACTGTGCCGCGCGCACTTTGTTGCAGGCGGTCATCGCCGATGGCCTGAGCTGTCGCAACGGCTTTTTCGAGATCGCCCTGTTCGAGAATTTTCCATTTGCGGTCTGCATTGGCGGCCCAGACGCCAGCGAGGCAATCAGCCATCAATTCGATGCGCACGGAAATGCGGTTGGCATCGGCACGGTCGCCCGCCGCCTGCTGCGCGCCTTGCGCGCGTTTGAGAATGCCGAGCTGGTTCTCGATATGGTGGCCGATCTCATGCGCGATGACATAGGCATAGGCGAAATCGCCGCCACCACCGAGCTTGCGCTTCATGTCATTGAAGAAGGACGTGTCGAGATAGACCTTCTGGTCGACCGGGCAATAGAAGGGGCCCATTGCCGATTGCGCGCGCCCGCAGGCGGACGCCGTCTGACCATCGAAGAGCACGAGGCGCGGGGGCGTATATTTGATGCCCTTCTGCGCAGGCAGGATCTCGGACCAGACATCCTCGGTCTGGGCCACGACAGCGGAGACGAAGCGGCCTGTCTGGTCGGAGGGTGGGGCCGTCGGGCGGCTGGTGCGCGGGGCCTGCTGTTCGGCGTAATTCGAGCGCGTGCCGCCAGCCATTTCCGCGCCACTGATGAGGATGCGCGGATCGATCCCCAGCGCATAGCCGAGAATGCCCAGCACGATGATCGTGCCAATGCCAAGCCCGCCGCCACCGATGGGCAGGCCGATCCCTCCGCCGCCGCCCCCGCCGTCACCACGGCGGTCCTCGATATTGTCGGACTGGCGGAAATCATCCCATCTCATCGACATTCTCCCGTGCGGCTTTGCTTGTTGCAAACGCAACGCCCGCGCATGTGATCCCTCAGGCGAGCCCGTGTTCGCTGAGCGCCTTTTTCAAAGCCCGCAGATCGGCCCAGGCATAGCGTTTCGCCGTCGGGGACTTCAGCAGATAATCGGGGTGAAACATGGCCATGGCGGGGACGTTTTGCGAGCCCTGCACAGCAAGTTCAAACCATTTTCCGCGCGTGCGCGGAATGGGCTCGCGCGAACCCAGCAGGTTGCGCGTCGGCAGATCCCCCAGCGCGACAACAAGCGCGGGGCGGGCAAGCTCGATATAGCGCTGCACGAAGACGCCGCAGAGGGCGAGTTCGGGAGGCGTCGGCGGCCGCGCGCCCGGCGGTCGCCAGGGCACGAAATTGACAAGATGCAGCCCCGTCCGGTCGAGGCCGATGGATTTCAGCATTTTATCGAGGAACAGCCCCGTGCGCCCGCAGAGCACGCGGCCCTCGCGGTCATCCTCTGCACCGGGCACATCGCCAACGATCATGATCTTTGCGCCCGCGCCGCTTTCGGCAAAGGCGAGATGGCTCGCGCCGCGCTTGAGCACGCAGCCCTCGAAACTCTCCATCGCGGCGATCAGCGCCTCGATTGTCTGTGCCTGCGCAGCCAGTTGGCGGGCCTCGGCCAGCGCCTCCTCGGGCGCAATCGCCCCTTGGGTCGGGGCCGCGCGGATGGGTGCGGGCGGTGCAGAGGCAAGTCTCGGGGCGGTGCGGCCGGTGCGCGGGGCGGAGGGGTCTTGCGTTGCAACGGCGGTCGCAGGCGCGCTCTCGGGGGCGGGCGCGCGGTCTGCTTTTGCGGCGCTTTCGGCAAAATGGTCGCGCGGGTCTGCGCCGACCGCGATATCCACGCCCATATCCACATACCAGCGCAACACGGCGGCGAGTTCACCCGCGCTCGCCCCGCTCATCTTGCCGGCTGAAATTTCCTGATCGGACAGCATGGCTCTCTTTAACACCTTCGGCGCGGTTGCGCGAAGTTTCCGGCTCGCTACAAGGGTGCTCTTTCCCCCGCCTTGCGGCGAGGGGGCGATTGTTTACTTATGAACCCCGGTGTGGCTGCGCCAGAGGCGCGGGGCTTGCATGGGGTTTTGCGCGGGGGGCGTTCCCGCGTCGCAAGGAGATGGGCGAGATGGGAATATCTGAGTCTGCCGAACTGCCGCCGCGCGAGGGCATGGACTTCGATGTCGTCGTGGTGGGCGCTGGCCCGGCCGGCCTTGCCGCCGCGATCAGGCTCAAGCAGCTCGCCCCCGAGACCAGCGTGGTGGTGGTCGAGAAGGGCTCCGAGGTCGGCGCGCATATTCTTTCAGGCGCGGTCATCGACCCCGTCGGCCTCGACAAATTGCTGCCAGACTGGCGCGCAGATGCCGAGCGCCCGCTCAAGACGCAAGTGACGCAGGATCGCTTCTATCTTCTGGGGCCCTCCGGCGGCTTGCGTCTGCCCAATATTCTGATGCCGCGGCTCATGAACAATCACGGCAATTTCGTTGGCTCGCTCGCCAATGTGACGCGCTATCTCAGCCGCTGCGCCGAGGCTTTGGGCGTTGAAATCTATCCCGGCTTTGCTGCCGCCGAAGTGCTTTACGGCGACCAGGGCGAAGTCGTCGGCGTGGCCACCGGCGACATGGGCGTGGGGCGCGATGGCGAGGTGAAGGATTCATTCACGCGCGGCATGGAATTGCGCGGCAAATATACATTCTTCGCCGAAGGCGCGCGCGGATCGCTCGCCAAAATGGTGATTGCAAAATATGCGCTCGACGCCGATCGCGAGCCGCAGAAATATGGCATTGGCCTGAAGGAGCTCTGGCAGATCGATCCGGCCAGGCATCAGCCGGGTCTCGTCACCCATTCCTTCGGCTGGCCGCTCGATGCCTCCACCGGCGGCGGGTCGTTTCTCTATCATCTCGAAGATGGGCTCGTGTCGGTGGGCTTTGTCGTCCATCTCAATTACGCAAATCCGACGCTCTCTCCCTTCGATGAATTCCAGCGTTTCAAGACGCATCCCGCCATCGCACCCACTTTCGAGGGCGCCAAGCGCATCGCCTATGGCGCGCGCGCGATCACCGAAGGTGGCTGGCAATCGGTGCCAAAACTCTGCTTTCCCGGTGGCGTGCTGCTTGGCTGTTCGGCGGGCTTTGTCAATGTGCCGCGCATCAAGGGCTCGCATAATGCGATCCTCTCAGGCATGCAGGCGGCAGAACATGCGGTTGCCGCTCTGGCGCAGGGCCGCGCGCATGACGAGCTCAGCGGTTATGAAAACGAATGGCGCGCCAGCGAGATTGGCCGCGATCTTTACCCCGTGCGTAACGTCAAGCCGCTGTGGTCGAAGCTTGGCACGTTTCTGGGCATTGGGCTTGGTGGCCTCGACATGTGGCTCAACCAGATTTTCGGCGGCTCGCCCTTTGGCACGCTGAAACATGGCAAGCCCGATCACGCGACGCTCAAGCCGCTCAGCGCCGTCAAGCCGATTGTCTATCCCAAGCCGGACGGCAAGATTTCCTTCGACAAATTGTCCTCGGTCTTTCTCTCGAGCACCAATCACGAGGAAGATCAGCCGGTCCATTTGAAGCTGAAAGATCCCAACGTGCCGGTGCGCGACAATCTTCCGCTCTATGGCGAGCCTGCGCGGCTCTATTGCCCGGCGGGCGTTTACGAGATCGTCTATGGCGATGAGGCCGCGAAGACAGATCCGCGCTTTGTCATCAACGCGCAAAATTGCGTCCATTGCAAAACGTGCGACATCAAGGATCCCGCGCAAAACATCGTCTGGGCGACGCCCGAGGGCGGCGGCGGGCCGAATTATCCCAACATGTGAGGATCAACGATCGTGGCTTGAAAGCAGGGGCTTTTCATCGAGCATCAGCAAAGCCACGAGCGATATTGTCAGGCATAGCGCGCCGACGAGAAACAATGTGCGGAAGGCGCTTGCCGCAGCCGCCATGTCTTCCATCCGGGCGAGCGCCTGTGTCGCGTTGGTAGAGCCGGTCAGATCGACCGGCAGGACATGCAGCACAATGACGCCGAAGACGGCGACGATCAGCGTCGTCATCAGGCCCCGTCCGAAGGACATGGCGCCAATCGCCGTGCCGAGCTGATGGGGCAAGACGGCGTTCTGCATCGCCACCGTCGTGACGGGTGCGACGGGGCCAAAGCTGAAGCCCCAGATGCCGAGCACGATCTGCAATTCAACCGCGCCCAGCCCCTCGCTATGCAGGGCGAGCCAGAGCGTCGCGCCAATGCAGACGATGAGCGAGACAATCGGCGTGCGTTTGTAATGGGTGATGCGCGAGGTCACTTGCGCGCCAAAAAGCGCCCCTACATTGACCGCGCCCATGACGATCATGAGTGAGAGGCCCGATTGCGTCGGGCTCAAATGCGCCATCGTCTGGAGCCAGATTGGCAGATAGATATTGAGCCCGACAATGGCGCCCCAGCCAAAAGCGTTGGAGAGGATCGAGATCCTGACAACGGGGTTGGAGACGACATCGAGCGGGATCAGTGGCTCGGGCGCTGTCAGCAGACGCCGCACGAAGGCAAACCAGAGCGCGCCTGAAAGCAGCGTGAGGCCGACAATTGCGGGCGAGTGCCAGGCGTAAGTCTTGCCGCCGGTGCTCAGCGCAAACATGAAGCTCAGACTTGCGGCCACAATCAGCAGAGCGCCCAGCAGATCGAGCTTGTGATAGCGATGGCGGCGCGGCAATTTCTTGAGCAGTCGACTTGTGATGAGGATCGCCAGCAGGCCAAGCGGCACGCCCGCCCAGAAGATCGCGGTCCAATGGACATATTGCGCGAAGAAGCCGCCGAGCACCGGGCCCAGCGCACCGGCGGAAATATAAACAAGCGAAAAATAGGTGTAATAGCGCGCGCGCATTTTTGGCGGCGCGAGATCGCCAAGCACGGTTGCCGGCACCGAGGTCAGGCCGCCCGCGGCAACGCCCTGCACGGCGCGTGCGATGACCAGCGTGGCAAGGTTTGGCGCGAGCGCGCAAGCGACCGATCCGGCGATGAAGATCCAGAGACTGACCTGCAAGGTCGCCTGACGGCCGTGGGTGTCGCTGAATTTGCCAAACAGCGGCGTGGATGCCGTCTGCGTCAGAAGATAGGCGGTGATGATCCATGACAGATCCCCGCTTGTCCCAAAGGCGTGGCCGATGGTTGGCAGGGCGCTGGCCACGATGGTCTGTGAAATCGCGCCCAGAAACAGAGGCAGCAGGACACCGAAGATAATGACCATCGTCTCGCGATGCGAGAGCGGCTGCTGTTTTGGAACGCCGGCCGCTGTTGCATTCATGAGGGTTCGGGATCCTGGTCTTTTTGCTGGCGGCGACAGGGCGCACAAGGTAACCATCGGAAGTAAACATGACCAGAGACAAGTCGGCCCTCTGTCCGGCAGGGTCGCACGGAGGGTGGCATGGCGGAGCATAATGCAAAGGCTGCGGGCAAGAAGCTCCCGCCCGAACTCGTCATCATCGCCGCCTGCATGATTTCCATGTTGACCTTCGGTCCGCGCGCGGCCTCGGGCAATTTTCAATTGCCGATCATGTCCTCCTATGGCTGGGGCAGCGACACCTTCTCCTTCGCACTCGCCATGCAGAACCTGCTCTGGGGCATGGGCCAGCCCTTCGCCGGCGCATTGGCCGATCGCTTCGGCACGATGCGCGTGCTCTGTGGCGGCGCGCTGCTCTATGCGCTCGGCCTCGTGCTGATGTCGATTTCGACAACGCCGACCGCCTTCACATTGTCGGCGGGCCTGCTGATCGGCTTTGGCTTGTCAGGCTGCTCCATGTCGCTCGTCGTTGGTGCGCTGGCCAAACTCCTGCCCGACAACAAGCGCGCGATGGGCTTTGGCCTTGTGACCGCTGCGGGCTCGTTTGGACAGTTTCTGTTCTCGCCACTCTCCGGCGGCCTGATCCAGTCCTTCGGCTGGCAATGGACGACGGTGTTCTTCGGCGTGCTGATGCTCTCCATCCTGCCGCTGTCGCTGGCCGTCTCCTCCGCGCCGATGAAGGCGCAGGCCACAGGCGCGCCCAAGCAGCAGACCGTGCGCGAGGCCTTGGGCGAGGCCTTTGCGCACCGCTCCTATGTGCTCGTCGTGCTGGGCTTCTTCACCTGCGGCTTTCAGCTTGCCTTCATCACGGTGCATTTCCAGAAATATATCGTGGAGGCGGGGCTCACGCCCCAGGTTGGCTATTGGGCCTTTGCGCTGGTGGGTCTATTCAACATCGTGGGCTCGTTGAGCTCGGGCTATCTTTCGAGCCGCATGCCGCGCCGCTACATTCTGTCGGCCATTTATTTTGGCCGCGCGGTGGCAACGCTCATCTTCATCCTGCTGCCCCCCACAGCCGTCACCGCCTATCTCTTTGGCGCGATCTCGGGCCTGCTCTGGCTCTCTACCGTACCGCCAACCTCGGCGCTCATCGGGCAGATGTTTGGCACGCGCTATTTCGCCATGCTCTACGGTTTCGCCTTCTTCTCCCATCAGGTCGGCGGCTTCTTCGGCGTGTTGCTGGGCGGCGTGCTGCGCGAGGCGACGGGCTCCTACGGCATCGTCTGGGGTCTCTCGATTGCGCTTGGCGTCGCCTCGGCGCTCATCAACCTGCCGGTGATCGAGAAGCCCGTCGTCCGAAAGGAGAGTGTCGCCACGGCTTGACCTTGATGCGTTGCGCGCCAATGTTTCCCGATCATTGCGTGCGCAGACAAGCATTCGAGGAGTGAAGCCGATGTCGACGTTCAAGGCCGTTCGCATCGACAAGGATGACGCGGGTTATCGCGCCGCTTTGGTCGATTTCAATGATGCCGACCTGATGGACGGCGACGTCACCGTTCGCGTTACCCATTCGACGGTCAATTACAAGGATGGCCTAGCCATCACCGGCAAGTCGCCGGTGGTGCGCCGCTTTCCGATGATCCCGGGCGTCGATTTCTGCGGCGTGGTGGAAGCCTCTGCGCACGAGGGCATTGCGCCTGGCGACAAGGTCATTCTCAACGGCTGGGGCGTGGGCGAAAGTCACCTCGGCGGCTTTGCGCAAAAGGCGCGTGTCAGGGGTGATTGGCTGGTGCCCTTGCCCGCCGGGCTTGAGGCCGCTCAGGCCATGGCTATCGGGACGGCAGGCTACACCGCCATGCTCTGCCTGATGGCGCTCGAAAAGCACGGCATCACACCCGCCATGGGGCCTGCCATTGTCACGGGGGCGGCCGGTGGCGTTGGTTCGGTTGCGGTCACGCTGCTCAAACAGGCGGGCTTTCACGTCATCGCCTCGACGCGTCGGCCCGAAGAGGCCGATTATCTGAAAGGCCTCGGGGCCGATGAGATCGTCGACACCAAGGAGTTTGAAGGTGCACCGCGCCCGCTCATGAAAGAGCGCTGGGCGGCAGGCATCGACACTGTGGGTTCGCTGACGCTGGCCCATGTTCTGGCGGCAACAAGATACAATGGCGCGATTGCCGCCTGCGGTCTGGCCCAAGGCATGGATCTGCCCACGACCGTTGCTCCTTTCATCCTGCGCGCCGTGGCCTTGCTTGGCGTTGAAAGCGTGCAATGTTCGAAGGCCAAACGCATCGAGGCCTGGGGCCGTCTGGCGCGCGAACTTGACAAGGACAAGCTTGCGTCGATGACGACGCATGTGCCCTTTGACAGCGTCATGGATGTCGCCCGCGACATCGTGCAGGGCAAGATTCGCGGCCGCGTTGTTGTGGATATGGCTTAGCCAAACGGAACTTGCAGGCAAGGCCCGGCGTTGCTTTGCCATGAGCATCGCCTTCATGAAAGAACCCGACGGCGAGGTCTTTGACGACCTCCCGGATCGGCCAGTCAGTCCGCATCGCAATCTTGTCACGCCGGAAGGCCTGGCTCAGATCGACGCGGAGATCGTGCGTCTGCACGCGCTTGTGTCGCGCTCGCAAGAAGCGGGCGACCGCTCCGCAACCGCGCGCGCCCAGCGCGACCTGCGCTATTGGCAGGCGCGGCGCGGCAGCGCGGAACTCGTCCCGCCAATGCACGACACGACGAAGGTGCACTTCGCCTCGAGAGTGAAAATCCGCTACGCGGACGGGCGCGAAATGCAGTTCCGCATCGTTGGCGAAGACGAAGCCGATCCCGCCAAGGGCACCATCTCGCACGTCTCGCCGATGGCGCGCGCGCTGATCTCAAAAGAGGTCGGAGACGCTGCGCGTGCGGGCGGGCAGGACGTGGAAATCATCGGGATAGAGTAGTGCCTCTCCCTCTCCCGAGGGAGAGGGCGGACTCAAGCGAAGCTGAGCCGGGGTGAGGGGCTACGCTCTCACGCGCAAACCCCTCATCAGTCTGCTTCGCAGCCAGCTTCTCCCCTTGGGGAGAAGCTGGCGCCCAACGCTATTCAATCGCCCTTCACATAAAGGCTTTCTTCCATGCGCGAAGGCACGCCTTCGGTCGCCAGCGTCTCTTCGAATTCCTTGCGGATATAGGGGTCTTCATCATTGTAGGGGATGGCGACGCCGCCCTTCTTGATGTCGATGGCCCAGATATCGGACATGGCTTCGCCGGGACGGCCGGGCTTGAGCGCTGAATGATTGTTTGCGCCAAACCACGCCGTGAAGCGCAGCGGATCGGCGCTGACGCCGAAATGCTGGTGGAACCAGTCACCCGCCATGGGGGCTGCCGACACCATGCCGCCGAATTCGTAATCCTGCCGCATCACCTTGTCGCCACGGCCTGCTTCCCACGGCTTCATGCCGAGGCCCTCGGGCCAGGTATAGGTGTAGCCCTTGCCCTTCACGCAGATGAGGATCGCCGCGCTCTCGTGGCAATGGGCCTTGGAATAGCGACCCGTCTCATGCTGGCCGATCCAGAGGTGGAAGCGCTGCCCGGCCATATGCGGCTCAAGGCGGCGATAGCCGGGCGAGCGCCGGTTATCGAGCGGCATTTCGCAATTGATGATGTCGGGGATGAAGTTCGTGCGCTTCATCGCAAGGCCGCGCACGGGATCTGGCTCGAGATCGTCCTTGGGCTTGAAATAATCTTCCGCGCCCGAATAGCGGTCGGTGAAATTATAGGGGCAGTTGAAGACGTAATGCGGGTTGTCGATGAGGTTCATGATGTTGGGCGCAGTTGTGCCGCACAGCAGCAGAACCGGCGAATTGCTCGCATTCACGAAGCGATGATTGGCGTTGAGCGGAATCGAGAAGAGCGAGCCCTTCTGCCATTCGAACGTGCTCTTCTTCGTGCTGCCGTCCTGCCAGATTTCGGTTGAGCCGCGGCCCTCCACAACGAAGACCTGCTTTTCATACATGTGCTTTTCAGCATTCAGCGCGCCGCCCGAGGGAATCTCGACGACATACATGCCCCACAGGCCTTCGGTGCCGTAAAGCTGGATATAGGTGCCGCGCCCGCCAAGGCGCGCCCAGGAGGTCATCGGCAGGTCATGGACGCGCTTCACGCCAATGGCGCGATGCACCGGAATACCTTCGGCTTCCATGAACCGGTCATAGGGCATGGCAGGGCGCGAGAAACTGCCAAAGCCGGCATTCTGGCCAGCCTTGGGCTCGTGCCAATGCGAACCTTCTGTTGCGTCGTGGGGCATTTCTTCCTCTTTTCTTCTGTTGCGCTGGCGGTTTCAGCCACCGGTCTTGTCGCTTTCATAGCGGATCTGACGCATGTGTCATCACCCTGCATCTCGCCGCACTGCATGCGCAGCGCTATTTCGCGCCCTTGCCATCATCGAGCAGCACGCGCACGCGGTCGCGTTCGGCCTGCGGCGTTGCGGCAATCTTGTCGATCAGCGCAATCACGGCATTGCCGTCGATGGGCGTGATGCCGATGCCCAGCCGATTGGCTTCCGCCAGCAGATCAGGGTCGGCGCAGGTCTCCATGAAGGCCTTTTGCAGCGCGGCCGCGCGGTCGGCGGGCAGGCCGGGCGGGGCAACAAAGGGGCGCGAGAGCACATAGGGCAGCTCGGTCAATTCGATGAGCGCGCGCGCCTTGTCATCCTTGGCGAGTTCGCGCGCGGTCGGCACATCCGGGAAATCGGGATGGCGTGTTGCGCGGCCAAATTGCACCAGGGCGTGCATGTTGGAGCCGGGCTTCAGATATTCGGGCTTGTTGGTGCGCACGGAGGAAAGATCGGTGGTGCGGCCATCGACTTCCTTGCGCTCGATGGCCAGAAAGATCGCGTTGGAATCGGGATAGCCGACAATCTGCTTGATGTTGAGCCCGAGCGTTTCACGCAGGATGATCGGCACATCATTGCCGGTCGCGCCTTCGCCCGTGCCCCCCAGCACGACAGGCTCGCCGCCCGGCTTCTGGATATCGGCCAGCGACTTCACCTTGGCGTCCTTGCGCACCCACATCAGGTAGGAATCTTCCTCATAGGAGGAAGCCGAGCCAAGCCAGGTATATTTGCGCGCGTCATATTTCACCGCCGAATTTCCGCCGAGCACGGAAATCAGCGGAATGTTGCGCGCGAAAATGCCAAAGGCCGTGCCGTCCTTGGGGGCGATATTATAAAGATAATTAGCAGCCACCATGCTGCCGGCGCCCGGCATGTTCTGCACCACAACCTGCGGATTACCCGGCATATGCTTGCCAAAGAAGCGCGCGAGCAGGCGGGCATAAACATCATAGCCGCCACCCGGCCCATAGCCGACAACCAGTTGCAGGTTCTTGCCCTTGTAGAAATCCGCCGTGCTTTGCGCCTGCGCGGGGGAGGCAAGGCCAGCAAGCAGCAGGACTGCGGCGGTTTTCAGAATCGTTTTCATAAGGTCTCCATGTGCGCCGTCAAACGCGGTGCAGATTGAATCGGGTCACGCAAATCTCAGCCTTACGCCGCGGCCTGTCACTGCAGGTTCTTGATGTAGTTCAGCAGATCGGGCGGCGCGGCAGCGAGCTTGTCGATCATCTCGAGCGCCTCCTTGCCCCCGACGGGGCTCACATCGACGCCAAGCTTTGCGGCTTCCACGAGATATTCAGGATCGGCATTGGTTTCGAGAAAGGCCTTTTGCAGCGCGGCTGCGCGATCGGGCGGCAGGCCCGGCGGGGCGACGAAGGGACGTGACAGCGAATAGGGAATTTCGGCCAGTTCCACCAAGGCGCGCGCCTGCGCAGTGGGGGCGATTTCGCGCGCGGTCGGCGCGTTCGGGAAATCCTTGTGGCGTGTCTTGCGGGCAAATTGCAGCAGCACATGCATCTGCGAATCGGGCTTCAGCCATTCGGCCTTGGAGGAGGAGACCGCCGAAAGGCCGACAAAGCGTCCGTCGATTTCCTTGCGGTCGGCGGCCAGAAACAGCGCACCGGAATCGCGGTAGCCGGCGATCATCTTCAGGTTCAGGCCAAGCGCGTCTTTCAGCAGAACGGCGACATCATTGCCGGTCGCGCCTTCCGCAGTGCCGCCGAGGATGAGCGGCGGGCCGTCCTTCTTCAACAGATCCTGCGCAGTCTTTACCGCAGAATCCTTGTTGGCGAAGAGAAGATAAGCGTCATTTTCTGCGCTCGAGGGCGAGCCGAGCCAGGTGAACTTGCGCGGATCGAATTGCACATTCGGATTGTCCTTGAGCACGCCCATCAGCGGCATGTTGCGTGCGAACGTGCCGATCACCGTGCCATCGCGCGGGGCGGTGACGTAAATATAATTGGCGGCGCGCAGCGAGCCTGCGCCCGGCATGTTCTGCACCACCACCGAGGGCGTGCCTGGAACATGTTTGCCAAAGAAGCGCGCGAGCAGGCGGGCGTAGACGTCATACCCACCACCCGGGCCATAACCCACAACGAGCTGGAGTGTCTTGCCCTTGTAGAAATCGGCCGTTTCATCGGCACGCGCGTTGGTGAAGCCGGCTGTGGCGGCTGTGAGGGCCAGCGCAAGCGCTACGCGTCTCGTGAGCATGAAGTCCTCCCTGGCGCGCCTTGTGGCGCTTGAGGGCAGTTGGCCTGCCCGTTCATGGGCCACAGTCTAGGCGAGGGCAGGGAGGGCGGCAAGGGAGCGGGCCCGCTTCTCCCAAGGGGAGAATCTTTCTGCGAAGCAGACTTATGAGGGGTTCCAGCCGCCCTATCGCGGGGCGGCAGCCCGGGCGAGTCGGTCGCGGATGGCTTCGCCCAGGCCTTCGTGCGGGATGGGCGCGACCGCGATTGTGCGCGCGCCCGTGGCGTCGAGCGCGCGCAGGAAGGCGAAGAGATTGCTGGCGGCCTCTGCCAGATCGCCGCGCGGCGACAGGTCGAAGCTTGCTGCCTGCACATCGGCAAAGCGCCCGCCGAAATCGAGCACGGCCTCATCTGTCTCGATATGCGTCGCATCAAGCCGCAGTTGCGCATTGGGCGCGTAATGGGAGGCGAGCATGCCCGGCGCCGTAACCGCGCCTGTCTGTGGCGGGGATGTGAGGGTTGCTCCGATCACCCGTTCGATGTCCTCGCGCGCTATGCCGCCGGGCCGCAGCAAATGGATGCCGTCATCGAGACAGGCAACGATGGTCGATTCGACGCCGACCTGCGTCGGCCCGCCATCGAGCACCATGTCGATGCGCCCCTCGAGATCGCCCATGACATGAAGCGCCAGCGTCGGCGAGACGCGGCCCGAGCGATTGGCCGACGGCGCTGCAACGGGACAGCCCGCGGCGCGCAGCAGCGCCTGGGCGACCGGGTGGGCGGGCACGCGCAAGGCCACGCTGTCGAGCCCCGCGCGCGCCAGATCGCTGACCGAGCAGGTGGGCGCGACCGGCACCACCAGCGTCAGCGGACCCGGCCAGAAGGCCTGCGCCAGCGCCAGCGCCTGCGCGTTGAAGCACCCCTCGCGCTGGGCGTGGGCGAGATCGGGCACATGGGCGATGAGCGGGTTGAACTGCGGGCGCTCCTTGGCGGCGTAGATTTTCGCCACAGCTGTGCCGGAGGTGGCGTCCGCGCCAAGGCCGTAGACTGTCTCGGTGGGGAAGGCGACGAGCCCACCCGCGCGCAGCACCATGCCCGCGTCCGCGAGAGCGGCAGGCTCCGCCTTGAGCAGTCGGGTTGCCAGGGGCGCGGGATCGGGATTCATTTGAGCTCTTCCGCGAGTTGGTTTACACATGAACTATAGCAGGGACGCCGGGCCTTGTCGGCCTCAAGACTGCCGGCGTCAAGCCGGCCGGCGGCTCCCCGGGGAGACGAGAATGGCCTATCGCGCGCCCGTCGCTGACATGCTCTTCACCATGACACATGCGGCCGGGCTGGCGCAGCCTGGTCTTTACCCCGATCTCGCAGATGGCGCGGCAGCGGCCATTCTGGAGGAGGCGGGCAAAATGGCCGAGGGCGTCCTCGCCCCGCTGTACCGGATCGGCGACAAGGCGGGCGCGCATTTTTCCGCAGGTGCGGTGCGCACGCCGCCGGGCTGGCGCGAGGCCTATGAGCAATGGATTGCCGGGGGCTGGATGGGCGTCACTGCGGCCATCGAGCATGGCGGCATGGGCCTGCCCCATCTCTTGAACGCCGCCTGTCTCGAAATGTGGAACGGCGCGAATATGGCTTTCGCACTGGGGCCATTGCTCAGTCTTGGCGCGATCGAGGCGCTGAGCGCGCATGGCAGCCCGGCCTTGCAGGCGGATTATCTCGCCCGCGTCGTTGCTGGACACTGGGCGGCGACGATGAATCTCACCGAGCCGCAGGCGGGCTCGGATCTCTCGGGCCTGCGTGCGCGCGCCGAGCGGGCGGAGGTCGGCGTTTATAGGATTTCGGGTGAGAAGATCTACATCACCTATGGCGAGCATGATCTCACCGACAATATCATCCATCTCGTGCTCGCGCGTCTGCCCGATGCGCCTGCGGGCACGCGCGGCATTTCGCTGTTTCTCGTACCGAAATTTCTAGCCGATGGCGCACGCAACGGCGTGGCGTGCAGCGGCATCGAGCACAAGATGGGCATTCACGGCTCGCCCACCTGCACCATGCTCTACGAGGGTGCGACGGGTTTTCTGATCGGCGAGGAAAATCGCGGGCTGGCCTGCATGTTCACCATGATGAACAATGCGCGCCTCGCCGTTGGCCTGCAGGGCGTGGGGCTGGCGGAACGTGCAACGCAGACAGCGCTTTCTTTCGCGCGCGAGCGCAGGCAAGGCCATGCACCGGGCGATGCGAGCGCGCAGATGAGCGCCATCATCCAGCATCCCGATGTGCGCCGCATGTTGCTCTCCATGCAGGCGGCCACCGCCGCCGCGCGCGCGATCTGCTTCATGACGGCCCACGCGCTCGATCTCGCACAGCGTGGTGCGAGCGCAGATATTCGCAAGCAGGCGCAGGAGCGCGCGGGCCTGTTGACGCCGGTCGCCAAAGCCTATGCGACCGATGTCGCCAATGAGGCCGCCTCGCTCTGCGTGCAGGTGCATGGAGGCATGGGTTTCATCGAGGAGACCGGCGCGGCCCAGCTCATGCGCGATGCGCGCATCGCTGCAATCTATGAAGGCACGAACGGCATTCAGGCCATCGATCTCGTGCAACGCAAGCTCGGGCTTTCACAAGGCGCGGCCATGCAGGCAGAACTTGCAGACATGGGCGCCTGTGTTGCGCGGCTGAAAGCTTTCGACGAGGCAATGGCGGAGCCTTTGCGCGCCTGTGTTGAGGCGCTTGCCGAAGCTGCGGATTATCTGGAGTCGTGCAATCGCGACGAGCCCGCACATGCGCTCGCCGCTGCAACGCCATTCTTGCGCCTCTTCGCATTGGCGCGCGGCGGCACGGCGCTTGCCGCCCTGGCGCTGGCCGAAGATGCGCCGGCTGGCCGCTGGCGCATGCTCGCGCGCTTTCACGCTCAGGACATGGCGATGCTCGGGCCTGCACTTGCCGCGAGCTTGAGAACAAGCGCGCAGACCATCCTGTCTGCCGATGCAGCGCTGGGGTTGACGCCATGAGTCAAACGCCAATCGAGATTGTCGAACACGAGGGTGTGCTCACCATAACCCTGCGGCGCGCGCAGAAGAAAAACGCGCTGACGAGCCTCATGTATGAAGCGATGATCGAGGCTTTCGCACGGGCGGATGCTGACGCCAACATAGGCGCATTGCTGCTGCGCGGAAGCGAGGGCATTTTCACCGCCGGCAATGATATCGGCGATTTTATTGCCTGCGCACAAGCACCCGGCAAAATGGCTGCGTGGCGTTTTGTCGAAAGTCTCGCCACATTGCAAACGCCGCTGGTGGCTGCCATTGCGGGGCCTGCGATTGGCATTGGCGCAACGCTCATCCTGCATTGCGATCTTGTTTATGCAGCCCCCGATGCTCTGTTCAAAATGCCCTTTGTCGATCTTGGCCTGGTGCCGGAGGCGGGCGCATCGCTGCTGTTGCCCCAGCGCATCGGTATGGCCAAGGCGAGCGAATTCCTGATGCTTGGCGCAAGCTTTGACGCCACGCAGGCGCACAGCCTCGGCCTCGTCAATGACATTCTGCCGCAAGCAGATCTCGACACATATGCCTTTGCACAGGCCAAGGCGCTGGCGCGCAAGCCGCGCGGCGCGTTGCGCGCGACACGCCGCCTGCTGCGCGGCGACAGCACGGCGCTTGTCACGCGCATCGCGGAGGAAGGCGCGGCCTTTGTGCAGGCGCTGCAATCGGGGGAAGCGCAGGCGGCCTTTTCAGCCTTCATGGCGCGGGGCAAAGCATGAGCGGGGATCAGATGAGCACGTCATTGCAGGGCAAGGTTCTCTTCATCACCGGCGCGTCGCGGGGCATCGGGCTGGCCATTGCGCTGCGCGCCGCACGCGAGGGCGCGTGTATTGCCATTGCGGCAAAGACGGCGGAGGCCAATCCGAAACTGCCGGGCACGATCTATTCGGCAGCTTCCGAGATCGAAAGCGCGGGCGGCAAGGCGCTGCCGCTGGTGGTGGATGTGCGCGACGAGACGCAAGTGTCGGATGCGCTGGCGCGCACGGCGCAGCATTTTGGCGGCATCGATATTGTGGTCAATAATGCCAGTGCGATCTTTCTCGCCGACAGCCAGAAAACCGACATGAAGCGTTTCGATCTGATGCATCAGATCAATGCGCGCGGCACATTCATGGTGTCGAAATTTGCGGTTCCTTTTCTCGAAAAGGCAGAAAACCCGCATATTCTCATGCTGTCTCCGCCCCTCGACATGAAGGAGAAATGGTTTGCCGGGCATACGGCCTATTCCATGGCGAAATTCGGCATGAGCCTTGTGGTGCTGGGCCTTGCGGGCGAATTGCGCCGCAAGGGCATTGCCGTCAATGCGCTCTGGCCGCGCACGACCATAGCAACGGCAGCGGTGCAAAATCTACTGGGCGGCGATGCGCTCATGCGCGCGTCGCGCAAGCCCGAGATTGTTGCAGACGCCGCCCACGCCATTTTCACCACGCCCGCCCGCACGCTCACGGGGCAATTTCTCATCGATGACACCTTGCTGTATGCCCGTGGACAGCGCGATTTCGAGCACTATCGCGTCGATCCGAGCGTTCCGCTGATGCAGGATTTTTTCGTGCCCGACGACAGCCCGGCGCCGGTGAGTTTGAAATAAAGCCAGCGCACAAAACCCTTCCCCGTGTGGGGAAGGCCGACTCGCCGAAGGCGAGCGGGGTGGGGGTGGCGCGATTCCGTCCGGTAAATGTTTGCAGCTTGGCGGTGTGCGTAACTCCGAAAATTGTGCGACCCCCACCCGGATTACACGGGGTTTGTGCCAGCGCCCGTCCTTTCCTATATTGGAGCTCATGTGTGGACGCTTTGCCATAACGCTGCCGCCTGAGGCGGTGCGGTCTTATTTCGGTTATGTCGAACAGCCGAATTTTCCGCCGCGCGCCAATATTGCGCCGACGCAACCTGTGCCTGTCGTGCGTGCCGAGCGCGATGGTGATGGTGTGGTGCGTCGTCACTTCCGCCTGCTGCGCTGGGGTTTTCTGCCGACCTTCGTGAAAGACCCAAAGGATTATCCGCTCGTCATCAATGCGCGCGCAGAGACGGCCGACGAGAAGGCGAGTTTCAGGAACGCCCTGCGCCGTCGCCGCTGCATCTTCATCGCCGATGGGTTCTACGAATGGCGTCGGGGCCCCGGGCGCGCCAAGACGCCCTACCTCATCCGTCGCTGTGACCGCCAGCCGCTCGCCATGGCGGGGCTGTGGGAGAACTGGATCGGGCCCAATGGCGAGGAAGTGGAGACAGCCTGCATTCTGACGACCAGCGCCAACGGCCTGATGTCGAGCGTCCACGATCGCATGCCGGTCATCCTGGAGCGGCACGCCTTTGATCTCTGGCTCTCGATAGATGAGGCCGACACGCCGCACGCCTGCACGCTCATGCGCCCGGCAGCAGAAAACGTGCTCGATCTGTGTGAAATCAGTTCGGCGGTGAACAAGGTCGCCAATGACGGCATCTGGATTCAGGCGCCTGCGGCTGAACCGCAGGCGCTGCCCGATGTCATCGCGCCCCCCGCAAGGCAGGGCGAATTGTTCTGATCCTCAGGGCAGCACTTTGCCGGGGTTGAGAATGTTCTGCGGGTCGAGCGCTTTCTTGATCGCATGCATCACGTCGAGCGAGACAGGATCCTTGACGCCCGGCAACAGGTCGCGCTTCATCAGGCCAATGCCATGCTCGGCCGAGATCGAGCCATGCATCTGCGTGACAATGCCATGCACAATGTCATTGGCCTCGGTCCAACGGTCGAGGAAGGCATCCTTGTCCGCGCCGATGGGCTGGGAAATATTGTAGTGGATGTTGCCGTCACCCAAATGCCCGAAGGGCACGGGGCGCACGCCGGGCATGTGCTTGTCGAGTTCGCTCTGCACGGCGGCGAGGAATTCCGGCACGCGGGCAATTGGCACCGACACGTCGTGCTTGATCGAACCGCCTTCGAGCTTCTGCACGTCGGAGAGCCATTCGCGCAGCTTCCAGAAATCCTTGCGCTGGTCGAGGGAAGCGGCAAGCGCCGCGTCTTCGATCAGGCCTTCTTCCATGGCGGCTTCGAGCAGCGTCATCATGCGCTCGGACAGGCCCTCTTCCGATTGCGAGGCGAGTTCGAGCAGCACATACCAGTCATGCTTGCCAGACAGCGGCTCGCGCGCGCCCGGGCCGTGGCGCATGACAAATTCAAGGCCGATGCGCGGCATGAGCTCGAAGGTCTTTACATCATTGCCGGCGAGCTTTTGCGTCAGCATGAAAAGTGCGAGCGCATCCTCGGGGCTGGCGAGGCCGATAAAGGCCGTCTCGACGCTGCGGGGCTTGGGATAGAGCTTCAGCACGGCGGCGGTGATGATGCCAAGCGTACCTTCCGAGCCCATGAAGAGATGCTTCAGGTCGTAGCCCGTATTGTCCTTCTTGAGCTTCGAGAGGGCGTTCAGCACGCGCCCGTCGGCGAGCACGACTTCGAGGCCCGCGACGAGATCGCGCGCATTGCCATAGGCGAGCACAGCGGTGCCGCCCGCATTGGTCGCGAGATTGCCGCCGATGGTGCAGGAGCCTTCCGAGGCGAGCGAGAGCGGGAACAGGCGGTCGGCCTTGTCGGCCTCCTCCTGCACGCGCAGCAGGCTCATGCCGGCTTCCACGACCATCGTGTTCGAGGCGAGATCGAGATCGCGGATCTTGTCCATACGCTTGAGCGAGATCACGATCTCATCGCCCGTATCGCCCGGGATCTGGCCGCCCACAAGGCCTGTATTGCCGCCCTGGGGCACGATGCGCGTGTTGGTCTCGTGGCAGAAGCGCAGCACGGCTGCGACTTCCTCCGTCGAGCCCGGACGCACCACGCAACGCGCCTTGCCGATGAAGAGATCGCGCGGCTCGGTCAGATATTCGATCATGTCGCCGGTTTCGGTGACGACATGTTTTGCCCCGACGATGGCCGCCAGCCGCTCGATCAGATTCTCGGCGCGGGAGGCATGAAGGGGCGGTGCGACTTTGGCGGCGATGGACATGGGCGCGTGTCTCTTTGAACGGAATCTGTCGGTCTTTTCGTCCATATAGCGCAGGTGGTCGGTCGGATCGAGAGCCTCTGCTCTTTAGCCGAGCAACCGCCCGCGGCGTTTGGTGAGCACGGGGGCGGGCCGCCGGAACACGGCGACGAGCTCGACATGGGCCGAGTGCCGGAACTGGTCCACGGGCGTTACTTTTTCCAGCACATAGCCGCCATCGATCAGGATGCGGGCGTCGCGCGTGAAGCTCTGCAGATTGCAGGACACGGCAACGACCAGCGGCACTTTCGAGGTCGCCAGCTCGCGGGACTGAGCTTCGGCGCCCGCGCGCGGCGGATCGAACACGAGGCCATCGAGGCGGGTCAGCTCGCCGCCAATCAGCGGGCGCACAAACAGATCGCGCGATTCGGTGCGCACCATGCGCAGACCGATTGCGCCGCCTGCGCCCCGCGCCAGCGCCAGCATAGCAGCCGGATCGCCCTCAAGCGCGTGCACCTCGGCGGTTTCGGCAAGCCGCAGCGCAAAAGTGCCAGAGCCCGCAAACAGATCCGCAACCCTTTTCGTGCCCCTCATGGCCTCGACCACAAGGGCGGCCAGAGCGTCTTCGCCCGCCTGCGTCGCCTGCAGGAAGCCGCCGGGCGGCAGCACTACGACGCAACGGCCCATGTGGAGCGTCGGCGGACGGCGCTCGATGATCGTGTCGCCATGGTTGGAAATGCGGGCGAGGTCATGGCGCTGGGCGATTGTGATCAGCGCCTGCCGGTAATCGAAGGAGAGCGGGCCAGCCCCGCGCACATCGACATCGAGTCCCTCGAGCGTCGCGGTCACGACAATATCGAGCGGCTTGTCGAGCGGGATCAGCACGGTTGCCGTGTCGCGGGCGGCTTCCACCGAGCCCTTCATGGCGGGGTCGAGAATCGGGCACTCGTCGATGGTGATGATTTTATGCGCGCGCGCCTGCATGAAGCCGAGATCGAGGCGCTTGCGCCCCGCGCCCGTGTCCACCACGCGGGAATGATAGGTCACGCGGCGACGGCCTGCGCCATGGGCATCGACCAGCGGCGCGACTTCGGTTTCGATATGGGCGCGGGCGAGCGCGTCGAGCACGAGGCTGCGCTTCCAGTCGGCATAGGCGGGCCAGGCGAGTGTCTGCACGGCGCAGCCGCCGCAATTGGTGAAATAGCGGCAGAAGGACGGGAGCCGGTCGGGGCTGGCTTGCAGAACGTCCACCAGGCGGGCGCGCTCGCCGTCGATTTCGACGCGGACTGTCTCGCCAGGCAGTGCATAGGGCACGCCCAGGACCGCGCCCTCATGGCGCGCGAGGCCTTCGCCACGCTGGCCAAGGCGCGTGATGGTGAGTTCGGCGTTGAGGTGAAAGCGCGTCATTTTGTATCCAATGGCGGGGCGGGCAAAAGCGCCCCGATCAGGAATTCGACATTCCCATCGCCCCCTTTGATCGGGGAAGGAGCGATCCCTAGCACTTTCCACCCAAGACTGGCGAGCCAGTCGGCAATATCGCGGCAAACGGCCTCATGAATCTCGACATCGCGGACGATGCCTTTCTTCAGGGCGGCCCGCCCGGCCTCGAATTGCGGCTTGATGAGCGCCAGCAGATGCGCGCCCGGCGCGGCCAGCGCCAGCGCCGCCGAAAGCACCAGTTTGAGCGATATGAAGCTCGCATCGCAGACGATCAGCGCGGGCGGCACCGGGATTTGCCGGGCGGTGAGGCTGCGGGCATCGGTCTTTTCCATGGCGACCACGCGCGCGTCCGCCCCAAGGCTGGCGTGCAGCTGGCCTTGTCCTACATCCACCGCATAGACACGTCCCGCGCCGCGGTCGAGCAGCACATGGGTGAAGCCCCCGGTCGATGCGCCGACATCCAGACAGGTGAGGCCGGTCGGATCGAGCTTGAAATGGTCGAGCCCGGCCACGAGCTTCAGCCCGCCGCGCGACACCCAGGGGTAGGGCGCTTGCGCAAGAATCTCGGCAGTCCCGTCGATCATGTCGGAAGGCTTGCGCACAAGCGCGCCAGCCGCGCTCACAAGCCCGGCCTCGATGGCTTCGCGCGCCTTGGCGCGGGAGGCAAAAAGCCCGCGCTCCACAAGCAGGAGATCGGCGCGAATGCGGCTCATGGCTGACACGCGCGGGCAGCAACGCAGATGATGCTCACGCGATCAGACTTTTCGCAGCTTCCTCGCTGCGCCCCAGCACGCCGAGCACCTTGGCGACGATGGCCTTGGCGTCGAGGCCCGCCTGCGCATAGAGGCGGTCGGGCTTGTCCTGGTCCTGATAGACATCGGGCAGGACCATGCTGCGGAATTTCAGCGGCATGGCGCCCGCGCCATCGAGCGCGCCATCTTCGGCGAGCGCCTGCATGACGAGCGAACCGAAGCCGCCGACCGAGCCCTCCTCGATGGTGATGAGCACCTCGTGATGGGCGGCAAGGCGACGGATGAGATCGCGATCGAGCGGCTTGGCAAAACGCGCATCGGCGACGGTGGTCGAGAGGCCGAAAGCAGCGAGGCTGTCGGCGGCTTTGAGCGCTTCGGCGAGGCGCGTTCCAAGCGAGAGAAGCGCCACGCGCGTACCTTCGCGCAACACGCGGCCGCGCCCGATGGCGAGCGGCACGCCAAATTCCGGCATGTCGACGCCCACGCCTTCGCCGCGGGGATAGCGGAAGGCGATGGGGCCATCGTCATAGGCTGCGGCGGTCGCGACCATATGCACGAGTTCAGCCTCATCCGCCGCCGCCATGATCGTCATGTCGGGCAGGCAACCGAGATAGGCAATATCGAAGGAGCCAGCATGGGTTGCCCCGTCCGCGCCCACAAGTCCGGCGCGGTCGATGGCAAAACGCACCGGCAGTTTCTGGATCGAGACATCATGCACGACCTGATCGTAAGCGCGTTGCAGGAAGGTCGAATAGATCGCGCAAAATGGCTTGTAGCCCTCTGTCGCAAGGCCGGCTGCAAATGTCACAGCATGTTGTTCGGCAATGCCGACATCGAATGTGCGCTTGGGAAATTCGCGCGCGAAGAGATCGAGCCCCGTGCCCGACGGCATGGCCGCCGTGATGGCGATAATCTTGTCGTCCTTGCGCGCTTCCTTGGCCAGCGCATCGGCAAAGACGCGCGTATAGGCGGGCGCATTGGCTTTGGGCTTGGCTTGCGCGCCGGTCACCACATCGAATGTGTTGACGCCATGATATTTGTCTTCCGAGGCTTCTGCGGGCGCATAGCCCTTGCCCTTTTGCGTCACGACATGAATAAGCACCGGGCCGCCAATATCCGCATCGCGCACATTCTTGAGCACGGGCAGGAGATGGTCGAGATTATGTCCGTCGATCGGGCCGACATAATAAAAGCCGAGTTCCTCGAACAAGGTGCCGCCGGTGACATAGCCGCGCGCATGTTCGACGGCGCGCGTGATCGCGCGGTCGAGGCGAGCGGGCAATTGCCGCGTGAGCTGCTTGCCGACATCGCGCAATTTGAGATAGGTGCGGCCAGAGCCCAGCCGCGCAAGATAGGCCGACATGGCGCCCACCGGCGGGGCAATCGACATGTCATTGTCGTTGAGGATCACGATGAGGCGCGAATGCATCGCGCCCGCATTGTTCATGGCCTCATAGGCCATGCCAGCCGACATGGCGCCATCGCCGATCACAGCAATGATATTGTTGTGCCGTCCGTCGAGATCGCGCGCCACCGCCATGCCGAGCCCGGCCGAGATCGAGGTCGAAGAATGCGCCGCACCGAAGGGATCGAATTCGCTCTCGCTGCGCTTGGTGAAGCCGGACAGTCCGCCGGCCTGGCGAAGCGTGCGAATCCGCTCACGCCGACCGGTGAGAATTTTATGTGGATAGGCCTGATGGCCTACATCCCAAAGCAGCCGATCGCGCGGCGTATCGAAAACATGGTGAATGGCAACCGTGAGCTCGACAACGCCCAATCCCGCGCCAAGATGGCCGCCAGTGACTGAAACAGCGTCGATCGTTTCCGCACGCAATTCTGCTGCAACCTGCCGAAGGTCTGTCTCTGGCAGGCGACGCAGATCTTCGGGCGTGGAAATCTGGTCGAGGAGGGGCGTTTTCGAGGGGTTCTGCACTGCGCTCTCTGGTCGAGGCCTCAAAAGGGGCCAGAGTCTCAAATAGGGCGGGATTGGCTTACACCACAGGTCCAAGCCTGCCAATGCGGCAGAAAATGTCGTTTTCCAGCTTGGCCGCGACATTGCGCCCTGCAAATCGTGCAAATTGACGAATTGATCTCGCTCCGCCCAGCGCCTAGAGAGAACCATAGTCCGCCCGAGGCGGGCGCAGGATCACCGGCCGGGGACGATCAAATGACGAAATGGGTTTACACCTTCGGCGACGGCAAGGCCGAGGGCGAGAGCGGGATGCGCAACTTGCTCGGCGGCAAGGGCGCCAATCTTGCGGAAATGTCGAATCTCGGCCTCCCAGTGCCCCCCGGCTTCACCATTTCGACCGAAGTCTGCACCTATTTCTACGATCACGACCGCAATTATCCCAACGAGCTGACGGGTCAGGTCGCAGCCGCGCTCGCCCATGTCGGCACGATCACGGGCCGGACGTTTGGCGATGCCGCCAACCCGCTGCTCGTGTCGGTGCGTTCGGGCGCGCGCGCCTCGATGCCTGGCATGATGGATACGGTGCTCAATCTCGGCCTCAATGACGAGACCGTGGATGCGCTGGCTTTGAGCGCAGGCGATGAACGCTTTGCCTATGATTCCTATCGCCGCTTCATCCAGATGTATTCCAACGTCGTGCTCGATGTCGGCCATCATGAGTTCGAGGAGATTCTTGAGGAGTTCAAGGATCACCACAATTACATGCTCGACACCGATCTCACCGCTGCCGACTGGCGCGAAGTGATTGTCGGCTACAAGGCCAAGGTGCAGGCCGCCACCGGCAAGCCCTTCCCGCAGGAACCGGCTGAACAATTGTGGGGCGCCATCGGCGCGGTGTTTGGCTCGTGGATGAATCAGCGCGCGATCACCTATCGCCGCCTCAACGATATTCCCGCGAGCTGGGGCACTGCGGTCAATGTGCAGGCCATGGTGTTTGGCAATATGGGCGAGACGTCGGCGACCGGCGTCGCCTTCACGCGTAATCCCTCCACCGGCGAACATGAACTCTATGGCGAGTTCCTGGTGAATGCGCAGGGCGAGGACGTGGTTGCTGGCATTCGCACGCCGCAAAACATCACGGAAGTTGCGCGCATCGCCGCCCATTCCGACAAGCCGTCGATGGAGACGGTGATGCCCGAGGTCTACCACGAGTTCGTCCGCGTCACGCATCTGCTCGAGAAGCATTATCGCGACATGCAGGATCTCGAATTCACCGTCGAGCGCGGCAAGCTCTGGATGTTGCAGACGCGCGGCGGCAAGCGCACGGCCAAGGCAGCATTGCGCATCGCCGTGGAAATGGCGGCTGAAAATCTGATTACGCAGGAAGAGGCGATCACCCGCGTCGATCCCGCGGCACTCGATCAATTGCTCCACCCCACCATCGATCCCAAGGCCGAACGCAAGATTGTCGCGACCGGCCTGCCGGCGTCGCCCGGCGCAGCCTGTGGCGAAATCGTCTTCAGCTCGGATGAAGCCGAAGCGCTGAAAGCGGCTGGCCGCAGCGTGATTCTGGTGCGCGTCGAGACGAGCCCGGAAGATATTCACGGCATGCATGCCTCCGCCGGTATCCTTACGACCCGCGGCGGCATGACTTCGCATGCGGCGGTGGTTGCGCGCGGCATGGGCAAGCCCTGCGTCTCGGGCGCCGGCCAGATCCGCGTCGATTATGCCGCACAGACGCTGACAGCCATGGGTCGCGTTCTGAAAAAGGGCGATATCATCACGGTGGATGGCTCGACGGGTCAGGTGCTTGAAGGCGCTGTCGACATGTTGCAGCCCGAATTGTCGGGCGAATTTGCGACCCTCATGTCCTGGGCCGACAAGGTGCGCCGCATGAAGGTGCGCACCAATGCCGAAACGCCTGCGGATGCGCGCGTGGCGCGCTCGTTTGGCGCCGATGGCATTGGCCTCTGCCGCACCGAACATATGTTCTTCGAGGGCGACCGCATTATCGCTGTCCGCGAGATGATTCTTGCCGATGACGAGCAGGGCCGTCGCGTCGCGCTCGCCAAATTGCTGCCGATGCAGCGCAAGGATTTTGCCGAGCTGTTCGAGATCATGCAGGGCCTGCCGGTGACAATCCGCCTGCTTGATCCCCCGCTGCATGAGTTCCTGCCCCACACCGACGCTGAAATCGCCGAAGTGGCAGCGGCGATGAAAACGGATCCTGCAAAATTGCAGCGCCGCGCCTCGGAGCTGCATGAATTCAACCCGATGCTCGGGTTCCGCGGCGTGCGCATTGCGATTGCCTATCCCGAAATTGCGGAAATGCAGGCGCGTGCGATTTTTGAAGGCGCTGTGCAGGCGGGCAAGAAAACCGGCCAGCCGGTGACGGCTGAAATCATGGTGCCGCTGGTGATGACGCGTGCCGAACTCGATCTCACCAAGGCGCGCATTGTCGCCATGGCTGAGGCCGTCGAGGCGGAAACCGGCGTCAAGGTGCCCTATCAGGTCGGCACGATGATCGAGCTGCCGCGCGCGGCCTTGCTCGCGGGAGAAATCGCCAAGACGGCGGAGTTCTTCTCCTTCGGCACGAATGATCTGACGCAGACGGCGCTCGGCATTTCGCGCGACGATGCAGCCTCCTTCCTCGGGCCTTACACGGCCAAGGGCATTTTGCCGGCCGATCCTTTCGTGACGCTCGATCAGGAAGGCGTCGGCGAACTCGTGCGCATCGCAGCAGAACGAGGCCGCGCAACGCGTCCCGACATCAAGCTCGGCATCTGTGGCGAGCATGGCGGCGATCCGGCCTCCATTGCATTCTGCGAACGCACCGGCCTTGATTACGTGTCCTGCTCGCCCTTCCGCGTGCCGATTGCCCGTCTGGCTGCGGCGCAGGCGGCGCTCGGAAAAAAGGCGACAAGCCAGGCCTGAGAGCCAAAAACACGTTTCGGGGGCAAGCCATGAAGAGTGCGCGCAATATTTATCTCGCCATCATGAGTGTGGCGGGGGTGGCGATTGGCGCTCTCACGCTGGCCTATCCCGGGCTTTTGGGCGAGGGCCTCAGTTCGGGCTTCACAGTTCTGCTGGTGATCTCGCTGATGGCCGATGTCGGCCTGATGCAGTTGATGAAGGGCGGGGAGGTTTTCCCGCTCACAATGGAATCGCGCTTTGCCGGCTTTTTTGCCGGGCTGCTTCTCTATCTGCTCATGACCATGCTGTTTGCCGCGAGCACGCCTGCAGCCTCGTGAGCCTGCCGGAGGGGCGCAGGAATCCCGTTTTGGCACGCCTGGCTTTGGCGCGGCAGTAACAGGTCTGCAAGCATAAATGCCGTTTAATCGCACGAGGCTGACCCGGAGGTTTGTTCCGTCCCCGGGCTGACAGCTTTTAGTTTCCGTATCCTCGTGCGGGTTGCGTATGTGTCGGTCGCGCATCGGTTGGGCCGTGGGGGTCATTGCCCCCTGGTGTCTGGGCCTGGGCCTCGTGGTTTCCTTCACCGCCATTGCGGGACAGGATGCCTCGATTGGCGCGAGCATCGCTTTGCCGTCTTTTCGCACCGTCCCCGCGCCCGCCGATCTCGTTCCCTCCATTGCCAGCCTGCGCGACGCCTTTGGACTGTCGAGGCCGCACCCCGGGCGCATTCAGCTTGCCTCCCTCACCTTGGGCGACAAGGCGGATCTGCTGCTCAATCCCGATGAGATCGAGCCGCGCAACGACATCAAGGTCGGCGCGCATGAATTCCCCCAGATCGATCGCAGCCGCCGGGGCGATCCGATCATCGGCCTGCGTCCCACGCTCGACACGCGCTTGCGCAAGCAGGGCGGGCTTGAGGGCGCGCGCGCAGCCGAGCTCATTCTCTCCACGCGCGGCTCGCTGGCGTTCGAGGGTTTTGCGCCAGCCACTGGCCCGGCCCCCGGTCCTGACTCCGTCGCCAGCTTCGAGCCTGTGGGCGAAAGCGCGCCGGTCGACACAGGCACATCCTCGGGCGCTGCGAGTTCGGCGACAACGGGCGCGACGCTGCGCCCCGCCTTGCGGGCTGGGCTTTCCTCGCGCGCGGCCGTGTTCGATGGCGCAACGCCCTCGGTGCCGCGTGCCATGGCGCTGGGCTCGGCAACACCCGCACCCGCCGACATGCCGGTAAACGCCACCGCACTCCTTGCGCCGCGCGTACCCCAAAAAGCCGCGCCGCTCGAAAGCCCCGTGCAGGCGAGCATCGTGGCGCGCGCGCAGCGACCCGATTATGCCGCGCTCGTCGATCAGGATCATCGCAGCCGCGAGGAATATTGCCTTGCGCAGGCTGTCTATTTCGAAGCGCGCAGCGAGCCCGAGGCGGGGCAGGCGGCGGTGGCGCAAGTGGTGCTCAACCGCGTGTCGAGCGGGCTCTATCCACCAAGCATTTGCGGCGTCGTGTTCCAGAACCGGCACCGCTACAAGGCCTGCCAATTCTCCTTCACCTGCGAGGGGCGCGCGCTGCGCATCACCGAGCCCGGCCCCTGGGCCAGCGCGCGGCGCATCGCCAGAGATGTGCTGGCGGGGACGACTTATCTTGAGCCGGTGGGCGGGGCGACCCATTACCACGCCACTTATGTGCGGCCCGGCTGGTCACGCAGGCTCAAGCGCACCGACAAGATCGGGCAGCATATTTTCTACAAATTGCGGCCCGGTCAGACCTGATCAGCCTCGGGCGGCAGGATATAGCGCCGCCGCTTGGTACCCATGATGCCCGCCAGAAGCCCGGCGATGACCCAGGCCGCGCCGTGCAGATCCTGCCCGAAGGCCTCGAAACGCACACCCGTCACATAAGTCGCGAGCAGGCCCAGCGCCGTGCAGCTTGCCGCCAGCAGCAGCCCGACGAGGCGGGGGCGCATTTCGGGCGCAAAAATCGCGAGCTTGAGGGATGAGCCTGCCCAGAACCCGAACAGGCCAGCGGCGATGAAGGACAGGCCAGCGGCTGTCTGCCCTGTGATGAGCTGGGAGCCGCCGACGATCAGCGTGGCCAGAAAATAGATCAATGTGACGAAAACCATGATTTCCTCATGCGCAATCGCCGCGTCCAAGGCAAGGGGGCAGGCCAGCCTTCACGGTAAAGTGGGTGTGATTATTTACGCGCGCGGGGATGTAATTGGCCTAAAAGTGACTAGGTTTATGCTCGAAAAGAGTATATCAGCGCAAAATCGGTTCCCGCCTCGGCAGTCCTGCCCGGGCGATTTTCTTGGCCCTAGATATGCTCACATCGAGCATAACAGGAGGCGATCATGCAGGCTCAGCTCCAGTTAGATTTGACGCGCGGCGCGCTTGCGCCGGCCAGCCTGTCGGATGCCGCCCGCCGTTTCGGGGTTCTCCCCATGCCGGTGTTGGCCTGGACGCCCGAAGTCGAGCGCGAGACCGCCCACCTGTATGAAAAGGTGAAGCGTGTCATTCCCCCCGTCGAATGGCCCTTCCATGCGCCTTATGTGAAGGCGATCAACGACCTCAAGCGCCAGCGCAACGCCGTCATTCTCGCGCATAATTATCAGACGCCGGAAATCTACAATTGCGTGGCCGATGTTGTGGGCGACTCGCTCCAGCTCGCCAAGCTTGCCGGCGCATCGGATGCTGACATCATCATCCAGGGCGGCGTGCATTTCATGGCGGAGACGTCAAAGCTGCTCAATCCGTCGAAGACGGTGCTGATCCCCGATTCCAAGGCCGGCTGTTCGCTGGCCGAATCGATCACCGGCGCGGATGTGCGGGCGTTGCGCGCGCAATATCCCGGCGTGCCGGTGGTGGCTTATGTGAACACCTCGGCGGACGTGAAGGCTGAGGTCGATATTTGCTGCACCTCGTCCAATGCCGTGCGCGTGGTCGAGAGCCTTGGCGTCGAGCGCGTGATCTTCCTGCCCGACCGCTATCTCGCGCAGAATGTCGCGGCCCAGACCAAGGTGAAGATCATCGCCTGGACAGGCGCTTGCGAAGTTCATGAGCGCTTCACGGCAGACGAACTCATGCGCTACCGCGCGGAGGATCCGGGCATCAAGATCATCGCCCATCCCGAATGCCCGCGCGAAGTTGTCGAAGTCGCCGATTTCTCCGGCTCGACGGCGATGATGATCGATTATGTGAAGAACAATCATCCCCGTCGCGTGTTGCTCGTCACCGAATGCTCTATGGCGGACAATGTGGCGGCCGAGACGCCCGAGGTTGAATTTGTGCGCCCCTGCAATCTCTGCCCGCACATGAAGCGGATCACGCTGCCCAAAATTCTCGAAAGCCTCGTCTATCTGCGTGAGGAAGTGACCATCGACCCCGCGCTTGCGGCCCGCGCGCGGCTCAGTGTGCAGCGGATGATCGATCTGGGTTGACGATGGCGCGCGCATGGCATTTGCTTGCCATGCGCCCTCCTTGCATGGCGCGTTGCGAGGGAGCCGTCCGTTGCTTCACGCGCCATGATGATCCTTCTGGACAGGACAAGAGCCCGCTATGCCCACATCCGACATTCTCATCGTGGGCGGTGGTCTTGCCGGACTTTTCTGCGCGCTGAAACTGGCGCCCCGTTCTGTGACGATCATCGCCACAGTCCCCATTGGCACGGGCTCTTCCTCCGTCTGGGCGCAGGGTGGCATTGCGGCCGCCCTTGGCGAGGGCGACAGCCCCGAAAAACATATGGACGACACGCTTGTCGCGGGCGCTGGCATTGCCGAGCGCGACGTGGTGCTCGGCATGACTCGCGAGGCGGGTGCGCGGATCGATGATCTGCTGGCCTTTGGCGTGCCTTTCGACACCGATCTCGCAGGCGTGCTCGCGCAATCGCGTGAGGCTGCGCATAGCCAACGGCGGATTGTGCGCGTGCGCGGCGACATGGCCGGACAGGCAATCATGGCCGCGCTGATCGAGCGCGTGCGCGCGACGCCCTCGATCGAGCTGATAGAGGATCGCACGGCGGAAGAATTGCTCACGCACCACGGCCGCGTTATCGGTGTCATCGTGCGCGACGGGCAGGGCCAGCGCGAAAAGATCGCGGCCGGCGCAACCATTCTTGCGACAGGCGGCATCGGCCATCTCTATCGCGTGACGACCAATCCGCGCGAAGCGCGCGGGCTTGGCCTTGCCATGGCGGCCAAGGCGGGCGCGATCATTGCCGATGCTGAATTCGTGCAATTTCATCCGACCGCCATCGATATCGGCCGCGATCCCGCCCCGCTTGCCACCGAGGCGTTGCGTGGCGAGGGCGCGACGCTCGTCAATGGCGAGGGTGAACGCTTCATGTGCGCGCTGCATCCCGATGCCGAGCTTGCGCCGCGCGATATTGTGGCGCGTGGCGTCTTTGCTGAAATTGCGGCGGGGCATGGGGCCTTTCTCGATGGCCGCACCGCGCCGGGCGCAAGATTTGCGGAGGAATTTCCTTCCGTGACCGCGATTTGCCTGTCAGCCGGCATCGATCCCGCGAACGACCTCATCCCGGTCTGTCCCGCCGAGCATTATCACATGGGCGGCATCTGGACGGATGCGCGCGGCCGCACCTCGCTCGGTGGTCTCTGGGCTGTGGGCGAAGTGGCGTCGACTGGCGTGCATGGCGCCAATCGTCTTGCTTCCAATTCGCTGCTTGAGGCGGTGGTTTTTGCCGCGCGCATTGCCGAGGATCTGCGCGCGCAAGAAGAAAAGCCCTTTGATTTTGGCCCCTTCGAGAGTTTCCTGAAAACGCGCGTGCCGGATGCAGCCATTTCCCTGCAGCCCCATGTCGAAGCAAAATTGCGCGACACAATGTCGGCTTTTTGCGGCGTGCTGCGCGATGGGGCGGGCCTGCGCAAGGCGCTTGGCATCATTGGCGCGCTGGAGCAGGAAGCGCGCGATCCGCTGCTGCGGAACATGTGCGTGACAGCGCTGATGATCGTGGCCGCTGCACTCACCCGCGCAGAAAGCCGGGGCGGGCATTTCCGGACAGATTTTCCAGAAACCGATCCGCTGCAGGCGCGCCGTTCGCGGCTCACCTTGCGCGAGGCGCGGCTCATCGCCTCGGGCTTCTGAGTCACCTGCGTCCCGCGCTGCTGCTCCCCTTGCCGAGGCGGCGCAAAACAGCCATGTTCGCGGGGCAGAACCCGGCCCTGCGCGCGTCGCGCGCACCCGTGACAATTCGCGTTCGAGAAAGACATTTCCGTGCCGCAAAGCTTTCGTCAGATCCGTTTTTTCCAAGCTGAAACGCTTCGCAACTGCCTCTCGGGCGTAGCCCTTGCCGCATTGATCTGCACCTGCGGGGCCAGCGCGCAGGCGCGGCAAGTCACACCCGCGACCCCCTTCGAGATTTCGATGAGCCCCGCGGGCAATTATCTCTCGGCCCTGTCAGCCGGCGCACAGCGCGATACGGCGGCAGCCGCCGCCTATTTCCGCGAGGCGTTGCGCTACGATCCGCGCAATGGCGAATTGATGGAGCGGGCCTTTGTGGCCGCGCTCGCCAATGGCAATCTCGACGATGGCGCGTATATGGCCGACCGCCTGCTCAAGCGCGACCCAAAGAACGGCCTCGCCCATCTGGTGCTTGGCATAAGGTCGATGAAGCAGAAGAAATTCGGCGCGGCCCGCACCTCCTTTGCCAATGGCGGGGGCGGACGCCAGCGCGACATCACGGCCACGCTTCTGACCGGCTGGACCTATCTGGGTTCGGGCGATGTAAAGCGTGCGGTCGAGACGGTCGATAAATTGAAGGACGACCGCTTCGGCCTGTTTCGCGATTATCACGCGGCGCTGATGTTCGATGCTGTTGGCCAGCGCGCCGAAGCGGTGAAGCGCATCAAGACGACCTATGAGGCCGAAAAGACCACGCTGCGCATTGTCGACGCTTACGCGCGCATCATGGCGCGCAGCGGCGATCTGGCCGAGGCCAAGCGCGCCTATGAGGCCTTCGATCAATTGCTGCCGCGCCATCCCATCATCCGCGCCGGGCTCACCCAGCTCGCCACCGGCAAGCCCATTCCGCCTGTTGTGGCCGATGCCGAACATGGCGCGGCCGAAGTGCTCTATGGCCTTGGCTCGGTCGGCGGACGTCAGGCCGATGAACTCGCCGCGATGATCTATCTGCGCCTCGCGCTCTTCATGGACCCGCAGCACGCGCTGGCCATCGTCACTTTGGCCGATGTCTATGAGCGGCTGAAGCAGAATGAGGCGGCGATTGGCGTCTATCAACTGGTGCCCGAGGGGTCGCCGCTCGAAGATAATTCCGAAATCCAGATCGGCCTGCTGCTCGAGGCGGCCGGGCGTTCGGACGATGCGCTGAAACATCTGGCGGCGCTTGCCGCCCAGCGTCCCAAAGATCCCGAAGCTGTGCTCGCGCTTGCCAATCTCCAGCGCTCGCGCAAGCAATTTGCCGAAGCTGCCGAAACCTACACGCGCGCGCTGGCTTTGTCAGAGGGCGGCAAGAGCGATTGGTCAACGCTCTATTTCCGCGGCGTCTCGCTGGAGCGCTCGAAGAAATGGGCGCTGGCGGAAGCCGATTTCCGCAAGGCGCTGGAGCTTTATCCCGATCAGCCGATGGTTCTCAATTACCTCGGCTATTCCTGGGTCGACCAGTCGCTGAATGTGCCCGAAGCCTTCAAGATGTTGCGCCGCGCCGTCGAATTGCGCCCGACCGATGGCTACATCATCGATTCGCTCGCCTGGGCCTATTATCGCCTCGGACAATATCCCGAAGCTGTGCGTGAGCTCGAAAAGGCAATCGAGCTGAAGCCCGCCGATCCCGTCATCAACGACCATCTGGGCGATGCCTATTGGCGTGTGGGGCGCAAGCTCGAAGCCAAGTTCCAGTGGAACCACGCGCGCGATCTCAATCCCGAGCCCGAGGATCTTGAAAAGATCCTCGTCAAGATCGAGACCGGCCTTGCCGATGAGCCCGCGCCCGCCGCGGCCAGCAATGAAGCGCCCAAGGCCGAAGAGCCGAAAAACGGCGGCTGATTGTCGGCATGTCCCTGATCGAGCGCGCACCGGCCAAGATCAATCTCAGCCTGCACATTCTGGGACGCCGGGATGATGGGTGGCATGAGCTGGAAAGCCTTGTCGTCTTTGCAGGGGCGAGCGACACGCTGACCTTGCAGCCCGACGCACCTCTCTCGCTCAGCCTCGAGGGTCCGGGCGCGGCGCAGCTCGGCGCGCAGGAGGATAATCTCGTGCTGCGCGCCGCGCGCGCGCTTGCCGACCGCGTGCCTGATTTGCGGCTGGGCGCGTTTCATCTTGCCAAGCGTCTGCCTGTGGCGGCCGGCATTGGCGGTGGTTCGTCAGATGCGGCTGCGGCGCTGCGACTTCTTGCACGCGCCAACAATCTTGATCTTGAGGATCCGCGCCTTTATGCGGCGGCGGCCGATATCGGCTCCGATGTGCCGGTTTGCGTGCGCGCCCGCGCGCGCATGATGCGCGGGCGGGGCGAAAATCTGGGGCCGTTGCTGGACCTGCCGCCGCTTTTTGCGGTGCTCGTCAATCCCGGTGTGCCGCTCGAAACGGCTGCTGTATTTGCGCGCATCGGCTTGAAGCCCGGCGAGAATCCGGGCTTTGGCGCGCATCCCGCTCTCGCCACGCCGCTGAGCGTCGAGTCTGTCTGCGCCACCATGAAACGCGCGCGCAACGATATGGAGGATGCCGCCAGCGTGCTGGCCCCGGTCGTTGTCCATTGTATCGCTGTGCTGTCGGCAGCACGCGGCGTGCGCCTCACGCGCATGTCAGGTTCGGGCGCTACCTGTTTTGCGCTGTTTGAAAATTGCCGGGCGGCAGCGAGGGCGGCGAAAGTCATTCGCCGCGATCATCCCGAATGGTGGGTCAAGGCGACCGTGTTGCGCTAGCCTCTTCGTCGCGCGCAAGATCACACGGAAATCTGCGTGCCGATCTCCACCACGCGACCTGTCGGAATCTGGAAATACGAGCTCGCATCAGCCGCATTATGCGCGAGCAGAATATAGAGATTATCCTGCCACGCAGGCATTTGTCCCTGGCGCGCAGCCTTCAGCGAGCGGCGCGACAGGAAGAAGGAGGTCGACATGATGTCGAATTTCCAGCCCATCTTGCGGCACAAGGCGAGCGCGCGCGGCACATTGGGCTCCTCCATATAGCCAAACGACATGGACACCCGCATGAATGTCTCATTCATCGGCTCGATACGGACCCGCTTGTCATCGTCGATGCGCGGCACATTTGCACTGATGATCGTCAGCATCACGTTCTTCTCGTGCAGAACCTTGTAATGCTTCAGGCTGTGCAACAGCGCCGAGGGCGCGGTCTGCGGATCGCTGGTGAGAAACACAGCTGTGCCTGCGACCGTTTGCGGCGGCTTCCTGGTGAGCATGGCGACGAGTTCTGCGAGTGGAATATCGTCCTTGCGCGTCTTGGCGAAGAGGATCGCGGTGCCGCGCATCCAGGTCCACATGGAGATCATGAAAGCTGCGCCGATCATCAGGGGCACATAACCGCCCTCGACCACCTTCACGAGATTGGCGCCAAAGAAGATGAGGTCGATGGCGAGAAGTGGCGCCATCATCGCTGCGGCCGCCCAGACCGGCCATTTCCAGCGTTTCCACGCAACGATGAAGGCAAGGCACGCGGTCACGACCATGGTGCCGGTGACGGCAATGCCATAGGCGGTGGCCAGTTTGCTCGACGAGCCAAACAGGACGACGAGGAAGATGACGCCGATCAGCAGAATGATGTTGATCTGCGGCATGTAGATCTGGCCGGCATGTTGATGGGACGTGTGACGCACATCAAGACGGGGCAAGAGCCCGAGCTGGATCGCCTGGCGCGCGAGCGAGAAAGCCCCGGTAATCACGGCCTGACTTGCAATGATCGTCGCGATTGTGGCGAGCACCACCATCGGCGGCAGGGCCCACTCAGGATAGAGCAGGAAGAACGGGTTTTCGAGCGCTGCCGGTTGGGCGAGCACAAGCGCGCCCTGGCCCAGATAATTGAGTGCCAGCGCAGGGAAAACGAGGACAATCCAGGCCGCCTGAATGGGCTTGCGTCCAAAATGGCCGAGGTCGGCATAAAGCGCCTCTGCGCCCGTCACAGAGAGAAAAACCGCGCCAAGCGCGATCACACCGAGCGTTCCGTTTGTCGTCAGAAAGGTGACGGCATGAACCGGATTGATCGCCTGCAGAATGCCTGTGTCATCGGCAATATGGCGAAAGCCACCCAGGGCCAGCAGTCCAAACCAGACCACCATCACCGGGCCAAAAAGCGCTGCGACAGCAGCCGTTCCGCGCTTCTGCACCCCAAACAGGCCGATGATGATGCCAATCGTGATCGGCAACACATAGGGATCGAACGCCGGCGTGATGAGCTTGAGGCCCTCGACGGCGGAGAGCACGGAAATGGCTGGCGTAATCATGCTGTCGCCAAAAAACAGCGAGGCGCCGGCAATGCCGAGCAGGAACACCCCCTTGCTGCGTTGTCCGATGGCGCGCTGCGCGAGCGCCATCAGCGAGAGCGTGCCGCCTTCGCCATCATTGTCGGCATGCAGCAGGATGACGACATATTTCAATGTGACGATGATCATCAGCGTCCAGAGGATCAGCGAGAGCAGGCCGATGACATCGGCACGCTGAACGCCGGCGTGCGCGCCGCCTGC
>CANBNG010000016.1 GCA_947370975.1 Beijerinckiaceae bacterium
TCGTCCAGTTTGCGCCCGAATCGACGCTGTACTGCCAGACCGCGCCGACCTCGGCGCCAAAGATGCTCACCGCGCCATTGCTGGTCACGCCGTCCGACAGGCTCGCGCCAGTGTCGCTGGTGAGCGCGATCGTGGGCATCGAAGGCGCAAGCGTGTCGAGTTTCAAGCTGGCGCCGGCGCTGGCCGCGCCCGTGTTGCCCGCGACATCGATCTGGCGCACGGCGTAGCTGTGCTGGCCATCAGACAGGTTAAACGCGGAGCCCGAACCCGTGGTCCACGAGCTGCTGTTGTCGATCTGGTACTGCCAGCTCGCGCCGGCCTCCAAGCCGCTGACGTTGACGACGGCGGCATTGGTGATGCCGTCAGAGGCAGACGAACCCGAGTCGACCGCGAGCGCCAGGCTTGGCGCAGACGGATTGGTGGCGTCGACAACGATCGACGCGCCGTTGCGGGCGATGCTCGACACATTGCCAGCCGTATCGGTGACTTTCACCTGAACGGCGTTGGCGGCGTAGCTTCCTGCCGCAAGCGTGAAGGTCGAACCCGTGCCGGTCGTCCAGTTTGCGCCCGAATCGACGCTGTACTGCCAGACCGCGCCGACCTCGGCGCCAAAGATGCTCACCGCGCCATTGCTGGTCACGCCGTCCGACAGGCTCGCGCCAGTGTCGCTGGTGAGCGCGATCGTGGGCATAGAAGGCGCAAGCGTGTCGACGAGGTAGTTGGCGTTATCAACCACCGCGCCATGCGTTACAATTACCAAGTTTCCGGCAGCGTCCGAAATGGTGGCTCCGCCGAGATCGATGCTGTTGGCGCCAATGCTGATGCCATCGGCATCATTCTGGCCAGCCTGGATCGTATAGGTGAAGGACAGCGTGCTGGTGCCCGAACCGGTCGAATAACCGGCATAGAAGGTCCCGCCGCCGATGTTGAGCGCGAGGCGCGGGGCCCCGCCGGAAACGGTAACCGCCTCGCTGAACGCCACTGTGACGGTGAGCACATCGCCCGCATTGAGGGCGCCGTGGGAAATGCCTGTCGCGCCGGCAATCGAAATGGCGCTGATCGACGAGCTGATAACGGGGCTCGTCGTATCCAGCACGAAACTGGTCGTTCCAGCCGTGCTTGTATTGCCTGCGGCATCAGTCGCCGCAGCGCTCACATTGACGGTGCCATCGCCACCAAGGGCAAGCAGATCCGACGTACTCAAGAGCACCGCAACAGGCGTGGAGCCGTTGCCGGTCACTGTCTTGATGACCGTGTTGGCGCCATGGGTGAAGGTCACGGCAACTGTGGAGCTGCTTTCCGCAACGACGCTCACAACGCCGGTCACTGATGTCGCTTCGCCGGTCGATGCACCACCGGCAACGCCGACGCCAAGCGCGAGAGTGGGCTGACTCGGGGCAAGCTGATCAAGCGTGTAGGGCGTGGCCGCACTTGCCGAGCTGACGCCGCCAGAGCTGTCAGTCTGACGAACCTGATAGGTGTGCGCGCCATTGGTGAGGCTGAAGCTCGACCCGCTGCCCGTGACCCACGTGCCGCTATTGTCGATCATATATTGCCAGGTCGCGCCGGTCTGAAGACCCGCCACGCTGACTGTCGCAATCTTGGTGATGCCATCGGTCGTAACCGCGCCCGTGTCCTGTCCGAGCGACAAGGTCGGGGTGACCGTGAAAGCAACCGGCGCGCCGCCACCGCCACCGCCGCCACCGCCACCACCGCATGCTGCGAGCGGGAGGATGAGCATGGAGGTTGCGCCAAGGCCGAAAGCCTGCCGACGGTTGGACATCCAGTTCTTCAGGAAGCGCTGCACATCGGCGACGCCCTTCGGAATTTCGATTTTTTCAACGCCGCTTCCAGGCGTAGTGGCAAGCGTCTCAAGCTCGGAGAGCCGATCGTCTTCGGCGACCGCGACGCCGGAATAATGACCGTCGAGAAGCCCCTGCAACCACGCGTCATTCGGAGACATAAGGCGATCTTCCATGAGTGAGATGTCTGCGGTCAGCAAGGTCGAGCCAAGAAGCTCGCCCGCTCCGTTGATAATTTGGAGTGTCTGCGCAAGGCGCGCGGGATCGACAACCAGCCCGGTCGAGCGGTCACTGGTGCGGTCCATGGAGAGCAGAAGTATCGCGTCCGACGACACGGGTGCATTCACAGCAAGCGCAACAAAATCGCGCCATTCGCCTGCTGCAAGAGCCGCCGCCATGTCGCTGTTGCGAAATTGAAACGCGAGCGCGCCATCGCCGAGCTTCTGCGCAGCTTCATCCAGATCGAAGACCCGGAAAGCGGCGCTCAGAAACTTTGTTCCCCAAGCAATCGCCGCACCGACGAGACGGATTTGAGCCGGGGCACGCATCATCTGGTTCATGGACACATCTCACTGAACGTTTTCGGCACCTTCGGGAAAACAACCCCGAAGAAAACATTGATAGCAATTTTAAGATATAGCCGATTTCACAATAACTGACAAGTTAAACGGTAAATTCAGGTAATATCTATATTTGTATTCGTAACAATTATTGTTACGAATATATATTAATGAAATATATATTTAGACTTATACTACATAATGCGGAGCAAAACCGGAGCGCGGCCGCGCGCTGCCCCGCCCCGTGGGTGAGGGGGCGTAAACTGCCGCAACCGGAGATCGGTTTTTGCATGAGAATATGGTTAACGCCGCCTTAGCCCCTCAGCGCTCCCTGAACGCATTTTCCTTTACGGCAAGGAGGGGCTTGGCGAGGTAGTTCATGACCGTCTTGTTGCCGGTGACGATATCGACCTGGGCCTGCATGCCGGGGATGACGGGCAGTTTCCGACCGAAGGTCTCGAGCGCCGTCGTTGTCGTCTCGATGCGCGCCAGAAAGTAGAAGGCATTGGGCTGCGAGCGGTCGTCCGAAGGCACGGCATCGGCGCTGATCTGCGTGACCATGCCCTCCATCGAACCGAAGATGGAATAATCATAGGCCGTCAGCTTGACGCGCGCCGGCATCCCCGTCTGCACGAAGCCGATATCCTGGGGCCGGATGCGGGCTTCGATCACCAGCTGATCGTCTGCGGGCACGATCTCGGCAATAGGCTCGCCGGGCTTCACGACGCCCCCAACCGTTGCGACGAACAGACGGTTGATGATGCCCTTCACCGGCGCGCGCACTTCCGTGCGGTCGACCTTGTCGATGAGGGCGGGCAGCGACATTTGCAGGCTGCGCAGATCGATCACCACCTTGCCGAGTTCAGCAGCGGCGTCGGACTTGAACTGGCGGCTGGCCTGCTCCTTCTTGGCCTCGACCTCCTCGATGGCTGCCACGAGGCGGGGAATGGCGATGCGCGCGGATTCAAAGCGGCCTTCGAGGTCGGAGATTTTCCCCTGGATGCGCACGAGCTCGAGGCGTGGCTCAAGACCGCGCTCCACCATGCGCGAGACAATGGCGAGTTCCTGCTTGGCGCTGCCAAGCGAGTTCTGCGCCGTCTGCATGAGATTGCGGGTGTCCTCGGCTTCCTTCATGCGCTGCTGAAGCTGCGAGGCAATGACCGACATTTCGGCAAGGTGGCGCGAGCGCCTGCCGTTGTATTCGGCAAGCTCCTGGGCGACAAATTCGCCGCCCTGGGCATTGGTCTCGGTTTCGAAAGCCGGCTCGCTGCCGTCGGTTTCTGCCCGCAAGCGGGCGGACTTGGCCTGAAGCGCATATAATTGCTGGCGACGCGTGTCGCGCTCGGCCCCGAACTGGGTCGCCGAGAGGCTGATGAGCAAAGCGCCGGCCTCGACGGTCTCGCCCTGGCGCACATGCAGGGATTGCACGATGCCGCCCTCGAGATTTTGCACGACCTGCAAACGGGCCGAGGGCACCACACGTCCCTCCGCGCGCGTCAGATCGTCAATGCGTGCAATGGCAGCCCAGACGCCGAAGGCCAGAAAGACGAAGCAAATCGTCAAAAGCAGAATGCTGGACGAGCGCTTGGCCTGGGGAATGCGCGAGGAGAACGCGATACCGACGCCCTCGCCCGAACCGATCTGGTTGGCGTTCATCACGCTTTGCAGGGGGCTCCGGCAAAAGTCGCGGAAAATGTCCCAGGCGTCCTTGAGTTCGCTTTTCATCAGCTCTGGTTACCGGCTTGCGCAAGACGGCGCAGCAATTCGTCCTTGGGACCATGCGCGACCAGTCTGCCATCCTGCATGACGAAGATCTTCTGCACGAGCTCGAAGAGTGACGAACGATGGGTCACCACGATCAGCGTGTTGTCGGGGATGGATGCGTTCAGACGGTTGATCAGAACGCGCTCGGTGTTGACGTCAAAGGCGCTCGTCGCCTCGTCAAGAATGACCATAGAGGGTCTGGCGACAAGCGCGCGCGCAATCGAAATCGCCTGACGCTGACCGCCCGACAGTCCCTCGCCGCGCTCCTTCAGCTTCATGCCATAGCCATCGGGATGGGAGGCTATGAAGTCATGTACGCAGGCGATGCGCGCCGCTTCCAGAATATCGCCATCCGACGGGTTCTCGCCACCGATTGCGATATTTTCCTTCACCGATCCGGAAAAGAGCCAGACATCCTGCATGACCGCCCCGATGGAGCGGCGAATGTCGGCCAGATCATATTGGCGGGAATCGACGCCATCGATCAGGATCGTGCCACTGTCGGGCTTGTAGAGTCCAAGGATCAATTTGGTGATGGTCGACTTGCCAGAGCCCACGGGGCCGACAAAGGCGACCTTCTCGCCAGGCTCGATCTTGAACGACAGATCTTCAAGCCCGCCCTTCGATTGACCGGGATATTTGAAAGACACATTGCGGAACTCGATGCCGCCCTTGATGGAACCGAAATCCACAAATGTGTCGCGCGCTTCATGCTCGCGCGGCTGGTTCATCAGCTCGGAGAGCGAGTGATAGCTTGCCAGCGATTGATTGACCTTGGTGAGCAGCTGGGCCAATTGCGCCAATGGCGAAATCACGCGCCCGGCCAGCATCGAACAGGCCACGATTGCGCCGCTGCCGATCTGGCCCTGCTGCACCAGAAAAAACCCGACCGTGACGACGCCGACCCACACCAGCTGTCCGGCGAGATTGGCGACATTGCCCGCAAATTGCCCGAACATGCGTGTCTTGAGCGAGATTGCGGCCTGATGCGAAACCGCCTCCTGCCAGCGGCGGCGCATGATTGAACCAGCGCCAAGCGCCTTGAGCGTCTCGATGCCGGTCAGCGTCTCGACAAGGATAGAGTTCTTGTTGCGCCCGTCTTCCTGGCTCGCCTTCACGAGCTTGCGCATGGAAGGCTGTACCGCAAGGCTCGACAGGATGACGATGGGCGCAACCAGCAAGGGCACCCAGACAATCGGCCCGCCGATGACGGCAATGACGATGACAAAGATGATGGCGAAGGGAATGTCGATCAGAACCGTCAGCGTCGCGGAGGTGAGGAAATCGCGCAGCGATTCAAATTCGCGCATGATGCTCGCTGTGGCGCCGACCGAGCCTTTGCGCGCGCCAAGTTCGATATCCATCACTTGTGCGAAGAGTGAATCGGCAATCACCATGTCCGCGCGAGCACCCGCGAGATCAAGGAAATAGCTGCGCAGGCTGCGAATGACAAAGTCGCTCGCAAACACGATGCCGACGCCAAAAAGCAATGCGATCAGGGTTTCGACAGCCCCATTGGGCATCACCCGATCATAGACGATCATCGAGAAGATCGAGGCCGAGAGCGCAAACATGTTGGTGAGGAGTGCGGCTATCGCGACCTGCACATAGAGCCCGCGTGCTGTCAGCAACGGACCCCAGAACCAATGGCCGTAACGACCACGGCCATGCTTGGACTCTTCCGACGCGCCCTGAACCTGCGGCGTAAAAACCAGGGCAGAGGCTTGCGCCCAATTGGCAAGCTCGCTCGCGCCAATCGTTTCGACATGGCCGTCGTTGCTGTTGAGCCGAAGGGCCTTGAAGCCGGATGTGCCGTCGATATCGCCAGTGAGCAGGAGAAGCTTCGCATCCGGAGCGACAAGAAGCACCGGGCTCGCGGCAAAATTCTTGATGACCTTTGTGAGATCTTGCGTCTCGACGCAGATGCCCAAGCTCTCAAGCGCCTCGATGCTCTGCTCGATAGACCATGGACCCTGATCGCGCGCGACGCGGGCGCGCAAGGCTGCCCGCGACATCGGACGTCCAAAATGCGCCAGCACCCAGATCAGATAAAGCTCGATGGGATCTGTGCCCGCCGCTTTTGCGTCCGACACAACCTCTGACAGGCTCATTGACCCGAGCCAGCCTTCGCCGGCTGTGCCTTGGTCTTGGGTTTTGGCTGCGCCTTTTCCTCAGGCGCCGAGAGTACACCGGCAAGGGCCTTGATATCTTCGACCGAGCCAGGCTTGAGACTTGCGAGCTTGAACAGATCATCAAGCTGCGATGTAAAATAGAGCAGGCGATATTTTGCCAGAATCCGATCCGCCACAGCGTCAATCATGTCCTTGCCGGCAGCGTAGAGTTCCTCCTGCGTCTTGATCGCATCAAGCAACGAACCGCGGTTGAACTGGAACTGTTCGTTGACCGCTTCCATCGAGCGGACAGCGGCTTTGGAGGAGCGAATGCGCGCCTGCTGAATAGCCGCCGTGCTTTTCACATCTGCTCGCGCCTGGGCAAGATTATGTTCGAACTGGCGGCGCACGAGTTCAAATTCGAGTGCTGCACGACCGGCGCGCCATGCAGATTGTTCAGCACGCGCCTTGTCTGCGCCGCCTGTATAGAAATCATAGCGCAGCGCCAGAACCGCCGTCGTGTCCGAGCCCGTGCGGCCAACCGACAACGAGTCCCAATCGCGGCGTGTGTGCGAGACCTGCAGATCGACGCGGGGAAGGGCGCGCGACTTTGAGGCATTGGCGTCCATTTCGGCTGCAAGCCGCGCGGCGTCTTTTGATTGCGCGGGCGCATATTGGCGCAAAAGCTCGGGCAAGGGCTGGTCAAGCGTCTTGATTTCCGGATCAATCGGCAGCGGCAGAACGGCCGGCGGCTCGCGCCCGAAGATTTCGGCAAACTGGCTCTCGGCGGCGCTCAGTCGATTGGCAACGGACGAGGCATTGGCCTGCGACTCGACATGGCGACCCTCGGCGCGTGTCACATCGGCTTCCGAACCACCGCCCGAGCGCGCACGCTCTATGACCTGATCAAGCAGCGACTTGCGCGCCGTCACGCTCTGATCGGCCAGCGACATGTGCGAGCGCATGCGCAGCACGTCCACATAAGCGCTGATGGCGCGCATTGTATATTCGCCGCGTGCGCTTGCCAGATCCGCCTGCGATTGCTGCTGACGCGCAAGACCCGCATCCGCCGCATTCGACGTTGCGCCAAAATCATAGACCAGCTGACGTAACGTCATGCCGGCATTGGGTGCGCGGCTTTTTGTGACCGGAGCTCCGGGCACCGAGGAAATGCCATAGGACCGATAGCCGAGATCGCCGGTCCCGGAGACCTGCGGGAGAAAGCCGGCGTTCACTTCGCGCGCAGCCGCATCATAAAGACCGACATCGGCCGTGGCAGCGCCAATGGCCGGATGCGTTGCAACTGCCCCGCGGATCGCTTGAACGAAAACCTCTTTGCCCTTGGTCGGGAACGGCGCGGAGGCATGTGCAATCATGAAGTCGACAGCGCCGATGAGCGCATCGCCGCTCGTCATGCGCGCAACAACGCGGGTCACCGTTTGCTCGGCAAACATGGGCAGGTCGCGCCCGAAAAACTGCTTCTGCGGCTTTTTGAGATCGCTCGGAGCCGCAATCGTGGCGACAGTTTCGACATCGAACTGCGCGGCGCCTGCCTGCCCCGGCGCAGTGGCCAGAAGGAGCGTTGCAATCAGGGCGCGGTGCGGGCGGAACCCAAAACGGGTAACCGCACATCCACCGCGTTTGAAGCGTTCAACCGAGACCAGACGGTTCAGCACGACGGCACCTATTTGCAAAAACTCTACTACAGACTATGCATTTAACCTGCGGGACGCACAGGCACAACAAGCTTACTATTGTAATTATAATTACGAATGTAACAAATTTGATATAAACGCCATCGACACCCACAAGGGCACACGCCTGCTCTTCGCGGAGATTGGAACCTTGAAACTCTCACCCGAGCTTGATCGCAGGAAAATGCTTCAGCGGCTCGGCGCTGCTGCCGCGCTCTCGAGCGCCCTTATGCCTGCCGCCGCATCCGACGAGACGCTGGCGCAAATGGCGCGACGACGGGGAATCCTGTTCGGCTTCGCATTGAATGCGAAAGCCCTCACCGACAGCGCCATCATGGACGTTTATGCGCGCGAGGCGGGAATCGTGGCCCCCATTGGCCTCGGTGCTTGGGGCAATACCCATAAAACACCCGAAACCTGGGACTTCCGCGATCTCGACGCCATTGTAACATGGGCGCGGCGAAGCGGGCGTCCCATGCGCGGCACGCATCTCGTCTGGCATCAAAATCTGCCGCCGTGGTTTGCTGAAAATGTGACGGCAGCGAATGCGAGCCAATATATGCGCGCGCACATATTTGCCTTCATGGGCCGCTATCGAAAGACATTCACTGCCTGGAACGTCGTGAATGAAGCCGTCCTCCCGAGCGATGGCCGCGCAGACGGACTGCGCCAGTCGGCATGGCTCAGACTGATCGGGCCGGGCTATATCGAGCAAGCTTTCAGGCTCGCTGCGGAAGCAGACCCATCGGCGATGCTTGCTTATAATGAATTTGGCCTTGAGGCGGACACGCCGCAGGCCGATCGCAAGCGACAAGCTGTCCTGCGCTTGTTACGCGATCTCAAACTTCGAGGAACACCTGTTCATGCGCTCGGCATGCAAGCGCATCTCTCGGCAAAAACACCTCTCAATTTGGGAAAACTCAAAGCCTTCATGAATAGCGTCGCTGATCTTGGCTTGCAGATTCACATCACGGAGCTTGATGTCAGCGATTCTGTTTTGCCTGCAGACGTCGTCACAAGAGACGCTTTGGTGGCGCATCAATATCAGGTCTTCCTGACCGCTGCCCTGGATCATTCCGCCGTCAAAACCGTTCTCCTGTGGGGCCTGAGTGATCGTTACACCTGGCTGGAGCGTCACGCGCCCCGCCCTGACGGACTGGCCGTGCGCGTCCTGCCATTGGATGAAAATCTGCAGCGAAAACCCGCGTGGTTCGCCCTCGCACGCACCCTGCAGGGGCAGTCCAATCCATGATTGCCCCCTTCGACCCAATAGGCCACCAGCAATAACGTATCTATAAATAAGGCATTATTTTCAATAGTAGGTACAATCATATCTATGTGATTTTTGATGCTGGCAAGACCTGCTTCTATGTAGCATTTTGCGTTTACAATCTTCGTTCAGCCTTCAGCTCTCGATTATAATTTGCTGCGCCGCCGTTGAACGAATCCTGCTGCAGCTGTAGAGAGATCAGTGCCTTGTAATATAGCTGCACAAGCGGGATTGGCGACAGAATGATTTTCTTCAAGGTTGTCAGTTTCGCCGTTCGCAACAGGCTCCTTGTGCTGGCTGCAGCTCTGGGTCTGGTCATCGCCGGCAATCTGCTATTGCCCAAAATCCCGGTTGATGTCTTTCCCGATCTGAATCGGCCGACAGTTACGGTGATGACGGAGACCGATGGTCTCGCGCCCGAGGAGATCGAACGCAACGTTACCTTGCCAATTGAAAACGCTCTGCGCGGCGCGCCCGGCGTGCAGCGCATTCGCTCGACGTCCAGCGTCACCTATTCGATCATCTATGTCGAGTTTGACTGGAACGTCGATATCTACCGCGCGCGGCAGACCGTATCCGAGCGCTTGTCCATCGCGACGCAAAGCATTCCTCCCACCGCGCGCCCTTCGCTCGGCGCGATATCGGCAATCCTGGGAGAAGTGGCGATCATCGGCATTGGCGGGCCAAACGCCTCGTCGATGGCGGCGCGTGATTTTGCCGACTGGGTGGTGCGGCCCCGTGTCCTCAGCGTTCCCGGCATCAGCCAGGTGACAGTTCTCGGCGGCGAAGCGCGAGAGTTCCGCGTCATGCCAGATCTCGCGGCGATGAAGCGGCTTGGCATAACGCTTGATAATCTCCATCAGTCGCTTGTCCGTTTTGGCGCCAACACCGGCGGTGGATTTGTCGAGCAGCAGGGGAGCGAACTCCTCATCCGCAACATCGCCTCTTCCGCCAGCCCCGAGGTCATCCGTCATCTCATTGTCGGCTACACGGAGCAAAAGCCGGTTGAGCTGGACCACATTGCCGATGTTGAATTCGGCGCGCGTCCAAAACGTGGCGATGCGTCGGTCATGGGCACCCCCGGCGTTCTTGTCGCCATTCTGAAGGCGCCACACGGCGACACAATTCCGCTGACGCGCGAAATCGAGCAGGTCGTTTCCGATCTGTCGGTGCAAGCGCCACCCGGCATGAACGTGCAGCTCGTTTATCGCCAGGCCGACTTCACCGACATGGCGATCTCGAATGTCATGCGCACGCTGATCGAGGCCGGTGTCGTCGTCAGCATGGTGCTGCTGCTTATCCTGATGAATGCGCGGATCACCGTCATCACGCTTGTCGCAATCCCCATCTCGATGTTCGTCACGGCGATGGTCTTTTATGCAGCCGGAATGACCATCAATACGATGACGCTGGGCGGCCTCGCCATCGCGATTGGCGAACTGGTCGACGATGCCATTGTCGATGTCGAGAATATCTATCGACGCCTTCGGATCAACAAGGCGCAGGGCGAGCCATTGTCACTGCAATCGGTGATCGTGCTCGCCTCGCAGGAGGTGCGCTCCAGCATCGTCCTGGCGACAGCGATCATTATTCTGGTCTTCCTGCCGCTGCTGGCGCTGGGTGGAATCGAGGGGCGTCTGATGACGCCGCTGATCATTGCCTATATCGTTTCAATTCTGGCGAGCCTCGTCACCGCCATCACGGTAACGCCTGTCCTGAGCTATTATCTGCTGCCCGGCGCCATTCATCTGCATCGCGAAGAAGGCCTCGTCGCGCGCAAGATCAAGGGAGCCTATGAGGCCGGAATTCGGAAAGTCTTGCGCAGGCCGGGGCCTTTTCTGGCTGCTGTCACGGTCGCATTCACTTTTGCCGTCGTCTCGATTCAATACTTGCCCCGGTCTTTCCTTGGCTTGCTGAACGAGGGAACCTATCTCGTCAGCGTGGTCGTCGAGCCCGGCACGTCGCTGCGGGAATCAAACCGGATCGGCGGGATTGCCGAACGGCTCGCAATGGAAGTGCCTGAAGTCAGAAGTGTGGCACGGCGCACGGGCCGTGCCGAACAGGACGAGCATGCAGAGGGCGTCCATAATTCGGAACTTATCGTCAGGCTCAAAAAGTCCGATCGTTCGCAGGCTGAAATAGTCGCCGACCTGAGGAAGAAACTCTCCGTTGTTCCGGCCTCGATCGGCATGGGACAGCCGATCAGCCACCGACTTGAACATGCGCTCTCTGGCGTACAGGCGCAGATCGTCGTCAAATTGTTTGGCGAGGATCTCGACACGCTTGGGACACTGGCCGAACAATTCCGCAAAGGAGCGGCCGCTGTTCCAGGCATTGCCGACCTGTCCATCGAAAAACAGGGACGTGTGTCGCAGATACAGGTAAGAATCGACTATTCGCGAGCTGCGCTCTATGGCGTTCGGCCTTCCGAAGTCACCGATGCGCTTGAGCGGCTCTCGATCGGCCAAAAGGTGTCGAAGCTTTACACGGGCGACCGCTGGTTCGATCTCGTCATCAGGTTGCGGGATGAAGACCGCACGATGGAGGGCCTCTCGCGCCTGCTCATCGACACACCGAAGGGCCCCGTCGCGCTCACCAACTTTGCCTCTGTCGATCTTGTGGATGGTCCCAACCAGATCTCGCATGAGAACGGGCGTCGCCGCCTCATTATCTCGGCCAACAGCGATGGCTCGGACATGGCGGGCATTATCCGTCAATTGCGCGAGGTCATCGCCACACAGAAGCTTCCGCCGGGCTATTTCTTCGTTCTTGAGGGAACATTCAAGGCGCAGGAAGAAGCGGCCTACATGCTGGCGATCCTGTCCACCATGTCGCTTGCGCTTATCTTTGTTCTCCTGAACCAGCGCTACAATTCTTCGATCATTGCGCTGATCATCATGGCCAACGTTCCCTTGTCGCTGATTGGCAGTGTTGCGGCCTTGTGGATTTTCGGTCTCCCACTTTCGGTCTCGACCATGGTGGGGTTCGTCACGCTCACCGGCATCAGTTCGCGAAACGGAATTCTCAAGGTCAGCACCTACATCACGATGATCGCGCGCGGTGCGCCCTTCAATGACGCGACAATCATCAAGGGGAGCCTCGATCGCGTTGCGCCTGTCGTCATGACCGCGCTTTCTGCAGGTTGCGCGCTTATTCCGCTCATGTTCGGCGTCGGCGAACCCGGCAAGGAAATCCTCTCACCGGTGGCTATTACCATCGTCGGCGGATTGGTGAGCGCAACACTCCTGGATGCGCTCCTGACGCCCGTTCTCTTCAAGGCATTCGGACCGTCGGCAATCCGAAATCTCATTCGTAATGACCAGCTCGTGAGTGCCGGTGAGCTGGAAGCAAAGGAGACAATCATATGAAAAGATTTCTGCTGACGGCAGCAATGGCTCTCGCGCTGGCAAGCAGCGTCGCGGTCTTCGCGCAGCCCGCTCGCGCGCAACATGCGGCGCATGAAGCAGGGCCGCACGGCGGCCAGATCGGCGAGGCGGATCCATTTCATGTCGAGATGGTGGCCAAGCAATCCAAGATAGATATTTATCTTTACGATGAGAATATGAAGGCGCTCCGCCTTGACCAGTTTGAGGTCTCTGCCACAATACAAGCGGGTAAGCAGCGCGATAAATTTGATTTCGTTGCGGCTGGTGGAAATCAAATGAAGGGCGAATCTGCTTTGTTGGCAGAGCCGGGCGCCAAGATCATCATGCTCTTGAAGCCGAAGGGTAAGCCACAAGTCCAAGTTCGTTTCGGCGTTTAAGACACAAGAATTCCAGAAGGGCTGATCAGATGATGAAGAAATACATGGCTGCGGGTGCTGTCGCGATCATGCTGCAGGGCATTGCTCCTGCGCAGGCTCAACAGGTCACGTCCAAGGGCCCGACCACTGGCGACATCGTCAGCTATATGGTGCTCGGCGCGGCTGCGGCTGCGACGGTCTGGTATCTTTGGCCGGTTGCTGCAACTGCGGAAGTTGCGGCCGGTGGCGCGGGTGCTGCTGGCGTGGCTGGCGGCGCTGTTGCGGCGCCGCTCGTTGGAGAGGCCGCCATGGCTGGCGGCGCAGGTGCTGCTGCCGCCCCGATGGTTGGCGCCGGCGCTGGCGCTGGCTTGGTTGCGGCCAGCGTCGTTCCCTGATGAATGGATGCGCTCCGGCGCATTGAGATCAACGCGGCCGCACGCTCAGTGCGGCCGCAGTCGTATCGACGATATCCTGATGCGCGACGCGCAGGGCTTCGGCCTGGGCCTTCGAAATACCTGCCGATATTTCGGCTTCGAAGGGGGCCCGATTGACAGCCTCATCCAGGCTCGTCAGGACGAAGTCCGTCGCATAAATGGCGAGTTTCACGCCTAACGCGGTCACGAGCGGCGAGACAAGCAGCGCGCGGGGCAAGCCCAGGCGAACGGCCGCCAGTGTGACGCCTGTCGCAGAGCCCACCATGCCGATGGTCACTGTCATCAGCGGGCGCGCAAGCCGGGCAATGGCGATCTCGGGCACATGCGAATCTTTCATGATCTGCCGCGTGGAGTCCTGAACGCGCATGCGCGCGGCGCGGAGCCCCTCTGACGCTTCGTGGCAGGCAGGCATTGCAACACCGCCGTCCGTCCAGGTCGGGTCAACCACCCAATGCCCATCGACCAACCGCTGCACAGGCGCCTTGGCAATATCTTCCAGCATATCCTCTATGGATTGGCAGGTGCCGCGCATTTCGCGCTCTGCTGCAGCGAGTCCTTGCTCCAATCCTTTTTGCAGCTGCGCTTCAAACTGCGCATCGGAGAAAAGGGTTTCCTTGTACTGCTGTGCGATCTTCTGCCGGATCGCCGCCTCGCCCCGGGCGACGGCAGTGTCACCTGTTTCGCCCCCGCCGGCCGCAGCCAAAAGGCCATCGCTCAACAGCCAGTAACTGGTTCCCCAGTCGAAGGTCCAGTCGCCGTAAGCAACAATGCGGCTTCGGGCTGCATCTGCGATTTTATCAAGGCGAGGCGAGAATTCGGATTTGAAGGAGGCAGCCGCGCGGACGGGGCCTTGTGCGAAGAAATTGCGCGATTCGATGTCGAGCGCATTGGCGGCGGAGGCCGGAATGCTCGTCCGGTAACTGGCTTGATCCTGCCCCGTCCAGGACAGTTCGATTGAACTTGACCAAGGCAGACGGGAGGCTTGCAAGCCCATGCGCGCCAGATGCTCGAACCCGGGCATTGCTGACAACAGCATCCACCCACAAAGACCCGCAACAAGCGTCAGCGCAGCACCCAATGCCATCTGAGGTCGCAGGTGTGCGCGGATGCCATATTTCAGGCGTGCGAAAAACGAGACGATTGCACTGGAGAAACGTCCGGCTTGCGGGTCTCGCGATGGCCCGCCGGTAACTGGCGGATTTGCGGTCAATTGGGGGGCAGGGTTGCGCGCCCGCGCCAGCATCGCTTCACGCAGCAGAAAGAAGTCGCGATTGTCGAAGATGCTCATCAGCATGGCATTATGCGCGAATGCCGCCCTGATCGATGGCGTATTCAGTTGCCCGCTGCCTGGATAGACGAAGCGGATGAAATAGATGGGCAGGAGCTTTTTGAAAAAACCTAATTGCCGCACAAATTCGATCGCCGTGACCGACTTTGCGGAAATGATCTGCGTCCCATAATCGTTGCCGATGTGGAGAAGCCCGGCGAGAAAAGCTGTCAGAGTGTCGCGGTAGAGCGTCACGGTTTCGCCATCGTAGACGAGCTTGCCCCCAAGGCCGCGGGCCTCGAACACGGGAGACTGGTTTGCGTCCGACGGCATCAATTAAGTCTCCGCACCGATTTCTGACCGATGAGACTGCTGCGCAGTTTCGACCATGTCAGGCAGATGGCAAGCGCCGAGGCGAGCGTGACGAGCTGAATATAACGAAGAAAATTGAGCAAAGTCTCGGATGAATGCTCGATGTCCATCAAACCGTAAAAAAGGAGGACCACAGCGACGATGGCTGTATAGAGACCGCTTGCTCCCACCGCCGCGCGCGCGATCGACAGGATGGTTATGTAAGTCCAGAACAGCGCGACGAAGATGAGCGCCTTGATGGCCAGATAGTCATCGCCGCTGTTTTGTAACCAATAATAATAAGAATAGCCGGATGGGTTATAAGTTGCGAAAACAACGAAGGCGCACAGAAGCCATCGTAACAAAAAATAGCGCGCGATGAATTGGTGAGCCATCATCCCGCGACCTATAGCTGAAGGACCCTTTAGGGTCTATACTCAACGAGAATCCAGGGATTTGGTGCGGGGTCGAGCTTGCTTTTAATGCAAATGAGAGACTCGCTGCAGCGCTCGCCGGCACGGCGTCTGGCGGCCGCAGCCTGCGTTGCGGCGATGCTTCTTTCATCGCCCGTTTTTGCGCAGGCCCCCGAAAGCGCGTGGACGGGCACCGATCTCTTCGAACCCGTCAACCGTGTCTTCGGCAGCATGAACGCGACACTTGTGACGGGAATCCTTGATCCAGTCGGACAGGCATATGTCGATAATGTTCCAGTGAATGCACGCCTCGGCGTGGCCAATGTGTTCGCCAATCTGCGCGAGCCGGTCACAATTCTGAGCGATGCGCTGCTGCTGGATGGGGCCGGCGTCTTGAATGCCGCCGCCCGGTTTTCGCTGAACTCCACCGCGGGCATTCTGGGCTATTACGATGTTGCCACACCTGCTGGCTTCCCGTTCCAGCCGCGTCGCCTAGACGAGGTGTTCTGTCGGGCAAACCTCCCCGAGGGACCATATTTCGTATTGCCCTTCTTTGGCGCTGCGAACCTTCGCGATTCTGCCGCCATTCTTGCAACAAACTTCCTGCAATATTCGGTTGCAGGCGTTGCCTACCTCCCCTATCGCGTTCTCGAAATCGTCGCCATCCGCACGCCACGGGCCGCGCAGCCCGCAGCTCAGACCGTGGATTACGAGACGCTCCGCGATTCCTACATCGCCCAGCGTCGAGCGGCTTGCGAGAGTCAGCGCAACAGGTTGTGAGCGGCGATGTCCGATCAGATTACATTGGCAGGGGTAGCAGCGCGTTGGGCGGGCGCTTTTTTCCTGCTGGCCGCACTTTATAATCCGAGCGGCTATTCCTATTTTCACTGGGTCGCCACGACAGATCTCCGCTATTGGAGCTTCAAAATCGTTGCGGGCATCGTGCTCGCTGTTTTCTTCGGACTTTACGTTAACGCCAGCCGACGCGCGCTGCGGCTCCCGGGACTGATCTTGATTTCCATCGCATCGGCGCTGGCGACATCCATCTTTTTCCCCAGAACCATCGATATCGACACGCCTGCGCCACAGCTCATCGTCTTTCTGCAAATCATCATCGCCAACATTCTCGCGGTCGGCGTGTCCTGGTCCTATGTGCGGCAGATGCTCTCGGGCCAGATGGACGTGAACAATATCAACGGCGGCTTGTAGGACAGGCCTATCGGGCACGAAAAAAGCCCGGCTCCAGAGGATGCCGGGCTTTTGCTCGTGCCGCGATATGCGGATGTTACATATTGGCCAGGACAACCGTCGCGATGCCATCGGTGGCCGAGGTCTGCTTCATCATCGGCGGCACTTCGTTTGTGTACCAATAATAGCCGAGCGTGCCGCCACCGATCATGCCGATCGCGGTCTTCATCATGATGCCGGGCAAAAGAGCGTCGACAACGATCGCGCCCACGATGGCGCCGCCAGCCACAGCGAGGATCTGTCGGCCGGTCCATTCGTTGGATTGCGCCGCCTTGATTTCGACAGTCGGGGCGGGCTTGCTTTGAGCCATTGCCTGAACGGGGGCAAGAAGGCAGGCAGCGGCGGCGCAGGCAAAAATCATCTTTTTCATGTCAGGTCTCCGGTTATTTATTCTTTGAACCAGCTGCGTGACTCGCATTTTCGCGAGCCTCGTTCATACGACGCATGATCAGGATCGTATCTGGCGTATAGCTGATCTCGGCGGGCATGGTCGCAAAGGTAAAGCCCGGCAGCGGCAGTACGCTGATGTCGAACTCGCCAATGCGGTATTGGCCCATTTCCGAAACAGACAGAAGGAAGCGCAGGATGCGCGCTTCGATCTTGCCTTCAATCCAGGTCGGATCCGATTCCTCGAACGCGAGGATCTCCTCTTCGAGCGCTTCGCGATCGTTCTCGCTCAGTTGCCTGGCTTGTTCGTAGGCGAACTTGATTTCGGGGATCAGACCAGCCGTTGTCTCGGCCTTCTTGAGCTCGTATCCCGAGGTCTCAAGCAGCTCGAAAAACTTCTCGCGATGCCACGCGGTGCTGCCATAGAAAACAAGATCGATCGTCTTGTTGATGAGCGCGCTCGGCCCTTCGACTACCTTGTAGACAGTTTGCCGAAACCAATAGCTTGCTCTCGATTCTTCAGCCTGGGCTGGCACAGCCAAAAAGCATAGCAGCATGGCGGCGATGCCGTGCCATGCGCGGCGCTTTCCTGATTTTGAGGTGAGCCGCATCAATTCACCCCCGATTCGCCAAGGCCGCGAACGCGGCGAAGAATTGCGCGCGCATCCATCCGATCTTTGATGCTCAAAACATAAAAGCCATTTTTCTTGAATGCACCAAAGGGGCCAACCACCGATTCTGAAAACAACTCGGTAAGAAATGCCGCCGTCGGCGTTATTTTCGATTCCGACTCATTGCCGCGCACGGCTCCAGAAAAGAAATAGACAGACGTCTCCTGACGCATCGCAAACTCCTCCGGCTTGAAGTCAGCATCAAGAGCCGTGACACCTCTCCAGCGCAATGGAGTAATACCCTCGCTGTTCAGGCTATCAAGCCTCACGAAAGCGATCGTCGGCTTAGTAGAAGCGAGCAGGTCTTTCGTTGCGTCTTCAAACCTCCACCCGTCCGTCAAGGTGACACGCCCGTCAGGCCGGTAAAGCGTGCAAACGCGGGTTCTGTCCTCGGCAGCAAAGATCGTTTTCACCTCTTTGAAGCCTCTGCATCCCGCCTCAAGGACTTTGGAATCAAGGATCAACTTGGGCGTTCCACCGTCAGGGGCGATAAAGTTTATCTCCACGTCCGGCAAATCCGCCTCAATCTCATTCCAGGTCCGGAAGGGGTTGACCAAGAAGCTGTCCGAGGTGGCGGAAAGCAGTTCAAAGCGCTGACGCGCAGGAAGATTGGATTCAGCGACGGCCGATCTCGGTACTTGGTCGGCGATCCCGAGGTAAATGTTTTTCCGCGTAATGTTGAACGAAACCGCGCTTGTATTACTCACAGGCGCCAAAATGAACCGAGCCAAGAAGAGGCCCATCAACTCGCCCGACTTCTCGCAATTGTTCATTTCCGCCCAGGTGAGTTTGCGCGAAAGGATTAACAGCTTTTGCGCGTCTTCCGGGGCCTCGCAAAATGACTTGATCAACCGCGCCGGGTCTGGCGTCAGCACATCAACCTGCGGGACATTCTTCTTGTTGAAATCGCTTGCGACCATTTGCATTGTCTTCACGACAGTCGGGCCGGGATAGACAGTGACGCGATTTTCGTCTGCGGCCATTGCTGCACCAGCATGCAACGCAGCAATCAGAAAGCCAGAAAGGAGGAAGCCCCGCCTCTTCAAATCAACCACTCCAGGCCCCCTGCACTTATTCGGTAATTTCGAGTGCGGTAATGATGTCGGAAGGCATCTGCGTCTCGGGATCTTCGATTGGCGGTTGCCAAGCGTAGTTCTGGAACATCGAGACAACCGCGTCCGATGCTATCGAGCTCGTCAGCTGAAGAGTGAATTCCGCAGCGAACAAGCCCGCAACGATCGCGGCTCCATACAACATCTGGATCTCCGTACTTAAGAATTAATCGAGAACCTTATGCAATTCCGACGCTATGTAAAGGACGCACTCTGCGCCGGGCATCATGATTTTCCCTCTGTTCTGTTTTTTGTGCACACCGGGATCTGCCGCAGCCTATTAATAACAAGACGGTTACAAATGTAATATCGATCGTTTGCATTTGTGTGCGGACTTAATACCTCGTGCAGGCACACTTCAATTTCTCTGCTTTTTGAGGCAATCAGTTTGATCTTTCTGAGAGTCCGTATGTTATGGTTTACTTAGCATTAATGGTGCAGCGGCGTTTGCATATTGGTTGAGGCAGTCATGCTGTGGGATTCGAAGATCATCGCGGTTGCAACCAGCAAGGGCGGCGCGGGAAAGTCGACTTCTGTCTGTTGCCTTGCCCTTTATTTTGCCTCGCAAGGTATCAAAGTCGGCATATTGGACTGCGACCCGAACGGAACCCTTACCCGCTGGCATGGAAAAGGCGGCGCACTATCTCAGCTTCCCATTATCAGCGAGGTCGACGAAAAGCAGATCATCAGTTCGATCGCGTCCTTGACGGCGTCAAACGACATTGTTCTCGTTGACTGCCCAGGCTTCAACAGCCAGGTCATGGTCTATGCGCTGGGTGTCGCCAACCTCGTCCTCGTACCGGTGATGACTGACGAAGCGAATTTGTTCGAGGCTATTCGCACGAAAATGCTCGTGGACTGGGCATCTTCGGCCACAAATCGGCCAATCGAGGTGCGCGGCTTCCTCAGCAGGATCAAAAGCAGCAACCTTGTCGCCCATTCGCGCAATGAACTGGAGAAGGCCGGCGTGCAAATGCTCAAGGCATCTGTGTCCGATCGCATCGCATTCCAGGAAGCGACCTATTTCGGCTCATCGCCGCTGATCGACGAGCCTTCCAGCGGCGCAGCCCGTGACGTGATTGCGCTTGCGCTGGAGGTGAGCTCGATCCTCGATCTTGAAAAAATTTCACGGCCGCATATGCCGGCAATTCACGACCTCGCATCATAGGCCCGTTCTGCTGATGAGTAAGAAGAAGTACCCCGGAGTGGACGAGCAGGCGCTGCAACAGATTGCGCGCAACTTTCCGTCGACAGCCCCAATTGACCGCTCGCATTTCCCCTCCGAATTCGAGGCAGCCCGGGTTGAACCTCTGCCGGTCGATGGGCTGGACGCGCGTGCGCCAGAATCCGCCCGCGTCGGCACGCCAAAACCCGATGCCGCGCCGCTGCCCCCCGTCGCAGAAGCTCGCACCCCTGCGGCAGTTGAGCCGGTTCTGCCCACGGCAGAAGATCGCATTGGCACTCTCGATCTTGTGCAGCAGCCGGCAACGGGTATCGCGCGCTCCAGTCGTTTTCCGCTCGTTGTTTCGCTCCTCGCGTTGACGATCGCATCAGCGCCACTCGCTGTGCCTCACATCGCGCCTTACGCTGAACAGTTCAACACGCCGCCCTGGGTGGCGCGCGCCATGGACATGATCGGCGGCCGCCAATCGCTGCCGGCCTTGCATGCCAATGGGCTGGTCGCCCAAGAGCGTTCCGAGCGCGCCGCCGAGACAGCCTCTCTGCGCGCTGGTGTGGAGGATGCAAAGAACCGCGCCATCCGCCTCGAAACATCGGGCTCCGACCTCAGCGCGACCGCCACGCGACTCGATCGCATCGATGAGGCCGTTGGGCTTGCACATCGCGCTCAATTGCAGGCCGAAATGGCCACGCGCGAATTCGCCGTGGCGCTCCGGAGCGCTCAGGAGGCTTCCGCAAGCACTGATGCGAGACTTCTGGCGCTTGAGGGATCCGCGCGCGATCTGGCGCAAGCGCAGGCCTCGACAGGCGAGGGCGTGACGGCTCTTCGCCAGAGCCTCGAAAAGCTGACGGAATCGTCGGCGAACCTTGGCAAGGCAATCGCGGCAATTGAAGCGCAACGCGCTGCGGACAAAGCCGAGATCGCTGGACAGGTTGGCGCCTTTGCAGCGCAGAATGGTGCCGCGCTGCAGGCCGCGCGCGCTGATCTGCAAGGAAAAGTCGATGGGCTGAATGAGCAGATCGCAAAGCTTGGAGACGCCCTCGAAGGCGCAGTCGCCATCGAGATGTCACGTTCGGCTTTCGCGATCAATGAGGCGAGCGAACGAGCCGCGCGGGCCGATGAGCGTGCGCGCAGCCTCGAGGCTCGCCTTTCGACCTTCCAGGACAGTCAAATGCGTACGGCGCGCGTGACAAATGCTGTTGCTCGCCTCGGTGCTGTTGTGCTGACATCCGAACCTTTCGTGACAGAATTGTCGGAGGCAACAGCGGCGCTCGGTGCGAACGCCAATGCGGCGGCGCCCCTGCAAGCGCTCGGCGCCATCGCACGGAGCGGCGCTCCTGCCCAATCGAAGCTTCGCGAAATCTTTGCAGCGTCTGTGGGGCCGCAATTGCGCGATCTCGGCATGCGTTATGACGCATCGCTGCTGACGCGCGCATATACATTATTCTCCAGTCAGAACGGGCCAACGACGCCTGAGGGCCAGCGTGTCTGGCAGGTCATTGGGGCTGCGGAGAAGTTGCTCGAGGACGGCGATCTGGCCAATGCCATCGCGCAGGTGGCGCGGTTTGAAGGACCGGCCGGTCAAATCGCCACTGATTGGCTGACGCAGGCAAGAAAGCGTGTTGCAGCCGACAAGGCGTTCGCGGCAATTTTTGTGGCCAGTGCGGGAAGCGTGACCAATCCGTAAGCGGACCGGTCAGACCTTGTCGTACCAGCGACGGCTAAGCGGGAGCGGGATGAAAAAGATTCCCGCCCGCCGGGGCCGGATCGCCTCAGCGATCATCATGCTCTTGACGCGCTTGCGCGCCTCGCGCGTGGTGACGCTGGCTCTGCTGAGCTGACGATAAAGCTTCGTGCCCTTGTTGAACTGACGCTTGGAAAGGGAGCCCCCGCGCGCCTGCTCCTTCACCTGGCGGCGAACGAGACGCTCGATCTCGCTCGATAACATTGTCTCCGAACTCTCGACGGCGGCAGCGAGACAGCCAAGGCATTCCTCGAACGACAAGTTGAAATTGGTCAGGCCGTCCTTGATGATGCACGCCTGCTGTTCGTGATTGAGGAAGGCAACCCCGACCATCTGCATGCGCGCATATTCCATGAACCGGCGCTTTGTGCGGTCGTTTTCAGTTCGGTCCATATCCATTTGCGACATAGAGGATCCTGTTTTCAACAGTCGAGGGGCGCGCCTCAGCGGGACTGAACGGGGGCAACGTCTTCAGATTTGGCGGGGCGAACGAGGCTCTGCTTGGGCGCGGCGTCACCGACGCCGAGATTTGTCGCAATGGCCTTGAGTTCTGGCGCATCAATCACGCCAGAGAAAAAGCTGCGCATACGGGCGACCGCGACATCATACTGCCTGCCTGCCTTTTGCCATAAGGTCTCGAACCATAATTTGGCTTCAGTCTCGTCAAGCGCGCTGGAATTGAGCGCAGAAACGGCCTGTTCCACGAGCGCGGCATCGGCGGAATTATTCACCGCCACGCCCAGCGTCGTGCAAATTGTCTCAGCGCGAGTCTGACGCCACCATGATTGAGCTACCGGAACCGTGACCTGCCCGGATTGATAATGCAGACCGGACTTTGTTGCCTCGCGAACATGCGAGGCCCCGAAAAACGGGACGGGGACAAGCAGGCCGTCCTTCAGGAAAGAACGAGTCACGGGGTCGATCGTATCGTCATAGACCATCAGGAAAGCGACATCTTCCTCGCCATTCTGAACCCGATCGAGCGCGCGCGCGCCACCGCGATGCTCCACGCGCGCCTTTGAGAGGAGAGGTTCGAAGGTGCGCAGAATATCGATCGTCTCGGCTGTCCAGCCGTTTTCGGATCCGATATCCATACTCTGCGCGCCAGCCAGATCGAGCGTCCAGCCGGGGCGTCCGACCACGAGCACGCAAGCCGGGATGCGGCCGTAAACTTCAACATGCTCGAGCCCGCCGGCTTTCGCGCGCGCTGACAATACGTCGCGCTGTGCAAGTGCGACAAAGGCCTTGCCTGATCCAGAGACCAGATCGAGAGATTTGGGTGAGGACACAGCCACCGCGGACCCAAGTCCCCGGGTCTGCATGCGCCGGGTCAGCCGCGCAGATATGCCCGCAAGTACGGTTTCATTGCTCGACGGCGCATTTGAATCAGGTGTCTCGAAGAAGGAAAATGCCTGCGCAGGACTGGCGAGATCGGAAATCAACAGCGCAAACCCGACAAGGGCTGCGAGTTTGTGTCTCCATTCAGACCGCATCATACAGGTTCCCTGATCGAAACACTCCAGCGGAATTGCTTGGGGTACTGGACCCAACTGCCGTGGAGGATCTCGACGTTTATACATCACGCGCTACTGCACCGCACTCACTGAAACCGTTCTTTTCCAGGCTTTCCAGACCTTCTTGGTAACAAGATCCATAATCTTTCATATCAAGAAAACTAAATATCAAAATATATTACTTTTACCCCTGCCCTGCTGCGGGCAAACCTGCTGCATATCGAACTTTAATGCGGTGCAATAACCAAAATATGTTGCGCAAGACTGCGCGAAATCAGATGTTCAAAAATACCAATGGCGCGTTTTCGGCTCATTACGCGGCCCAAGGCAAACAACGGTTGTGCACGATGATCAGACTCACTGCCATTTTTCTGGCGCTCTTGACGGCTGCCGCGCAGGCAAGCGGCGCTGATGGCCCTGCCAAGCAGGATACTGCGGCGGCGCAGGAGGCGATGTTTCAAGTGCTGTCCGGATTGGCTTTGACCGATCGCCCGAGTCGGTCACCTGACGGCTCCGTCACCGTGCCAAAGAGCACGCAGCGCCTGTTCACGATCGCAACGGAAGCCGCGCGGATGCGCCAGGTTGGCAAGAGCCATGAGATGATGGGTGTGGTGATCGCGAACTCGAATGCGAGCGGTCAAATCCAGTCGTTTCAGGCCGGCAGAATCGAGGCACTACCATCCGGCATGCCCTTTGTCGGCATGGCCGTGACCAAAGGACAGCTGATTGCGACCCTGCGTCCGACATTGTCGCGCGTCGATCAGAACACGCTGCTGGGGGATGCTGTCGGCGTTGCCGTTCAGATCCGAAACCTGGAACGCCAGCTTGCATTTTATACCGATTTTCCGGTGATTCCGTTCCGTGAGCGACGCCTTGAATCAGTGCGCGTTGAGCTGGAGGGCGCACGCAAGCGCTATGAACTTGCGACCAGCGCGACCAAGCTTCCTGTCTCGCTCATTGCACCGGTCGATGGCGTGATTGGCGCGGTGAATATAACGCCGGGCCAGATTGTGGATGCGCGCGAGACGCTGGTGACGATCATCGATCCCAAACGTCTGATCGTGGAAGCATCCGCTACGGATCTCTCCGTGGCATCGTCCATCATGTCGGCGACCGCGCGCACGGTTTCAGGTCAAGCCTACAAACTGAATTATATCGGCAGCAGCCCCAATTCACGTGGTCAGTTCTACTCGATCTATTTCGAGATTGAAGACAGCACAGGCCTGAGCGCCAGCACCGCCGTCAACGTCGTTGTCGAAGGCGGCCAGTTGAGCGAGGGAATCGTTGCGCCGCGCCAGAGTGCGCATCGGACGTCAAATGGTGAGTGGATCGTTTGGCAGAAAATGGGCGCAGAGCGCTTTGTTTCGCGCCAAGTCAGCATGAAGCCGCTCAACGGCGACGAAATTCTCATTAGTGCGGGCCTGAGCCAGGGCAATGTGATTGTCGTCTCCGGGGCCAACTTGCTCGGTAATTTTCGGTGACAGGACCTACGATGCCCATTTTGCGGAACCTGGACTCCCTCGGCTTCGCAGGCCGCGTGCGTAACGTGCTGCGTTTCTCTCTGTTCGCTCTGACCCTCGCTTGTCCCGTCGGCATTGCCGCGCTCGCACAAGAAGGCCACGAAGGCCACAATCATGGCCCGGCTGTCGCCGAAGCGGGGCCCACCCTGCTGCCGCGCGCATCGGTCGTTGGCGATCTGTTCGAAGTCGTCGCGGAAATCGCGAACGGCAATCTCATCATCTTCGTTGACGACCCCATGACCAATGCCCCTGTGCAGGACGCTACCGTGGAGTTGGTCGGCGAAAGCGGCAGCGTCTTTGCGACGCCGGTTGGCCCGGGCCTTTTCGTCAGCAAGGCTTTTGCCCCGAAGCCGGCCACTTATAATTTGATGCTGTCGATCGAAAGCGCCGCCGGTTCCGATCTTCTCGCGTTGAAGCTCGTTGTGCCCCAGGCGGAGCCCCCGGCTGGCGCTGGCTCGCCCCTGCTTTGGGTGGTGATCGGCCAGTCCACAGCCGCACTTGCCGCACTTGCCGGCGTGCTTTTGCTGTTTGGCTTCGTGCAGGCGCGGCGCGGGCGCTGGAGCCCCGTGGTTGCATTGCCGGGCGGGTTCACCTTGCTTGGATCAGGCGGCCGGCAATTGGTCGCAAGCCATTGCGTGCAACGCGTCGGTCCGCAAATGCTGATCGGTTCGGTGCTCGGCAAATCAGGCCTTGAAAACGCACTCGTCTCCGCGCTCGCCGAGTCTGGCGCATCGAGGCGTCACCTTGCGACCTATGTCGGCATGATGATGCAGATGCTGTTTGACGCGGGTTCGCGCATGTCGATCGGTCGCTGGGCGCAGGATACGAAACTGCCTGTTGATCCTCCGCAGGCGCATGAGGTGCGTGACGCGCTTGCATGGCTCGACGAGAGCGGGGGCGCCAATCGCCGCGCTGTCGAGAGCGCCTTCATCCGCAAATTGCCTCCGGTGTCGCCGGGCACGGCGTTCTTCTACCTGTTGCAGGCGGGCGCGCGGGACGATGGCGCCACGTGGATCATCTATGGCGCGGGGGCGGATGGTACCCCTATCGGGATCGAATCCATTGGCCAACATGCGCCCGACTTGCCTGCGATCATCCTCAACGTGAGATCGCTCGCCGAACGCAGAGGGCTGAGCAGCGCCTGCCTCGTTCTTCAGAGCTTCAATGACCCGGAGGCCGACGCGGCCCTCGTTGTTGCCGCCGGCCTGCGGTTCATCGCGGGCGCTCGGCTCGAAGCCCAGTCGCTTCCAGTGCATGCGCAGGCCTATGTCCTGTTGCATGCCGAGGCCGCCGAGGTTCGCATCGAATATACGGAATTCTTGACAGGCGGCCCGCGCATGATTGCCTGCCATGCCGCGAGCGGGGCCAATCGCCCTCACTCCGAGCCCAGCGCCGATTGGCGACGGTTTGGCGCAGAATACGGAGCTCTGCACACCAATCTGGAGGGGCCGACCGAGGAGATCATTTCTCGCTTCAGTTCCTTCATGGACGTGCAACGCGCGAGCCATGGCGCCGGCGTGCAGGCCGATCCTGCAACTGGCCAGGTTCCCGAGAGCGACCTGCTCGCCTTTTTCATGGCCTCCGTCGTGCGCCATCAGGTGCGTGTCTCCAGCGGACATGAAATTGACTGGCCAACATTGATCCATGAGCTCAACCAGATTGTCGAAGTCAGGCTCAAGGGCAATGGCGGCGGCAGCACGATCGTTACCGAGGCGGATGGCGAAGCCGGGACAATTCTGTCTGCCTTGACCGACGAGACTGCTGACGCTCCACGGCGGGGAAGACCGGGCACTATGCCCACCACCCCAGCGCTTGCCGCGTCTGGCGCGACCTGAGCCAGGATGATCGCTGTCATCGAGCTTCTAACCCCGGCGGCATTTGCAGCAGCGCGCCTGCTCGCCGCCGTCGCGTTTTATCTCGCCATTCTCAAGGCAGGAATGTTCGTGGCCCATGCCTTCGAAAAGGAGGTCTTCGCCAAGCTTCCACTGCTGGAATTTTTCGTGAAGTCGACCGGCATCTCGCTTGCGGTCCTTGTCTTCATAGAATGGCATAGAGCGGGCGCGTTCGACATCGACACATTGTTCGGGCCCGAAAGCTATTGGCGGCGCGACCTCGAGGGGTTTCTGCGCGATGCCGGCAACCCGTTCCAGCACCTTTCTTTCGAGATCATCGCAGACAAGAGCAGCCTTTCTGCAATCACCTTTTATGTCGTCATTCTGGCATTGCTGCTTGCGATCTTCACGCTCTTGCCGCTGCGCGAAGCGCCGCTCACGATTTTTGTCAGCACCCTCTACATCGCGCTGACGCTCTACACGATTGCGTTTATCGTCGCATTCGTGTTTTGGGCTCTCTACATGCTCAACTTCTGGGCCTGTCTCGTCGTGATTTTCATTCTGATGTATTTATTCCGGCACTGATCAACGCGGAATAGCCGTGAACATGCTGTCAGCCACGATGCTGAGTGCGCCGTGAATGAGCAGCACGACGATAGCTCCTAGCACGACCGAGAGCGTGATTGTCTCGGTCATGCGGAGACGCAGCGACTGGCTCTTCAGGCTGATCGCCGTTGCAATCGAGCTTGAAAACAACCCGCACAGAACGAACTTCAAAACGGTGAAGCCAACCACGATGGGAAAGCGTGCGGCCGATCCCGCCGAGGCGAAATAGGACTGACGCCACAAGTCGAGCGGCTGGTCCGCAAACATCAAGCCCCATGTCTGGATCGAGGCGTAGGACACCATCGCCAGGGCCACGGCCCCCGACAGCAGGAAGCTGAGCACCGAACAGAGGATCATCGGCGCAGTGACCAGCAAATGCACCGGCGCGCCGAGATTACGCATCGCCAGAATTTGCGAGGAGCGCACCCGCCAGGCGATGTCTGCTGAAATCATGGCATTGTTGCGCGAGACGACCAGCAGGCTCGTGATGAGCGGCGTGACAATCGACATTTGAATGAGGCCAAGCCCCGCGAGAGCCTCGTCATGGAGCAGCGGAATCAGAAATCGCGCCAGCGACTGGTAGTTGAAGGAAAAATAGGTTCCCACAATGCCGGTTATGATCGCGCCGACGGCGACAAAGCCCATCAGCAGCGGCGAAAAGACGAGCCCGACGAGGCTCTCGCCGGCAGCCTTGGCGATCCAGCGCATCTTCCAGTTATGTCCGAGCGCGCGTTTCCATTCGTTGCGATAATCCGCAGTGGCGCCGGCAACCCGCGCGCGAAGCGCGTCGTGAATGGCTTCACGTGTGCAGGGCACTTCGACAAGGCGCTTTTCATCGGGTTTGAGAACGAGAACCTTGTCGGCAAGTTCCAGCAAGCCATCGATGTGATGAGCCACAATCAGCGCCGAGCGGCCCGTTGTCCGGCAAGTTTCCTGCAGCGTCTTGCAGAACAGATGCGCATTGACGGGATCGAGGCCGGCATTGGGCTCGTCGAGCACCATGAGGTCGCGCCCGTTCACGAGCGAGCGCAGAATTGCGATGCGCTGCCGCATGCCCCCGCTCGCAGCATCGGGCATGACATGTGGCGAAATCTCGGCGACAAGATCGAAGGCTGCTGCCGGCAAGGGCGCCTGCTGGCGACCGTAGCTCTGGGCGAGACCGATATTATCGCTGGCCGAGAGCGTGTCGAGAAGGCTTCCCGACTGAAAGACGAGAACGCCTATCCCTTCATTGCTTGTCTTGAGATCTATCGCGCGGTCGGCATAGTCGACGCTGCCGCTGATCCGCCAGTGATTGGTGTCGAGCAGACCGCACAAGGCGAGCGCGAGCGACGACTTGCCGCTCGCGGACGGGCCAACCAGCAAAGTGATTTCGCCGGGACGGAAGTCGATGTTCGTGCTTTCGAGAAGGAGCTCTCCCTCCGGCGTGTGAATCGACAGGTCTCGTATTTTGATGAGGTCGCTCAGGACTTGCTCCTCGGCGCCAGAAGCGCCCAGCGCGGCTGGCGCGCGCGGATGCGTTCGGCGTCCTTTCGGTCGAGTGCCAGCCCCAGACGAATGGGCGTGCGCTTGACGATCGCTTGAAAAATGGCTGCAGACAGCTGGTTGGCTTCGCGCCTTCCCGTCAGGCCAACGAGACGCCCTGTGACCTGCTCGGTCAATTGCGCCAGACGCTGTTCGATAGCGCGCAGGCGCACGCTCGTCTGCGGGTCGCTCGACATCAGCGCAATCTGCTGGGGCAGGCGCGGATCGCTGCTCACAGCCTCCAGATATTCAGTCACAAGAACGCCCATGGATTGGCGGAACCGGTCGCTCTTGGCGAGCTCTGCCAGCGCCTCGGTAATTCCACGGCGAACCCGTGCATCTGCGGCCGCGCGCGCAATCTCCTTGTCGAAACCGGTGGTGACAAGATCGCTTGCGAAGATGGGATAACCGGAAAAGACATTGTCCTCGAAGAGCGCAACCAGGGCGCTCTTGAGCGCATCGCGCGAGACCTGCGAAAGCCCGTCCTGATTGCGGAGACTGGCGATGATCGCCCCGCTCGCCTGTTCCCAGGCAGCCGAGCCCGCAGGCGTGGCGATGGCCTGCGCCAGCGCTGCGACAAGGATCGTCTGGAAATTGACGCCATCCTTGCGTCCGGTCGCGCTTACAGCCTGCACCATGGCCTGCAAATCTCCGAGCAGGCTTTTGAAAACATCATAGATTGCCGCGCGATCTTCATCCCGCGCCAGAAGCCAGATCGCCTCATAGCCCATCGGCACGACAAGAATGGTTTGCGGGCGGGCTATATTTTCCGCGAGCTGAACGTCAAAGGCATCTTGTCCGAGCGGCTTCAACATTCCCAGATAGCGCCACTGGCCGGGGCCCGCAGCCTGCACGATGCGGATGGCGTTACGCGGCAGGCCGTCACGATTCTGAGGATCGGTCGCACCCGTATAGATCAGCGAATGACGCTGGCTTGGCAAAGCGTCGATTGTGAAAAGCCATGCGTAACTGGCGCAGCCAATGACAATGGCCATTCCGGCACCCCGAAGAAGGGCGGCTGGAATGACGAAAGGCCCAAATTGCATGACGATCTTCCGTAATCGGCACGTAACATTGTGTGAAACAAAATAGCTGTTTCAAACACTCTTCTGTTATTGCCGCTATGAACTCACTTTACTGTCGATTTTTTATAGTTGAATGATAAAAAAAGTAAATCAACGAGAGGCACAACGCCTCATTCATGAATTTCGGTTTGGGAGAAGACCTATGCGTGGCGCCTTTCTGTCCACCATCGCGGCTCTGGCCTTTTCGGCAACGACGTCGGCTCACGCGGCCGACAGCCATGCCGGGCATAGCCACGCAGGCCACAGTCATGCAGCTGAAGCTCCGGAAATGCCGGGCGAGGATGTCTTTGGCTTCACATCGACGACAGATGTCGGCAAGCCCGGCGACAAGGGGCTTGGAGTTGAGAACGACTTCGCATCTGGAACGCGCTATGGCAGCTATCGCGCGCTTACCCAGAAGATGGAGTTCTCGCGCACCTTCGCTGATAATTGGTCTTATGCGGCATCGACCTTTGGCGCCTGGTCGAGCCTCAAGAACAATCCTGATTACGCGAATCGTACAGCCTATGGATTCGATGGTTTCTCGGTCGAACTTCGCCACCGCCTGCTTGAGCGCACTGCGGCCAACCATTTTGCCGTGACCCTCGCTGTCGAGCCGCGGTGGGCTCGAATCGACACCTTCTCCGGCCTTCGTTCCGAGGCCTATTCCGCGGAATTCAAGTTGCAGGTCGATGCGCCGATCTCGGATCGGTGGTTCTGGGCGATGAACGGCAATTTCGGGACCGGCCGCGCGCGTGATCCGCTTGATCGTTCGTGGAGCTCAGCATCGGATTCCTCGCTCTCCACGGCGCTGGCCTATGCCGTTGAGGATGAGAAATTCTGGGTCGGCGCGGAACTGCGCTGGCAGCATGCCTGGGACAAGGCATTCTTTGGAACGCTTGGCGGCCAGGCTGTCTATCTGGGGCCGACAATCGCCTACAAGCCCGCGACCAATGTCACGCTCAGCGCCGTCGCACTGCCCCAGATCGTGGGCAAGGCGCGCGGCGTGTCCGGCCCTCTCGACATCGACAATTTCGAGCGCGCCAACTTCCGGTTCAAGCTCGCTTTCAGCCTGTGATCTGACGGAACGCCTGGCTCGCAACACGGCTGAGCCAGGCGTTCGCGTTTCAAAAGCGCCAGATCAACGGCACCAAAAATACCGCCACGACGAAGAACCAGATCAGCAGCGGCAAGCCGAGCTTCCAATAGTCGCCAAACGCATATCCTCCGGGCCCCATCACCATCAGATTGGTCGGGGTCGCAATCGGGGTCAGGAAGGCGCCGGCTGCCGCCACTGCAGTGCTCATCAGCACGGGACGGGGCGAAATCCCCATGCTGGCCGCTGCAGCAACCCCCACAGGGATGACGATGAGCGCCGTCGCGGTATTGCTGATTAATTGTCCCATGATCGCGGTCAACAGGAACAGACCGGCAAGAAGCGCCATGGGACCGGCATCCCCGACCATATGGACGAGACGTTCGGCCAGCATTTGAGCGGCCCCTGTTTCCACCATGGCCGTCGACAGCGGCATCATGGCGCCAACGAGCAGCACAGTCGTCCAGCCGATCGCGCGGTAGGATTGCTCGATGTTCATGATTCCTGACAGGACCATGGCGCCTGCCGCCAGCAGGCCGGCGACGGCAGGGGGAACAAGTCCGGTGGCGAGCAGCACCACCATCGCAAGCAGAATCACGATGGCCTGGCGCGCCCCCGGTCCCATTGGGACAGCCTGACGCCGCACCAGTTCAGGCGAGCTGACCACCAGCACATCCGGATCGTCGAGATGCAGGTCGAGGGCTTTCCAGGTTCCCTGCAGCAAGAGGCTATCGCCGGCCTGCAGCACGATGCCGCTTGCCTCCTGCCCCGGGTTGATCTCCGCCCCGGCCCGTTGCACGGCCAGAACGATGAGGTCGCCGCTGTCTGTGACCATGCCCTGAAAGACAGATTGTCCAATCAGGCCCGAGCGCGGCGGAATGACAACTTCGGCAAGGCCGGAGCGCCGGTTGAACAAGGTCTCCTCACCCTTGCCCCCGGCAGTCTCATCGCGGAAGGCCAGATGCTTTTGGGCGGCGAAGGTCGCTGCCGCCTCGGCATCGCCGCGCAGCAGGAAATGGTCTCCCTCGGCCACGACACTGCGCCGCAGTGGCCCGGCGGTTTCGCCCTCCTGAATGGCAACGAGCTGCAGCCCGGCATAGGCGGATAGATCGACGCAGTCGGCAGGCGCACCGACATAAGGCGAGGTCGCACGAACCCGAAGCTGGTAGATGCCCCCGGCAAGACCATATTGCTCGACGAGCGTCTTGGCATGGCGGCTGAAATCAGTGGGCATGGTCGCGCCGTTGCGTTCGGGCAAGAGACGACGCCCAAACAGCAGGATGATCGCCATCGATCCGGCCAAGAGCGGAACGCCAACCAGCGCAAATTCGAAAAAGCCGAAGCCGCCCGCGCCAGCATAAGCTCCAGCCTCCGAAATGAGCACATTCACCGGCGTCCCCGTCAGCGCCAGCATTGAGCCCGCATGTGCGGCAAAGACCAGCGGCATCAGCAGTTGCGATGAATTGCGCTTGAGCCGCACTGCGATCACAACCACCACCGGCAATAGCGCAGCCACCGCGCCGCTGATGCTGATGAGCGCAGTCAGCAGCGCGACGAGGCTCATCGTCAGAACCAGCAGCCGCGTCCGGCTCTCCTCGCCCGCGCCCCGGATCAGCAGCTGACCGGCCCAAGCGGTCACGCCGGTCATTTCGAGCCCCGCACTGACCACGAAGAGCGAGGCGATGAAGATAACGGCGGGATCGCCAAGCCCGGCCAGAGCCTGCGGCAAGGTCAGCACGCCGGTCGCCCAAAGCGCCAAAGCCGTCATCATGGCGACGATAACAACGGGCGCCTTGTTGGTGATGAACAGGATGACCGCGAGAGCGATGATGGCGGCTGTATAGGCTATCGGGGTCAATCGCTCAGCTCCTCGGCTTACGCTAGGACGGAGAAGCTTAGTTATTCGGGTGAGGAGAGGGTATCGGCACAGAATCCCAATCTCTGTGCCGCCCGTCCCATAATCCGCAAGGCCGCTCACTGACAATCCTGTTTATGCCTGCGCTACAGCCTCAAATGAAAATCTCCGCCCTTGAATTGAATTGTGCGAAATAGGTAAAAATAGATCCAATCCCGCTGCCGGATTTGTCCCGCAACTGAAAGCTGGAACACTATTTATACTACATAATTTACCTTGCAGACTTGAGAGCAAGGGGGTTGGCATGTCGGCTCGCTCGAATATCGATCTTGAATCATGGACCGAATTGCGGCCTGCTCGGCCAGAGGCTGGCGAGGACGGTCCGACTGAATTTTCCTCATGGGCGTTCGGCAATATTGTCCTCACGCGCGCGGTCGGCTCAGGCGGTGCCGCGCGCCGATGGCGGACGTCTCCAGGATCTCTCCCGGGCCATCGATGCGTGATGCTCGCATGCAGCCGGTCTGAAGTCGGCATGTCTTCGATTCTCGCGGTCTCGCCGAGCGAGGCCTTGAATATCATCCCTCTCCCCACGCCTTTCGAGGGCGCTGCGGGGTGTGAAGTCCTGATGCTGTTTCTGCTCAATGATTTCGGCAGCCCGCAGAAAGGCACATGCGATTGGGTGCGCCGGCTCGATGCGTCAGCCGGACCTGGCGCCCTGCTCGCAGCCTTCATGAAACAGCTCGCGCGCGAGCTTCCGCAGATCCCGCAAGACCAGGCCCACGGCCTTGCGCTTGCCACACGCGCCCTTGTGGAGGCCTGCCTGGCTCCCCTCGCTGACACGTCGGAAGCAAGCGATCCTCCCTCCGCCTCTACCATGGTCGAGAAGGTGCGCCTTGTCGTTCGCCAGAACATGTCCTCGCCGGAGTTCGGCCCAAGGCAGCTGGTCCGGTTGCTCGGCATCTCGCGGTCCAAGCTTTATCGGCTGCTCAACCAGGCCGGCGGCGTTGCCAGTTTCATCAATCGCGAGCGACTGGCGGAAGCGCATCGTCGGCTGGCCATGCGCAGCGATAGCGTGTCGATTCACGTGATCGGCAGCAGCGTCGGCTTTCCCGATCATTCGAGCTTCAGCCGGGCATTCCGGCGCGCGTTCGGATACAGCCCGACGCAGGCGCAGGAAAAATCTCTCGGCCGTTGCTGCAAATTGGGACGACCAGCCCAGACTTGGGATTCTGAGCTCATCCGAACGTCCTGAACTGTTGCTAGCCTTTGTGTGCGGCCACAAGCAAAGGTCGGCGAGACGACCCTCACCACGTGTACGAGGTACCCCTCATGAGGCGTCGGATCGGCAAGGTGATCCCAGAGCACGCGACCATCCACGAACAATCCTCTCGACGCCTTCGGGCCGCGACGCTTGCCGCGATCTCGCTGACTTGCGCGGCGTGCAATCGCGAGGTCGAGCAAGTCCCGCCCGTTCGCATGGTGCGCACCTTTACCGTCGAGCCACCGCAACGGCTGGAAGACAGCAGCTTTTCCGGACATATCGAAGCGCAGGATCAGGTGTCCCTGTCCTTTCGCATCAGCGGGCGGCTGGCGGAACGCAATGTCGGCATCGGCGCGAGGGTCGGCGAGGGCGAGACTGTCGCCCGGCTCGACCCCGAGAATGAACTCAACAATCTTCGCTCCGCACGGGCCGCGCTGATTGGCGCGCAGGGCGTGCTGCGCAAGATGGAGAACCAGCACCAGCGGCAGAGCCATCTGCTGGAACGCGGCGTCACGACACGGGCCGATTTCGAGGCCGTGGAACAGGCCCGCACGGCTGCGCTGGCACAGGTCGCAGCCGCACAGGCCAGCGTCAGGACGGCGCAGGATATTGTCAGTTTCACAACGCTGAAGGCGGACGCACCGGGCGTGGTCATCGGCGTCGGGGCCGAGCCCGCAGAAGTCGTGGCAGCGGGCAGCATGGTCGTGAAGCTCGCCCGGCGCGAGGGCCGCGACGCCGTGTTCGAACTATCCGCGGAGGCCCTGCAAGCGATACCTGCGGACGCGCCGATTCATGTGGCGCTGACGAGCGACCTTTCTGCGCGTGCGCGCGGCCATGTCCGCGAAGTCGCTCCGCAGGCCGATCCGATCACGCGGACTTTTCGTGTCCGGGTTGGCCTGTCCGATCCCCCGGCCTCGTTCCGGCTTGGCGCCAGTGTTTCGGGGACCATCCGTGGCGCCGACATCTCGGGCATCCGGATTCCGGCCGCAGCGCTGACCCGGCGCGGACAGGACACCGGCGTCTGGATCGTCGATCCGAAGACGCAAGCCGTGTCCCTGCGCCAGATCGAAGTGCTCTCGGCAGATCCCGCAACCGCGCTCGTCGGCAAGGGTCTGGCGCTTGGCGACATCATTGCGGCAGCGGGCGCAAACCAGCTGAAGGACGGGCAGATCGTGCGGCTGGCCGGGGTTGAAACACCAAAGGTTGAAACACGATGAGGTTCAACTTTTCCGCATGGGCGCTGAAGAACCGCTCGGTCGTGATCTATCTCATGATCGTTTCAGTCGCGGCCGGACTCCTCGCCTATTACCGGCTCGGTCGGAACGAGGATCCTGCATTCGTCATCAAGAGCATGGTCATCTCCGCCGCATGGCCCGGCGCGACCATGGAAGACACGTTGAAACAGGTCACCGAACGGCTCGAACGCCAGCTCGAGGAAACGCCGGGCCTCGACAATGTGCGCAGCTATACGACACCCGGCGTGACGACAATCTTCGTCAATCTGAAACAGTCGGTTCCCGGGCGCGTGGTGCAGGATACCTGGTACAGGGTGCGCAACCTTGTCGCCGACATGCGCCACACCCTGCCAGCCGGGACGCTGGGCCCCTTCTTCAACGACAGATTCGGCGACACGTTCGGGATCATCTACGGGTTTAGCGCCGATGGCTTCACCGGCCGGGAATTGCGCGACCATGTGGAGGCGGCGCGCTCGCGGCTGCTGCTCGTGCCAGACGTGTCGAAGATTGACGTTCTGGGGGCACAGGACGAACGCATCTTCATCGAATTTTCGATTCGCGAACTCGCCAATCTCGGCATCGACCGCGCCGCGCTGCTTGGTGCGCTCCAGAGCCAGAATGTCGTTCAGCCGGCAGGCGTCATCCAGACGCAGGACGAGACGTTCTCCCTGCGCATCTCGGGGGCCTTTGCCTCGGAATCTGACATCCGGAATGTGAATTTTCCGGTGGGCGAGCGCATGGTCCGCCTCGCCGATATCGCCACAGTGCGGCGCGGGCCTGCCGATCCGCCCCAACCCATGTTTCGCGTTGGCGGACAGGATGCCATCGGCCTCGCCATTGCGATGCGCGAGGGCGGCGACATTCTTGCCCTTGGCAGAAACGTGAAAGCGGCCATGGCGGAGGTGATCGCAAATCTCCCCCACGGCATCGAGCCCCATCTCGTCGCCGATCAGGCGGTGACGGTAAACGAGGCCATCGACGATTTCATGGGCTCGCTGTGGCAATCGATTGCGATCATCCTCACGGTCAGCTTCGTCAGCCTCGGCGTGCGTCCGGGGCTCGTCGTCGCCCTTTCGATTCCCCTGACACTGGCCATTGTCTTTGCCTGCATGGACATTGCAGGCATCGACATGCAGCGCATTTCGCTCGGCGCTCTCATCATTGCGCTCGCGCTGCTTGTCGACGATGCAATGACAACGACAGATGCCATGGTCACGCGCCTGGCTGCGGGGGATGAAAAGGCAAGAGCCGCCACTTTCGCCTTCGAGAAATATGCCATGGCGATGCTGGCGGGCACATTGGTGACCATCGCAGGCTTTGTGCCGATCGGCTTTGCCGCGAGTTCGGCAGGGGAATACACCTTCTCGCTTTTTGCGGTGGTCAGCATCGCGCTCGTCATTTCATGGTTCGTGGCGCTGGTGTTCGCGCCGGTGCTCGGCATGGCAATGCTGGCTGCGCCACGGCCGAGCGCATCGAGCGCCGGTCCGGGACGGATCGAGCAGAGCTTCAGGGAAATACTCACGCGTGCAATCGGCATGCGGTGGCTGACCATCGGGCTGACACTTGGCCTGTTTGCAGCCTCTGTTCTGGCGCTGCCGCTGGTTCCGCGGCAATTTTTTCCGGCCTCCGACAGACCCGAGCTGCTTGTCGATCTCACGCTGCCCCAAAACGCATCGATCTATGCGAGCGAAAGGCTTGTGACTCGGTTCGATGCAGCGCTGAAAGGCGACAGCGATATCGAGCGCTGGAGCACCTATGTCGGACGCGGCGCGATTCGATTTTACCTGCCGCTGAACGCGCAGCTTCCGAACGATTTCTTCAGCCAGGCGGTGATCGTCGCCAAGGATGTGGCTGCGCGCGAGCGGTTGCAGGCAAAACTGGAAGGGCTTCTGGCAGAGGAATTTCCAAACGTCGTCGGGCGCGTCTATCCGCTCGAACTCGGACCGCCGGTCGGCTGGCCGGTGCAATATCGCGTCAGCGGGCCAGAGATCGGCGAGGTCCGCTCGATCGCCATGAAACTCGCCCAGATCATCGCCACAGATTCCCGAGCCGAGCAGGTCAATTTCGACTGGATCGAGCCTGCGCGCGAGTTGCGGCTGCGTGTCGATCAGGATGAGGCGCGTCGCCTCGGCCTGAGTTCGCAGGCGCTTGCGGGTATTCTTGCAGCCGCTGTTTCCGGAACGGTCGTGACGCAGGTGCGCGACGACATCTATCTCGTCAATGTCATCGTTCGCGCGCAGGGCGCGGATCGCGTTTCGCTCGAGACGCTGCGCACGATGCAGGTTGCCCTGCCAGGCGGGCGCCTTGCGCCCTTGTCGCAATTCGTGAGTTTCACCTACGACCTCGACACGCCGCTGATCTGGCGCAGGGACCGCGTGCCCACACTCACGGTTGCCGCCGACGTGACGCCCGGCATCCTGCCCGAGACGGTTGTCTCCGCCTTGGCTCCCGGCATCGAGGCGCTGCGGAAAAATCTTGCCCCTCCCTATGCCATCACGGTCGGTGGCACGGTCGAGGAAAGTGCGAAATCGCAGGCATCCGTTATGGCCGTCGCGCCGGTCATGCTGCTCATCATGTTAACGGTCCTGATGGCGGAGTTGCGCAGCTTCAAGCTGCTCGCCATCGTCATCAGCATTGCCCCGCTGGGCATGATCGGCGTCGTCGGCGCGCTTCTCCTGTCGGGCAAGCCGCTGGGTTTTGTAGCTATGCTCGGCATCCTCGCCCTGATCGGCATCATCACGAAAAACGCCGTGATCCTGATCGGCCAGATCGAGGCGGAACGGGCAACCGGCAAGAGCATCCCGGCCGCCGCCCTCGACGCCAGCGCGACGCGCTTCCGGCCGATCATGCTGACGGCAATCTCCACGGTGCTGGGCATGATCCCGATTGCCCCGACCGTGTTCTGGGGTCCGATGGCCTTTGCCATCATGGGCGGGCTGCTGGTCGCGACCCTGCTCACCCTGATCCTGCTGCCCGTGCTCTACGTGGCCGTGTTCGACGGCAAGATGCCAGCCAGCGGGCAGATCACCCGAGCCGAGGGAGCCACAACATGAGGGTTCCACTTACCCTGGCTTTGGCTTTCGGGCTGCTGCTCACAGGTTGCGGGCGCAAGGACGAAGCAACAAACATGGCAGGCCGCCCCGTCCAGGTGGTCAGGGTCGAAGCCAGCAAACTGGACAATGACATAAAGCTCAGCGGCGAAATCCAGGCCGAGACGATTGTCGCGCTGGCGTTCCGCATCGGGGGCCGCGTCATCGAACGGTCGGTCAATGTCGGGGATCAGGTTTCGGCCGGACAGATCATTGCCCGGCTCGACCCGGCGATAGAACGCAACGCGCTGACGGCGGCAAAGGCGGCGCTGGAAGCAAGTCGCGGTCAGCTCACCACCGCGCGCAACACGTTCCAGCGGCAGGACCGGCTGATGGCGCAGGGCTTCACCACCCGGTCCCAATTCGATCTGGCCCTGAAGGCGCAGGAAACGGCGGAGGCGGCGCTCGAAAACGCCGAAGCAGAGGTTGATCTGGCGCGGGACCGTCTGGGCTTTACGGACCTGCGCGCCGATGCCGCCGGCGTGGTGACATCCCGCAATGTCGAGCCCGGCGAAGTCGTTCAACCGGGGCAGGTCGTGGTTCAGCTCGCGCGGGACGAGGGCCGCGATGCCGTTTTTCAGCTCCCCGCACATCTGCTGGACGCGCTGAACGCAGCCAGCACCATTCGTGTCGCGCTGGCCCAAAGCCCCGCAGTCACCGCGCTTGGCCGCGTGCGCGAGATTGCGCCGCAGGCCGACCCTGTGACGCGAACCTTTCAGGTCCGCGTCGGCCTGCAGGATCCACCCGAAGCCATGCGGCTGGGGTCGACGATCACCGGGACGATCACAACGACCTCGGCCGAGATCGTGGCCATCCCTGCCAGCGCCTTGACGCAATCGGGCGTCTCTCCGGCGGTCTGGATCGTGGATCCCGCCAGTTCGACAGTTGCGCTGCGCCTCATCGATATCCTGCGTTTCGATCCCGGTCTTGTCATCGTCTCGCAAGGGCTCGATCCGGGCGATGTCATCGTGACAGCCGGCATTCAGGCCCTGCATCCGGGCCAGCGCGTGGCCCCGCTCGCGGCTGGCCGCAAGCTGACACAGGGCCAGGGACATTCCTTGCCAAGTTCTCGAGACAGCGGAGACACAGCGACGTGACCAAAGCATCCTTGTCGACAGACCTCGCCGTCAGCAAAGGGGCCGCCGGACGCCGGAAGCCGCTGATCATCGATCTCGCCCTGCAGGGCGGAGGCGCGCATGGCGCTTTCACCTGGGGGGTTCTCGACCGGATCCTCGAAGAGGACTGGCTGGACATCGACGCGATCTCCGGCACGTCGGCGGGGGCGATGAACGGCGCAGTGATGGCCTCGGGCTATGCCAAGGGAGGACGCGCGGGCGCACGAGAGGCGCTTGAACGTTTCTGGCGCAAGGTGTCGGATGCCGCGCGTTTCAGCCCGTTCCAGCGCAGCCCGCTCGACAAATTGCTCGGACGCTGGACGCTCGACAATTCGCCGCTGTTCGTGGCGATGGACATGATGTCCCGGGTCGTCTCGCCCTACAGCCTCACCCTGAGCGGCGCGAACCCGCTTGATGACATCCTGTCTGATGTCATCGATTTCGAGGCTGTCGCGAATGGACCGATCAAGCTCTTCGTGACGGCGACCAATGTGCGGACCGGCAGGGGCCGCATTTTCCGCAATCACGAGATCACGCCAAAAGTGCTGCTGGCCTCGGCCTGCCTGCCGACCCTGTTTCAGGCCATCGAGATCGAGGGCGATTGCTATTGGGACGGCGGCTATTCCGGAAACCCCACCATGACGCCGCTGATCCGCGAGAGCAACGCGCTGGATACGATCCTGGTTCAGATCAACCCGGTGGAGCGCCCCGGCACGCCGAGCTCGGCGCGCGACATCCTCAATCGGCTGAACGAAATCTCCTTCAACGCCGTGCTTCTGAAGGAATTGCGGATGATGGCCATGCTGCGGCAAAGGGCACAGCCGGGCAGCGGTGACGGCGCACGCTGGGCCGGCATGCGCATCCACAGGATCACCAGCGACCGGATGGCGGAGCTCGGCTATTCGTCCAAGCTCAATGCAGAATGGGATTTCCTGACGATGCTGCATGCCGAAGGCCGGCGTTCGGCAGAAGCTTTTCACGGCGCGCACAAGGACCAGATCGGCAAGACCTCGACGATGAATCTCGATGAATTGACGCAAGGCATCTGAGGGACGCCGATGGCCAGCGGCAAGATCCACCACGGGGCGCAGATTTTGATCGCGGTCATCATGGCGGTTGCCGCCTTGTCTGTGGCTCGATCCGTCTTCGCCCCCGTCGCCTTCGCGCTTTTCATCATCGCCATCGTCTGGCCGTTACAAAAGAGCCTGCAGGGCATCCTGCCGCGCTTGCTGGCCCTTGCCGTCAGCATCATCGTGATGGTCGGCGCATTCCTGGCGTTCGGCTCGCTCATCGGCTGGGCCTTTGGCCGGGTGGGACGCTGGATTGTGAGCGACGCCGAGCGATTTCAGCTGTTCTACGATCAAGCGACGCAATGGCTGGAAGGGCACGGCATCGCAGCCGCCGGAATGTTGTCGGAGACCTTCAGTGTCGGCTGGATGCTGCGGACCGCGCAAACTCTGTCGGGACGCCTCAACTCCACGATGAGCTTCTGGCTGGTTGTTCTGGTCTATGTGATCCTTGGCCTTCTCGAGGTCGATGATTTCGGGGTGAAGCTGCGCGCCATGGGCAATCAGGAAACAGGCGCGCGTCTGCTACGCGCAAGCGCCTCCACCGCAGCGAAGTTTCGACGCTACATATTAGTCCGGACGGCGATGAGCGTCGTTACCGGCCTGCTCGTCTGGGGCTTTGCAAGTATCGTTGGTCTGCCGCTCGCTCAGGAATGGGGCTTCATCGCCTTTTCGCTGAATTACATTCCCTTCCTCGGCCCGCTGGTCGCCACCGTGTTTCCGACGCTGTTTGCTGTGACGCAGTTTGGATCGTGGCAGGCGGTGATCGCGCTCTTTGCCTGCCTCAACCTCATCCAGTTTATCGTCGGCAGCTATATCGAGCCGCGCGTGTCGGGCAGCGCATTGTCGATCTCGCCTGCAATGGTGCTGTTTTCGGTGTTTTTCTGGAGTTATATGTGGGGCGTGTTCGGCGCCTTCATCGGCGTGCCGATCACCATCGCGCTTCTGACCTTCTGCGCTCAGCATCCCTCAAGCCTCTGGCTCGCGGAGCTCTTCGGCGCGCCCGAACAGAAATCGACCTCCCTCAAGCTTTAGGCGCGCGCGGCACCGGCGGCAGGATTTCGATCCATCGCGGTTTCAGCAGCCCGACCCCACCATCGGGCGCGGCCGCCAGCGTGTGGATGTAGAAGCCTGTGGGTTCATCATCCAGCGCTTCCATGACGGGCGAGGGCGCCGATACGATCTTGAGCGCGCCGCAGCGTCCGATCCAGTCGATATGGCGATGTCCGTGCATTGCGACGATGCGATGGGACTGCGCCTGAAGCTGGCGCACGAATCGACTGCCATTGATGAGCGCAGTGCCGATCCGTTCCGAAAAAGCCTTGGCCTGCCGGGGGTATTCCACGGGATGATGATGCAACGCGATGATCCAGCGCGCGCTGGGATAGCGCTGCAAAATGGCAAGCAGCGCGCGCATGTCCTCCTCGGGAACAAGCCCGAGCGCATTGGTGAAGGAGAAATGCGTCTCCGCATTGGAGTTCAGCAACACGATGCCCAGACCATCCTCCTCGATAGGCGGCATCACCATCGGAAACGCATCGGCCCAGATCGCAGCCAGTCGCAGGCCTTGGCGGAGACTGCCCGCATCGGCAAAGTCCGCGATCGCCTTGCGGTGAGGTTCGAGCGACTGCGTAAGCGTTGCGCCAAGTCGCGACCGGCTTTTGTCGAAAACGCAAACCCTGTCGCCCTGCACCGCTGCCATGGCGGATAAGGTGCGCATCTGACGAAGCCGCTTGCCCGGGCTTGTCGGCAGCTCGAGGCGCGCCGGATTGGCCCGGTCGACGATGTTCACATCATGATTGCCCGGCAGAACAAAGGTGCGCTCCATAAGCGCAGGATGGCAGGACAGCGCATCCAGAAACTCCGCCCATTCGGATGAGCGCCCCGCATCAGTCATGTCACCGGTGAGCAGAACCGCATCAAGCGGATCCTCGGCATGCAGGCGCGCGAGTGCATCGAGCACTGCCGCGAGCCGCTCATTGCCGCGCGGGCCTGCGCGACCGCTTTCAATGCGAAAGCCATAACGCTCGCCTACAACATGAATGTCGGAGAGATGCGCCACCCGCCAGCGACGGGCGGATAATGTCGCCTCATCGAAAGCCCCTATGCCGCGGGGCTGATCCATGGTGGCGTCGGCCACGCCCCAGGCGAGCGACGCCAGCGCCAGATAACCGCCCATGATCGTCACAGCATTAGCGAGCGCGGGAACAACCAGATGCAGGGGCCGCGCGAGATCGCCAATCTGGCCAAACCAACGCGTCGTGGGCCAAACCGCCGCCACAATGCAGGCCGCCATTCCACAAGCGACAAGCCCCGCACCCAGAGAGGTCGCAGCCCGCACACGCGCGCGCCTGTCCTCGCTGGCCGCGCGCGGAAGAAAGCGCTCTGCAAAATGGCGCAAGCCTTCGCGGCAGAGCGCATAACAAGGCTGCACCGCAAGCGCGTTCAAAGACCAGAACCCGCGCTCTGCGACGCGAAACAGCGGCCGGACACCAAGCCAGCCGACAGCGCCGATCAGCCCTAGAATCAGGACAGAACCAATGCCTGCCAGCTCAAAAATCCTGCCCGACACTTTCGAGAGCCACGCAGTAACGACAAGCGGAGCAAGGCCGAGCAGCACGCCTGGCAGCAGCACCAGGATGATCCAGGCCAAAACGAATTTCGCAAGATTGATCTCGCCAAGCAGGCTGCCGGCAATGGCTATGAGCGAGCGCTTTTTCGTGCTGCTTGCATCATCCTCGGCGTCACCCGCCCGAGGCTCGATGAATCTGGTCATGGGGAGCCGCGGGAAATGAGGCGTCAGTCAGAGATATCTATGCAAATGCTGGCATGAAAATCGATAAGCCAAAAGACATATCAAGGAGAGGCATCGTTCAGACTGTCTCGTCCAGCTCTGCCTGCCGCGCGGGAGAAAAGAAGGTCTTCTGAAGCGGACGCTCCCAAAATGGCGTTCCCTTCAGCACGGCGGCAAAAGCCGTGGCCGCGTTTCCGCTGCCAAATGAGGGATTGGTGGCCAACCTTTGGCCCCAGGCGTTTTTCAGAAAGCCGGCGATGACAGTTTGATCGAGGGCGGAGCAATGGGTAATCGACGCGGCCCGTGCGCGCGAATTCTGACGCGAACCAATGTTCAAGCTCGGAACCCCAAGAAAGGGAGCCTCGCGCACGCCCGCACTGCTGTTACCCACCATCGCGGCAGCGTTGCGCATCAGTTGCGAAAAATAAATAAACCGCATGGATGGAATGATCCGGAATCTCTCGGCGGGCAAAGTGCGCAGCACAGCGAAAATATGTTCTGTCCCCGGATCGTTATTGGGGGCAATGACAACAAAATTTCGTTCCGAACGAACCAGCTCGCCAAAAAACGACTTAGCCTGGGCGAGAATGCTGTCGCCTTCCGATGTCACGGGGTGAAAAATGACGATGCCATAATCGCTGAAGGGGATCTCGTAATAGCGCTTCACCTCATCGATCGAGACGTCTGCGGGACGCGCGTGAATATCAAGCTCCGGTGAGCCGATGCAGTGAATAGCCTCCGGATCTTCCCCGATGGCTATGAGTGTGCGCGTCGCGTCCTCCGAGCTCACGAAATGGCTGGTGCACAGCTTTGAATTGCAGTGCCGCAAGCTTTCATCGATGTTTCCCGACAGCTCGCCACCCTCAATATGCGCGGAGCGAATGCCCAGCATCGCGCAGACGATGGAGGCGCCGAGCGCCTCGATGCGGTCACCATGAATAACGACCAGATCGGGACGGTTCTCATGGAGATAATCCGAGAACCCCGACACTGTTTTCGCGAGGATGAGTTCCTGCGTATCGCCTTCGCGCTGATTGACGAATTCAGAGAAGTCGAATTCGACGTAACGACGGACCTCCAGTCGCGTTTCTCCGTAGCGCTTCATCATGTGCATGCCGGTGATGAAGAAGGAGATATCGAACCCGGCGCTTCGACAGGCTTGCGCCAAAGGCTCAAGCTTGCCGAAATCGGCACGCGTTCCCGTCAGAAACAGAATCCGACGTTTCATGCCAAAGCTCTCTTTTTCGCGTCACCATCAAGGTCGCTCCAGGACAGCTGCTGGTTTCTTTTGACATCGTTCAAGATGCTTGCGCCGATGAGCGCATCAAAATGCTCGACCGAAATCTCTCCAGATCCCGGTCGTCGCGCCCAGATATCCTTTTCGGATATGACATGACCGGCCTTGAGATCGCGATCAGCCACAATGGATCCACGAGCAAAGCGATAGACCGCTTCCTCAGGAGCCGTCCTGCCTTTCGGGTTCATGAGAGCCCGATGAATTTCTTTCGATCTATCGATAAGCAGGCGCAGTTCGGCCGGATCCATCGAGCAGGAAATGTCCGGCCCGATCCTGTAACGCGTATCGGTGAAATGGCGTTCGATGATGCAGGCCCCGAGCGCGATTGACGCAAGGCTCATGTCAGGCCCGATGCTGTGATCGGAAAAGCCAACGACCACACCGGGAAAAGCGTCCTGCAATTCCGTGATCCCCCGCAAGCTCACGATCTCGGGGGGCGACGGGTAGAGGTTTGTGCATTCGAGAAGCGCAAATTCAACTTCAGCCTGCTGCAGGACCGAGACAGAGCGACGGATCGTTGCAATGTCCTGCATGCCCGTACTCAGGATGACCGGCTTGCCGAACCGGGCGATGTGCCTGAGCAACGGAAGATGATTGCATTCACCCGAACCGATCTTGAAGGCACTGACGCCGATCTCATTCAGGAAGTCGGCTGCCGACCGCGAGAAGGGCGTGGAAACATAGATCATTCCTAAAGATTCAACGTGAGTCTTCAGGCTGATTTCGTCTTCGCGCGAGAGCGCAGACGACGATATGACGTCCCAGATTGACTGGTTGGCGTTGGGCGGAAAAATCAGCTTCGCCTCATCGGTCATTTCGTCCTCGACGAAATGCGTCTGATGCTTGATCATCTCGCAGCCGGCGCGGAATGCGGCTGTGGCCATGTTGATGGCAACATCGAGTTGGCCGCCGTGGTTGATGCCGATCTCGGCGATCACCAATGGGGGGCTTTCAGCAGAAATGACGCGGCTGCCAATTTTCATGTGTTGCACTCGGTCTGTCTCTTCAAGATCGCCTCACAGCGCTCAAGATCCTTGAGTTCGTCGATGTCGTAGCTGAGGTCGTGGGGCATCTCGAGAGCGCCGATCCGCTTGGAATCAAATGCGCCGCGGCAAATGAAATCCTGAGCATCGAACACGTAAACCGCACCATTTGGGCGAAAGACCGCTGGCAGAGACTGGCGGTTGGCAAAGCAATGTCCGGGCTCGCCCAAGGGCGTGAAACGCCCGTCTTCAAGCTGTCCGTATTTCAAGATTGCGCTGTCGCTGCGCGTTACGGTCATGACCAGGCCAAATGCGTTGGATCGAAAGAGATCGAGCGCCGCGAGAATATGGCCAGCCTGCCGCAAGGGCGACGTGGGCTGCAGCAAGACGACATCGCCATTGACGTTGCCTGCAGACAGAGCGTGGGCGATCACAGGCGCCATCGGGATGTCATCGCCAGCCAGGGCCTCCGGGCGACGAATCACCCTGACGCCCTGCGGATGAACGCCCGAAAGAATCACTTCTATGTCGGTGGAAATGATGATGTCCGTGGCGCCAGCTTCACGCGCGTGTTCGATCGCATGCCAGTAAAGGGGTCGACCTGCGAGCATCCGCATGTTCTTGCCCGGCAGGCCCTTCGATCCCTTTCTTGCGGGGATCACGGCAACGAAGCTGACCGCGCCTTCCTCGGCCTCGCGTGAGCTTGTCCGTTTCATCAGGTAATCGCAGCAACTTGGCGCAGACACCCGCTGACGCTGCACGCCGCGTGATGGGCCAGTGCACGTGAAAGCGATGGCATTGTTGGCGTATTCTTTTCCATGGTCCCCGACGCCGAACTGCTATGCGCTCTCGACTAGCAATTCCTAAGCCAAGGGTATCCATCTGAAAATAAAGGATTATGCACCCTTCAAAGCTCTGGAAAGGACCGCGCTGCGGGCTGCGGGGCGCCCTCAAGCACCCCATCGCCCGGCAACTTACGCCGTGCCTGGCCTCTTACGGCTTGCGTATGAACGAGGGTATATAATTATGAGTGAGCTTTTCAATTTTGAGATTATTTTTGGCCCGAAATTCATCTACGGCATCTGTTTCACCAGCGACGGTGTTATAGTCGTCCAACACAATCAGGCCACCTGGCACGACACGAGCGTAAAGTAGCTCAAGGGCGTAGGCAGTGGGTTCTTTCACGTCCATGTCCAAATGCAAAAATGCGATGCGTGTTGCTGGATATTCTTCAAGGTAACGTGGAAGCGTTTGGAATACATTGCCCTCTTTAAGAGCCACATTCTGAAAATTCTTCTCTTTCAGAATCTCCCGCACATCATTTATCGCGAGCCCATCGCCGCCGTCCTGCTCGAAACGATCGATAAAGGCGAAGTCTCCCTCGAGGGTCAGATTTTCCGTTGGAAATTTTCCAAACGCGTCAAAGCCCACTATTTTTCGAGAAAAATCATTTTCAAGCAAATTTCTAAATGTTGCCAGCCTCACCAAGGAAGTAGCCTTGTATACGCCAAGCTCGATCACATCGCCGGGTAGATTAACAATACTTTTATACAACTCATAATGCGCGATCATTTTGCCAATTCTCGTCGGGTGACTGAACCAGTAAAATGCGTTTTCGTGATCCCAAACGTCGTTCCGCGACAGTCCTCTGATATTTGTATTTTCTTTATGTTCGAGCATTTTTTTCATTCCTGAACTTAGTTGGCGCAAATTATCGAGCAGTCTTGTCGCGCGGCTGTGCCGCTAACTCCCGTTCGAATCCGGAAGCTCAGGTTTGGAATTGCGCACGCTCTCCATCGCTTCCAACAGGAATGCCAACGCATCCTGGGCAATTCGTTCATTCTTGATCAAGATGACATTCGACTTGGATTTTCCATCATCAGCATACCGAGTGACACTCGATTCCCCGACCGAATAGAAGCAATGGAAATTGATATGGCCAAGCTCGGCCTTGCGCGTCAGATATTCAAGATCGGTCTCCGCCCAGTCCGCGCAAACTTTGCTTTTTTCCGGGTCGACAAATTCGAGATGATCCCAGGTTACGAGCGGATGTTTCTTGATGACGATTGACTGAGCGTAAGGCAGCATCTCATCAATGCCAGCTTCGATGAATTTTTGGATCGACCTGCGGACTGCAAAAGCCAAATGTTTTTCTTCAAATTTCAATCCGTAGTCAGACACCCATCCCTTGAGGATATCGACGATCCCTTGATCGTAGTTCACTAAAATGAGGCCGGCCTTATCGTTGAAAATATTCAGTTTCGGAATTTCAACGTCAATTCTTTCGCCCGGGAAACCAAAAAACGCGTCACTCTTGGAGGCAATCACGCCTCGATATTTGCCATAAACGTCCGACAACCAGGGGCCATCCCCCAGCAGAATTTTTTCGATGTCGAACCCGAGCTTGGGGAGAATATAGGCAGCAAGCTGCAGCGTGTCCGCAATAGACGTCGCAGCTTCTGCTTTCTGGATCTGTTCGGACGGCAAATATGAGAGGTCGCCTTCTTCGATATAGAAGACTTCCTGAACTTTATGATGCGCGCAAATCAATCTCGATAGAACTGTTCCGTGCGTCGGAAGAAACAGTCGGATTTTGTCACACGGAAGCAAATCAAAGTACCGGGCAACCTGATATGCGTAGGAAATCAATTTCACTTCATCTTTATAGGGGATGGTGCTTTCGTAAAGGCACAGCGTGTTTTTCCCAAAAAAGCCCCGATAGCCGCGCGTATAAATAACGCCCTGCAGGTCTATCTGGCGTGAGTCATGAGCCCTCGTCAGCACCGCGTCGGTGATTTTCGAATGAGCATATCCAACGTCGATCATTTTACTCATATTCAGCCCCCGACCTCACCCCATGAAATGAAGTTTGCCGTTTTTGAATGTGTTTTGACGGGTGTCGTTATTTTGTAGCCACCTGACACCATCGGGCACTCGTGTCGTCACGTTAGTTCATGATCGGATTGGTTGCTAGCGCCCGGGTGGCCGGGCAACCGGGACCGGGCGCTTCAATCGCGCAGCTTCGCGTTAGCGCTTCCAATGAATTCTGATTAAAACCGCTTGCGTCCATCGCGGCTGATCCCCCGAGTCTAATGGCCTCCTCCGGCCAGGTGACATGCAGCGCGCCCGTCATCCGCCTTGCGGACATTGGCGGACTCGGCTGATATGGATCTGGACATAAAAACACACGAGGGAGTGGAAACATGAAGACTTTGGGTTTCATCGGCACCGGCGGCATGGGCAGCGGCATGGCGGCCAATCTTATCAAGGCGGGCTACCGCCTCGTCGTGACCGACCTCAATCGTGCGCAGGCCAAAGCGCTTGAGGACATGGGCGCGGAGTTCAAGGATTCGCCCAAAGCCGTCGCCGAATCGTGCGAGCTGGTGCTCTCCATGTTGCCAACCAACGAAGCCGTCCAGGCTGTCAGCCTCGGCAAGGGTGGGCTCTGCGAGGCAACCACCGGCGCGAAGGTCTGGATCGACTTCAGCAGCATCGACAAGGCGACCATCGTCAGTGCCGCCGGTCAGCTCGAGCCCAAGGGCTGGACGGTCGTCGACGCATCAGCGGGCGGCGTCGAGGAAGTTGCGGCGGCGGGCGAGCTGGCTCTCTGGCTTTCTGGGTCGACGGACTTGTTCGACGAGCATCAGCCGATCTTTCACGCTATGGGCAAATCGGTCCTGCATGTGGGCGAGCTCGGCAACGCCAAAATGGTCAAGAACGCGATGGCCATGCTCGCCGCTGTCCAGCACCTGAGCATCGTCGAGATCGGCTGCTGGCTCAAGAAAGGCGGCCTAGATGAAGCCACCTTCAAGACCGTCATCAAGAACTCGCAACAGGATTCCATCGCGACCCAGCGCATCATGGACGTTGTGGTGAGCCGCAAGTTCAAGCCGCGCAAGTCCTGGATGCCGAAGGATGTCGGCTTCGGGCTCGATATGGCGCGCGAAATGGAAGTCCCCATGCCCTTCGTCAACCTCGCCTCGCAGATGTTTGCGATTGCGCAGGCAACGGGGCACGACGGTTACGAGGCAACAGGCATCGCCTGCAACGTCTACGACGTGATCAACGGCAACGCCAAGTAAGGCGAGCCGCGAGCGGCGATGGTCACGGCGGTCAGAGTACCGTCGTGACCGCGCCCGATGTTCAGGGCATGGTGTAAAACTTGTGCGTCCAGCTGCCGTCCAGCCCGTGAATGCTCTCAGCCCATCCCCGCGCCCCCGCGAAGCGCCCCGAACCGCCTTTGATCGGCCGAACAAGCTTCGCTCCGCGACTGAGCGTGGGACCTTGAGCCGGATAAAAGCCCGCACCTCCGATGATCAGGACGGCGCCGTCATTCAAGGTGAAGACAAGCTCGGAGACTCGGGTCTCATCCCCGTTGGACGGCTTGTCAGTCCCAGTCGTGATCAATGTGGCGTCCATGCGGCCGACGACTTTCCCCGATGAAGTCGCCACAGCTATGCTGGTGACGCGTACATCGCCCAACTGATGGCCATCCGATCCTTTTGTTGTGAGCTCCGTCACAACATTGGGATGGAAAACCCGCAGGATTTCTGCTGCACTAACAGGCGACGCAACGAAACTAACAAATCCCGATACGATCAAGACCCCTATGATGCTTGCCCATGTGCGTTTGTTGCTAGCCATTTGAGGCGTTTCCTTTTCCCGCGCATGCGTTATCGCATAGCCAATCGGTTATCCTAATGCGGCAGCTTGATCGCAGTCACCGCCAGCAGCATAAGCTCTACCATGGGAGCCAGACTTTGAAAGCTAATTCTGGAGACAATCATGAGCCGAAGCTTAGGCATGGCGTTTGTTTCCAGCAAAAAATGGGAATTACTTGATGCGCAAGAAACGAAGTCTTCTCCTCATTGTCTTGTCGTGTACTGCGACAATCTTTTCTCTCGCAACCGCGCAGGCTGCGTGCCCCGGCGAAACGCAGATGGAGATGAACGCCTGCGCTGCCAGTGATTATGCCCGCGCGGATGAAGAGCTAAATGCCATTTGGCGAAAATTGCCTAAAACCACGCAGCTGATCGCCGTTCAGCGTGCCTGGATCGCGTATCGCGATGCTGAATGCACGTATCAGAAAGCGCAATTCGAGGGAGGATCTATCGCGCCGCTGATCTATTCCAGCTGCTTGAGCGATTTGACGAAGGAGCGGACGAAAATCCTCAATGGTAATTTGCTACAGTAATTACGATTTTAAGCTGCGCGCAGAAGCGCAAAATTTATGAGACGGCTCGCCTGCATGCCGATCGAATTGAACCCAACCTCGCATCAGGCGAGCCCCTTGCATCGCCCCTGCTTGCGGGGTCAATGCCAAGGCGGCTTCTAATAGTCCTTGTCGGGAACAATGCGGAACGATCGCTTGGTCCCTCCGAACCATTTTCCGAAAAGGCTCTCTGCTCGGCCTGATGCTTCCATATCCAGGAGTGTAGCGTTGACGAAGGCCTTGAACCGGGCTTCCCCCTTGGGCAGACCAAAGCCGGAGGTCCGGGGCCCATCGTAATCCGGGATCAGCATGTAATCGTCTGGATTACTATCCTTCTGTGCCATCGCAAGCAGAAGCACCTGATCGGCGAGGAACGCATCGACGCGCCGGCCTTTCACCGCCTGAAAGCATAATTCATAATTATCGTAATTCACGAGTTTGATGGTGGGTACGGCGGCCTTCAATTCATCATCGACGCTCGCGCCCTTGTTCAAGGCGAGCGTACGGTCGGCGAGTTGATGCATGGAGGTGAGGTTTGCATCCTTGCGGACGATGATTTTATGCGGCGAGTCCAGATAGGCATAGCTGAAGTCGATCGATTTCGCGCGCTCCGCGGTCCTGCTCATTCCAACGGCGACGAGATGAACCTTCCCCTCCATCAGAAACGAGATACGATCCTGATTTCGGAGGGTCACCTGCACCATCGGCACGCCGAGGCGCTGCGCGATAAGCTCGGCAAGGTCCACGTCATATCCGACAGACACCTTGTCACCCATATTCCGCGAACTGAATGGCGGCGAATTGTCGGTTACCCCAACCAGCAGCCGACCGTCGCGCTTGATATCCTCCAGAACATCCGCTGATGCAGGCGTGACGCCAAACGCAAGAGCGCTTGCTGCACAGAAAGCAGCAGCAAGCAGCCAGCGTCCCGAAAAACCCACCTTCCCCGCAGTTTTGGTGCGAATAAGCATGTTGCTTCTCCCTGTCCTTTGTAGTGCAAGCTCGGCAAAGGCGGCGCCAGCCACCATCACATCGCAGTCAGACCGCCATCGACGGGGATAACCTGTCCTGTGACAGAGGCGCCATTGGGTCCGCAGAGCAGGGCTGCGAGTGCCGCTATATGTTCGATGTCAGCAAAACGACCGAGCGGAATCTTGGCGAGCATGTTGGCCATGTAGGATGCATCGGCGCCGCTGCCCGCACGCGAGGGTGAATCCGTCAGCAGCCGCCCTGGCGCCAACGCATTGAGGCGGATGTTGTGGGGTCCCCATTCAACCGCCAACATGCGCACCATCTGAATGAGGCCCGCCTTGCTGATGCCATAGGTAGAGCGCTGCGCGGCGCCCAGCAGGCCATGGCTGGAGGAAATGGTGACGATAGCGCCGTCGAGTTTTGCATCGATCAGCTTGCGGCCGACCCCCTGTGTCAGGAAGAAAGTACCCGCGAGATTGGCGAGCATCACCATATCCCAGTCCGCACGCGTCACATCGACAGCATCGCGACGCAGATTGACCCCGGCATTATTGACCAGCGCCCGCACGGGACCAAACTTGATGGTGAGGGCCTCAAGGAGCGCATCGATCGATTCTTGCGAACGCAGATCGAGCGCATGGATGGACGCCCTGCCGCCTTCCGCACGGATCGCTTGCGCCGTCTCGGCGCAGTTCTCCGCCTTGGTTGCTGTGACGGCGACGTGCCAGCCGTCGCGCGCCATGGCGCGGGCAAGAGCTGCCCCCAGGCCATATGAGGCGCCGGTGACCAGCGCTAGCCCCTTGTCCTGACCTGTCACGAAACTCTCCTCACGGATTGAAGATGCTGACCCATTCGTCGCGATATTTAATCAGTTCCTGCGCCGACATCTTCTCCCAATCAACCTTGATGATTTTCAACGAGGAGAAGTTCGGCGCAATGTCGGGGATCGGACTCTGGAAGCCTGCGCGCGCAGAAATCAAAGCTTCCTTGTCGGCAAGAATTTTCTGCCCCGTCTCGGAGAGAATGAAATCGATCCAAAGTTTGGCCGCATTGGGATGAGGCGCCTTGGCGAAAATGAATGTCATCTGCGGCAGGAAAGTGAAACCCTCCTCTGGATAGAAGATCTTCAGTTTCGCGCCCTTCTGGTTGCTCTGGTGAACGCGCGAGGGGTTTCCGCCAAATGCCATCATGTCCTGGCCGGTGAGAATGCGCTGCGCCGACAATTCGGAGCGGCCAACAAAGGTCGGCTTCTTCCTGGCCATGTCCTTGAAGTAATCGACGCCGAGCGCCTGCCGCAAGCCCGCATAGGTCGTGAGGTGCGATTCTGACTGCACGACATCGCCAATGCTGAAGCGACCAGCCGGCACAGCAGCCAATGCATCCTTGTAGGACTTGCCTTTGAAATCAAAGATCTCCGTGTTCCAGATCGGAATCTGCGCATAGCCGCCGTTGAGGACGAAATAGCCGTCGACCCCGAGGCCTGCCTTGATTGCATCCTGATAGAAATCATATTGCCCTGACCGGTAGTTCAGGAAAGCTCCGGTCTTCTGGCGCTCGAATGTCCAGGTGGGCGAGCCAATAGCCGCCACATCGAAAGTGATACGATTGGCGCTTAATTCCTGTTCGACGCGGGTAATCATCGCGCCGCTCGTCAGCAATGTGTAATTGACCGTGAAAGTGTTTGCGAGGCCGTAATAGGAGCGGAAGGCGCTCACGAGCACATCATTGGTTGTTGGTTGAATGATCGTGTCGGAATAATTCAACGCACCTTCCGCCTTCGCCGCAGCGATTGTCTGCATAAGACTGGCGCGCTCGATATCGTTCATGCCCTTTGCCGCAGGGATATCTTGTGCGACAGCGGGACAGATCGCACCGCCCAGCACAAGAGCAGCGACGCCGATGGATGCAAAATGGGCAATCTTCATCTAACAGCTCCCCGTTTTTTATGTTCTCAAGCGTCAAGCAGGAACAGATCTTTCCGGCTGATGGCAATGCTGACAGCCTGCCCCGGACTGAATGCGCCTGAACGATCCAGCACGCGGACGGAAACATCATTTCCAAGATCGATGGCATATTCATCCGCAAGGCCCTGGAAAGACCGTGTCGCGATCGTGCCCAGAAGAACGAGATCATCGCTTCCTGGGCCTGTAACGCCCTCGGAAATGCGCACATACTCGCGCTGGAATGCGATGAAGGGCTTGCCGGCGATGGCGTGAGGCGCAGCAAGGCGGGCCGTCTCGACAACATTCAATCCGAAGAAGCGCGCAGCAAAAGACGAGTGATGCGTCATGAAGACCTGCCGCGCTGGGCCACTCGCCTCGATCTGCCCGGCATTCATCAGGATGATTGTCTCGGCAAGGCCGAGCGCTTCACCCTGATCATGCGTCACGTAAAGTGCCGTAAAGCCAAGTCTGTCCTGAAGGGCTTGCAGTTCAAGCCGCATGTGCTCACGCAATTGCGCATCGAGATTTGACAGTGCCTCATCGAACAGAACAAGGGCGGGCTTGTGAACAAGGGCGCGCGCAAGAGCGACACGTTGCTGCTGGCCCCCGCTCAACTGTGTCGCAGAGCGCGAGGCAAAAGCGGTGAGGCCAACGATCTCCAGAATCTCCATTGCCCGCGCCCGCCGCTCGGCAGGAGCCACGCCACGTACACGCAGCGGAAATTCTACATTCTCCACCACCGACATATGCGGCCAGACCGCATAGGACTGAAACACGACGCCAAGCCCGCGATCTTCGGGATTGAGATTGATGCCCTTTGCAGAGTCGAAAACCACTTTTCCGGCGATGGAAATGAACCCCTCTTCCGGCGTCTCGAGCCCAGCGAGGCAGCGCAGCATGGTGGTCTTGCCGCAGCCACTTGGGCCAAGCAGTGCAAGCGTGCCACCTTCACGAACAGAAAAGCTAAGTCCGTCGAGCGCGCGGAACTCGCCGAATTTCTTCGTGACATTCCGGATCGTCACGAAATCATCTGGCGCGTCTTGCCTCACCAAGGTCTTCTCCCATATCTTTCCAAGTTCGCACCTATTGAATGGCTGAAACTTTGGTCAATCTGAACAGGGAGAACCCTGTCAGCAGCAGAACAAGTTGAATGAGTGCGAGTGCCGCCACATAGCCGACACTGTTCTCGCTCAACAGAAGCATGGCGATTGAAATCGTCTCCGTGCCGCTGGCATAAAGCAGAATGCTCGCACCCAGTTCACGAATGAAGATGATGAACAGCATGATCCAGGCCGCGATCAGCGCCGGGCGCAACAAGGGCAGCAAGACAAACCGCATGGTCTGCGCCCAGGTCGCGCCGTTGGCGCGCGCGCTCTCCTCAAGTTCGGGATGTATCGCAGACAGCATGGCCGAGATGGTGCGCGTCGCGAAGGGAAAGAAACGGGCGATATAGGCGATCAGCAAAATAGCCAATGTGCCGTAAAGTGGCGTGCGGATCGCAAAAATCAGGAAGAAGAGCGAGAGCACGATGCCGGGAATGCCAAGTGGCAAGGCGAGAATGGCATCAATAAAACTCTTGAACCCCGAGCGCACGCGGATGAGATAGTAGGATTGCAAGCCACTGAGCATCACACCCAGCGTTGCGCCCGTGACTGCGAGGAAGAGCGAATTTAAAATCGCCTGCCGCGTCAGACTGTAGTCGAAGAGCACATAACTGAAATTGGCAAGCGTGGCTGTTGCCGGATTGAAACGACCCGTCCAAAGCGGCGAGAGTGCAACAAGCACAAGTGCCAGAACCGGCAGGACGACGCTGGTCAGGAGATAGAGGACTTCAATGGCGAGCGCTATGAGCGTCCCTGTCGTCCGCAATTCAATCACGCGCGGCTTGTAGCCCTTGCCCGAAATGATCTCATAGCGACGCTTGCTGAGATGGGCGCGCTGCCACAGCGTGAGCACAATGGTAATCGCCGTGATGAAAATACCAAAGGCGGCAGCCCGACCCAGGTCGCTGGGATAACGCACCAGCGCAAAGACTTCCGTCGGCATGGTCCGGATACCCTTGGTCGCTGTCAGTGCGAGCGGGACATCGAACAGACCGGCACTCGTGACAAAGACAATCAAGGCGGCAGAGAGAAGGCCCGGCTGCAACAATGGCAACGTCACAAGCCGGATCGTCGTCCAGAAGGATGCGCCATGCACGCGGGCTGCATCCTCGAAAGCCGCATCCATGCGCTGAAGCGGCGATATGACGAAGAGATAGACATAGGGCGTGTAGAAGAGCGACAGAATCCAGATCACACCTGCAAGGGAATAGATATTTGGCCCCTCGAATGACACACCCAGGAGTGACCCGAGGGATGTCTGCATCAGCCCGCTATAGGGCGCAATGAGGAAGATCCAGCCAATTGCCCCCACGTAGGGTGAGAAGAAAAAGGGGATGAGATTTAGCGTCCTCAGCGTTTCGCGGCCCGGAACATTCGTGCGGCTGACAATCCAGGCGAGTGATGTTCCAAGCACAAGGCTGACACTCATGGCGCCAAGGCCGCAAATCAGAGAATTGAGTGCCGCAGTCCGAATACGCGTGTCGGTTAAGAGCCAGCTATAATTGGCAAGCGAGACCTGCGGATCATTACCGACCCACAGCAGCAGGCTGCGGATCAGGCCCGCGAGAAACGGCCCGATGATGAGAAGGATGCCGACACCAACACCAATAAGCGGCAACGACGCTTGCAGCGTCATTCGCTTCTTTTTCGGCGTGAGGTGCGGATCGGCATTCATTGCGTTTTAACCCCGGTCCGCGGGCATATCTGGATAATCGCGCGTGGGAGCGCGCGGCGGCTCGGCCCAGCGCGGCATGGCAAGGCAACGGTCGAGCCAACCACGAATTGCAGGATAATCCGCGTGCGGAATGCCGGCTTCAGGCGAGTTCAGCACATAAGGAAAACAGGCAATGTCAGCTATGGTGATGTGAGGAGCTGCCAGCCATTCCTGCTGCTTCAGACGCCATTCCATCGTGTTCATCGCATTGCGACCAAACTTCTGGTACTCCGGCAAATTGCTGGCATTACCGATGACCCAGCGATCGCGCATCACGCCGCGACGGCCGTATTGCAGGCCAAAATGTATCTCGCAATGAGCGAGCGCGACCCAATGCATCACCTCGGCCATTTGCTCGGCCTCGATTGGCAACCAGTCCGTGCGGTTCATCTTGCGCGCAAGATAAACCATGCAGGCAGTCGAATCCCAGAAGCGATGCTCGCCATCCTCCAGCACGGGCACCTGCCCGCGCGGATTGATGTTGGCGATATAGTCTTTGGTTTTGTGCTCCCAGGTGAGAAGATCCATGTAGACCTTCTCATAGGGGATCTCCAGCTGCTCGAGCAGGATGCGTACTTTCCAGGAATTGCCGGATTCAGCACCCGTGTAGAGTTTCATCATCAGCACGGCCTCCCTACCAGCCGCGCTTTTCCTGCGCGAGCGACGCAACCTTGTTCATTTCACGCGCAATGTCATCGACCACAGCGCCGTCCATGACCGGAAGCGGCGGACGCGCCTGGCCGCAATCGCGCGCCATGAGCTTTGCGCCAACCTTGAGGCCTGACACGCCATATTCATCGAACAGGCGGAAAAGATACGCCGCGTCGACCTGCGCATCATGCGCTTCCTTGTATTTTTCCTGGGAGGCCAGATCATACAGCTTGCGGATCAACCCCGGCGCAATATTGGCAAGCGGCGAGAGCATGCCGGTGGCCCCTGTCGCATGGGCGGAAATCATATATTCCGTGCCGGAGATGAGCTGGAAATCCTCACTGACGCGGCTTGCATCTGCAATGACCTCGATCATGAATTGCCAGTCCATGCTGACGTCAATCAGGCCTCCGAGATATTTCGTCTTGGCAAGAAGCGCCATGACGATCGAGGTCTTGATCTTCACGTTATTCATTTCGCCGGGCGCATTATAGAGGTAGAGCGGCAATTGGCCGGTCTCCGCTATGGCGCAGAAATGCTCAATCAGCATGGATTCAGGCGGCGTCCAATAATAGGGAACGCTGGCAATCATCGCTGCGGCGCCGGCCTTTCTGGCATGTTCGGCAAGATCGCAGGCAATGCCTGTGCCTGCTTCGCTGACATTGGCGATGACCGGCACCTTGCCGGCTTTGCTGATTGCGAATTCAAGCAGCATCTTGCGCTCGCCAACCGGCAGGCTGACGCTTTCGCCGGTGTGCGTCTGGATCGCAAGACCCTCCGCGCCGTTGGCGATATGGAAGGCGATTGCCTTTTCGAAAGTCGCGAGGTCGATCTTGCCTTCAACAAAAGGCGTGAGCGGCGCATGGACGAGGCCGAAATGAAACTTTGTCACGTTAGTCACCCTCTTCTCGCCTTACCAGCCGTGGGGTTCGCTATCGAGAATGCCGAGTTCGGCAAGCGTTTTCTCGATATGTTTGATGCGCTCGGGGCTGGCTGTCGGCAGCGGCGCGCGCGTCGGCCCGACATTACGACCCATGATCTGCATGCCTCCCTTGAGGGACGACGGATATTGGTCGCGAAACAGATGCCAAAGCTGCGAGAGCTTGTATTGCAGCTCGCGTGCCCGCTTCCAGTTTCCACTCGCGCAAGAGGCATAAAGCTCGTTGACAAGATTGGGGCAGATCGCGCCCGCGGATGAATATGAGCCCGCCCCACCAAGGCAAACAGAGGGCAACAGATATTCAACGCCAGCGATCATCGCGAAGTCGGGACGCATCGGCAAAGCGACACGCAGGATTTCAAAGAAGCGCTCCGAATTGAAGCTCGCATCTTTCATGCCGATGAAGTTCGGCAGCTTCTCGAGAAGGCGCTGGGTCAGCTCGGCCGAGAATTCGACGCCGTCGAGATAATCGGGTGAATTATAGGCGATCAGCGGCATGTCGAAAGTCGTGCCGAGACGCACGAAATGATTGTAGATCGACTCGAGCGGATATTTCCAGAAATAGGGCGTGATCGCGATGATCGCATCCGCACCCTTGTCCTGCGCATGTTTGGCAAGGTCCATCGTGTCTTCGATGGCGAGCGCGCTCACATGGATCGAGATCGGCACGCGCTTGTTGACCGTCTTGATCGCGACCTCCGCAAGCGCCTTGCGCTCGGGAATGGTGAGATTGTGCGACTCGCCCTTGTGGTGGGGCCAGGAGATGGCGGTCGCGCCGGTGCGGACGTGAAAATCGACCATCTTCTCAAAAGTCGCGAGATCCGGGCTGAAGTCTTCCTTCAGCGGGGTAATCGGACTTTGCATCACGCCTTTCAGGACGAGCGACATGGCTTCTCCTACGCTATCTGAGGCAATTTCTGGGAAAGTGTCGGGGCCGCACAGCGACCCCGCAAATGTCTCCTCCCCCAAAGGCGCCGGTTTTCCGGCTGCCTTGCCTGTTTTTCTTGGTTTTCAGGCGGGCCGTTTCCGGACCTGAGCGCTCAGACTAGACCATGGGCTCTGGCTTTGTCCCCGACGCTGTGCTGAAATGAGTTTCAACTTCAGAATTGACAATGGAGGGTGCCATAGACCGCCTGCACGGCCTGCTCATGTTCCTGAATGTGGTCGAGACGCGCTCCTTCTCTGCCACCGCGCGGGCTATGGGCGTTACCACTTCGGCGGTGAGTGCGACGATCATACGGCTGGAGCAGAAGCTCGCGGTGCGCCTGCTCAATCGCACCACGCGCAGCGTGTCACCCACAGTCGAGGGCTCCGAGTTCTATGAGCGCTGCAAGCGGATCGTCGAAGATCTCGAACAGGCGGAGCTTGCCGTATCGCACAGCGCGCAAACGCCGAGCGGCGAATTGCGTGTCGGGATGCCATCGGCATTGGGGCGCATGTGGGTCATCCCGCAGCTCGCATCCTTCACCGCCGCCTATCCTGCCATTTCGCTTGAAATCATGCTGGATGATTTCATCACTGGCGTGCTCAGCGAAGGGCTGGATGCGGCCATAAAGGTGGGAGATCTTCCCTCTTCGCGTCTCACCGTGCGCAAGCTCGCGTCAGTCGATTATGTCCTATGTGCGTCGCCCGCCTATCTCGAGAGCAAGGGCCGCCCCAAGCGCCCTGTCGATCTGCGCGATCACCAGTGCATTACCTATCGCCGACCACGCAACGGGCAGATCCGGCACTGGCGGCTGCGGGATATGGCGGAGAAAGACATAATTGCGCCCAAGGGATCCATGACATTCAACAGTGGCGAGGGGCTGATCGCGGCCGCCACCAGCGGGTTGGGTATCATCCAGATCGGCCATTATTACGCCCAGCCGCTGCTTGAATCGGGCGCGCTCGTAGAGCTGCTGCCCGACCAGCGCGTGCATGCTTATGATATCTCCGTGGTCTTTCAGCAAAAGAAGCGCATTGCCCCGCGCCTTCGGGTCTTTATCAATTTTCTGGTTGACATGTTCGCGCCGCCCCCGTGGGATAATGGCAACAAGAACGGAACGGGACGGATGCGCCGCAGCTAGCCTCCCGACATATTCAGGGGAGGATCGTCATGTTGAACGTCGCAATTATCGGGCTCGGCTGGTGGGGCCAAACACTTGCGCGCACCATGGCGGGCAGCACAAGAATTCGCCCGGTCATGGGCGTCGATCCGGATGAAAATGCCCGCGCTGCAGCGGCATCGCTTGGCCTGCGGACATCTGCTCATTTCGAGGATGCGCTTGCAGCATCCGATGTTGAAGCCATCATCCTGTGCACCCCACACAAGCAGCATGCAGCGCAGATGATCGCCGCCGCAAAGGCCGGCAAGCATGTGTTTTGCGAAAAGCCACTCTGCACCGACCCCGCTGAAGCCGATGAAGCCTTTGCCGCAATTGCCAAGGCTGGCGTCACGCTCGGCATCGGCCACGAGCGTCGTTTCGAGCCGGCGATTGTTGAAATGCGCGCACGCGCCAAGGCTGGCGACTTTGGCACATTGCTCGCCATCGAGGGCAATTTCAGCCAGGACAAATTTCTGAAACTGCCGGCAGACAATTGGCGCCTGTCGCCCGTTCATGCGCCGGTCGGACCGCTTTCGGCTACCGGCATTCACCTTGTCGATCTGGCGATCTCGCTGTTTGGGACACCCAAGGAGACCTGGGCGCGGCTCGCCACGCGTGCAACCCATTTTGGCAATGGCGATACGCTTTCCGTGACGCTTGGTTTTGAAAACGGCTCGACAGCGGCCATTACCGCCATTCTGACAACGCCTTTCATGGGACGCTTTGCATTGTTTGGCTCGGAAGGCTGGATGGAAGTGCGCGACCGCACCCATCCTGAACATCCCACAGGCTGGGACGTCACCACGACTCTTCGTGGACAGGACCCGGTGACGCGTTTCGACCCGCCCCATTCAGGCGTGCGCGACAATCTGGAAGCCTTCGCAACCGCGGCGAGCGGGGGCCTCGCCTATCCGGTGACGATTGCGGAGATGCGCGCCAATGTGCGGGCTTTCGCAGCCATTTCGCGTTCGGCCCTGTCAGGTCGCATCGAGCAGGTTTGAGGCAAGCTGCTGAAATTGTCCTGCGCTGAAGATCAGCGGCGCGCCCTCTCCATAGGCGGCGCGCTGCACCCGTCCGAAGAAGACAATATGGTCGCCGGCCTCATGAGCTCCTGCCTGCTCGCATTCAAATGTTGCGAGCGCACCGGCGATCAGCGGACACCCGCCGAGCCCGTCGCGATGCGCGATGCCGGCAAACTTGTCAGGATGGGGACGGGCGAAATGACTGGCGACCTCTTCCTGCCCCCCGGCCAGCACGCTGACCGCAAAATGCCCGGTCGCGCGGAAGTTCGCGAGCGAGGCAGCCGCCTTGCGCAGGCTCCAGAGCAGGAGCGGCGGATCGAGCGAGACAGCGGAGAAGGAATTGCAGGTCAGCCCCTCGGGGCACCCCGCCTGGGTGCGCGTGGTGACAATCGTCACCCCGGTGGCAAAACAGCCGAAGGCATTGCGCAGCTCACGGCCATCCGCATTAATAGAGTCGAGAACGAACGTCTTCATGGTGTCTTGGGGTTCCTGCAAACCGCAGGACTGTCAGGCTGCCCCTAGCCCAGGGCAAATCATATGATCTCATGGGCAGCATCAGAAAAACGGATGAGCCATCGTGTCCGCCAGCCTGCTTGAAATCCGCCTCTTCGTCGCCTCCTTCGAGGAGCGTTCCTTCACGCTGGCTGCGCAGCGCGAACATGCAACGCAGTCGGGCGTCTCGCAGCATGTCAAATCGCTTGAGGAGAGGCTCGGCGCGGCCCTCTTCATGCGTCAGAAGGGCGGCATTGAGCCAACGCCCGCCGGCCGCGCCTATTATCAGAAATGTCTCGAGGTTCTGCACGCTCATGCAGCAGCGGCGCAGGCGGTGAGGCCTTTTGCGCGCGCCCCTGAAGCCAGCCTTACCATCGGCCTGATGCCAAGCCTCACGCGCTGCGCCACGGCACCCGCACTGGCACGCTTTCTCGACCTCTATCCAAATGTGTCGATCCACATCGTTGAGGGCTACAGCGGCACGCTGACGCGCATGACGCGCGCAGGCGAGCTCGATTTTTCCATCGTGCCCGCTTTCGCCGGCATGGAGGGGCTCGGACAAAAGCATTTCCTCAAAACTCCGGAACTGCTTGTCGCTTCTGCACGCGCGCAGCTGCCGCGCGTGCTCAGCCTCTCAGACTACGCGCCGCTGCGCCTCGTGATGCCGGGCGCCGCCAATACGCGGCGGCAATCGATTGAGACCTATTGCGCGATGACGGGTGCATCCATCGCGCGCATCATCGAGCTCGACGCCATGTTCGGGACGCTCGATTTCGTCGCGCGCACCGACTGGCTGACAATTTTGCCCGCCGTGATGATGGGCGACAAGCTCGGGCCAGATCTATGCGCCGCCCGCATGGAGGATCCGTCGCTCGAACTCGATCTCGTGCAAATCGAGCCCGCGCGCAAGCCGCTCTTGCCAGAGGCTGCGGCCTTTGCGCTCCTGTTGCAGGAGGAGGCGCATCGCACCTCCGCGCTCTGGGACGCCTGATATCAGGAAACCTGATGCAGCGGCCGCGAAATGATGATTTGCGCGTGCTCGCCGACCCGCCATTCTGAGCTGAACTGTTGGAAGAACCCATGAGGGGCGGTCCAAAAGGGAGGAAGAATGGAACTCGGTTTCTTCACCATGCCGATACATCCCGTGGGGAAAGATTGGCGCCAATGCCTGCGTGAGGATCGCGAGGCCTTCATCCTGGCCGACGAACTTGGCTATGTGGAAGGCTACGTCGGCGAACATGTGACCGACAAAGCCGAAAACATTACCTCGTGCATGATCTTCATTGCCACACTCGCCGCAGCGACGAAGAACATCCGGCTCGGCACCGGCACGGTGAACATGCCCAATGCGCATCCGGCGGCCGTCGCTTCCCAGATCGCCATGCTCGACCATCTGCTCGATGGCCGCCTCATCTTCGGCATAAGTCCGGGCGGACTTCTCTCCGACGCCGAGGTCTTCGGCAATCTCGACGCCAACCGGAACGAAATGTTTCTTGAATCGATCAACAGCGTGCTCGCGCTGTGGGAGACGGACGCGCCCTATAATCTCGATGGCAAATATTGGAAGATCTCGACGCAGCGCACATTGGTGCCCGAGATCGGCCAGGGCTTCATTCCCCGGCCTCTCCAGCGCCCCCACCCGCCCATCGTGGTGACCGTGGTCGCGCCATTCTCCAAAGGCGTCACGGAGGCGGCTGCGCGCGGCTGGGAACCGATCTCGGCCAATTTCCTCATGCCGGTCTGGGTGAAGAGCCACTGGCCGAAATATGTCGAGGGCTGCACGCGGGCCGGTCGCCCGGCAGATCCCGCCAATTGGCGCGTGGCCAAGAGCATTTTCGTCGCCAAGGATCGCGCCACGGCCAAGGCCTATGCGACCGACCCCAATGGCCCGTATCACTTCTATTACAAGTCACTCTTCACCAAGCTGGCGAAGAACGGACGCCTTGAGCTCTTCAAGACGCATCGCGACATGCCAGATTCCGATGTGACGCTCGATTTCGTCTGCGACCAGCTCATCATCTACGGGACGCCCGATGAAGTCGCGGACAAGGTGCTCGCCTTCCAGGAAGAGACCGGCGCATTCGGCAAGCTGCTCTATGCCGGCAAGGACTGGACTGATTATGACCTCGGTCGCCAATCCATGATCTTGATGGCCGAGCAGGTTCTGCCCAAAATCAACGCGCAGTTGAAGAGCTGAGGGACACACACATGGCGCGCCTGCCCTATGCAACGCCCGATACGCCAGCGCGCAGCAAGGTAGCTGAGCGCGTGATCGCTGAACGCGGTTCGCTTTTGCACCTCTATTCCATGCTGCTGCACAGCGCGCCGATTGCGGAGGGCTGGCTCACCTATCTGACGGCCATTCGCCAGAAATCAACGCTGCCCGGCGACCTTCGTGAAATGGTCATCATGCGTGTCGCCCATATCAACGGCGCGAGCTATGAGGCCGATCAGCACAAGCCGATCGCACTCAATGAAGGTATGAGCCTGCACCAACTCGACTGCCTGCAGGATTGGGAGAGCGCCGATTGCTTCTCCACCCTACAGCGCGCGGTGCTTGCCTATACCGATATGATGACACGCCAGGTGCAAGTTTCAGATGTCGTATTTCAGTCTGTGGCAGAGCAGCTTCCACCCGACAACGTGGTTGAGCTCACGGCCACGATCGCCGCCTATAATATGGTCTCGCGTTTTCTTGAAGCACTGCAGATCCATTCCCATGACAAGGACTGATTTTTTTAAAATCTGAAAGAGCCGCAAAGGCCAAAGCAAGACCGGGAGGAGAAATAACATGCAAACAGTCAAACGTGCCTGCGTCGCTGTGACTCTTGGCTTTCTTGCGAGCAGCGCCTGCGCGCAAACACAAGACAAGGAGATGTTCAGCGGCAAGACCGTCACGATCATTGCTGGCTCCGGGTCTGGTGGGGGCGTCGATCTTTATGCGCGATTGATCGGCAGGCATCTGCAGAAATATATTCCAGGAAAGCCGACTGTCATCGTGCAAAACATGCCGGGCGCCGGCTCCCTGGCAGCCGCCCATCATCTCTATTCCGTCGCGCCCAAGGACGGGACAACCATCGCGGTCGTGCCAGCGCCCGCCCTGTTCGATCCGCTCATGGCCGGCGAGGATCTTGGCAAATACGACCCGCGCAAGTTCAATTATCTTGGCAATGCCAATGCAGACACACTTGTCTGCGTGGTGCGCAAGGACGCGCCGGTCCAGACGTACAAGGACCTGTTCGACAAGGAGCTCGTTGTCGGCGGCACGGGGCCGGGCAGCGCGCTCTGGTATTACCCGACGATGGAACGCTTCGTGCTGGGGGTGAAGTTCAAGGTCATTTCGGGCTACAAGGGTTCGAATGAACTCAGCCTCGCCCTGCAGCGCAACGAGATTCAGGGTGTATGCGGTATTTTCTGGTCGAGTGCGCGCCAGCAATATCCCGGGCTCATGCAACCCGGCAGCGACTTCAAGGTCATCGTGCAGCATGATGCGCGTACAATTCCTGCCCTCAAAGAGGCCGGCGTCCCGCTCTCGGTTGATTTCGCGCGCACATCCCAACAGAGGGAAGCACTGGAAGCCTTCCTGCTGCAGGGCTCGATCAGCAGGCCCTTCATTCTGCCCCCGGATGTGGCGCCAGATCGACTGGCTGCGATGCGCAAGGCGTTGGCGGATGTGCTGAAGGATCCCGAGCTACTTGCAGAAGCACGCAAGAGCGGGCTCGATATCAGTCCGGAAACCGGTGAGGAGGTGACCGCGCAGGTGAAAAAGATCTACGGAACCTCACCCGAAATTCTTGCCTACCTCCGCAAGGGCGCCGAGGCATCAAAGTAAGAGCAGAAACGCAATAAAAACGCCCGGTGCTAATATAGCGCCGGGCGTTTTTGGAAGAACCAGCTCGTGTGCGGGAGATCACGCGGTTTCTTTTGGTTGCAACCTCATCCCTGCAACGAGCGCCCCAGAGAGCGCTGCGAGCCCGGCCAGAACCATCAATCCATCATTATAGTCGCCCGTAAGGTCTTTGGTGACACCCATGATCGTTGGCCCGAAATAGCCGGCGAGATTGCCGATCGAATTGATCAGCGCAATGCCTGAAGCTGCGGCTGCGCCGGACAGAAACGCTGTCGGCAGAACCCAGAACACAGGAAGTGCGGAAAAACACCCAATGGTAGCGATCGTGATGGCGGCCATCTTCCCGAGCGGCGCATCAGTGAGTGACGCCATCCCAAGGCCAATCGCCATGGCGCCGATGGCCACGATTGTTGCCCTCCTATATCTGCCGGATCCGTCAGCACTCCTGGCCCAGAGAACCATTCCTATCGCCGCAATGGCATAGGGAGCCGCGATGAACCATCCGGTGCTCCCGATTGCGCGCCCAAACCCTTCAACGATCTGGGGCAGGAAAAATCCCAATCCATAAAGACCTGCAACGATGCCGCCATAAACCAGCCCGAGTGAGAGAACGCGGGGATCGGACAGCACCTGAAAAAGGCTTTTGCTGTTGAACACGCCAGAGCGCTCGGCATCCTCATCAAGACGCTTGGCGAGCCAGTGGCGCTCTTCATCGGTGAGCCAATCCGCATCTGCAGGCCGGTCTGTCAGATAGAACCAGACTATGACGGAGAGGATCAGGCAAGGCAGGGCTTCAGCAACAAACAGCAGCCTCCAGCCCGCAAGGCCAAATATTGGAGGATGATTCAACAACCAATAGGACAGGGGCGCGCCCAGTACGCTCGATGCAGGAACGGCAAACAGAAACCAGCCGAGAATGCGGGACCGGTAGGCGGCAGGAAACCAGAGCGTAAGGAAATAGATGACGCCGGGAAAAAAGCCCGCTTCCGCGGCCCCCAACAATGCGCGCAAAATCAGCAAGCCTGTCTCGCTCGAGATCCAGGCGGTGCTGGCCGAGACAAGCGCCCAGCTCATCATAATGCGCGCGATCCATTTACGCGCCCCTACGCGGGCAAGAACGAGATTACTCGGAATCTCAAAGAGGAAATAGGTCCAGAAAAAAATGCCGGCCGCTTGCGAAAACAGGGTCGCAGAAAAATGCAGCTCGCGCTCCATGCTGGAGGCTGCGAAACCCAAATTCACGCGATCAATGTAGGTGAAGAAGTAACAAATCACGAGAAAAGGAGCGAAGCGGCGTGTCAGTTTCAGGATCGTTGTTCGTTCGATCTGACTTATGGGGATCATAGACATGTCTGTTCGCTCGCTGGAAGATAAGCGCTCAGTGTCTCTCATAATAATTATTGGATAACAAGGTTCACCCGAATTTAACGATACAGCCGCAGGGCGATCAGTCTACGGCCTTGCATGTCGCCGATACGACAATGCTTTTAATGCCAGATCATACCAACCGCGTCACTTGCGATCCCTGATTTCGATTGCGTACAAATGATGGAAGGGCTTATTAAGCTAATAAGATAACCATCTCACGGAACCGTGCGATTCAATATTTGATACAAAGGTAATGTAAGATGGCCGTAGGTAATATTTCGAAAATGATTTCAGGCCTCGCTTTGTTGGGCATGTGCGGCCTGGGTTCGTCAAACGCGGCACTCAGCGCTGATAAAGCGCCCGCCGCACAACTGGCGAGCGGATTTTTTATCGGATTGCATGCAGGAGCCGGCACCGGCAAGACGAACTGGATCGATGGTGGCGTCGGCCCATTGGGTGGGCACAACCAGCAAGGCGCAATGGGCGGCTTTAATGCCGGCTATTTAATGCCCGCCTTTGACTGGCTTGTGGGCGTCGAAGGCAGCCTTGGTTTTTTGAGCATCAAGGGCAAACATCTGGACGGGGTTTTCAATCAGGTTGGATGGGCCGGACCGGCAGCCGAATATAACGAGAGCAAAGCCCGATGGTTGGCCACCGCGGCTATCCGCGCAGGCAAGGACATTGGCTCAAGCCATATCTATGCGAAGGCCGGTCTTGCGCAGCAACGCCAGAACTATTCGCTTGTCGGCTACTTCTCACCCGGCGTCACTTTCGCTTCGACATCCGTGAACCGTCAAGGATGGTTGCTGGGAGCGGGCGTGGAGCACGCTATCCAGACCAATTGGTCACTCTTTGCAGAGTATAATTTCGTGCAATTCGGGAACACCCGCGAGCATCTGGTGTGCGCCCCAGGCTATGCGGATTGCGGTGGAACGAACACGACCGGTGTGGCCATCAAGATCAGCAATGTGACGCAAATGGGAAAAATCGGTTTGAATTACCGATTCGGTCATTGAACAAGTCGAACCCGTCACATGGACGGCAATGCCGATGCGGCCGATGTTTGCGTCACCAATCACTACCGGCGCATTGGGGATGCCGATAAACCGTGGCCGCGTTTGGCCGTGCTGATCACCTCATGCAGGCCCTGGATTCGCAAGTGTCGTCATTGCGCCACCGCTGATTGCAATGGCGTCGCCGAAGATGAAACCAGTGTTTGTCAGCGTTGTCAGAATCGAGCCGGCAACATTGGCGACGCCAATCAGCCCGCAGGTAATGCTGCCACCATTGGTGATGGTGGTGATCGTTCCCCCATTGTAAACGCCATAATACGTCAGGCCGCTGATGATCGCGCCAGTTCCGCTGGTCAGGGTAGTAATTGCGGAACCCGCGCTATTCACGAAGCCATAAGACCCGCCGCTGATCGTGCCGGAATTTGTGATCCTGGTGATGATGTTGCCGGAATTGAGAAGGCCCGCTCCCTGAGCAGTCCCTGCGCCTCCTGAGATAACGCCATCGTTCGTGAGTGTCGTCAGCGTTCCGCCGACCGCGCCCATTTCCAATCTCCATTCAGGACGGAACGACGAGGGTCCTTTTTCGAGGGCTACCGTTTCGTGCTTGATCTTTGCAACTTTTGCCAATTTGGACCTATTCCTAACCTTCAGAAGCAAACTTTGTGCAAAAATGAAGAAACAAAAGCAATTTGGGTTTCGTCGATATCTGGACAATTTTTCGGCCGCAACATTGCTAGAATGAAAGCCGTCGCCACAAAGCCCGGAGCTTGAAATCATGCATGGATCTGAACGGTTTTCACAGATCATGGTTCTGCGCACGAGTCCGAAGGTCACACATCGATTGATCTGCTTTGCGCACGCGGGCGCGGGCGCGTCTTTCTTCAAGCCATGGGCCAATTCTCTTGAAGACCATATCGAGCTTTGTGCGGTACAGCTGCCGGGCCGTGAGAACTTCTATTCGCAGCCCCTGATCACATCCTTCGAAGATGTGATGGATCTTATTCTTCCTGGCTTGCTCCGCCTGAGCGACCTTCCCTATGCTTTTTTTGGCCACAGCTTTGGAGGCCTTCTCGCGTTCGAGGCGACCTGCCGGCTTGCGGCTCACACCTCCACGCCGAAAATATTGGCAGTCTCTGCCGTGCGCGCCGCACATCTGCCTGACACGCGAAAGCTTGCGTCTTTGCCAGATGCGGAACTGCTCGAATCGATTTCGGATCTAGGTGGCTCGCCTGCAAGTGCGATGAAAAATCCCGAGCTTATGCAAATAGCGCTTCCAATTTTGCGCGCGGATTTCGCCTGCATTGAAAGCTACACGCGCCCGCCAGAGAATGTCAGAATCACTCCTGCTATCTGGGCCTGCGGTGGCGCCGCAGACCCTTGGGTAAACACGCAAAGCCTCGGCGCATGGTCGAGGCACGCGGGCGGCGACTTCAAACTGCGCCTTTATCCGGGCGGTCATTTCTATGTAACCGAGCATGGCCCGTCGCTGGCGGCCGATATAAGCCTGATGCTGAGCTAGATGGTTTCGAGGTCATCCATATCGAAGTCGAGATCGAGCCCTGCGGCTTTCATGATCGCCTGGCTTAGCTCTGCCATACGAGCAAAGGCCATTTCCGTGATTTCTTTCTGAAGCTCGCCATCCAAAGCCATCAGGGCTTCAAAATCTTTTCTATTGAGTGTGAGGCAGACGCACTCAGTTATCGCTCTCACCGACCATGTGCGCGGAACCGGCCTGATGAGGGCAAGCTCGCCGAAATAATCGCCATCTTCGATAACATCAAGGACGTGTTTGGTCGTACCTTCAAGGTAGACATAGGCCTCCATACGGCCGCGCGCCAGAATGTAAAACTTGTCGCCCGCATCGCCTTCTTCAAAAACGACACGATCTTTCGGAAAATGTTCTGTGCGAAAATTACTTGAGAGAGTGGTGAGTAGTTCGTCTGCACATTTTGAAAGAAATGGAATTTTGCGGAGCCGTTCCAGTTCGACCTGTGCAGAGCCCGCATCGTCGATCGTGAACCCGCTCTGCTTGTGCCAGAGGCCAGAATAAAGACCTTTACGCGCGAGCAGATCTTCGTGGCTACCAAATTCCGCGAGCTGGCCTTTTTCCATGACATAGATCAGATCATAGTTTGTAATATGCGCGAGCCTGTGAGTGACAGAAATCAGCGTGGTGCCGCTGGGCAAGCGGGTTAAGGTCTCGTTGATCGATGCTTCCGTATTTGCGTCGAGTGCCGATGTTGCTTCATCGAGGAACATTATCGACGGGTTACGGAGGAAGGCGCGCGCAATTGCAACGCGCTGGCGCTGGCCACCTGACAATAGGCCGCCTTGGCTGCCGGCTGACGTCTCATAGCCTTGTGGAAGATTCTGGATCATCTCATCCAGCCCAGCTCTTCCGGCAGCTTCCGTGATTTCTGCATCGGTCGCAGACAAGCGGCCCATCCGAATATTTTCACGAATGCTCGCGTTGAACAAAGCGGTGTTCTGCAACACGACGCCGGTATGCTTGCGTAACGACGCCTCGCTCGCATCGCGCAAGTCCGTCCCATCGATGACGACCGTGCCTGTTTGCGGGTCATAAAGGCGCATCATCAACGCAAGAACCGTCGATTTCCCGGAACCGGACCCGCCAACAATGGCGACCGTCTTCCCAGCAGGAACTTCCAGCGTCACATTCGATAAAATATTATTCGTCGGGTCATACCCGAATGTAACATCCACAAGGCCGATAGACTTTCCAATGGGCCCCAGTTCCTTCGCGTCAGCCGTCTCCCGAATGGCAGGCTCGCGTTCGAGCAAGCTGATGATACGACTGTATCCGCTTGCGCCCTGGACGAGCAAAGGTATGGCCTGCGTCAAACTATCGGTCGCGCCGCCGACATTAAGGAGCAATCCGATGAACGCGATCAGAAACCCGGCGCTCAGATGGCCGTTGATGGCAAGCAGCGAGCCTACACCCAGCACGATGAGCTGCAAACACCCCACCGCCAGCACAGCCGCACGCCCCACCAATTGCACGTAGAGCTTGGCCAGAAAGTCATGATTGCGCAACGTATCCAGCATCGCGCGCATTTTGCCCAGACGCTGCCCCTGAAGGTTGAAGGTTCGAATCGCAATGTTGACGACGATGTTTTCCTGAACGAGTCCTGCGATAGCGGCTTGCTGATCGTCGGCTGCGCGCGCGGCAATGCGCGCCTTCGGGCCAAAGGGTTTTGATGCAAAAAAGATCAGCGGCATCATGCCAAGTGCAATCAGCGCCAGTTGCCATTGGATGACAAACAGAAGCACGACGCTGGTGATAATAGTCATGAACCGCAGAAGAAAACTTGGAATTCCGCGGACAACCGCCATTTCGATCGCGGTAATGTCGGGACCGAAGGCCGCAACGATGTCTGCTTCGGGGACTTGAGTATAAAAGCTGCTCGGTTGTGTTTGAAGGTGAGCAAAAAGCTTTTCCTGCAGATCACACGCAAGCCGTGAGCCGATACGCGATGTTCCGTAATCCTGCGTAATACCGGCAAGGCCGTTGAAGGCATAAATGCCGACCATGAAGACGAGTAATTTTACCAAAAGGTGGAAATCACTATTTTTGATAGCGTCGTCAAAAATATATTTATACGACATCGGCAAGAGCAGATTATAGGCGACCTGAACAACAAGGGTCAGACCAATCAAGATCGTCAGAGCACGCGATGACATCGCGAGCCGGATCGCTGCGACGACAAATTGCATCAGCCCAATTTGCTTCATCTGACTACACTTTTTATGAATTGAGACCATAGGTGGCTGCGTTCGAAGCCTGTTCTGGTGAGTGAATGCGGAAGAGTAACGAATAGAGAACCGGAATGACCCCAAGCGTCAGAAGGGTTCCAAGGGCCAGGCCACCCATAATGACAACGGTCATTGCGAACCATAAATCACCGCCAAAGATCATCAGCGGCACCAGACCGAGGATGCAGGTCAATTTCGTCATCAAGATCGGACGCAGACGTTTGACGGCCGCCGACATCACCGCGTCATAAGGTGCGTGTCCTTCCTGAAGCTCTTCATTGATACGCGATATCAGCAAGATTGCATTGTTGACGATAATCCCCGCCAGAGACAGCAATCCCATAATCGCCATGAAGCCGAATGTTGCTTTCGAGATCAGCAGGCCGAGGACTGCGCCGGTAAGGCACATGGGTATGGTGAGCGCGATGATGAGAACGCAACGGAATGAATTGAACTGCGCTATAAGGAGCAAAAGCATCGCTCCGAAACATAGCGGCAGAAACTTCAAAAGTGCATTTTGTGCGTTGCCCGCCACCTCAAGTTCACCGCCAATGCCTATCTGATAACCAGACGGCAATTGCAACTCTGCTAATTGCGGCCTTATCCGGTGTGTCAGCTCCGAGGCCTGAAGAACAAGATTTTTGCCAGACACCGTCACCGTGCGTTGCTCGTTACGCCTGCGGATCACCCCATCTTCCGGAATCCCCAGGAAATCTGCCACCTGCATCAAAGGGACAGATTTTGTCCCGTCGGAGGAAAAGACATAGAGCGTGCGAACTTGATCGAGCGTCAGTTTCTCGTCACTCTCGCCGCGCAATACAATCGGGATAACCTGATCGCCTTCACGATAGGCGCTGATCTGCATTCCCTGCAGCGCGGCTGTCAGGGACAAGGCCACGTCCGTGGAGGTGATCCCAGCAAGATTTGCGCGCTCCTGATTGATCTTGACCACAAATTTGATCGCACGGTTTTCCCAATCATCCTTGATGTCGATCGTGCCTGGCACAGATCGCATCATTGTCTTCACCTTCTCAGACAGATCCTTCAACGTATCGGCATTATTTCCAACGATGCGAAGCTGAACGAGCCCGGTCTCAGAGCCGCCGAGCCAGAACTTCTTCACCTCCCCGGCAATCTCGGGGGAGTTTTGAAGCATGTGCAGGCGCACGCGCTCAACGATGGCATCAACATTTGTGTTGACCGGTACGTTGACCAGCGTGAAGGCGCGCTGACTGCCGGGCTGAATAGGCGCCATAGCCAGAACAATGCGCGGACCGCCATAACCTAGATAGGACATGACGCTCTCGACTTCCGGATTCTGGGCCTTGTTGAGAAGCCATTCATTGATGCCCGACATCGCCTCATTGGTGCGCTCAATGTCGGTTCCCGCCGGCAGATTGATCACGATCATGAATGCGTTGCGACTCGAATTTGGGAAAAACTGCTGTGGTACGCGGCCAAAACCGACGACAGAGAGAACAAACAGCCCCACGATAAGAGCCATGAATGCGATGCGATTATGCAGTAGCTTACCGAGAATAAAGCGATAACCACGATAAAACCGAGTGTCGTAATTTTCCTCTGCTTCTTTCTCGTGCTGGCTTGGCTTGAGAAAATAGAAGCACAACACGGGCGTGACCGTGAGCGCAAGAATCCAAGAACTCACCAGCGTGATTGCAATGACCTGAGCAAGCGAACGCACATATTCGCCGGTCTGATCCTCGGCCAGCAGAAGCGGTGTGAAGGCAAGGATGACTGTCAAGGACGACACCAGCAATGGGACAGCCAAGGTCTGTCCCGCATTGATGCAGGCATCGCGCTTGCACTCGCCGCCCGATAGCCGACGAATGACGTCTTCTGCGACGACGATGCCATTATCAACCAGCAAACCGAGTGCGATGATCATCGAAGCAATCGAGACACGCTGTAGGTCGATATCCATCATGCGCATGACGATGAGGGACATCAGCATAGTGATCGGTACAATGGACCCGACAATAAGGCCCGTGCGGAACCCCAAAAACAGCATGACCACGACGAGGACGATCAAAAGCGTTTCGTAAAGCGTCCGCTCAACCTCATCAACTGAATGAGCAACGACATCAGGCTGAAATGTCGCAAAGGCGGTCTCGAAACCTGCCGGGAGGATGTTGGAATGCAGAGCAACAGCCTGCTTCAGGCGCACTCCGAATTCGACGACATTCTCCCCGTCCTTCATCGAGACGGCTAGGACAACGCTCTTCTTGTTATTGTACAATGCAGCCGATGTCCGAGGCTCCTGATAGCCTCGACGGACGGTCAGAATATCGCCCAGCAGAACACTTTGCATAGTGGCCGGAACGCGAATGGGTGTCTTTGCGATATCCGGAATGTCTTCAAAATTACCTGTCGGAGCAATCGTGACGACCATGCCATCAGCGACCACCTGCCCACCGGAAAGAATGACGTTCTGTTTTTGCAGCGCGTCGAAAATACTGCCTATCGACAGGCCCAATTGAGAAATTTCAGCCGGGCGCCCTTCAAGATAGACGCGCTCGGGCAGCAAGCCATGCACCTCGACCTGCTTTACACCCGGCAGGCTCGTCAAACGGTCACGGAAGGGGCGGATCGCCCTGCTGATTTCCGCCATGGTGAAATCTTCGGCAGTGATGGCAATGGTGGCAACGGCCACAGCGCCAAAATCGTCATTTACGAATGGTCCGCTGGTCCCGTCAGGCAAGGCCCCACGCAGATCAGCCATCTTGTTGCGGAGGGTTTGCCAATATGTCTGGAGGTCGAAATATTTATCGTATAATTTTACAGAGATCGTTGTGCCGCCCGTGTATGCACTGGATGTAATACGTTCAACCTGCGGAATCTCGCGGATTTTTCGTTCCATTGGCTTGGTGATGAGATCTTCGATCCGTTCCGGCGACATCCCAGGGAAGCTCGCCGTCACGACCGCCTCGCGCACCTTGACCGGCGGATCCTCCTGGGCCGGGAAGCTCAGGAAGGTCATGATGCCAACAAGAGTGATCAGCACAATTGCGGCTAGAACTATGCGCGTATTGTCGATCGCCAGGCGCGCCAGATTGATCATTGTGCGCGTTCCGAGGGGCCAAACTGAACAGAATCCGTAACCTTGAGGGCTGCGGGGTTGAAGATTGAGACCTTCTGTCCGTCGGCCAGGAAGGCCACACCCGCAACTACAATGGCATCATCCTCCTTCAGGCCGCTGACGACTTCGAGGAAGTTGCTGTTGAGATCGATGATGGTCACAAGGGTCTTTCGCAGCGCGTTCTTGTCAGCGTCGTAGACGAAGACATAGCCTTCCATGGGCTTAGAACCAGGCACAAGCGAGCGCAGGGGAATCGTCAGACTGCCGGGCACGCCAGCAGGCCGGACATATTTGAATTGGACGTTCGCCGTCATGCCGGGGCGCAAGACCGCATTGGATCCCTCCACAGCAACGATCACTTGAAAGGCATTTCCGGCCTCGACGCGCGCGGCGACTTCCGAAACGACACCCTTGTAGCGTTGCCCATTGGCACGAATGCTGATCTCAAGCCCCGGCGCCGTTCGCTGCATGAGGGAGGCTGGAATCCGAACAGCTACCTGGACCTCGCCGAGAATGTCGATACGCATGACGACCTGGCCTGAACTGACGTCCACGAAAGGTTCAGCCGTCCGTTTGGCGACAATCCCATCCGCGGGCGCGACAAGATCCGTGCTCTCGAGGCTGCGTTTGGCGAGATCGCGAATGACCTTGCGGCTGGCCAAAGAAGCCTCGGCCGCGCTAACTTCAGATTGTGCCTGCTCAAAGACACGCTGTGAGGCAAACCCCTGCCCCTTCAGCTCCTCCTGCGCGAGCAGCTTCTTTTTCGTAAGGACAAGATTGCTTTCCCCATCGCGCAGGTCTGCTTCGGCCGACATCAACTTGAGCAAATAGGATGACTTATCGAGACGCGCGAGAACCTGCCCCTTGCGGACCTCGTCGCCCTCGCGGAATAAAACTTCGGTGATCCGTCCGCTGACTTCAAATCCAAGCGTCCAATAGCGAATGGGCTGAACCTCGCCGACGAATTCACGAACCTGAAGCCCGCTGGCGGTCTTGACGCGTTCCAGTTTTACGGCGCGGATGGATTCGACTGCCTGCTGGGCGGAAACACGCGATGTTACAAGAGTCGAAACAAACAATGCCGACGCTAGTATCAGAGCGTGTGTGGCCCGCCGGCACAAGGCCTGACGGCACGACCTGAGGCCTAACGGGAGGACCTGGCTCTCATGCGCAAAACTCTCGCGAGGGCGTCGATTGTTCATGTGGGGTCTCTAACGGTGCGCGCCGGACGTTCAAGAATAATTTCATCTATTTAAGTATTTTTCCTCCTTTAGGAAATCATTAATTGGACCGTTCTTCCGACCACAGATATGTGGCGAGCTTCGAGATGCTCGGATAGTCCCAGGCTACTGTCGCCTCGACCGGTATCTTGAGAAAATCCTCGGCATCTGCGGCGATTTCGACGGCCATCAATGACGTCAGGCCATAAGTTTGCAATGCGACGTCAGGATCGATGGATTCCGGCTTTGTGCCCGTGAGTTCGGCAACGCGACGGATCAACCAGCCCTCGACATCGGCCTCAGTTAAAGACTTGGTCATGCAGAAATGATCTCCGACATTGGCAGGGAGGCAGGCTGCGGCCCGATCATGAGCGGGATGCGCGCGAGCGCGGGTGCGTCAAGGAATCGCCGGCGTATTTCGCTATACCTGGTCTTGCCACTGGTTGTTTTAGGAATTTCACCGGGGCCCACAAACCAGACGTGATCGAGCCCGACATCAAAACGGCTTATAATATTAGCCTGAACGGATTGAGCGATCTCGGCGAATGCCGTGCGATCCTTGGCGGCGGCCAACAGACGCCGGGAAGAGCTGGAAATCGAGATCATGCCGATCAGAACTTCGCGGCCATCCGTATCGATAGAGAGAACAGCCACGTCCTGAATGACTTCATGGCACGGCAATATCGCATTTTCGAGATCGTCAGGGTAAAGGTTGCGGCCAGCAACGATAACGATTTCCTTGCACCGCCCGACAATGAAAATCTCGTCATCCAGACGAAAACCCAGATCACCGGTTCGGAAATAGTCCGTCACATCCTCGGACTGCGACAGGCGAGCTCCGAAAACCGCCGCTGTCTCGCGATCCCGCTGCCAATATCCGGCTGCGATATGGGGGCCTGAAAGCCAGACTTCACCGATAGCCCCGTCAGAACGCGCCGCACGGGTATCGGGATCAACAATCGCGGTCTTTTGTCCTTGCGGAGGTGTGCCGCAGGACACCACTTTTTGTCCGGGTGTCGATGGGTCGACAATCTGCGCGACGTTCTTCTCGTATTTTTCGCGATCCAGATTGAGAATACGCGCTTCGCGCTTCGGCTTTGTTATTCCGGCGAGCAGAGTTGCCTCCGCCATACCGTAGCAGGGACGAAAAGAGGAGCTGCTGAATCCAGCTTTTTCGAACCGTTGCGCAAAGGCCTTGAGGGTTTCAGCACGGACACGCTCCGCACCATTGAACGCGGAATGCCAGGAAGAAAGATCAAGCCCGGCTTCGGCCTCTGGCAAGATGCGCGTGTTGCAAAGATGGTAAGCGAAGTTTGGCCCGCCCGAAACAACGTTGTTCTTTCCCGAGATCAGCGCCAGCCACCGCAGTGGGCGCTTGACGAAGGTGGCAGGCGCCATAAACCAGCTCTCGGCGCCTACATAAACACTTTGAAGCAGGCCGGCCACAAGGCCCATGTCATGAAAATGGGGCAACCACGACACGCATGTCTGGTTCGCCCCAAGGCCGATGCTTTCACAGATCATCCGCGAATTTGCCATAAGGCCTTCGTGCCGCACGATCACGCCCTTGGGCGCGCCAGTCGAACCAGACGTATATTGCAGCAAGGCGATGCCTTGCGATGTCGGCAGCGCGAATGCGTCTGCATGCATTACCGCTTCGAGATCCTCAATCGTTGCCAGGCGTAGATCGGCAAGTCTAGGCGTGGTCGCGAGGCAGGCCAGCGCCTTCACGGCATTTGCGCGCGACGTCAGCACCAGCCGCGCCTTTGCATTCGAAGCAACATTTTCCAACTGATCTTGCGACCGCTTTGGATTGACCATCGGCACGGGCACAGCGATGACACCTGCAATCAAACACGCAAAAAATGCGACCAGAAACTCGAGACCGGCAGGAAAAAGAAGAATGACGCGTGCCGCACCGTCATCGTCGCGCGCTACTTCGCCGACGAGAGCAGCCGCAGCTGCCCGTGCACGCGTCACCAATTCACTGTTGGTGATCTTTGCAAACTCCTCACCGATTTCCGGCAGAAAGGCATAGGCAAGCGCATCGGGGCGTGATTCCGCATTGGCAAGCAGGCAAGTCAACAAGGTTGCAGCTTCAGGGCGCATAGATATGATTCCGTTCTAGATCGTCTGGCGCGAGTTGGAAGGCGTCGGCAAGTGCGCGCACGGCTTCGAGGCGCGGCTCTTGCTCATGCCAGAGATGGAAAAGCATCATTTCATCGGCGTCGTAGCGCTCGATCAAAGCGGCAATCTGCTCGTGGCATTGGCGTGGCGTGCCGCTGACTACAATACGCAGATCGTTTTTTAGCCAATGCTCAACGCGTTTGACCTGCTCGTCCGCCGCCTCTTCTGTATCGGCACAAATGCATGTTGCTGCTATTTTCAACCGCCCGTGAAAGCCCTCAGCTCGCGCCTGACAGGCGTCGCGAAAAGCAAATGCGACAGCGGGATCCTGCTTGCTGCCACGATGAAACAAGGAATAACCGAAATGCGCGCCATGAGCCGCAGCCCGCCGCGCCGCACGCTCGCTCGAGCCCATGACCCATAGGGCAGGTGGCAAAGCATGCTGCGGCGTTGCGCCCAGAGCAAACCGGTGACCCGGCTCGAACCCGCCGCGCAGAAAAGCCGCGAGGTCGGGCAGTTTTTGTGCGAACGTCTCGGAAATCGCGCCCATCTCGGAAGAATGGATTGAGCTCAGAGCACGCAGCGCAACAGCATCTTCCGGTACGCCAGCGCATACGCCAAGATCAATGCGGCCTGGATAAAGAGCTGCCAGAGTCCGAAAGGACTCGGCCACGGCAAGCGGACTGTAAAGTGGCAAGAGAATGGCTGCAGCACCAAGCCGGATATGCGTTGTACATTGTCCGAGCGCGGCCATGACGACTGCCGGCGCGCCCCAGGCAAAATGTGCCTCATGATGCTCTGCCACCCAGAAGGCAGCGTAGCCTGACTGCTCTGCGACTTTTGCGAATTCGAACGCGTCGCGCAGAACCGATGCCCCGTCACGGCTGGGCGCGATGATCCCAAAGTCGAGGACGGAGTGAAGGATTACGCGATCAGGCGCCTGCGCGCTCATGCGGGCGCTCCACCACCGATATTGGGCGCCTGCGGATCGACCGCGCTATAGGTATTCCAGAAGAGGACGTTGCGGTCCGACAGCTTGTGATCGGCCAGGAGACCGAGACATTTTTCCGTATAGGTGATTTCCGTACGAAAGCTTCCGAATGCGGCAACATCACGTGCGGCTGCCTGCGATGGGGCATGACCAATCCCGTAACCCGGGCCTGCATATCCCTCGACCCAGAGATGCTCTCCCCAATGCAGGGGATCACGGTATCCGCATTGGCGCAGCAGAGAGAGCGTTTGTTGGGCAAGCCGTTTCATCTTGCCCGGGCCTGTAACCATCATTGGCACCAAGCGCACAGCGACCAGACGCACCGGAAGCCGCGCCATCGCAAAACCGAGATATAGGCCAGCTGCAGTGGCACACGTGCCGGTCGGCACGACCACATCATCAGGGCAAGGGATCTGATGATTGCGAATGGCGGCCGCGAGTTCGAGGGCACCCTCAATAATCCCCAGAACGCCGATTGGATGTTTGGATCCAGCGGGAATCCAATAGGCCGGTTCACCACCCCAGCGAACCCGCGCATAACCAAGCGGCGCCTGAGACCAATGTGCGCATCGCCGAACGTCCATTCCAAAGGCCGGCAACAGGTGACGGTTCAACTCGACCTCACGTGCCGCCGGCTGCGGTAATAACAGCGCGCGTGTGCGGAAGCCGCAAGCCGCGCCATGAACAGCAGTCGCCAGCGCCTGGTGGCTCCCGTATGGGCCCATTGTGGCGAGGGTCGCAACGCCCCGCGCTTTTGCATGCCCTAGGAAATATTCAAGGTTTCGCACCTTGCTGCCACCATATGCGGCTGATGTCAGATCGTCGCGCTTGACCCACAAACTGCGCAATTTCCAACGCCGAGCGAGCGCGGCTTCTTCGACAATTGGAGTTGGCCCCGAGAGAAGATCGAGCGCGCGGATGCGTTGCGCAAGGCCGGGCACGCTCTCGGGCAAATACCGCTGCCTGCTCATTCGTGGCCCCTCTGTGCCCTTGTTGGCGGATAGAGCGCGCCTAGGCCATTCCCCACCGCCGCGTGAAAGTCGCTCTCGTCAAAGAAACGGCTCACACGCGGATCTTTGGCTGGATAGGCCCGAACGCGCGCTGAAAGCGCGGGGAGGAGATGTTGCATCAGCTGAATGAACACCAATGACGGATTGCGATACTCAGCTTCCACATCGATGGCTTGCCCGAGGAGAAAATCGCGGACAGTCTTTGTCAAATCGGCAATTGTAGCGAGCATCGTTTCTGCAAACATTTGCTCGGACTGGATCGACGCCATATCAATGATCGATCCAAGATCAACAAATCCGCCATCGATAACGGCGTTTTTGGCTTCCAGACAATGACCGACACCAAGCGTCTCGATGCTGCTGGCCATAAAACCCAAAGAAAGAAAGCGCGCCACCAGATCGATCCATAAATTGATCGTGGCGTTTGGATTGCACAGCGTGGACAATTTTGCACGCCAGGCAATAGCGCCATCCGCTTGACCAAGAATCGTCGGCAAATGCGCCACTCGCAGAGGAATGCATGGATAATAATAAACAAACGCGCCCAAGCCGCCCGCGATTTGCTGCTCGACGATGCGCATTGCGCGTTGTGACAATTTCGTGCGCAGCGTCGAAAGGTGTTTGTCTGCCACATGCTGAGGCCAGCCAATGACAGCTAGCGGCAGGGGCACGCAGGCGAGCGCCTTGAATTGCGCGAGGTGAGCCTTCTGGATCTTCACCGCGGCATGAGCATCTTCGATAGCCTCTGCCGCAGTGACGGCAAGGGGAATTTTTTGTTCAACTAGCGGAAAATGTTCGAGCGCGGAGAATAACGATCGCCCGCGCGCGGGATAATCAATCCGGAACTGCTGCATGGCATCCAGATAGGGCTCGACTGTCCCAGCGAGCGGTTCGCTTCCCTTCACCGCAATCACACCGGTTGGTATCCGACGGTAAAAAGCCCGCAAATGACGAAATGGACGAACCTCAACACCGTTGTCAAAAGGCGCCAGCTCCTGCACGAGCCATGACGCATCCCGCAATGATTCAAGGATGGAGCCAAGCGCTGGGTGCGCATGCAAGAGACCGGGCGCGTCCTGCCGGACGTCCCAAAGAATCACGAAGTCTTTTGCCTGATGGGCGCTGGTCATTTGACCCCGTTTAGCGATCGCATCGCTTTTAACTTTGCAAGACCCGCACGGCGCATCTCCGCCTGCGTCAGCGTATTTTGCAATTGAACATCTTCAGTCGACAAAAGCGCAAGAGCTGCACATAAAATATCAGGGTTCGCGGCAACCGTCTCCAATACCAATTTGGTTTCTGCCATAATGGATTCAGCCGTCACCCTGTCGAACAGGTCTATGGAAAATTCGAGCGTGCCTGTCAGCAAGTCTCCGTCGCTGAATGTCAGTAGCAAGTCATATTTAGACGTATTGGTCTCAACAGGGATCGGCTCGAACCGCACATAGCGCGACGACAGCCCCGCAAACGGACCATTTTGCAAGACCACCTTGACCTGGAACAGCGGCATTTTTCCCGCCTGCCGCGGCGGGTTGATCTCCTGCACCAATGTGTCGAAGGGAACATCCTGATTGGCAAGCGCTTCCAGCACACGCGTGCGCACTGCTCCAAGAACTTCCCTGAACGTCGGAAGGTTCTGCAGATCGAGCCTCAGGACAAGCTGATTGATGAAAAAACCAATCAAGGTTTCGGCCGCTTCGTGCCTACGTCCGGCAGCATCCGTTCCCAGAACGATCTGGTCTTGCCCCGACCGTCTCTTCATGACCAGGGCGAACGCACTTACCAGCACAGTGAACAAAGTCGTTGCCTCTGTGCGGCAGATTGCCTTGATTGCATCGGACGCGGCCGCGCTCAGTGTAAAGTGTAACAAGCCACCCTCAAGGCTCGGCAGTGCTGGCCGTGGCCTATCCGTCGGCACTGCAAGGTCGGGCAAGCCCGCGAGGCGTTGACGCCAATAGGCCAACTGACTTGCAAGCATGCCTGACTCAAGCCATTTTTCCTGCCAAGCGGCATAATCAAGATATTGCGCGACCAATGGAGCAATGGTGATATCTCGCTCTTCAATGGCGGCATCGTGGGCCTGCAAAAAGTCGTGTGTGAAGACGCCGACAGACCAACCGTCCGAAGCGATATGATCCATCATGACGAGAACAGCGAAATCGGTCTCCGACAATTTAAGAACGAGAAGACGGAGCGGTATTTCTCTCGACAGGTCAAATGGTCTGAGCGCTTCCATCCGAAATCGGTCTGCGATTGCGCCATCCTGCGCTGCAGGTTGTAAATCCGTGAGATCCTCGAAACGCAAAGGCAGCGCAAACTCGGGGGAATCGATAACCGGAAAAGGTTGACCCGCACGATCCTCGATCCGCATCCGCAAGATTTCATGCCGCGCAAGCACGCTTTTCAAAGCCGCAGAGATCACGTTCAAATTTGTGCGGCCGTTAAGCCTTGCCGCAAGTGCCATATTGTAAAACGGGCTCTCCGGATTGATCTGATGTAAAAACCAGAGACGGGCCTGCGCCTTTGGCAGTGCCAGATGACCGACATTTCGCGGCAGCACGGGCAAGTGATCGTCGCGCCCCCTTGCCCCATCCAAGCCACCTATCGCGCTAGCAAGTGACGCAGCGGTTGGATGCATGAACAGCAAGCGGAGCGGAATTTCGATCCCGAGCGCACCGCGCAAGCGCGACACGACTGAGGTTGCGCGCAGCGAATGGCCACCGAGGTCGAAGAAATTGGCTTCCGCTGGGATGACCGCGACCCCAAGCACATCGCCCCAGACGTTCTTGACAATCTCCAGCAAGGGATCGGCGACGGGCGCAGGCGAAACTGATGCCTGCGCTATTGCAGGCGCGGGCAGCGCCTTGCGATCAACCTTGCCATTGGAGGTCAACGGAAGAGCATCAAGAAAGATAATAAACGCCGGAATCATCGGTGCGGGCAGGCGGGCACGCAAATAGGTGAGCAGAGAAGCTGCATCGGGCGCGCTTCCCTCCCTTGGAACGATATAGGCCACGATCTCGCGGTTCATATGCGCATCCGCGACCCCGTCCTCGCCCGTTGTGCGCAGAATGACAGCAGTGTTCTGGACGCATTCATTGCCATTCAGAACAGATTCTATCTCGCCAAGCTCAATCCGGAACCCGCGCAGCTTGACTTGCTGGTCCACGCGACCAAGAAATTCGATCACACCATTCGCGTCGAAGCGCGCCCGATCACCGGTCGCATACATGATTGCATCCGGGCTCAGCCCGTAGGGATCTTGGACGAAACGCTGTGCAGTGAGCTCTCTCGTTCCGGTATAGCCCTCAGCCAGACATTCGCCGCCGATAAAAAGATCGCCCGGCACACCGACGGGCGCAGGATGACGCGCCTGATCGAGAATGTAATAGCGCGCATTTTGAATGGGGCGGCCGTAGGGAATACTTTTCCACTTGGGATCGATGGACTTCACAATGTGATAATTCGACCAAACCGTTGCCTCTGTCGCGCCGCCCAGGACGACCACTTCGACATTTTCAAAGATGGATTTGAGACGCGGCGGAAGATCGAGTGGCGCCCAGTCTCCACTCAAAAACACCAGCCGTAGGGGATGGTTGAGAATTTTCTCGGGCAGAAGCGTCTGTAATTGCCACAAGGCGGCAGGTGCAGAATCCCAGAATGTGATGGGCTCATGCGCCAGCATAAGCGCGAGCTTGTCGGGATCCGCAAGAGCGGCGTCACTTGCGACACGAACGGAGCCGCCGGCTGCCAGAATCCCGAATACATCATAGACAGACAGATCAAAGCTTGGTGCTGTGATGAACAACAGCCGGTCAGTTGGACCCACGCCAAACGTCTTATTGACCCATTCGATCAAGTTGATGACTGGGCGATGACAGACACGGACGCCCTTTGGCACACCTGTCGAGCCCGACGTAAAGATGACGTAGGCAAGATCGCTCGCACGGCCAGGATAAATAAAATCTCGCTGCGGAATGGCATCAGTGGCGTCTGCGACAAATATATCGACATTGCGTCCAGCAAGACATTTCTCGGCGTCCGTCACATGACGTGCCTGGCTGATGACCATCCTGATATCGAGTTCATCGAGGATGTGATGAGCACGCACATGGGGCAGCTGGAAATCGAGCGGAACGTAGGCGCAGCCGGCCTTCAATATGCCCAGCATCGACGCCAGCAAATAGCGGTCACGCGCCATTCGCAAGCCGATGCAAGATCCAGGCACGATTCCGCAAGCGGAGATGCGCCGTGCGATGCACGCGCTGAGGTTGTCGAGGTCGGCGTAGCTCACCTCGCCATCATCATCAACGACAGCTATAGCGCCTGGCGCCTTGGCAACCTGGCGCTCGAAAAGCATCGGCAGCGTAGCGTCAACCTCATAAGCGACAGCTGTTTCATTCCAGCCCTTGAGGACAAGGTCGCGCTCGACTGCTCGCAACAGTGACAATTGTCCGAGGAGCGTCTCGTCGGGGGATTGAGCAAATTGCTCGAGCACCCATGATACGTGCTCGAGCAGGGCACGCCCGGCTTGTTCGGAGATGCGGGCACGATCAATGATCAACGAAACAAGCAGTCCCTCGGCACTAGGCTCGCACAAAAGAACGAGCGGATAATTTGCGCGCTCCTCGACCCTTGCGTCGATGATCTGGGCGCCCTCAAGCCCCTGAACGGCCGCCGAGCCCGATGGATAATTTTCAAAAACGACAATTGATTCAAACAGGGCTTCGCCTTTTTGGATCGGGCTCCATGTTTGAATATCGAGTAGTGACGCATGATTGTGGTTCTGAAGATCAAGAAGGCGTGCCTGCAAATCGTCGAACATGTCTCCAAGGCCGGCATCCGAAGATGCTGATACGCGCAAGGGAACTGTATTGATGAAAAGGCCTACCATCCGCTCGGAACCCTCGAGCTTGGGTGGACGCCCCGACATGGTGACGCCAAAAACGACATCATCCTTGCCTGAATAGCGGCTGAGCACGAAAGCCCAAGCCGCTAAAATGGGAATCGAGGATGAGAGACCACGGCGCTTGGTCTGTTGATCAATCTCGCGCGCGACATGTGCTGGAAGCTCATGGTGCAAGGTCACAAAGTCAGCGGTGGCGCCGGGCGCGGGCCTTTGATCAATAATCAGGGGAGTCGGGCTATCGAAGCCTGCGAGCGTGTCCGTCCAGAACCGGCGCGAGGTTTCAATATTGCGTCCGGCGAGCCATTGGTGAAAGGACGCGTATTTCGGCGGAGGCGCCAGCTGCAAATCCTGCCCGCGGCGCAGCGCATTATAAACGGTTGCGAGCTCTTCGAGGATGATGGCGGTAGACCATCCATCGAGAAGCAGATGGTGATGGCTCCAGACAAAGACATAATCGTCATCCGACGAGCGAATGATTGTAAATCGCATTAACGGTGGTTGAGCGATGTTGAATGGAATGGCGCGGTCTTCACGCAGGAAGGTCTGAAGCAGCTCCTCCTGCTGCGTCTTCGCAAACCCACGCCAATCGATCTCCGTGATTGGCTCGGCCACATGATTATAAATAATCTGAACAGGCGTCTCGCGCCCCTCCCAGATAAATCCCGCGCGCAGCGCATCGTGGCGTTGCAAAAGCAGAGCCCACGCGGCAGCAAAAGCGGTCGTATTGAGCTCTCCTTTTAACCGCAGCACGAATTGCTGGAAATAGGCGCCGCTTTGGGGTTCAAGAAGCGTATGAAACAGCATGCCCTGCTGCATGGATGTCAGGGGCAAGAAAAAACTATCGTCAGGGCTCAATGGCAAGCGCGGGACTGCGTGCATGTCAAACACCCAGCATTGGGAACATGACTTGCCGATCGAGCTCATAGATGCGGCTCGCTTCATTCGCCTCATTGAGCAAAATCGAGGCAACTGAACGCGCATGGGGCTCGGTGACAATCGACATGTGATCGGCTCCGACTTCGGCCACAACCACATTGCACAGCCGCTCCCATCCCGCCGCAGGCAATTCAGATGGCTTTTGCACGGCAGCACCCACCAAAGCATCTGGAATTGGTTTCGTTGCCTTCAACAAAAGTGCGCGGCGCGGGAATGAGGGGGGCCGGTAGCGACCGATGGCCTCGACGTTGCGGCGAAACACATCGAACAGACGCTCGACTTGCGCGAGCTCGGCATCGCCGGGCAAGACCCCTGCGCGCTTGGCAAGTGACAGGAGGTCTTCAAGTGCGCGCTTGTGAGACAAGGATGAAATCGTGGGCAGCTCAAAGCCGCCGTGATAGGCAAGGATGCGCGCAATCGACAGAAGCAGGCGCTGTATATCGGGGGGGGCTACAAGATCCTCGGCGGCTGTGCTGTCGATCATTGCCAACATGCCCACGCGCCGCCCGCGCGCGACAAGTTTACTCGCCATGGCGTAAGCGATGACGCCGCCTGAGGACCAACCCGCCAGAAAATATGGGTGATCTCCGACAAGCGGTTCGATGCGATCGATATAGAGCTGAGCCAGCTCTTCGACGCTTTCATATTTGGCTTCTCCCTGAAGCCCCGGATCCTGCAGACCATAGATCGGATAATCGCCGAGGTGACGCGCAATATCGCTGTAGCAAAGGACAGCACCGCCGGTCGGATGAACAAAAATGATGGGGGGCTTGGATTTATTGGTGTTTCTGATCGGGACGAGGATCTGATCTTGCTGCAGATCGCTATTGCGCAGCAACCCTGCCTGGAGGGCGATGGTCTGTGCGGCAAACAGGCTCGCCAAAGGTAGGTTGGCGCCAAATTCCCTCTGGACCTCGGACATCAAACGCACAGCGAGCAGCGAATGACCGCCAAGATCGAAAAAATTCGCGTCAATACCGATGGGATAAACTTTGAGAACGTCCTCCCAGATTTGAACGAGGCGCATTTCAATGGGATCGCGCGGGGTACCTGAGACACCAGACAGCGCGGGGCGCATATTTGAAAGGGAAAGACGATCAAGTTTCCCTGCGGGCGTCGTTGGCAAGGCGCTTATTTCGATGCACCAGTTCGGAACCATATACTCAGGTAGCGAACGCTGGAGATGTGTCTTGAGCGAGGCAGGATCAAGTGACGTGCCGCTGCGCAAAACGTAACAGCAGATCAACTGATCGATATCGCCGTCATCGCGGGTGACAGTTACAGCCGCGCGTAACACATCCGTATGAGCTTCGGCCACGGCTTCGATTTCACCAAATTCGATGCGGAAGCCGCGCAGTTTTATTTGCTGATCACCACGCCCGAAATAGTCCAGCCGACCATCCTCACGCCAGGCACCAATATCGCCGCTCCGGTACATTCGCGCATTGCCGTACCCATGGAAGGGATCGGTCAGAAATCGCTCGGCCGTGAGCCCTGGCTGATTGTGATATCCTTTTGCCAAAACAGCGCCGCCGATGTGCAGTTCGCCCACCACGCCGATAGGCAATGGTGCACCGAATGAATCGAGAATATAGATGCGCGCGTTATCTATGGGACGCCCGATCGACACGCTGCTCTCCCCAGTCTGGATCTGATGACTGGTGACCTCGATAGTGCTCTCCGTAGGGCCGTAAAGATTGACAAGCTCAACACCGGGCATTGCCACCTGAAATCGATGCGCGAGGTCCGGGGACAAGGTTTCGCCGCCGCAACAAACACGGCGCAATGAGGTGCATTTGGAAAATTCCGGTTCGTCGAGAAGCATCCGCAACAGCGTCGGAACCATTTGAACGATTGTGATCCCATGTGTGCGGATCGCCGCAATCAACAATTGTGGATCGCGCTCGGCACCTGGGGGGGCAAGCACAAGGCGCGCACCTGCCAGCAAGGGCGCAAAAAACTCCCAGACCGACGCATCGAAACTTAGGGCGGTCTTCTGCAGCACGACATCGCTGGTCAGCAAAGGCAGCTCACGCCCCATCCAATCCATGTGATTGGCCAACGCGCTGTGCGGAATAACCACACCCTTGGGCCGCCCAGTCGAGCCCGACGTATAAAGCAGATAAACAACGTCCGTGCCCGCACACGCCCCGGCATCGGGAATGCTCGCGTGTACGTCTGGGGGACCATCTTCATCCAGACAAATCGTCTGAAGGGTCGCCGCATCGAGATGCCATTTTTTAAGATCGCTTGATGTGATGACCAGCTCAACATTGCTGTCGGCGAGCATATAATTCAACCGGTCGGCGGGATAATTCGGGTCGAGCGGCACGTAAGCTGCGCCCGTTTCGAGGATCGCGAGGATTGCAACGACCAGCTCGATGCACCGTGGCAGCAAAATGCCGACCCGGGATTCGTACCCCACTCCTCTTTGCGCCAGGTGTTTGGCCAGCCTTTCCACTTGCGCAACAAGCGCATCGCCGGTCAGACTGATGTCACCATATTGCAATGCGACGGTCGCGCGATCGTACCGCCATTTCTGCATGACCTGACGATGGACCGGCTGCCATTCTCCAGGGCCCGAAGTCGTCTTCCCCTGAAAGGTTTGCAAAACCTGTTCGCGTTCATGGAGACCAAGAATATTCAATTGCTCGATCGCAGCATGTGGATCGGCAGCGATCGATATAAGTAGCGCCGAATATTCTTCGGCCAACCTGCTTACAGCGGCCTCATTCAAGCTACTATCGTCGTAATCGAAAGCCAGAAAGACTGTTCCCTCGGCATGGAGCCGCGCGGTGAGGCTTACAAGAAAGTCTTCAGCACGAACAGAAAGCCTGGAGAGGCTAAAGCCATCCTGCAGCTTTGGCACTGCGAGGGGAGCAAAGCCGAAGCGCGCGCTGGCGTCGGAGGCGAGGGGCGCAACGTAATGTTCAATAACACAGACGGATTCACGGCTTTTGACGACCTCACGCGCGAGATCGAGGAAAGACTGAAAGCCCTGCGGCTGAGCCAGAAGCGGAAGGGCGCGCGCGAGTGGCCCCAGCGCACTATCCAAGTCCGGATCGCCACGACCATCGGCGACGAAGGCGACAGGCGTGCGGTTACCCAGCCGCCACAAAAGCAGTGTCCAGGCAGCCAACAACAGATCCGAAAGCGCTATGTCATGGGCTGCGCCAATCCCACCAAGATTCTCGATTGCCTGCGGCGGAAGGTCAATCGTCCATTCCGCCGGCGAAAATAACAGGCCATCCTTGCGTTTGAGCGCAGGCAACGCTCCGGATGCCGGTTCAGACAGGGTCGGGACCGCGCCATGCCAAAGATCATGCTCACCCGCATCGTCCTCCAGCAATTCATGTTGCCATTCGGCAAGATCGCAAAACTGCAGGGGATCCCCCGCGAGCGCTTTCCCGGAATAGGCATCAACCAGCTCGGCGACCATGAGCAGACAGGTTGGTCCATCGGCACACAAAGCCGAAAGCGACAACGAAAGCTCATGCCCATCGACATGCGCGAAACATTCAGGAGGGGATGAGGGTTCAATTGACAGACACGGAAACGCCTGTTGGGGGTTGCCGGGGGTTTGAAGCGGCAAGGTCATGCCCGCAAGCGTTCGAAAGTCGGTCCGCAGAATTTCATGCCGCTCCGACACTCGTTGCAATGCCTCTTGCACGCGTGCAAAATCCCACGGATCGGTTGCCCGCAGCGTGCAGCGAACGCGATACGCATGTGGCGCGGCGGCATGCGCCAGGCGCCACATCCGGACCTGACCGGGCGAAAGACGAAATCCTGCAAGGGCCGTGTCGGTCACGATACAGCGCCCTTGATTGGGTCAGATATTGCGACAGGATTTCCCATCGCCACCAAAACGCGGCGATGACCGGAAAAGCGCGCACGACCATGGGCAACGAGCATGTTGTCGGCAATAAGGAAGTCACCTGCCTGCCAGGGATAGCTCACGAGTTCAGCATCGTAGGCGGCCCGAAGCGCCCCCACAACATCATCGGGAATCGTCTGACCATCCCCATAATATGTATTGTAGGGAAGCATGCCCATGCCGAAATCCGACAGGAAACGCTCGCGGACCTCGCGCGGCAAACTCGAAACGTGCCAGAAGGCGACATGATTGAACCATAAGTCTTCGCCGGTTGCGGGATGGCGCCGAATGGAGGGGCGCACCTGGCTTGTGCGCAAATGGTCGTTGGGCAGCCATTCCCAACTCACATCAGATTTGATGCAATATGCCTCAAGCGCGGCACGATCTTCGACGTCATAGGAGTGACGCCAGCTTGGTCCCATCGCGTCACCGAAATTCCGAACCAGCTTCCACCCAAGTCGACGGAAGGGCTCCAATATTTTGGGATCCAGACGGGCAAGAACCCTGCGAACATCAACAATCGGCGTTTCCCCGCCCATGGCCGCGGGCGTTTCGCAGAAGAAGCAGATGTGGCCTGGCCATTGATTGACGTAGGACAATTCATTATGGGGCGCGATTTCATATTCGGGCGGAAATTCCGTAGCAGTGTAGATCTGGTCGCCCAGCTCGCTTCTGGGCGTCGCGCGTTCGATGTAATTCATTTTGGCCATTGCAAGCGCATCGACGGATTTTGAAAAATCCGCCTGATCCTTGAGGCCGAAACCGCGGAACAGTAGCGCCCCGTGCTTGTGCAGCAGGGGGGAAAGGATCGCACGGTTTGCACCCAACCATTCGGCGAGCGAAACGCCAGACAATGTCGGCTGGACGACGAGAGGCAAGCCATTGTCACCTGCCGCCATCGGCGCAAAGGAGACTAGGCTGAGAGCCGCAATATTGATCGGCTGACGACGGGGTATTATGGACCTGAGATCTTTGTTCAAGGCCATGTTCAGCGCTCCCCACGTTTTGCCGAAATCGATCCTGACGTTTGCATTGATTTAGATGTCATGTCGACGATGAGCTTTTTAAAAAGATCGGTTGCTTTTTCCACATCTCCAACATGCGTGCGCGCCGGATTGAACTTCCAATCGGCAACAAGGCAATTGTTGGAGATCATGGCTTCGATCGCGATTATACAAGTGCGCACGGCTGCTGGCTTGCGCTCTAGGCCCCGGCATGGACGATCAGGTTCCCAGGACAGGACCGAGAACGCACCCGGCGGAGGTGGCGCGATCTGCCCAAGGAAATTGAAGCTCACTTCAGGACGAAGCCCCGATGCAAGCTGCGCGCAAGTCTCGGACGATCCGAGGTAGCGCAACAGACCAAATCCCGTGCCACGATCTGGAATCTCCAGGCGCTGAGCGTGAATGGCTTTGGGCGCCTCTTCAATCGGGATTGACGTCAAATCAAACCAAACGGGGTAATGGCTCGTGAGCCAACCAACGGTGCGCGCAATATCGAGTTCGGAATCGACGGCATCGCGGCCATGACCTTCCATCTGCACATAGAGGACGGATTCGCCTGTCCAGTCGCCAAGCGCCAGGGTGAGGGCCGCGATCAATATATCCTCGGAGTTCAACCCCTCGGCAGCCGGGCCACGCAAGAGCCGATCTGTTTCCGCGGCTGACAATCTCACGCTGATGCACACCTCGTCTGTGACACAATCGCGAGCCGCGGCATCGGACCGAAGCGGCACGTGAGGGATCGGCAGCGAGGTGTTCAGCGCCCAGAAATCCAGCTGATCGAGAACCCCAACCGTCTGGGCGCGCAGCTCCAGCGCTTGTGCAACCTCACGCACGGAGGCTGTCTTTACGCCGAGCGCGGGTTCTTCGCCTGCCTTCAGCTGCAGCAGGAGCGCACGGAGATCTTCCAGAAGAATCTGTATCGACACACCATCGACAGCCAGATGGTGAAAGGCCACGAGCAATTGCGGCGGAGAACTCTCCACATAAGCAAAAGCGGCCAGCCGTCCTACCGTCGGATCAAGGCTGGCCTGAACCGCGGTGAAGGCTGGCACCGCATCCATGCTGGCAGGGACGTGCGAAAACGTGAGCCTCACCTCGTTGCAGAAACTGGCCGTTCCATCACGCGCAAGGACGAGCCGCAGAGCATCGTGATGATCGACGAGCACATGGGCCGCACGCTCCACATAGGCGGCACTGGCCCAGGGCTCCAGCTCGACCAGAATGGATAGATTGAGCGGCGAGACCATATCGTTCGCCGCCTCAAGATAGCGATACTGACTAGGTAACAGCGGAACGACCCCTGAGAGCCGTCCCTGTTCGCAGGTACCATCCCCGCGCACCATGAGGTGCGGCGCTAATCTCGCGATTGTCGGATAACGGTAAATCAGGGCGCTGTCGGCGGACAGGCCCGCACGATAAAGCCGCGCCAACATCTGCATGGCAACGATGGAATCGCCGCCGAGATCAAAGAAATTATCGTCTCGTCCAATCACCTGGCGCGAAAACAGCTGACGCCAGACTGCAAGCAGCACCCTCTCACGATCCGATTCGGGGCTTTCCTCGTGGGCGGGCGCAAATGCAGCGCCCCAATCCGGTTTGGGCAGCGCCTCACGATCGAGTTTTCCATTTGCCGTGAAAGGAAGGGCCGACACAATCACGATCGAGGCCGGCACCATATAATCGGGCAGGCGCTGGCGCAGAAACACCACCAGCTCTTCGGGCTCCAGCTCGGCGTTCGTTTTTGGGACGGCATAAACGACAAGACTATCGCCCCTGACAGGATGTGCATGTACGAGCACCGCCGCTGTTGCTAAGGCCTCATGCGCGGAGAGCACATTTGAGATTTCCGAGGGCTCGACACGATAGCCGCGGATCTTGGCCTGATCATCAGCCCGGCCAATCAGCTCGATCGCGCCATCGGCGCGAATACGTGCGAGATCACCGGTTCGATAGAGGCGCTCTTTGCTCCCCAGCGGCGAGGGGACAAATTTTTCTGCTGTTTGCTGGGGATTACCAAGATAACCCAACGCAAGCGTGACGCCTCCGATATAAATCTCACCGGTTGTTCCGGCCTCGACCTGCGCGCCCTCAGCGTCGATCAGTATGATGCTGACGCCGGGAAGCGGCCGATCAAATGCGATCTGACCGGTCGACAGGCCATCCCATTCGCCCATCATCACGCCAATCGTGGCTTCGCTTGGTCCGTAATGGTTGAAGGTGCGGCAGGGCGCGCGCAATTCCTTGAGCGCTGAAAGCAGAGAAGGTCTTGTAGCTTCGCCACCCAGAACGAGAAAACGTCTCGGCAGAATGTCGCGCGGCGTTTGCGAGGCCAGCAGCCCTTCAAGATGTCCAGGCACGATCTTCAGGAAATCTACCGGCGATGTCCGCAGCGCTGCGGCAAGAACATCCGGATTCCGGGCCGTATCAGTCGGGACGACGACAAGAACCCCCCCAGCCGCCAAGGCTGGGAGAACGGAAGTTAGCCCCAGGTCGGCCGCAAATGTCGATACGATGGCGTAGCGCAAACCCTGATCGAGCTGGAGACGCGAAGCCAAGCCGTCGAGATAAGCAGCAATGGCGCGGTGGGGGACCGCGACAGGCTTGGGCGCGCCCGTCGAGCCGGATGTGAAAACGATATAGGCAATTTGATCGGGCGCTGTTTCGAGAGGCGGCGCCAAGGCAGCCACTGGCGACAAATCAATGATATTGACGACGGCGTAATACGCGGCCAGATCCCGAGAATAGGACAACGTGACTGCGTCATTGTCGATCAGAACGCAGCTCGCGCCTGCAAGGGCAAGCATCTGCTGGATACGTATATAAGGCGTGGCAGGCTCGATCACTAGGAATGCGCGCGCGCCTTGCCAGGCTGCGATGATGCCGGCAGGCAGCCCCACGCTGCGCGACAGCAGAAGCGCGACCGGGCCATCGCCGCGCGCAAATTGTTCAATCTGCTGTGCTATTGTCGCAGACAAGATCCCAAGCTCGAACCGGGTCAGGCTTTCTTTCCCCAGCACTTCGACAGCGGCCGCGTGCGGCGATCCTTCCGCCAAGGCATGAATGCGCTCGGGCAGGCAACGGAAAGCGGGCGCCGCCTGCTGGCGCCATCCCTGGAGCATGACGGGCAATTGCAGATCGACCTGTGCAAGAGGCATTTCAGGAGATCTGACGATCAAACCAAGGAGCCGCACGAAAGCGCTTGCAAGACCCTGCGCAGCAGAATTCTGGAAAAGATTGCTATCGTAATCGAGTTCAACTTGCGCGCCTCCTTCCCAGATGCTGAGGTTGAAGCTGAGGTCGAGCTTGGCATGACGTGTGCGCAGCGAGTAGGGCGTAACCGCGAGATCACCAAAACGCTGCGCGCCAGCCAGCTGGTCGATATTGACACTGAAGGGAATGAGCAGCGGACGGGCGGGATCGCGCCGCAGCGAAAGGGAATCCAGTGTGGATGCCAACGGATAATCGGCGTGATCATAGGCCGCAAGCAGCTGCGACTTCGCCACGCTGAGCAATTCGCCGAGCGACAGGCTGTCCGAGAAGATGAGACGCACGGGAAGAAAATGTGCGCAATAGCCGACAAGCCGATCGCTGCCCGCCATTGCACGCCCAGCATAGGGGATACCTATAATAAGGTCCCGGCCCGCTCCCGCTCGATACAACAGGGCGGCGCAGGCGGCCAGTGACAGCATGGAGAGGGTGACGCCCGCAAGACCGGCGTCGCGCTTGAGCCGCTCAACGAACTCCGGCTCAAGATGCCGCACAACCCGTGCGCCCTGATAGAGACGCACCGAGGGACGTGGATCGGCGCAAGTGAGGTCTACGTCGCTGCGCGCACTCGCGAGTTGCTGTTGCCAATAGGTGGCATGTTCTGCCCAGGCGGCGCTCGCCAATTGCTCTCTCTGCCAGCTGACATAATCGCGCATACGTTGCGCAGGCGGCGGCAAGATTTTACCCGCATAAAGCCGCGCCGCATCGTCCATAAGGACTTGCAGTGACAGACCGTCAAAGACAGCATGATGGGCAACAAGCAACAGCACGTAATGGTCGGGCGAAAGTATAAATAATTTTGCGCGCATGAGCGGGGGGCGCGCAAGATCGAAGGGCGCATCGATTGCTTCTGCCAATTGCGCGTCGAGGACTTCTTCCGAAACGGCCTCGGCACTGAGGACCAGGGGCAAAGCCCGATCACTGCGTTGCAGCCCGGCTTCGGCATCGAGCGAACTCATTGGACCGTCGTGCCGCGCCGCACTTTCGGCGATGGCCTCGGCAAGTCGCGCCTGATCCACCAAGCCCCTCAAATGCACCGCGGCCGCCGTCACATAGGCGCTCGCGCCGGCGGGATTGCCTTTTGCCAAAATGGCCAGCTGTTGCTGCGCACGCGTGAGCGGGAAGCTGACCGGCTTCGGGGAAAGTATTTTGCCATCCGAAGCCGCTGACTTGAAGAAGCCCGCCTCGGCGATGGCCTCGACACTCTCGCCAACAGCCTTGACGACAGCATCAACGTCCTCTGCGCTATGCGCATCGGACAGGAAACAGGTGCGGCCTTCCCAGAGATAGATGCCACGATGGAGGAGATGATAGAAAAATGGGTCGAGGTTCTGATTGGTCGTGAAACGGAACAGGGACCCGCAGCGCTCGACCTGCAAGGGTGCCTTCGTCGCAACAAACAGAGCATCCATGCGTTTGGCAAGAGCCTCGGTCTGCGCGCTCAAGCGTTCCTGAAGTGCAGGCCCTTGTCGTTCAATCTCGTTGAGAACCGCGTTCGCTGCGGCCATGGTCAGGGGATGCTTATTGAATGTTCCGGCAAGGAACGTGGTCTCGGCAGCCGGATAGGACTCGTCCCCATAATGCCAGACACCACCGTCAATTGCCGCCATGGCATCCGCACGCCCTGCGATGACACCAATTGGCAACCCACCGCCGATGATCTTGCCATAAGTGACAAGGTCGGCGCGTACATTGAAGAATGCCTGCGCACCACCTGGATGCAACCGGAAGCCCGTGATTATCTCATCGAAAATAAGCAAGGCGCCGGACGCATTGCTCAAGGTCCGAAGCTCACGCAGAAACTCGACCGGCTGCAAGCCCGGACGGCGGCTTTGGACCGGCTCGACCAGCACAGCCGCCAATTCATGTCCGTGCTTGCGAATAAGCTCGAGCGAGTCCGCGGCCCCATATTCAAGCACAAGCAAGTCGCCCACGGCGCCCTGCGGTACGCCAGGCGCCAATGGCTCGGCCCATAGGGCTCCCGCTTGCGCAGGCGCGTCTCCCAGCACACCATCGGAGTGCCCGTGGTAGCTGCCTTTGAAGAGAGCCACTTTCGTGCGGCCCGTCACTGTGCGCGCGATCCGCAGAGCGGTCATCACGGCCTCGGTACCAGAGTTCACGAAAGTGACACGGTCGTGTCCGGAGATTTTTGCAATACGCCGGGCAACGTCTCCAGCAAGATCCGACTGCGGTCCCAGCCGCAAGCCGCGCTCAAGGCTTTCATGCAAAGCATCGCGTATGAATGAAGGGTCGTGCCCGAAAAGATGCACCCCGAAACCCATGGCGATATCGATATATTCGTTGGCATCGATATCGTAAAAACGCGAGCCGCGCGCTTGCGCACCCACAATCGGATACAGCATTTCCTTGATCGTGAAACGGAAGCCTGCGCTGCTTCTGCTGTCGGCCATGGCTGCTCGCGCATTCGCAGCATATTTTTTCGATCCCGCTGTCCGCGCCGTATAGGCTCTGGTCAACTCCGCCATATGAGCTTGCTGGCGGGGGCCGTAAAACGGTGCGGGGGAAAAGGCGCGCCGCTCAATCTTTCGACTGGGCACATGGGGCGCATCCGCAACAGGCGTTTCCTTGTTAACGGCATTGGCGCTTTCGCCAAGATGGCGCGCGAGTGTTTCAATCGTCGACAGCTCGTCGAAAAAAGCACGAACGGGAATCTTCACACCGAATTCGGATTCGATCCGCTGGACGGCGGACATAAGCAAAAGCGAATCTGCACCCATTTCGAGAAAGGCAGCGGCGGGATCGACCTGGTCCGGCGTAACATCGAGGAGCGTCGCAACGATGACGGAAAGCCGTTCCTGCACAGATGATGCCTGCGGGCTTTCGAGGAACGCGTGCACCAGGGCGGGGGCAGGGGCAGGCTGCACGGACAGTTGCGCAAGCGCATGAGACGGCATTGCGCCTGCGGCAGGCAGCCGAAGCGGGAAAGCTCTGTCCTCAAATGGATAGGCGGGCAACTTGCTTGCGCCTTTGGGCTTTTCTCCAAGGCGCACCCAATCGATATTGTGACCAGCAACATGCAGAGCGCCAAGCGCGCCGAGCATCGAAGTCGCGTCGTCACAGCCGGTTTTTAGTGTTCCAACAACTTGCATTTTCGCTTGGCGCGCTTGAGCGATTCTCTCGATCATCCGGTGCAATGTTGGCGTTGCGCCGATTTCGACGACGAGTTCGCATCCCGCGTCGGTCAATGTTTCAATGCAACGATCAAATAGCACTGGCTTGCGCGCGTGACGAACCCAATGGTCAGAGTCCAGATGTCCGCCCGGAGGCAATCGGGCGCCTGTTTCGTTCAGGATCAGTTCGATCCGCGACGGGGCAAAGGTAGAGGCCACACAGGCCTGCGCAAGTCCTGCTAGCATCGGCTCAAGGACCGGCGAATGAAACCCGACCGAAACATCGAGTGGACGCGTCATCACACCGATGGCGGCAAGCTTTTCGCTGCTCTTGGCAACGGCCTCATGCGAACCAGCAATTGCAACAGCCTCTGGTCCATTGAAGGCTGCAATAACCGCGCCGCCTGCAAGTTGGGCTTGAATATCCTTGACGCAGCCGAAGGCGGCGACCATGGCGCCACGCTCGTCCAGTGCCTGCATCAAGCGACCGCGTTCAGCTACGAGGCGCAGCCCATCTGGAAATGACATCACACCGGCAACGACCGCAGCCGTATATTCACCAAGGCTATGACCCAGCACAATATCGGGCACCAGACCCCAGGCTTCGAACACGCGATTCAGGCCGACCTGCATCGCCAGGAGCGCGGGTTGTGCGTGATCGGTTCGCGTGAGCGGCACCGCGTGCACGAGCATGTCTGTAAGGCTGAAGCCAAGAATGGAATCAGCTTCTGCAATCGTCTGCGCAAAGACGGCGGAAGAGAACAACAAATCGCGGGCCATGCCAGCGCGCTGTCCGCCCTGTCCGCTGAAAATGAATGCCGTCTTGGGCGCGCGTCGCGTTGCGGTGCCATAACTTACCTCGGCAGGTCGTGCATTGGATGAAAACGCCGCGAGGCTTCTTGAAATTTCAGCTGGCGCTTTGCCTGCCACAGAAAGTCGCTGCGGAAGATGGCTGCGCCGGTATTGGGAGGCGGACGCGAAGGCCTTCAGATCCTGTGCGCTTGCATGTTCTAAAGTTGCAGCGGCCTTCTTGGCCAAAACGCGCAATGATTCATGCGACGCAGCGGAAAGCACGACAAGTTCCGGGCGCTCCCCAGCCGCATAAGCTTCGGGCGGCGACATTGGCGCGCCACCGAGAATGATATGCGCGTTCGTCCCGCCAAAACCGAAAGAGCTAACGCCGCCATTGCGCTCCGACGAGTCGGGCCAGACGTGGTTCGTGTCCACCACTCGCAAGTTGAGAGCAGCAAAATCGATGTGGGGGTTTGGCATTGAAAAATGAAGGCTCGGAGGCAGCAGATGCCGATCGATAGACAGCGCAAGTTTGATCAGGCCAGCAATGCCGGCTGCGGCCTCGAGATGTCCGATATTGGTTTTAACCGAGCCGACCAGCAAAGGGCCGCTCCGCTCTGGCGCGACGCCTAGCAGCCGGCCCAGTGCGCGCGCCTCGACAGGATCACCCAACAGCGTCCCGGTGCCATGCGCTTCGACATATTGAATTTTCGACGCCGAAAGGTTCGCTCGCTTCAAGGCAGACTTTATGACGCGTTCCTGCGCAAGACTGTTGGGCGCCGTAATGCCGTTTGTGGCTCCGTCCTGATTGACGGCCGAACCCCGTATGACCGCGATGATATGGTCCCCATCTGCCTGCGCATCGGCGAGGCGTTTGAGCACAACAAGGCCCGCGCCCTCCCCGCGCCCGTAGCCGTCGGCCGCAGCATCGAAGGTCTTGCAGCGCCCATCGGCCGCCAACATATGCGCGCGCGAAAAACAGACGCTGGCATCTGGCCGCAGCAAAGCATTCACGCCACCAGCCAAGGCGATTGAACATTCGCCCGCAGCGAGACTGAGGCAAGCCAGGTGAACGGCAACCAACGAGGACGAGCAGGCCGTATCGACCACTATGCTGGGCCCGACGAGGTCGAGACAATAGGATATGCGATTGGCGATGATGGCATTGGAGAGCCCGGTTCCCGCATGGGCCGTGATATCAGCCAGGGCTTCGAATTGGCCGAACTCGCTGTTACTGGCGCCGATGAAGACACCGGCATCCACGCCGGCCAAGGAGCGCACAGGAATACCGGCATTTTCCAGCGCCCACCACGCCACCTTAAGGGCGAGCCGTTGGCGCGGGTCCATCAGCGCGGCTTCCCGTGCTGAAATATTGAAGACCTCGGGAGAAAAATCGCCGAGACCGGACAGAAAGCCAGCATTTCGAGTGATCACCGTACCGGCGGCATCGGGGTCTGGGTTCCAAAGCGCCGCGGCGTCCCAACGCTCGGGCGGCGTTGGTGCTATCGCATCGACGCCAGATGCCAGCAGGCTCCAGAATGCTTCCGGGCCTGTCGCTCCAGGAAACGCGCAGCCTATACCGACGATCGCAACCGGCGTCGCCGTCTGATGTCGCAGCGAAGCATCGTTGGGCACATTACGTCCCCTGATGCCCGATATAGCGCAGAATGGAGGTTTCGCTCGCCAGCAACCCTTCCAAGCTTTGCGCACCTGTCCCCTCGCCCGGCTCTTGTTCCAAGCCCGAGATGACCTGCCTCTGAATGGGCTCAGCTGCGACGAGGTCGCCAATTGAGTCCCCCGCCATGAAACCGTGGATGCGCGTTGCACCTGCAAAGGTTCCAAACAAGTTGAACGGATTTTGTGCCTGTTTTGCCGCCACGTGGCTTAGTCGCGCAACAAAATGGGGCACGTGTGCAGGACGCACGTCGAGGTTTGCATAATAGAGAAACTGCGGAGGCTCAGTGCGGACGCTCGGCATATTGGCAGGCGTGATGCGGTTAAGGACCGACGCGCCCATCTCCAGAACGCAATCCTGAAATTGCGCCATCGTCTGGCGCCCGGCATCACCATAGACATCGACCATGACCCGTTCCATCGACGTCACGGAATCCATGTCCTGCAGGTTCTCGAGGGGAACAAGAATAAATGCCTGTAACGAGGGTCCGGCAACGGTTGCATAAGCAGACCAAGGCACACGGCTAGCGTGCTGGCGATAGGCAAAGGCCACACTCGCTGCCAGGTCTTTGAAGGCAGCATAACGCTCTCTGCGAACGCTTGTGCGCACGAAGAGACAGTAAGGGGACTGGAATTGCCACTGCGCCACGGGTCTGTCTCTTGGGAACCGACTATGACCAAATACCGGCGTGCAAAGCTAGAAGCTCTGCACGCCGGTGCTCCGTGATTATTTTTCGAGCTTCAGAAGGATAGCGCCGGTCCAGTTGGCGCCAGCATTCTTGACATGAATGTTTAGGCTGTTGGTCGATTCAACCCAAGCCATGTCGACGGTGGCATGACCAAGAACAACTCCGTCGGCGGCAAGCGTCGCATCAGGAGCATGCAGCAACTTCGTACGATAGGCCGGATCCTTGATTGCCTTGGTCAACGCGGGCACAAGTGCGTCGTAAAGATTGCCTGACATGATGTCTCTCTCCGAGTTTAGTAAGCGATAACCAGCGCGCACTGTAACGCCGCTAGATTTGCGCGTCTAAAATATTTATCTAAATTCAAACCAATATCCGATTTTCCCACTTCGCACACCACAGCGTATCGCTATTTGTTGCAAACAAGTCATTATTTTCAATTTATATATCAACGCGTTGGGCCTGGTGCTTCTTAGCTCCACAGCTCTTAAGTCGCCGGGCCCGCCGCGCCCCAATATCTGAGCGCCAAAGACGTGATATCGTCTGCCTGCGGCGCGCCACGCTCAAACGTATGAACGGAGGTGCGCACGCGCTCGCACAAGGTCTGAACTGACCATGCAGCCGCTCCCTCGGCCAGCACGTTTTCCAAGCGAAGCTCGCCATAGGGATTGCTGTCAATATCGAAAGCTTCCGTGACACCGTCCGTGAATAGGAACAATGTCTCGCCCGCTGTCAAATGGAAGGAATGCTGCGGGAACTCGAAATCGTCAACAATCGCAAGGGCAATTCCGCCCCCATCGGAAAGCGGCGTGACCTGATTTCCGCGTCCGATGCGATAGGGCAGATTATGGCCCGCGTTCACATAGGTCACGAGGCCAGTGCGCAGGTCCAGCGTCCCGTAGAACAGGGTCACGAACAACATTTGTTCGTTTTCGGCCGCGAGCATTGCATTCAAGCGGCGAACGCATTCAGCAGGCGTTGGCTCGAACATGGATGTCGAGCGCAACATGGTCCGTGCAATTGCCATAAAAAATGCCGCCGGCACGCCTTTGCCCGACACATCGGCGACAACGAAGCCAAGAAGGTGATCGTTCAACATATAGAAATCGTAGAAATCACCCCCCACTTCCTTTGCCGGAGTCATTTCGCCGTGCACCTGAACACGTGGGTCTTTGGGAAAGACTTTCGGCAGAATTGCGAGCTGCACCTGTTTTGCGATTTCCAGCTCCTGCTGTATCGCGGCAAAGGCGGTCTTGGTGACAAGCGCCTCACGCAACTCGAGAAGCATGGCTGCCAGTCGCGTATGTTGCGCGACGATCCGCTGGGCCAGATCCCGCAAGAGCCGCGCGACGCGACGAAGTTCGCCCTCGTCGGTCGACGTGTCGCCCTCTGCTTCGAGCAAAGCCAGCACATCTTGACGATCTTCATGATCGAGCGCGCCGGCCAATGCCCGCAGCTCCTTTGCGATCACGGCCTCCTGACGCTTGTGCACACGCTGACGCTGCCGCCGCGCTGCGCCCAGAGCGCGCACACTCTCACGAAGCATATTGACGGAGGAGCCAATGCGGCCGATCTCGTCACGACCACTATGGGTGACAGCGACAGATGCATCGCCGCGCGAAAGCGCCTCGAGCACATTGATGGCGCCCCCGAGGGGATGCAGACTACGGCCAAGAACAATGTTCAGACTGACCACGCCAAGAAGCGCGAGAGTAACTGCACCCGCGATCGCATAATTGCGGATCTGCACCGAGAGCGCTTTATCGCGCGTTATATCAACGAAGCTGACGAGAGCGCCCGCCCCGCTTCCGCTCAAATCTTCCAGCGCAACAACGGTCGAAACGTAAGTATGGCCATCGGCGGTCAAAGATTTCACCGCAGCATGGCGAAGCGAAATCAAGCCTTTGGACTGCTCCCAAAGCGCGCCTTGTGTGGCCGCAACCAGACGCCCCCGCATGGTCACGAACGCGCTCTCGCCGCCGATGCTGGCAGCAAAGTGACGAATGCCAGCGGAGAAATCGCGCCCGACGACCACCACGACCAAACCCATGCCTGGGACATTTAGGGTTCTGGTTGCAACATTGAAAATCTGCGTTCCAGATACAAGCCGCAGGCCAGTGAGCCTCTTACCCCGAAACGCTTGATCAAGGCTCCCGGCATCCAGAATCCCGTGGCTCGGCACGTCACCGATGGTGAAGGCGATTTCCTGGTCGGGCCCAATAACCTCCAGCGAGGTCTGCCCGGTTTTGAAGTCAAAACCGGCATCGGACAAAGCGGCCTCGAGGCTCGAGCGATCGGCCGTTCTCCTCACAATATTGCCAATCAGGCCCAGATCCAAACGGTCCATTGGCTGCGACAAGGCTGCAGCATCGACCGCCAGGATTTCACGGATGAGCACCGAGTGTCCATTGAGCAGGATATCCGACTGCCGCCGGTCGTTGTTCATTTCAAGAAGGATGCCAGCTACGCCCAGCACAAGCAGAAGAACCGCAAAGCCTGTGGCAACGATAACAGTGATCCGCGTGCGCAGGTTCATCGGCCTGCCCATTCCGCCCTTGGCTTCGTCAGGTTAACGCGCAAGTCCTGACCCAGCCGTTCAATCTCTGGTCCCAAACTATTATCGAAATCGACGGCGAGGAGCTCTTCAGCATAGGCGTCAATTTCGTCTTTTCGGGCTGTGACCGCCCCCGCTCCACGCGCCAGTGCTTGGAACGGCGCTACGACGTGCCATCCTTCCGTGCCCTCGTTCATCATGCTGGCTTCGGCAGAGGCCGCCGACCCCGACGCAGCAAGACCTAGCGCAAGCGCCAGACGACGGCGCAATTCATCGATTGCCCCCCCTACAAAAAGACCCGCGCACAGCCCGGCGACGGCGGCAAGGAACAAGCCGATGAGCGCCCCCTTCCACTCGATGCCATCAAACTCGACATTTAGCGCAGCCGCGTCGGTGGAGACTTCAACAAAGGCGACTGCAATATCATTCTTTTTGATGTCTGCCGTTGCGATAGCTCCAGACACGGCGTCAGGCTTTGCATAAGTCACACGCTGCCCGTCTGCGGTGCCTACAACAATGCGCGTTATAGCAGGTGATGCTGCTGCCGTTGCACCCAGATAATCCTCCACGCCCGGTATCATCTGCAAGGTGAGGTCGAAGCGGACAGCTTTTTCGAATTGTTGCGCCAAGGAGCGTGCGACAGACCCACCGATCATCTTGACGTCTTCCTTGGCGCGTTCATTGACCTCTTTTTTGAAGTCGTTGATCAGGAGCGTGCCGGCACCCGCACCCAGAAGCAGCGTGACCGAAAAAGCAAAAAATGCTGCTGATAGCCAACTTCTGCTTTTACGAGGCGTCACTTCAAGCCTGGTCATCGAGCGCCCTCAAGCCCGCAAAAGCTTTATCCAGATGGACCTGCGCCGATTTCCATGTTTGCCGGCAATGAATAGCCTGAGCCTCGAGCCAATCAGCCTTGTTGCCCGCGCGCGTCCCATCCAGGATCTGCGCGACACGATTGAAGGGACGAATGAGCCAAAGAGCAAACACGAATGCAGCAATCGATGCCAGCCCTACCGCCGCCAAAACGAGAAAGCTTGCGCGTTTCAAAAGCTGGAATTCAAGCTCAGTTATCCGTTCGGACCTCGCGCTTTCAGCGATAGTCACGGCGACGCCGCCAGCAACCCCCAGATCATTATAAAAGGTGGACCTGTAAGTCGGATCGCCAATACTCTCAGAGGCGGCAACCGCGTCGATCGACATTTTGCGTGTCCACTCGGCCGGGACAGGCTGCCCGATGGCACTACGATCGGATGAATAAAAAAGACGTCCTGCCTTATCGTAAATATCGATCGCAAGGACAGCTGGATCGTTGGATTTTTCACGCTCTACAATGTCTTGGAGGACAGAAATCTGGTCTAGAGGCAAGCCGATGGAGAGATTGGCTTCCGTCCGATTTTTCGTGGATTCGAGGATGTTGGAGACGCGCGCCCGTTCGACATTTTCGTTGAAATGATTGCTCGCAGCATGCCCGAGCCACGCAAAAGACAAGAGCGAAACTGTGACCAAAGTCGCAATTATCGTAATTAAATGGGTTACATATTTCATTTTGTTGCTTGCGACTCCAAAACACTTTTTATGGTAGCTTCGTCTCGTCACTCCGGCCAGCCAAAACGTGCAGGCAGCAAATTTTTCTGGAATGTACGAAATGCCAACGCCCCCCTTGGCTTTCATGCCGTCGCCGAATGATGAAGACAGGAAGCCGTGATGATGAACCGCCGCCGTCTCCTTGTATTGGGTTTGGGGGGCGCGACGACTGGCATGCTGCCGGGCGCGTTGCAGGCAAAAGAAACAGACCCCGCCCAGGAGCGGCCTTTCCGGGTGCTCATGTTTACCTTTCGCGGGCAAACGGACGTCGAGCGCGGTTTTCAAGATTATCTGGCTTCAAGGAACGTAAAAGCTGAATTTAGGATTCTCGACGTCTCGGGCGATGTCAGCAAGGTCGGCAGCCTCCTTGCCACCAGTTTACCCGACTTCCGGCCAGATTTGATCTACACCAACGGCACGCCCCTCACGCTGGCGGTAGCCGGTCCCTATGACGCACCTGCAAACGCGGGGTTCATACGCGACATCCCGGTCGTTTTCGCCCTGGTGGCGGCCCCCGTGCAAGTCAAGATTGTCCCCTCGCTTGCCTCCTCCGAACGCAACGTGACAGGCGCCGTTCATATTGTCCCTACGGATGTACAGTTACGGGCGATGCAAAATTATCGCCCTTTCGACAATGTCGGCGTTCTTTACTCTGCCAATGAGCGAAATGCAGTCGCGATTGTCGACGAAGTCAAAAGCTTCTGCGCCAACTCCGGGGCGCGAATGACTGCACGCCCCCTTCCTTTTACCGGCGCCAAGGCGGACCCTGATGCGGTCGCCGCACTCGTTCGCGACATTCGCCAGGCCGGAGCGCAATGGCTCTACCTGCCGCCCGATTCAGCGCTCGCAACTGTCTTTCAACGAGTCGCCGAAGAGGCCATCCGCGAGAACCTGCCAACATTCGGATCGACAGAATTTTTTCTGCGGGCAGGACCGGGTCTGGTCGGCCTCGTCAGCCGCTATTATTCTGTCGGCCAGCTCGCGGGTTCGAAGGCCGTCGATATTCTGACGCAAGGCGCCAACCCGCAAACGCTTCCGATTGAGAAGCTCAAACGCTTTTCTTTGATCATCAACATGAAGGTCGCAAAACAGATTGGCGCCTATCCGCCCATCTCCATGCTGAATTATGCAGACATTATAACATGAGCTTCAATCCGCCTGTTCAAGAACGCGGCCCTGCCCTCGTATGGCGCAAGCTGGAGCTGACTGATGCCGACAGTGTCCTTCACCTTCACCGGCTCGCGACCGCCTTTATCGAAAACCCGTCGCTCGTAAAGCCGGAAAGCGCGGCTTATTTCAGGCGTATTCTGGATGGTGAAGGCTGCATTATTGGCGCGTTTGATGGCGACCTCGTCGCTTATGGCGTGTTGCAATTTGACCATGAGCCGGAAGACGAGATCCGCGGGGCCTACGGTATAGACAGCCGCATCAGAACGGGTCGCCTGGCTGGGGCATCGGTCGCGCCGCGCTACAGAGGCAATGGCCTGCAACGTGCGCTGATCGATGCGCGGACTCAAATGGCCCCTCAGCATATGCGCCTGTTTTCGACCGCCGCACCGATCAATCCGGCCAGTTGGACAAACCTCCTGCGGAAGTCCTTTGTCATTCATGACATCGTGGCCCGGTTTGGTGGTTACACCCGGTATCTCATGATACACGACACCCGGACTTTCGATGCGCATACGGCCGTTGTTACGGACCCGCTAGATATCGAACAGCAACGAGGCTTGCTGGCGCGCGGGTACTACGGCTTCAGCCGAGCGCCCATCGCGGAGAGCGGATACGGTATAGTCTTTGCGAAAGCCGCGACTTAATTGGCCATGCTGATTGCCTGGCGTCATAACAAGTTCAAGATAGGTGAACCTATGGAAATTTCTGCTATCGTTACTCAGGATGAAGCGCTGATTGTCCTTCAGGGCCGACTTGATGCGGCAACGAGTCCATTGCTTGCCGAGCAAGTCAAATCTGTGCTCAGCAACGGACAGGTCTCGTTGATCCTGGATATGCAGCAGATCAGCTATATTTCATCGGCGGGATTGCGCATCGTCTTGATGACGGCAAAACAGGTCAAGGCCATCAAGGGGCATTTCGCGGTCTTTGGATTGTCGGCCTCCGTTCGCGAGGTTTTCGATATTTCCGGGTTCAGCAAGATCATTCAGGTAGAAGCTGATCATGCTGCCGCAAAGCAACCCCGCTAAACCTACCCCAAGATATTTCGGTTAATCCTGTTTGAAATAGGAACAGCTATGGACGTGGGACAGTGTCGTGAAATTCGCATGAGCGACTTCTGCACGTTGCTGGACGTCTCCCTGCAGGTGGAATTTGCCGAGGCCTTCCTTGTGGAGGCGGGCTGCGATGAGCGCTCCGCACAGAAGATCGCGATCGTCATGGAGGAACTGCTTGTCAATGTGATCAGCTATTCCTGGGGTGAGGGTCAAATCGGCTTATGCGTTGCAGAGCTTAGTGTACTGCGCCTGGAGGCCGCACTTTCTGTCAGGCTCCAGATTACAGATGACGGGAGGCCCTATGATCCCACGTCACGGCAGGGAGCCGAATTTCCGGAAAATGTCGAGGACGCAAAGATTGGCGGCTTCGGTGTCTATTTCATGCAGAAAATGACTGATTCACAGACCTATGAACGCCGCGATAATCAAAATGTGATCTGCATTAGCAAATCATGTCCACTACCAATTGAACGGGTAGAGCCGGATCATTGCCCTTGAACGAAACGCACCCTCCAGATGACACACGCATTATCGTCAGAATCACGCAGGTTCCGGAGCTTGACGCGCCTCTTCCGCAGGACATGATTGACAAGCTGATCGCGAGCGAGCGCATACGCATCGAAAAATTCACAAAACGCGCCGATCAATGGCGCTTTGTCATTGGGCGTTTGCTTATTGCCCATGTGCTTCTGGTCGAATTCGGACTGAGCAACTGGGATCTTCAATTCTCCGCGCATGGCCGCCCCGAGCTATATGTGAAGGGGCTCCGCTCGAGACTTGATGTCAACATCGCCCACGCGGGAAACCTTGTCGTCTGCGCAGTTGTGGCGGATGGCTGGGTCGGCATTGATGTCGAGCCGCTTGCGTCGTTCAACATCGCGTCCGAGATCGTCCCGCACTATTTGCATCTAACAGAGAGGCCTATTTTTGAAGATGCAGGTCTTTCGCAAAAACCCATTGTCGCCGCATTATATTGGGTCATGAAAGAAGCCATCCTTAAATGCCGCGGCACAGGATTGAGCGTCGACCCGCGATCACTTCGGATAGATTTGCCTGAATTGAAAGGTCAATGGTATCCGCACGCCGGGCGGGCAGAGCATATTGCCTATCACATTGAAGGCGGCGCCTACATTGGACTGGCCGTGTCCTCGCCAAAGGCCAAGGGCTCGACGATCAGATGTGATCTCGAGAAAGTCCCTCTCGCGAACATGCATATCGAGCATTGAAAACCGTGGGCGCCTGACGTTCCTCGGGTGTCGTTACGAAACCCCGCCTGCTCAACCTTTCCTTTTGAGTTTCAGATCCTTTCTCGCTGACGTCTGACCTGCCGGGGGATCGGCAAAACAGATCGTAAAGCAACGGTGGGCGGGGTCATTCCGCTGCGCTACGGGGTCGAGGACCGCAAGCTCCTTGTTGATGAGGCCGAGGGACTCATTGTTCGGATGATCTTCGAACGCTACCTCGCACTCGGCTCGCTTCCCCGCTTGCAGACGGAGCTTCACAGGTTTTACCGATAGTGCGGGATAGTCGCGCGAACCCACGGATAAGACGCGGACTTCCCGATGACGGGTGAAACTTGGGAGTTGTAGAGAGTGCTTGGTGGCGGACGCAGTGTCCTGTAACGGGTCTCTTTATTTGTTTCAGCTTTACAGGGAAAGAACAGGGAATTTCGAGGAAACGGCAGGTCGGAAGGGTGGCCTGAACGTCGATATAAGGCCTGACACCGCTGACATTCGTTCAAATTCCCTGTGTTTCAGAGCAGGGAATTTGCGCCTCGTATCAGGTACAAGTATTCAACTCATCTGGGCAATTTATTCAAAAAATACTCCGCAATAAATATTGAAGCAGAATTATTTTCTGCGTCTCTACGCCAGACAATGGACGCAATAGGAAAAATGGCGCTGCGCCATATTCGCATGGATGTCTTGTATTTACTCATAATCCCATAATCTTTTTCTTGCGTGCTTGGGGATATTGCGTACCCAGATCTTTGCTGTGACGCTAAAATAGCCTATTTTCCACTCGTGGTTCGCTGCGATCGCCCGGCGCAGATCCCCGCGTGGCTCATCCCACGGCGGAAGCAAACCATCAGCGGCCAGCCCCCCGGTGTGGGAATGGGCAGCAACCCCAATGCACTCACCTGTGCGGGCTTTGCTCCGCGCAGGCCAATTGGAGTTGGCTCATGTCAGCTGGTAAAAAGCATAATCACATGCCTCAACCTTGCGTGTCAGCCGGTGGCCGGTTGAGCGGTTCGAACACCCCAAACCCTCAGATCGAACAATTGAGCGTCGCAGCCCTGCGGCCCTACCCGCGCAATGCCCGCACCCATTCGAAAAAGCAGGTCCGGCAAATTGCCGAGAGCATCAAGCGGTTTGGTTTCACCAATCCGATCCTGATCGATGGGGAGGGAATAATCCTTGCCGGCCACGGCCGGGTCGAGGCGGCAAAACTGCTCGGACTGTCCACGCTTCCCTGCCTGCGCATCGATCACATGTCAGCCGATGAAAAGCGCGCCTATGTGCTGGCCGACAACAAGCTCGCCCTGAATGCGGGCTGGGACGAGGAATTGCTCGGCCTTGAACTCCAGGAGCTCCAGGCCTCTGACATGGACTTCAGTCTGGACGTCACCGGCTTCTCCATCGCCGAAATCGATCATCTGATCGATGGGCTTGCGCCCGAGGAGGCAGGCAACCCCGCAGATGAGATCCTGCCAGGGCTCGACCCGGCCCATCCGCGCTCGAAGCCCGGCGACATCTGGCGGCTTGGTCGTCACCGGCTGATTTGCGGTGATTCGCTCGACCCCAACATCGTCGCAGCCCTGATGGATGGAGAGCTGGCGGATATGGTCTTCACGGACCCGCCCTATAACGTACCCATTTCGGGCCATGTCGGGGGACTGGGGGCCATCCAGCACCGTGAATTTGCCATGGCCTCGGGGGAGATGAGCGCGGGCGAGTTCACGGCGTTCCTGGGGACCGCGTTCCAGAACCTGATTGCCCATAGCCTCGAGGGCTCGATCCATTACATCTGCATGGACTGGCGCCACATGGGCGAGGTCATGAGCGCGGGGACGCGCGTTTACACCGAGCTCAAGAACCTGATCGTCTGGGTCAAGGACAATGGCGGGATGGGCACCTTCTACAGGTCCCGGCACGAATTGATCTTCGCCTTCAAGAAAGGCGCGGCGCCCCACATCAACAGTTTCGAGCTTGGCCAGCATGGCCGCTACCGGACCAATGTCTGGGAGTACAAGGGCGTCAACACCCTGAAAGCGGGACGGATGGAGGAGCTGGCCCTGCACCCGACGGTGAAGCCGGTCGCCATGATTGTCGATGCGATCAAGGATGTGTCGGCGCGCAGGGGAATTGTCCTCGATCTCTTTGGTGGCTCCGGATCAACCTTGATTGGGGCGGAGAAGACGGGCCGGTGCGCCAGGCTGTCCGAATATGATCCGCTTTATTGCGATCTGATCATCCGCCGCTGGGAGATGATCGCCAGGGATGAAGCAGAACTGATCGCCTGTGGCCTTCCCCAGACCCATCCCGTGCTGTGTCTCGCCCCCGGGCAGAAAAACCCCGGTCTGCCTCACACACAGGCTCTGAACATGCAGCAGGGGAGCCTCTGATGGCGCGCAACGCAAGAAAGCTTCCTCCCAAGGGGTCCGTGAATCCAAAGCCCCGGACCCATGACGTTGGATATGGCAAACCACCCGTCGAGACACGCTTCAAGTCGGGGCAGTCTGGCAATCCACGCGGGCGTCCAAAAGGCGCCCGCACCAAGAAGGCGGTCAAACCTGAACGCCTGGAGGCCATCATCATTGGGGAGGCCTATCGCCTCATCAAGGTGAACGAGGGCGACCAACAGGTCTCGATGCCCTTGGCCCAGGCGGTCATGAGGTCGCTCTGCGTCAACGCCGCCAAGGGCCAGCCGCGTGCCCAGAAGCTGTTCATCGATCTTGTCAGACTGACTGAGCAGGCCCAGCAGGCGCGCCATGACGAGATGCTTGAAGCGATCCTGGCTTACAAACTCGGATGGAGCGAGGAGCTTGATCGCCGCAAGTCGCTAGGCCTTGCTGCGCCCGATCTCGCACCCCATCCTGATGACATCATCATCAATCTGAATACTGGCGGGATCGAAATCACCGGGCCCATGACTGCAGACGAGCAGAAGATCTGGAGACGGATACGCACACGCATCAAGGATGCCGAGCAGGCAATCGCGGAGGGCGAGGACATGCTGGCCAAACCAGAGCACCAAACTTATCGCCGGCAGATCGAAGGTGACATCGTGTTCGAGAAGCGGCTTCGTGACAGGTTGAGGACTGCGATTGGTAATTGGGATCGCTAGATGCATTTATTCTACCTCATCAGGAGATTGACAGCGGTCTATAAGCACCTCCCGCCAAGCATGAATCGGCGTCTGCCTTTGTCTCGTACCACCAGATAATTGGAGATCGACCTGCTCGAAGCCTAGCGCGACGAGATCGAGGAGCGGCTGAACGCGCTGCTGCGCGAGGCCGGGCGCGGCGACACCCTCACCTTGCTGCAAAAGGCGCCTAGTGTCGGCCCGCCAGGCTCGCAGCAGATATGCCCGAGCTCGGCCACATCGGGCGGCGCGTCGCAGCGAGCCTTGCCGGACTCGCGCCCCACATCCAGCAGAGCGGGATTGACCGCGGCCGCGCCTCGATCTCCGGCGGACGCCCCTGCGTGCGCGCCGCGCTCTACATGGCAGCCCTCATCGCGAGCCATTCAAACCCTCGCTTCAAGGCTGAATACAATGCCATGCGGGATGCCGGAAAACCCACCAAAGTCGCCTTCATCGCAATCGCCCGAAAAACTGCTCGTCATCCTCAACCAGATGATCGCTGAACAAAAACCATGGACCGAACAGCGGAGACTGCAATCCGACAATTGACGGCCAATACACTCGCCAAACGATATGCTTATATAATAACCAAAAAATCAGAATAGCCAAGTTCTGGATGCGTTGGCGATTCTAACAAAGCGATCTGCACTGCTGTGGCGCTACCTATACCATCTGAGTCATAATAGAGTGCACCTGACGCGCTATTGTAGATAAACCGGTCGGTCGCATCATGCGCTGACGTCACCCCTGTACCGGACCAGAATGCGTCCAAATTCAAATTGCCTAATGCTGCACCTCCCAAGCCAGCAAAGATC
>CANBNG010000017.1 GCA_947370975.1 Beijerinckiaceae bacterium
GGGCGCGTGCGCGACCAATGGCACACGATGACGCGCACGGGTCTGAGCCCGCGTCTTGGCGCGCATCTGCCGGAACCTTTTGCAACGCTCCACCCTGAGGACGGCGCGCGCGCCGGCATTGTCGACGGTGGTTTCGTGCGCGTCTCCTCGCGACATGGCTCTGCCGTGCTGCGGGCGCGCTTGAGCCAGGATCAGCGCAAGTCTGAGGTTTTCGCGCCCATTCACTGGAGCGCCGAGACATCGTCCGACGGGCGTGTGGGCGCTTTGGTGCAGCCGGCGATCGATCGCTTTTCGGGTCAGCCGGAGCTGAAGGCCACAGCTGTCGCCATTGCGCCTGTCGCCTTTGCCCGGCACGGCTTTGTGGTTTCCCGCGATATGCCCGCTCTCTCTCCTCACGCCTGGTCGGCGCGGGTTGCGCTTGTGGGCGGGCACGGCGTGCTCTTTGCCACCGACGCGCCGCTTGAGGCCTGCGCGCAGGAGGCGCGCGCGCTGTTTCCCGGCGCGGAGCTTGCAGAATTTCGCGACGAGGAGCGCGGCTTTTATCGCGTGGCGGCTTTTGCGGGTGCGCGTCTCGTCGGGGCCGTGTTCATATCGCCTAGCGATGATATCTGCGGCTGGGACGGCGTGAAGGCCATGTTTGGGGCGCAGGAACTTGGCGCGCTCGAGCGGCGGCTTCTTCTCTCGGGGCGCGATGCTTCGGGGGTCGCCGATGCCGGGCCGACCGTCTGCGCGTGCTTTGGCGTCAGTCTCAATGTGATCCGCGAAGCCGTGGTCTCGGGCCGGGCCACAAGCGCGCAGGAGATCGGGGCTTGCCTGAAGGCTGGCACCAATTGCGGGTCTTGCGTGCCCGAGTTGCGCAAGATCATCCTGACCCACGCGCAGGGCGTCTCAAGCGCGGCCTGAGTTTGGCTCTCTTGCAAAGGCGATTGGCTTGGTCGAGTGTGGCCTCTCCCAAGCGAGAGGAGGGCCGCCATGAGCGATGAACATGCCAAGAGCTGGAAAGAGGATGGCGTGCGCGTGATCCCTGCCTGCAGTCTCGACCCCAATACGGCGCAGACACCGGGCATGAACCGCAGGACGGCAGTGGATTTCGCCCGTGCGGGCGCACAGAAGCTCTGGGCCGGCACGGTGACGATCCACGCGGGCGCAAAGACCGGGCCCCATCATCACGGCCCGCTCGAAAGCGTCATTTTCATCGTCAAGGGAAAGGCGCGCATGCGCTGGGGCGAGAAGCTCGAATTCATCGCCGAGGCGGGCCCGGGCGATTTCATTTTCGTGCCGCCGTTCGTGCCCCATCAGGAGATCAATGCGCTGGCCGACGAGACGCTCGAATGCGTGCTGGTGCGCAGCGACGGGCAGGCGATTGCGGTCAATCTCGATATCGAGCCGGTTGAAGCACCGCAAGAAGTGCGGTGGATCGATCCGATCCACCGCTGATCTTTGCCTGTCAGGCTTCGAGCAGGTTCCAGCTCGCCTCGACGGAGCCCGTGGCCACACCCTTGCGGATGTAATAATTCCAGAGCTTGGAAATGTGGTGCGGACGATCCTCGAGCTTGAGGATCTTGTCCATTTCCTCGTCGCTGAGCGGGCGGGGCTTGGAGCCTGCCTGCAAGACCTGCATCTGCGCCTGCGCATTTTCTTCAAAATGCACCGCGTCGATGAAGAGCGCGGGCACCGATTCTGCCACGAGCAAAAGCCCATGCGCGCGCATCAGCGCGACATGATGAGGCCCGAGGGTGGCTGCGAGTTCGCGGCCCTGCTCGGGATATTTGATGTGGCTCGGATCGGGATGGGTCGGGATGCCGCTCTTCCAGCGCGTGGCGCGGGCGCGCATCGGCAGGATCTGGACGTCTTCCATCATGGTGAAGGCGATGGCGAGTTCCATGTGGCTGTGCAGCGAGGCCATCACATCGGGGCGTGCACGGAAGGCTTCGATATGGATCGAGGTTTCGGACGGCGGCTTGCCGTCGCCTTCAAGCACCTTGCCGTTGAAATCGACGACGACCATGCGCTCGGGCGCAAGTTCAGCGCGCGAATCCGAGCGGCGCTGAATCATCAGGGCGTCATGGCCGGGAATGCGCGCCGCGATATGGCCGCTGTAGCTCAGGATGTTCAGGGTTTCGAGCATCCGCGTCACGGCTGTGAGTTCGGCTGCGAGGCGTGCGTTGCTGTTGCTCAGCGGTCCATTGCTTGACGTCGACATGGGTTCTCCCGGTTTGATTTTCTTGTTGGCTAAACAAAACCGCCGGCCCTTGGGGGCCGGCGGCAATGGGTGGTTTTACACGATGATCTTGGTCGCCGTGCTCGCCGGGAAAATGTCTTCCGGCTTGACGTGCTTGTGGGCGATGCCCTGCTGGTAGGTATAGAGCAGCATCTGTTCCCAGGTGGCGCGGTTTTCATCGACGCCGAAGGGGAAGGTGTCGCCCATCATGTCGCGCATGCGGCGCGCATAGGTGGGCAGCCAGGGCAGCGGATAGCGCGAGACGGCGGGATCGAACAGGCGCTCGATCGAGCGGTTCTTGGATTCTACAAAGGCATTGTAGAGGTTGCGCGGAACCCACGGGTTCTCGTCCACGATGCTCTTCTTCATCGCGATGATGTGCATGATCGGCCAGACCTTGGTCCTGGAATAATAATCTTCTTCCATGGCCAGATAGTCGGGGAACAGGCGCACCACATCGGGGTGGCCGTCGAGGAAGCAGGTCGGGGGACGCGCGATGATGGCGCAATCGATTTCACCCGACGCCAGCATTTCCGACAGCGACTTGTCGGCGACGCGGGTAAGCTGCAGGCCTTCCGGCAGGTTGAGCTCGACCTTTTCGATACGGCCCGGCGAATTGGCGCCAGCCTGATACCAATGCACATCCGTCAGCTTCACGCCGCAATCATTGTGCATCCAGCCGCGCATGTAGACGGCAGCCGAATGGGCCCATTCGGGAGAGCCGACGCGCTTGCCCTTGAGGTCCTGGATCGTCTTGATGTTCGAATTCTTGTTCACATAGAACGACGAGAAGCGGAACAGGCGCGAGCAGACAACCGGCAGGCCGACAATGTCGCAATCTTCGCGGGTGATCTGGGTGGAGAATTTCGCGAAGGAGAGTTCCGAGACATCGAATTCGCGGTTGAAGGTCTGGCGCGCAAAAATCTCGTGATGACCTAGGGTCAGCCAGTTGTGGTCGATGCCTTCCGCCTTGACGAGGCCCATCCGGAAATCGCGGAAATGATCGTAATCGGTCGTGGCAATGCTGAGTTTCAACTGGCTCATGTCTCATCCCCTCGTTTCTTGAATTTCGCCTGCGCGGACGCTGGTGAGCCCCTGATACATGATCGTGGCGGCGGGGGAAATGGTCTTGGAGCCCAAGGGAAATGGTCTTGGAGCTCGGCATGGCGCGCGTTGCGGGCAGGGCGCGCGCGCTTTATGGTTCGCTTCAGAATCTTGGCCCCCGGGGAATGCACTGATGCTCAGATGGTCGATTGCGACAGTCTCTATGGGAGGCACGCTGGAAGCCAAGCTCGCCGCAGTCGCTCGGGCGGGCTTTCGGGCTGTGGAAATTTTTGAGAACGACCTGACCTTCTTCTCGGGCAAGCCGCGCGATGTGCGCGCGCGCGCCGAGGATCTGGGTCTCGAGATCATCGGCCTGCAGCCGATGCGCGATTTCGAGGGCATGCCTGAACCGCTGCGGTCGCGCAATTTCGACCGCGCCGAGCGCAAATTCGACCTGATGGAGGAATTGGGCACACGGTTTCTGGGCATGTGCTCCTCGACCTCCGAGGATGCCGCGCCCGACGTGGAGCGCGCCGCCGCCGATCTGGCAGACCTTGCCGATCGCGCCGCGCAACGCGGCTTTCGGCTGGGCTATGAGGCGCTGGCCTGGGGCCGCTATGTGAAGGACTGGATGCAGGCCTATGAGCTGGTCTGCCTTGCCGACCGCCCCAACCTTGGCGTCGTGCTCGACAGTTTCCACATCTGCGTCAACAAGAACCCGCTTGCACCGCTGGCCGATATTCCGGCTTCGCGGATCGGCCTCGTGCAGCTCTCGGATGCGCCGGGCATTCTCATGGATCCGATGTCGCTCTCGCGCCATCATCGCTGCTTCCCTGGGCAGGGCGACCATCCGGTGGCCGAGTTCCTCGATGCTGTGATGAAGACGGGCTATAACGGCCCTGTTTCGCTCGAGGCCTTCAACGACCAGTTCCGCGGCGCACCCGCCGCCCAGATCGCGCGCGACGGCATGCGCGCCTTGCAGATTGCGGGCGAGACGCTCGATCGCACCCGCGTCGAGCAGGGCCTGCCCGCGCTCCATATCGGGGCGGATCTGCCCAGCGCGTCGCGCATTCGGGGCATTGAATTTGTCGAATTCGCCAGCGCCTCCTCGGGCCCCGACAGTTTCGTCGATCTGCTGCAGGGGTTGGGCTTTGTGCGCGTTGCGCGCCATCGCTCCAAGGATGTCGATCTCTATCGGCAGAACGGTCTCAACATTGTCGTCAATCGCGAGCAGGAGGGCTTTGCCTATTCCTTCCAGCTTCTGCACGGCACTTCCATGTGCGCGCTGGGCCTGCGGTTCGACAATCCCGAGGCTGCGCTGGAGCGTGCCAATGCGCTTGGCGCACCGACCTATTTCGGTCGCATTGGACCCGGCGAAGCCTTGATCCCGGCGGTGGCGGGCATCGAGAACAGCCTCATCTATTTTATGGGCGAGCGGGATGGCCCGCGCAGCAATTGGGATCGCGATTTTGTTTTCGAGACGCAGGAGGCAAACGGCCTGCTGACGACCTTCGATCATTTCTCCAATGTGCTGCGCCGCTCGGAATTCCTGTCCTGGATGACCTTCTACAAAAGCGTACTGGGCCTTGTGAACGATCCGCAGGTCGAAGTGGCCGATCCCTATGGCGCCTTCTACAGCCGCGTCATTCGCTCGCCAGACGGCAGCGTGCGCATTCCGCTCAACATTGCAGATGGTGGCTCGACGGCGGTGTCGCGCTTCATCGATGCCTTCGGTGGCAGTGGCGTGCAGCATATCGCGCTTGAAACCGGGGATCTTTTCACCTTCGTCGAACAGGCCGTGGCGCGCGGCGTCAAGTTTCTCGACATTCCGGATAATTATTACGACGATCTCTCGTCGCGGTTCGATATCGAACCGGCGCTGCTCGCACGCATGCGCGCCCTCGATATTCTCTATGACCGCAACAAGACGGGCGAGTTCTTCCAGATCTACACCGCGACCTTCGAAAATCGCTTCTTCTTCGAAGTGGTGGAGCGGCGCGGCTATGATCTCTTCGGCGCTGCCAATACGCCGGTGCGGCTTGCCGCACAGGTCGCCGAGCAGGAGCGCGCGGGGATGTGAGGGGTGCGACCCCCACCCCGCTCACTGGCGCGCTGCGCCGAACCTGATAACTTGCGCCGCTACTGACGCAAAAAGCCTGTTCCGGAGGAAATATGAGACTGTTTCGCTGCGCCTGCCATTCCGGCCTTTCCTATCTGCGCGCGCCTGCCGATGCGGGTTCGGGCTCGCCCGCGCCGCGCACGGGTGGTGCGGTCGACGCTTCCGTCCTCGCCGACCTTGCGGCTGCCAGCCGCATTCTTGCCGATCAGGGCGTGGTGGATGCCTTCGGCCATGTCAGCATGCGCCACCCCAACGATCCCAACCGCTTCCTGATGTCGCGTTCGCTCGCGCCTGCGCTCGTCACGCCCGACGACATCATGGAATATGATCTCGATTGCGAATGCGTCGATCCCCGCGGTCGCGGCTCGTTCCTGGAACGCTTCATCCACGGCGAGATTTTCCGCGCGCGTCCCGATGTCATGGCGGTCGCGCACAGCCATTCGCCCAATGTCATTCCCTTCGGCCTCGTCAACAAGCCGATGCAGGCCATGTTCCACAATGCGGCCTTCATCGCGCGCGGCGTGCCGGTGTTCGATATCAATGAAAAGTTTGGCGACACTGACATGCTCGTCGGCAATGCCGAAAAGGGTGTGGCGCTGGCCCAGTCGCTTGGCGACAAGGATGTCGTGCTGATGCGCGCGCATGGCTCTGTCGCCACCGGCCCGAGCCTGCCCGTCGCCGTGTTCCGCGCCGTCTATACCGAGATGAATGCGCGCCTGCAGTTCCAGACCGCGATGCTTGGCGGCGGCGCTCCGATCGCCGCCTTGTCGCCGGGCGAAGGCAAGCTCGCCGATCTGGTGAACCTCGGCTCCGCGTCGCGCGCGTGGGATCTGTGGAAGCGGCGCGTCGGTTACTGAAGGAGGATCGCTCGATGTCACAGCAAAACGATCCGCGCCAGCAGCTCGCCGATTGCATCCGCATGCTCGAAAAGGCCGATATCATCGACCATAACGGGCATGTCTCGGTGCGCTACGGCGACAATCTGCTCATCAACAATGGCGCAGCGGTGAAGGGCCTGCTGACCCCTGACGATCTCGTCGAGATCGACATGGATGGCAATGTGGTTTCAGGCAACGGCAAGCCGCCGCTCGAATTCCACATCCATACGGAAATCTACCGCGCACGGCCCGATGTGCAGGCGGTGGCGCACACTCATCCCAAATGGTCGACCTTCCTGACCATGGTCGGCAAGCCCTACAAGCATGTCTATGCGCAGGGCGTGCTGCTGGGCGACATTCCGGTGATGGATACGCCGATGTCGGTCAATACCAAGCCGATGGGTGAGCGTCTGGCGGCAACGCTGGGGCCGCGGCCTGCGGTGCTGCTGAAGTCGCATGGCGTGACGATTGTGGGCAGCAATATGGTCGAGTGTTTCGCCCTCGCCGCCTATGTCGAGGAAAATTGCTATCGCCAATATATGGCCGAGCAGCTCGGCGAGCCTTACGTCTTTTCGGAAGAGGAGAAGAAGGCCTGCTACGAGAAGCTCTGGTCGACGAGCCTGTTCCAGAAGACCTGGGATCACTACCGCTCGAAAATCTAGCTCGTCATTGCAAGCAATCCATCTAGCGGCTGTAGTTAGATGGATTGCTTCACTTCGCTCGCAATGACGATGCGAAAGCGTGACTAGATCGTGGCTTCCATCATTGCGCGCAATTCCGGCGTGACCTTCGGCTCGACGCCGAACCAGTCGCGGAAGGCCGGGCGGCCCTGATGCAACAACATGCCAAGGCCGTTGACGGTCTTGTTGCCGCGCTCGCGCGCTTCTTTCAGAAGCGGCGTCTCGCGCGGAATATAGACAATATCGCACACAAGGGCATGGGCAGGCAGGCGGGCGAGCGAGAGATCGAGCGCGCTCTGCCCGACCATGCCCTGGCTCGTCGTATTTACCAGCATGGCCGCATCGGCGAGCGCCTCGTGACGCGCCTCCCAGGCAATTGCCGTGATCGGCGCGCCAAATTCGCGCGCGAGTCCCTGCGCGCGGGCCGGTGTGCGGTTGATGATGCGGATCTCCTTAGCGCCACGATCGGCAAGGCTCAGCGCCACGGCGCGCGCGCCACCGCCTGCGCCCATGATGACGACGGGGCCGGCATCGGCCTTCCAGTCGGGTGCTGCTTCGAGAATGCCCTCGATAAAGCCGTAACCGTCATTATTGGAGCCGCGCAGCGTGCCGTCCTTGCGCACGACGACGCAGGAGATCGCGCCGATGCGGCGCGCGGTGGCGTCGATCTCGTCGACGAAGGACATGGCCGTTTCTTTGTGCGGGATCGTCAGATTGCAGCCGGCAAAGCCGAGCGGCTGCAGCGCGCGCAGCGCCGGGCCGATGCCATCGGGCTCTACGGCGAGCGGCAGATAGGCGCCGACAAGCTTGTGCTGGGCGAACCAGAAATTATGCAGCATGGGCGAGCGCGAATGCATCACGGGCCAGCCCATGACGCCGGCAAGGAGGTAACGGTCAGGATGGGCCATGTTCGTCTCTGCTCAAGGAATGCAGCCGGTTCTTAGCGGCTCGGGGCGGCGGCGTCGAGTTCGACCGTTGTCGGGTCGCTTGTGGCATCGTTCAGCTCTGATAGGAGGTGGGCATGTTCGAACCCGCCCAACTTGCTGCAGTCCTTATTGCCGGAGCCGCCACGGCGGGCGTGATCCTGCGGCCCTTCGGCTGGCGCGAGGCGATCTTTGCCGTTGCCGGCGCTCTGGCGCTGGTACTGCCGGGGCTCATTAGTCCCGCACAGGCGCTGGCGGCCGTTTTGCGCGGGCGCGATGTCTATCTCTTTCTCGCAGGCATGATGATTCTGGCTGAACTTGCGCGGCGCGAACGGGTGTTCGACTGGAGCGCGGCCATGGCGGCGAGGCTGGCGCGGGGCTCGGCGCGCCGCCTGTTCGATCTCGTTTTCCTGACCGGGGTGGTGGTGACGGCCCTGCTGTCGAATGATGCGACGGCGGTTGTGCTGACGCCTGCCGTCTATGCGGCGGCGCGCGCGACCCGCGCCGATCCCATGCCTGGCCTCTACGCCTGCGCTTTTGTCGCGAACGCGGCGAGCTTTCTCCTGCCGATTTCCAACCCCGCCAACCTCGTGCTTTTTGGCGCGCATATTCCAGCGCTTTGGCCCTGGATCGTCTGGTTCGGCCTGCCATCCCTGCTGGCGCTCGGCGCGACCTGGGGCGTGATGCGCCTTGTCTTCCGGCGGGCGCTGGCGGCCCCCATTGTGGCCCATGTGCCGCGCCCGGCGCTGGCGCTGCCGGGCAAGCTTGCCGCGCTCGGTATCGGGCTTGCCTGCGCCATCCTGCTTGCGACCTCGGCGCTGGGCGGGCCGCTGGGTCTTGCGACCTTCATCGCGGGTGTGCTCGCTGCCGCCCTTGTGCTGGTGGCTGGCAAAAGCTCGCCCCTGCCGCTGCTGCAGGGCGTGAGCTGGAGCGTCATTCCGCTGGTGGCGGGCCTCTTCGTGCTTGTGGCGGGGCTCGAAAGCGCAGGGGTGGTCGCGCTTCTTTCGGACGCGCTGACGGGGCTGGCGGAAAAGGCCCCGCGCGGGACTGGCTTTGGCGCGGGCTTGCTGCTGGCGCTCGCCAGCAATCTCATGAACAATCTGCCCGCCGGACTGTTGGCGGCCTCCGCCGCGCCTGCCGGCCTTGTGCCGCCCGCCATCACCGGGGCATTGCTTGTGGGCGTCGATCTCGGGCCGAACATGTCGATCACGGGATCGCTTGCGACCATCCTCTGGCTCATCGCCATCCGCCGCGAGGGATTGAACGTGACGGTCTTCGCCTTCCTCAAGATTGGCCTGCTCGTCACGGTGCCAGCCTTGATGACCGCGCTGATCGCCGTGGTCTTGCTCGCGCCCACCGGGTAGACGGGCGTGCGCGCGCCTCTATCTCACTCTGCAGAGTGCTCTGGCGCGGAGGGGAAGATGAAACATTGGCTGCTCGCAGGCGCGCTCTGCCTCACGCCATACCTCGCCGCAGCGCAGACGCTGACCGGCGCGGCCGCCTTTGGCGATATTATGCAAGATCGTCCGGGCAGGATGCGCAAGATCTCGCCCGCGGATCTGCCACGCCCGGGCGAGCATGTGGGCGCTGCATCCTCGCAGCTTGTCCCGCGCCCGGCCGATGCAAAGCCGCAGGCGCGGGCCGGTTTCGAGGTGAGCCTCCTTGCGGCCGGGTTGAATGGCCCCCGCCGCATGCGTGTCGCGCCCAATGGCGACCTGTTCGTTGTCGAGACGCGCGCCGGGCGCGTGCTTGTGCTGCGCGAGGGGCAGAAGCCGCAGGTTTTCGCGTCCGACCTGAAAGAGCCTTTCGGCATGGCTTTCTCGCCAGCCAACGATCCGGCCTATCTCTATGTCGCAACGACGCGCGATGTGCTGCGCTTTGCCTACAGGGGTGGCGATACAAAGGCGCGCGCGCGGCCCGAGCGCCTTGTCACGGGGCTCGCGGGTGGCGGACATTCCACGCGCGATATCGTTTTCTCGCAAGATGGCAGGACGCTTTATGTCTCGGTCGGATCGCAAGGCAATAATGCGACTGCCATGGGCCGCAAGCCCGCCGATCTCGCCGCCTTCGAGCGCAAGCATGGTGCGGGCGCAAGCTGGGGCCCGGAAGAATGGCGCGCGAGCGTGCTCGCCTTCGACAGCATGGGACAGAATCGCCGCGCCTATGCCAATGGCCTGCGCAATTGCGCCGGGCTGAGCTTGCAGCCTGCCACCGGCCTGCTCTGGTGCGCTGTCAACGAGCGCGACATGCTGGGCGATGATTTGCCGCCAGATTATGCGACCTCGCTGCGGGCGGGCGGCTTTTATGGATGGCCGTGGTTTTACATCGGCGCCAACGAAGATCCTGCGCACCGCGGCGCACGGCCCGATCTCGCGGATAAAACCATCGTGCCAGATGTGCTCATCCAGGCGCATAGCGCGCCGCTCGGCATGGCCTTTGGCCCCGACGGCAGCGCTTATGTTGCCTTGCATGGCTCGTGGAATCGCACGAAGGTCACAGGCTACAAGGTCGTGCGCCTGCCCATCCGCGATGCAAAGGCGACTGGCGAATATGAGGATTTTCTCACCGGCTTCACGACGCCTGAAGGCAGGCTCTGGGGCCGACCTGTCGATGTTACCTTCGCAGCCGATGGCGCGCTGCTTGTCTGCGAGGATGGCAGCGGCACAATCTGGCGCGTGAGCGCCAAATGATTACGAGCGCAGCACCTGCGCCATATAGGCTTCGATGCTGGCCCAATTGCGCCCGCTCGTGACAGCCGCGCGATAGGAAGCCACGATGCGCGCCGCCATGGCGCTTTCGCTTGCCTTGCGATCGAGCACGATGGCTGTTTTCGCGCGCATCGCCTGCATCACATCGGTCGGGAAGGGCGTGACCTTTGTGCCCAGCGCCACAAGCTCCGTGATGGCTGCGGCATTGCTCGCCTGCGCCTCGATAAGACCGGCAGTATGTTCGGCGGCGCAGGCGGTTTCGACAATCTCGCGCAGGTCGGGCGTCAGTCTGTCGAACGCGGCAAGCGAGATCAAAGCCTCCGCTGCGCCATTGGGCTTGTTGAAGCCCGGCATATGATAGAACGGCGCGAAACGATGAAAGCCAAGCGGCTGGTCGTTGACGGGCGCGAGCAATTCGACAGCATCGATCGTGCCGCGTTCGAGCGCAGGCACGATATCGCCGGGCGGTATCGATTGCGGCGTCGCGCCAAGTTCGCGATAGACCTCGCCACCCAGACCCTGCACGCGGATGCGCAGGCCCTTGATGTCCTCAAGCGATGTGACGGGTTTGCGAAACCAGCCGCCCATGGAGGGGCCGGTATTGCCAGCCAGAAGGCCGCGCACGCCAGAGGGCGCATAGAAAGCATCCCAGAGCGCCTGCCCGCCGCGCTGTTCGATCCAGGTCTGATGTTCAAGCGGGCCGAGACCGAAGGGCGCTGTCGTGAACAGCGCCGCGCCCGGCAATTTGCCGTCCCAGAAAAACGAAGCCGTATGGCCCATTTCCGCAACGCCCGTGGACACGGCCTCGAACACGCCGAAAGCCGGAACGATGGAGCCAGCGGGGAAGACCTCCACGACAAGCCGCCCGCCGCTCATCTTCGTGATGCGGCTGGCGAGCCGTTCGGCAGAAACGCCTGGGCCAGGCAGGTTTTTTGTCCAGGAGGTGATGAGCCGCCAGCGCGTCACGCCTTGCGCGCGCACGACATGGGGAGCTGCCACGAGCGCGGTTGCGGAGGCCGCGATGAGGTTGCGACGTGAGGGGCTAGTCATGGGGTTCTCGAAGATTGTGCGCAAACCCTCTCCCCCTTGTGGGGAGGGCCGACTCGGGCGAAGCCCGAGCGGGGTGGGGGTCGTGCGATCTATGGCGGGTGAGATGGAACGCGCACATCCCGAAAGATGGCGCGACTCCCACCCCTAGCCCCTCCCCACAAGGGGGAGGGGGCGCGGTGTGTGCAGGTGTCGAGCGATCAGCTCTTGATGTAAAGCTCGCCGCCCTTGTCGAGGAATTCGGCGCTCTTTTCCATCATGCCTTTTTCGCGCTCGGCGATTTCGGCAGCTTCCACGCGCAGATCCTGCGAGATTTTCATCGAGCAGAATTTCGGCCCGCACATGGAGCAGAAATGCGCGACCTTGTGCGCATCCTTGGGCAGCGTCTCATCGTGATAGGCGCGCGCCGTATCGGGATCGAGACCGAGGTTGAACTGGTCCTCCCAACGGAAATCGAAACGTGCGCGCGAGAGCGCATCGTCACGCACCTGTGCGGCCGGATGGCCCTTGGCAAGATCGGCGGCATGCGCCGCGATGCGATAGGTGATGACACCCACCTTCACGTCATCGCGGTCGGGCAGGCCCAGATGTTCCTTGGGCGTGACATAGCAAAGCATGGCGCAACCGAACCAGCCGATCATCGCCGCGCCAATGCCTGACGTGATGTGATCGTAGCCCGGCGCAATGTCTGTCGTCAGCGGTCCGAGCGTGTAGAAGGGCGCTTCGTCACACTCCTGCAGCTGCTTTTCCATGTTGATCTTGATCTTGTGCATCGGCACATGGCCGGGGCCCTCGATCATGACCTGGCAACCCTTTGCCCAGGCACGCTTGGTGAGTTCGCCGAGCGTTTCGAGTTCGGCAAATTGCGCCGCATCATTGGCGTCGGCAATCGAGCCCGGACGCAGGCCATCGCCCAGCGAGAAGGAGACGTCATACTTGCGCATGATGTCGCAGATCTCGTCGAAATGCGTGTAGAGGAAGCTTTCCTGATGATGTGCCAGGCACCAGCGCGCCATGATCGAGCCGCCGCGCGAGACGATGCCCGTCGTGCGCTTGGCGGTGAGCGGCACATAGGCGAGGCGCACGCCGGCATGGATGGTGAAATAATCCACGCCCTGTTCGGCCTGTTCGATGAGCGTGTCGCGGAACACTTCCCACGTCAGCTTGATCGGATCGCCATCGACCTTTTCCAGCGCCTGATAGATCGGCACCGTACCAATCGGCACGGGTGAATTGCGCATGATCCAGTCGCGGATGTTGTGGATGTTGCGGCCCGTGGAGAGATCCATCACCGTGTCGCCGCCCCAACGGATCGACCAGACGAGCTTCTCGACTTCTTCGGCAACCGAAGAGGTAACAGCCGAATTGCCGATATTGGCATTCACCTTCACGAGGAAGTTGCGGCCGATGATCATCGGCTCCAGTTCCTGGTGATTGATGTTGGCCGGGATGATCGCGCGGCCGCGGGCAATTTCATCGCGCACGAATTCCGGCGTCACGAAGGCGGGCATGTCCGCGCCAAAGCTCTCACCGTCGGCGAGCTTTTCATGCGCGCCAGCGAGCATTTCCGTGCGGCCGAGATTTTCGCGATGGGCGACATAGATCATCTCTTCGGTGATGATGCCGGCACGTGCGAATTCATATTGCGTGACATGGCCCGCGCCACCGCGCAGCGGCGAGGTGACAGCGGGGCAGGGCGGCACGAGCTTGTCGGCGCCAACGCTGCCATTGTCTTCGGGCTGCACGGCGCGGCCGTCATAGGTTTCGAGATTGGTGCGGCGCGCGAGCCAGGGCGCGCGGATGCGCTTCAGGCCCTTGGAGAGGTCGATGCCCGCATCGGTTTCCGTATAGGGGCCCGAGGCGTCATAGACGCGCACAGGCGCTTCCTTGGGGTCGCTGAGGGTAATCTCGCGGAAGGGCACGAGCACGTCGGGATGGCCCGGGACGTGATGATAGACCTTGTGCGAGCCCGTAAGCGGGCCGGTGGTCACGGTTTCCGGCACAATGCTGCCGGCCTTCGGTTGAACGTTCATGCGCTGCTCCTCCCGCCAAGGCTGAAGACGGGTCCGCCAGCTCGTTGAAAGGAGGTTCGAGGCCCCCATGGAGGCGCTGCCCTTCCCTTCCGCTGGCATTACCCAGTTCAGGTTCTATGGGTGTGATCTCAGCCACCGACGTTCGGCAGCACCCCATGGCTCGGCGTGCACGCTAACGTGCGGGCGGGGCAGGTGCAAGGGGTGGGAGCGGGCGAGAGCGAGAACCTTGTGCTCGCCTTGCGGGTGGTAACAGCTTGAGCATCAACGGGCGCGATAGCGCGACACCCACCCCGCTCGGCTTTGCCGAGTCGCCCTCCCCACAAGGGGGAGGGAGTTGGCGTGCGCTTGTTATCTGAAGATCCTCGCAAAGCGCCATTCTATTCCCCTCTCCCTTGTGGGGAGGGGCCAGGGGTGGGGGCTCTCGATCTGCTTGAACGATTGTCGCGGTCGAGCCTATTTCGCTTCGCCGTATTGCGGGCGCGGAATGCCCTTGTGGGCGGCCCGTAACGCGGCGCTCCAGCGTTCCCGCAGATCGTAAAAGTAACGATCGTCGGCGTCGATCCGGTGGTTGACCTCATATTCAGGCGCGCCGGAGCGGGTCACGCACAGGTCGATGGGCATGCCGACGCCCAGGTTCGACTTGATCGTCGAATCCATCGAGATCAGGCCGATCTTCAGCGCGTCATAGAGATCGGTGTCGTAATTCACCGCGCGGTCGAGAATGGGCTTGCCATATTTGTGTTCCCCGATCTGCAGGAACGGCGCATCCGGCGTGCATTCGATGAAATTGCCCGCTGCATAGATCATGAACAGGCGCGGCCCTGCGCCCTTGATCTGGCCGCCGAACAGGAAGCAAATCTCGAATTTCAGATTGGCCTGCTCGAAGGCCTCCGAATAGGCCTTCTCGACCTTGTTCACCGCGCGGCCGATGAGCTGGGCGGCGGAGAACATGTCGGTCATGTCCTCCAGCCGCTCGGACTTTTTCGTCACCGGATTTTCAAGCCCGGTGTGCACGAGGTGCAGCACGTTCTGCGTGACCGAGAGATTGCCGGCGCTGGCAATCGAAAAGGCATGGCGGCCCTTTTTCTCGAACATATGCAGCTTGCGGAAGGTCGAAACATTGTCGAGGCCCGCATTGGTGCGGGTGTCGGCGATCATCACCAGCCCGTCGCGCACCAGAATGCCACAGCAATAGGTCATGGGTCGTGCGTCCTCTGCCGTTTCCGCGTGTGGCGTCCTTATAGCCCCGTCTCGGGCTGTGCCGCAAATCTGCGCAGCTTCAAGATTGCGACTGGCTCTGGCTCTGGGTCAGGCGGGGATTGAGCGAGATCTGCACTTTCGCAAGGCCACCAAAGGGCGCCACGCGGACGGGCGCTGTGCCCAGCCGGTCGAGGCCAACGGCCGCACGGACGTGGTTCTCCTGCGGGCAGAGGTCATGGGCGGCATCAAAGCCGATCCAGCCTAGACCCTCCACAAAAGCTTCCGCCCAGCTGTGTCCGCCTGCAATGGTGAACGGGCCTGCAAGATAATAGCCCTCGATGATGCGGGTCGGGATGCCGAGATAGCGGGAGGCGGCCGCAAACACCTGTCCGACATTTGCAGCCGAACCCGTCCTGGCCGCCAGAATGTCGGCAGCAGGCACGATGTCGGTCGCCGAAGCGTCGGGATCGATGGCGATGCCCTCATGCACAGCGGTCATGAGGCGATGGAGCGTGTCGAGCGTGCCCTCATTGCCTTCTGCGGCCTTGAGCGCGAAAGCCCGCAGCCCCTTGTCGGCGATCGTCTGATCGGTCTCGCGCAGATAGATGTCGTTGGGAAAGCGCTCGATGCCGCCGCGTACGATGCCCGACATGTCGAAGGTCTCGACCTCGCCTTCTGCGGTGATCGTGAAGCCGGACACCGGCCCCTCGGCCGAGAATGTGTGCAGCACATTGCCGAAGGAATCCTCCGCCGGACGCAGGATGCAATCGATGTTCACATCCATGCGCCAGGAGACGATGCGTTGTCCCTCGTGATTGCGGGGCGTCATGCGCAGGGTCTGGATGATCGACTTGCCGGAGGGATCGAAGGCGAAGCGTGTTTCGTGCCGAATCTTGATGCGCATTGTGGTCTCAGTGGATCAGATATTGTTCGCTGACGGCCGAGCCCAGCTGGTCGTTGCTCTCCACGAATTCGGTGAGGAATTCGTGCAGGCCCGTGCCGAACACATCCTTGATGGAAGAATTCTCGAAGCGCGCCAGCATCGCATGGGCATGGCGCTGGGCCGGCCCCTGCCGCCCATAGGCGCGGCTGATGTTGTCGAGCAGGCGGACGATATTGTCGTAGCAGGAGCGCAGCGAACGCGGCATTTCCGGGCGCAGGATCAGCAGGTCGGCCACAAGCCAGGGTTTGACGCTGCCGCGATAGACCCAGTGATAGGCGGTCAGCGCAGACACTGCGCGCAGGATCGCGGTCCATTGGAAGTAATCGATGGTGCCGCCGACCGCTTCTGTTTCTGGCAGCAGCACATGATATTTCACATCGAGAATGCGCGCCGTCGTATCCGCGCGTTCCATGTAGAGGCCAAGCCGCGAGAACCAATGCGCATCGTTGCGCAGCATGGTGCGATGGGCCGAGCCGTCGAAATCGAGCGATGTTTTCTTCACGAATTCGAGAAAGCGCGACAGCTCGATGCGGTCGATGGGGCCGGGCTTGCCGAGCGAGATTTCGTAGCGCTTGAGTTCGAGCCAGGCTGTGTTGATGGCCTGCCACATTTCAATTGTCAGCGCGGTGCGGACAGCGCGCGCATTGGTGCGCGCCAGCTCGATGCAATTGCGGATCGAGGATGGGTTGCGCGCGTCAAAGCCCAGATAATAGATCGCGTCGGCCTCTGTGACCTCGCTCATATGTTCCTTGTAACCCTCAAGCGCGCCGGCGGCGTTGAGCGTGCTTTCCCATTCGGTGCCGGTGCCGCCATAGGCGGTGGGAAGCGTGGCGAGGCGCTGTGTCGCTTCGATGATGCGCGCGAGGAAATCCGCACGTTCCATGTAGCGGGAGAGCCAGTAGAGATTGTCTGCGGTACGGGACAGCATCAGCGGGCTCGCGAAAGGCTGGAAGAAAAGAGGCGAAGGGCGCGCATATCAGGCGGCTCCCGTTTCATCGTCGATGACCCAGGTGTCCTTGGTGCCCCCGCCCTGGCTCGAATTGACGACGAGCGAACCTTCCTTGAGCGCAACGCGCGTCAAGCCGCCGGGGATGACACGCACGCCATCGGCGCCCGACAGGACGAAGGGGCGCAGATCCACGTGACGTCCCCCGATCCCGGTGTCGAACGAGGCCGGGCAGGTCGAGAGCGAGAGGGTGGGCTGGGCGATGAAACCGGCAGGATCATGCACCAGCTTTTCGGCAAAGGAGGCGATCTCGGCCTTGGTTGCATGCGGGCCCACAAGCATGCCGTAGCCGCCCGAACCATTGACTTCCTTGACGACGAGCTCGGGCAGATGATCGAGCACATATTTCAGCGCGGCGGGCTCGCGGCAGCGCCAGGTCGGCACATTCTTCAGCAGCGGTTCTTCGCCGAGATAGAATTTGATGATCTCGGGCATGTAAGTGTAGACGGCCTTGTCATCGGCAATGCCCGTGCCCACCGCATTGGCGAGCGTCACATTGCCGGCGAGATAGGCGCTCATCAGGCCCGGCACGCCAAGCGCTGAATCGGGACGGAAGGCGAGCGGATCGAGGAAATCATCGTCGATGCGGCGGTAGATCACATCGACGCGCTGGGGCCCCTGTGTCGTGCGCATGTAGACGACATTGTCGCGCACCAGCAGATCGCTGCCTTCCACCAGCTCCACGCCGAGTTTGTCGGCGAGGAAGGAATGTTCGTAATAGGCGGAGTTGAACTGGCCCGGCGTCAGCAGCACGGTCACAGGCTCGCCACCCGCGCTGCGCGGCGCGACGGATTTCAGCTTGGCGAGCAGGGCGTCGGGATAATTCTCGACCGGCGCGACGCGATGTTCGGCGAAGAGCTCGGGCACGAGGCGCATCATCACCTCGCGGTTCTCCAGCATGTAGGAGACGCCCGAAGGGGTGCGCGCATTGTCTTCGAGAACGTAGAAATCGTGGTCGTCGACGCGCACGATATCGATGCCCGAAATATGCACGTAAATGTCGTGGGGCACGCGCACGCCAGCCATTTCGGGGCGGAAATGGGGATTGCGATAGACGATGTCGGCGGGGATGATTCCGGCCTTGATGACCTCGCCCGCCCCATAAATATCGGCGAGGAACATGTTCAGCACTTTGACGCGCTGGATGAGGCCGGCCTCAAGCCTTGCCCATTCCGAACGTCCCAGCACCCGGGGAATGATGTCAAAGGGGATCAGGCGTTCGGACGCGTCCTTGTCGCCGTAGACATTGAAGGTGATGCCGATGCGCCGGAACATGAGTTCGGCCTGGCTGCGGCGAGAGGCGAGAAGCTCTGGCGGCGCGGAGGCCAGCCAGCGGTTCACCCGCTCATAGACCTTGCGGGGCAGCCCGTCAGGCTGTGTCATTTCGTCGAAAAAATGCCCCGTAGCCAATTCCGTTCACTCCTGCCGCCACGCTCTCCATGAGAACAGGCAAGCAAGCCGGGTGCCAGTAAAAACTGAGCAATGGCCCCATGGTATATTAGACGAAAGATGAGTTTTGCTCGAAGTCTCAGCATTCCATTGGCTGTCTGCCTCTTTTTTTGGCAGCGGTTTGTGCGCCTCGCACGCATTTGCCTGAGGCTCTACTTACCCAGCGTCATGTCACGGGCAGGTCATGCTGATTCTTTATGCCGGTCGCGGCGGCCGCAAATCCCCGTGAGGCCATTGCCCTCCTTGCCCCGTGGCTCTAGGTATTGACCATGGCTCTTGCTGGTTGCGCAAAGGCGGGATTTGGTTCATTCGTGATCCATACCCGGTCGCCCCAGCGTAAAGCTCAGGTGTCCATGGCTTTCATGCCTCTGGTGACACGCGGTTTGCTGCCCACGATGAATTTGCCGCGAGACGGCCGGGGCAGTTTCCATTCCTTCGAACAGACGGCGAGCCTTTGGGCCGCGCCAACCCGGTGATTCATGAAACGCGCTGTCGCCCTCACGATTGTTTTCCTCGTCCTTGCAGGTCTTGCAGGAGGATTGGCGTTTTTCCAGTTTTCCGTGAAGCCGCAGATGATCAAGGGGTTCATCGCCGCGGCGCCCCGGCCCGTGCCCGCAGTCGCGGTGGCGGACGTCAGGACCGAGACCTGGCAGGCGCGCATCGCAGCCATCGGCACGTTCCGCGCGGTGCAGGGCATCGACATTGCCCCGCAGGTTGGCGGCGTGGTGCGCTCCATCCAGATTGAATCGGGGCAGGATGTCACCAAGGGCCAGCTGCTGGTGCAGATCGATGATTCTGTCGAACAGGCCGATCTCAAATCCAATCTCGCGACCTTGAAGAATGCCGAACTCGCACTTGAGCGCCAGCGCCAGCTCGTGACGGGCGGCTCGACCGCGACGGCAAATGTCGATTCAGCGCTTGCGGCTCGCGATTCCGCCGCTGCTGCTGCCGACCGCACGCGGGCGCTGATCGCGCAAAAGGCGCTGATTGCGCCCTTCGCCGGTCGCCTCGGCCTGCGCCGGATCGATATGGGCCAATATGTTTCGCCCGGCACGTCCATCATCACCCTGCAGCAGCTCGATCCGATCGATGTCGATTTTCCCGTCCCCGAGCAGGACATTGGCCGCGTCAGCGTCGGTCAGGCCATCGAGATTGCGGTCGATGCATTCCCGGGCAAGATCTTTGCGGGCAAGGTCACCTCGATTGATGCGCGTGTCAGCATCGAGGCGCGCACGATCGTGTTGCGCGCGCAGGTTGGCAATCCCGAGCGCGAGCTGCGTCCGGGCATGTTTGCCAATGTCTCCGTGCTGGTGGGGACGGGTCGCGACCTCGTGACCGTGCCGCGCACGGGCGTGTCCTATTCGCTTTACGGCGACACAGTCTATGTCGTGAAGCCGGCGCCGGTTGATGCCGGCGCGGCGCAGGCCGCACCTGCCGAGCAGGCGCTTATCGTCGAGCGTCGCGTCGTCAAGACGGGCGATACGCGCGGGGATCGCGTTGCGATTTCCTCCGGGCTTGCGGCAGGCGACACAATCGTCACGGAGGGCCAGCTCAAGCTGCAACCCAATGCGCGCGTGCGTATCGATGCGAATGCCGGGCTCAAGGCCCCGCAAAACCTTCCGCGCCAGTAGGAGCGTCGATCCATGGGTTCTTTCACAGACCTTTTCATCCGACGTCCCGTTCTCTCGACGGTGGTGAGCCTGCTCATCCTGCTTGTGGGCCTGCAGGCGGCGTTCAAGCTGCAAATCCGGCAATATCCGGAATTGTCGCAGACGACGATCACCATCACGACGACCTATCCCGGCGCCAACGCAGATCTCATCAAGGGCTTCATCACGGTGCCGCTCGAGCAGGCTGTGGCGAGCACGGAAGGCATCGACACGATTGTCTCCAACTCGCAGCAGAACACCTCGCTGATCACACTGAACCTGCGCCTCAATGCCAATCCCGACCGCGCGGTGACGGACGTCCTGTCCAAGGTCAATCAGGTCCGCTCTTCGCTGCCCCGTGAAGCCAACGATCCGATCGTCATCAAGCAGACGGGTCAGGGCTATGCTCTGATGTACATGTCCTTCAATTCGAAGGTCCTGACGCCGGCCCAGATCACCGATTACATTTCGCGCGTGGTGCAGCCGCGTCTGCAAACCATCGATGGCGTCGGCAATGCGCAGATTCTCGGCGGGCAGACCTTTGCCATGCGCATCTGGCTCGACCCCAACCGCATGGCGGCCCGTGGCGTGACGCCGGCCAATGTGCGCGATGCGCTGGCTGCGAATAATTTCGTATCCGCCGCCGGCCAGATCAAGGGCGACTTCACGCAGACCAGCATCAATGCGCTGACCTCGCTCGACAACCCCGAGGCCTTCGGCCAGCTCGTCGTGACCGCGCGCGGCGACAGCCTGATCCGCCTCAACGCCATTGCCGATATCGAGCTTGGCCCGCAATCGGTTGACGCCTCCTCGGTGTTTGACGGTTTGAAGGCGGTGTTCATTGGCGTCTACGCTGCGCCTTCGGCCAATCCGCTTGTCGTCATCGACAAGGTGCGGGCTGCCTTCCCCGATATCCAGGCGCAATTGCCCACCGGCATCGATGGTGCGATTGCCTATGACGCGACGGAATTCATTCGCGCCTCGATCTGGGAAGTGGGCAAGACGCTCGGCGAGGCGGCGTTGATCGTCGTCATCGTGATCTTCCTGTTCCTCGGCAATTTCCGCTCGACGCTGATCCCAATTGTCACCATCCCGCTCTCGCTCGTGGGGGTGATGATCTTCCTGCTGATGATGGGCTATTCGATCAATCTGCTCACATTGCTGGCGCTGGTGCTTGCCATCGGTCTTGTGGTCGATGACGCCATCGTGGTGGTGGAAAATATCTACCGCCATATCGAAGATGGCATGACGCCCTTTGACGCCTCGCTCAAGGGCGCGCGCGAAATTGCCATGCCGGTGATTTCGATGACGATCACTTTGGCCGCAGTTTATGCGCCCATCGGGTTCGTCGCGGGCCTCACCGGCGCGCTGTTTCGTGAATTTGCGTTCACGCTCGCCGGCGCCGTGGTTGTGTCTGGCGTCGTCGCGCTGACCTTGTCGCCGATGATGTGCTCGCTGCTGTTGCGTCCGCAATCGCACACGCAGCAGGGCGGCTTTGTCGCCTTTCTGGATCGCATGTTCGAGGGCTTGCGCCAGCGCTATCAGCGTCGCCTGCACCGCACGCTCAACTTCCGCGCCATGACCATGGTGGTGCTGGCCGGCGTGCTGGCGCTTACCGGCATCATGTATGTCACGACGCCCAAGGAGCTTGCGCCTGAAGAAGATCAGGGCATTCTCTTCCTGCTCGTCAAGACGCCCCAATATGCCAATCTCGATTATCTCGAACAGGCGACAAACTCGCTTTACAAGGTTCTCGACCAAATCCCCGAGAAGAGCCACGTCTTCACGATCAATGGTTCGGGCGGCGTACATCAGGCCTTTGTCGGCCTGTTGCTGAAGCCCTGGGAGCAGCGCAAGCGTTCGCAGAAGCAGGTTCTGCAGGAATTGCAGGGCCGTATTTCCAATATCACCGGAGCCCAGGTGCTCGCCTTTGCCCCGCCCGCGCTGCCTGGCTCGACCGGTGGGCCGCCGATGCAATTCGTCATTCGTTCGACGGGGGATTATCAGCAGCTCGCGCAGGTGCTCGACCAGATGCAGACCGCCTCGCGTGAGAGCGGCATGTTCATCTTCGTCGACAGCGACCTGAAATTCGACACGCCGCAGATCGAGTTCAACATCGATGCCGACAAGGCCAATCGCCTTGGCATCAAGATGCAGGATATCGGCAATTCGCTGGCGACTTTGCTCGGCGGCAATTACGTCAACCGCTTCAATCTCTATGGGCGGAGCTATCAGGTCATCCCGCAAGTGCCGCGCGATTTTCGCGTCACCGAGGATTGGCTGATGCGCTACCAGATCCGTACAGCTTCCGGCGATCTCGTGCCGCTTTCGACTGTCGCGTCGATCAAAAGCACGGTGCAGCCCAATGCGCTGACCTCCTTCCAGCAGCTCAATTCCGCCACGCTCTCTGGCGTGCCCTTCCCGGGCCGCACGCTGGGCGAGACGATCGAGTTCCTGCAGGACAAGGCCAAGACCGTCTTCCCGGAGGGCTATACCTACGATTTCAACGGCGATGCCCGCCAATATGTGCAGGAGGGCAGTGCGCTGGCGATCACCTTCGTCTTCGCGCTGATCGTGATCTTCCTGGTGCTGGCCGCGCAGTTTGAAAGCTTCCGCGACCCCTTCATCATCCTGATCGCGCTGCCGACCTCGATCTTCGGGGCCCTGCTGCCGCTCAATGTGCTGGGCATTGCAGGGGCGGCCTCGATCAACATCTACACGCAGATCGGCCTCGTGACCCTGATCGGCCTCATCACCAAGCACGGCATTCTGATGGTGGAATTCGCCAACAGATTGCAGGAGGAAGAGGGCTATTCACGCCGCGAGGCGATTGAACATGCAGCAGGCGTCCGCCTGCGCCCCATCCTGATGACGACGGCGGCCATGGTGGTGGCGATGATCCCGCTCATCATTGCGGCGGGCGCTGGCGCGCGCAGCCGCTTCGATATCGGGCTCGTGATTGCGGCCGGCATGGCCATCGGCACGCTGTTCACGCTCTTCGTGACGCCTGCCGTCTACTCGCTCATCGCCCGCGACCACAGCCATGACCGCGCCAAAGCGGCCCGCAAGGCCGGGGACGAGGGCGCCCAGCCCGGCCCGCTGGCCGAGCCGCGCGCCGCCGAATAGCGGCGCAAACGCGCAAAAGTGGATTTTTGGGCCGGGCCGGGTTAAACCCCGGCCCGGTTTCATTGGGGCCTTGCGGCCTCGCTTCCGATTTAGGTTTTCATGGCCAGTCCAGATCCCGTCAGCCGGCGGCGCACGTTCGCGATCATCTCGCATCCTGACGCCGGCAAGACCACGCTCACCGAAAAGCTGCTGCTGTTTGGCGGCGCGATCCAGCTTGCGGGCGAGGTGCGCGCCAAGGCCAACCGCCGCCAGACGCGCTCCGACTGGATGGGCATCGAGCGCGAGCGCGGCATTTCGGTCGTCACTTCGGTGATGACGTTTGAATATGATGGCCGCGTCTTCAACCTGCTCGACACGCCGGGCCATGAGGACTTCTCGGAAGATACCTATCGCACGCTGACGGCGGTCGATTCCGCCATCATGGTGATCGACGCGGCCAAGGGCATCGAGGCGCGCACGCGCAAATTGTTCGAAGTCTGCCGCCTGCGCGATATCCCGATTGTCACCTTCATCAACAAGATGGACCGTGAAACCCGCGATCCTTTCGATCTTCTCGACGAGATCGAAAAGACGCTGGCGCTCGACACCGCGCCCGTCACCTGGCCGATTGGCCGGGGCCGCGAGTTCAAGGGCACCTACGATCTGCGCAAGAACGAGATTCGTCTGCTGGGTAGCGAAGATGGCCCCATCAAGGTCAGCGGGCCGCAGGATCCGGTGATCTCGGATCTGCTGCCCGCCCATGAGCGCGCGGCCTTTATCGAGGAATTGAGCCTTGCCGTCGAAGCGCTGAAGCCTTTTGACGAGGTGGCTTTTCTCGAAGGCCATCTGACCCCGGTCTATTGGGGCTCGGCGCTGCGCACCTTCGGCGTGCAGGATCTGATCGATGGTCTGGGCGAATTCGCTCCGCCGCCGCGTGCGCTCGACGCCTCCACCCGCAAGGTCGAGCCGCGCGAGCCGAAAATGAGCGGCTTCGTGTTCAAGATCCAGGCGAATATGGATCCCAACCATCGCGACCGCATCGCCTTCATGCGCGTGTGTTCGGGCAAGTTGACGCGCGGCATGAAGGTCAAGCTTGTGCGCACCGGAAAGCCGATGGCGCTCAATGCGCCGCAGTTCTTCTTCGCGCAGGAACGCGCCCTGGTCGATGAAGCCTATGCGGGCGATGTGGTGGGCATTCCCAACCACGGCACCTTGCGCATCGGCGACACGCTGACCGAGGGCGAGGACATTGTCTTCCGTGGCGTGCCGAGCTTTGCGCCGGAAATTCTGCGGCGCGTCAAACTCGGCGATGCGATGAAGGCAAAGAAGCTGCGCGAAGCCTTGCAGCAAATGGCCGAAGAGGGCGTGGTGCAGGTCTTCGTGCCCACCGATGGCTCTGGCGCGATGGTTGGCGTCGTCGGGGCGTTGCAGCTCGATGTTCTCTCCGAGCGCCTGCAGGCTGAATATGGGCTGCCGGTGACATTTGAGACGAGCCGCTTTGAACTTTGTCGCTGGGTCACGTCTGAAGAGCCTGGCGAACTTGATAAATTCCGTCGCGCTTTTGGCTCGTCACTGGCTGAAGATCTCGATGGCGCGCCGGTTTTTCTTGCGCCTTCAGCCTGGTCTTTGCGCTACGAAGAGGAGAAATGGCCCAAGGTCATTTTCTCCGACATCAAGGATTACCAGAAGCAGGCAAGCTGACGGGACGGGGCTGGCTGTGCTATAAGGCTGGCCGCCCCTGGAGCTTGGGAAGAACGGACGGTCATGACGAAGATTTTGCCAGTGATCATGTGCGGTGGTTCAGGCACGCGGATGTGGCCTGAATCGCGCGAGAGTTTCCCCAAGCAATTCCTGCCCTTGATAGGGCCGCGCTCGAGCTTCCAGAACACCTTGCTGACGCTGGCGCGCTCAACGCTTTTTGCCCGCCCGCTCGTCATTTCCAATCACGATTACCGCTTCCTTGTCGCCGAACAGCTCGCGCAGATCGAGGTCGAGGCCGAGATCGTGCTCGAGCCCGTGCGGCGCGATTCCGGCCCCGCCGTTGCGGTGGCCGCAGAAATAGCCTTCCGCCGCGATCCCGAGGCGATTGTCATCATCATGGCCGCCGATCATGTCGTGCAGGATCCCGATGGTCTGATTGCGCTCTGCGAACAAGCGGCGGAGGCCGCGCGCGCAGGCTCCATCGTGACGCTCGGCATCAAGCCGACCCATGCCGAGACCGGCTATGGCTATATTCATCCAGGCGCGGTGCTGGGCGGCAATGTGCGCTCGGTTGTGTCCTTCGTCGAAAAGCCCGATGCCGCGACCGCACAAACCTATGTGGATCAGGGTTATCTCTGGAATTCCGGCAATTTCGTTTTTTCCGCCGCGATCATGCGCGAGCAATTGGCAAGCTTCGAGCCCGCCATGGCGGAGGCCTGCGCGGCTGCGGTCGCCAATGCAAAATCGGATCTGCAATTCCTTGTGCTCGATCGCGCTGCCTTCGAGACCGCGCCGAAAAAATCCATCGATTATGCAGTCATGGAGCGTACCGAAGTCGCCGCCGTCATTCCTGCCGATATTGGCTGGTCGGATATCGGCACCTGGGCGGCGGTGCGCGATCTCAGTCCGCAGGATGGGGACGGCAATGCCATCACGGGCGAGGGCTTCATTCTCGACAGCCACAATTGCCTTGTGCGGTCCGATGGCCTGCTGACGACGGTTGTCGGCCTCGACAACGTCATTGTCATTGCCACGCAAGACGCCGTTCTGGTGGCCGATGCGCGCGCATCGGGCCGCGTGAAGGATCTCGTTGAAAAACTCCACGCGCAGAAGCGTCCCGAGGCGCGCGAGCACAAGCGTGTCTATCGTCCGTGGGGCTATTATCAGAGCATCGATTCCGGTGCGCGCTATCAGGTCAAGCGCATTGTCGTGAAACCCGACGGGCGTCTCTCGCTGCAAAAGCATCATCACCGCGCTGAACATTGGGTGGTGGTGAAGGGCACAGCCGAGGTCACGCTCGATGAAGATGTGCGTCTCGTGCACGAGAATGAATCGATCTATCTGCCGATCGGCTGCGTGCATCGTCTCGTCAATCCGGGCAAGATCGCGCTGGAATTGATCGAAGTGCAGACCGGTTCCTATCTGGGCGAAGACGACATCATCCGCATGGAAGACGTTTATAATCGCAGCTGACTTGAGCGTGGCACATGCCGTGATGACACGGCTTTGCGCCAAATGATCTCAAGGCATGCGCTTGCGCGCGCGCCATCTTGACCGCCTTCTGGCGCGCCCTCATCGTGTTTCGATGAGCGATGTCAAAAGGTGCGATATGAAAAAGGCTTGGTCCGGTCTTGTCCTTGCGGGTTTCGTGTTGGCGCTGGCGCAGAGCGCTTTCACGCCAGCCCACGCTCGCCCGCTGACGCCTGCCGAGCAACGTTATTCGCCATATTCGGGACGGCTTCCCTTCTGCGACAATCCCAATGTGCTGGGTAAGCTCAATTCGAATTTTCACAGCACTGACGCAGAATTCTGGCGCTCGGGTCTGGCCATTGTCGGCTTCGAGGGCATTCAGGAAATCGGTTACCGCGCGCAGGGAGTCGATTATATTCCGCGCCGCTATTGCAAGGCGCTCGCCTATATGAGCGACCAGAAAGTGCGTCAGGTCAGCTATTGGGTTGGCGAGGGGCTTGGCCCGATTGGCGTGGGCTGGGGCATTGAATGGTGCATCTCGGGTCTTGATCGCAATTATGCTTTCGGGCTCGACTGCCGCTCGGCGCGCCCTTAAAATTAAAACATGTCCGGACTGCACAGAAACGTTCTTGTCTCGCTGGTCGCGCTCGTCTTGATGCTGGCCTGCGCGCCGGCAGGGGCGCGCAATGAGTGCGTCCTTGATCGTTGCATGGAGGCCGCGCAGACGCGCCCGTTCGAGCCAAGGCGCAGCGGCGTGGCGCCGGGAGATTTCGATTTCTATGTCCTCGCACTGTCCTGGTCCGCGGGCTTTTGCGCGCTCTCGGACAAGGATCGGGAGCAATGTGCGCCGGGCTCGGGCAAGGGCTTTGTCGTGCACGGGCTCTGGCCGCAGGGCGAGCGCGCCTCGCCTGCCGATTGCGAGGCAGGCCTGAGGCCGCCAGCACGCGCTGACGTTCAGGCGGTGCGCGATCTTTTCCCCAGCGAAGGCTTGGCGCGCTATGAATGGCGCAAGCATGGGGGCTGTTCGGGCCTGCCGGCATCGGCCTATTTCGCCGACGTGCGCCGCGCGCGGGCAGAGATCGAGATTCCGCCCGAGTTCAGCGCGCAGCGCAGCTCGCGGCGGCTTGCCCCTGAAGACATATTGCGCAGCTTTCGCGCCGCCAATCCGCGGCTTCGTCCCGGCATGGCCGCGGTTGCCTGCCCCAGAAACACCTTTCAGGAAGTCCGGTTCTGCATGAGCAAGGATCTGCGCGACTTCGTGCCGTGCCCCGATATTGTCAGCCGATCCTGCCGCGCACGTGACATTGACGTGCCGCCGCCCTTGTAGAGCGGGCCGCGCTGTCGGATAAGCGAGGCATGAATTATCGCCACGCCTTTCATGCCGGAAATTTCGCGGATGTTTTCAAACATGCGCTGCTGGCCCTCATGCTCGATTACCTGAAGCGCAAGGATGCGGGCTTCCGCTATATCGACACCCATGCGGGGCCGGGCCTCACCAATCTGGCCGGTGAGGAAGCAAACCGCACGGGCGAGTGGCGCGATGGCATTGCCCGCCTGGCAGAGGCCAAACTCTCGCCGGACCTGCAAGTGTTGCTCGCGCCTTATTTCGAGGGGCTTGGCGGCTTGCCTCCGCCCGGCGGCAAGCCGATGCTCTATCCCGGCTCGCCCCTCATCGCGCAAAAATTGTTGCGCAAGCAGGATCGCGCCACGCTGTGCGAATTGCATCCCCAGGATGTGCGCACGCTGGAGCGCAACATCGGCCGCGACGGCCGCGTGCGCATTCTGGCCGAGGATGGCTATCGCGCCCTCAAGGGGCTGGTTCCGCCCACCGAGCGGCGCGGGCTTGTGCTGATCGATCCGCCGTTTGAATCGCGCGATGAATTTGTCGCCATGGAGGAGAGCCTCGTCACCGCCTTGCGCAAATGGCCGACCGGCATGTTCGCGCTCTGGTATCCGATCAAGGAAATCCGCCCCGTTGCGCAATTCATCGGCCGGCTGAAAGGCCGCGAGATCCCGCGCATCCTGCGGCTCGAGATTGCGGTCGAGATGATCCGCCCGGATGGCCCGCTGGCCGCAACAGGCCTTGTCATCGTGAATCCGCCCTATCTGCTGGAGGCCGAAGCCCGACGGCTGCTGCCCGTCCTGACCGACATTCTGGGCCGTGGGCCCGGCGCCAGTTTCCTTGTGGAGGCCGTGACCGGCGAGATGCTGGGTTAAGACCTATCCAGTTTATTGTCGTGTTTCGTACTTTGCTAAACTCTTGCCAATCTTTTCGCTTTGTCTCACCCTGTCGTGAGTGAGCGGTGTTGGGGGATCTGCCTCACTTGAGTGACGGCCCCGGCTGGGGCTTCCGGGGGCTTGTCTTTCGAGGAATGGCGTCATGACGCAGCAAGGCATCGTCAAATTTTTCAACGCCGAAAAAGGCTATGGTTTCATCACGCCAGACGATGGCGGACGGGACATTTTCGTTCATATTACCGCTGTCGAGACGGCGGGCCTGAGCTCTCTGGCCGAGGGCCAGCGCGTCACCTTCGAGATCGAGCCCGACAAGAAGGGCAAGGGGCCCAAGGCCGTCTCCCTCAAGCTTGAATGACCAGTCCCGAACTTGTAACGCGCGCATCCTGGCTTGCCCGCCTGCGCGGGCTGGCGCACAACTGCGTTCAGTTCAAAGCCGGGAGGATCTTATGAAATTGCGTTATTCCGCCGCCTCGCCCTTCGCGCGCAAGGTGGCCATGGCTGGCCATGTGCTTGGCCTTGCAGACAGAATTGAATTGGTGGATGCCGATCACGATCCGGGCGATGCCATTCGTTCGCGCAATCCCCTCAACAAGATTCCGCTGCTGGTTGCCGATGACGGCATGGCGATTTTCGATTCTGTCGTGATTTCGGAATATCTCGATCATGTCGCGGGCGGTGGCCGCATCATTCCGGTCGAACCCAAGGCGCGTTTCCAGGCGCTGACCTTGCAGGCTCTGGCTGACGGCATGATGGATGCCGCCATTCTCGTCATGTATGAGGGCCGTTTCCGCGAAGACCATCAGCATTCGCCCCGCTGGGTCGGCATGCAGCAGAAGAAGGTCGATCAGGGGCTCGATGCGCTTGAGGCCGATCTGCCGGGCGCTGGCGTCGATGTCGGCACGATTGCGGTTGCTGCCGCGCTTGGCTATTTCGACTTCCGCTTCAAGGGCGCATGGCGCGCGACCCATCCCAAGCTCGTCGCCTGGTTCGACGATTTTGTGGCCCGGGTTCCGGGCTTTGCCAAGACGCAGCCCGGCGACTGAACGACATAAAAAAAGCCCGGCGGAAAAACCGCCGGGCTTCTTGTTCCAGAGGCTTTCGCCGATCAGAACTTGTAGTTCACGCCGGTGCGGACCTGCTGAACATTGGCGCCGGCCGTGGTGACGGCAGAGGCGTTGAAGTTCTTGGAGCCGAGCGCGCTGTAGAGATATTCCGCCTTGGCCGAGATGTTGTCGGTGAAGGAATATTCGAGGCCAGCGCCGGCCGCATAACCATTTTCCCACTTCGAGCCATTGGCAGAAGCCGTCGTGACCTTGACCGAGCCGCCAGCGTAGCCGCCGGTGACATAGACGAGGGCGCGGTCAGCCGCATAGCCCGCACGCACGCGGATGGTGCCGAGCGAATTCAGCTTGCCCTTGTTCGCGCCGGTCGAACCGTCGACCTTGGCCCAGTCGAGATCGCTCTCGACGCCGACAACGAACTGCTGGATCTGGTGGTTGTAGCCGGCGGTGCCGCCGATCGTGTAGCCGTCCAGATCGCCAATCGCGCTGCTGGCGGATTTGGTGAACTTGCCGAAATTGTAGCCGCCGTTCAGGCCGGCGTAAAAGCCGGTCCAGCTGAAGGTCTTGGCGAAATAGGGGGCCGGGGCGACCGAGCGGCGCGGCAGGTCGGCGGCCATTGCGGTGCCGGCGATTGCGGAAATGAGCGCACCTGCGAAGATCGACTTGAACATTTTAAACTCCTTTGCACACCGGCAATTTGCGCCGGCGGTATGAGGTTTGGTTTAGAATTAGAGGAGTTACTAAATTCTAACCGAAGCTGTTTGTGACTCGTTATCGATTAAGGCAAGAATTTGTCGAAAGGTCTCAGCGCAAGTAATTGCAGGTTACATCCATGTTTTCCTGTTAACCATGCCATTTTGCAGCGCACATGCCACGAAGACTTGATGACAATTGATAGATGGTGAGTGATTAGCTTGGCTAATAAATCGTTAACCGCCTAGAAATGGCCCAGTTGAAGGTGTTCTGCGGACCTCTGGCTTGGCTGTTTTTGCTTGCAACGCTTGCTTTGACGCGCTGGTGCAGCAGATAAGCTCAGGGTCAGGTTTTTTAGAAATTGCGCCTCAGGGGGCCAAATTGGGCAATTTGCGCAACGCATTGGTAACAGGGGCTGCGCGCCGCATCGGGCGGGCGGTGGCGCTGCGTCTGGTCGCTGGCGGGTTCGGCGTTGCTTTGCACGCCAGCGCGCGGTCTGCGCCCGAGGCGGAGGCACTGGCAGCAGCTATCCGTGCGGACGGCGGCCGGGCCATGGTCGTGATTGGTGATCTGGCGAGCGCCGAGGACGTGGCGGGCCTGGTCGGCGCGGCGGAATCGGGGCTTGGAGGCCTCGAAGCGCTCGTCAACAATGCCTCTGTCTATGAGCCGGACGCGGCGCTGCCTTTCGATCCGGCGCAGTTTGACAGGCATATGGCGGTCAATCTGCGTGCGCCCCTGCAGCTTGCCGCCGATTTTGCCGCGCGCGTGCCCGAGGGCGGGCGGGGCGTGATCGTCAATATTACCGACCAGAAGGTCTGGCGGCTCAATCCGCGCTTTTTCACCTATACGCTGAGCAAGGCCGCGCTCTGGACGGCGACGCAGACCATGGCGCAGGCCTATGCGCCGCGCGTGCGCGTCAATGCAGTGGGGCCGGGGCCTGTGTTTCCCAACCACCTCGAGGGCATAGCCGGTTTTGAGCATGAGGCCTCGGCCGTGCCGCTGGGGTCGAGCGTCGCACCGGAGGAAATTGCCGAGGCGGTGCTCTTCCTAATCGAGGCGCGCAGCGTCACGGGGCAGATGATTGCGGTGGATGGTGGCCAGCACATCGGCTGGAAAACGCCGGATGTCCCGCCCGATTAATCGGCGGTCGGCAGGCGGCGCATGGTGAATTCGATCTGTCCATCGGCAAGCTCACGCCAGGACTCGATCTCCGTCATATAGGCCTGCTTCGGGAAAGAATTGAACCATTCCCGCGCCTTGTCGCGCGCCTGGTCACGGGGCAGGGTGAAGGTCTCGCGCCGCCAGGCGCTCGAACCGGTCTCGCGCGCACGTTGCTGCGCACGGCCACGATGGGCCATGGATCTGGCCAGATCGGCCGGGCTTTTTCGCTCGAAACTCATACGCAACTCCGCAATGGAGCTGAGTATAGCGCGCACGGGGTCCGCTGAGGAGTCTGTCTGCAGCTTTTGGTTGCGTCAGTCGGAGGTCTTGCTGGCAAGCGCGGCCGCGATCATCGGGGCCAGCGCCTCCGGGCGTTCGGGAAAGCCTGCCGCGATCCAGCTCTGCTGCACGGCTTTCAGCGCCTCGCCGACTGCCTTGCCCGCAGGTATGCCGCGCGCGAGCAGATCCGCGCCACCAATGGGCAGGCGCGGTACGGGAGTCTCGGCTGCAAAGCGCCGCGCGCTCTGCCATGCCGCGTCATCGGGCGGGGCGCTGCATTCGGCATGGCCGAGATCGAGCGCGTCGCAGGTCGCGGTGCACCCATCCAGAAAGAGCCATGTCAGAATCGTCTGGGCATCGGGCGGCATCGGGCGCGCATGCCATTTGGCGCGCGTGTCGGCGCCCTCGGCGAGCCGTTTGCATTCTGCATTGGACAGGCGCAGGCGTTCGCGCAACCGCAGTGCATCCTCGCGCTTGAGGATAGCGAGCGCCCCCAGTCGCAACAGGGCGTCGGGCTTGGCCCCGCGCACGGCCTCTATCGCGACGATGCGCGCAAGCCGCGCCGGCATGGCCACGCCGCCAAGGATCGGCAGCATCAGGCCGAGCCCGCTCATCTGCCCGATCACGGGGGCAGCATTGCGCGCCTCGAGCAATTTCAGACATTCGGCGCGCACGCGCTCGCGCGACAATCCGTCGAGTCCCGCGCGGTTGAGGCCAATGGCGCGCAAGGCCTGCGGGTCAGCCTCGCCCTCGCCAAAGGCGGCGTGAAACCGGAAGAAGCGCAGGATGCGCAGATAATCCTCGCGGATGCGCGCATCGGGATCGCCGATGAAGCGCACATGGCGGCGTTCTATATCCGCAAGGCCGTTTGCATAATCAAACAGCGTGCCGTCGGCGCGGACAGAGAGGGCGTTGAAGGTGAAATCGCGCCGCATCGCGTCGGCCTCGAAATCGCGGCCGAATGCCACGATCGCGCGTCGCCCGTCGGTCTCGACATCTTCGCGCAGCGTCGTGATTTCAAAGGGCATGTGATCGACGATGGTCGTCACCGTGCCATGTTCAATGCCGGTCGGAACGCTCTTCAGGCCAGCGGCCTTTGCGCGCGCCATGGTTTGCGTCGGCGTCGCTGTTGTCGCCAGATCGACTTCATGCACGGGCACATGCATCAGGTGATTGCGCACAGCGCCGCCCACCACGCGCATTTCCTCGCCATCGCCATCGAGCGCGTCAAACAGGCGGCGCAGACGCGCATCATCGAGAAAGCTCGGGCCTTCGATCCGTCCGACGCTGCTCACGTGTAGAGCCTCTCGTGCAGATTATGCAGAATGCCCGCGGTCACGCCCCAGATATTCCGCTCGCCATAGGGCATGGAATAGAAGGCCCGTGTAATGCCCTCGCGCGTGCGCAGGTCGCGGCGGTGGTTTTCGGGCTCCATCAGAAAGTCCATCGGCACTTCAAAGGCCTCGTCGACCTCTTCCGGGTTGCACAGCAGGCCGAAGGGCGTGCTCACCATGGCCACGAGCGGCAGGATGCGGAAGCCCGAATGGGTGAGATAGGGATCGAGAAAGCCGATGGGCGTCACGCTTCTCCGGTCGAGACCGATTTCCTCCTCCGCCTCGCGCAGCGCCGCCGCCATCGCGCCATCGTCCTCGGGATCGATCCGGCCGCCGGGAAAGGCGATCTGTCCGGCATGACGGCGCAGCGCACGGGCGCGCATGGTCAGGAGGATGGTCGCCCCTTCCGGGCGCGCGACGATGGGCACGAGCACGGCGGCGGGCGTCGCAATGGCCGCAAGGCCCGGCTTGTAGAGATCGGGATTGAGAATGTGGTCGCCCCGTCGCGGCTTGTGGGCGGGGTCGGTCGCGCTGTCGGGCAAGGCAAGGGAGAGGCGCGCAACGGCGCGCGCGCGCACATCGGCGGCGGAAAAACGGGGATGGACCGGTGTGTCGTCGATGGCGTCGGTCGGTTTGGTCATGCGCGAGCTCCGGTCACGCCGTCTTGCGGCGTCTCGGGTGCTTCCTCCATCACAAAAAATTGTCCCCCCGAGACGACGCCTGTCTGGACGCATCCGGCATGGTGGCGGTGCTCCGCCCGTTCAACCAGATCATAGACGAGGGCGCGCGTCACCAAAGCCCAGAGATCGCCGCGCACAAGAATATAGGGTTTGATCCCGTCCGAGGGGCCGGTTTCGAACCGCAGCGGATGGTCGGGACCAGCTGCGACCTCATCGCCGAGATTGGTGCGAAAGATCAGCTGTCCGCCCGCAGAATCGGGGACAAAGCGCATGTCGACCGCCAGAAAGGGTGCATCCTCCACCTCGATGGCGATTTTTTCGACCGGGGTCACGAGGACATAGCCCTCCGGGTCACGGCGCAGGATTGTCGAAAACAGCCGCACGAGGGCTGGTCGCAGAATCGGGGAATCGCGGTAGAACCATGTGCCGTCGCGGGCGATTTTCATCCCGATATCGCCGCAGAAGGGCGGATTCCACAGGTGAACGGGCGGAAGCGTTCCCCCGTCCGAAACGGCGCTGGCGAGAGCCGCAAGACGGGCCGGCTCAGGCGTCGCATTGACCTCGTCTGCCATATTCTCGACCATTGCTCATGTGGAACTGGAGGCGTGCGGATCGACAATGCCGCCCTGCGTTCTAAACTGATCCCGCGGGGCAATCTAACGGCCTTGGGCTGAAACGGAAACCAGAGCATGCAGGACATGAGCGCCACCTCCTTCGATTCCGCCCTCGCGCGCAGCGCCGAACATGCGCTGGAACGTGTCGCGGCAGCCCGCAGCGCCATCGGCACGGTGATCTTTGGCCAGGAGCGCGTCGTCGAGGAAGCGCTTGTCACACTGATCGCGGGCGGCCACGGGCTGCTGGTCGGCGTGCCGGGCCTCGCCAAGACAAAGCTCGTCGAGACGCTGGGCACGGTGCTTGGCCTTGATGCCCGCCGCGTGCAATTCACGCCCGATCTGATGCCGTCGGATATTCTGGGCTCCGAAATTCTCGAAGAGGGCGCCGATCGCGCGCGCGCCTTCCGCTTCGTGCGCGGACCGATTTTCGCGCAGTTGCTGATGGCCGATGAAATCAACCGCGCGAGCCCGCGCACGCAATCGGCGCTCTTGCAGGCGATGCAGGAATATCATGTGACGGTTGCCGGCGAGCGCCACGATCTGCCGCGGCCTTTCCATGTGCTGGCGACGCAGAATCCGCTGGAGCAGGAAGGCACCTATCCGCTGCCCGAAGCCCAGCTCGACCGCTTTCTGATGCAGATCGACGTGACCTATCCCGACCGCGCGGCCGAGCGGCGCATTCTCATCGAGACGACCGGCGAGAATGAAACGCGCGTGCGCGCCGCCATGACTGCGGATGATCTGATGACAACCCAGCGCCTCGTGCGGCGTCTGCCGGTGGGTGAGCGCATTGTGGATGCGATCCTCGACATCGTGCGCTCGTCGCGTCCGGGCGAGGGCGATGCCGAGATCACCCAGCACATTGCCTGGGGGCCGGGACCGCGCGCGGCCCAGGCGCTCATGCTGGCTTCGCGTGCGCGCGCTCTTGTCGACGGGCGTCTTGCGCCCTCGCTCGACGATATTGTCGCGCTGGCCGAGCCGGTTCTCAAACACCGCATGGCGCTGACCTTTGCCGCGCGGGCAGAAGGCGAAACCATTTCCTCCGTCATTGCGCGCCTCACCGCGCGGCTGGGCTGATCTCATGGTCGATGTGCGGCTGCTGGAACGGGACGACACCGGCGTGCAGGCCCTGCATCGGCTCGAGTCGCTCGATCTTGCGCGCCGCCTGCCGGGCCTCATTGTCTCCGCCAAGGAAGTCGCGGCCACGGTGATGCATGGCGTGCATGGCCGCCGCCGCGCGGGCGCGGGCGAAACCTTCTGGCAATTTCGTCCCTTCGTTTATGGCGAAGCTACAACCCGCATCGACTGGCGACGCTCGGCGCGCGACGATCGGATCTATGTGCGCGAACGCGAATGGGAGGCGGCGCATACGGTCTGGATCTGGTGTGATCGCTCGGCATCGATGGGCTATGTCTCCAGCCTTGCCTTGCAGCCCAAGATTGACCGCGCGCTGGTGCTGGGTCTGGCCCTTGCCGATCTGCTGGTGCGGGGCGGCGAGCGTGTCGGCATCACCGGCCTTACCCGCGCGCTGGCTGCACGCGATATTGTCGAGCGCCTGTCCGAGCGCATGGTCGAGGAAGCGTGTCGGCCCGATTACACGCCCGCCGAATTGCCGCCCGCCGATGCGCTCGCGCCGCGCACGCAAGGCGTCATCATCAGCGATTTCCTGTCCGATCCCGAGGAGATCGCCGCCACGCTGCGCGCCATGGCGGCGCGGGGAGCGCGTGGCCATCTGGTGATGATTGCCGATCCGGTGGAAGAGAGCTTCCCCTTCACCGGCCATACCGAATTTCACGATGTCGATTCTCCCGCGCGGCTGCGTGTCGGGGAGGCGCAATCGTTTCGCGCCGATTACATTGCGCGGCTGGCGCTCCATCGCGAGCGGTTGCGCGCGGCGGCGGCCTCGCGCGGCTGGAGTTTCGTCGTGCATCGCACAGACAGGCCTGCGTCCGAGGCACTTCTGGCGTTGCGCATGCGTCTTGAAGCCGGGCAGGGGGGCTGAGCCATGTTGGGTTTGCCGCTTGCCTTCAGCGCACCTGTCGTTCTCTCCGCGCTGATTGCGCTGCCCGCGCTCTGGTATTTTCTGCGCCTCACGCCGCCGCGTCCGCGTGAAGTCTCCTTCCCGCCGCTGCGCCTCATTCTCGATCTGCGCCCGCACGAGGAAACGCCCGCGCGCACGCCCTGGTGGCTGCTGGCCTTGCGCCTGCTTCTGGCCGCACTCATCATTTTCGCCATGGCGGGGCCGATCTGGAATCCGCTGCCGGCGAGCGAAGGCGCGCGTGGACCCTTGCTTGTCCTGCTCGACGATGGCTGGCCGGCCGCCCCGACCTGGCCCCAGCGCATTGCCGCTGCATCTGATCGTATTGCTGTTGCCAATCGCGAGAGCAGGCCCACCGCCCTCGTTGGCATGTCCGATGGCGGCCGCGAGATTGCAAGCGGCGATCAATTGCGCGCCAACGAGCGTCTGCGCATCTTGAAGCCCGTGCCCCATCTGCCCGACCGCATGACAGTTCTGCCTGCGGTGCAGCGCTTTCTTGCCCAAAACAGCGAGGCCGAGATTGTCTGGATCGCCGATGGTCTGGCGGGCGGGCAGGCCGAGGCTTTCGCGCAGGGGCTGGCGCAGGCTGCGGGCGAGCGGCGCGTTCATGTGGTGACGCAGGCGCAGCTGCCGAGCGCGATTTCCGGCACGGTGAATGCCGCAGGCGGACTGGACGCTCAACTTGTGCGCGCCGATACGCGGTCTGGCGCACAAGGTGTGGTGCGCGCGCTCGACAAGAAGGGCCTTGCCATGGGCGAGGCGCGTTTTGATTTTGGCAGCGCGCGCGAAACGACCGCGCGGTTCGACCTGCCGATTGAATTGCGCAACGAGATCGCGCGCGTTGAAATTGTGGGCGAACATTCCGCCGGCGCCGTCAGCCTGCTCGATGAGCGCTGGAAACGCCGTCGCGTCGGGCTCGTCTCCGGCAGCACGGCGGATACGGCGCAGCCGCTGCTCTCGCCGCTCTATTATCTGCGCCGCGCGCTAACGCCTTTCGCGGAGGTGCGCGAAGCCCCGCCCGGGCGTGGTGATCCGGTGCTGGGCCTGCTTGAGGATCGCGTCTCCGTCATGGTGCTGGCCGATATTGGCGTCGTCAGCGGACCGGCGCATGAACGGCTGGCGCGTTTTGTCGAAGAGGGCGGCGTGCTGCTGCGCTTTGCGGGCACGCGGCTTGCCGGTGCGGTCGATGATCTCGTGCCGGTGCGCTTGCGGCGCGGTGGGCGGGTGCTCGGCGGCGCTCTGTCGTGGGATCAGCCCAAACAGCTTGCCTCTTTCCCCGCCGAAAGCCCGTTTGCGGGTCTTGTCGTGCCTGAAGAAGTCACCGTCACACGCCAGGTTCTGGCCGAGCCCGACGCCAGCCTGCCGGCACGCACCTGGGCGCAACTGGCCGATGGCACGCCTTTGGTGACAGCCGAGCGGCGGGGCAAGGGGCTTGTTGTGCTCGTGCATGTGACGGCAGACACGACCTGGTCGAACCTGCCGCTCTCTGGCCTGTTCGTCGATCTGTTGCGCCGCGTCGTGGCGCTTTCGGGCGAGGGTGCGGTGGACCTTGGCGCGGGCACGGAAAATGGTGCGCCTGCGCGCGCAGAAACGCTTGCGCCTGCCCGCACGCTTGACGGCTTTGGCACGCTGGGCGCGCCACCTCTCACCGCGAGGCCGATCCCGATGACTTTTACCGGCCCTGCGAGCGCTGAATATCCGCCGGGCTTTTATGGCCCTGCCGAGGCCTTGGTTGCGATCAACACCCTGTCGCCGGGCGAGCGGCTGGAGCCCGTCACCTTCGATGCGAGATTTGCGATGGAAGAGCTCACAAAGGTCGAGCCGCTTGATTTGCGCGCAGCTCTGGTTGCGGTCGCTGTTTTGCTGCTGATTGCCGATGGGCTGGCCTCGCTCTGGCTGGCGGGCGGCTTTGATCGTCTGCGTGGCCTGCGGACGCAAAAGCGTGCCGCACTGAGCGCTGTGCTCGCGCTCCTGCTCGGCGCGTTGGTGATCCTGCCCGGCCGCGCGCAGGCGCAGGCCGATGCTGCCGGAAACGCGGGTGATGCCGCCTTGCGCACGCGGCTGGCCTATGTGGTGACGGGCGATGCGCAGGCCGATGAGGCCAGTCGTCTGGGGCTTGCCGCGCTGTCGCGCGCGCTCGCCAATCGCACGGCCTTGTCGCCCGGAGAGCCGGCGGGCATCGACCCCGCGCGGGACGAGCTCGCCTTTTATCCGCTTCTCTACTGGCCGGTGGTCGCCACGCGCCCGCAGCCCCCTGCCGAAGCGGTGACGCGGATTGCAGCCTTCATGAAACAGGGCGGCACGATTATCTTCGACACGCGCGATGCGCTGACCTCACGCCCGAGCGGGCCGCCGACGCCCGAAGCCCAATGGCTGCGGGTTTTGCTGGCGGGCGTCGATGTGCCCGAACTCGAGCCCGTGCCGCGCACCCATGTCATCACGAAAACGTTCTATCTGCTCGATGCTTTCATCGGCCGCACGACGGTAGGGCAGACCTGGATCGAGGCCTTGCCGCCCGAAAGTCCCGATCAGGCCAATCGTCCCGTGCGCGCGGGCGATGGCGTCTCGCCGATCATCATCACCTCGAATGATTTTGCCGGCGCGTGGGCGCTCGACCGCAATGGCGAGCCGCTCTATCCCATGATCCCCGGCGGCAATCGCCAGCGCGAACTCGCGCTGCGCGGCGGCGTCAATCTCGTCATCTACACGCTGACTGGCAATTACAAAGCCGATCAGGTGCATGTGCGCGATTTGCTTGAGAGGCTGGGGCATTGAGCGATTTCAGCCTGAGTTTCACGCCACTTCTGCCAGTGCCGCTGCTGCTGGCGCTTGCGCTTGCGAGCGCCGTCGTGATCGGGCTCGGCCTGTTGGCGCGCCGCCGTGGCACATTGTTGCGCGCGCTCGGTCTGGCGCTTGTCATGACTGCGCTCGTCGATCCCGCGCTTGTGCGCGAAGACCGCCAGCCGTTGCGCGATGTGGTCGCCGTCGTGCTCGATCGCAGTGCGAGCCAGAATATTGAAAACCGCAAGGTGCAGACCGACAAGGCGCGCGCCGAGCTGCAAAAGAGCCTTGGCGCGCTGGATAATGTGGAGGTGCGTTTTGTCGATGGCGGGGGCGTGGATTCCGGCAATGACGGCACGCGTCTGTTTGCATCCCTGAACAGCGCGCTGGCCGATGTGCCGCCCGAGCGCATCGGCGGCGCGATCCTTGTCACCGATGGCGTGGTGCATGACATCCCGGCCAATTCAGGCGCGCTTGGTTTTTCGGCGCCTTTGCATGTGCTCGTCACAGGCCGCGAGGGCGAGCGCGACCGGCGCATCGAACTGGTCGAGGCTCCGCGTTTTGGCCTGGTCGGCAAGGAAATTTCAGTCGGCATTCGCGTCTATGACACGAGCCTGTCCTCGCAGCCGGTGCAGGTGCGCGTGCGCCGCGATGGTGCGGATGTTTCGACCATTCGCATGCGTCCGGGCCTGCTGGTGCGCGTGCCGGTGCAGATCGAACATGGCGGGCCCAATGTCGTCGAGTTTGAGGTGGCGACGCTCAATGATGAACTGACCACGCTCAACAACAAGGCTGTGCTGACGGTCGAGGGTGTGCGCGACAAGTTGAAAGTGCTGCTCGTCTCGGGAGAGCCCCATTCGGGCGAACGCACCTGGCGCAATCTTCTCAAAGCCGACGCCAATGTCGATCTCGTGCATTTCACGATCCTGCGTCCGCCCGAGAAACAGGACGGCACGCCGATCAGCGAATTGTCGCTGATCGCCTTTCCGACCAGCGATCTGTTTGGCCGCCGCATCAAGGATTTCGATCTCATCATCTTCGATCGCTATTCAAGCCAGACGGTTCTGCCATCGGTCTATTTTGAAAATATCGTGCGCTATGTGCGCGAGGGCGGTGCGTTGCTGATGGCGGCGGGGCCTGATTTTTCCGGTCCCGAGGGACTTTTCTATTCCCCGCTCGGCAAGATCTCGCCGGCGCGCCCGCTGGCCATCATCGAGCGTCCGTTCCGGGCGCAGATTTCGGATGAGGGCCGCAAGCATCCTGTCACGCGCGGCCTGCCGGGAGGTGATGTCTCGCCGCCTGCCTGGAGTGAATGGTTCCGGCAGGTGTCAGCCGAATCCTTGCGTGGCACGACAGTGCTCACAGGCGCTGAGCAGAAGCCGCTGCTGTTGCTTTCGCGCGAGGGCAAGGGGCGCGTCGGGCTGATGTTGTCCGATCAGATCTGGCTGTGGGCGAGGGGTTTTCAGGGCGGCGGGCCCCATCTCGATCTCATGCGCCGCATGGCCCATTGGCTGATGAAAGAGCCTGAGCTTGAAGAGGAAGCACTGCGCGCCAGCGCGCGCGGACGCGAGATCACGATCACGCGCCAGTCGCTCAAAACCGAAACGCCGCCGGTCACGCTCACGTTCCCGTCGGGCGCGACGCGCGAGATTGCCTTGCAGGCCGCCGAGCCCGGCCTCTCGCGGGGCCAGGCCAATGTCGAGGATTTCGGCCTTTATCGCGTGAGCGATGGCGAATTGTCGGCGCTGGTCAATGTCGGCCCCGAGAACCCGCGCGAATTTCAGGATGTCGTCTCGACGCTCGACAGACTGCGCCCGCTTGCGGAGGCGACAGGCGGCACGGTGCGGCGCATTTCGGCGGGTGCGGGCGATGCCATCGTCTTGCCGCGCTTCGTGTCGATGCGCGAGAGCCCCGTCTATGGCGGGTCCGATTATGCGGGCTTCAAGCGCACGGGCGCGAGCGTGGTCACCGGCATTGGCGTTGCGCCGCTGGCGGTGGGACTTGTCGGCCTGCTGGCGCTACTGGGCGGCGTTCTTCTGGGCTGGATCGGGGAAAGCCGCCGCCGCCAGACGTGAGGGCGTACGCGCGATCAGAGCGCGCGGGTGACGGGGCCCTGCACGCCCTCGAACGCGCCGTCCTGCAATTCGCAATAGAGGACGCGCGCGGGATCGACCGGGCCTGGCATCGCCAGCCGCCCCATGGGCACGCGCTTGAAACCGAAGCGCTTGTAATAGGGCTCATCGCCCACCAGCAGCACGAGCTTGTGTCCGGCGGCACGCGCGCCATCGAGCGAGCGCGTGACCAGGCGCTCACCAATGCCGCGCGAGCGGAAGGCGGGCTCGACGGTGAGTGGCCCGAGCAGCAGCGCGTGCGCGCCGCCGCAGCGCACTTCGGTCATGATATTGGCGCCCACGAGAAAGGTGCCGACACGCGCCACGAAGGAGAGGCTCGCAACCGGCGCAATGCCCTCGCGCAGGCGATAGGCGGTGCGGGTGAAGCGTCCGGGGCCGAAGGCGCGCTCGTCGAGTTTCTCGATCTGCGTCAGGTCGGCGGGGCTGAGCGGGGCGACGTCGAGCGTGAGGGCGGTCATGGTTCGATCCTTGTGGCAGCAAAGCAAGGCGGCGCGCGCGTGGTGCGGGCGTGTCAGCAGCTTCGTCGCTGGCGGATCGGGCTCATGGTGCTCATCTCGACCCTTTAACATGCCTGCGCCGGGGCGCAAATCTCACCACAGCGGCGCGGGCTCGCGCTTTTCCAGAACCTCGGCAATGCGCCGCCGTGTCGACTCGGTGGTTCCCTCTGGCAGGGCATCGCTGGCAAAGAAGCCATATTCGCGGATTTCGAGCGGCGAGGGGCGGTGCGCGGTGCGTGTGAAGGCGGAGATGACATAAAGCGCAACATGATCGCGCCGGGCCATGCGCGCATTGAAATAGATGCCAAACAGGGCAGGCGCCTCCGCAATGGCGAGGCCTGTTTCCTCATGCACTTCGCGCAGCAGCGCCTGGTGCAGGGTTTCGCCCGGCTCCACCGCGCCGCCGGGCAAATGCCAGCCCGCCACATAGGAATGGCGCAACAGGCAGATGCGGCCCTCGGGATCGAGAATCAGCGCCCGCACGCCCATGGTGAGGGGCCGTGTGAGGCGGGCCGCCAATGGCTGCATATGTTTGACGACGTCGTACAGGCGAAGCCGCAGCCAGGCTTTCATCGATCCACCTGCAGATCCTGAGCGTAAGGAGAAAGTGCTTCCCTCTGGCTTAGAGGCATTCTAAAGAACCTTCGATCCAAGGGAGCAGTACGTGAAGAGCTTCGCCGACCTGACCGCTCGTGAAATCCTGGCCGTGGCCATCTCCTCCGAGGAGGAGGACAGCCGAATCTACGCCACTTTCGCCGAGGATCTTGCCGAAAGATACCCTGCCTCCGCCAAGGTCTTCGACGAGATGGCCGAGGAAGAGCGCGGCCATCGGCATGCGCTTCTGCAGATCTATGAAGAGCGCTTCGGCCACAATCTGCCCCCGATCCGCCGCGAGGACGTGAAGGGCTTTCTGAAGCGCCGCCCGATCTGGCTCACCAAGAATCTGCCGCTCGAAACCGTCCGCAAGGAAGCGGAAAATATGGAATATCAGGCCGCCCGCTTCTATCAGAAAGCGGCGGCGCAGACGACCGATGTCGGCATTCGCAAATTGCTGGGCGATCTTGCCGAAGTCGAGAAAAGCCACGGTCGTCATGTGGGCGATCTCGAACGCGCGCTTCTCACCGAGGAAGCCAAGGCGGAAGAAGCCTCCACCAGTCACCGGATGTTCGTGCTGCAATATGTGCAGCCGGGCCTTGCCGGCCTGATGGATGGCTCGGTGTCGACGCTGGCCCCCCTGTTTGCAGCCGCCTTTGCGACGCATAGCAATTGGGAAACCTTCCTTGTCGGCATGGCCGCCTCGATCGGTGCTGGCATCAGCATGGGGTTTGCCGAGGCGCTGTCGGATGATGGCGCGCTGACGGGGCGTGGCAGTCCCTGGCTGCGCGGCGCGATCTGCGGTCTCATGACCACGATTGGCGGCCTTGGCCATACCTTGCCCTATCTCGTGCCCGATTCCTGGGACAATGCCTTCTGGATTGCGACAGCCATTGCGGGCGTTGTCGTCTTTATCGAGCTCTGGGCGATTGCCTGGATCCGCGCGCGCTACATGGATACGCCCTTCCTTCAGGCCGTTTTCCAGATCGTGCTCGGCGGCGCCATCGTGCTGGCAGCCGGCATATTGATCGGCGGCGCTTGACGGAGCTGGTGGGAGAGGCGAGAGAAGGCATCGTGACCTTTCGCCTCGCCCATCTGTCCGACGCCCATATTGGCCCGCTGCCGCGCCCGCGTGCGCATGAATTGCTGGGCAAGCGGCTGACCGGCTATCTCAACTGGCGACGCCGCAGCCGCATCCACAATATGGAGGTGCTGGCCCATATCGTTGCCGATATGCGCGCACAAGCGCCCGACCATGTCGCGATGACCGGCGATATTCTCAACATTGGCCTGCCGGCCGAATTTCCCTTGGCCAGCGCCTGGCTGGAGACGCTGGGCGATGCGCATGATGTGAGCTTTGTGCCGGGCAATCACGATGCCTATGTGCGCTCCTCGCTCGCCCATCTGGAAACGACCTTCACGCCCTGGACGCGCGCCGATGTGCATGACCCGCAGACCTATCCCTATCTGCGTGTGCGCGGCGGCGTTGCGCTGATCGGCGTCTGCTCGGGCGTGCCGACCGCGCCCTTGCTCGCGTCAGGCAAGCTTGGCCCCGCGCAGCGCGACCGTCTTGAAATCGCGCTGGCTGAAACCGGCGCACGCGGGCTGATGCGGGTCGTGATGATCCATCATCCGCCCAACCGCAAGGGTGCAACGCCGGGCCGTGGCCTGTCAGATGCCGGTCGCTTCGAGGCGCTTATCGCCGCCCATGGCGCGGAGCTTATCATCCACGGCCATAATCATCGGCACTCGATTGCCCATATCGCGGGGCCCAAAGGGCCCGTGCCGGTGGTTGGCGTGGCGTCCGCCTCCGCCGTGCCCGGTACCCAGCGCCACCGCGCGGCCTGGCATATGTATGAGATCGCCCGAGAGGGCGCGGGCTGGCGCATCGAGGGCAGGATCCGGGGTATGCGCGAGGATGATGAAACCATCGTCGAACTCGGCCGCTTCAGCCTCTAGCGGCGTGTGCCGAGATTGCCCGGCGGCATGAAGGCTTCCTTCTGCAACAATCTGTCGAGCGGTGTCATCGGCGTGAGCCGGGCTGGCGGCGCGATGATCGGCTGTGGCGCGATGGGCGAGAGCGGCAGGGTCAAGATCTGCGTGCTCTGCGCCTGGGCCACGCGTGTGCGCTGAGCCTCGGGGGGCGCGGGCGGCAAGCCAAGATTGAGCGGCGCGCGGCTCGATCCGCCGGGTATGGGGCCGGGGCCAAGCTGCGCCATGTCGAGCTCTTCATCGAGATCGGGCGGGTCTGGCAGATCGTCGTGGCGCTTGGGGGCGGGCAGCAGGCCCGGCGCGGGCGTCGGCTTGCAATAGCGGCGCGGCCCTTCGGATGTGTTGCCGTGGGCTGCAAGATCCACATGCATGTGGTTGTAGTGAAACATGTCGGAGCCCGGCGCGAGCACGGTGGTGAAGATCGTGCAGGCCCCGGCCTGCACCTCGCGCAGGAAGTCCTTGTCGCGCGTGGCCCCGCGCGCCCAATCCTTCACAAACGTGATTTCGCGCCCATCGAGCAGGATGAAGCCGGCAATGTCGACGGCATTGCCAAAGCCATGTTCGGACAGGCGCACGCCTTGATTGTTCATAGAGCGGCAGGCATAGGAGCCCATGCTCTTGACCTCTGTGACAGGCTGGCCGAACCGCGCAAGGGCGGCGGGCTGCACGATGTCATGGACCCATTGGTCGAGCGCTGCCGTCATCGGGCAGCCGATGGTCTGTGTGGTGGTGAGGGCGACCGTGCCGCCGGCCAGCGCCGTGACCTTGAGCGGCATGGTGAGGCCGCAAATGCCCGGACCATCGATCTCGCGGGCGAGCTGCACGAAGGAGGACATCTGGATCTGTTTTTGCGCGAAACAGGCCTTTTCCGCCTGCGCGCGCCATGCCGGTCTCTGCGGCCGCTGGAACAGCGAACATCCAGAGAGTGCAAGTGCCGCAAGTGCCAGAGCGGTGAGAGGCCATACGCTACGCGCCATGGACCGCAGGATGCGCAGAAATTTATTAAGGCCTCATAAAGGATGACGGGCTCCCGCAAGGGAGCCCGCCGTTTTCCTTTTTACGCGTCGGGCTGCGCGTTGTGGCGGGCCTGCATGAAGCGGTCGAATTCCTCACGGTCCTTCGCGCGGCGCAGATTGGCGAGGAATTCTGCAAATTCGCGCTCGGCGGCTTCAAGCTTGCGGTGCTCTTCCTCGAGCCGGGCAAGCTCGGCGGAGCGCCAGTCATCGAAGGCGCTGTTGCCGGTCGTGCTCCCTTGCGCAAAGCCCCGGAACCCGGTCGCCCCGCGCCAATTGCGGTTCCAGCCCTGACCAAACGAGCAGCCATGGCTCTCGGCATAGGACCAGCCCTGCCGCATGGCGCTTGCCATCGTGCCTTCATAGCCGGTCGTGCGCTGCCAGATCTTGAAACCGAGAATGGCAAGGCCGATAGGCCAGAACACCATGAAGCCAAGAACCATGGCGGCAATCTCGAGGGGCCGCCACTGGCCCGGACCCGCGCAACGCGCGCGGCCATTGCCTCTGTCGCGCCAAGGGGAGCGCTCGTCATCACGCGGGGATTGCGAATAGGCCATCGTCATTCTCCACTCTTGCGCCGCGAAGGGCCCTCACCGGCGGACCGGGGCTCCGGGCCGCAATGTGAATGTTACAAACATTAACATTGGAGCATCGCAGTCGGGTGTCAAGGGGATGACAGCCTAGATTTGGGCGCGCCCGCCACCCGCGCGGATGGCGGCGGCAAGAAGGCCTTCGACGCCGCCGGCCAGAATCGGCGCAGGATCGCAGCCGGGGTTGCGCGGGTCGAGATGGCCACCGGCCGCCAGCATGGCGACGCCATGGGAGAGCGACCAGATCTCGAAGGCAAGCTTGCGCGCGCCCTCAGGCGCAGCGCCCGCCTCGGCCAGCACGCCAGAGCAGGCTTGGCGCAGGATGGACAGGGCCTTGTCGGCAGCGGCCCCCGATTCCGGACTCGCCAGCGCGCCGACATTTTCAAACATGGTGGCATAGGCGCCCGGCTCGTCGCGGGCAAAAGCCAGATAGGCCTGTCCCATCCGGGTGAAAGCGTCGCGCGGATGGGGGCGGCCCTCATCCCAGGCGGCGGCGAGCCGCTGGCCAAAGCTCTCGAACCCGGTGCGGGCGAGTTCGGCCATCAGCGCATTGCGGTCAGGAAAATGGCGGTAGGGCGCGGCTGCGGTGACGCCAACCCTTTTGGCGGCCTCGGCAAGCGTAAAGCCAGCCGGGCCGCGCTCTGCCACCAGAGCGCGGGCCGCCTCGAGCAGCGCGTCTTTCAACCGTCCATGGTGATAACCGCGTCGGGCGGCTCCCAGGAGGGAACTGGCGGGAAAGGGCTGTTTGGAGTCCATAAACGATCATCACAAGCGAATTTTGGCCACCATATGCGCTGCCGGGCCTCATGGCGAGGCGGCCCCCCACGGGACTGAAAAAAGACCTCACGGAAATTTGCCCTTGCGGTGGCTTATAAACCCTGTGACGCCATCCTATATGTCTTCGTGCAGGTGTTTCGCCCGCTTCGTTCGAAAGGTAAAGCTCATGACGTTCCGTCGCATCACGACCAGCAAGATGGCCGCGATGGCGGTTGCCCTCTCCGTGGCCCTTGCGCCGGCACTTGCCGAAGCGCGCCCGGGTGTTGGCGGCAGCTCCGGTAGCCGTGGCGCCAAGACGTTTTCCGCACCCCCTGCCACACAGACGGCGCCCAGCGCTGCTGCGCCGATCCAGCGTACGATGACGCCGCAGAGCCAGCCCAATGTCGGTCAGGCCGCAGCGGCTCCCGCCGCAGCCGCCGCGCGTCCGGGCTTCTTCGGGTCCTCGCTCGGTCGCGGCCTGATGGCTGGCCTGCTTGGCGCTGGCCTCTTCGGCCTGCTTTCGGGTTCTGGCCTGTTCAGTGGCCTTGGCTCGATGTCCTCGATCATCGGCCTGCTTCTGCAGGTTGGCCTGCTCTTCATCGTCGTCCGTCTCGCGATGAATTTCTTCGCGCGCCGCCGCGAGCAGCAGTTTGCCTCAGCGCCCGCCGGCGCTGGCATGCAGCGTGAGGGGCTCGGCAATCTTGGCGGCATGTTCGGTGGCGGCTCCGCCTCCGGTGCAGGCCCCTCGGGCGCAGGCCCGTCAGCGGGTGTTTCCGCAGCTGCGCCTGTCATCTCGAACCTCCAGATCAGCCCCGAGGATTTTGCTGCCTTCGAGCGCAAGCTCGGTGAGGTGCAAAGCGCCTATGGCGAGGAAAACCTCGATCGCCTGCGTCGCGCCGTGACGCCGGAAATGGCCTCCTATTTCGCCGAAGACCTCGCCGACAATGCCCGCAAGGGTGTCATCAACAAGGTCTCGGGCGCAAAGCTTCTGGAAGGCGATCTTTCGGAAGCCTGGCGCGAGGGCAACGAGGATTACGCCACCGTCGCCATGCGCTTCTCGGTGATGGATACGATCGTCGAGCGCGCGACCGGGGCCTATGTGTCGGGCGACCGCACCGCGCCTTCGGAAGTGACGGAAATCTGGACCTTCACGCGCCGCTCCGGCGGCACGGTCGAGGATTGGAAACTCTCCGCGATCCAGCAGGCCGCCTGATCTCATATTCGATCCAAGGAAAACGGGCGTCCGCGAGGGCGCCCGTTTTTTATGTGCGGCGTGCGATCAATGCCCGTTTTGCAGGGCTCTTTGCTGTGCCGCATGAGCGACGGCGGCCTCTGCCGAGCGTCCTACCACTTCGGCAAGATGATCGAAGCGCGCGCTATAGCTGCCGACCCCCGCGCTCACCGAGCGCAGTTCGATGATGAGATCGCCCATATCCGCCTCGGGGATCAGCGCCTTGAGCACGTCCCATCCCTCCCAGCCCTCGCGCGCCTCATAGCCAAGGATCTGGCCGCGCCGCGCAGATACAATGCCCGAGGCGCGTGACAAGGCCTCGCTCGGCACCATGACGTCAACGGCCAGCACCGGCTCCAGCAGTACCGGGCGCGCCTTTGGCAAAGCATCCGCCAGCCCCAGACGTGCAGCGGCGCGGAAGGCCATGTCGGAGGAATCGACCGTATGATAGGAGCCGTCGGTCAGCGTGACGGCGACATCGACCACGGGAAAGCCGAGCGGGCCGCGCTGCAAGCCATCGCGGCACCCGGCTTCGACGGAGGAGAAATATTGCCGTGGCACCGTGCCGCCATGGACTGTTTCCAGAAAGGCGAAGCCCTCGCCCCGCGCACGTGGCGCAATGTCGAGCACCACATCGCCATATTGACCGTGCCCGCCCGATTGCTTCTTGTGACGTCCGCGGATGGTGATCGTGTCGCGAATGGTTTCGCGATAGGCGACGGCGGGTTTCTTGGCGCTGACAAGAACGCCGAAGCGATCGGCCAGCCGCTCAAGCCCGACGCGCAGATGCATTTCGCCCTGTCCCGCAAGGCGCATTTCACCCGAGGCCGCATCCTGCGTGAAGATCAGCGAGGGATCCTCTTCCGTCAGACGCGCGATGGCCGCAGTCAGGCGCACCTCGTCCTTGCGGTCCTTTGCCACCAGCGCGAAGGCGTGCACGGGTTCTGGCATCGGCAGCACCGGGAGTGCGGGAATGTCACCCAGCGCCTTTGCATCGCGCAAGAGGTCACCTGTCAACGCATGGTCGAGCCGCCCGAAGGCGAGCGTGTCGCCCTCTTCCGCGCGCGGCTGTTTTGAGGCGGTGGCGCCCATCACCCGTGACAGGCCGGAGATGCGATCATCCTCGCCACGCGGAGTGACGATGGTTTGCCCATCGCTGAAGGCTCCCCGCATCACGCGCGCCACCGAGAGCTTGCCGCCATGCGCGGTGTGGATGGTGCGCAGAACATAGGCCAGCGGCGGGCCTTCCTGCGCAATGGCGAGCCGCGCCCGCGTCTGCGCGACATTGGGGGCTTCATGGCGCAAGGCCTTCAACAGCCGCGTGACGCCATTGCCGCGCTCGGCTGCGCCGATGAGCACGGGCACGACAAGCCCCTCGCGCAATTCGCGCGCAAGATCGTCAAAGATCTGGTCGCGCGGCGGATCGATATCGCCGACCAGTTCTTCCAGCAGATCGTCGTCGTAATCGGCGAGGCGCTCGAGCATGGAATAGCGCGCTTCCTTTTCGCGCGCGATCTCGGCCGCCGGCAGATCGATCATGATCGAGGGCGCATGTTCGCGATAGATGAAGGCGCGCTCCAGCGCGAGGTCGATGAACCCTGTCGCAATGCCATTTTCAAAAATCGGGATTTGCCGCAGCAGAAGATTGGCGCGCGAGGCCGGTTGCAGCATCGCGAGCGTGTCGCGAATACCGCTGCCATTGGCGTCGATCTTGTTGAGGAAGAGCAGGCGCGGGATTTTTAGCTCTTCAAGATCCCGCAGGATGATTTGCAGCGCCGCCATTTTGCGTGGATCTGCCTCGCAGACCACGATGGCTGCATCGCAAACGGCCAAGATATTGCGCATATCCTGCGCGAATTCGAGCGAGCCGGGACAATCGATGAATGTGTAGCGTTCACCCAGATATTCGGTCGAGGCGACATTGGCCTCGACGCTCATCACATGCGCGCGGGCTTCGGCGCTGCTGTCACCCACCGTCGAGCCATCGCGCACATTGCCTGTGCGCGCGAGCGCCCCGGTGCGGGCGAGAATGCTTTCCAGCAAGGTTGTCTTGCCACTCTGGAAGGGGCCGACCAGCGCAATCAGGCGCGGCCCCGTCAATCGTCTGCCGTTGGATGCATGGTCCATCGTCGCGCGCTCCCACCTGTGGAGCACCGGGACTGGCCGACAAACCCCGGCGTCCGGTGCTTTGCTGACTGTGGGATCGTCTCAGGACTCTGTGGCGCAAGCAAGATCGCAAATGTGCTGCGGCGCAGCGGGGGAGGGGCGTGCCCTACCGCCCGCGCGAGGGTCTGGCTTTGCCGCCATGCATACCGCCTTTGCCGCCCGTCGAGCGCGGCCGCGCTTCGCCGCCGCCAAAATTGTGCGGGCCCATGTCAGCGTCCGTCGGCTTGTGCGGGCGAGATGCAGGCACGTTGGCGGATGCGCCATATTTGCGCTCGCCGCGATAGCCGCCGGTCTGGTCGTCGACGGCCTGCTGGCGTGCGAGCGGATCGTTGCCGATGAGAAGTTCGGTTGCCTGCAATCTTTTCACCTCGTCGCGCAGGCGTGCGGCTTCCTCGAATTCGAGATTGGCGGCGGCCTCGCGCATGCGCTTTTCGAGATCGGCGAGCGTTGTCTTGAAATTATGGCCGATGGCGGGGGCGCTCGCGAGGCCCGTGTCCACCGTCACGTGATCCTGCTCGTAGACCGAGCCCAGAATATCCTGGATGCCGCGCTTGATGGTGGCGGGCGTAATGCCGTGCTCGAGATTATAGGCCTCCTGCCTCGCGCGACGGCGATCTGTCTCCGCCATGGCGCGTTCCATCGAGCCGGTGATGGTGTCGGCATAGAGGATCACCTTGCCGTCGACGTTGCGCGCTGCGCGGCCGATGGTCTGGATGAGCGAGGTTTCGCTGCGCAGGAAGCCTTCCTTGTCGGCATCGAGAATGGCGACCAGCGCGCATTCGGGAATGTCGAGACCTTCGCGCAACAGGTTGATGCCAACGAGCACGTCGAAAGCGCCGAGCCGCAGATCGCGCAGGATTTCGATGCGCTCGATCGTGTCGATATCGGAATGCATGTAGCGCACGCGCACGCCGTTTTCATGCAGATATTCGGTGAGATCTTCGGCCATGCGCTTGGTCAGCACGGTGACGAGGCTGCGATAGCCGGCCAGTGATGTGGTGCGCACTTCGCCCAGCAGATCGTCCACCTGCGCACGCGCCGGGCGCACTTCGACGGGCGGATCGATGAGGCCCGTCGGGCGAATGATCTGTTCGACGAAGACGCCGCCGGTCTGTTCCATTTCCCAGGTGCCGGGCGTTGCCGACACATGCACGGTCTGCGGGCGCATGGCTTCCCATTCCTCGAACCGCAGCGGGCGATTGTCGAGGCAGGAGGGCAGGCGGAAACCATATTCGGCCAGCGTCGCCTTGCGGCGAAAGTCGCCGCGATACATGCCGCCGATCTGGGGCACGGTGACATGGCTCTCGTCGGTGAAAACCAGCGCATTGTCGGGCAGATATTCAAACAATGTCGGCGGTGGCTCGCCGGGCCTGCGGCCGGTAAGATAGCGCGAATAATTCTCAACGCCCGCGCAGGAGCCGGTGGCTTCCAGCATTTCGAGATCGAAGATCGTGCGCTGTTCAAGGCGCTGGGCTTCGAGCAGACGGCCCTGTGCGTTGAGTTCGCCGAGCCTTTGCTTCAACTCGCCCTTGATGCCGCTGATGGCCTGCAGCAGTGTCGGGCGTGGCGTGACGTGATGCGAATTTGCATAGATTTTGACGAATTCGAGATCTTGCATCTTCTTGCCCGTGAGGGGATCGAATTCCGCCAGACTCTCGATCTCGTCGCCAAAGAAGCTGATGCGCCAGGCGCGATCTTCATAATGGGCCGGGAAGACTTCAATCGTGTCGCCGCGCACACGGAACGCGCCGCGTGAAAAATCGGGCGTGCGCTTGTATTGCAGCGCGACGAGATCGCCGATGAGCTGGCGCTGGTCGATGCGATCGCCAATCTTCAGCGAGAAGGTCATGGCCGTATAGGTTTCGACCGAGCCGATGCCATAGATGCAGGAGACCGAGGCGACGATGATGACGTCGTCGCGTTCCATCAAGGCGCGCGTCGCGGCATGGCGCATGCGGTCGATCTGCTCGTTGATCGAGGATTCTTTTTCGATGTAGGTGTCGGTGCGCGCGACATAGGCTTCGGGCTGATAATAATCGTAGTAGGACACAAAATATTCGACGGCATTGTTAGGAAAGAAGCTCTTGAACTCGCCATAGAGCTGGGCGGCGAGCGTCTTGTTGGGCGCAAGGATCAGCGCCGGGCGGTTGGTGTGGGCAATCACCTGCGCCATGGTGAAGGTCTTGCCCGAGCCGGTAACGCCGAGCAGTACCTGATCGCGGTCATGGGCGTCGACCCGGCTGACCAGTTCCTTGATGGCGGTGGGCTGATCGCCCTTGGGCTCGAATTCCGAAACGATCTTGAACGCGATGCCGCCTTCGGATTTTTCCGGGCGCGAGGGACGGTGCGGCGACCAGGGGGCCTGGTCGCGCAGATTCGGGTCTCCCGCCTCCAGCAAGGCTTGCAGCGACTGGTCGGTCGCCGTCGAGCCGATCATTTCGGTTGGCTTTTGCGGCCGCTGGCGCTTGGGCCGCGCGGGCGTGAAATCGATGTCGCCGGTGGGATCGAGGCCGAGCTGGCCGGCAAGCTTGGGATCGAGCCCGGTCACAGGCCCCGAATCAAACCGCGCCTGGGGCGCTTCGCCAAAGCCGCCACCCTGGCGCTGCACGAGCGCGGGATTGAGCAGTCCGGCCAAATGGTCGCCGAGCGGATGCAGCTCAGGCTTGGAGGCCTTGCCGGAGGCGGCGCGTTTGGCAGGACCGCCGGAGGAGGCGGTTTTGGGGGACTTGGCCGGAGGTTTTGACATAGCTTCAATATGGGGCGGCTCTGCGCGCGAGGGAAGAGCGCGCGCAGAGGTCGTTTTGCCTCACTTCTGGCGGGCGATGATCTTGTCCTTGATCTCGTCATAGACCGCCTGCGGGACGATCTTCTTCTGCACGAGATCATCCTTGCCCTTGTAGGGGCGGCCTTTGACGATGGCTTCCGAGCGCACCGCGCCAATGCCCTTGAGCGAGGCGAGCTCGGAGGCGCTCGCCGAATTGATGTCGATCAGCGCGCCGCGCGGTGCAGTCGGGGCAATCGTGCTGGCGGCTGGCGGGGGCGCAGGCCGGGGGGCAGGGGCCTGTGTCTGCGGGGCCTGGGCAAAGGCCAGTTGAGCTGCACACAGGCTCGCGAGAAGAATCAGCGCACGCATATTGGCTCCTTTCGGGCGGATCAGCCGCCGGGGGTCAGCCGCACGCTGCCTTCAGCGTGGCGGATATGGACGAGCTGCGGGGCCTGCACGAGGCTCTGGGAGGCCTCGTGACGGGCCGGACGGACAGGCGGTGGCCAGAACAGGGCGAGGGCGAGCGCGACCGTGCAGAGCACGCCGGCCAGGCCCGCGGACATATTGAGCTGGCGACGCGCGGTTTCGGGCGTGATGACCCCCGTTTGCGCATCCTCGCTGTCGGCCTCGATGGGATCGTTCAACGACATGCTGGCTCCTTCCGGATCCTGCGGTCTGTGGGCGGACAACGGCCAAGCCCCCTGCGGGGTTGCAAGGGTTTGGCAAGAAGTGTGGCGGCGTGAGCGGGACATTGCGTCACATTGCGCAAAAAGCACCGGGGAAAGGTTGCTGAAAATGCCGCATCGCACTAGGTTCCGCCGTCGCCCCGATGGGGCTATTCCCTGCAAAGCAGACTTTCTTTCCCGGAGCACCGCCATGGCCTTTATCGCCGATGCCCTTTCCCGCGTGAAACCTTCCGCAACCATTGCGGCGACGCAGAAAGCTCGCGATCTCAAGGCACAGGGCCGCGATATCATCAGCCTCTCGGTGGGCGAGCCGGATTTCGACACGCCCGACAACATCAAGAAGGCCGCCATCGCGGCCATCGAGCGTGGCGAGACCAAATATACGCCCGTGCTTGGCATCACCCCGCTGCGCGAGGCCATCGTCCGCAAGTTCAAGCGCGAGAACGGTCTCGACTACAAGATGTCGCAGACGATCGTGGGCACCGGCGGCAAGCATGTGCTCTTCAACGCCTTCATGGCGACGATGAACCTCGGCGATGAAGTCATCATTCCGGCGCCCTATTGGGTCTCCTATCCCGACATGGTGCTGCTGTGCGGCGGCAGCCCGGTCTTCGTGTCCTGCTCCATGAAGAACAATTTCAAGCTGGCCCCCGCCGATCTCGAAAAGGCGATCACGCCGCGCACGAAATGGCTGGTGCTGAATTCGCCGTCCAACCCCTCGGGCGCGGCCTATACGCGCGACGAGCTCAAGGCGGTCGGCGAAGTGCTCAAGCGCCATCCCCATGTCTGGGTGCTCACCGACGACATGTATGAGCACCTTTGCTACGGCGACTTCGAATATACGACCATCGCGCAGGTCGTGCCGGAGCTGATGGACCGCACGCTGACCATGAACGGCGTTTCCAAGGCCTATGCCATGACCGGCTGGCGTGTCGGCTATGCGGCCGGCCCCGAGAGCCTCATCAAGGCGATGGACCTGCTGCAGGGCCAGCAGACGTCTGGCACGTGCTCGATCGCCCAATGGGCGGCCGTAGAGGCGCTCGACGGCTCGCAGGCGCATCTGCCGGTGTTCAAGCAGGCCTTCCAGGAACGCCGCGACCTCGTGGTCTCGATGCTCAACCAGGCGCGTTACATCACCTGCCCGACGCCCGAAGGCGCGTTCTATGTCTATCCCTCCTGCGAAGAGGCGCTCGGCAAGAAGACGAAGGAAGGCAAGGTCATTGCGACCGACGAGGATTTCATCAGCGAGCTGCTGATGTCTGAAGGCGTCGCCGTGGTGCACGGGACGGCCTTCGGCCAGGGCCCGAACTTCCGCATCTCCTATGCCGCCTCGCTGACGACGCTGGAAGACGCCTGCACGCGTATTCAGCAGTTTACGGGCAGCCTGACCTGAACCCTCGCCCTGCGGGAGAGGGTTGCTCCAAAGGAGCCGGGTGAGGGAATGCGTTCTCACCAGATTGCACAAAAGCCCCGCTTTTGCGGGGCTTTTTTGTGCGCGGCGGGCAGGCTGCGTGGCCTTTCATCCGCTTCACGCCCCACGGTTCAACAAAAAAGGCCCCGTCTCGCGACGGGGCCTTTTCTGTTTCGGGAAGCGTCGCGCTTAGTGCGCGTCGGCCCAGACTTTCTTCTTCGTGTAATAGAGCAGGCCAGCCAGGACGAGCAGGAAGGCCATCACGCGGAAGCCGGTCTTCTTGCGTTCCTCGAGCTTGGGCTCGGCGGTCCACATCATGAAGGCGGAAACGTCGCGGGCATATTGCTGCAGCGTCTTGGGCGAGCCGTCGGTGTAATCGACAGCGCCGTCCGCGATGGGCTTGGCCATGCCGATCTTGTGACCCGGGAAATAGTCGTTGTAGTTCGGGTCTTCATCCTTCGAATAGCCGTTCAGCAAGGCGTAGATGTAATCGACGCCATGCTCCTGATAACCGCCGCCGGGAATCGGCAGGCCGTCGAGCAGGAACAGCGGGAAGCCGCGCGAATAGCCGCGCGCCTTGGCCAGAACCGAGAAGTCTGGCGGCACAGCGCCGAGCGCGGCGCGGGCCGCGGACTCGTTGGCGAAGGGCGAGGGGAAGCGGTCCGACGCGCGGCCGGGACGCTCGAACATGTCCCCGGCATCGTTGGGGCCGTCCTTGACCTTGTATTCGGCAGCCAGCGCCTTGACCTGACCTTCGGAGAAGCCGGGGCCACCCTCCTCAGCCAGATTGCGGAAAGCAATGCGCTGGAGCGAATGGCAGTTCGAGCAAACTTCCCGATAGACCTGGAAGCCGCGCTGGAGCTGGGGCTGATCGAAGGACCCGAAAGGTCCAGCGAAGGTCCATGCCTGACGCGCTGGCTTGGGAGCCGAATGGGCATCTTCTGCTGCCTGGGCCGAGCCTGCGGCGAGGAGCGCCGCAAGGCCGAGCGAGACGAGGCTGAGTTTTGTCGTGCGGATCATTTTCGTCATTTCCCGTCGAAGTTCAGCCTGACTCACTTGGTTTGCGGAGCGGAGGCGGCGCCCGCCGCGACCGCACCAGCGGAACCACCACGCGGAAGCACCGAATCGGCAATGGAGGCCGGCAGGGGCTTGGGCGTCTCGAACAGGCCGAGAAGCGGCATGATGATCAGGAAGAAGGCGAAGTAATAGATCGTCAGGATGCGCGAGGCGATGACATAGCCACCCTCTGCCGGCATGGCGCCGAGATAGCCAAGGCCAATGCCGCAGGCCACGAACACCCAGAAGAACACCTGGTAGACCGGACGATAGTTCGCCGAGCGGACGCGCGAGGTATCGAGCCAGGGCAGGAATGCCAGGACTGCGATCGACGAGAACATCGCAATGACGCCACCGAGCTTGTCGGGGATGGCGCGCAGGATCGCGTAGAACGGCAGGAAGTACCATTCCGGAACGATATGCGAGGGCGTCACCAGCGGGTTGGCCGGGATGTAATTGTCCGCGTGACCGAGATAGTTGGGCACGTAGAAGATGAACCAGGAGAAGAAGGCCAGGAACACGACCATGGCGAAACCATCCTTGATGGTCGCATAGGGCGTGAAGGGCACGGTGTCGCGCTTGACGTTCTTCACCTCGACGCCGGTCGGGTTGTTCTGACCCGCCACATGCAGCGCCCAGATGTGCAGGATCACGATGCCCGCAATCATGAAGGGCAGCAGATAATGCAGCGAGAAGAAGCGGTTGAGCGTGGGGTTATCGACCGAATAGCCACCCCAGAGCCAGGTCGTGATGGCATTGCCGACGACCGGGATCGCGGAGAACAGGTTGGTGATGACCGTCGCGCCCCAGAAGCTCATCTGGCCCCACGGCAGCACATAGCCCATGAAGGCGGTCGCCATCATCAGCAGGAAGATGATCACGCCGAGGATCCACAGAACCTCGCGGGGCGCCTTGTAGGAGCCGTAATAGAGGCCGCGTAGCATGTGGATATAGACGGCGACGAAGAACATCGACGCGCCATTGGCATGCGTGTAGCGCAGGAACCAGCCCCAGTTCACGTCGCGCATGATGTGCTCGACGGAGGAGAAGGCGAAATCGACATGCGGCGTATAATGCATGACCAGCACGATGCCGGTGATGATCTGGACGCCGAGCATCAGCGAAAGAATGCCGCCGAAAGCCCAGAAATAATTGAGATTGCGCGGGGTCGGATAGGTCACGAAGGAGCTGTGCATCAGCCCCATGATCGGAAGCCGGCTCTCGAACCAGCGGCCAACGGCGCTCTTGGGGACGTAAGTTGAGGGTCCGCTCATGTCATTCACTCTGTTCGAAGATCAAAGTCGCAAGTTCTAAATGCCGGTTGCAAAAACCCGGGCACGGGCCCGGGTTTCACAGAACAATTCAGCCGATACGCACCTTGGTGTCGGTCACAAACTGATAGTCCGGCACGTCGAGATTGCGGGGCGCGGGGCCCTTGCGAATGCGGCCAGAGGTGTCGTAGTGCGACCCGTGGCAGGGGCAGAACCAGCCCTCGTAATCGCCCTGATGGCCGAGCGGCACGCAGCCCAGATGGGTGCAGACGCCGATCACGATCAGCCATTCCGGCTTCTTCACGCGGGCCGAATCTGCCTGCGGGTCGGGGAGCTGTGCGAGCGGGGTCGCAACGGCTTCCTTGATTTCAGTGGCCGTACGATGGCGCACGAACACCGGCTTGCCGCGCCATTTGACGGTCATGATGCCGCCCTCGGCCAGCGAGCTGATATCAACCTCGGTGGAGGCGAGCGCCAGCGTCGATGCATCCGGGTTCATCTGGCTGATGAGCGGCCAGGCGATTGCGCCTGCGCCCACCGCGGCCGCAGCACCGGTAGCAATATAAAGAAAATCCCTGCGGGTCGGCTCGACCGTCGTTGCTTCTGCCACGATAACCCCCAAATCCTATTCATCTCGGCCCATCTCCGGGCCGCGCAGCGCCTGTGGCGCGCAATCCCGGTGAGGACGTCTTGCCCGGTGAGGACGTCTTGGGCCGACCTTGCCGGTTGCCCATGCATTAAGGTCGGCGCCCAAGCGCCGCAATGCGACCCTTCGCCACCATGACCGCGCGAAGGCGGTCAGGAGCGGGGGGAGCCTGCTTCTGGGCGGGCGTTCTTTCGCACCCTTCTCAACGCTTGTCCATAGTCACGCAGTCGTGACATCGTCATCATGCACAAGGTGCAAGTCGCAGCCGGACGGAAGCTGTAAAAACCGCTCCGGGCGTGGTGTCGGTCCACCGCTGCCGCGGCCCCTCTCAACGAGCTGGAATCGCCCGCAAAATCATGTTCCAAACCCATGTCTACTGACGCTCAACTCACCGCACAACGCCTGACGCTGGCGCTCTATCAGCCCGATATTCCGCAAAATGCCGGAACGATGTTGCGCGCCTGCGCCTGCCTTGGCGTCAATGCCGCGATCATCGAGCCGGCGGGGTTCCCCGTGTCCGACCGGCATTTCCGCCGTTCGGGCATGGATTATCTCGATCAGGTCGACATTGCGCGGCATGTGTCATTTGCAGCTTTTGAGGATTGGCGGCACGCGGCGGGTCGCCGCCTGGTGCTGCTGACGACCACGGCAGCCGAGCCCTACACGCAATTCGTCTTTCATCCGGGGGATGTTCTCATGGTAGGGCGTGAGTCGGCGGGCGCGCCGGCGCAGGTCCATGCGGCTGCGGATGCGCGAATCGTCATTCCAATTCGCGCCGACTTGCGCTCGCTCAATGTCGCCGTGGCGGCTGCCATGGCATTGGGAGAGGCGTTGCGTCAGACCGGGGGATATCGATGAACATGACCTTGTTGGCAGCCCGGCAGGCCGAGGCGCGCAGCTGGTTCGAGACGTTGCAGACGCAGCTGATGGCCGCCTTCGAGGCGCTGGAGGATGAATGTCACGGCCCCTTCGTCAACGAGGCGCCGATCACGCCCGGCCGGTTTGAACGCAAGGCCTGGGTGCGCGCCAATCACGATGGCGCGCCCGGCGGCGGGGGCGCCATGGGCCTTCTGCGCGGCCGCGTGTTTGAAAAGGCGGGTATTCACACCTCGACCGTGTTTGGGACTTTTGCACCGGAATTTGCCAAGCAGATTCCGGGCGCCGACGAAGACCCGCGGTTCTGGGCCTCGGGCATTTCCCTGATTGCCCACCCCTGGAACCCCAATGCGCCGACGGTGCATATGAACACGCGCTTTGTCGTGACCTCGAAGGCGTGGTTTGGCGGCGGCGGCGACCTGACGCCGGTGCTGATGAAGCGACGCACGCAGGAAGATGCGGATTCCCTTGCCTTTCACGCGGCATTTCAGGGTGCCTGCGAGCGCCATCCCGCGGTTGCCGATCACGCGAGATACAAGGCGTGGTGCGATGAATATTTCTGGCTCAAGCACCGCGACGAACCGCGCGGCATTGGCGGGATCTTCTACGATTATCTCAATTCAGCGGGCGATGGCGACAACAGCGCCTGGGATGCCGATTTTGCCTTCACGCGCGATGTCGGCACGACGTTTCTGTCGATCTATCCGGAGATCGCGCGGCGCAACATGGTGCTGCCCTGGAGTGAGGCGCAGCGCGACGAACAGCTCGTGCGGCGCGGCCGCTATGTCGAGTTCAACCTGCTCTATGATCGGGGCACTATCTTCGGCCTGAAGACGGGCGGGAATGTGGATTCCATTCTCTCCTCCATGCCGCCCCTGGTGAAATGGCCTTAAGAGGGGATGCTGAAGGTCCATAATTTATTGGCCAGAAAGCTCCAGACCAGGATCAGGCCCGTCGTGAACACTTGCGCGGGCAGGTAGGGCAGGCCGAGTTTGCTGACAAACAGGGTCATCAAAATCCACGTCAGCAGAAATCCGACGCCGGCCACGAGCGCGAAGCGCCAGACCGCTTGCCCATGCGACCTCTCGCTCTCGAATGTATGGCGGCGATTGAGGATGTAGGACGTCACGCCGCCGCAGAGATAGCCAACGAGCGTGGCGGGCACCGGCGACCATGACCACCCCTCGACGAGGCCAATCAGCGCGCCATAATGGGCCACAGTGGCAAAAAGGCCGACGATGGCGAAAGCTGACAGTTGGCGGGAGAGCGACATGGGTCTCTCCTATCCCTCCCGCCCGGCCTTGTCACCCGCAAGCCTTGCTGCCTGCGCGTTTTGGGCGCGAATGCCCACGCGGTCCAGTTTGATAGCAACTTATAATTGAAAATCGTTTTAATTTCATCGATTTAGTATTCTAATCCAATTTAATTAAGTATTATATCCTGAAGTTTGGTTACTAATGGAACCAAATTTCGGCGTTGGGCGTTCCATTTCAAGTTGGGTCGCTTTAAAGACAATTCCTTGTGTTACTTTCATTGCCGGAGCGGGAATGCCGCTTTCATTTCATCGCAACGCATCTGCGTTCTCTCGCGCCTGTGGTGGCGCGATTGCGGTGGAGTTTGCGCTTTTGGCGCTGCCGTTCCTCGCGTTGCTTGTGTTTATCGGGGATATCAGCACGAATTATTTTATCTTCGCGCAGATCGACAATGGCGCGCAAACGGCCGTCAACCGGCTTCGCGCGGGCGAAATTGCGGCCACGAGTTACACGCCGACGACCTTCCGCGACCAGATCTTGTGCCCCCGCATGCCGGTGCTCGCCTGCGCGCGGCTCGTCGTCAATTTGTCGGTTCGGCCAGGCGGCGCCACGCTTTCGCCCGGCAATGTCGCCGGCGCATCATGGTGTCCGGGCGGTCCCCAGGATGCGCTCATCCTGCAGGTCGCTTATCCAATTCCGTTCCTGACGCGCATCTGGGCTGGCAGCGCGGCGGACTCGACGCCCTATTACGTGTCCTCCTACGGGCTGCGCAATTCACCCACGGCCAGCGCGGGGGGGTGCTGACATGACACCGCTCATCGCCCGTTTTGCATCGGATGACAGGGGCATGTCAGCGGTTGAGCTGGCGGTCATCATCTCCGTTCTCGTGCCGGTCATGATGAGCGGTTCGGAGATCGACCGTTATTTGCGCTGCGGGCGCCATGCCTGGGTGGCGGCAGACAGTTTTGCCAGCGTTCTCTCGCAGCGCGCGACCTTGCTCGGCGGGTCGATGTGGACGCAGGATTCTGACCTGATCGGGACTGTCCTTACCGAGGCCGTCGCGCTTTATGGCGCTCAATGGCGCAACAATATCGGCCTGCAGGCGACCTATGTCCGCTTCAATGCGGATAAAGCCGGCTGCGAGGCAACATCCACCTGCACCTATTCGACGGCGACGATTCTCTGGACCTGGCCGGGCGGCAATGTCGCTTCGCAAAATGCTCTGGGCGGGCAGGGATTGTTGCGCAGCTGCGCGCAAAAAAACATGGTCCCGGGGGGCTCCGCGGCCACTGCGAAAACCTTGCCGGCAAATGTCTTCGGCGGCGGCAATCTGCTCGTTGTCGATCTCGTCTATGTCTACAAGCCCACTTTTCTCAGCGGCGTGGTCGGGTCACGGACGATTGTGCGGCAAGCCTATTATGCGCCGCTCTATCAGGACATCACCATCGATCCCTCCTCGAAGACAAGCGAGGTGGCGCCATGCACGTGAGCGCGCGCCTCCATGGCTTTCTGAAGTATGTGCGGTCGCTGGTTCAGGCCTGTCATGGTCCTCGCGCCTTCCTGCGCGACGAGCGCGCGAATTTCACGGTGATCACTGGCTTTGCCGTCTTGCCCCTCATCGTGGTCATGGGCTCGGCAATCGATCTTGGGGTTGCGATTCAGACACGCCAGCGGCTCGATTCGGCCGCTCAATCGGCGGCAGCCGCAGCAGTCGCCCAAACCCGCGCGCTGAAGGCGGGGCGCGCCGATATTTCGGACGACGAAGTGACCTCGAAAGGCAGAGACCGTGCCGAGCGCGTGTTCAATTCGCAAAAGCCCGCCACCACAAACGGGAAAATGAAGTTCGACCTTTCACGCAATTCCAGCCGCAACACCTATTCGGCAAATGTCGATTATGACGGGGCCGTCGGCACAGTCTTCATGCGGCTTGTCGGATTTTCCGAATTGCGGGTGCGTGGCAAGGGCAGCGCCACCTGGTCCAGCAAGGGTTCGATCATCGAGGACACATTTCAGACCTCGCTGGAGGATTTGAAGGCGGCCGGCGGCGTTAAACAATATCCCGGCTTGAACGGCTGGGTCGTGAACAGCCCCGTCACGGTTGGCGGTGCGCCCGCCATGCAGCTTGTCACCATGGAGCGTTTTGGAGGAGCCTCGCCCCCCGGTGTCAGTGTCGCCATCGAGCTCGATGCCCGCGGGAACGGCGGCGACGGCAATTCCTTCATCTCGAAAAAATTCACGGCGGAGACCGGGCTGCATCAGGTGCGCTATTGGTATCGCGATAGCGCCCCAAGCGCCTCTGTCGTGCCGGCATGGCTGTGCAGCACGCGGGTGAGCGATGTCGACTGGATGAAGTCGCGCGATACCAGCGCGGCCAAGGATACCAATCTTGTCTCCGTCTATCTGACGAAGGATAGCGCCAATGCCGCGCCGGCCAGCGATGACGGGCTGACGGATTCCAACCGAATCGATTCCTGCTACAGCTCGGGCCAGAAATGGATCCAGCGCGTCGTCATCCTCGATATTGCGTCTGCCGGAGATTATTGGCTGACATTCCGGGGTGAAGGCAGATCGGATTCGCAGGGTGGAGCCATCGCCAATATTCTTGTCTGCCGCGACCCTTGCGCCAATGACGATGGCTCGGAGCGGACCGCCAACAATAATTATCCCTGGGAGGTCGGGCAGGTCCTCTTCGAGGATAATTTTTCGACCGCTGCACACAATCCAATCGCTTTTTCACCTAGCGCCAATGGCGCATTTGCCAATCTGCCGTCGGGCTGGAATGCCTGGCCTCACAACAGCGTCAATTATGTCGCCAATGCCAAACGGGACCTGGCCTATATCGACCTCGATACGGACATTGGCGGGGCCAAGGGCCTTTTTGAAAACCGCGCGATCAGCCGTGCCTTTCTGCTGCCGCCTGGCTATTACAGCCTGAAATACACGTATTGGGTCACAGACACCAAAAGCGCTGCGCCGGCCTGCGCCAATGCGACGACAAATCTTGTGACCGTCTATATGGACCCGGATCGGCCCTATAATCATCCCGAGCCCTTGGACATTTCTGCGGGCGCCACCTCGCTCTGGTATGATTTCAACAGGAACCAGCAAAGGCTCATTGTGCCCCGGGTCGAAAAATCCAAAGGCCAAATCATCCAGGCCAGCAGCCCGCAAGCGGCCAATGCAATCGCGCAAAATATGCTCGATTCTTGTGGCGATGCCATCCCGAACAGAAAGATCCCGCGCGAGATCAACTTCCGCATCTCCAAGGCCGGCTATTATTGGCTCACCTTCGCAGCCGGTGGCGCGGCTGACGGATCGGGGGGGCGCATCAGCCAGGTCTCCCTCGTCGCCAAAGGCGCAACGTTCAGCGGGTCGGGCACGCCGCGTCAGGTTCCTTATGTCGATAAGGCCGACAAATGGACGCCTGCCATCGGATCCTGGCTCAGCATGCCCCTTTATGGAGGGCCGCGCTCCTACAAGGTGCTCGTCCAGTAAGACAAGCAAAGCTCGTGCTTTCTGGTGGGGATCGCGGTCCAAGGGGGTTCCCAGACCTGCCCTTTTCAGCTACACAGCGTCAACTTTCGGGCCGGGGCTCCTGCCTGAATGCCCTTCAGGGGTTTTCGGAGGACGCGCTCCGGCCATTCGAGGCCGATAGCGCGGCCTTTTTTTGTGCGCGCGGCCGCTTTCGGGCGGCCCAGCCAACCAGACCGGACGATCATGCCGAAGCGGACAGACATCCAGACCATTCTCATCATCGGCGCAGGCCCGATTGTTATCGGCCAGGCTTGCGAGTTCGATTATTCCGGCACACAGGCCTGCAAGGCCCTGCGCGAGGAGGGGTACCGGATCGTTCTCGTCAATTCGAATCCTGCCACCATCATGACCGACCCGGACATGGCCGACCGGACCTATGTCGAGCCGATCACCCCCGAGATCGTCGCCAAGATCATCGAGAAGGAACGCTATGCCGTTCCCGGCGGCTTCGCGCTGCTGCCCACCATGGGCGGCCAGACCGCACTCAACTGCGCCCTCTCGCTCAAGAAGATGGGCATTCTCGAAAAATACGACATTGAGATGATCGGCGCCTCGGCCGAGGCTATCGACAAGGCCGAAGATCGCGAGCTGTTCCGCAACGCCATGACCAAGATCGGTCTGGATACGCCGCGCTCGCATCAGATCAAGACGCTGGCGCAGGCCTTGGCCATTCTCGATGACATCGGCCTGCCGGCCATCATCCGCCCCTCCTTCACCATGGGCGGCACGGGCGGCGGCATTGCCTATAACAAGGCCGAATATATCGAGATCATCGAGCGCGGCATCGATGCCTCGCCGACCAGCGAAGTCCTCGTCGAGGAAAGCGTCCTCGGCTGGAAGGAATATGAAATGGAAGTTGTCCGCGACAAGGCGGACAATTGCATCATCGTCTGCTCCATCGAGAACATCGATCCGATGGGCGTGCACACGGGCGATTCGATCACGGTCGCGCCTGCGTTGACGCTGACCGACAAGGAATATCAGATCATGCGCGACGCCTCGCTGGCGGTGCTGCGCGAGATCGGCGTGGAGACCGGTGGCTCCAACGTGCAATTTGCGGTTAATCCGGAAAATGGCCGGATGATCGTGATCGAGATGAACCCGCGCGTGTCGCGCTCTTCCGCGCTCGCCTCCAAGGCGACGGGTTTTCCGATTGCCAAGGTCGCGGCCAAACTCGCCGTCGGCTACACGCTCGATGAAATTTCCAACGACATTACAGGGGGCGCGACGCCGGCCTCTTTCGAGCCCACGATCGATTATGTCGTCACCAAGATTCCGCGTTTCGCCTTCGAGAAATTCCCTGGCGCAGAGCCGCTTCTCACCACCGCGATGAAATCGGTCGGCGAGGCGATGGCGATTGGCCGCACGTTTGGGGAATCCCTGCAAAAGGCGCTGCGCTCGCTCGAGACCGGCCTGTCGGGTGTCGATGAAATCGAGATCGAAGGCCTTGGTCTGGGCGATGATCGCGCGGCTGTGCGCGCGGCGCTGGGACGCCCGACGCCCGATCGCCTGCTCGTTGTCGCGCAGGCGCTGCGCATGGGCCTTTCGCACGACGAAATCTATGAAGCCTGCAAGATCGATCACTGGTTCATCGACCAGTTGCAGGAGATCGTCGATCTCGAAAACAAGGTGCGCCAGTTCGGCCTGCCCGAAGACGCCGTCAATTTCCGCATGCTGAAATCGGCCGGCTTCTCGGATGTGCGGCTCGGCTCGCTGACAGGGCTTGGCGAGACTGAAACACGCAAGCGCCGCACCGCGCTCGATGTCCATCCGGTCTACAAGCGCATCGACACCTGCGCGGCGGAATTTGCCTCGCCCACTGCCTATATGTATTCGACCTATGAGACGCCTTTCGCGGGCGCGCCGGTCTGCGAGGCGCAGCCCACGACGCGCGAGAAGATCGTCATTCTGGGTGGCGGTCCCAACCGTATCGGTCAGGGCATCGAATTCGATTATTGCTGCTGCCATGCCTGTTTCGCGCTCTCGGATGCGGGCTTCGAGACCATCATGGTCAATTGCAACCCCGAGACCGTGTCGACCGATTATGACACGTCCGACCGCCTCTATTTCGAGCCGCTGACAACCGAAGACGTGCTCGAAATTCTCCGCAAGGAGAAGGAAGCCGGAACGCTCAAGGGCGTGATCGTGCAGTTTGGCGGCCAGACGCCGCTCAAGCTCGCCCATGCGCTGGAAGAAGCCGGCATCCCGATCCTCGGCACGAGCGTGGATTCCATCGATCTCGCCGAAGACCGCGACCGCTTCAAGCGCCTGCTCGACAAGCTTGGCCTCAAGCAGCCGATGAATGGCATTGCCTATTCGGTTGAACAGTCGCGCCTGATTGCAGCCGACCTTGGCCTGCCGCTCGTCGTGCGCCCATCCTATGTGCTGGGTGGCCGCGCCATGGCGATCATTCACGATCAGGCGGCGTTTGACGATTATCTGCTTGGCACGCTGCCGGGCCTCGTGCCCTCCGACGTGAAGGCGCGCTATCCCAACGACAAGACGGGCCAGATCAACACGGTGCTCGGCAAGAATCCGCTGCTGTTTGACCGCTATCTGTCAGACGCAGTCGAGGTCGATGTCGATTGCCTGTGCGATGGCAAGGACGTCTTCGTCTGCGGCATCATGGAGCATATCGAGGAGGCTGGCATTCATTCGGGCGATTCGGCCTGTTCGCTGCCACCGCGCTCGCTCTCGCCCGAGGTCATCAAGACGCTCGAGGAGCAGACCGGCAAGCTCGCGCTGGCGCTGGGCGTGGGTGGCCTGATGAACGTGCAATATGCGCTGAAAGACGGCGAGATCTATGTGCTCGAAGTCAATCCGCGCGCCTCGCGCACAGTGCCCTTCGTCGCCAAGGTGGTCGGCAAGCCGATTGCCAAGATTGCCTCGCGCATCATGGCGGGCGAGAGCCTTGCAAGCTTCAAGCTGGTGCAGGGCGGCTACGATCATGTGGGCGTCAAGGAAGCCGTCTTCCCCTTCGCCCGCTTCCCCGGCGTCGATACGGTACTTGGGCCCGAGATGCGCTCGACGGGCGAGGTCATCGGCCTCGATCGCTCGTTTGAAGTGGCCTTCGCCAAGAGCCAGCTCGGCAGCGGCACCAATGTGCCGACCGAGGGCACGGTCTTCGTGTCGGTGCGCGATGCCGACAAGCCGCGGGTGCTCGACACGATGCGGATGCTCTCGGGGCTTGGCTTCAAGATTCTCGCGACGGGGGGTACGCTGCGCTATCTCCTGGCGGAGGGTGTGCCGGCCATCAAGATCAACAAGGTGTCGGAAGGCCGGCCCCATGTGGTCGATACGATCAAGAACGGCGGCGTCCAGCTCGTCTTCAACACGACCGAGGGCGCCCAGGCGCTTTCAGATTCGCGTTCGCTCCGACGCGCGGCCCTCTTGCATAAGGTGCCTTACTACACCACTCTAGCAGGGGCGGTTGCTGCCGCGCAGGGGATCAAGGCTTACAAGAGCGGCGATCTCGAGGTGCGGGCGCTGCAGGATTATTTCACCTGACGAGGGCAGGGCGGGTTAGCTCCGCTCTCGTTATTCGGTGATCGGGGGGAGCCAAATCCCCGCGGTCGCTCTGGCATTTCCGCGGATCGAGGGGCCCTGAGGGCCTCACGGCCGGGGGATTTTTTTGCCGATGGCAGGGTCAAAACCCGCCATCGATCACGGCAAGCATTCGGAAAGAGACGCGATATGGAAAGGTTTCCCATGACCGCCCTCGGCTACGTGGCGCTCGAAGTCGAGCTCAAGCGCCGCCAGCAGGAGGATCGTCCGCGGATCATCGCCGCCATCTCCGAGGCGCGCTCGCATGGCGACCTGTCCGAAAACGCCGAATATCACGCGGCCAAGGAAGCGCAGGCGCATAACGAGGGCCGGATTGCCGAGCTCGAGGACAAGCTGTCGCGCTCCGAGGTGATCGACGTCTCCAAGCTCTCGGGCAATACGATCAAGTTCGGCGCAACCGTGAGCCTCATCGATGAGGATACGGAAGAAGAGCGCGCCTATCAGATCGTCGGCGAGACCGAAGCCGATGTGAAGGAGGGCCGCGTGTCCATCACCTCCCCCATCGCCCGCGCGCTGATCGGCAAGAAGGCCGGCGACACGGTGGAAGTGAACACGCCGGGCGGCGGCAAGAGCTACGAAATCACCAAGGTCGCCTTCAAATAAGGCGACTGTCCCTTCTCCAACGCGAGAAGGGTGCGCAAGAGAACGCGCCGCAACACAAGCTTCCTCCGTGCGTTATGGCAAAGCCAGCACGGAGGGTCCGCCATGCGCCTTGTGTCGATGTTCTTCGCTTTCCTCTTTCTCGCCCTGGTTCCGGCCTCGGCGCAGGATCTCCGCTTTCGTTCTGTCACGGTCGATGTGTCGCCGATTGCCGCGCGCGGCTACCCGACCTTTGCCCGCAAGGTCGAATATGCCCTCGTGCCGGTTGCCGCCGAGGCCTTTGGCGGGCTCGTCGATCCTGCCGATCCGCGCGGCCTGAGCCTTGTCATCCGCATCGTCACGGTGGAACTGCCGGTGGTGACGGGGGCAGGGGGCGATGGCACGCTCGATACTATGCGCAGCGAGGGGCTGGTGATCGACCCCAAGGGCCATATCGTCGCCCGCGCATCCATCCTGTCGCCGGTGACGGCCTGGATCACGGTCGCGAGCCTGCCGCTGGAGCTTGAGGAACAGCGCCGCATCCGCGCCCTGGGTATGCACGGCGTCTATTGGCTGCGCACACGCCTCACGGGCCTATGAAAGGCCGGGGCGGGGCGTTAAACCCTCCTGCATGACCCATGATGATGTCGAACCCATTCACGCGCCCCGCCTGCCTGCTGGTGCCCGGGCGTGGATCTTGCAATCGGGCAAGGTTGGCCATGAGGTGAATTGCCTCGGCGTCGCCCGCGAGCTTGGGCTTGATCCCGAGCTGCGCGCCGTGGCGCCGCGCGGTCTGTTCGGATTTTTTGCGCCCTGGGGGCCGATCGATCCGCGTGATTGGCCCTCGCGTCCCGGCTCGCCGCTGCGCGGGCCTTTTCCTGACATTGTCTTTGCGTCGGGCCGGATCACAGTCCCCTATCTGCGAGCCGTCAAACGCGCCTCGGGCCGCGCCTGCTTCACAGTTTTCCTGCAAGACCCACGCGCTGGCACAGGCGCTGCGGATCTGATCTGGGTGCCCGAACATGACCGGCTGCGCGGTGACAATGTGGTTGTCACGCTGACCTCGCCCCATCCGCTGCGCCCGGCGGTGATGGCGCAGGCGCGTGCCGCCATCGATCCGCGTCTGGCGGGGCTGCCTGCGCGCCGCATAGGCATGGTGCTGGGCGGGCCGAGCGGCAGCCATTCCTTCGAGGCGAGGGACATTGCGGCGCTGGCCGATATCGCCCGCGAGATCCTTGCCTCCGGGCAGGCGCTCATGGTCACGCCTTCGCGCCGGACGCCGCCAGAAGCCATGCAGGCGATTGCCGCGGCTGTTGCCGCCAGCGGAGCAGGCGCGCGCGCCTTCATCTGGGACGGGACGGGCGACAATCCCTATGCGCAGATCCTGGCGCAGGCGAGCGCCCTGGTAGTCACCAGCGACAGCGTCAACATGGTGGGCGAAGCGGCCTCGACGGGCGTGCCTGTGCATGTTTACGAGCCGACCGGTGGGGCTGCCAAAATGGCGGGCTTTATCGATGGGTTGGTAAAGGCGCAGGCCGTGCGCCGCCTGCCCGACCGGCGCCCCGCAGGGTGGATGGATGCGAGCTGGACCTACCCGCCCGTGGACGCAACCGGCATCATCGCACGCGAGGTGGTGAAGACATATCGGGCGTTCAAGGGGCTTTGACACGAGCCGGCGCTTGCGCAAAAGACCCTGATAAAACCGGGGGTCGCACAATCTAAATTAGGCGGATTGGATAAGAAGCTCGCGCGTCACTCGTCATTGCGAGCGGAGCGAAGCAATCCAGGGTCCAAACCTTGATGGGTTCGCAAAAATCTACGTGCGCGTCAGATCACCCAGACGCTCATCGCAACGACGGTGCGTCAGATACGCACCGTTGCATCGGGGAACGAGAGCTGTTCGCGGGCGCGCCAGTCGCTGGTGACATAATTCAGGATGACCGATTTGCGCAGGCCCTGAATCGGACGCTTCTCGAAGCCGTGCCAGGTCTTGTCGGAGGGCACGAAGATCATCGCCGAATTGCGCTTGAAGGACGAGCGCCCCCAATGGGTATCCTTGTCGGCATAGATGTCGGTGCCAAGCTCGTCATGGCCGGGGCCATCGGAGAGATAGATCAGGCAGGTGAATTTCTTCACGCCGAGATCGGTGTGCGGCTCAAGCCAGAACCCGTCCGTATCCACCGCATATTCAAGGCGCAAATAGGTGTCATCGATCGGCGCGTTGAAGGCGGCATGGATGGCGCGCGCGACGTGCGTGGTTTGCAGTGCTTCGGCAATCGGGCGCATGACGGGAAATTGCGCCATGGCCGCTGCGTCGAAATAGGAGCGCTGGTCATTGTGCAGCTCGCGCCGGCCAGACACGCCTTCAAGCGCGGGCGCGGAGAAGGGCAGATCGGACAATTCCGCCGCGACATTGGCGGGCAGGAGATTGTCGATCATGTAATGAGGATAGGGCTCGGCGAAGGACGCGCGCTTGTCGATGCTCGCGCAAAAGCTGCCGATGATGTCAGCCGCAGTGACCGAGGGCGTGTCCAGCATTGATCCCTAGCCTTTTTCGTTGGGCGCAGAGGGCGCTCCGGAACGGGGGCACACTAGTGCCGCGCCTGCGCACGGGCAAGCGCTCAATGGCGGTGCGCCAGCGACAGAATGGCCCGGCTCCGGGGGCCTTGGCCTGTGCGTAGCGCAGGGCGAGCCTTGCAGCGGCTGCATGTCGTTCTTATACCTGAAGTCCTGTTCCTTCAGGGTGCCCGCGCTCGAGCGCGCCCCACACGCAGAGATTTTCATGACCACGACTGCCTCCCAGCACGCCCGCATGATCATCGTCGGCTCCGGCCCGGCCGGTTACACGGCGGCGATCTATGCAGCCCGCGCGATGCTCGCGCCGATGCTGATCTCGGGCTTCGAGCCCGGCGGCCAGCTGATGATCACGACGGATGTCGAAAATTATCCGGGCTTTGCCGATCCGATCCAGGGCCCCTGGCTGATGGAGCAGATGCGCGCGCAGGCCGAGCATGTCGGCACGAAAATGGTCTCTGACCATATTGTCTCGGTCGAGCTTTCGGGCCACCCCTTCGTGCTGGTGGGCGACAGCGGCAAGACCTACACCTGCGACACGCTGGTGATCTGCACGGGAGCCAAGGCCAAATGGCTGGGCATGCCTTCAGAAGAGGCCTTCAAGGGCTATGGCGTCTCGGCGTGCGCGACCTGTGACGGTTTCTTCTATCGCGGCAAGGATGTCGTTGTTGTCGGCGGCGGCAATTCAGCCGTTGAAGAGGCGCTCTATCTCGCCCAGATCGCCTCCAAGGTGACGGTCGTGCATCGTCGCGACAGTTTCAAGGCCGAGCGCATCTTGCAGGAGCGCCTGTTCAAGAACCCCAAGGTCGAGATCGTCTGGGACAGCGCGATCGAGGAAATCTGCGGCGACCAGAACCCGCCCGGCGTGACCCATGTGAAGCTGCGCAATGTGAAGAGCGGCGCGATCAGCGAGGTCAAGGTCGACGGTGTGTTTGTCGCCATCGGGCATGAACCCGCCTCTCAGCTGTTTGCCGGCCAGATCGAGATCAAGCCCAACGGCTATATCCACACGGCGGCGGATTCGACGGCCACCAATATTCCCGGCGTCTATGCCGCGGGCGATGTCACCGACGATATTTATCGTCAGGCGGTGACGGCGGCCGGCATGGGTTGCATGGCCGCGCTTGAAGCCGAGCGTTGGCTGGCAGCGCAGGACAACCTCTCGCACGCCGCGCAATAAGCGCCTCGCACGCCAAGCCCGGAGAGCCAGATGGATTGGGACAAGCTGCGCATCTTTCATGCGGCTGCGGAGGCTGGCTCGTTCACCCATGCGGGCGATGCGCTGGGCCTCAGCCAATCGGCGGTCAGCCGGCAGGTGAGTGCGCTCGAGCAGGATCTGCGCGTGCCCTTGTTCCATCGCCATGCGCGCGGGCTCATTCTGACCGAGCAGGGCGAAGTGCTGTTTCGCACGGTCAAGGATGTGTGGCAGAAGCTCGATGCCACGCGCATGCGCCTCGCCGACAATCGCGAACGTCCCAATGGCGTGTTGCGCGTCACCACGACGATTGGCGTGGGTACGGAATGGCTGACGCCGCGACTTGCGGAGTTTCTCGAACTTTATCCCGATATCGAGCTCAAGCTCATTCTCTCGGATGAAGAACTCGACATTGGCATGCGCGAGGCCGATGTCGCCCTGCGCGTGCGTGAGCCGGTTCAGCCCGACCTCATCCGCCGCCGCCTTTTCACGATGCATTTCCACGCCTATGCATCGCCCGGCTATCTCAAGCGCTATGGCCAGCCGCGCACGCTGGATGATCTCGATCGCCATAGGATTCTCACCTATGGCGCATCGGCCGCGCATTATTTGACAAATATCAATTCGCTGCAATTTGCCGGACGCGCCTCGCGCAGTCCGCGCCCCTCAACACTCACCTGCAACAATATTCCCGCACTGCGCCGTGCTGCGGAGGCGGGTGCGGGAATTTCTGTCTTGCCGGATTATCTCGTCGCCCCGGATTCGTCGCTGGTGCGCATCCTGCCCGAGGCCGACATGCCCGAGCTCGATTGCTATCTCGTCTATCCCGAAGAACTCAAGAACGTCGCCCGTATCCAGGTGTTTCGCGACTTCCTTGTGACCAACGCGCAGCGCTGGGATTTCTGAGCGCGCGGCGCTCAGAACCAGATCTTCTGGCCTTCCATGCCCTTGTAGAGATCGGCCACCTGCTCGGCGTAGCCGTTGAACAGGAGCGTTGGCGCGCGCTCGCTCTTGCCGAGCACTTCTTCGGTGGCCTGCGACCAGCGCGGATGGGCTACCGCCGGATTCACATTGGCCCAGAATCCATATTCGCTTGCTTGCAGCGATTGCCAGAAATTCTTCGGCTGTTCATCGGTGAAGGAAATCCGGGTGATCGATTTGGCGGATTTGAAACCATATTTCCACGGCACATGCAGGCGGATCGGCGCGCCGAATTGCTTGGCGAGTGGCTTGCCATAGGCCCCTGTCACCATAAGCGTCAGGTCGTTCATGGCCTCCGCCATGGTCAGGCCTTCCACATAGGGCCAAGGATACCAGCTCAATTTCTGGCCAGGGCCCATTTTCGGATCGAGGAAGGTTTCAAAGCGCACGTATTTTGCCGATGCCAAGGGCTTGGCAATGGCAATCAGTGCTTTCAGCGGAAAGCCTGTCCAGGGCACGGTCATCGACCAGGCCTCGACGCAGCGATGGCGATAGAGACGCTCTTCGAGCTGCACCTGTTTCAAAAGATCGTCGATGCCGATCTCGCGCGCCTTCTCGACCATGCCGTCGATCTTGATTGTCCAGGGCCGTGTCTTGAGCGTGTCGACGCGCGTGAAAATCCGCTTGTCGGTGCCAAATTCGTAGAAATTATTATATTGGCCGTTGAGCTTTTCAGCCGTCAGTTCACGGTCGAGCGTGAAGGCGTCATTGCGCTTGGCGGGATAGAGCGCGGCCGAGGGATCCGCCTCTTCGGTTGCTGCCAGAGCGATGGTCGGTGTGAGGCCGGAGAGAAGTGCGCCCGCGCCTGCCCCCAGCACCGAGCGGCGGTCGAGGAAAAGAGCTTCGGGCGTGGCCTCGCGCTCTGAGATTTCCCAGCCCTTGCGGCGAAAGTAATGCATGACGTCTTCTCCTGCGGGCGGCGCACCCTCTGATGATGCGCGATCATCGCTTTATTGCGCGCGCGCGCAAGTCACGTGTGCTCGATCAACCACTTGCCTTCAGCCGTGCGGTTCCGCAAAACTGCGCCTTGCAACGAGGAGTTCTCATGACCAAGGCGATTATCGGCATTATCGGCGGTTCTGGCATCTATGATCTGCCCGGTCTCGAGATCCTGCGTGAAGAGCAGATCGCAACGCCCTGGGGCGAGCCGTCGGATGCCTTGCGCTTTGGCCGCATCGGTTCGACCGAGGCGGTCTTCCTGCCCCGGCACGGGCGCGGGCACAGGCTTTCGCCCTCGGGCATCAATTACCGCGCCAATATCGATGCGCTCAAGCGCGTGGGCGTGACCGATATTGTCTCGGTCTCCGCCTGCGGTTCGTTTCGTGAAGAGCTGGCGCCGGGGCTTTTCGTCCTGGTGGATCAGTTCATCGACCGCACGCAGGGGCGCGCGTCGTCCTTTTTTGGCAATGGCTGCGTGGGGCATGTGTCCATGGCCAAGCCCGTCGCGCCCCTCCTGCAGGGGCGCATTGCGGCAGCCGCTGCCGCCGAAGAGATCGCCTGCAGGCGCGGCGGCACTTATGTCTGCATGGAAGGCCCGCAATTTTCCTCGCTCGCCGAATCGCTTGCCTACAAGGCGATGGGCTGCGATGTGATCGGCATGACGGCCATGCCCGAAGCCAAGCTCGCGCGCGAAGCTGAAATCTCCTACGCGACGATTGCCATGGTGACGGATTTCGATTGCTGGCATCCCCACCACGATGCGGTGGATGTGGCCTCCGTCATCAGGACGGTGCACGAAAACGCGGCCAAGGCGGCCCGTCTTCTCTCGCGCCTGCTGCGCGATTTTCCCGCAGAGCATGAGGCCTGCCCGATTGGCTCCGACCGTGCGCTCGATGGCGCGATCATGACCGCGCCGCAGATGCGCGATCCCGCTTTGCTGACGAAACTCGACGCCATCATGGCGCGCGTCAACGCCGCTTGAAGAGAGAGTTGCACCCGATGAGCCTTGCGAGCGAACTGCGCCAATCCATCCGCACCATTCCAGATTACCCCAAGCCGGGAATCATGTTTCGCGACATCACCACGCTGCTTGGCGATGCGCGCGCCTTCCGCCGCGCCATCGACGAGCTGGTGCAGCCCTGGGCCGGCACAAAAATCGACAAAGTGGCTGGCATGGAAGCGCGTGGCTTTATTCTGGGCGGCGCGGTGGCGCATCAATTGTCGGCGGGTTTTGTGCCGATCCGCAAGAAGGGCAAGCTGCCCCACACCACTGTGTCGATTGCCTATTCGCTCGAATATGGCGTCGATGAAATGGAAATGCACACCGATGCCATCGTGAAGGGCGAGCGCGTCATTCTGATCGACGATCTGATTGCCACGGGCGGCACGGCGGAAGGCGCGGTGAAATTGCTCCAGCAAATGGGCGCGGATGTCGTTGCCGCCTGTTTCGTGATCGATCTGCCCGAGCTTGGTGGCGCAGCCAAAATTGAAAAGCTCGGCGTGCCGGTGCGTACGCTTGTCAAATTCGACGGGCATTGACGGCGCGGCGCGCATCCTCTCCCAAGGGAGAGGGTTCCTCAATCCATTCGCCAGAAGGCGCTGCTTTCAAACTCGAACACGGGCGCGCCGTGCTGGTTGATGCCGCAATTGCGGCTGCGCATCAGGCCCCAGCCAGGACGTGATGTGACGCGCTTTTCGAGCGGCGTCGTGTCGAAGGTGATCGAATCGCCTGCAAAGACGGGCTTGAGCCAGCGCAGGTTGATGAAGCCCGGCGAGGGGCCGGCCTCGGTCGGGATCTGGCCGCGCGCGCGCGCGACATCCGCACTGCGCTTCTTTGCATCCACCATGGTGCGCATCCAGGCGGCGGCCGTGTGCCAGCCCGAGGCGGCCAAGGCGCCAAAGGGGCCAAGCATCGCCGCCTGCGGATCGGTGTGGAAGGGCTGGGGATCATAGGCGCGCGCAAAGGCGATCACTTCATCGGCGGGGAAGGCATGCGTGCCAAGCACGATGCGCTGACCGATTTCGATCTGCGAGAGCGGAGGAATGACGCTTGGCGTGTCGAAGGGCAGGAGCGGCGTGCTGGCGTCGGGCCTGGCGATCTTGTTGGGGCCATGCTCATGCCCGCGCCGGCCCATCATGACCGAATTGGTCTGCGTCATGACAATCGTGCCTGCGGCGTCATGCACATCGAAGCGAAACAGCAGCAGGCCGATGGAAGGCCGCGATTGCGATACGCGGGCCGAGAGCACATGAGCCTTGACGCCCAGCACATCGCCGGGGCGCACGGGCTTGAGCCATTTCACCTCGTCAATGCCGGGCGCGCCGCGCCCATCGGCGCGGTTGAGGAAACCCTCGCAATTAAGCCGCATGAGAATGGCGCATGTATGCCAGCCCGAAGCCGCAAGGCCGCCGAGCATGGAATGTGCGGCAGCCTCTTCATCCAGATGAAAGGGCTGGGGATCGAAGGCGCTCGCGAAAGCGATGATCTCGTCTTTGGTGACCGGGTAGGCGCCAAATTCGAGCGTGCTGCCGGCCGGAAAATCTTCGAAGGTGAGCAGTGCGTCACTCATGGCCCCTGGTAACCCCCGCTCAGGTTCAGGCCTCAGTTCGCAAAGCGGAAATGCAGGCAGTCGCCATCCTGCACGACATATTCCTTGCCTTCCAGCCGAAACTTGCCGGCCTCGCGCGCGCCTGCTTCGCCGTTGCAGGATACGTAATCTTCATAGGCGATGGTCTCGGCGCGGATGAAACCTTTTTCGAAATCCGTATGGATGACGCCGGCGGCCTGCGGACCCTTGGTGCCTTTTTCAATCGTCCAGGCGCGGGCTTCTTTCGGGCCGATGGTGAAATAGGTCACGAGCTGAAGCAGCTCATAGCCCGCGCGGATGACGCGGTTGAGGCCGGGCTCTTCAAGGCCTACAGCATCGAGATAATCCTTCTGGTCGGCTTGCGGCAGAACCGCGATCTCGCTCTCGATCTTGGCCGAGACGACAACCGCGACCGCGCCTTCTTCAGCCGCGCGCGTCTTCACCTTTTCGGAGAAATGGTTGCCCTTGTCGGCAGCGGCTTCCTCGACATTGCAGACATAGAGCACGGGCTTGGAGGAGAGCAGACCCAGCGTCTCGAAGGTCTTGCGCTCTTCGGGATCAACCTTGGCGAGCCGCGCGGGCTTGCCTTCGCGCAGCAGCACGAGGCAGCGGCTCATGAGGTCGAACAATTCCTTGGCGTCCTTGTCGCCACCCTTGGCCTTTTTCTCGGTGGCGACCACGCGCTTTTCGAGACTGTCGAGATCGGCCAGCATCAGCTCGGTCTCGATGGTCTCGATGTCGTTGACCGGATCGATCTTGCCTTCGACATGGGTGATGTCGCCGTCTTCAAAACAGCGCACGACATGGGCGATGGCGTCGCATTCGCGGATATTGGCGAGAAACTGATTGCCAAGACCCTCGCCCTTGGACGCGCCGCGCACGAGGCCCGCGATATCGACGAAGGTGAGGCGCGTCGGAATGATTTCCTTCGAGCCCGCGATTTTGGCGAGGGCTTCAAGGCGCACATCGGGCACGGCCACATCGCCGACATTGGGCTCGATGGTGCAGAAGGGATAGTTCGCAGCCTGCGCCGCAGCGGTCTGGGTGAGGGCGTTGAAAAGGGTCGACTTGCCGACATTCGGCAGGCCAACGATGCCACATTTAAAGCCCATGACAGATCCGGTTCGCTAAGGGGGGTGGGCGGTGCGCCCATATGGGTCTGTCCTATGGAATGGAGGCCCGGAAAGCAAGACTTGCGGCACGACTCGCGGACCAAAGACGCGGCCCCCTCTTGCCTCAGGCCCTGCGACCGGGCTATCTGCGCCCATGACATTGACAACCTGCCCCTGCCGCAAGACGGCCTCCACCCCGCTCTCCTACGCCGAGTGCTGCCAGCCCTATATCGAGGGCACGGCCAAGGCGCCGACAGCCGAGGCGCTGATGCGCGCCCGCTATTCGGCCTTTTCCGTAGGGAAGATCGATTATCTGATCGACAGCGTCGCCCCCGAAGCCAGCGATGGCATGGAGCGCGGCTCGCTCGAAGCCTGGGCGCGCGAATCCGACTGGCATGGTCTCGACATTGTCGAGACGGTCGATGGCCAGCCGGGCGATGCCACGGGCATTGTCGAATTCGTCGCCCATTTCTCCCGCGCCGGTTCGCGCGAAGAACATCACGAGCGCTCGACCTTCCGTTTCGGCAAGCCCGGCGATTGCTGGTATTTCGTCGACGGCGGCAAGCCGCGCGGCAAGACGGTCGTCAAGGGCGCACAGATCGGACGCAACGATCCGTGCAGCTGCGGCTCGGGCAAGAAATACAAGAAGTGCTGCGGCGCGGCGGCCTGATTTAAAAAACGGGCGAAGCCTATCTGTCTTCGCCCAGCAGCTTCACTTCCTTGAAACCTGCGGCGTCCATCGCGAGGTGGATGCGGTTCTGGAAACCGGCGTCGTCGGGCTTGACCAGAAGCGGTGCGTTTTTCGCGATTGTCTCGCACAGGGTCTCGACCCATTTCATTTCCGCTTTGCCGAAATCATTCAGCACGAAGGAATGGACGAGGCTTTTGTCGCCGGGGTGACCGATGCCCAGCCGCACGCGGCGATAATCATTGCCCATATGCGCGGTGATCGAACGCAGGCCGTTATGGCCGGCATTGCCCCCGCCTGTCTTCACGCGCAATTTCGAGGGCGGCAGATCGAGCTCGTCGTGGAAGACGACGATGTTTTCGAGCGGGATCTTGTGAAAGCGCGCGGCCTCGGCGACGGCGCGGCCGGATTCGTTCATGTAGGTTTGCGGCTGCAGGAGAATGACTTTCTCACCGCCAATCGCGCCCTCGGTCGCCAGACCCTGATATTTGCTGCGCGCGGGCGCAAAGCCATGCGCGCGTGCAATGGCCTCAACGGCCATGAAGCCGATGTTGTGGCGGTTGCCGGCATATTGGCGGCCCGGATTGCCCAAGCCCACGAAGAGCAGCATCAGACCCCCTTATGCAAAACCGCCCGCGCAAGCGCGGGCGGAGATGGTTTCAACGCAGCACGCGCCGCTTGGCGCGGGCAGGCTGATCTTACTTCTTGCCCTTGGTCGGGGCCGCGGCAACCACCGGGGCCTCTTCCACGCGCGCCGGCGGGGTGATCGAGGCGATGGTGAAATCGCGGTCGGCCACGGTCGGCTTGCAGCCCTCGGGGAGCTTGATGGCGGAGATGTGCAGCGATTCGGCAATGTCGAGCGTGCTGAGGTCAGCAATGATCGCATCGGGAATCTGGTCGGCAGGAACGCGCAGCTCGACCGAGTGCAGGACGACGTTCAGCGAGCCGCCCTTCTTGATGCCGGGGCAGGTGTCCTGGTTGGTGAAGTGCACGGGCACGTTCACGCGCAGACGCGAACCCGCGCGCAGGCGCAGGAAGTCGACGTGCAGGGGCGTGTCCTTGACGACATCGAGCTGGTAGTCGCGCGGAATGCAACGCTCGGTGCGGCCTTCGATGTCGATATCGAAGATCGTGGTCAGGAAGTGACCGGCGTAGATGAGCTTGTTCAGCTCGCGGTAATCGACCGAAATCGATTCAGCGGCGATGCCGCCACCATAGATCACACCAGGAATACGGCCTTCACGGCGTACGCTGCGGGCGGCCCCCTTGCCGGCTCCGCTGCGGACCGTGGCCGCGAGGTTTTTGATCGCTGCCATCAGATAGGTCCTTTTCAATTAAAAACAGCCCGTGCCTCCAAGGGTGTCGGCGGGCGCGCGCTGGTCATAAGGGAAAAGCCGGGGCAGGGCAATGACTGACGGGTATCTTCCCTCAGTCAAACAGGCTCGACACGCTTTCTTCCTTGGCCGTGCGGCCGATGGCCTCGCCCATCAGGGGGGCGATGGAGACGACGCGGATGTTGCTGGCGACCCTTACCGCTTCCGTCGGCTGGATGGAATCGGTCACGACCAGTTCCTTCAGCTTGGAGGAGGAGATGCGCGCCACTGCGCCGCCCGAGAGCACGCCGTGGGTGATATAGGCGCGCACTTCCTTGGCGCCCTTGGCCAGCAGCGCTTCGGCCGCATTGCAGAGCGTGCCGCCGGAATCCACGATATCGTCGACGAGAATGCAGCTTTTGCCCTCGACGTCGCCGATGATGTTCATGACTTCGGATTCACCGGCGCGCTCGCGGCGCTTGTCGACGATGGCGAGGGGCGCATCGATGCGCTTGGCAAGCGCGCGCGCGCGCACCACGCCGCCGACGTCGGGCGAAACGACCATGACATTGTTGAGGTCCAGCCGCTCCTTGATGTCGCGCACCATGACGGGCGCGCCAAACAGGTTGTCGGTCGGGATGTCGAAGAAGCCCTGGATCTGGCCGGCATGGAGATCGACCGTCAGCACGCGGTCGACGCCCGCGCGGGTGATGAGATTGGCGACGAGCTTGGCGGAAATGGGCGCGCGCGGGGCGGGTTTTCGGTCCTGCCGGGCATAGCCGAAATAGGGCACCACGGCGGTGATGCGGCGGGCCGAGGCGCGGCGGAGCGCATCGGTCATGATGAGCAGTTCCATCAGATGGTCGTTGGCCGGATAGGACGTCGACTGGATGATGAACGTGTCGAGGCCGCGCACATTTTCCTGGATCTCGACGAAGACCTCCATGTCCGCAAAGCGGCGGACCTGGCATTTGGTCAGGGGAAGACCGAGATAGGCGGCAATGGACTCGGCCAGCGCCCGGTTGGAATTCCCCGCGAGAAGTTTGATGTCGCTCATATGGAAGTCCTCGCCCGATCACTGCCCAATGCTGCCGGGGTCTTAGCAAGGTTGTGGAGGGCGAACAACAATGCGTTATCGCTACGCGACATCTTCCACCGGAAACATGGCCGTGGGCTGCCCCTGCGGGGCTTTCATCTGCCGAGCACAGCGCCTAGATGTCGGCAATGAGCCGTCGCCCCGTTCCCCCCGATTCCATCCTGCCGCCCGGCGATAGCCCGGACGCGCCCCTTGAGGGGCTGGCTGCGGACGAGGTTATGACGCCCGACGACGAGGATTTTGACGCCGAACTCGTGGCGCAGGATCTGGGCGCGGGCCTCGATCTGTCGGAAGGGGAGGCCGTGCCTGCCTCCGTCCGGCGCGGGGCCGAGGTGATTCGATCCTATTTGCGGCATGCGCCCACGGGGCCGGGCGTCTACCGGATGATTTCGGCCGAGGGCGAGGTGCTCTATGTCGGCAAGGCGAAAAGCGTCAAGAAGCGCATCGCCAGCTATGCGCGGCCCACCGGCCATAATGGCCGCATTGCGCGGATGATCTCGCTTGCCGCCTCCATGGTTTTCGTGTCGACCGCCACCGAGACCGAGGCGCTGCTGCTCGAAACCAATTACATCAAGCAGATGAAGCCCCGCTTCAACGTGCTGATGCGCGACGACAAATCGTTTCCCTATATTCTGCTGACGGGCGATCACGCCGCGCCGCAATTGACCAAGCATCGGGGCGGGCGCAATCGCAAGGGCGATTATTTCGGGCCGTTCGCCAGTGTCTGGGCGGTCAATCGCACCTTGAACGCGCTGCAGCGGGCCTTTCTTTTGCGCTCCTGCACGGATTCCTATTACGAGAACCGCACGCGTCCCTGCCTGCTCTATCAGATCAAGCGCTGCGCCGGCCCGTGCACGGGCGAAATCTCGCATGAGGATTATGCCGCGCTGGTTGGCGAGACGCGCGATTTCCTGTCGGGCAAGAGCCGGGCCGTGCGCGAGGGCCTTGCGCTGGAAATGATGCAGGCTGCCGAGGCGCTGGAATTCGAGCGCGCCGCACGCCTGCGCGATCGTATTGCGGCCTTGTCGGCCATTCAGGGCGAACAGGGGATTAATCCCAAGACTGTCGAAGAGGCCGATGTCTTTGCGGTTGTCGAGCAGGCGGGCCAGTTTGTGGTCGAAGTCTTCTTCTTCCGTACCTTCCAGAACTGGGGCAATCGCGCCTATTTCCCGCGCGCCGACCGTTCGCTCGGCGAGGCGGAAGTGCTCGATGCCTTCCTCGCGCAATTTTATGCCGACATGCCGCCGGCCCGCCTTGTGCTGCTGTCGCATGACATCGAATCGCGGGCTTTGCTGGAAGAGGCCCTCTCCGCGCGCGCCGGGCGGCGCGTTGAGGTCGCCGTGCCGCAGCGGGGCGAGCGCCGCGAGCTGGTCGAACATGCAGCCAAGAACGCGCTCGATACGATTGGCCGCAGGCTGGCGGAAACCTCGGCGCAGCAGAAAATGCTGGAAGCGCTGGCGGCGGCGTTTGGCATCGAGCGGAAACTGCGCCGGATCGAGATTTACGACAATTCGCACATCATGGGCACGAATGCGGTGGGCGGCATGGTGGTGGCGGGCGCACAGGGCTTCATGAAAAGCCATTACCGCACGTTCAACATCAAGTCGGAGGAGATCACGCCGGGTGATGATTACGGCATGATGCGCGAGGTTCTGCGCCGCCGTTTCGCGCGTCTCGTGAAGGAGGAGGGCGCGGCTGTGCCCGCCGCCCCCCCGCCTTCGGATGACGAGGCCGCCCAAACCGAGGCCTTCCCGTCGCGGCCTGACCTGATCCTGATCGACGGCGGACGTGGCCAGTTCGATGCCGCCCGGCAGATCCTGGCGGAGCTTGGCGTCGAGGGGGTCGAGGTCGCCTCCATCGCCAAGGGGCCTGACCGCAATGCGGGGCGCGAGAGCTTCTTCCTGCCGGGCAGGGAGCCGTTCCGGCTGCAGCCGCGCGATCCTGCGCTTTATTTCGTCCAGCGCCTGCGCGACGAGGCGCATCGCTTTGCCATCGGCACGCATCGGGCGCGCCGAAAGAAGGAATTCACCAAATCGCCGCTCGAGGAGATCGGTGGCATCGGCCCGGCGCGCAAACGCGCGCTGCTCCATGCCTTCGGGACGGCCAAGGCGATTTCGCGCGCCGGGCTCGCCGATCTCGAGAAAGTGCCGGGCATCAACGCCGCGACCGCGCGGCTCGTCTATGATTTCTTCCATGAAAAGGGCGGCTAGGACGTTCCTCACGGTCTTCTGCGTCTGTTGCTATTGACGCGGGGCCGCCGGGGCTGTTTCCCTGCCGGGGATGACCATGTCCACATTCAAGCGCGGGCGCACCTGGAGCCTGCCGAACATTCTCACCTATGGGCGCCTCGTTGCGGTGCCTGTCGTGACAGCTTTGCTGTTCTGGCCCGAGCTCAATTGGGTCCGGTGGACGGCGCTTGGCATTTTCGCAATTGCGGCGATCACGGATTTCTTCGACGGCTATCTGGCGCGCGCCTGGGAGCAACAATCCTCTCTCGGGCGGATGCTGGACCCGATTGCCGACAAATTGCTGGTGGCGGCCTGCCTGCTGGCTCTGGTTGCCGCGCAATCCATCGTCGGCTGGTCGATCTGGGCTGCTGTTGTCATCATGTGCCGCGAGATCCTCGTCTCGGGCCTGCGCGAATATCTGGCCGAGCTGCGGGTTTCGGTGCCGGTGACGCGCGTTGCCAAATACAAGACAGCGCTTCAGCTTGTCGCGCTGGGCTTTTTGATTGCCGGGCCTGCGGGCGAGGAAGTGCTGCCGGGCACGCTCAAGATCGGTCTTGTGCTGCTGTGGACCGCCGCGCTCCTGACGCTTTACACCGGCTGGGACTATATGAAGTCGGGGCTGAAACATGTCAGCGACGATGAGTGAGGCGCAATGAAAGCCGTTTATTTCGCCTGGGTGCGTGAGCGCGTGGGCTGCAGCGAGGAAGAGATCACGCCGCCGGCTGATGTGGTCAGTGTCGCCGATCTGCTCGCCTGGCTTGGCCAGCGCGGCGAGGAATATGAACATGCCTTCGGCAATGCCAAGGTGATCCGCGTCGCGATCGACCAGATGCATGTGAAGCATGACGCCTTGATTGCAGGCGCACGCGAGATCGCCTTCTTCCCGCCAATGACGGGTGGCTGATGCTGATCGTCCGGATCCAGCGCGAGGATTTCGACCCCGTGGCCGAGGCGGATGTGCTGACCTGCGGGCGCACCGATGTCGGGGCTATCGTGACCTTCACGGGCCTGTGCCGCGACGATGGCGGCACGCTCAATGCACTTGAGCTCGAACATTATCCCGGCATGGCCGAAAGCCAGTTGACCCGCATTGCCGAAGAGGCGCGTGCGCGCTGGCCGGTGCAGGGGATTGTCGTGCTCCATCGCTATGGGATGGTTGCACCCGGCGAGCGGATCGTCTTCGTCGCCGTCAGCGGCAGCCATCGTGGCGAAGCGTTTCACGCCGCCGAATTCCTGATGGATTATCTGAAAACGTCAGCGCCCTTCTGGAAGCGCGTGCATTTGCGCGACGGCACATCGGGCGGCTGGGTCGAGGCAAAGGACGCCGATGATTCAGCAGCCGAACGCTGGACGTAGCAGGCGCTCCGGCGATCCAGCACAAGCTGGACCGCCTCGTCATGATGCCGTTTGAGGCTTACTTCTTGCCGTTCACCAGCGCCGTATAATCTTCAATCAGCATGCGCGAGATCGCGCCGGGCTGGAAATTATACGGGCCAGCCTGCGAGACCGGCGTGACTTCCGCGCCCGTGCCGCAGATGAAGCATTCTTCAAGGCTGGCCATTTCTTCGGGCATGATCCGGCGCTGCACCACTTCGATGCCGCGGCTTTTGGCGAGATCGATCACCGTGTTGCGTGTGATGCCATCGAGGAAGCAATCGGCGAGCGGGGTATGGAGCGCGCCATCCTTCGTGAAGAACACATTCGCGCCCGTGCATTCGGCAACGCGGCCCTGCCAGTCGAGCATGAGAGCATCGGCAAAGCCCTTGCGCTCGGCCCGGTGTTTGGAGATCGTGCAGATCATGTAAAGGCCGGCCGCCTTGGAATGGCAGGGCGCGGTCATCGGATCGGGACGACGATAATCGGCAATGTCGAGCTTGATGCCCTTCATCTTCTCGTTGGTGTCGAACATGCTCGGCCAGTCCCAGACCGCGATGGCGACATTGATGGTCGCATTCTGGGCCGAGACAGCCATCATCTCGCTGCCGCGCCAGGCAACGGGGCGCACGTAGCAGTTCTGCAGGCCGTTGGCTTCGACCGTCAGGCGCTTGGCCGCGTCGAGCTCTTCGACCGAATAGGGGATTTCAAAGTCGAGCAATTGCGCAGAGCGGCGGAAGCGCCCGGAATGCTGCGTGATCTTGAAGATCTGCCCGCCATAGGCGCGCTCGCCTTCGAAGACGCTGGAGCCATAATGTAGCCCATGCGAGAGGACGTGAAGCTGCGCGTCCTTCCAGGGCACGAGGGCACCATTCATCCAGATGAATCCGTCACGCTGGTCGAAGGGCAAAACTGACATGTGCAGGCTCCTCTGGTGACAGCCGGCGTCCGCGCTTGTGTGGACGGCGATGATGGGTTCGGCTGCCCCAATCGCTGAATTCTCGGTCAAACAGCCCGCTTTTGGATCAAAAAGCGGGCCTTGACGACTAACAACCAACCTGAAATATGTCAATATGGCTGACGTAAAAGGGATGCGCTGATGACTCAAGCGCTGCAACCGCGACTGACCGGGACCAAGGATGCTCCCGCCCCGGCCCCGATGTTCGATCTGATCGAGCTTTTCTTTTTCGCCTACCGCGATTTCGTGGCCGATGCCGACCGTCTCCTGCTGAGCCTTGAGTTTGGCCGTGCGCACCATCGCGTGCTGCATTTCGTCAATCGTCAGCCCGGCCTCACGATTGCCGAACTTCTGGAGATCCTTGGCATTACCAAGCAGAGCCTCAATCGCGTCCTCAAGGAATTGCTCGATACGGGCTATGTTGAGGCGCGGCCGGGCGTCAGCGATCGACGTCAGCGCCTGCTCTACACGACACCCAAGGGACGCCGCCTCGCCATGGACCTTTCAGATTTGCAGAGCCGGCGCTTCGAGCGGGCGCTGGGTGAATTGCCAGAGAATGCGCGCGCCCGTGCCGTCGAGTTCCTGCTCGCCATGATCGAGCCTGCCGCCCGCGAGAAAGTGGCGGCGCTGGTATGGACGGGCATTCCCGGCCCGCAGGTCAGCCCATGAGCGAAGCCGTCTCTTCACTGCCGGCCCTCGCCCCGCCCGCCGACGATGCGCCCCATCTGCTTGTCGTCGATGATGATCGGCGCATTCGCGCGCTGATCTCGCGCTATCTCTCAGGCCAGGGCTATCGCGTCACCACCGCCGGCAACGGGGCGGAAGCGCGTGGGCGGCTGCGCGCGCTGGCCTTCGATCTCATCATTCTCGATGTCATGATGCCGGGCGAAAGCGGGCTCGAATTTGCGAGCTGGTTCCGCGAGGATTCAGATGTGCCGATCCTGATGCTCACGGCGCGCACTGATACCAACGATCGCGTGCGCGGCCTTGAAGTCGGCGCGGATGATTATCTGGCAAAGCCGTTCGAGCCGAAGGAATTGTCGCTGCGCATCGCCTCCATTCTGCGCCGCACGGCTTTGCGTGCGGAGGCCCCTGTGATTGCCAGCGTACCCAGCGTGCGGTTCGGCGCGTTCAGTTTCAATCTGGAGCGAGGTGAATTGCGGCAGGGCGAGGAGGTGCTTCGGCTCACCGATCGCGAGCGGTTCATGCTGCGCCTGCTCGCCAATGCGGCGGGCGAACCGGTGGCGCGCGAGACTTTGGGGGGCGAGGGCGGCGCGAATAACGAGCGCACGGTCGATGTGCAGATCAACCGCCTGCGGCGCAAGATCGAGGTCGATCCGACCAATCCGCTGCATCTGCAGACGGCGCGCGGCGCTGGCTATCGCCTGATGCTCGACCGATGAGCGGCTATGATGGACGCGGGCCCATGAGCCTCCTTGCCTTCCCCGCTTATCTGGAGCGGCCGCGCATGGCATGGCGCAATTTCGCGCGCCGCATCGGCGAATCCATGCCCAAGGGTCTTTACGCCCGCTCGCTTCTGATCGTCATCGTGCCGATGGTGATCCTGCAATCGGCCATCGCCTATTTCTTCATGGAGCGGCATTGGCAATTGGTGACCTTCCGCCTGTCGACGGCGGTGGTGCAGGATATTGCGACCATGGCCGATCTTTATCGCGCCAATCCGAGCCCCGACAATATCGTGCTTCTGCAAAAGGTCGCAGCAACGCGGCTTGGTCTGGATGTGCAATTCCTGCCAAAGGAGCCCTTGCCTCCGGCGCTGCCCAAACCCTTCTTCTCGATTCTCGATCAGGCCCTGTCGCGCGAGATTTCAACGCAGCTGAAGCGACCCTTCTGGATCGATACGGTGGGGCGCTCCAGCCTGGTGGAAATTCGAATCCAGCTTGAAGATTCAATGATGCGTGTCGTGGCCAACCGCAATGCGGCCTATGCGTCGAATTCGCATATTTTCCTTGTCTGGATGGTTGGCACCTCGCTGGTGCTGCTGGCTGTCTCCGTCGCCTTCCTGCGCAACCAGATCCGACCGATCTTGCGATTGGCCCGCGCGGCGCAGGATTTCGGCAAGGGGCGCGATGCCGAATGGCGTCCCCATGGTGCGCGCGAAGTGCGCCAGGCTGGCTATGCCTTCATGGAGATGAAGCGGCGCATCGAGCGCGCCATGGAACAGCGCACGGCCATGCTCAATGGTGTGAGCCATGATCTGCGCACGGTGCTGACGCGCTTCAAACTATCGCTGGCGCTGCTTGGCGAGGGCCCCGAATTCGATGCCATGCAAAAGGACATCGAGGAAATGCAGCGCATGCTGGAGGCCTATCTCGCCTTCGCGCGGGGCGATGCGGGCGAGGCTGCCGCCCCCACCGACATGCGCGCGCTGCTCGAAGAGTTGAAGGCGGATTCAGAACGTCAGGGCCATCCCGCGCAGATCGAGGTGTCGGGCGAAAGCACGGTCATCGTGCGCCCGGATGCTTTCAAGCGATGCCTCGGCAATCTCGTGTCCAATGCCCTGCGTTATGGCGAGCGCATCAACATCAGCGCCGCCTGCGACGCGCGTTTCCTCACCGTGCATGTGGATGATGATGGTCCGGGCATTCCGGCCAATGAGCGCGAAGACGTGTTCCGCCCCTTCTACCAGCGCGACGAGGCGCGCACGCTGGAAGAAGGCTTTGGCACCGGCCTCGGGCTCGCAATCGCCCGCGACATCGCCCGCTCGCATGGCGGCGACATTCAACTCGGCACAAGCCCACTCGGCGGCCTGCGCGCCACGGTGCGCGTGCCGGTTTGAGCAATCTCACTCCCTTCCCCGACTCAGCCGAAGGCTGAGCGGGGTGGGGGTTGCGCGATGCTTCAAGATCCGCACGAGTTTATTTTTGCAATCTGTCTAAGAGAGATCGAGCGACCCCCACCCCTGGCCCCTCCCCACAGGTGGGGGATAACGTGGGCGTTCTATAAGGGTTTTTTGCGCGCTCTTGCCCGCACTTACATCGTATGCGTGCGGCGTTCTTCGGGGTCGAGCGGGCCTTCTTCGTCCCAGCTGCCCTTTGGCCGGGAGGGGCTGCGCATGCGGGTCTGGTTGAAGAGGCCGCGCGCCAGCGAGCGCAGGGGCGCTGTGAGGCGGTTCACATCCTCGACGCGGGCGACAAGCTTTTCGCCGCGCGTGAGTTCGCGGTCGAGCGCCGCCATGGTGCGGGCGAAGGCCGGGTCGTCATCGTTGAGCCAGACATCGAGAATGCGCGCCCAGGCGAGCACGAGGCCTTGCAGCTTCACCGTGCCGACCGCGCCTTCTGCGGAAATGTCAGCGGCCTCCAGCATGAAGCGCATCGAATTCAACGCAACCTGATTGAGCGCTGCCGCCGAGACCGGATCGCGCCGCGCCCATTCCATGATGCCGCGCAGGGCCTCGCGATGGGGCGCCATGGCGTCCAGCCGGCGCATCAGCACATCGAACAACCGTTCCTTGGCGGGTTCGCCGAAGAGATCGCTCGTCGTGCCCTCGAGAACGAGCTTGTCGATCATCCGCGAGTAGGCGCCAAGCACCGCGCCTTTGGAGGGGAAATGATCGCGGAATTCCGAGAGCGAAACACCCGCGCGATGGGCGACATCGGTGATGGAAATATCTTCCCACCGATGCTCGGCGGCCAGTTCCAGCAAAGCATCCACGACTGCGCCGCGCTTGTCCTTCGGACGCGGGCGGGCAGCCTCGTCGGAGCCAAAACCCGCCGTGCCGGGCGCGCCCATGGCGGCCTCGGTCTCGGCTGCGGCCTTGAGCGGGTCAGCCTTCAGCGGGTCTGGCGTATCGTTCATCTCGGCCATGGCAGAATCCTTGTCGCAAAAGACCAAAGGTCTCGCAGATCTATCTAGGCCGCACAGGCGAAAGGTCCAAGGGGGCGATATGCCTCAGCCCGAGAGTTGACCCGCGCGCACCAGCGCGGCCGCCACCGCCTCGCGCATCAGCGGGTCGAGGCCGGTCTCGGCCATCAGCACGCCGAGGGCAGCGGCGGTAGTGCCGCCGGGCGAGGTGACATTCTCGCGCAAAGTGCCGGGCGCGATGGTCGGCGACAGGCGCATGAGCTCGCCCGAGCCCTCGACGGTCGCGCGCGCGAGGCGCGCGGCGAGATCTGCCGGCAGCCCTGCGGCCTCGCCGGCGCGCGCCAGACATTCGGTGAGATAAAACACATAGGCCGGTCCTGAGCCCGAGACGGCGGTCACGGCGTCGATCAGGCTTTCATCGGCCAGCCATTCCACCGCGCCGACTGCGCCGAGCAAGGCATCCGTCAAGGCGCGCTGGCGGTCGGTGACGGCCCCATTGGCGGCAACGCCGCTGATCCCGCGGCCGATGGCGGCAGGGGTGTTGGGCATGGCGCGCACGATCGCGCTGGCGTCCGGCAGGCGGGCGGCGAGATCGGCAATGCGCTTGCCCGCGAGAATGGATATGAGCAGCGTGGCGGGGCCGGTGAGCGGGGCAAGCGCCGCGGCTGCGGCATCGAGCATCTGCGGCTTGATGGCGAGAATGAGCACTTCGGCCGGCTGGAGCGTGCCGGCAGGCGGGTTGAGCGCAATCGCGTGCGCCGCGCAGGTGGCTGCGAGATCGGGGTGGGGGGCCGGTTCAAGAATGGTGATGGCAGAGCCCGGCAGGCCCATGGCGAGCCAGCCAGACAGCATGGCCGAGCCCATGCGGCCCGCGCCGACCAGGGTAAGGGAGGCAGGCAGGGCCTTTTGAGCGTGTGACATCAGGCTTCGCCGACGGTCTCGAACATGGCCGTTTCAAGCGCCTCGCGCGCCGTCTTGCCGGCCCACATGACGAACTGGAACGATTGATAATAACGCTCGCAAGCGGCAACGGCTGCCTTGAGCACCGCCTCGCATTGCTGGGGCGTGGGTTCGGCGCCGCCCGAGAGCACGATGGCGTGGCGAAAGATCACCACATTCTCGGATTCCCAGAGACCGAAATGGCCAACCCAGAGCTGCTCGTTGATGAGCGAAACGAGTCCATGCACTTCGGCGCGACGACGGTCCGCGATCTTCACATCGAAGGCGCAAGCCACATGCAGGGATTCGACATTGGGCAGCCAGGTGAAGGCGACGTGATAATCGGTCCAGCCACCGCCGACCGAAATCGAAATCTCGTCATCGTCTTCGCGGTCGAAGCGCCAATCGTTAACGGAGGCAATTCGCTCAACTACATCGACCGGATGTTCGGTGCGCTCGAAGGCGACATGCATGGATGACATAGGCTTAAGCCTTAAACGACCGATGGGCTGAACGCGGTTTTGTAACTCGAACGACAACTCAGGGCGCAACCCGGCGCGGAGGTTTCGTCCGACCTCTGGCGACGGGCCAAAGATCTCTGCGAATCAATCCACTAATTGAATATACGCGTCTGTCGCCGAACGCCTAACAGAGGCGTCCGTCGCGTTGCAAAGTCGAAGATTCGCGGCCCTGCGTCCATCGCGCAAGTCATTGTGTCCACAGTTGATCCACGAATGCCCTTGAGTCATTTGGTCGCGCGTCAGTCGCGGCGTCTCAATCGGCTGCGCCGAGCTTTGCTTCGAGCGCGGAAAGACGCGCCTCCAGGCGCTCGTTCTCTTCGCGCGCCAGAATGGCCATGTCGCGCACGGCTTCGAACTCCTCACGCGTCACGACATCCATGGTCGAGAGCAGGCGCTCCATCTGCGTGCGGGCGATGGTCTCGGCCTCGCGGCGTACACCTTGGGCAAGACCTGCGGCATCGGTCATCAGGCGAGCCATGTCGTCGAGGATGGGGCGGCGGGTCTGGGGCATGGTGTCCGGTCTTTCGCGTTGGCGGGTCGTTCTCCTTCAGCTTTTCGCGCCTTGGGGCAAAATCTGCAAGGGGATTGGGCGGGCTTGACGCTCAAGCCTCGCCTTGACGCCTCGCAGCTGGCGTCGCATCAGGTCGTGACCTGCTGGTGAAAGGATCCTATGCCCACCTTTGTCCTGCCTTATCCGGTGATCGATCCGGTGCTCGTCAATATCGGCCCGTTGCCGATCCGCTGGTATGCGCTCGCCTATATTGCGGGCCTCATCGGCGGTTGGTGGCTGGCGCGCCGTCTTGTCGTGGCCGACAGATTTTGGGGTGGCCGCGCCCGCCCTCCCGTCGTGGGTCTTGACGATCTGCTGCTCTATGCCGCGCTCGGCGTCGTGCTCGGCGGGCGTCTGGGCTATGTGCTCTTCTACAATCTCGATTATTTTCTGGAGCATCCGGGCGCCATTCCGGCCGTCTGGGAGGGCGGCATGTCCTTCCATGGCGGGCTGGCGGGCGCGACGCTCGGCATCTGGCTGTTCGCCCGCCGCATCAAGGCGCCGGTGCTCTCGGTGGCCGATCTCTGCGCCTGCGTGACGCCGGTTGGCATCATGCTTGGGCGTATCGCCAATTTCATCAAGCCCGAGCTCTGGGGCCGGCCGAGCGATGTGGCCTGGGCCATGGTCTTTCCAGGTGCGGGGCCATTGCCGCGCCATCCGAGCCAGCTTTATGAAGCCGCGCTTGAGGGGCTGCTTCTGTTTCTTGTGCTTCACCTTGCCGTGCGCATGGGCGCGTTGAAACGGCCGGGGCTGGCCACAGGGCTTTTTGCCATCGGCTATGGCCTTGCGCGCATTGTCTGCGAATTCTTCCGAGAGCCCGATCCCCAGCTTGGTTTCCTCTTTGGCGGGGCGACGATGGGCATGTTGCTGTCTGTGCCGCTTATCGTTGCGGGACTGGGCTTTCTTGTGTTTGCGTTGCGCAGCACACGTGAGGTTGAGGCATGAGCCCGCTGGCGAAAATTTTACGCGAGTCGATTGCCCAGGACGGGCCGATGCCGCTCGATACATTTATGGCTGTGGCGCTCGGCCATTCACGCCATGGTTATTACATGACGCGCGACCCCTTCGGTGCGGCTGGTGATTTCGTCACCGCGCCGGAAATCTCGCAGATGTTTGGCGAATTGATCGGCCTCTGGGCGGCTGAAACCTGGGCGCGGCTGGGCGCCCCGCCACGCATATTGCTGGTTGAGCTTGGCCCGGGGCGCGGCACGCTGATGAGCGATGCCCTGCGCGCCGCACGCGTCTCCAACGCCTTCTGCGCCGCGCTGGAGGTGCATCTGGTCGAGACGAGCCCGGTCTTGACGCAAGCGCAAAAGAGCGCGCTCGCGCAGGCGGCTGTCCCCGTGCATTGGCACACAAGCCTCGAGAGCCTGCCCGAGGGCCCCGCGATTTTCCTCGCCAATGAATTTTTCGACGCACTGCCTGTGCGCCATTATGTGAAAACGCCAGAGGGCTGGCGGCAGCGGCTGGTTGGGCTGAACGCGCAAGGCGCGCTCGCCTTCGGTCTCGCCAGCGAAACCGAACCCCGGCTCGATGCCCAGGCGCCCGATGGCAGCGTGCTCGAACTCAGTCCTGCCGCGCAGCTGATCGCAAGCCAGATCGCCACGCGCGTCGCGGGCGGAGAATCTGCCGCGCTTGTCATTGATTACGGTTATGTGGCGTCAGGCTTTGGCGAAACGCTTCAGGCGCTCAAGCAGCATCGTCCCGTCGATCCGCTCAGCGAGCCGGGGCAAGTCGATCTCACCGCCCATGTGGATTTTTCAAGCCTCGCCCGCGCCGCCCATGCGGCTGGTGCGGATGTGCTGGGGCCCGTGACGCAGGGCGAATTCCTGACCCGCCTCGGCATTGCTCAGCGCGCGGAAGCCTTGAAGCGCAAGGCGACGCCCGAACAGGCGCAGGCGCTCGATGTTGCGCGCGCGCGACTGGTGAGCGACCGTTTCAGCGCGGGCGGGAGCCAGGCGTCAGTTGCTGGTATGGGGACTTTGTTCAAGGCGCTTGCAATCGTGCCGCGCGGCACGCCTGTCTTGCCGGGCTTTGCGGGCGGAGACGGGTCATGAGCGAAGCGCGAACCCACGCCATTCAATGCGACCTGCTGGCAGGCGAGGGCGTCAATCACGCCTTTTTCACGCGCGCGGGCGGTGTCTCGCAGGGGCTTTATGCCAGCCTCAACGGCGGCACGGGTTCGCGCGACGAGGCTGGCGCAGTGGCGCAGAACCGCGCTTTGATGGCGCACGCTCTGGGTGTCGCGACCCAACATTTCCTCGTGCCATATCTCGTTCATTCGCCAGATTGTCTGATCGTCTCGGAGCCTTTTGCCGGCGAGCGGCCGCGTTGCGACGGCCTTGTCACGGCAACGCGCGGACTGGCGCTGGGCGTGACGGGCGCCGATTGCGGCATTCTCCTTTTCAGCGATCCTGGCGCTGGCGTGATTGGCGCGGCCCATGCCGGATGGAAGGGTGCATTCTCGGGCGTGCTTGAATCGACGCTTCAGGCGATGGAGGAAATCGGCGCGTCGCGTCCAGCCATCCGCGCTGTGCTTGGCCCCACCATCGCCAAGGAATCTTATGAAGTCGGCCCCGAATTTCGCGCGCGCTTTATTGCCGATGATGCAAAAAACGCCCGTTTCTTCGAGGCTTCTGCACGCAGCGATTATTTCATGTTCGATCTGCCGGCCTATATCGGCGCGCGGCTTCTGGCAGCGGGCGTCGGGACATTCAGCAATCTTGCGCTCGATACTTATGCCGATGAGGCGCGCTTTTACAGCTATCGCCGTTCGGTCCATCGCAAGGAGCCCGATTATGGACGCCTTGTTGCAGCCATCGCTCTGGTCTGACGCTGCAGCTACGCGCCGGGTGTTGCAATAAACATCATGCGCGCTTGATTGTGCCCGATATTGCCAGGTGCGCGCACGGCCTTGAATTGGTGGGCTGCAAAAAGCGTCTCGATATCCTGCGGCGCATAACGTGTGAGCCCGATGGTCTCGCGCAGCTTGCGGTAATCCGAAAAGAACGTGGACACGAGGCCGAGGGCCGCGGCGAAGAAAAAGCCGCCCTGCCAGCCAAAACCAAGCAAAGCCTTCGCATCGTCGATGGCATTGGCGTCAGCGGGAATGACATCGGCCACGACAAGGCGTCCCGTCGGCTTCAGCTTGCGCCGCGCCAGATCGAGAAGCTCTTCAAACTCGGCGTGCGAGAGATATTGAATGAGCGAATTGGCGACGAAGAGATCAAGCGAATGGTCGCTCATCGCCTCAAGCGAGGCAGTCGAGAGCACGACGATCTTTTCATCGCGTCCGAAACGCAGGCGCAAGCGGTCCTGCACCTTGGGCGCTGCATCGTAAAGATAGAGCATGGCGCAGCGGCGCGCGACGGCATCGGCAGATTCGGCCTGCCCACAGCCATAATCGAGAACGCAGTCGTCATCCGACTGGACGAGCGCTGCTATGTCCTTGGCAATACGATCATAATGAAGAGCACCATGGCGCTCGTTCACATAGATTGCGTGGGTTCCATTCCAGAAATCGCGCCAGTTCATCCACGAGCCCCGCGAGCACTCAACACCCCTGCCTAGCATGGCAGGGGTGCGTTTGTCGCGTGGCTGCTCAAAACATGGTTGTTCTGCTCAAGCCTTGGGCTTGGGCTGTGCCGGCATTTTGCCTTGCATCATCTCGACAAAGCGCTGGAACAGATAATGGCTGTCGCGCGGGCCGGGCGAGGCTTCCGGATGGTGCTGCACGGAAAAGGCCGGGCGGTCGGTGAGTGCAATGCCGCAATTCGACCCGTCGAACAACGAGCGATGCGTTTCCACCGCATTTGCAGGAAGCGACTGCGGATCGACCGCGAAACCGTGATTCATGGACACGATCTCGACCTTGTCGGTCGTGAAATCCATCACCGGATGGTTCGCGCCATGATGACCCTGATGCATCTTCACGGTCTTTGCGCCAACGGCGAGCGCGAGCATCTGATGGCCAAGGCAAATGCCGAAGGTCGGCACTTTCGCGTCGAGCAAGTCGCGGATCACCGGCACGGCATATTTGCCGGTTTCAGCCGGGTCTCCTGGACCGTTGGAGAGAAACACACCATCGGGCTTGAGCGCGAGAATATCCTTCGCGCTCGTGGTGGCGGGAACAACGGTGACTTCACAACCCTGATCGGCCATCAGGCGCAGGATGTTGCGCTTCACGCCATAATCGATGGCGACAACCTTGAACTTCGGCGCGTTCATTTCGCCGTGGCCTTCGCCAAGCTTCCAGGTTGTTTCTTTCCAGACGTAGCTCTTGGCAGCTGTCACGCCGGGCACGAGATCCATGCCGTTGATTCCGGGCCAGGCGGCCGCCTGCTTCTTGAGCGCTTCGATATCGAACTTGCCGTCGGGAGCGTGCGCGATGACGGCATTGGGCATGCCCTTCTCGCGGATGAGTGCGGTCAGCGCACGCGTGTCGATGCCGCACATGGCAACAAGATTGCGGGCTTTCAGCCATTGATCGAAATGGCGGGTCGCACGGTGGTTGGCGGGATCGGTGACATGGGCGTGGACGATGACGCCGCGAATGTCGGTCTGTGCGGCCATGTCGACGGCCTCCACATCTTCCTCATTCGTCCCCACATTGCCGATGTGGGGAAAGGTGAAGGTGACGATCTGGCCGGAATAGGACGGGTCGGTGAGAATTTCCTCATAGCCCGTGATGGCCGTGTTGAAGCAGACCTCGCCGACCGAATGGCCGGTCGCGCCCAGGCCAAAGCCCTCGATCAATGTGCCATCGGCAAGAACGAGAAGGGCGGTCGGGACCGGCGTTTGCCAGCCTTGTGCAGCGGCTTTGTCTTGAACGGGCGTGGTCATGGCTCTACACCGTCTTTCGCGCGTTCGGCCGCGGCGCGAAATCTCGCTCGCGCGGCCGGACGGAGTTCAATCGAATTTTGGGTTTGCGCGCCACCATACAGGGCGCGAAGTTCGCGCGGAAGCTAGGCGAGCGGACGTTTATCGTCAACCCCGCGATATTTTCTGAAGGCTGAGCAATATCAGCGCGTTACAGTTGCCGCGCCGTTCCGCGTGGCGCAAGGAGACATGAATCATGCTGCGCGATCGTTTCACCACCATGATGAAAGAGTCGATGAAGGCCGGCGACAAGCGCCGTCTTGCCACCGTGCGGATGATCCAGGCCGCGCTCAAGGACCGTGACATCGAGGCGCGCGGGCAGGGCAAGGAGCAGCTCACCGACGACGATATTCTCGCCCTGCTGCAAAAAATGGTGAAAAGCCGTCAGGAATCGCTCGGCATCTACGAAAAGGCCGCCCGCGAGGATCTGGCTGCGCAGGAGCGCGAGGAAATCGTCATCATCACCGAATTCCTGCCCCAGCAGCTTGGCGAAGACGAGATGAAGGCCGCCATTGCCGCCGCCATCACTGAGACTGGCGCTACTGCCATGAAGGACATGGGCAAGGTCGTTGCCGCGCTGAAGGCCAAATTTACCGGCCAGATGGATTTCGCCAAGGCCAGCGCCATGGTGAAGGCCGCGCTCAACGGCTGAGGTCGACCCTGTGAATAGTGTGCATAAGTCTGCGCGCGCGCCCCTCCCCCTGCCGGGAGGGGCTAGAGCTGTGGGTCGCGTCAATCTTTGGTCTGCCGTCGTTTGAGCGAAGCGGCTAAGATTTGCGCGTCCCACCCCACCCGGCTGTGCCGGAGCTGGGACAGGAGCCTCAAGCCAGCATGCGCTTTACGCCTTCGTTTCTCGATGAAATCAAAGCCCGGCTTCCAGTTTCGGAAGTCGTGCGTCGGCGCGTCAAATTGCAGAAGGCAGGCCGCGAGTGGAAGGGGCTCTCGCCCTTCAATCAGGAAAAATCGCCGTCCTTTTTCGTCAATGACCAGAAAATGGCCTGGTTCGATTTTTCCTCGGGCCGTAACGGCAATGTCTTCGATTTCGTCATGGAGACGGAGGGCCTGAGCTTTCCCGAGGCGGTCGCGCGGCTGGCCGGCGAGGCGGGGCTCGCGCTCCCCACCGAAACGCCCGAGACGCAGGCGCGCGAGCGCCGTCGTGCGTCCCTGCAAGAGGTGCTCGAAATGACGAGCGACTTCTTCGAGAGCGAGCTGCAGGGACGAGCGGGCGCGCGGGCGCGGGGTTATCTGGCCGACCGCGGCCTTGGGCCTGCTATTCAGAAACAGTTCCGGCTTGGCTATTCCCCCAACGAGAAATTCGCTCTGCGCGATTTTCTCGCCGGCAAGGGCGCGACGGTCGAGACGATGATCGAGGCAGGCCTTCTGGTGCATGGCGACGATATTGCCGTGCCTTATGACCGCTTCCGCGACCGCGTGATGTTTCCCATCTGCGATCGGGCAGGCAAGGTGATCGCCTTTGGCGGGCGCGCGCTCGACAAGGAGGTGAGCGCCAAATATCTGAACTCGCCCGAGACGCCGCTCTTTCACAAAGGGTCGGTCGTCTACAACCACCATAATGCGCGCAAGGCCGCCCATGAGCGCGGCACGGTCATTGCGGTCGAGGGTTATGTCGACGTCATTGCCATGAGCGTTGCGGGCTTTCCCAATGTCGTTGCGCCGCTCGGCACGGCGCTGACGCCCGATCAATGCGAATTATTGTGGCGGATGGCCGAAGAGCCGGTGCTGTGTTTTGACGGCGACCGCGCCGGCCGCAAGGCCGCCCATCGCGCCATCGATACGGCGTTGCCTTTGATCGGGCCGGGAAAAACCCTGCGCTTTGCCTTCCTGCCCGACGGGCAGGATCCCGACGATCTCGCCCGCACGGGCGGGCAGGGGGCCATTGCCGAGGTTCTGGCCGGCGCGCGGCCGCTGGTCGAGGTGCTCTGGACGCGCGAGACCGAGGCCGGGCCGCTCGATACGCCCGAGCGCCGCGCCGCACTTGAGCGCCGTCTGTCCGACCTCATCAAGGAAATTCGCGACGAAACGCTGCGCCGCTATTACCGCGACGACATCATGGCCCGGCTCGATGCGTTGACCGGGCGCACTGGCGCCAGCGGCAACCGCTCAAGTGGCGGTAACTGGGCAGGGCCCGGCAATGGCATGGCGCGGCGGGGCGCGGGGGGCGGCCGATTCCAGCGCGGCGGGCAGGGCGGCTTTGGCGCGCCTGCGCCGGGTTATCTGTCCTCGCCGCCCTCTGTCAGCGCCAGCCTCACCCGCAGCCAGGTTTTTTCGCGCTCGGGCGGCGTGCCGCGCCGGGAGGCTGAAATCCTGCTTAACATGCTCAATCACCCGGGCTTGCTCGCTGTCCATGCCGAGGATCTGGCGGAGATCGAACTGACGAGCCGCGAGAGCCAGAAAATGCGCTCCGCCCTCATGGCGCTGGCCGCCGAAAGCTTTGTCGACCATGTGGAATTGCGCCTGGCCATCGACCGGATCGGGCTCCAGCAGGTGCGCGAAACCATCGAGGCTGCGGCCCAGCCGATGCCTTGGCCATTGAAGCCCGATGCGGCCGAGAACGACGCTTCGGAGGTTCTTCGTCAGGCACTGGCCTTGCATCGGCGCGCGCGGGCGCTACATAGAGAGTTGAAATCTGCTGAAATCGCGCTTGGAGAAGATGCCAACGAGCAAACGCTGGCAAGGTTGCGCGAAATTCAGGCGGAACTTTCCGGGATCGAGGGGCGCGAGGCGGCGGTCGAAGGGTTTGGTTTATCCTCCGGGCGTCAGGGGCAAGCCTTGTAAGGGGCCGCAGATGTGGCGAAATTCGCCCAGCTGTAGGTAATTCGTTAGTTAGGACCGGTTTAACGCCGGTCAGGCCTAATGGCAGCATCTGATTCGGGCGATTCGCGCGAGATGTGTGCCGAGGCCGAGCTGCCGGAGGCGGGGCGTGAGCCCCTCCGGCATTGGCGTGATGGAGTAGAGAATGGCGAAGAAGGACGAAGAGAAGCGCGACGGCGAGGCGGCTCCTGAGAGCGCTGACAGCCCTTTGCTCGACCTCTCGGATGCCGCCGTCAAGCGGATGATCAAGCTCGCCAAAAAGCGGGGTTATGTCACCCATGACGAGCTGAACGCTGTTCTGCCGTCGGAGGAAGTCTCCTCCGACCAGATCGAAGATATTTATTCGATGCTCAATGAAATGGGCATCACCGTATCTGAGGCTGAAGAGGCCGAAGAAGGCGAGACGGCTGAAGAAGCCGCCGAAGAGCCCGAGGAGCCCGAGAACAACGACCTCGTTGACACCGCGCGCCCTGCGCCGGTGGTGGCCGCGCGCGCCGAGCCGACCGACCGCACTGATGATCCCGTGCGCATGTATCTGCGCGAGATGGGCTCGGTCGAGCTTTTGTCGCGCGAGGGCGAAATTGCCATCGCCAAGCGCATTGAGGCTGGCCGCGAGGCCATGATCGCTGGCCTGTGCGAGAGCCCGCTGACCTTCCAGGCCATCATCATCTGGCGTGACGAGCTCAACGACGGCAAGGTCCTGCTGCGCGACATCATCGATCTCGAAGCGACCTATGCTGGCCCCGACGGCAAGAACACGCCGAAATTCGACGCTACCGCAGGCGATATCGCGCCCTCGACCGCGCCGCGCACGCTTCCCCCCGGCCTTGGCGGCGAAACGCCGGCAGCCGAAGAAAACTTCGACGATGAAGATGACATGGAAAATTCCGTGTCGCTCTCGGCGATGGAAGCTGAGCTCAAGCCCAAGGTTCTCGAAACATTCGACCGCATCGCCGACGCTTACAAGAAGCTGCGCCGGTTGCAGGATCAGAATGTCGAAAACAAGCTGAAGAATGAAACGCTGACGCCAGCTCAGGAGCGCAAATACAAGACGCTCAAGAAAGAGATCGTCGCGGATGTGAAGTCGCTCTCGCTCAACCAGAACCGCATCGATGCGCTGGTCGAGCAGCTGTATGACATCAACAAGCGCCTCATCGGTCTTGAGACCAAGCTGATGCGCCTTGGCGAGTCGCATGGTGTGGCGCGCGAAGACTTCCTGAAGAATTACCAGAATTCCGAACTCGACCCGAAGTGGCTCTTGCGCGTGGGCAAGCTCGGCACGCGCGGCTGGAAGGAATTCATCGCCAAGGAGAAGGACCCGATCAAGGTTCTGCGCGGCGACATTCATGGACTGGCGACCGAGACCGGTCTCGAGATCCAGGAATTCCGCAAGATCGTCCAGATGGTCCAGAAGGGCGAACGCGAAGCCCGCCAGGCCAAGAAGGAAATGGTCGAGGCAAACCTGCGTCTCGTGATTTCGATTGCGAAAAAATACACCAACCGCGGCCTGCAATTCCTCGATCTCATTCAGGAAGGCAATATCGGCCTGATGAAGGCGGTCGATAAATTCGAATATCGCCGCGGCTATAAATTCTCGACCTATGCGACCTGGTGGATTCGTCAGGCGATCACGCGCTCGATTGCCGATCAGGCGCGCACGATCCGCATTCCCGTGCACATGATCGAGACGATCAACAAGATCGTGCGCACGTCCCGCCAGATGCTGCATGAGATCGGCCGCGAGCCAACGCCCGAAGAACTCGCTGAAAAGCTCGCCATGCCGCTCGAAAAAGTGCGCAAGGTGCTCAAGATCGCCAAGGAGCCGATCAGCCTCGAGACGCCAATCGGCGACGAGGAAGATTCGCATCTCGGCGATTTCATCGAGGACAAGAACGCCATCCTGCCCATCGACGCGGCGATCCAGTCCAACCTGCGCGAGACAACGACCCGCGTACTGGCCTCGCTCACCCCGCGCGAAGAGCGCGTGCTGCGCATGCGCTTTGGCATCGGCATGAACACCGATCACACGCTGGAAGAAGTCGGCCAGCAATTCTCGGTGACACGCGAACGCATCCGCCAGATCGAGGCCAAGGCGCTTCGCAAGCTGAAGCACCCGTCACGCAGCCGCAAGCTGCGGAGTTTCCTGGATAACTGATACAAAAGGCCCGGTGCGAACCGGGCCTTTTTTTGTCGTGTGGCGCACGCCCTTCTCCCCGATAGAGAAGGTGGTGCGCAAGGCGCGACGGATGAGGGGCGCACGCTCATTCGGTCAGGGCGCATCCCCTCACCCGGCTCCTTCGGAGCCACCCTCTCCCGCCGGGAGAGGGTTTGCGTGGACGGCCCCTTGCCTTCTCCACCCCCTTCCGGCTATCTCGGGGCGCACCGAAGTTTCGGCTTTGGGCCTGTAGCTCAATGGTTAGAGCCGGCCGCTCATAACGGTCTGGTTGCAGGTTCGAGTCCTGCCGGGCCCACCACCTCGTTTGATCGAAAAATTCGCGAAATCTTTCCGTAGCTTGAGCTCAGTGCTAGGCTGGCGTCCGAAAGGTTTCCAATCCCATGAAAATCAGCTTCCCGGCTTTTGCTACTCTCGCGCTTCTTCTTTTGCCGCAGCTCTCTCTGGCGCAGGGCGCTTGTGGGCGGGCCTTGATGATGGCGGGGGCCGATATCAATGGCCCGGCGGAGCTGGCGCAGAAGCGGGTGCTGGAGCTCCAATGCGCGCAGGAGCGCGGCGAGGATCAGAACCGCCAGCAGCTTGCGCAGAAGCGGATCGAGGCGCGCAGCTCCTGGGCCGCGGTGAAGCCTGCCATTCGCGCCTGTATCGATGGCAAGCTCGAGGTCGATGGCCGCACCGTCGATCAATTGATCGCCCTTGGCATAGCGGCGTCGGATGAATCGATCAGCCCCTATCGCCGTGAATGTTTTGGCGTGCCGCTGGAAGCGCAAAGCAAGTTTACGCCACCCGCTCCCACGCCCCCGCCAACCCCTGCGCCCGCACCCACGCCCCAGCGGTCCGCGCAATCCGATTTCTTGCGGGGCGAGGACGGGGGAGAGGATCCGCGTGCGGGCAATTCGCGCGGCGGACAGAATAATGGCCTCATGCAGCAGCCTGGCCCGGGCTCGACTTCAAACACGATCATTCTCAACGGTGGGGGCAGCGCCGGCACGGGCGATATTATTGTCGTCATGCCCAAGGGCGGGCGCACATCCTCGAGCGTGAATCTGCTTGAGGCGGCAATCAACCCGCTGACCGGCACGCGCCGTCTCTGGGAAAGTTTCAAGGATGAGGGCGGGCTCGAGACGCTCAATAATTTTTACGGCGTGACCGTCACCAAATTGACCGTCACGCTCGACAATGAGCGCGTGCAATCGGCGCGTCTGCAAATCTCGTCTGCGGTTTCCCCGCGCAAATTGCGCGAGGCGCTTGGGGAAGCCTGTCGGGGCGATGAGCGTGATTGGCGGATCGATAATGATCGGCGTGGCGCGCGCGGTGAATTGCGCACTGGCGCACTCACCTGTCGCTATGAAGCCAATGACACGACGTCCGACTACAGCGTCTCACTGGTGCGTCAGAAATAAAAAAGGCCCGCATTGTGCGGGCCTTTTTCTAATGTGCAGCCAGCTCAATGGTCGCTGTTGAGCCCCTTGGCTTCGCCGGTCACAGGGAAGAAGTCGCGCAGCCAGGCGGTGACGACTTCGTGGACGCGCTGGTTGCGCTCGGCAAACATGAAGTGATCTGTTCCTGAGAACAGATGCATTTCTGTCGGGGATTTCGAGCGCTCGAACATCCGGATTGTCTGCTCGGTCGGCGTCACGCTGTCGACAGCGCTGTGCATCAGCAGAACCGGGCGCGGGGCAATGTCGGCGATGACATTCTCGGCCGTGAAATCAAACATGCTCTGCGCCGTATCGACCGGCATGTCGATGATCGAGCCCTTGAGCACATGCGTGCGCAGGCTTTCAGGAATAGGCACGATATCGTAGCGCGACACCATCATGGATTTTCCGTGCTCGGCGAAATAAGCCTTGCCGTCTGCGAGCATTTTCACAAATTTCGGATAGCCAGCGCCGTGCTGGCCCTCGAACTTCAACGCGCCATTGCCCCAGCCAGAGGCTGAAATGCAGGCGGCGACGCGCGTGTCGGTGCCTGCCGTGTAGACAGCAACCGCTGCGCCGAAAGAGGAGCCCATCACGCCGATGCGTGCGGGATCGACATGGGCCTGCGCCTGCAAAAGCGTCACGGCATTTTTCGTGTCATTGACCTGCTCCATGCAGATCAGACGTCCGCGTTCGCCCTCGCTCTCGCCGCAGCCGCGAAAATCAAACCGCATGGTGACGTAGCCGAGCTTGTTGAGCATGTTGCAGGGCGTGACGACATTGCCTGCATGGCGCGTGCTGCCAAAGCCGTGCAGCACAATGAAAGCGGGGCGCTTCTCGCCGGCTGCAACATCATCGGGCGTCGAGATGGTGCCGATGATCTTCAGTCCGTCGGAAATGAATTCTACCTGCTGCTCAGCCATTTTTTCCCGCCTCAAAGATACATGTTTTTCATATGCTCGGCCCGATAGCGCAGGCCGGCCGCCGCATCGGGCGGTATGGACTTGGCAATAAAGGCAATCTCGTCCTGAGACAACATGATCGCCGCCGCCTCGATATTTTCGATCAACCGGGTCATCGTTTTCGTGCCGGGAATGGGGATGATGTCGTCGCCCTGCGCCAGAAGCCAGGCGAGCGAAATCTGTCCAGAGGTGCAGCCGCGCTGGCGCGCGACCTCTTCGATTGTCTGCACGAGTTCGAGATTGCGCGGCAGGTTTTCAGCCGAGAAGCGGGGATGGCGCAGGCGTTCGTCCCTGTCGCCAAGCGACCCCGGCTGCACGGCGCCCGTCAGCAGACCGCGCCCGAGCGGCGCATAGGCGACGAAGGCAATACCGAGTTCGCGCGTTACGCTCAGCACTTCTTCCGCCTCGGCGCGGTAGAGGATGGAATATTCGCTCTGGATGGCAGCAATCGGATGCACGCCATGCGCACGCCGCAGCGTTGCCGGATTGACTTCACAAATACCAAGCGCGCGCACCTTGCCCTGTTCGACAAGCCGCGCCATCGCGCCAATCGTGTCTTCGATTGGCACGGCGGCATCGATGCGGTGAATGTAATAGAGGTCGATGGCATCGCAGCGCAGGCGGCGGAGCGAGGCCTCGCAGGAGGCCTGGATCGTCTCGGGCCGATTGTCGGCGACCTTGCCATCCTTGCCGGCCATATTGCCGAATTTGGAGGCGATGAGAACGCTGTCGCGCACAGCGCCAAAGGCGCGTGCGAGCAACTCTTCATTATGTCCGTTGCCATATTTGTCCGACGTGTCGAACATGGTGACGCCACGGCTGTGCGCCTCATGCAGCACGCGCAGTGCATTGTCATCGTCAGACGGGCCATAGGAGCCCGACAGCGACGCGCAGCCAAGGCCAAGCGGAAAGGCGGTCAAGCCGCTTGCGCCCAAGGCGCGCAACGGGCGCTGCATTTCAGTCATTTGTTCTTGAACCTTGAATTAAGAAAAAAGGGCGCGCCGGTCGCGCGCCCTTCAGGTCGGCCTGATCGCTCACGCGCGCCAGGCGGCCTTTTTGATGACATGCGTCGTCACTTCGAAATGGCTGTCGAAATGATGCTTGGTAAGATCGTGGGGATAGGACCACGGCAGTTCGCTGTAAAAATTCATCCGCAGGAAATCCGTGCAATCGACAGGGTCCGTGATGACGCTGTGGCCGATGCCGCGCGGGATGACGGTGACGGTGCCCGGCGCCGTGTCGGCATTGCCGGTTTCCGACATGTCGAGCGCCTTGCCACGGAACTGGATGCGCACTTCTTCGCTGCGCAGCGCGCGGTGGAAAGCAAATTGCTCGCCGACGATATTGTAGACCTTGATCTCAAGGTGCTTGCCGCGCATCACGGGCTTTGGTTCGCCGCTGGTGCCGGCGATCTCCTTGAAGAGATCGAACGCGCGCAGCTTGGTGACGCCGCTCTTGGCCTCGCGCGGGCTGGTTGAGCCGGCAGGCACAAGATCGATGTAATCGCGCTCGAACAGGGTCTCGTCGGTAGGCTTGTCATCCCAGCATATCATGCGTTCGACGACGCGATCGCGCGGCGCGCTCTGGCGGTCGGCGGGGATCGTCCAGTTCGGGCCGCCCACGCGGCGCACGTCGAACTTGGTCTCGCTGACCTCGTCGTCATTGCTCATGAATTGCGTGAAGGGCGCGTTCACATAGGCAAACCAGCGCAGGCTGTCGGCCGTGCCGGAGCTGCGATGGGCAATGCCCTCGGGCACATGAATGATGTCGCCCGGCGCCATGTGATATTCGGCGAACTCCGTCTCGATCGTGCTCTCGCCTGAGAATTGCACATAGACCGTGTCGAAATCGACATGACGCAGGAATTCCTGCTGCGCGCCGCACACGCTTTCCACGCCGATGCGATGATCGGCATTGACCAGCAGTTCAATGCGCTCGTTGGGCTTGGAGAGCAGGTCGAAGGCGCGAAACATCGGCAGGGCGCGTGTGCTCTTGCCCGAACTCAGCAGGCTCGACTTGTTGCGCTGTGCCCATGCAGGCAGGTAGGAGCGCGCTGACGTGTGCCAGGTCGTCATAAATTCGCGGGTCTTGCTCGGCTTGTTCATGGGTTGTCTCCCTAATTCTTATTTCGCGGTGACCATGAGGCTTGCCTGTTGAAGGTCAGGCACAAGCTCATCGGGAATTTTGCTGATTTCGGCAACGGTCTCGGCAACGCGCTCGCCCGGTTGCGGGTCAAGACCAATTCTGAGCGTAGCGATCTCGGCAAGGAAGTCACGATCTTCCATGCAGCGCATGAAGCCGTTGCGCAGCGCCGCAAGGCGATCTGCCGGCACGCCGGGCGTTGAGAAAAACGACGTGCCGATCTCGGCCGCATTGACCATGGCTTTCAGAAGATCGCTCTGGCGCTGCGTCTTTGCGAATTCGACGACAGTGGGTACATCCTTGAGCTCGGCGTGACGCTTTGCGGCAAATTGCACCAGAATGTTGATGCTCTTGTTTTCGATCCAGCCGGGATGGCTGGTCTTCAGCGTGTCCCAGCCGGTGCAATGGCCATCGACTTCGCTGCGCTCGACCGCGAGCATGCCTTCCATCGAGCCGTTATAGCCGCGCACGATGTCAAACCGCGTGCCGAGCACGTAATTGGTGGTGTTGGGATAGACGGTGATGGCAGAGCCCGCGCCGGTTGCTGACAGGCGCACGGGAGTCTTGAACGCCTCTTCAAGCGTCTTGAGAGATTCGCCGCGCACGAAAATCACATTGACCAGCGTGTTCACGCGGCCGATCCAGGAGAATTCCGAGGATTTGAAACGCTGGCCGCCGGTGCTCAGGCGCTCCTCAAGCGGGAGAGTTGGTGAGGCAATGGCCAGTACCGTGCCGTCGCGCGGGGCTGAATTGAAGACAAAGGCTGCAGCCGTCACGCTGCCTGCGCCCGGCATGTTGCGCACCACGATGCCCGGATGGCCGGGGATATATTTGCCGAGATGGTTGGCCAGCACGCGGGCATACAGATTGTTGCTGCCGCCGGGCGGATAACCAACGATGAGATCGATATTGCGGCCCTTGTAGAAGGGCTCGACATCGGCGAGCGCAGGCCGCGCTGCAAGTGCGGTGAGCCCACCGGCGATGAGACCAAGACTGTTTCTTCGGCTCACCATCATCCTGGATTGGCTCACTGCTTCTCTCCCAATTACCGGCGCTTTTTGCGCTTCATTCGCGCGAAAACATCACCTCGGCCTTGGCGTGTCAAGTTGATGCGAAATCTGCCGTACGGTTGAGCATTTCATGTCTGCATGAGGAAAAAATCCGCCTCCACGCGTCGTGCGCAGGCGTTTTTGGGCCTGTCTTCTGCGACTCAGTGCGACTCAATTGCGGCTGGCGGGTCGCTTTATTCAATTAGACGCTCAATCGTAGTGCCAAGGCTTCGGTTTATTTGGGCGTTTACGCTGTAAAGCTCGAGTTTCGAGCGTGAAAACTGTGGCAACTTTACAGCAGATTGGCCTAAAGCTGACCTACTCAAGTTACAAGCCGTTGCAAACGTATCTTTTTTAGAAACAAAATATGGCCTCACTTTCGTTACCAAGGGGCCCGTTCATGAATAAAGCTCTTCTTCTTGCCGCCGCCATGTTTTCTTCGGCGAGCGCATCCGCTCTTGCCGCCGACATGCCTGTCCGCCCGCTGCCGGCTCCCGCAGTCTTCACCTGGACGGGCTTCTACGTTGGTCTGAACGCCGGCTATGCTTGGAGCACGCAGCCTCTCAACGTTGGCGTTCCGGCCTTCAGCGATATCAATGCTGCGGCAACTGCAATTGCTGTGGCCGCGGGCACGGGCTCGGCCAATGACAACGGCTTCACCGGTGGCGCGCAGCTTGGCTATAATTGGCAGTTCGGCAGCTCTGTTGCTGGCCTCGAAGGCGACTTCAATTATCTCGGCCTTTCGCGCGGGCGCGATCAGGCCCCGGTCTTCAGCGGCGCGTTCAATGGCCGCGCATTCGAAAGTGTGAAAAGCGACTGGCTTGGCACGATCCGCGGCCGTTTCGGCTTCGCGATTGATCGCGCGCTTATCTACGCCACAGCCGGCATTGCCTTTACCGATGCGAAATTCGGCCGCGCGCTCGACTGGAGCTTTCTGGATGGTTGCCCGATCGGCCCGTCTGGCCTGAACCAATGCCATGTTGGCAGCACCAAGTGGAACACGGGCTGGGCCCTCGGCGGCGGTGTTGAATATGCGCTCGCTGGCAATTGGTCGGCCAAGGCTGAATATCTCTACGTCGATTTCGGGCGTGAGTCCTTCCAGACGATCAATGCCAACAAGCCGGCTCAGACGCTGCTTCATTCCGCACGCCTGCAGGAGCAGATCCTGCGCGTCGGCGTGAATTATCGCTTCTATTGATACTGAGTAATTTTCCGGGCCCGGCGGATGCACAAGCATCGCCGGGCTTGTTCAGGCTAGCCTTTATGGCGACCCAGGAAATCAAGGACAGCGCGGTTGAAGAGATCGGGCCGTTCCCAATAGACCGAATGCCCCGTCTCGTCGGCGATCGCCATTTCGCAATTGGGAATGGCGGCCTGCAACAGGCGCGTGATGGCGGGCGGCGTAATGAGGTCAGCGGCCCCGGCGATCAGCAGCACCGGCGGCTTCACCTCTTTCAACGAGGCGTCCGTGATGCGGTTGACCGGCGTCTGCCGGTACTGAGTGCCGGTCAATGCATGGTGCTCGAGGTCCAGCCAGAGCTTTGCGCCCTCGAGATTGGCCGCGCGGTAGGAGGGGCCGAGCTCGCGAAAGGCGACGGGCATCTGATCCCAACCGGCGGGGCGTATCCGCTCGGCGGCACGAAAGATGTCGCCGTCGCGCACGCCCGCCGAATTGCTGGAAATGGTCAGCGAGAGCAGCCTGTCTGGATTGGAAAGCGCGAAATCCATCGAGATCGAGCCGCCTGCAGCCGATGCCACGAGATGAAAGCGCGGCAGCTTCAGGGCTTGCGCAAAGGCCAGCAAGTCCAGCGATCCGCTGCCGGGGTTCGCACTGTCATAGCTTTGGGATTTCGCATAGCCGCGACGCGAATAAGCGATCACGCGATAGCCGGCGCTGGCAAAAGCCGCCTGCTGATATGCCCAGATCATCGCACTGCCCGAGGCCGGATGCATGAGAACGACTGGCGGGCCTTTGCCGCCCGTATCCCAATAATAGAGTTTGGTTCCAGGGATCTCCGCCATGCCCTCTGCAGCAGGCCATGCGGCCGGCGGCATATGGAGGAAGGATCCGATTGAGGCGGGGGCAAGCCCTTGCGCCTGTGCTGCCCCTGTGAAACTTGCTGCCCCTGCCACACCTGTGGCGCTGGCCACCATCAATTGCCGGCGGTCGATCCCCATTTCCCCGGACATGCGCTTCCCCCCGTTTTTATTTGGAGCAAGTTTGCGCGGGTCCGGGGACGAACGCAATGCTCAGGCTGCGGGCGGATGCAGGGGGCATCTGTCGTGCCGGCGTTCCAGATCGATCTGGAAGGTCGGATGGTTGATCGAGAAGCGCGCCTTCATCACCCGTGAGGCCTCCGTCAGAAAGGCGTCGCCCGGATGACCAGCAGGCATAACGAGGTGGCAGCTCAGAGCGATGTCCTTGGTCGAGAGCGGCCAGATATGCAGATCGCAGACTTCGCGCACGTCCGGCAAGCGCAGCAGCGCGGCGCGCACCTCCTCGAGATTGGTTGCTTCGGGCACGCCCGACAGCGCCATGGTCGCGGCTGATTTCAAGGTGCCCCATGTGCCCCAGAAAATGACGACATTGAGCAGAAGGCTCATCATCGGGTCGATCCAGACAAGCCCGGTCAGCGCAATCACGAGGCCGGCCAGCACGACGCCCGCCGATATGCCTGCATCTGCCGCCATATGCAGGAAAGTCGCGCGAATATTGATGTCGCCCTTGCTGCCACTGGCAAACATCCAGGCGGTGACGCCATTCACGACGACGCCCGCCGCTGCCACGATCATCACCATAGTGGTCGCGACAGGCTCGGGGTGCATCAACCGCTGGATCGCCTCGAAGGTGATGGCCCCGATGGCGACGAGCAGGAGCATCACATTGATGAGCGCGGCCAGGACCGAGGATTTCCCCAGACCGAAGGTGAAGCGCGCCGACGGGCCGCGCTTGGCGAGCGTCATGCCCGCCCAAGCAACCACGAGGCCCAGCACATCGCCAAGATTATGTCCGGCATCGGCCAGCAGGGCCATGGAATTGCCGATGAACCCATAGGCCGCTTCCAGGACGACGAAGCCTGTGTTGAGCGCCAGCCCAAGCGCAAAGGCACGCCCGAAATCCTTGGGTGCATGATCGTGGTTGTGGCCCTGATGCTTGTGGCCGTGGCCGTGCGTCTTATGACTGTGGCCATGATCATGCGGGTGGGCATGGTCATGTGGATGGTCGTGGTCGTGCGCAGAATGGGAATGGGCCATCGGATTTTCTGTCATTTCAAATAGGTTCGGAGCACGCCCATGAGATCCTCAGCCGCGCGCCGGCGCTCGGGCGCCTGCGCGTGGTCGGGATCGAGGACATGGGCCTGGATGTGGTGTTCGATGAGTTCATGGCTGAGGCCGCCGATGGCGCCCCGCACAGCCGCGACCAATTGCAGGACATCGCCGCAGGCTGCCTCATTGTCGAGCGCGCGCTCGATCGCTTCCACCTGGCCGCGGATACGACGCACGCGGGCGATCAATTTGGCCTTCTCGGCAATCAGATGAGACAGGACGTCGATCTCCATAGGGTAGGGGGGTACCCTATGGTCGCAAGGCCGGGCGGTCAAGCAAGGCAGGGATCAGTTTCCCGATATGGCTGTCTGGCCACGCGTCTGCCTTGGGGCTGGCCAGTAGGCCCGCGCCACAAGGCCCAGGGCATAGCCTGTCTGGAGGCCAATAAGGGTGAGTGCGCCTGCCATCATGCACGCCGCGATCCCGGATCCGACGAGGGCCTGCATCAGAAAGGCGGCAAGCGCGGCGCCGAACATGGCGACCAGAAAGGCTGCGAGCCGCAAGCCAAGCCCCATGGTCGCGCCCAGAATGATCGAAGCCGTGATGACAAACATGGCTTTCTCCCGCCGGTTCCGGCTGCACCATGATTGAGCACCGCCATTTGCGCGCAATTTCGGGCTCAGCGGCTTAATTTTCGTCTAACGACCTGATGCAATCGCATCAGTTTGTGAGAAAAAAGTACTGATTGAGACCTTTCTCCAGAGGGAGAGGCGCTGATGCGGGTGCCTGTGGAAAAGTCGTTCTGCCTTTTTTGAGATCGATGTTGACTCAGGAACGGGCAGGCCTTAGAACCCGCTTCACACCGGCGGCGCGGTTGACGCGCTTCCGACCTTCCTGACTTTGGAATGGCTGACCCACCGGGTAACCGGAGGCTTTGCTGTCCCCCCAGGTAGGGGTAGAACGACGCTGTTTGACAATTAAATCGGAAGAAAGAGAAACGTGGACGGCGGTTTGTCCTTGCGGGTTTCTGGTTTGCGCCAGGGACCACAAGAGACCATCGACGGTCACGTATCTTAAGTACACCATCGAGGATTAAGCTGTGAAGCTTGTTTT
>CANBNG010000018.1 GCA_947370975.1 Beijerinckiaceae bacterium
ATCGCGCTAAAAAATATCGTGCTTAGAATCGACGCTCTGCAAAAAGCAAACGATGCGTCGGGCGCAATCAACGCAAAGCTGATGGAGCGGGTGATCGAGCTGGAAGCAGGGCTCAAGGACATCGCTGCGTGGTGCAAGGGAGGGAAGGCCAGTGGCTGACGATCAAGACGACCTAACCCTCGTCTACATGTTCGCCTTCAAAAAGGGCGAAGAGGCCGAGCGCGAAAAAAATTCCGCATACGTTGGAAGGCTTCAACAGAAGCTGGCTGCGCTAAGGAAGCACGCCGCCTATGCCGCAGTGCTCCAAACAAAAATAGCACCATTGGAACAAGCTTTGAGCGACACGCAGGCTGCATCGGGGGAAAAGTCATGGCAAGATATTTGATGATCCCTGTCGCAGACCGGCTTGGAATGTCGCGCTCAGAGGCCGCCGAATATCTCGGTATTTCTCCAAGCCTCTTCGACATGATGATTGACGATGGCCGGATGCCGCAGGCTAAGCGTATCAATTCACGTCGGGTCTGGTCTCGACCGGCAATTGAGCAAGCTTTTGCTGAGTTGCCCGAAGCCGTGCAAAATGCGGCACAGGCCCTCGACGTGTGGGATGACGTAGCAGCGTGAGCGGTGCCATGGAACTCAACCTGAAGCATCTAGTTAGCGATACCGACCGGCACGGGAATGTACGGTTTTACGTTCGGATGAAAGACAGGCCAAAGGTTCGAATTAAGGAAGATCCGGGATCGCCTGAGTTTTTGCGCGCCTATCAGAATGCCATTGTTAACGGACCAGCTAAAAGTACAAAGGCGCAGTCTGGGGTTTCTCAGGGGACGCTGGCTTGGCTTGGGCGGCAATATATGGCGTCGACCCATTTCAAGTCTCTCGACGCAACCGCGCAACGCAGGCGATGCGCTATCCTGCTCCAGTGTTTCGAGGAGCCGTTGAAGCCGGGCTCAGAGCTTACTTTCGGGCAGTGCCCCATAAACCGCTTTGGAGCCACACAGGGGCGCATTCTTAGGGACCGGAAGGCTGGGAAGCCTGGAGCGGCTAGGAACCGCGTTAAATGGCTTTCCACGATGTTTTCGTGGGCCGTCGAGGAGATCAAAGGCGTTGAGTTCAACCCGATGCGGGATGTAAAAAAGCCCTCATCAAAAACTGACGGCTTTCACACTTGGGACGTGGATGAGGTTCGGCAATTTTCAGCCCACCACAAGCTTGGCACAATGGCGCATCTGGCCATGTCCTTGATGCTGTTTACCGGCGCTCGCCGGTCGGATGCTGTCTTGTTGGGTCGCCAGCATATCAGGAATGGCTGGCTTAAGTTCAAGCCGGGGAAAACCCGCAAATCGACCCAGATCGTTCTTGATCTGCCAGTCCTGCCGATCCTCCAACGGGTGATCGATGCTTCGCCATCTAGCGATTTGACGTTCCTGGCCACGTCATTGGGCCGACCGTTCGCCAGCGGAAACAGTTTCGGAAATTGGTTTCGGGAGCGCTGCGACGAGGCTGGGCTGCCTCACTGCACGGCCCATGGGCTGCGCAAAGCTGGCGCTGTTATTGCCGCGCACAATGGCGCAACCGACCGGCAATTGATGGCCATTTATGGTTGGGCAAGTGCCGATGAAGCGTCAGTTTATACCAAACAGGCCGATCAAAAGCGGCTTGCCGGGGCAGCGATGGCGTTCTTGGTTCCCGACTAAACCGAGAACAGAAGTGTCCCACTTTTTATGAAGTGCGTCCCACTGCATCGTAATCTATTGATATTAAAAGGTATTTTAGGAAGTTGGTGGCCCCTGCGGGACTCGAACCCGCAAGCCAGAGGCGGTCGATTTTAAGTCGACTGCGTTTACCAGTTTCGCCAAGGGGCCAACAATGCCGACAAGCAGCGCCCCTTATTGCCCGAGCAACACCGGGGGCGCAACCCAAACGCAAAACCCCGCCCACATGGGGCGGGGTCTGATCTGCGTTTTGCTAAAAAACTCAGAACCTGTAGGCGAAGCTCACTTCGCCGCCCGTTCCCGTGCCCTCGGAGCGGTTGCGGTAAACCGCCTTGGCCGTCAGATCGAGAGACTTGTCGAACGTCGCGCGCAGGCCAAGGTCATATTGCATGGCATTGCCGGCAACAGGGATGCCCGCGACGCGCCATTTGAAACCGGGCGCTGCAAGCGAGTAAACGTCGAGGCTGCGCTCGGTGCTGAACTCGTGCATCAGGGTCGCGCGCACAAACGGGTTGATCTTGAGGCCACCCGCTGTCTCCAGATTGAGATCGATCTGCCCGCCTCCCGAGCCAACACGCGACGCACGGCTGAGCGTGTCGTAACGATTGGAGTAGAGCGAATAATCTTCCCGGTAGGAGGGCTGAATCAGCTGGTCGCGCTGATAGCCGACGAAGGGCGTGATAGCCAGAACACCGAGCTCCTGACGCAGGCCAAGCTCAACCGCGCCGCCAAAGGCGGAGCTGGCATATTCGGCCTTCACTTCGCGACCCATTGCGAAGCGATCCGTGTTGTTCTTGTAATAGCCCGCAGACAAGAGCCCCTTGGCATAGAAGCCGTCATCGGTCTTCGCAGCGCCATAAAGAGCAAGCTCGGGCCCGGCGACTTCGCCGCTTGTCCAGCGCTCGCGGACACGGAAGTTCGAGCTGTTATAGCCAAAGGCCGCTCCGACCACGGCATTGGGATGGACGAGCTTTTCATAGCCGCCCACCATTGTGTAAGAACCGCTGAAGGTCGAGCCGCTGTTATAACTGCCGTCCTGATTGGACACGCGGCGCGAGCCGCTGGCCCACATGCGCTCGCCCTTGGCGCAATCCTGACGCAGCTTGCGCTCCGCCTCATTGCAGGAGAGCAGCGAATTGGCATCCGCCAGAACAGAGGAGAAGAATTGCGCACGCGCCGCAAAGGTCGCCTGCTGGCTTGCACTTGTGCCTTCGCCCGTCAGCGAGTCATAGGCGCGCGCCAACACATCGCGGCTCTCGATAAGCAGCAGTTCCATGGCGATCGGCTGATAGGCCGGGACGCCATAGGATTGAATATTGTCGATGGCCGTGCCGAGATTATGCTGGTTGGGCGTCATCCAACTCCGCGCGTAATCGATGTCATAGGTGACATAGAGCGTGGTGCCCGAGACGAGGGTGCCCGACTGGAAGATCGGCGTGCTCGAGGCGTTTCCGCTCACGAAGTGAGGATCGATCGCAATGCCCCCGATGCCGGAGGCCATGCCGCCAGCCGCGACCATCACCGGAATGTGGAAGATGCCGGGCTTTGCAGCGCCAATATCATGCGGGTTGAGTTTGATGACGCCGCTGACAAGGCCCGTGCCGCTCACATTCACAAGATCGGTGTAATCGATTCCTGCGGCGCTGATCTTGAAAGTGAGATCGGCGAGATATTGCGCGCTGGCGCCTTGGACGAAATTGCCGGTCAAGGTGACGACGCTCTGGCCGGCAGAGCGCGGGTTCATGGTCGTATCCAGCCCACCGGGCGAGAAATAGCCATTGTTCGTCAACGTCGAGCCGGGACCGGTACCAAGGGCAATTGTCGTTCCGGTAATATAGGTCGAGCCAACGCCGTTTAAGAATGAGTTCACACCGGCGCCCAGATTCACCGAACCGATGATCAGCGCGCCATTCATGTTCGTGATTGTGTCATTGCCGCTCGTGCCGGTGACGACAAAATCTGCAATCCCGCCGGCGGTCCGCAGGATGGCCGTATCGGTGAGATCGAACGTGTGATCGTTCTGGATGAGGTTGTTGTTGCCCCCGACAAAAGCGATGGCCGTGCCACCAAGTCCGCCCAGGATCAGGCCACCATTGGAGACGCTGAGGTTTCCAGCACCCGTGCTGCCAAGGCTGGTCAGCTGCAAGGCAATGCCGCCTGCCGCCGTAGTGACAATCGAACTCAGGTTCGTGGCCGTAACCGCGCCCGACAGACCAGCGCCAGCCAGCGACTGGAGACTGATGCCAACGCCCGAATTATTCGTGAGCACAGACCCGTGGCTGTTATCGAAGGAAACCGAACCGGCGGTTCCATTCGTGGTGCGGCTCACGGCGCTGACAGCAGATGCGCTGCCGGTCGTCGCGCTGACGATCTGGCCGCCCACATTGGTGATGGCGATGGCGCCGGAAGAACCCGAGACCGTGGACGAGCTGAGCGCATCTATGACCGTGCCGTTGCCAGCACCGGTCACATTGAGCACGCCTGTATTATTATTGATGGTCACATTCGAGGCATTGCCGGAGGCTGTGCTGTAGGCCTGAATGGCAAGCTTGTTGGCCAGCACGGAGCCCTGGCTGTTGTCGACAACGATTGCGCCGGACGCTCCGTTCGCGCTTTGGCTGACCGCACGGATGGCAGATCCCTCGCCGGACATGGCGCTGACGATCTGACCGCCGACATTGAGGATTGCGATAGGGCCGGAAGCACCTGAGCCCGTGGACGAGCTGAGCGCATCGATAACGAGGCCATTGCCAGCGCCGGTCACATTGAGCAATCCGGCATTGTTGTTGATGGTCACATAGGAGGCATTGCCGGAGGCTGTGCTGTAGGCCTGAATGCCGAGCTTGTTCGCCAGCACGGAGCCGTTGCTGTTATCGAACAGGACAGCGCCGGACGCGCCATTCGCAGCCTGGCTGACCGCGCTGATGGCAGATCCATCGCCGGTCATCGCGCTGACGATCTGGCCTCCGACATTGGTGATTCTCACATTGCCGGAAGAACCCGAGCCCGTGGATGAGCTGAGCGCGTCGATGACAAGGCCATTGCCTGCACCAGTCGCATTGAGCACGCCGGCATTGTTGTTGATGGTCACATCCGAAGCGCTGCCGCCGAAGGCCACGCTCTGGGCGCGGACGGCAAATTTATTGACCAGCACGAAGCCATTGCTGTTGTCGAAAGAAACCGAACCGGCGGGGCCATTCGTAGTCCGGCTGACAGCGCTGATGGTAGCGGCATTGCCAGTCGTGGCGCTGAGGATCCGGCCGCCCACATTGGTGATTCCGACATTGCCGGTGGCGCCCGAGCCTGTTGACCAGCTCAAGGCGTCGATACCAAAGCCATCCGCGATGCCCGTGACATTGAGCACGCCGAAATTATTATTGACGGTTACATCCGAGGCATTGCCGAGCGCCATGCTCTGAGCCTGAATGGCGAGGCTGTTGGCCTGGACGAAACCAAAGGTATTGTCGACCGAGACCGAACCGGCATCTCCGCGCACACTCACGCTGTAGGCGCTCACGGCATCGATTGTCCCGTCCCGGCTTCTGACGATCCGTCCACCTATATTGCTGACAGACACATTGCCCGAGACGCCGCCAACGACGCTGCTCTGGCTGATGGCGTCGATGGCCGCACCCGCGAGCGTGCCGTCCATGGTGATGGAGGCGTTGTTATTATTGACAGTTACATCCGCGGCATTGCCGATGGGCGACGAGCTTTGCGCGAAAATGCCGATGGCGCGCGTCCCGGAGGTCAGGATCATGCCGCCTGCATTGTTCACGCTCACACTGCCCGCATTCGCGCTTGCCGGCGGAGAAACAGCGAAGACATTGGACGCCGCGACAATGCCATGCGAGCTCGCGCCCGCCGTCGAAAGACGCCCGGAATTAGTGATGGATACCGCGCCCGAGCCATTGTTGGCGCTGTAGCTCAGGCCCATGATCGCGACGGAATTATCGCCGAAAGTCTGGATGCGCGCTGTATTGCCGATGGTCACGGCGTCCGAGCTGCCAACCTGTGCGTCGGAGGGCAGGCCTGCCCAGAAAAGCGTGTTGGCATTATAGGAACCAAGGCCCTGCACGCCGCTCACGCTGACCGCGGTGATGCCGTCAGAATTGCTGCCCGCAGTGGCAATTGCGCCCGAATTTGAAACGCTGACGCTCCCGCCCGAGCCGCCGGTGTAACTGGTCGCGCCCGAATAAGGGCTTGCGATCCCGGCTGCGCCATCAAGGCCCGGCGTGACAGTGACAAGCGAATTCTGCATCGAACAATCATGCGCCAGCCCGACGTAAATATTGGGCAGGCAGAACGCATATTGCGTGGAATCGCGGTAGCCGAGCCCGGCAGCACCGGCCGCTCCGCCAGCGCCACCCACACCACCGATAGCGCCAAGGCTCTGCGCGAGGATGGCCGAGGCATAAGTCCCGCCTGTCGTCGTCAGGCGCTGGGCGTTCGTGACGGACACGGACCCGCCGTTGCCGCCATTATTGCCGTCGCCACCGGGACCACCGTTGCCGCCATCGCCACCGCGTCCCGAAGCGGACACAGCGCCACCATATTGCGCCTGAGGTGCGACGAGGCCCGGGGCCCCGCCAAAGCCACCCGCGCCGCCCTGGCCGCCACGGCCGCCATTGCCGCCAAGACCACCGAGGCTGCTGGCCAGAATGGCATTACGGCCCGCCACAATGGAGCCGCCCGCGTCCAGATTTTGCACAACGACAGCGCCGCCATTGCCACCGATGCCACCGTTGCCGGCAAGATCGCCGCCCCCGCCACGGCCAGCATTGCCACCGGCGGTCACGATTGTCTGGCTGACGTAATTGGTAATTGCAGCACCCGTGCCGCCCGTGCCGCCCTGGCCGCCTGAGCCGCCCTGACCGCCCGTGCCGCCCTGCCCGCCGATGCTGGAAGCTATAATGCCGGTGGTGGCGGCGATCATCGCGCCGCCATGGTTGATGACCGTCACCAGACCGCCGTTTGCGCCGGCTCCGCCAGCCCCGCCAAGATAGCCGTAGCCGGCATTGCCGCCCGTCGTCCCCGCCTGTCCCGCAGAGCCAAAAGTATAGTCCGTGGCCGCTGCGCCCGCACCGCCCGTGCCACCCTGACCGCCTGTGCCGCCCTGGCCGCCCGTGCCGCCCTGGCCGCCGACGCTCAGCGCCTGATGGCCGGTCGTTGTTGCCGTTGAATTGAGAATAGTCACATCGAGCGTGACCGAACCGCCCACGCCGCCAGCCCCGCCCGACCCTGCCATACCGCCGTGGCCGCCCTGACCACCAACATTGGCCGCGGCCGCAACAACATCCACCCACAAATTGCTGGACTGGACGCCCGCGACGGCCGCCGCGCCCGTACCGCCCTGACCGCCCGAGCCGCCCTGGCCGCCGGAACCACCCTGGCCGCCAACCGAGGCAAGTGACGTCAATACCCTGGCCTGTGCCGAAACCGCATCAAGCGTGACCGACACGGCGCCAGCATTGCCACCGCCATCACCATTGCCGCCGGTGCCGCCCTGCGCACCCATGCCGCCGCTGCCGCCCGACATGGCGAGGGCCTGCGTTGTGGGAATTGTGATCGGCGGGAAAATCATCGCCAGGATCTTCGGCACCGTGGTGACGATGCCAGAGCCGCCGGTTCCGCCCTGCCCGCCGGTGCCGCCGGCGCCTGCATTGCCACCCTGTCCGCCCGTGGAGCGATACGAAAAGGCGGTCGCATTCGGGACATTCACGGTCGAGCCGGACACGGTCCGGATGACGGACGCGCCATCGGTCCCGCCCATGCCATCGGGGCCATTGGGCACGAGCCCGGAGAGAAGGCTGGTGGCCAGCGTCGCCGTCCCGGTCTTCAGCAGGTTCAGCGCGAGGCCGTTGACCGTCACATTGTTGGAGGACACCGAAGGCTGGAGGACATTGTCCACCTTGTAGATGGCATCCTGCGACTGGACGCCCAGCGGCGTATAGAGCGTGCCGTCGACGGTCACAGGCGCGGGCGGCGAAAAGGCGAGTTCGAGGACCGGGAGCGCGGTGACGGGATCTTGCGTGGCAATCGAGAAGTCGTGGCCAGCCCCGATCAGTCCGACGATGTTGAGCACCGAGACGGTCGTCGTGACAATCGGGGGCCCGGCAGAAGTCAGAGTCGCAGCGGTGACATTTGCCGTAAACTGGCTGCCAAGCTGTTGTGTGATCGCGTCGCTCACGGACTGGAGCGTCGAGTTGGCTCCAATATGCAGCGTGGTCGAACCCGAGGCCTGCGTCACAACCACATCGAAAGCCGCACCGGCGTTGAGCAGAGTGTTGGCCTGAAGGGCCGCGCCCGTGCTCGTGCTGAGCCGCATGGCGCTCGCAAGCTGCACCACTTCGACGGTGCTGGCGCCCAGGGCCGGCGTCACATTCGTCGCGCTGGCCGACAGGACATTCGTATTGTCGTTATTGATGTCGAGCGCGGTATTGCCGCTCAACGCATTCGCGCCATTGGTCGCGGCATAGGTCGAGAACGAACCGAAGTTGTAGAAATCCGCGCAGGCGCTGCCCCAGGACATCTGGTTGCAGTAATAGCCGGCGGAACCGCCCTGCGCGCCCTGCGGTCCTGCGCCGGGCCACGCCGGCTGCGCGGGTGTGGCGGGCGTCACCGCAAAATCGATCGTCGGCGCCGTGAAATTCGGCGGAGTCGCAAAGGCCGACTGCCAGCCCGTCGCCGCCAGCACGAGGGCGGCTGCGCCCGTGCGCACCTGACGGTTCTTCTTGCGCGCCTGCGCGCGCGTCGAAATGGGCTTGGTCACGGGAGTTACTCCGACTTGGCAAACGCGGGGGCAAAGCCGACGAGGGAAACCTCGGAGCGGAACTTCAGGCCTGTCGCGTCGATGAACTCAAAAGAGACGGCCTTCGCGGTCTTGAAGGCATCGAGTGTTTTTTGCGGCAGGTCGGAGGACGCGATGCAGCCATTGGTCTGACAGCCGGAGAAGGCGAGCTTGACCTTCTCGGCACCCGCCACGAGCTCGACGCCATCCTTGAGGCTCACGCCAAGCGGCGCGGCTACCACGAGCTTGCGCAGCTTCTCCTGCTTGACGATCTCGATTGAAAGGATGCGCGTGCGGTCTTTCGCCGATGCGATTTCGTACAGCATCGAGCAAGCAAGCTTGGCGCGATCGGCCGTCTGCGGACGGCAGATCACCTGCCAGCCGGTATCAATCGTCTGCACGGCCTGCTGTGCAGGCCCATCCCCCGACTGCGCCATGACAGGCACCGCAAAGAGCAGCGGAGTGATGAAAATAGTTGTGAAAAAAGATGCACTTAGCTTGACCATAGCTGATTGGTATCAGCGCAAGCCGGGGCTTTACAACGCAAGCTCAAAGATATGGTTAACAATCTGCGATCAGGAAAAGCGCTGTGTGATCAGCCTTATCCGGCGCGGATCGGGGCTTTGAGCGGCGGCAAGACGCCGTTGTGAAAATCCAGCGACAGCTGCAGCGATTGCGCAATCCGCTGCGCCCGATCGATGAACAGAGCGGCTGCGGCTGGCGGACAGATCTCGCGCGCAGTCGCCTCAAACACCCCCAGCCAATGGGTGAAATGGGCCCGATCCAGACCCGGAATTTTCACATGCGCCGGCACGGGGCGTCCGTCATAGCGCTTGGTCATGAGAACGACGGAGGACCAGAAATCGACCATCTTGGCCAGATGCGGCTCCCAGTCTGAAATCTCGCGCATGAAGATCGGCCCAAGCACCTCGTCCGCGCGCACGCGGTCATAAAACCCATGCACGAGTGCGCGGATCATGGCCTCGTCAACGCCCAGCGCAACGCCGGGCGGCGGAGGACGATGCAGCACGCGGGGCTGGGGTTTTTCGATCATGCCCGTTCTTAGCACGCGCCGCCCCCCTGAGAACGCGCCGTGTCGCCGCAGTGACTTGCCGCCATTACGAGGCGCGCACGTGGCCAAGATGGATTGCCACGTCGCTGACGCTCCTCGCAATGACAGCGTTTTATTCTTCTGACACGCGTCCGTCATTGCGAGCGGAGCGAAGCAATCCAGAGCACGGGTGTGGCCAAGATGGATCGCCACGTCGCTGACGCTCCTCGCAATGGACGCGCCCCGCCCCCAACCTTGCGGAACCCCAGCCCTAAAATCTGCTTGCGCAACTCAAGCTGGGCATGAAATCATCTATCTTTTTAAAGATCGATTTTGATTCATGCGATTGGACTGGAACGACATTCGCGCAAAGGCGGCGGTGTTTGCGCGCGATTGGACGGGCGCTCACTACGAGCGGGGCGAAACCCACAGCTTCTACAATGCTTTCTTCGACGTCTTCGGCGTGCCGCGCAGGCAGGTCGCGAGCTTCGAGAAGCGGGTGAAGCTTGGCCCGGCCGAGGGCGGCTTCATTGATTTGTTCTGGCCCGGCACCTTGCTGGTCGAGCAGAAATCGGCGGGGCGCGACCTGAAGCGGGCGCATGAGCAGGCGCTGAAATATTTCCCGGGCCTGCGCACAGACGAGCTGCCGCGCTACGTCATGGTCTCGGACTTCCAGACCTTCGAATTGCTCGATCTCGAAGGCGAGACGCGGGAGCCCATCCGCTTCACCCTATCCGAACTGCCTGACCGCGTGCAGGATTTCGGCTTCATCCTGGGCCAGGAAAAGCGGGTCTTCAAAGATCAGGATCCGGTCAATATCGACGCATCGCTCATCATGGGGGCGCTGCATGATGCGCTGGATGCGTCAGGCTACAAGGGCCATGCGCTCGAGCGCTTTCTGGTGCGCCTGCTGTTCTGCCTGTTTGCCGACGACACGGGCATCTTCCACCCGCGCGGCGCTTTCACCGATTTCATCAGCGAGCGCACGCGCGAGGACGGGTCGGACCTTGGCCCCCTCCTCATGCAGATGTTCCAGGCGCTCGACACGCCTGAACCCGGACGGCTGAAGACGCTCGACGCAGATCTCGTCAAACTGCCCCACATCAACGGGGACCTGTTTCGCGAGACGCTTCCCTTGCCCGCCTTCAACCGCGACATGCGGGAAAAGCTGCTCTACGCCTGCTCCTTCAACTGGCAGAAAGTCTCGCCGGCGATTTTCGGCTCGCTGTTCCAGTCGGTGATGAACGACAAGGAGCGGCGCAAGAAGGGCGCGCATTACACGTCCGAACAAAACATCATGAAAGTCATCGAGCCGCTGTTTCTCGATGATCTGCGCGCGGAATTCGCGCGGCTGAAGGCACGGCGCGACAAGGGCCGGGCGAAGGCGCTGGAGGATTTCCACGAAAAACTCGCCAATCTCACCTTCTTCGATCCCGCCTGCGGCTGCGGCAATTTTCTGGTCATCGCCTATCGCGAATTGCGGCTGCTGGAGACTGACGTGCTGCGGGAATTGCACCCGACGTCGCAACTCGTCACCGACATCGGCCTTTATGTGAAGGTTAATGTCGACCAGTTCTACGGCATCGAGATCGGCGAATTCGCAGCCCGCATCGCCGAGGTCGCGATGTGGATGATGGACCACATCATGAACATGCGCCTGTCAGCCGAATTCGGCGAGGCCTACCTCCGCCTGCCGCTGAAGGCCGCGCCCAACATCGTGCATGGCGATGCGCTGGAAGTGGACTGGGCGCGCGTGCTGCCGCCCGAGGAGTGCAGCTACATTCTGGGAAACCCGCCGTTCATCGGCGCGAAAATGCAGAGCGAGGCGCAGCGCGCGCAGGTCATGCGCATCGCGGCGCTGGGCAAGAGCGGCGGCTCGCTCGATTATGTGGCGGCATGGTTTCTCAAGGCGGGCGCCTATATCCGCAGCGGCGGCGATGCGCGCCTCGGCTTTGTCGCGACCAATTCGATCACGCAGGGCGAACAGGTCGGCCAGCTCTGGCCCCTTCTCTTCGACCGTTACGGCCTCGAAATCGCCTTCGCGCATCGCACCTTTCAATGGATGTCGGACGCGCGCGGCAAGGCCCATGTCCATTGCGTCATCATCGGCCTGACGCGGCGCGAGGATGAGCCGAAGGAGAAGCGGCTTTTTTCGTATGAGAGTGTTTTCAGCGAGGCTGTGGAGACGAGGTGCGGTGCGCTCTGCTGCTACCTCACAGACGCAGGCGCTTTCGCGAACCGACACATGATTGTCGATGAGGCATCGCAGCCGCTCATGTCTGCGCCCAAGGTAGTCATCGGCTCAAAACCGATTGATGGCGGGCACTTCATTTTTACCGAGGAAGAAAAAGCGGAATTCCTTTCACGCGAGCCCTTGGCCGCACGTTTCTTGCGTCCCTACATCGGCTCGGAAGAATTCATCAACGGCGGCATGCGCTATATTCTGGCCTTACATGACGCCAGCCCGCATGGACTCAAAGCGCTTCCTCTTGTTCTGGAGCGAGTATCAAAAGTGCGGGCGTTCAGGTCAGACAGCAAATCGCCAGCAACGCGGGAGCTGGCTTTTTCGCCGACGACATATCACGTGAATGTTCTCCCTGATGAACCCTTCCTCGTGATCCCGAAAGTGAGCTCGGAGAGGCGCGAGTATGTCCCAATTGGGTGGATTTCGCCTCCAACCATCGCCAGCGATCTCCTGTTCGTCATACGCGAATCTGATCTCGCGCATTTCGCAATCCTGACCTCGCGCATGCATATGGCATGGCTGCGCACCGTGGGCGGTCGGCTGAAGAGCGATTACCGCTATTCCGTCGGCGTCGTCTACAACACCTTCCCCTGGCCCGAGGCCAACGAGAAAGCGCGTGTGAAAATTCGCGCCCTCGCGCAAGCCGTGCTCGATGCGCGCGCGGCCTTTCCCGATTCGACGCTGGCCGATCTTTACGATCCCGACGCCATGCCGCCCTTGCTGCGCAAGGCCCATCGCGCGCTCGACGAGGCGGTCGACGCCCTCTATCGCAAGGAGGGCTTTTCCTCCGACCGCGCCCGCGTGGAGCATCTCTTCGTGCTCTACGAAAAACTCACCGCGACCCTCTTCACGCCAAAGGCAAAACCAAAACGGCGCGCGCGAAAGGCCCCTTCATGACGGCGACCCCTTACACGATCCGAATTTTCGTTCCCGAGGGCGACCCGGACGGCCTGCGCATCATCGACCGGATGAACTGGACCGGCGTCGGCTTTGTCTTTCCGCGGCAGAAATGGGCGGATGCGCGAAAGCGCGCCGAAGTGTCGAGGCCGGGCGTCTAAATTCTTGTGGGCTATGCACATCCAGAGGACGACCTGCCGACGCTCTACATCGGCCAGGGCGACGAGGTCCGCGCGCGCCTCGATTTGCACGCGACCCAGAAGGACTTCTGGACATGGGCGGTCGTGTTCTCGTCGAGCAACGGAAGCCTGAACAGGGCGCATGTCACCTGGCTCGAACACGCCTTGGTGAAAGCGGCGAAAGAGGCAAACCGCTGCAAGCTGGACAATGGCAACGCGCCACAGGAGCCCGGCCTGTCGGAAGCCGAGAAGGCCGACACGCGCGCTTTCCTGAAAGAGATTTTGCAAATCCTGCCGCTGGTTGGCCTCAAGGCCTTCGAGAAACCTCAGCCCATCGCGGTCGCCATCGAAAACAGCGTCAGCAAGACAACGAAATCGCCGCACGAGCCCGATACGATCATCGTTCCCGCACGGCAGGAAGGCTTCGAACAGGTCTTCCTTGGTGAAGACCAATGGTATGCGATCAGGATTGGCGGCGGCATGCTCTCCAAGATCCAGCACATCGCGGCCTATCAATCATCGCCCGTCTCGGCGATTACGCATGTTGCCGATGTCGAGCGTATCGAGCCCTATGGTGAAGAGGGAAAATATAGGCTGATCTTCAAAGGCCCCGCACGCAAAATCGAGCAAATTCCGTTAGGCCCTGCACCTACCGGAGCCATGCAGGGACCGCGCTACACAAGGCTGGCGCACCTGTTGTCCGCCAAAAGCGTCGCCGATCTGGTCTGAGGCTGCTCACACGCGCCGTCATTGCGAGCGGAGCGAAGCAATCCAGAGCACGCATGCGGCCAAGATGGATTGCCGCGGCGCTGCGCTCCTCGCAAGGACGGCGCTTTTGTTCGTCTCAAGCGCAACCGAATTCCCCGCCCCCTTGTGGGGAGGGGTTAGGGGTTGGGGGTCGTACGATGTGGCCAAAAAAAGCGCGCTAGAACAAAGCCCATCATCGGCTGAGATTCCCGGACCCCCACCCCGCTCGCCTTCGGCGAGTCGGCCCTCCCCACAAGGGGGAGGGAGACCACGATCAGCGAAGGATTGAACCCTGCTCTCTTCGGGCGCTCAGCCCCGCTCGGTCTTTGCAATCGGCGGCTGGAAGGAGAGACCCAGATCCCACGGGAAATAAATCCAGGTGTCCTGCGACACTTCCGTGATGAACGTGTCGACCAGCGGTCGGCCCTGCGGCTTGGCGTAGACGGTGGCGAAATGCGCGTTGGGCAGCATGTCGCGCACCACTCTGGCGGTCGCGCCCGTATCGACGAGATCGTCGATCACCAGCACGCCCTTGCCGTCGCCGAGCTTGACCACATCGGGCGAAATGCCCTTGAGCACCTGAAGCCCGCCCTGCGTCGTGTAATCGTGATAGCTCGCGATGCAGACCGTCTCGATGACACGCGTGCCAAGCTCGCGCGCGACAATGGCCGCAGGCACGAGCCCGCCCCGCGTGATGCAGACGATAGCCGCAAAGGGGCCGGCCTCGGCCAGACGCCAGGCGAGCGCGCGGGAATCGCGGTGGAACTGCTCCCAGGAGACGGGAAAGGCTTTCTGGGCTGCGGGATCGGACATCGGGGCCTCGTTTTTAAAATGATTGGATTGGGATCAGGCCCGCTCGGCCCGCAATTGCGCCAGCATGGCCTCGACCTTGGTGACGCCAACGGCCACCTCGTCGGGATCGCGACCGCGCACGATGATCTGGTTGCGGAATTTGCCGTCGACATAGCTCGGGTAGGAGCCAATCGAGAGGCCCTCATGCGCCTTGGCGATATCGCCGAGCATGGCCGCATAAGCGCCCTCGGGCGCATCGGCATCGACCGCCCTCATGGACAGTTTCACGCCCGCCTGCAGGGTGGGTGCGACGGAATCGAGCATCGCCTGCATGATCATCGGCACGCCGGCCATGACGATCACATTGCCGATGCGAAAACCCGGGATCTTGTTGACGGGGTTGGGCACCAGCTCGCCACCGCGCGGCACGCGCGCCATCCGGCGGCGGGCGGCGTTGAGATCCTCCGGCTTCATGCGTTCCAGCATGGCCGCGATGATGCGCTCGTCCTCGTAAAGCTCGACGCCAAAGGCGCGCGCCACGGCATCGGCCGTGATGTCATCATGCGTCGGGCCAATGCCGCCGGTGGTGAAGACATAGGTGTAGCTCGCCCGCAGCGCGTTCAGCGCCTCGACGATCTCATCCTCGATATCGGGCACAACGCGCACTTCGCGCAGGTCGATCCCCATATTGGTCATATATTCGGCGATATAGCCGATGTTCTTGTCCTTGGTCCGGCCAGACAGGATCTCGTCACCGATCACAAGTACGGCCGCCGTCACGCGCCCGGCGCCAAATGCCGCGCCCTCTGGCGGAACTGAATTTCGATCCTGATCGGTCATGAGCAATCTCCCTGCCCCCGTTTAGAAACAGCCGGGCCACCCGCGCAAGCAAAAAGGCAGGCTTTGCACTGCGCTTCAGGTCCGCAGCCAGGCAATATTGGCCCGCGTGCGCAGCACCTCGCGGTAGCCATAGGCGGGCAGCAGCCGGTCGAGATCGACCGACCAGGCGGTGTTGGAGCGCGCGCACAGGATAAGCCGGGGCCAAAGTGCTGGCGCGGCCTCGCGGAAAAACGGCTCCAGCACGACATCCTCTGCGCCCTCGACATCGATCTTGAGCGCATCGATGCGGGCATAGCCCTCCTCGACCAGGATGGTTTTCAGCGATTTGGCATGGACCTTGAGCGCCTCGCCACCGACATCGCTGATGCGCACCGACATCTCGCCCTGATTGCGCGGCTCCAGAAACAGCGTGATTTCACCCTCGCGGTCGGCCACCGCGCAATCGAGCGCCTTGACGGTCGCAAAGGGATTCTGGCGGATGTTGCAGACAAGGCGGTCGAAAATCAGCGGATTGGGCTCAATCGCCAGAATGCGGGCGCGCTGGCCCGCCAGCGCTGCCACGAACAGGGCGTAGCCACCGATATTCGCGCCAATGTCCACGAAGGTCATGTCATCGCTGACATGGGTGGCGAGCAAGGCGCGCTCGGCCGGATCGAAATATTGCGGCGTGAAGAGAATCCGCTTTTCGCATGTGTTGTTATAGGGATAGAGCCGCATCCGGGCGCCCAGGGCCTCAACATCCATCGGCCGCCCAGCCAGCGCCTTGATGGCGATGGCGCGCAAAATGAAGGCGCGGCGCGCTCCGCTCCAGCTGTTCGAGCAGCGACGCGTCAGCTCCAGAATGGCGCCCGACAGCCCTTTGGGGGCGTGGCGGCCAAAGGGAGAATGGTCATTTGCGATCGGTTTCAGCATGACGTGTCCGCGCAGCCCGGACACGCAAAATGCTGAGCGGGGCCCTCTTGTCCTGCGCGCCTTCTACCATGGCCAGCGCCCCGATTGCCAGCAGCCCAACGGCCTTACCCCAAACGGACTTATCCAGCGCACTTGCATGGCGACGCAACATGCTTAGATTTGATTCCAACGGGCGAATGCCCCCTTTCAATGGAACTCAGATGACTTTTGTGGATGCCGACGAGGCCCCGAGCCGGAAAACCGGACAGATCAAGCTGCACGGCCCCGATGATTTCGCGGCCATGCGCAAGGCCGGACGGCTGACCGCCGAGGCGCTCGACATGCTCACCGAACATGTCCTGCCCGGCGTCACCACCGAGGCGCTCGACCGGCGCGTGTTTGAATTTGCGATGGATCACGACGCCTATCCCGCACCGCTTGGCTATCGCGGCTATCGCAAGTCGATCTGCACCTCCATCAATCACGTCGTCTGCCACGGCATTCCCGACGACAAGCCGCTGCGCGATGGCGATATCGTCAATATCGACGTGACGCTGATCGTCGATGGCTGGCATGGCGATTCGAGCCGCATGTATAATGTGGGCAATGTGCCGCGCCGCGCCGAGCGCCTCGTGGAAGTAACCTATGAAGCGCTGATGCGCGGCATTGCCGTGGTCAAGCCCGGCGCGACCACGGGCGATATTGGCGCAGCCATTCAGGAATTTGCCGAGGCCGAGCGGTGTTCGGTCGTGCGCGAATTCTGTGGCCATGGACTTGGCCGGCTGTTCCATGACGAGCCCAACATTCTCCACTACGGCCGCCATGGCGATGGCGTCGTGCTCAAGCCCGGCATGTTCTTCACCATCGAGCCGATGATCAATCTCGGTCGCCCGCATGTGAAGGTTCTGGCCGACGGCTGGACCGCCGTGACGCGCGACCGCTCGCTCACCGCGCAATTCGAGCACACGGTCGGCGTGACGGAAGATGGCGTCGAAATCTTCACGCTCTCGCCCAAAGGGTTCGAGCAGCCGCCCTATCTGCCCCGCCCATGAGCGGCAAGATAGCCCCGACGAGCAGCGGCAAACCGTCCAGCGTGGGCGAGAGCGAGGCTGCGCAACCCCATTATGCGGGCCATCGCGACAGGCTGCGCGCGCGCTTTGCGGAAGCTGGCGAACGCGGCATGCCAGATTACGAACTGCTCGAACTCGTGCTGTTTCGCGCCATGCCGCGGCGCGATGTGAAGCCCATCGCCAAGGCGCTGATCGCGCGCTTTGGCTCTTTTGCCGAAGTGATCGGGGCTGCGCCCGAACGCCTTCAGGAAGTCGATGGCATTGGCGACTCCGTCGCGCTCGATCTGAAAATCATCGAGGCCGCGGCGCGCCGCCTCACCAAGGGCGCCTTGCGCGAGCGCCCGGTGCTCGGCTCCTGGGCGCAAGTGCTCGATTATTGCCGCACGGCAATGGCTTTTGCCGAGCGCGAGGAATTCCGCCTGCTGTTTCTCGACAAGCGCAATGCGCTCATTGCCGACGAGGTGCAGGGTTCGGGCACGGTCGATCACACGCCCGTCTACCCGCGCGAAATCGTGCGCCGCGCGCTTGAGCTCAACGCGACGGCCATCGTGCTCGTGCATAATCACCCCTCGGGTGACCCTACGCCCTCGGCCGCAGATATTCGGATGACGCAGGAAATCGTCGCCATTGCCAAGCCCATGGGCATTATCGTGCACGACCATATTATTGTCGGACGCCAGGGCCATGCGAGTTTTCGCGGCCTGAAGCTGATCTGACGCAACGGCTTTTTAACCCATCGACGCCAGACTTCATTTTATTGCTCCTGAATAGACGTTTTTTTAAAATGATTGCGACAGGCCCCGGACATCCGGATCGCGCGCCTGCGGCGCGCAAACTTATCAAGACCGGCATCGCCATCGCGCTGACATTGTCAGTCGCGCTGATTGCCAGTGTCTGGCTGTTCTATTTCGTGGCGGGCGAGCGCAGCGCGCCTACGCTGGCTGCGCTCTTGAGCACGACGCTTGCAGCCACGCTGGCAGGCCTCTATCTGCGCCAGACCATTCTCGATCTGGCTGCCCGCGAGCAGGATGCCGCCCGCCAGGCCGGGCACGACTTGCTTTCAGGCCTCGCCAATCGGCTGCTCTTCACCCAATGGGTCGATTACGAACTCGCCCGCCACCGGCGCGAGGCCACGCAATTTGCCTTGATGTATCTCGACATCGACCATTTCAAGGAAATCAATGATCGCTACGGACACGATGCCGGCGACCGGATGATCGTAGCTGTGGCGCGCCGCATTTCCGAAACCTTGCGGCCTACCGACAGGCTGGCGCGGTTCGGCGGCGATGAATTTGCGATCCTGCAAACGGGCGTCCACAGCCTGCGCGACGCCGAGGCTCTGGCCTCGCGGGTTCTGGCCGCCATGCAAAAGAGCTTCGACCTCGGCAAGCTCGAAATTCTCTCCAGCGTTTCCATCGGCATTGCCCTGTGCCCGGACAATGCCAGCGAACGCGACGATCTGATGAACCTCGCCGACATGGCGCTGTATCGGGCGAAGAAAGAGGGGCGCAATCGCCTTGCCTTTTTCGACACCCGCATGGGCGAGGCCCTTGCACGCCGGCACGATCTTGAGACAGAACTCGCGACAGCGATTGAAACCGGCGCACTCGCCCTCGATTATCAGCCGATCTACACCGCACAGGAACAGCGGCTCACCGGCGTTGAAGCACGCCTGCGCTGGCCCCATCCCGTGCGGGGCTTTATCGAAGCGAAGGACTTTGTCGCCATTGCAGAAGAACGCGGACACAGCCTGCCGCTTGGCGACTGGGTGCTGCGCAAGGCCTGCACGGATGCGCGCGCCTGGCCGGGACTGCGCGTTGCGGTGAATGTGTCCTCCATTCAGTTCCGCAATCAGGATTTCGCGCCGCAGGTGCTGCGCCTGCTGCACGAAACCGGGCTCGATCCAGATCGCCTCGAAATCCAGCTCACCGAGGAAACCGTGCTGGGCAAACCCGACGTGGCGATCAGCACCATGAAAGCATTGCGCGGCGAGGGCGTGCGCTTTGCCATTGCACAATATGGATCGGGCATGGCGAGCGTGAATTATCTGCGCCGCTTTCCATTCGGGAAATTGAAGATCGATCGCCTGTTCCTGGAGGCCGCGCTCGGCTCGACGGAGAATGGCGTCATTCTCCACGCCATCACCCATCTTGGCCGCGCGCTGGGTTTGATGGTTGCCGCCGATGGTGTGGAGACCGAGGAACAAATGCGCTTCCTCACCGCGCTCGGCTGCACCGAAATGCAAGGCCGCCTGCTCTCGCGCCATGTGAGCGCGGAAGATGTGACACGCCTTGGCGCATTGAGCCCCCAAAACGTCGTGTGACCAGTCTCGCGCCAGCCCCGGCGCTTAGCCTGCCGGCGAAACGGGGGATTGCGCATGGCACAGGATATTATCGAACAGCTTCATCAGCTCTGCGACCGGCTGCGCCAACAGCTGATGCAGCAGCCTGAATATCGCGCGCTGCTGAGCCTTGAAAAGACAATCGAGGATATATCGGCCTGCACGGGCGCGATTGCGTCCGCCCTGCCACAGGATGATGAAATCGAGACGAGCGCAGCTGAAATCGCATTCGCTCCGATATTGGAGCCGATGGACGATCGTCTCGAAGAGCCCATGCCAGAGCGCAAAAGCGCACGGCCAGGCGACCATCTGCCAAGCCACCGCGTGGCGTGAGGCTCACAAGCGCCGCCGCCTATGCGCGCGGCGGCGCCTTATTTGCGCACGTCTTCCGCGCTGATGAAGTTGAACTCCTGCACCAGCACATCACTCACCACATCCGCCTTCAACCGCGCGCTCACGCCCGCTTTCACGGCAGCGCCGAATTTCGCGAGATCAAACCGTTCAAGATTGCGATAATCGAGCTTTTCGTCTGAATACAGCAGCCGGAAGGCTTCATCCATGACGAAGGAGTCGGGAGGCACATCGAGCGCCTTGAGCACCTCGCCATCGGCCAGATAGGACAATTGCGCGACCAGATAGCCCTGCACCCCGCCATTGGCGATCAGCGGCACCGTGATCGACCGAAGCTTGCGCAATTCCGATGGCTTCTTGGCAACCGACACATGATTGGCAGCGTCCGCCTGCTTCATCTTCCATTGCAACGCGCCGAAACTTGCGCCCAGCGCGACCGCGCATATCCACAGGCCCGCGAGCACGCGCAAGATCATCGCCCACCCCCGCGCGCAACGCAGGCCGTATAGGTGCCATCGGACGCGGCATCTTCGAGCGTGCCCGACACGAGATCTGCAATTTCTTCGGCTGCCGCCAGATGCAGGCCGAGAACCTTGAGATTTTCATCCAACCGCGCGCGGAGCGAGCGGAGTTGCGTGCTCAAGGCGGAACTATGCTCGTGCGCGGGCAAGGCGCGCATCGCGCGGGTGAGTTCAAGCAGCCCGTAATTTTTCTGATGCGTAAAGCGCTCGAGATCAGCACCCCCACTCTGCCGCAAGGCGCGCGTTTCCTCGCACAAGGTTTCAGACAGGCGCTCGATGGCCAGAAGCACGATTGTCAAAGGCCCCTGCGCCTGAGGTACGCGAGGCCGCTCCAGAACACCCAACATTGTCATGCCTGCCCCCGCGTCAACGACATGCCCTGTGTGATGCCAAGCCCCTTGCCACGCGTGAGTTCATCAGCAAGCTTGTCAGAAAGCATGGAGCGCCAGATCCCACCGGCCGAGCCCTTGCCAAAGGTCGCGCCGCCATCCTTTGGCAACATCGACTCGACCATCATTTTTGCGATCAAGGTTTCAAGCCCGCGCTTTGCATCATCGACGCCACCAGCACCTTTCGTGACCGATGGGCCCGTCTGCGCAGAGAAAAAGCGCGAGCGGGCTTCCTCCGACCAATGGGGTGCGCTCGCCTCAGAGCGCGATCCCACGAGCGCGTCGAAGCCCGCGGCCTCCATGCCGGCGGCATCTGCAAGCTTTTGCTTCGCAGCACTTGCTTTCGACGGATCGGCGGCCATGGCCACATCGAGAATAATGTCTGAAACCGGCTGGATCGCCATGAACTCAATCATCCCTGTTTGACTGCGCAAAAGATGCCGAATCGAGCTTACGGCAGGCTTGTGCGCGCCAGCTCGGCTTGCGCGAGAATATCTTCCAGGCTGCGGCGCTCGTCCTCCTTCATTTCGAGCGCGCGCGCCTGATCCTGCAAACGCTCCGTCGCCAGGCTCGATTGTGCAAGCTTGCGCCAACGCGCCTCGCAGGAACTGCGCGCGCCCTCGTTCTCCTTGAGATCGCGCTCAAGCCAGCGCAAGCGATCGCCCGCCATCGCAGCAAGCGCAGAATCGCGCGGATCACCCGCGCCCCGCGACGTCACAAGCTCGACCTCCATATTTTCCAGAAAGGCGCGGCGCGCATTGAGACGGCCAAGACTCGCCTCCGCCTCCCGGCGCAATTGCAGCTGCACCTTGAGAATGCGCCCGAGCTGAGCTGACCTTTTGCCCATCAGCGCACCAGAAATTGCTCGAGGCCCAACACAAAGCCCTGCAGGAAGGGCCGCGCGACAACCATCATCAGCAAAAAGCCAAGGCCGATAAGCACCGGCATGGCGGCAAAATAAATCTGGATCATCGGCGTCATCTTATTGGCCAGACCAAAGGCAAAATTGACAATGATCGAGAGCACCAGAAACGGGCCACTCAGCCGCAGCGCCAGCAATGATGCCGCTGTGAGCGCATCTGCCATCTCGCCAAGTCCAAAGCGTGCGGGAAAGCCGACGCCCGGCGCCATGAGCTCATAGGACATCAGCAAACCGCGCAGCACCTCGAGGTGAAGATCGGAAATGAAAAACAGCAGCGTCGCCGAAATCAGGATGAAGGTGACCATCGTCGGCTCCCCGCTCGATTCCTCGACCGGCATGCCCGCTATGCCCGAAAGCCCAATCGCCTGGGCAATGGCGGAGGCGAGCATTTCCAGCATCAGGAAAAACAACCGCGACCCCAGGCCGATGATAAGACCGATCAAGGTCTCCACCAGCACAAGCGAGACGAGCGGCGAGAGCGACGGCTCGCGGAAGAATCCCGCCATCCGCTCATGCAGCAAAGGCATGAAAGCAAGGCTCACGCCGATGGCGATGAACAGGCGCGCGCGCACGGGCACGCGCGGACTGGAGAGGCCCGGCATCAGCATCATGCAGGCGCCAATACGCGCGAAAATGATGAAGGCCGACAAGGGCAGCGGCGCCAGAGCCTCGCTCATGAAATCGTGCCAAGAGGACGGATGTCGACACCGCGCGCGATTTCAAGATGCGACAGCACCGGCAATTTTGGAAACATGCGCTCGACAATCATGCGCACATAGGGCCGCGCCTCTGGCGTCGTGATGAGCGCAAATTGCGTTCCCTCATCATTGAGCCTGCGGATGGCGGCTGAAGCTTCAGCGGCAAATTCATCCATGAGCTTTGGCTCGAAATCGAGCTCCACCACATCGCCCTTGGCATCGCGCTTCAGCGCCTTGTGAAACGCCAGATCCCAGCGATTGCCAAGCCGCAGGAGCTTGAGCACATTGTCCTGCAGCAGATCCCCGCAAATCTGCTGCGACATTCGCAGGCGCACATGTTCGGCCACCTGCTCCGCGCGGCGCGCATGAGGCGCGATTTCGGCGATGGCTTCGAGAATGAGATGGAGATTGCGGATCGACACGCGCTCGGCGAGCAACAGCTTCAGTACCGATTGCAAACCTGAAAAGGTAATCTGCGCGGGACAAATATCCTCGATCAGTTTTCTATATTCCGGATCGAGCCGCTCCAGCAGGCCGCGCATGTCCTTGTAGGAGAGAAGCTGCGCAAGGTTGTTGCGAATGACTTCGCTCAGATGGGTCAGCACGGCAGAAGCATTGTCGATGCCCTTGAAACCCTCGCGTTTCAATTCGGCCCTGAAACTTTCCGAAACCCAGACAGCCCGGATGCCAAAGGCCGGATCCACACCATCCTCGCAGGGCAAGTCGGGCCGCGGCCCCTCGCCCGTCACAACCAGCAGATCGCCGATGCGCATCTCTGCGGAGGCGACCACCGTTCCGTGGATCTTGATCTGATAGGATTTCGCGCCAATGGTGAGGGAATCCGATACCTTTATCTCGGGCACGACGAAGCCGAACACCTGCGCAAATTTTCGTCGCATCTTGGCGACGCGGTCGCCAAGCTCGCCCTGCGCAAGCATCAGGCGCGGCGAGAGTTGCTTTCCAACGACCAGCTCGACTTCGTAAGTCCGCAGACTTTCCTTTACCGATTCCTGCGCCTGCACAGCCTGCGCCGCCTCGACCAGATTCACCTCCTGACGCGCGCGTGCGGCCGCCTGCGCGCGGCGTTTGGGAATCATGCGCGCGAGCGTTCCCATGCCAAAGGCGAGAACAGCAAAGGGGAGAAAGGGGAGACCCGGCACAACAGCCAGCATGATCATCAAGATCGCAGCAACAAACAGAGCCGGCGGATAATTGCCAAGCTGCCCCAGCACCGCCTTTTCCGTAGAGCCGCGCGTGCCGCCCTTTGACACAAGAAGGCCCGAAGCCAGCGAGACGATCAGCGCAGGAATCTGGGACACCAGACCATCGCCGACCGATAATTTGATGAACACATCGGCGGCGCTGCCGAGCGACATGCCATGACGTGTGACGCCAATGATGATGCCGCCAAATACGTTGACGACAAGAATGATGATGCCGGCAATGGCATCGCCGCGCACGAATTTCGACGCGCCGTCCATCGAACCGAAAAAGGAGCTCTCCTCCTCAAGTTCACGGCGGCGCGATTGCGCCTCCTTGTCATCGATGAGCCCAGCCGACAGATCGGCATCGATAGCCATCTGCTTTCCAGGAATAGCATCAAGCGTGAAGCGCGCGCCAACTTCCGCGATACGCGTCGCGCCCTTGGTGATGACGAGGAAATTCACCGTGATGAGAATGACGAAAACAATCATGCCGATGACGAAATCGCCGCTCATCACCAGGCTTGAAAAGCCCGAGATAATATAACCAGCCGCGGTCGTTCCATCCGCGCCATGGGAGAGGATCAGGCGCGTCGTCGCAATGTTGAGCGAGAGCCGCAACATGGTCGCAACCAGCAGAATGGTCGGGAAGGCAGAAAAATCGAGCGGCCGCTGGATCCACAACGACACCATCAGAATCAGGACCGAGAGCGCAATCGAAAGCGCCAGGCCAAGATCGATCATGATCGGGGGAATAGGCAGGAAAAAGATCGACAGGATCGTGACAATGCCAACCGCAAAGCCAAGATCGCGACCGACAGAATTCAGGCCGGGCTTCGCCGCTGCCGCAAGATTCGTCATGTCTCCTCCGTCCTTTCAAACGGACGATGCGACACGAGGCTTGCGCGGGGGTGCCCTCAGAAGCCCCTCTCGATGCGCGAATACACATTCTGCGTGAAGGTCAGCATCTGCTCCCCGATGAAAGAACCTGTCAGCGCCAGCGCCACAAATATGGCGATGATCTTGGGAATGAAGGTCAGCGTCATCTCCTGCACCTGCGTCAGCGCCTGAATGAGCGCCACAATAATGCCAACCAGCATAGCCGCGCCAACCGCGGGGCCAGACCCTTTGAGAATGACCCAGAATGCAAGCTGCACGAGATCGAAGGCGTCGCTTTCGCTCATGTCAGGACAGGGTGAGGCCCGATGCGACGTTGAGCGTCGCTCCGGACTCGAGCGTCGCCACGACGCCATTGGAATCGACACGCACCGATCTCACAATGCCGGACGTCTCGCCATTTGCAGAGGTGGCGGTGCGCCCGATCAGACTGTCGGCCTGCGTGATCTGGGCCATGGAAATGAGCGAGTCGAGTTTGGCATTGCTCTTCACGCCTTGTTCGACGTTTGAAAACGAGGCGAGCTGGGACATGAAGGCTGTCGCATCAGTTGGCGCAGTCGGATCCTGGTTCTGCAATTGCGTTACGAGCAATTTCAGGAAGGAATCATAATCGACAGTTGAAGCATGAGGCGCAGGTTGGGAGGCTGCAGGCGTGGATGCGACGGGACTTGTAGCAGAAATTGCCATGACGCTGTCCTTCCTCAAGCCGACAAGGCGATGCGCTGGGGTGGAGACGGCGCAAGAATGATCGCCTCAAGCGGCAACATGCGGCGAATGGTCTTGAGCGCCTCGAAGCGACGGCGCACCGATAAAAGATCGCGCACATGGCGCAGGCCGTTGCGGATCTCGGCATTTTCGAACGTATCCAGCAGCCGCGTCACCATGCCATCGGCAAGGTGTCCGGCATCACAATTCGGGTCCATCAGTAAAACCTGGATCATGAAATATAGCTGACGCAACGGTGTCGTTGTTTCCTCCGGGCTCAGCACATGGGCCTCAAGAAGAAATGTGACATCATTCATCAGCTCGATCGAAACCTTGCGATCGACCTTGATGACAGCGCCGTTCAGATAAAGCTTTTCGCCGGCTCGCAGGGAGAGTTGCATGTCAGACCTCAGTTCAGACCGTTGCGGAGAATCTCGTTGACGTCAGCAATGGCCTTGAAGCCGCTGGATTGGCCGCGCCGGATTCGTTCGATTTCCTTGAGCACCCAAATGCCGATCGAAATGAGCGATGCGCGCAGTGTCTCGGGCAATTTATTGTCAGGATGGGCAAGATCCTCGACAAGGATCATCCATAATTCCTGATTGAACAGGAGTGCCCGCACCGCCACAGCGGTGCCGGCCCCAGCTTCCATGGCTGCGGCCAGCAAGCGATTGGCCTCCTCGAATGCAGCCGTTTCGCGATCGCGCGCTTCGGCGCTGCTATCCTCGACAATCTCTTCGTAAGCAAACTGATACATGCCGGGCGTCCGGGTCAGAGATATTTCAAAAGACTCAATTGCTGGATGCGCGAGGTCAGCGCATAGGCTGTCTCGATCTGCGTCGACAGATTGTTCAGGCGAACGGAAACTGCATAAGGGTCGACATCCTCGAGTGTCCCGAGATTTTTCGCCAGCGACTGGCTCTGAATAGCCAGTCGATCATTGGCATCGCCGACGCGCTTTTGCACGGAGCCAAGGCCCTCCTGAAGACTGGTGACGCCTTGCTGGCCAGCCCCAAGCGCGGTCAGCGCCGCATCGAGGACGACGCCCGAGGTCGCAGCGCTCATCTTGTCGAGTCCCGATTGCGCAACAAGCCGCAGAGCCTTCGTCGCATCACGAAAGCCCTGCGCATCAGCGGTAACCGATGTATCTAGAATCTCCGACATGGAGACGCGCGACTGAATGGTCTTGTCGGAGGCAAAGGAAAAATTATTGCGCCAGCCGGTATCGCTGAAAAGTGAATCGAAAGGCCCGGCGAGAAAAGCCGCCATATCGGCGGCCGATATCGATGTGACCGCGGGATCTGTCTGGGACATGCCAAATTGCGCCTGAAAACTTGCATCGACCGCCGCACGGCCCGGCGATGTCGGATCATCCGGATCTGTATCGACAGGCTTGACGTCGGTATTGACGCCCGCAAAAAGATATTGGCCGTTGAAACTGGCGTTGAGCTTGTCATTCAATCCGGCAAGCGCATCGCTGGCTGCTTTTTGAACGAGCTTCATGTCGCCGCCCACGCTTCTGGCCTGGGTGATCTGCTCCATCGCGGTTTCTACAATTCCACGAATGGAATCGAGCACATTTTGTGTTGTCTCCAGTCGCGCCGTCACTGTGGCATTCATCGCGCGGATCGTATCGATGCGTTTCACCTGTTCGTTCATGTCCACCGTCAGGCTCGAGCGCAGGCCGAGGGTCAGTCCGCGGTCGGCGATCTTGCCGGTGCTCGCCTCGGCGCGCGCAATCGACAATTCACGCTGAATGCGCGTGACGGCCGAACGCATGGAAAGCGATGTCGCGAGATTTGAGACGCCGTCCGTCATGATTTACCCCGCCGCCTGCAGAAGAGACTGCAACATTGCATCGACCACCGAGAGCAGTTTGGCAGAGCCTTGATAGGCACGCTCGAGATCGAGCATCTTCGACATTTCCGTATCGAGACTGACGCCTGTGGCGCTCGACAAGGAGGTTTGCGCGCGCTCGAGAAAGGCCGATTTCTGGTCTGATTGCGCAGACGCCGACTGGCGCAGCCCCTCGATCCATCCTGTCGAGGACGAGGCATAGCCTGCCAGCGTGCCGATGCTGAGCGCACCGCCCGAAGAGTCGAAATCCTGCTGCGTCTGCAAGCCGGAGACCAGCGCGCCAAGACGCGTGGAAAAGGATCCATCATTATCGATGTTGGTTCTGTAGGCAGGATCGTTTGGTGAGGAAATGCCACCATCCCGCAGCAGGAATGGATTGCCGCCCTGCGAGCGATCCACACTCGCTGCAACGCCAAGCGAACCAGCTAGACCTGGTATGAGGCTCGCGTCCGGGAGATCGGTCGACACACCGTTACGAAACAGGCCGGCACGCGCACTGCCCGGCAAGCCGCTCGTATCGGTCTCCTGAAAGGTATTGATCAGCCCGCGCGCCATTTCATCGAGCTGGCCTTGATATTGAACCGCCACATTATCGCGGACTTGCGCAAGCCCCAGAACCCTGCCGGACTTCAGCCCCATCACGGCATCGGCGCCGGTGACCGGCATACCATCGATCATCACCGGATTGCCAGACGCCGTTGCATCATATCCCGGTGTCGCCACGAAGCTCACCTGTCGGGGCGTGGAATCAAACAAGGTCGCGCCACCATCGGTATAAATCTGCATGTCGCCATTGGCGCGCAGCGTTGTCCGGATGCCGATTTCACCCGCGAGCTTGCCGAGTAAGTGGTCGCGTGCGTCCAGATCATTGGTTATGTCGCGGCCGGTGGCGCCATTGGTGATAATGCGCGTATTGACTGCCTGGAACTGGCCGAGCAGTGAATTGATATTTTGCACCGACACGCTCATGTCGGCGTCAGCCATCCTGCGGACCTGCTGGGTCGTTGCGCTTGCATCCTGCAGGCTCCGCACAAGCGACTTTGCCGCCTCGACGGCATTTTGCGCAATGGTCTGGTCGGACGGGTTTGACTCCGCCTGCATCAAGGCATCCGTCAAGGCGCCAAGGGCCGCCGTGGGCGTGCCCTCGCCAAGCGCGGGATCAACTGTCTGCTGAAGTTGATTGACGCCATCAAGCAGCGCCGATTTTGCAGCCATATCCGAGGAGGCGCGGATCATGCTGGAAAAAAGCGCCTGATCGGAGGCGCGCGTTACCTGCAAAAGCCGAATGCCGCCGGGCTGGGTTGTCGAGACCTCGGCGCGCTTGAGCGTATAGCCAGCCTCGTTGACGCCCGCCACATTGCGCGAAACAACCTCCGTTTCCGCAGAGCGGACGGCAAGGGCATTACGCGCCGAGGTGAGGGCCGAGGTGAGGCTCATCGCTCAGCTCATTTCAGATTGACGAGGACATCGACGAGCTCGGCGCTCGTCTGGAAAACCTTTGAATTGGCCGTATAGCCACGTTGCGACTCGATCATCGTTGCAAGCTCGCTTGCAAGATCGACGGTCGATTCTTCAAGCGTGGAAGAGACAATCTTGCCAAGTCCGCCACTGGTGGAATCAGCCACGACCACCGAACCGGACAGAGCCGATTCAGCAAAGACATTTCCCGAGATCTGCGTCAGGCCCTCGGGGCTCCGGACGCTGGCAAGCGGGATCTTGAATGTCGGCAGTCGTGTTCCGTTTTGATAGATGGAATAGAGCACGCCTTTCTCGTCAACTTCGACGCGCGCCACGGCGCTGGGCGCATTGCCGTTCATTTGTGAGTCGATCACCGCATAGCCGGTGGCGAGCTGTGTGGTGTTGGAGAAGTCGACAGTCAGCGGCAGGCCATTGGGCACTGGCACGCTGATGGCAGCGCCTGAGACAATGGCGCCGTTGGCTGGATCGATGATCATAGTCCCTGTCGCAAGCGGAGGCGAACCATAGGGGAAACCGCCACCGGCGGCCGCACCCGCCTTGTCGAAGATCGCCACTTCCCAGGTGCTGTCGGCGGTCTTGTTGAAATACATGTCGAGCGTCACGCCCGCGCCGAGATTGTCATAGGCCACCAGCGAGGATTTTCCGGTGATCGCAGGGCTTGGGCCATTGGCCGAGGGCAGATCGCCAGCCGCGGTAATATCGGCATCCGAGGGCAGATTTGCCGTGAAGGAGACAGAAGTGGAGGGTGCGGCGGTGAGCGCGAGCTGGTTGATATTGACAGCACTTGTGCCGCCAAGGCCAACCGATCCGGCAGCGGTGGAGTTGCCCAGCGCATAACCCATCAATTTGTAGCCGGCGGTTGTAACGAGATTGCCGTTGGAGTCCGGAACAAAGGAGCCCGCGCGCGTCAGATAATTCGCGCCGGCATCATTCGAGACGACAAAAAAACCATTTCCACTGATGGCAAGGTCGGTGGTGTTCGAAGTGCCGCGCAACGCGCCCTGCTGCGCTGTAAGCTGGCGCACCTGCGTGAGCACACCGCCCGACACATATTCCGTCGTCGCATTCTGGCCGAGCAGGGTTTCAAATTCGGCCGTCGCCAATTTATACCCATTGGTGTTCACATTGGCGATATTGTCCGAGACGGTGGCAAGCCTACTTGCCTGCGCATTCATGCCCGAGGCCGCCGTACGCATGGAACTGAACAGGCTCATGACCTACCTCTTTAAAAAGGCAACAGGGTTGTGACGGGATGAGTGCGGCACGCAGGTCTGCAATCGGCGCACAGGCTTGCGCGCCGATTGACAGAGAACCACCGCGCGCCTGCGATCAGCAGGTCAGGCAGTAACCAAGGTAGCGTTTGGAATCGATCGGATCGTAGCCGAGGCGCGCACGCAATTTCTTGCGCAATTTGCTCATGTGGCTTTCCACCACCGCCTCTTCGACATCCTCGTCAAAAATGCCATAGACCGCATTGAAGATTTGCGACTTGCTGACGCGCTTGCCACGATGCTGGACGAGATATTCAAGCATCCGGCGCTCGCGACGCGGAAGGATCAGCGGCTCGCCGCCGATCTCGGGATCGCGGCCGTCAAAATAGACGTGCATTTCCCCCACGGTCGCATAATCGATATTGACCTGCACACGACGCCGAATGGCGTCGACCCGGGCCAGAATTTCGCGCGCGTGAACTGGCTTGCGCACAACATCATCCACCCCGCAGGCAAACAGCTCCAGCGTGCGCTCGAGCGAGGGGACGTCATTCATGGCAATAACGGGCGCGCGCGAGCGTTGACGGATGATTTTTGAAAACTGGTTGCGATCGCGGCAATCGCCGATCAGGAATGCCTCAACGGCATCGATATCCTGATCTCCCGCGCTGCTCACCCAATCCTCGAATTCGGACGGATCGAAAGACGTGAGTGACACGCCCTCTCTGCCAAAAGAGGTTGTATAGCCGGAGGTAACAATTTCTCGTTCGTCGACAAAGACCAGCATGGCCTGCCTATGCTTTCCAAAAAATTTGTAAAAAAATAGAATCGATAAATGAATTAACCAGCAATGATTGTTTCTTTGCCTGAACACAACCATGACGTGTAATGGTTAATGGATCGTTAACCCTGATGCGCCGCAGAAGCTTTTTGCGCCTGCCGTCCATGCGCCAAGACCCGACGCCACCATGTTGCGGATGACCGAGCAGACATAGTTTTTCTGCGCGGCCGGATTGCCAGGGCCCGCATGGTAGCGCGCAACCGCCATCGTCCAGCTGCCCTCGCGCTGCTTCAGCTCGATCAGAAATCGCGCGCCGTAATCGACATTGCGCGCCGGCTCGAACATCTCTGCGACAGAGGCGAATTTGCGTCCATGGTAATGATGGTTGATCTGCATGCAGCCGATATCGATCAGTCGCGCGCCGCCTGCGCGGGCGCGCGCCACCTTTCCCAGGGCCTCGGGCAATTCTTTCGAGAACACAGCCTTGCCCTCGACATTGATGGCGAGCGGATCGAGCTTTCCTCCGCGCCCTGTTTCCGTAAGGCTCACGGCATAGAGCACATTGACGGGTATCTGGTGCTGGCGCGCGGCCCGCAGCATTTCGCGTTCACAGATATTGCCGGCAAGCGGCGCCCCTCCAGCAAGCGCCTGCGCGCTAGAGATAAACACCGCGCAGAGGGCGAGCGCGCTCGGCCAATGTATCTTTTGCGTCATGGCCCGTTCTCTTTGCCATGGGCTCGCGGTGGCGCTCGTCGCGCGCGCGCCCCTGCCCTGCCCCTGCGTCTTGCTGCCCGCGCGAGGCTGGCCCCTGCTGATTTCCATCCTGACCGCCACGCCCCGCGCTCTCGCTCGATGAGCTGGGCGCGGCTTGATCGACGCCCGCGCTGCGAATTGTCAGGCTGTCGACCTGGCAGATGTCGGACGACATGCTTTTTTGCAGCCGCGCCTGTTCGCGCGAGATCATGTCGAGCGTGGCAGGCTCGGCCACATCGACACGCACCGACATGTGATTGCCCGACAGCCGCATGTGCAATGTCACAGTGCCCAGCGCCTCGGGCTCAAGCTGCACATGCAGTGTCTTGACCGGCTGGGCCAATGTCGCAGCCTCGGAGGGCGCAGCAGCAGCGGAGGCATCAGCCTCCAGCGCATGCGATACGGCCGTTGCAATCTGGCGAATGGGATCGCCCGATACCGGGAAATGATTCATCAATTCCACTGCCTTGATGGGCACCGGGCGCTTGGCTTCAGGAGCCTCACGCGCACCGCCTCTCAAGCGCGGGGCATCCTCAAGCAAACCATCACCCTTGGCCTTGCCCGCTGGGCTTGGCTTAACCTGAGCTTGCGCGACAGCGCTTGGCGCATCTGGCCCCGCGCGTTCCAACGCGCCAAGAGCGCCTGCGGCATCTGGTTCCAGGCTCGGTGCATCCCCGCCTTCGAGCGCCTGCGCGCGCGGCGCTTCACTGCCATCATGCCTGCCAAAGGCGTGCCCCAGCAGAGCGTGGAGCGCGCTCGACACCATGATGGGCGATTGCGGCGGCCCACCCGCCGGTGCGGGCGCCTCCTCCTTGCTCTCGTCCTTCTCGCGCAAGGCCTCGTCGAACCGCATGCCTTTGTCACCCTCGTCCGCGCCATGGCGTGCGGCCGAGGGCGCGCGCGCCTTTACGAGTGGGCCACGCTCCACTTGCACCGGCATCATTTTATTTTCTCCCGCAGCAGCAGGGCTGACGTTTCCAGCGCAGCCTCTGCCTGCGCCAGACGCGCCTCGCCTGCCAATCCCACATCGCCGGCATCAGGCTCGCGCGGCGTCGGCCAACTGCGCACCAGCCGCGCATAGGAGAGCGCCGCTTTGCGCAGCGCCCTGTCCTCCGGCGAGAGCCGCGCCGGGTCGAGCATCTCAAGCGCAATCAGATCGCCCTCGCGCTCGGGCTGGTAGGCGCGCGCAGCTGCACGATAGAGCCGCGCGCGGGGCACATCGCAGCTCTTGTCCACCGGTGGCCGCATGACGCTCAAGGCAAAGGCATCCGCGCTGCGCCATGCGCCCGCAAGCAGGCTGGCGCGCGCGATCAGCACAGCAAGCCGACATCTCTCGTCGGCCTCGAATGATGCAAGAATGGGCTCCAGCATCGCCACCTGATCTTCAGCAGCGGCAATGCCGATGCGGGTGAATGTCGCTGCAAAACTCTCGCGGAATTCCTCGGCATAAAGCGAGGCCTTGAAGCGCCGGGCATATTGCCGCGCAAGATTGGCAAATATTTCCGCGTCCACCGTCTGGCCGACGAGCGAGATCTGGCGGCGTAACGCAGTTTCCTCAACCAGTGAACCGGGCGCAAGCAGCCGCGCGAGACCGAGAAATTCGATCGATTTCTCGCGGCTTTCAGGCAGCACCAAAGCCGCCTGCACGAGCGCGATCTGCCCTCCAAGCGTGCCATCGAGCAGCCGCGCATCGATGGGCGCCAGCATCTCCCGCGCCTGCGCGGCGCGGCCTTCGGAAAACGCAAGCGCGCCACGCGCCAGACGCAGCTCTTCAGCAGGGAAGGCCGCAGCCCGCATGATATCGCGCATCGTGCGCGGCGAGCCGCCGCTCAACACCCATATGATTGCAGCCCGCGCATTGCGCGGATCGGCCCATGTCTCTGGCGGCGTCGCAACAAAGTGACGCCCGATATCAGCCAGCATGCGCGGCTGCTCTTCGCGCGCCCGCGCCTTGCCGGTGACAATCTGAGTCTGCAATTCCTGCAGGGCGCGGATCATCTGATGAGGCGCTGGCGTTTCAGCGCGCACGAGATTTGTGCTCAGCGCGAGGAGAGCAACAATGACCAGCCTCATTTCGGCCGCCTCAACAAGATCTCGATACGTCTGTTCTCGGCGGCAAGAGGATCGCCGGCATTTTTCAGCGCACGGTCTGCGTGGCCCTCGACGCGTTCGATGCGCTTTTCATCCAGCGAGCCGCGGATCAACATGTAAGCCGCCATTTGCGCACGTGCGGAGGATAGTCGCCAATTGTCATAGGACCGCGACTTGTAGGCGCGCGCATCCGTATGTCCGCGGATGACGAATGTGCCCGATTGCTTCGACAGGATCGTTCCGATCTTTTCCATGGCAACCACGATGCGCGGCTGCGGCTCGGCCGAACCCACGCCGAACATGCCAAAATTCATGTCATCGGTCAGGCTGATCAACAGGCCTTCATCAATCGCCCGCACCTCGAGCCGCGGTCCCTGCGCAAGACCGGTCTCGCGCAGCGCCTGAGAGATTGCCTCTTTCAGGACCGAGGCTTCTGCCATGGCATCCTGCATCGCCGCCTGCTGTTTGCTTTCAGCCTCCTGCTCGCCCTTGCTGCGCGCGGCTGCCGCGACAGCTGCCGCCCGTTCTGCCGTAGCCGCGGCATCGCTTGCCTCAACAGCAGTTGCCTGCGCCTCCTTGCGTGCAACCTTAACTGCCGGGGTCGAGGCAGATTTCACGGTGGCCTGCCGCACAGTCATTTTTGCCTCGGGCGGAAGAACCGGCGCCGGGGGCGCGAAAGGATCGCGGAAAGGCTGGGGACCATCCAGCAACAGATCAACCTCGGCAGAAGGCGCGAGGCCCGAAGCAGCAGATGCGCCCGTCGCGCGCCCGGCGAGCTCGTCCAGAACGATGAACGGATCGCGGGCTGTGATCGGATCAGGCACACCACCCTGGGTAAGTGTGGTGGCCGCCGTTTCATCGAAACTCGCACGCCCGCCATTGCCGGCCGTTGGGCCCGATTGCCCCTCGGCCAGATTTCCGGGTGCGCTCTTCGTCTTGGGCTTTTCCTCGGCTGAGGCGGCAGCGGCGTCGAAATCGGCTTCTTTTGGATCTTTCAGCCCCTTTCGCGCCGCTGTCGTATCGGAAATACGAATGGGGTTGAAATAGCGCGCAACCGAGGAGCGCGTTTCCTTATTGGTGGAATTGACAATCCAGAGAACAAGAAAAAACGCCATCATGGCGGTCATGAAATCGGCAAAGGCCACCTTCCACGCGCCGCCATGAGGATGTTCCTCATGCGGATGCCCGCGCTTGATGATGATCATGTTCATTTCGGGAACTTCATGTTCCATAGCGCTCAAGCCCCGATGCCAATATCTGCCTGCCAGGCAGATAGACGCGTCTCAATCATCGTCTGTCCGCTCCGCACCCAAACCTCTGCCGCATCATGGACGATGAAATCGATGGAGGCATGTTCGCCGATGCGCTTTTCAAGCACTGCGACAAGATCGGCAGGCGCATGAATGGTGACCATGCCTGCCTGCCCATCGCGCAAAAGAAGTCGCACGGCAGCGGCAAATTCTGACAAAGCACGCGCGCGCAAACCCTGTTCAACGACACGTGAGAGAACACGCTCCGCGCCCGCGCATATCTCACCTTCGACAAAGGCCAGCGCCTTCTGAAGCCCTTCGGCCAGACGCACGCCCTCTTCGGCAACCCATTGCGCGCGTGCAGCCAGAATGGCAGCGGCCATGCGCTTTTCTGCCTCGCGCACTTGCTCAAGAGCCTCGGACCGCGCGGCGGCGAGCCCTGCCTCATATCCGGTCTGCCAGCGATCCTCTTCTTCAGCCACACACACGGCCTCCTCGAGTGCGCCATGAAAGCTCGGCTCATTATTTGCGACCAGATGAAGATCCTTGCGGGGCGGCTCGGCGCGATAGGCCGGTGGCGATTCCATCACGGGCAAGACATGGGCGAGAGAATGCGATTTCATGCGGGCTTCCCTTCACGCATCCAGGACCGCATCACGGCGATGGCCTGGTCTTCATTGAATTGAACAAGATGCTCGAGCCGCTTTTGCGGCGAGCGGGCGTTTCGGTTCGTCATGTCATCAAGCATGGATTGATCGGGCCACTCGCCCGGATCCGTATCGGGCATCATCGATGGCATCATGAAATCATTGCCGGGCGGCAGGCTGCCACCCAAAGGAAAATCCGCTTCGCCCGAGGGCAACAGCGCCTGCTCGGCATAATTCAATTGCTCGGCATCGCGGCTGCTGTCCCCAAGAGCGCGTATGGCCGGACGCAGACCAAACCAGACAATCAGAACGCAGATAACAATCGCAGTGATGGATTTGATGAGAATACCCGATTGCTTCTCGATCATTTCAACAAAGGACGCCGGTGGCACAGGCTCAAGATCGCGTTCGGAATCGAGGAAATCAACCGCAGAGACCTTGATAATATCGCCCCGCTCCTTGCGCAGGCCGGCGGCCGAGGCCACCAGCTGTTCGATCTCCCCAAGGCGAGACTCGACATCTTCAGCCTTCACATTCGGACCAAGGCTCGACTTGTTGACAAGCACAGCGATGGAGATGTTTTCGATCGCATAGCCTCCGCTCACCACCGACACGCGCTTGGATGACACCTCGTAATTGGTGAGCTCTTCGCGCTTCTGGTTTTCCTCGCTCGACTGGCGACCGTCTGCGCCGCGCGCGCGATCTCCGGGAATATTGCGCTCCACACCCGCAGGGCTCTGGTTGGCCGCATTCTGCGAAGCCTGTGTCTCCTTGATGACGCGGACCGACCGCTCGACACGCGATTCGGGATTGAACGTCGTCTCGCTTGTCTCGCGCCGATCCGTATTCAAACGGGCCGCCACGCTGACCTGAAAATTCTTGAGGCTGAGATAGGGCGCAAGCGTCTTGCGAATATTGCCCTGCACCTCATTGGCAACAGTCGTTTCGAGCTCAAGCTTGCGGCCCAAAGTCGAATCCGTTCCATCGCTCGCGCTTGATAGGAGACGACCGTCGGTGGTCAGAACCGTCACCTGATCGAGGCTGAGCCCAGGCACAGCAGCAGAGACAAGATGACGAATAGCCTGCGCGGAACTTGCCTCCGCGCTGCCATCCATGCGCAACACAACAGAGGCAGATGAGGGCTTGCGCTGCCGCCGAAACGACCCCTCGTCCGGCATGACGATATGAACGCGTGCTGCCTTGATGCCGCGCATGAGCTGGATCGTGCGGCCAAGCTCGCCCTCGATGGCGCGCACGCGCGTGACTTCCTGCATGAAAGACGTCAGGCCAAGCGAGCCGAGCTTGTCGAACAATTCGTAGCCCGAGCCCGTATTGGCAGGCAGGCCCTTTTCAGCCAGGATCATGCGCGCTTGTGCAGTTTGCCCATAGGGCACGAGCACCGCCCCGCCATCGGCACTCACATCGAAAGCAACGCCGGCTTCGCGCAGTGCTGCGCCAACACGGCTGACGTCGGCCCGGTCGAGGCCGGAATAAAGCGGCTCATAGGCGGGCCTGCTGAGCACATAACCGCCGATCCCGGTTAGCGCGAAAACCAGAATCCCGATCACGCCAAGCGCAACAAGCTTGCGCGTGCCCAATTGCAGCAAACTCGATAGAACCCGTTCGGCCTGATCCACCCCTGCCACTCCAACAAATCACGAAGCAAAGCAAAACGCTTCAATGCGAGAATGAGGGAAGAAGCTTGCATGAGGCCTGCAAGACAGGACCGCGCAGATGGCGCGGTCCTCAATGTCAAAATTACTCAGCCGTTCTTGAAGAGAGAGAGAATCTGCTGGCTGTTCTGGTTGGCAATGCTGAGCGATTGCACGCCGAGCTGCTGCTGAACCTGCAGCGCCTGGAGCTTTGTCGACTCCTGGCTCATGTCGGCATCGATCAACTGGCCGATACCCTTCGTCACGGAATCCATCAGGTTGGACACAAAATCCTGTTGAAGTGAAATGCGGTTCTTGATGGCGCCAAGATCGCTCGCCGCTGTGGTCACATCGGTCAAAGCGGAATCGACGATGGCGATATAGCCATCGAGCGTCGCCTTGTCGGCGACGGAATCCGTCAGTCCCGAAATATCAAGCGTATCGACCGTTCCGGTGACAGTGCCAGATGTCCGGTCACTATCAAGAATTCCCGACTGATCCGCACTGTCATAGAGCTTGATCGCCGTCACGGACACATCGATTGTGCCCACATTGATCGTGCCGCCCGTCCGCGTAAACGAGGACACAATGCTCTTCGTGTCATTATAGGATGCGTCACCGCTGTCCACCGACAGCCAATTCTCGCCTGAGAACACCGATGAATCCGCGACACTCTTCAGCTGTTTCTGAAGTTGTGCGACTTCGGCCTGCACCTTCGAGCGGTCAAGCCCGGGCTCCTTTGCCGCCACAAGCTTCGCCTTGATCTGGCTCACCAGATCGGCCGTGCTCTTCATGGCGGCGGTTGTAACGTCAACCGTTGCAACGCCCATGCCCAGCGCGTCTCTCACAGTTGAAAGCGCGCTATTGTCAGATTTCATGGTCGTTGCAATCGACCAATAGGCCGCATTGTCAGCTGCGCTTGCCACGCGCATGCCAGTGGAGATGCGATCCTGCGTGGTCTGCATCGACTTGTTGGTGGCGTTCAAATTTTGCAGCGCGGTGATGGCCGACGCGTTGGTGAGAAGACTGGTCATGCGCAAATTCCCGCAAAAGGTGGGTTGACGTCATACCGGGCTCTCACCGGTTCAGCGAAGGAGGCATCATGCCATCGGGCTATCCACCCGCTCCGCTGTATTTTTTAAAACAAACGCGACACACGCGACGCAACAGGATGGGTGCACGAGGTCATCCGTAGGACCGGATGAGAGACCCGATCACCATGTTCCAGCCGTCGATCAAAACGAAAAACAACACCTTCAACGGCAATGCGATGACCGAAGGCGGAAGCATCATCATCCCCATCGACATGGTCAGCGTTGAAACAATCATGTCGATGACAAGAAACGGCAGGATGATGAGAAAGCCGATCTCGAATCCGCGACGCAGTTCCGAAATCATGAAGGCGGGCACAAGCACGCGCAGATCGGTCTCTGCCCGCTCGGGCGCGCGCAGATCTCCATGCGCCAGATCCTGAAACATGGCGAGATCCTTGTCGCGCACCTGCGACAGCATGAATTCACGAAAGGGCTGGGCGATTTTTGGCAGCGCCTCGCGCTCGACAATTTCATTATCGAGCAAAGGCCGCAGCCCTTCAGTCCACGAGCGCTCGAAAACCGGCGACATGACGAAGAAGGTCATGAACAGAGCAAGGCTGATCAACACGAGATTGGCAGGTGTAGATTGCAGGCCAACACCCGAGCGCAGGAATGACAAAGCCACGGCAAAGCGTGTGAAGCTCGTTACCATAACCAGAAGCCCGGGTGCGACCGATAGCACGGTCAACACAGCAGCCATCTGCACGATGCGTCCCGTCGCCGACCCACTCCCCTGTGGGAGAAGAGCGCCAAGGTCAACCGACTGTGCAAGCGCATCGGGCGCAAGCAGCACAAGCGACGAGGCGAGCGGGATGAAGGTGCGTAGTATTTTCATTGCACCACCAGAGCCTGAATAACGAAATCGCGCACCTTGCCTTGCGTGCGCAGCAACACGCGTTCCTTGAGATCCTGCCGCAGAAACATCAGCCCATCCGCGCCCTGCAATTCGCGCAGCGTCATGCTGCGTAGGAACCCCAATATATCGCCCGAAATTTCCGTCATTGTGACCTCCGGGTTGGACACCTCGGCCTGATCATAAATAATCGTCGCCTCAAGCCGCACCCACATGTCGGGCGGCATGACAATATTGGTAATCACGGGGGCAAGATCGCGCGTCACGATTTTAGACGGCAATTTAACGGGAGCCGCCGCAGCCGGTGCAGCGCCATGTGCAGGCGCAGCCTCGCCATGTGCAGGGGCCGGCTTGGCTGAAGTCTCGGCCGCCGCCTCATGCTTTGCACCGCCGGCGCCCAGAAACGCCGTGAATGTTTGCAAACCATGCGCCGCGCCTGCGCCTGCAGCGATAAGCGTCAACACGACGAGCGCGATCAAACCGCCACTCCCCTTGCCCGCTTTTCCATTATCGCCACTCGCGCCCACTTTGCCCTCAGAACGGCTTGAGAATGTCGTAGACTTGGTGGACATAGGCGGGCTGCTGCACCTCGCTCACGCGTCCGCGCCCGCCATAAGCAATGCGCGCTTCGGCGATCTTTTCGTAGGAGATCGTGTTCTCGCGTGAAATATCGCGTGGACGCACAATGCCTGCGATATTGAGCAGACGAAGTTCATAATTGACGCGCACTTCCTGCGAGCCGCTGATGAGCAAATTGCCGTTGGGCATGACGTCGGTTACGACGGCAGCCACATTGAGCTGAATTTTCTCCGACCGGTCGATATTGCCCTTGCCGGTCGCAGACGATTTCGAGTCAACATCAAAGGTCGCGTCGGCATTGTATCCAGGCCCGAAGGACGTACCGGCATTGAAGCTGGTCGATGCCTTGCCCTCTTGCGAACGATCTGTGCTGTTGCCCATGGTGGCGCGATCGTTGATCGAAATATTGACGGTGATGACATCGCCGATCTTGGCAGCGCGCGGGTCACGAAACAGATCCCCGCGCGATTCATCCCACATCGACACCATGCCGCTGCGAATGACACTCGGCTGCGTCGACCCCGGGAACGCCTGCACCTGCGCATAAAGCCCACTACCGATCGGCGTCAGCGAGGGCTCCTGACCGACTTCCTTGATGCGCGCGCATGCAGCAACAGGCAAGAGCGCAAGAACAGCCAGAAGAGCTTTCATGGCGACACCCGCGGCAGCTCGCGCGTGGCCTCGCGGCGCGGACCCACACCTGCCATTTCCGCAGCAATGCGCGCCGCGCGAGAGGGATCGATTTCATTCAACACGGTGCTCGCCATGCGCGGATTGAGCTTTGCGAGAATGGCGGCTGCACCTGTTTCATCCATGGCAGAAAATTGCGCGGCAACGGCCTCCGCCTTCATCTTGGAATAAATGGAGACAACCGATTCCTCGGCCTTGCGCATCATGTCTTCGCGGCGCTTCACCCATTCAACGGCCTCTGCGCGCTTGGCCTCGAGCTCGGCAATGCGACTTCCGAGTTTCGCCTCCGCCTCCTCAAGCCGCTTTGCCTGCCAGGCAAGCCGCCCGTCGGAGGCAACCGCCGAAAGGCTGGTGCAATATTGCGCAACCACCAATTCATCGAATGGCGGCTTGGCCTGTTCGCTGGACGCAGGCTTTATCGCCGCAGGCACAATTGTTTTCTCGACGGGCGTAGGATGCGGGAGCGCCTGAGGCGAGAGCGTCTGAGGCGGAACCTGCGCGGGCTCAACCTTGGGCGGCGCAGTTGGCGGTTTTGGCTTGGGCGCAACCACAGCCTGCTTTTTGGCAACAGGCTGTGGCTTTTTCGGCAAAGCAATCTGGGGGCGCAGGTCAAGCGGCTCATCGTCTGGATCAAGCAATGGACCCTCCACTGCAAAAGCGTCGGGGATCACGAGCACGCCCATGATGACAACCGCACAAAACCAAAAGCCAGATCCAATCGCTGACATGCGCCGAAAACTCCGCTCAACTCAGTCTGCCAACTATGCAGAGCCAAGCTTGCGCAGAGCTTTATTGAACGACGAGTTCGGCCTGAAGCGCCCCGGCGGTCTTGATTGCCTGGAGAATTGCGATAATGCCGTTGGGCTTCAACCCGATCTGATTAAGCCCGCGCACGAGTTGCTTGAGACTGGTCGCGCCCAGGACTGCAATATTGCCGCCCTCCTGATCGATCCCGATCCGCGTCTGGGGCGTGGTAACCGTCGACCCGTTTGAGAATGGCAAGGGCTGCGACACGTTGGGCGCATCTGTCACGCGCACTGTGAGATTGCCATGGGTAACGGCGACCGTTGAAATCTGCACATCCTGACCGATCACCACAGTGCCGGAACGTGAATCGACAACAACGCGCGCCGGCGCATCCGTCTGCACCGTCAAATCACCGATTTCAGCCATGAACCGGGCAGCTGTAAGCTTGGCCGGTCGCGAGAGCGAGACACTGCGGTAGTCACGCTCGCTGGCCGCACGCATGCCGTAACGGCGCTGCGAATAGGCATTGATGGCATCGACAAGCTCGATGGCTGTCTTGAAGTCAGGATTTTTAAGCTCCAGCACCATGGCGCCGAGATCAGCAAATTTTCCCGGCAATTCACGCTCGATCAAGGCGCCATTGGGCACGCGCGCCGCTGTCGGCACGCCCTGCGTAATCGTCTCGGCCTGACCGATAACCTGAAAACCAGTCACGGCGAGCTGACCCTGCGCCACGGCATAAGTTGCTCCATCAACACCGGCAAGCGGCGTGATGACAAGCGTGCCACCCATCAAGGACGTTGCATCGCCGAGCGAGGATACGGTCACATCGACGCGACTGCCGCGGCCCACGAAGGCTGGCAATTCAGCGGTTACGATGACCGCCGCCACATTGCGCGTTCGCAGGCTGCCGCTGCGAACGCTGACCCCCATGCGGTCAAGCATGGATTGCAGCGATTGCTCGGTAAAAACAGAGTTGCGCAGCGAGTCGCCGGTCCCGTTCAGCCCGACAACGAGACCATAGCCCACAAGCTGGTTCTCACGAACCCCCTGCAAATTGGTGATATCCTTGATCCGCGATTGCGCGACGCCGGGATTGACGGCTGCGATCAGGGATAGAAGGGCGAGAAGCAACCTGAACACCACTAGCCGCCCTCGCGAACGCGGATGCTGCCATCCTTCTGCACCGTTCCAAAAACTGTTCGCCCGCCATCGAGAATGCGGACGCTGATGACATCGCCAAGACCGCCCGCCTGCAAGACCGACCCGAAGGTCGAGATGGCCAGGGCACCATCGACATAATCCACGCGCACCTGCCGCCCAACCAATGCGATGCGCGGCTCCTCAACCGATTGCACGGGGATCGGCTGGTTTGCCAGCAATGTCCGTCGCGTCACCTTGCCCTCAAGCGTATCGGGCAGACGCACGAAACCGGCGCTCTGCCCCTCGCGCAAATCAAACCCGCGCAAGCCCAGCACCGACGCGCCAATGGTCTCACCAGGATAAATCGTGCGCAGCGGAACAACGAGCTCCGCCTCGCTCGCGCAAGCAGCACCGGCATTGAGGAGAATCGCGAGACAGCAGAGACGCAACATGTGTTACCTCATGCCCTTGGACACGGTGCTTGCCATTTCATCGGCTGCCGTGATGACCTTCGAGTTCATTTCATAAGCCCGCTGTGCGGCAATGAGATCAGTGATTTCCCGCACAGGATCAACATTCGAGCTTTCAAGATATCCCTGCTTGATTGTTCCAAAGCCCGGATCGCCCGGCACTGCAGTTACAGCCGTGCCAGATGCGCTGGTCGGGCGATAGAGATTGCTGCCCAGGGGCTCAAGGCCCGTCTCATTGGCGAAATTTGCAATGGTCAATTGACCCACTTGCTGCAGGGCCGATTGCGTGTCCAGCCGAACACTCACGAGGCCGGTTTCACTCACAACAATATCTGTTGCCGCCGCAGGAAAGGTGACCGCCGGCACGACGGCATAGCCATCGGCATTCACGAGCTGACCATTGGCGTTTTTGCTGAAAGCGCCGGCGCGCGTGTACAGCGACTCTCCCGCAGAATCCGTGACCTGGAACCAACCACGTCCCGTAATAGCAAGGTCGAGCTTGTTTCCTGTGCTTGCAAGCGAGCCTTGAACATGAAGATTTCGAATGGCCGCCGTGCGCACGCCCAAGCCGACTTGCGCGCCCTCGGGCACGATTGCGTCGCTACCCCGGTTCGACGTGCCTTGAAGCCGTTCGGCCTGATAGAGCAGATCGGTAAATTCGGCCCGCGCGCGTTTGAACGCCGTCGTGTTGATGTTCGCAATATTATTGGCGATGACTTCAACATGCAGCTGTTGGGCACTCATACCGGTCGCGGCAATTGTCAGGGCTCTCACGCTTAACTCCTTGGTTGCCGCGGCTAGATCGACATGCGGCTGATTTCCTGATACGCGCCGACCACTTTGTCGCGCAGGGCAAGTGCGGTTTGCAGGCTGCGCTCAGCCGACATCACGGCATCAACGACATCCTGCAAGGGTAATGCGCCGCGCAGACCAGAAATTGCGGCTGTCTCGCCGGCACGCAATGTTTCGATTCCACCGCTCACCAAATTTTCCAATACCTTCGTGAAGTCAGCTGCTGGCGTGGGTGCGGCTGCATTGGGGTTGGAAAAATCAAGACCCGGCGTCCGCAAGCTTCTTGAGAGAGAGACAGAGTCGATCATCAGCCGGCCTTCAGGAGATCGAGTGTCATGGAAACAAGTTCGCGCCCCTGCTTCACAATCTGCAGATTGGCTTCATAGGCCCTGGTCGCATCGCGCATGTCTGCGCTTTCGACCAATATGTCGACATTGGGCATTTTGACATTGCCATTCTCATCGGCTGCGGGATGCCCCGGCAGATGCTCGATACGAAACGGGCTATCATCCACACCGATGCTTTTCACACGCGTCAGAGCATGGCCATCGGCGCGGCTCATTTCGTTTTCAAACGTGATCGTCTTGCGCGCAAAGGGGTCGGCGCCCGGCGTTGCACCGGTGGAGTTCGCATTGGCGATATTCTCGGAAATGACCTTCAGACGTGCAGCTTGCGAGCGAATGCCAGATCCCGCAATGCGCAGGGAGGCGTTGAGCGTATCGACCATGATCAGACCTTCACACTTGCAAGCATCATGCGATGAAATGCACGCACCACACCGGTATTGAGCGCATAACCACGCGAGACTTCGCCCGCCTTGATCAATTGCTCCTCTGCATTCACGCTGTTGCCTGAAAAAGTTGTTTCCCAATTGTCCTTGTCGCGCACGAGACGCCCGCGCAGCTCGGTCCCTTCAAGTCGCATATGCCCCGGTGATGTCTGCTCCATATCGAGGCCCGTGCGCGCCATGACATCCTCAAACGGACGCGCATCCATGGCGCGATAACCCGGGGTGCTGATATTTGAAATATTTCCCGCTATGGCCGTCTGACGCAGGCCGAGCCAGCGGGCCTGCTGGGAAGCAAGATCAAGCAGAAAAACCGGACCCATGAGTACACTCCGAAACCATGAAGAGCATCATGGCGCACCGGGCTTGCTTGAAGCTGGCCGCGCAACCTCAAGGACGCGGCGCAACACAGCGAGAGGCATTAAGCGCGGAGATGAGCCTCGCCGTATTGACGAGCGGCTCGTCAGCTGGCGGATCGAAGCTGATCATGCGAATTGCAACGCTTTCACAATCCCCGCGCAGACCGAGGCAGAAAAAGGCTGTGACGGATTCGAAGCGAAATTCCATATCGAGAAAGATCGAGGGGCGTTCCGACCATGACAATTTGACATCTGCACCCCAGCCAAAGGTCAGCGAGCCGGGGAGAAAGGACAGTTCGGAGGAGGAATTTACAATATCCTCGAGGCAGGAATATTGCTCCATGCCGATATAGCCGACAAAGTCCGCCGGCTCGACAAGGCGTAGTTCCGCGGCCACATCTTTCATCGCGAGGCCAAGCGCAAATTCGCGGTCCTGCAAGTGATCGTTTTTTTTCATCTGGCTGGCACGAGCCCCGGTTTCTTGCGTGACAGGAAGTGAATGAGTTCCGCGACAGCGCGGTAGAATTCAGGCGGTATCACCTGATCAACTTCCACAAGATGATACATCGACCTTGCGAGAAGCTTTTGCTCAAGCACCGGCACGCCGGAATTTTCGGCGATCTCGCGAATTTTCAGGGCAATCAGATCCTGCCCCTTTGCCACAACCAATGGCGCGCCGCCCTCCTCGCGCACATAGCGAATGGCAATGGCGTAATGGGTCGGATTTGCGATCACGAGCGTTGCGCGCGGCACTTGCGCCATCATGCGCTTGCGGGCCCGATCGAGCGCAATGGAGCGAAGGCGCGCTTTCACCATCGGGTCGCCTTCCGATTGCTTCACCTCGTCTTTCACCTCCTGGCGCGTCATGCGCAAGTCGGTGCGCCATTGCAGACGTGTCCAGACGATATCGCCCGCAACAATCAGCGCTGTTGCTGCGGCAACACTTGCCACAAGCTTCAGCATCAATCGCACGAGTTCGAGCGGCATTTCACTTGGTTGCATGAAGAGCAGATCGATCACGCGAGCCTGCTCGGCGCGCAGCACGAGAGCGAGCGCAAAGCCCACAATCAATAGTTCGAGGACCGCTTTGAGAAAGGCAATGAAGCCTTTTTTTCCAAAAAGTCTGCCAAGCCCAGCGGCAAGACTGATGCGCTGGAAATCTGGCATGATCCGCGTGAGAATGAAGCGCGGCCAGCTTTGGGCAAATGATGCGGCCACGCCAAAACCGCTCACGACGATCAACAGGGGCGCAATCGCCAGACCGACCGCGATGCAGGCCCGCCCGATCAACAAGGATGCATCCGCGCCTGTCTCAAGTCGGCTTTCACCAACGGCATCGAGCATCTGATGGAGAGCGAGAACCACCCTGCCCACTGCGGGCTTGAGCAAGAATGCGCTGATCACGAGCAGCGCCAATAGCGAAGCAAAAAGCGGTGCTTCGCGCGAAACCGGATCGTTGCCTTTTTCTGCAGCATCCTGCAGGCGTTTTTCTGTCGGCTCTTCTGTTTTGCTTTCGCGATCTACGTCCTCGGACATCGGCAGATCTCAGCCTCAGGTCGCAGCATCAGGTGCAGCCGCGCGCAATTCGAGCTGTCCCTTCTCGGCCAGATCGAGCACGGTATCGGCGATAATACGTCGCGCCGCAGATACTTCCTTGGGATTGACCTGGCCGCCACTGCGCAACTCGCCTTCCACCATGCGCCGGGCACGCGCGGCCAGCGAGCCAAGCACCACCTGGCAGAACTCTTCATCCATGCCCCGCAACGCTTGAATGAGTTTGTCGGCGGGAACCTTGTCAAACAAGACAGCGCGGGCTGCGGCGCTGAGTGTCACCACATCCTCGAAACTGAAGAGCCGGCCGCGAATAGCCTCCGCCAGCTCGGGCCGCGCCTCGGCAATGGTAGAGAGCATGTCATCCATCTCCGCGCGCTCCATCTTGTTGAGCATGTCGGCAAAGCGGATCGACGGATCAACCGCGACAGTGCTGCGTTTTTGCACGAGCAGATCGTCCTGAATGCCGTTTTCGACAACGCGCATGCATAGCGGGGCAATTTGCTTCACGCCGAGCATGCGATGCACGAGGCGCTTGCGAAAGTCAGGCACAATGCTGCCCATGATGCGCCCGGCTTTTCCCGGCGCCATGCGATTGAGGATAATCGCAGCTGTCTGGGGATGTTCTCCCTGCAAGAAGGTCGACAATTCCGCATCGCCCAAAGCTTCAAGTCGTGACCAGACGGATTCATTTGAACTGCCGAGCAAGTCCGAGACGATTTCAGCGACCTGTTCAGGCGGCAACACGCCTGAAATCAACTCAACCGCCTCGCCCGCCGATCCGTTGACCTCCTGGCCATCGGCAAAATGACTCGCGAATTCGGTGACAAGCTCATCGAGCGTTTCGGAGGAGAGACGGCCGAGCTCGGCGGCCGAGCGCGCGACTTCGCGCACGTCCTCGGTCTCGAACCGCCGCAACAATTGCTCGGCAATCGGCCGCTCGACGGACAGGAGCAGCGCCGCGACTTTTTCCGGACCGCTCAAGATCCGCTGGCCGTCCGCGTTCTCCACAATGGCTGCCATTATGCAGCACCAACCGCGCTGTCGGGACGCGTGGCAATGCCGACGATCTCGGTGAGCGAGACGCCAAGGCGCGACGTTTCTTCGTCGACCACCACAATATCGCCGCGCGCCACGACGCGCCCGTTGACGACAATATCAACCGGATCTCCGACGCGCCGATCAAGCGGCACGACCGCGCCGCGACCGAGCTTGATCAATTGTGCGACCGGCATGGAAGCCCCGCCAAACACCACCTGAATCGTGACCGGGATGCTGAGAATGGTGTCGCGGTTCCAATTCTGCGGCTCCTCGATCTCTGAACCCCACTCTGTTTCACTCATGACCTTGTCCTCTCGCCCAAAGGCAAATTTCACTAATGTCCGAAGTTCGATGCGGCGTGCGTTTTTGCGGCCTCGGGATCATATTCCCCCTCCACGCGCACTGAATATTGCCCCTCGGATTGACCAAGCTCGCAGGTAAAGAGCGGGCGTCCCTCGGCCACAAGCGTAAGGCTGCGTTGCGCATGCTCAGGCAGGGACAGCACCTGGCCCTGCATGAAGCCGGCGACATCGCCCAGTCGATAGCCCTCGATTTCAGTATAGGCACGCAATGGCACTTCGGCGCCGGTGACGCGGTGTTCGAAATCGCGCGTCCATTGAGGATCCGGGCGACGCGCGGGACTGGTGGGAGATTCCGCAAGCTGGGCTGCAATGCGATTGAGCGCGCGCTGGGGAAGCACCAGGCTCAACTTGCCGCTCCGCCCCAGCGCCTCAAGAACATAATTGATCGTTACCGCATCCTCGCCGCGCGCGCCCAGCTTGATGAAATCAAGCCTCGTGTCGAATTTCTCGAAAGCGAATGCAGATGCTTGCATGGGTGCAAGCGCACGCGCGATGCCAAGCAGCAGTGCATCGAGGAAACATTTGGTGAGGCCACGTTCAATGGTCGAAAAGGCGCGCTGTTCGCAATAAGCCGCATCGCTGCCATCGGCCCCAAGCGTGACCTCAACCAGGGTAAAGGCGAAATCAGGCTGCAGCAGAACCGCCAGATTGCAGTCCCATTCGGGATCATTGAGAATGGCGGGAAGACAGGCGCTGCCGGCTCCCGCAAGTATGATCTCCTCGCGATCCGATCCCATCGAGTGCCGACGAAATTGCGCGGGTGAGGAGAGCCTCGTGCGAAAGGCATCGAGTGTCAGCCCGGCAATATCGTCGGCGAGCTTTCCCAACATCGGCATTTTATCGACAGAGAGGCGCTTCTCGCGTGCGCCGCCGATCATGCCTCTGCCTGGCGCGGGCGCGCTCATGCCGCGTCACTCGCCTGTCCGCCGCCCGCGCCCGGCGCGGTTTCTGTTTCAACCTGATCGATGGTCGGCCGCTCCTTGGCGGGAATCGTCTTGCGACCATATTCAAGCGCAATCTGGGGCATCGCGCCGGCCATGAAGGCGAGCAGAGTCTGTTTGACGATGATGAACGAGCGCATCTGCTTTTCGCGGATGATCTTGATCTTGGTGGCGAGCGGCGCGAGCACGCCATAGGACAGAAAGATCCCGGCAAAGGTGCCCACCAGCGCCGCGCCGATCAACGCGCCAAGCAATTCGGGCGATTGGTCGAGCGCGCCCATCGCCTTGATGACGCCGAGCACCGCCGCAACAATACCAAGTGCGGGAAGCGATTCCGCAACGGCATTGATCGCGTGATAGGGCTTTGTCTTGTCGCGATGGAGCGTCTGCAATTCCTCATCCATCAGCGCCTCGATCTCATGGGGCTTTGCATTGCCGATGATGATGAGGCGCGTGTAATCGCAGGTGAAGCCCGTCAGAGCGCGATTGTTGAGCACTTTGGGGAAGGCCTGAAAGATCGACGATTCATCAGGATTGTCGACGTGGGTTTCAACGCCGCTGCGGCCATTGAGGCGCAGCTCGCGCATCAGCATATGCAGAACGGCAAGCAGATCGAGATGCTCGCGCTCCTTCGGACCCTTGTCAAGAATGGCCTCGATCATGGCGGATCCGGAATCCTTGATTGTATAGATCGGATTGGCGATGATGAATGTGCCAAGCGCCGAGCCGCCGATGATGACAAATTCCCAAGGCTGCCAGATCACCGCAAGATGCCCGCCGAGCGCAGCAAATCCACCCAGCATGCTTGCCAACGCGACGACGAGACCAATGACGAAATTCACGTAATTCTCCCGATCACTCGATGACCGCACAAGAATCGATGTTGGAGCTTGCGCGGGCCTGAAGCGCCTGTGCGCCAGCCTCGCGTAAGCTTCATGCCCCAGTCTGGGCCCTGCTTTCTTTTCGGGATGGGTCGGGTCATTTCAGCGCGATGGACACATTCACAAGTTTCAACGCGCTCACGCGCGCATTGCCAACAACGCTTGCACGCACGGCCAAGCAGCCTGCGGTCGCGCGCGAGACCGCCTATTATCAAGCAAAGATTGGCGACGTGCGCACGATCGAGGATCTGGTGAAGGACGACCGGCTCCTCACCTATGCGATGAAGGCCTGGGGTCTGGAAGATATGACCTATGCCAAGGGCCTTGTGAAAAAGGTGCTGCAGGGGGGCGTAGATGATCCTGCAAGCCTTGCAAACCGGCTCTCCTCCGGGCGTTTTCGTGAATTTGCCTCCGTGTTCAATTTCAAATCCTATGGCAAGGCGACAACGGCCTTCGACAAGGTTCAGAAGGGCACGGTCGATAATTACATCCGGCAGCAGCTCGAAAAGGATTCAGGCGACAGCAGCCCGGCGCTGCAACTCGCGCTCTATTTTCAGCGCAAGGCTCCCACCATCAAGAGCGCGCTGAATATTCTGGCCGACAAGAACCTCCTCACCGTCGTCCAGACCGCGCTCAATATTCCCTCTGCAACTTCGGCCAGCGCGCTCGATGCGCAGATCTCGCTGATCAATCAGAAAATGAATGTTGCTGACCTTCAGAATCCCGCAAAATTGCAGAAATTCCTGCAGCGCTTCGCCGCCATGGCGGATGCCACAAGCAGCTCTGCAAGCTCCAATGCCTCCGCGATCATTCTCGGCGGTGGCGGATTTTCGGGCCTGAACGGCGATATTCTCATGAGCATTCAGAAATTGCATTTAGGAGCTGGCCCGTGCAGATAGGCATGAATGTCGCGCTGTCGGGCCAGATGGTCCTGCAACGCAAGCTTGAAACCATCGCGCAAAATATCGCCAATGCGAATACGCCGGGCTTCAGGTCGAAAGAGGTCAACTTTTCCTCGGTTCTTGCGCAGACGGGCGACAGACAGACCGCCTTCTCATCGGCGGGCGCAGAATATACATCGCTGCGCAGCGGCGGCCTGCTCAAGACCGATAATCCACTCGATGTCGGCGTGCTGGGAGATGCCTGGCTCGCGGTGCGCACCCCAACCGGCACGGCCTACACCAAGGATGGTCGCATGCAGATGCTCGACACCGGAGAGTTGCGCACACTCACGGGCCTGCCTGTGCTTGATATCAGCGGCGCGCCACTGACGCTTGATCCCACCGGCGGCGCGCCACGCATCGCGCGCGACGGCATGATGTCGCAAAACGGCAATCCAATCGGCGCGCTGGGCCTCTTCAACATCGATCCGCAGGCGAGGTTGACGCCGGCTGGAACCTCTGGCTTTATCACCGACAAACCCGCAAGCCCGGTTCTCGATTTTGTAAAGAATGGCGTCGCACAGGGCTCGATTGAAACCAGCAACGTCAACCCTGTTATGGAAATGGCGCGCCTCATCACCGTCCAGCGCGCGTTTGATTCCGTCAGCGCAGCGCTTGAGGGATCCGACAATGCGCAGCGCGACGCCATTCGCACGCTTGGTCCCTCGGCATGAGCACGACACGGCTCCACGCGCTGGCCGACCGCCTCGAAGAGCTTGGCGGCAACCTGATTCAGGTGACAGGACATGTCACCGAAATCTCGCCGTCCTCCTTTCGCGTCGCAGGCCTCACGCCCTTCGTGCGCCTTGGTGACCGCATTGATATCATCGATGACGAGGATGGGATGGGCGAGATCGTGCGCATCGATCCAGACGGCGCTGTGGTCAAGCCATTTTCGAGCCGTATCGAGATCGGGCTCGGCGCACGTGCGCGCGTGGCCAATCGCGTCACGCTTGCGCCCGATGCAAGCTGGCGCGGACGCATTATCGACGCGCTCGCCCAGCCCATCGACGGCGGCGGCCATTTGCGCCATGGCGAGCGCCCCGTGCCCATTGATGCCGAACCGCCAGCTGCCATGCGGCGTGGGCGCGTGACGGAAAAGGTCGCGACCGGCATTCGCGCCATCGATGTCTTCACGCCGCTTTGCGCCGGCCAACGCATCGGCATTTTCGCAGGCTCTGGCGTTGGCAAGTCGACGCTGCTCTCAATGCTCGCGCGCGCGCATGGGTTCGATACGGTCGTGGTTGCGCTCGTTGGCGAACGCGGGCGTGAATTGCGCGAATTCATCGAGGAGGCATTGGGGGAAGCGCGCGACAGCGCCATTGTGGTGGCTGCCACGAGCGATGAAAGCGCCATGCGGCGGCGGCTCGCACCGCGCACTGCCATGGCGATTGCCGAATATTTCCGCGATCAGGGACAGTCTGTCCTTCTCATCATCGATTCCGTCACACGCTATGCCCATGCCGCGCGCGATGTGGCGTTGGCGGCCGGCGAGCCCGCGGTTGCGCGCGGCTATCCGCCGAGCGTCTTCAGCGACCTTCCCAAATTGCTGGAGCGCGCAGGACCGGGACTTGAAGGAAGTGGCTCCATCACAGGCATTTTCTCGGTGTTGGTCGATGGAGACGATCACAACGATCCGGTGGCCGATGCCATTCGCGGCACGCTCGATGGCCATGTTGTGCTCTCGCGCACCATTGCAGAACAGGGCCGCTATCCGGCCATCGACATTCTGGCCTCGATCTCGCGTCTGGCTCATCACGTCTGGGGGCCAGAGCAGCGCGCCTTGGTCATGCGCCTGCGCACGCTTGTTGCACGCTTTGAAGACACGCGCGACTTGCGGCTTGTGGGTGGCTATCAGCCAGGACAAGATTTGGAACTCGATCAGGCTGTCGTCGCCGTGCCAAAACTCTATGGCGCGCTGACGCAATTGCCCCATGCACCCTCAAGTGAGGATGGATTCCGCGATCTCGCCGAGGCGCTGCGCGCGCAATAATCAATCGTCGCCGACGATCAATCCGCCGGTGGTGACGATGACAAGGCGGCGTCCGCGCGCCTCGAAGGAGAGCACGCGGCCAATATCCGCGATCTCGCTGCCGGGTTTCAATGTGAGGAAACCATCAGGCCCCTGCACCAGCGCCTCGCCTTGAGACAGTCCACGCATGCGGTAACCGGCGACAATTTTCTCGTCCCGGTTTTCCACCTCCGGGGTGGCGCGCCGCGCGCGGACGCTGCCAACTGGCATCATGTCGAGCTGGGCAATGAGGCTGCGGCGCAGATCGCCACCCGTATAGGGAACAGAAACGGGCTGGGCGAACACGCCCAGATGTTCGGCGCCATTGATGCGCGGCCCCTGCCCGCTTTGCGCGATCATCGTGGCGGCAAAAGCAACAGACGCGCCGGCAAGGCCGACGCCGGACAGGCCAAGAACGACATCGGCCAGCGGCTTGTGCGCCAGGCCCATGATCACCAGAATTTTGATCCAGTACGCAGTTCTCACCTGACACACCCGCCTCAGTCTGGTCAGACCACAATGAGGCGGATGGGTTGTGCGAGGCTGGCGTTGGCTCAGCCCTTGTTGCGCAAGCTGCTGCGGCCACCATCAACCGCCATCACCTGTCCGGTGATCCAGCCAGACTGCGGACCTGCAAGAAGCGCCACAACCGCAGCCACATCTTCCGGCGTGCCAAGCCGCGCCATTGGATGCATGGCGGCAATCGCATCTGCCATTTGCGGATTGGAGAGAAGCTTTCCGGCAAGCGGCGTACGCGTCAGCGAGGGTGCAACGCAATTCACCCGCACTTTGGGCGCAAGCTCGGCGGCGAGCGAACGCGTCAGGCCTTCAACGGCCCCCTTCGCCATGCCGATGGACGCATGCGCGGCAAAGCCCTGCGCCACGGCGACGGAGGAGAACAGCACAACACTCGCGCCGGGCGCATGTTTCACCATTCCCGGCAGCGCTGCCTGAACGGCTTCCGCAGCCCAGAGGGCATTGACGAGAAAATCGCGCTCGAAATCGGCACGCGACAAGCGCCCGAGCGGCTTCAGATTGATCGTGCCAACTGCAAAGACAAGGCCCGCAATCGCGCCATCGCCCTCGGCGGCAGCCTCCTCGGCCGCGCGCTGAAAGGCGCCTGCCTCCTCCAGATCGACCAGCGTCATGCTCGCGCCCGTCTCTGCAGCAAGGGCGGCCAGTTCATCCGCCTTGCGCCCGACGAGATGGAGAGACGCGCCCTGGGCCGCCAGCATCCGGGCGCTGGCTGCGCCAATACCGCCGGTCGCGCCGTAAATCAGAATTTTCGCACTCATGGAAACCTCCGTTGAGAGGCTTACGTTTGCGGCGCACTGTCGGATGAGAGGGCGCGCAGCATATCGGGCGTGTCGATATCGATCCGCGCGGCAGGATCGCCAACCGCCACTTCGATGACATCGGCCTCACGCCCGCGCAACACCTGCCGCGCCCCGGCATCGCCCTCAAGCTGCATCAGATCCGGGAAAAGGCGCGCAGCCAGCAGCACCGGATTTCCGCGCATGCCCTCATGCACGGGCACGATGGCGCCCGCCTGCGGGTTGGCGTCAAAGGCTTGCACCAGAAAGGCAATGATCTGGGGCGTCACCAGCGGCATGTCGCCAAGCAGGATCACGACGCCCCGCGCGGTGGCAGGCACATGAGCGAGACCTGCTTTCAGCGAGGAGGCCATGCCGCTGGCAAAATCGCGATTATGGACAGGCACGAGATCGAGACCGGCCAGTTCTGCCCGCACCGCCGCGTCCCCATAGCCGGTGACGAGGATCAGCGGCGAGAGCCCCGCATGCGCACCGGCCTCGGCGACATGGCGCACGAGCGCCTTGCCCTGATAATGCGCAACAAGCTTCGTGACCGGCCCCTGCGCACCAGCAACAGCGCGAAAGCGCGAGGCTTCGCCAGCTGCCAGAATGATCGCCGCGATCTCATGCATCGCGATTGTCCGTATGCTCGTTCGCACCAAGGCGCGGCTGGGGACGCGAGACAATTTCCATCAGCAGACCGCCGGCGCCCATGCGGCGAATATCGGCAGAGGTGACAGGCAGGCGCGCAAGCATGCGATGCAGCACCCAGTCGAAACCGTTTTCCTTGGGAGAGCGCGCACAGCCCGGCGCGCCGAGGAAGGGCTTGCCGTCAATCTCGCCGATCAGCAGCAGATTGCCGGGATCCACCGGCATGCCAAATTGCTCGATGCGCCCGCCCGCCGACAGCAGCGCGGCGGGTATCACATCGCGCCGGTCGGTAATGGCCGATGCGCCAAAGACGATGATGAGATCGGCCTCGCCGCGCACCGCCTCGATGGCGGCAGCAAGGGGTGCGCTCGCATGGGCCACGCGCATGTCATGAATGATCTGCGCGCCCGCAGGCGCAATGCGCTCGGCCATCACGCGCAAGGTCTTGTCCACGGTCGAGGGTTTGAGCCCCGGCAGCAACGTGGAAATCACCGCGATGCGCAGAGGCGCGAAGGCAGCAACGGCGAGCCGCGCACCAGAAGCAGCGGCAATTGTCGCTGCAACCAGATGATCGGGCACGGCGAAGGGGATCACCTTTACCGTCGCAATCATTTCGCCCTCGACCAGAGTGCGAAAAGGCGGCAGCGTTGCCAGTGTGATCTGCTCATCGACCGCGTTGATGGCATCGACAAAAGCAGGTGGCGCCATCAGCACGCCCGCGCATTGCGCAAACAGATTGGCGCGGCCGGTAAAGGCGTGATCGACGCGGATATTCTCACCACAGACGGCAGCAGCAAGACGCGCTGCCGCTTCATCCTCGCCAATGTCGCCAGCCTCGAGCCGCGCAATCACCACATCGGTAAAATCTGCATCCGCCAAGGCATCCAGATGCGCGCGCGTGAGCACCTCGCCCTTTTTCAGACTGAGCCCCTCACGGCGAAGCGAATGGGCGAGTATGCCCCCTTCGGCTTCACCAAGCGGAACAGGCCCGAATTTCACTTTTGCACCTCGACGCGCAATGCCTTCTTGCGCAGCGCGAGAATGATTTCGCCCAGCACAGAGACTGCGATTTCAGCGGGCGTCACCGCGCCAATATCAAGGCCAATCGGCGCGCGGATGCGATCTGTATCGGCGGTGGTGAAGCCCTTGGCCTGCAGGCGCTCGAGCCTTTTGCCATGCGTTTTCCGCGAGCCCAGGGCACCAATGTAAAAACATTCCGCGCGCAACGCCTGCTCCAGCGCGATGTCATCGATCTTGGGATCATGGGTAAAACAGGCCATGGCCGTGTAGCGGTCGATCTTCATCGGCGGCAGCACGGTCTCAGGCCAATCGGCAATCACCGGCACGTCGGGAAAACGCTCGGGCGTTGCAAAGGCCGTGCGCGGATCGACGATCACAAGATCAAAGCCCGCGAGCTTGGCCATGGGGGCCAGCGCCTGGCTGATATGTACTGCGCCGATCACGACGATGCGCACCGGTGGCACCTGCACGGTGAGAAAGAAGGACGCGCCCTCCTGCTCCACAAGGCCGCTCTTGCCACTGCGCAATGCGGCATCGATCTGGTCTGCGAGCGGGTCGCTCGACAAAGTGGCAGGCGTGACGAGGCGCTGCGCGCCGCCATCCATCGCCGTCACCAGCACGGCCGCACGGCGCTCGCGGCGCGCTTCGTTCAACTGTGCAAGGAGGTCAGAACGCATCAGTCGATCCTCTCGACATAGACGCGAATGCGCCCGCCACAGGAAAGCCCCGCACGCCAGGCGGTTTCGTCGGCCACGCCAAATTCAAGCACGCGCGGCTTGCCGTCGGCGATCACATCCATCGCCTCGGTCACGACCTCTCCCTCGACGCAGCCACCTGAAACCGAGCCCAGAAAATGCCCGTCCGCATCGATCGCCAGATGGCTGCCGACCGGGCGCGGGGCCGAGCCCCACGTCTCGACCACGGTGGCAAGCGCCACCCCGCGGCCCTGTTTGGCCCAGACTTCGGCCTGGCCCAGAATGTCGTCATCGCTCGCAAGCATGGATGCCTCCGTCATGTTCGCTCGAATATAGCGCTTGGGTGGGGGCCCGGCAAACGCCGCGCGTGTGGCCCGGCTCAAACCGCGCGCTTGAGCCACATGCGCGGATCGACATCGCGGCCGAGCGCCGGGCGCGACAGGGCCTCGGCCAGATCTTTCAAACTTGCCAGATGATGCACAGGCCTAAATTCATCGACGTGAGGAAGGATCGCGCGGATGCCGGCCGCGCGCGGCTCGAACCGATCGTAGCGCAGGAGCGGATTGAGCCAGATCAGCCGGCGGCAGCTTTTTTGCAGACGCTCGATTTCAAACGCCAGCTCCGCCGTGCCGTCACGCTCGAGCCCGTCGGTAAAGAGCAGCACAATCGCGCCCTGCCCGAGCACGCGGCGCGACCATGTGCGATTGAAGGCATGGAGCGAGGCCCCGATGCGCGTGCCCCCCGACCAATCCTGCACATGGCCCGAAACATCGGCCAATGCCGCATCAATATCGCGCGCACGCAGCGCACGGGTGACATGGCTGAGCCTTGTGCCAAACAGAAACGTCTCGACGCGCCGCCGCTCCTCGGTGAGCCGGTGCAGGAAATGCAAAAATGTGCGCGTGTAATCGCTCATCGAGCCTGAAATATCGCAGAGCGCCACAATGGGGGGATGGCGCAGGATGCGCGCGCGCCGCTGCAAGACCAGCATGTCGCCGCCCTGCGTCATCGCCTTGCGCAGGGTCTGGCGTGGATCGATGCGCGCGCCTTGGGCATCGGGTCGCCAGCGGCGTGTCGCCACCTCGTCTTCGGGCAGGCGCAGGCGCGCGATGATCTCCCGCGCGCGCGCAATTTCCTCCGCGCTCATTTGCGCGAAATCCTTGCGCTGCAGCACTTCCTGCGCCGACATGGTGAGCCGCGCATCGCGCTCGATCTCGGGCTCGGCCTCGCGCTTTGGCCTGTTGCCAGCCAGCGCTTCAGCCAGCCGCGTCGCGCCAGGCGCGGGCTTTGTCACCTGCTTTTCAGGCGTCGCCATGGGCGACATCATGGCAATCAATTTCTCGATGAAGCCACGCTTGCGCCAGAAGATCGCAAAGGCCTGATCGAAGAGGATCGTCTGCTCGTGCCTGCTGACGAAGACAGCATGGAGAATGGTGCGAAAATCCTCCCGCGAGGTGAGGCCAGCAACTTCCACAGCGCGCACAGCGTCAATCACATGGCCGGGGCCCACGCGCAGGCCCGCCGCGCGCAAGAGACGGGCGAAATGCAGGATGTTTTCCGCGAGCCGACCGTGCGCCTGCATGGCCTCAACCAAGGCTCGCCCGCGCGTCGTCAATCGTCTTTTGCAGATCGCTGCCTTGCAGCTGCTGAATGTCGTCCTGATATTTCAACAAGACGCCGAGCGTATCGGACACAACCGAGGCATCGAGCGAGACGGCGTCAAGCTCGGTGAGCGCGCTCGCCCAATCGATGGTCTCGGCGACGCCCGGCTGTTTGAAGAGATCGCGCTTGCGCAAGCTCTGGACGAAGGCGACGATTTCCTGCGTCAGACGCGCGGGCGCGCCAGGCGCCTTCACGCGCAAAATATCCAGCTCGCGCGCCGCATCGGGATAATCGACCCAATGATAGAGGCAGCGCCGCTTCAAGGCGTCATGCACCTCGCGCGTGCGGTTGGAGGTAATGATGACGATGGGGGGCTGGTCCGCGCGGATCGTCCCGAGCTCGGGGATCGTCACCTGAAAATCAGACAATATTTCGAGCAGAAAGGCTTCAAACGCATCATCCGTGCGGTCGAGCTCATCGACGAGCAGAACGGGCGGCCCATCCGTGCTCGCCTGCAAGGCCTGCAGCAGCGGGCGCTTGATGAGATAGCGCTCGGAAAACACATCATGCTCGATGCGCGCACGGTCGCTCTCGCCCGCAGCTTCAGCCAGGCGGATCGCCATCATCTGGCGCGCATAATCCCATTCATAGACGGCGGAGGAGACATCGAGTCCCTCATAACATTGCAGGCGGATGAGCTTGCGGCCAAGCGTGGCCGCCAGAACCTTGGCGATTTCCGTCTTGCCGACGCCAGCCTCTCCTTCAAGGAAAAGCGGGCGGCCCATTTTCATCGCCAGAAAAACCACCGTCGCCAGCGAACGGTCGGCGACATAATCGCCGCGGGTCAGAAGGGCCAGCGTCTCGTCAATGGATCCGGGAAGAGCGGTCACGTGGTCGTCCTTGCGCATGATGCAACCTGCCGTGCGCCCCGCTTCTCCCAGCGGGAGAAGCTGTCTGCGAAGCAGACTGATGAGGGGGCGAGACTTTTCGGACAGCGCAACCCCTCACCCGGCCGCTGCGCGGCCATTCTCTCCCACTGGAGAGGGTAATTACCGCGCCGCCTCGACAGCGCGGCGCGCCATGACGTTGATGAGATTGGCGCGATAGACCGCATCTGCATGAATGTCGGAATTGAGCCCCTCGGCCGGCACAACAATCCCCTCGATGGCCTTGGCCGAGAAATCCTTGGCCAGCGCCTCTTCAAAGCTCGCGACGCGGAACACACCGTTCTCGCCAGCACCCGTCACGGTGACGCGCACGCCGGCAGCGCTCTGGGCCACGAACACGCCAACGATGGCGTAGCGCGAGGCCGGGTTGCGGAACTTCTGATAGGCCGCCTTGGCGGGAATCGGGAAGACGATCCCGGTCAGGATCTCGCCCTCCTCAAGAGCCGTATCGAACAGGCCGGTGAAGAAATCATCGGCTGCGATTTCGCGCATGTTGGTGACGATGGTCGCGCCCAGCGCAAGGCAGGCAGCAGGATAATCGGCCGCCGGATCATTGTTGGCGACCGAGCCGCCAATCGTTCCGCGATGGCGGACCATCGGGTCGCCGATCCAGCCGGCGAGATCGGCCAGCGCCGGAATGGCCTTGCGCACCTCCTCGGAGGCCGCGACATCGGCATGGCGCGTCATTGCGCCAATCGTCACCTTGCCGCCAGCCACCGAAATGCCGGCAAGATCGCTGAGGCTATTGAGATCGACCAGCGAGGTCGGAGCCGCAAGGCGCTGCTTCATCGTCGGCAGAAGCGTCATGCCACCGGCCAAAATCTTGGCGTCTGCACTCCCTGCAAGAGCAGCTGCGCTGCCAAGCGAGTCAGGGCGGTGATAGGTGAACGGATACATGTCTTTCTCCCCTGCGCGGCAGCAACCGCGTCTTGATCTCGCCCATAGTAGCGGCGGGCCGCACGGCCCGCCAGATTCTTATTCCGCAGCGGCGCGTTGCGCGCCCTTCTGGATTGCCCGCCAGACGGCCAGCGGCGTCGCCGGCATGGCAATATCCTCGTGGCCGATGGCATCCGTGATCGCATTCATCACGGCCGGGGGCGCAGCAATGGCGCCAGCCTCGCCGCAGCCCTTGATGCCAAGCGGATTGGAGGGGCAACGCGTCTGCGTCATGCCAACCTGATAGGCCGGCAGATCGCTTGCACGCGGCATGGAATAATCCATGTAGCTCGCCGTGACGAGCTGGCCCGAGGCATCGTAAACCGCGCCTTCATGCAGCGCCTGACCGACACCCTGCGCAATACCGCCATGAACCTGGCCCTCGACGATCATCGGATTGATGACCACGCCGAAATCATCCACCGCCGTCCAGCGATCGATGCGGGTGACGCCGGTCGCCGGATCGATCTCCAGCTCGCAAATATGCACGCCCGCCGGGAAGGTGAAATTGGTCGGATCCCAGAAGGCGCTTTCCTTCAGGCCCGGTTCCAGATCCTGCCCGTTGAACTTGTGCGCGATATAGGCCTGCAAAGCGACCGAGGCGAAGTCGATCTCCTTGTCGGTGCCACGCACGGAGAATTTGCCGTCCTTGAAATCGATATCCTCGGCAGAGGCCTCGAGCACGAAGCCCGCGACTTTCTTCGCCTTGGTCTCGATCTTGTCGAGCGCCTTGGAGAGAGCCGACATGCCGACCGCGCCAGAGCGCGAGCCATAGGTGCCCATGCCCATCTGCACCTTGTCGGTGTCACCATGGATGATCGACACATTGTCGATGGAAATGCCGAGCCGTTCGGAGACAAGCTGCGCGAAGGTCGTCTCGTGCCCCTGCCCGTGCGAATGGGAGCCGGTGAGAATTTCCACAGTGCCGACCGGATTGACCCGCACTTCGGCCGATTCCCAAAGCCCGACACCCGCGCCAAGCGAGCCCACTGCCGCCGAAGGCGCAATGCCGCAAGCCTCGATATAAGCAGAAATACCGACGCCGCGGAGCAGGCCCTTGCGTGCAGATTCCGCCTTTCGCGCAGGCACATTCGCATAATCGGCCATGTCCAGCGCCTTGGCCAGCGAAGCCGGATAATCGCCCGCGTCATAGCACATGATGACCGGCGTCTGATGCGGGAAGGAGGTGACGAAATTCTTCGAGCGGAAGGCCGCCGGATCCTGCCCGGTTTCGCGCGCGGCAATTTCCATCAGCCGCTCGATCACGAAGGTCGCCTCGGGACGGCCAGCGCCGCGATAGGCATCGACAGGCGCCGTGTTCGTATAAACGCCATCGACCTCGCAATAGATGGCCGGAATGGCATATTGGCCCGACAGCAGCGGCGCGTAGAGATAGGTCGGCACAGCCGACGAGAAGGTGGAGAGATAAGCGCCAAGATTGGCCGTCGTATGCACGCGCAGGCCCAAAATCCTGCCCGCAGCGTCGAGCGCCATCTCGGCATGGGTGACATGGTCGCGCCCGTGCGCATCCGACAGGAATGCCTCGGTGCGGTCCGACGTCCATTTCACAGGCCGCCCCACCTTCTTGGCAGCCCAGACGCAGACCGTCTCCTCTGCGTAAATGAAAATCTTCGAGCCAAAGCCGCCCCCGACATCGGGCGCGATCACGCGCAGCTTGTGCTCGGGCGCAATGCCGATGAAGGCCGAGAGAACGAGGCGCGCGACATGGGGATTCTGGCTCGTCGTATAGAGCGTGAACGCATCATTGCCGGAATCGTAATCGCCGACCGCCGCGCGCGGCTCCATCGGATTGGGGATGAGGCGATTGTTGACGAGATCGATTTTCGTCACATGCGCGGCCTTGGCGAAAGCCGCCTGCGTTGCGCCCTCATCGCCGATCGCCCAGCGATAGACGGCATTGTCGGGCGCAACCTCATGCACCACAGGCGCGCCGGGCTGTGTCGCGTTTGCGGTAGCGACATTGGCAGGCAGGACGGCATATTCGACATTGATCTTTTCAAGCGCATCGCGCGCCTGGTCCAGCGTATCGGCGATGACGACTGCAACGTGATCGCCGACGTAGCGCACCTTGCCCTGGGCAAGTGCTGGATGGCTGCCGGCCTTCATCGGCTCGCCATCCTTGGAATGGATCATCCAGCCGCAGATGAGGCCGCCGATCTTGTCGGCGGCAAGATCATCGCCCGTGAAGATCGCGACCACGCCCGGCATGGCGAGCGCCGCAGCCGTATCGATCCGGAGGATGTCGGCATGGGCATGGGGTGAGCGCAGGAAGGCCGCATGAGCCTGGCCATAGCGGTTCACATCGTCGGTATATTGGCCCTTGCCGGTGATGAAACGGAAATCTTCCTTGCGCCGCACGGACGCGCCAATGCCGGTTGCACTCATCTGTTTCCTCCAGAGAAGTGGCCGGTTCGCAAGGACTTTCCCGAGCGTCCAGCTCTTGATCTTCGTTTTGAAAGGTGTGTCGAAAAAACAAAAAAAACAGCAGCTGATTATTCAGCTGCCGCCTTGGTCGTTCCCGCCATCGCCTCTGCGCCGTAATGAACGGCCTTGACGATGTTGTGGTAGCCGGTGCACCGGCAAATATTGCCCTCGAGCTCCTCGCGGATCGTCTGGTCGTCGAGGTTCGTGCCCTTGCGATTGACCATGTCGACCGCGGTCATGATCATGCCCGGCGTGCAGAAGCCGCATTGCAGACCGTGATGATCGCGGAACGCCGCCTGCATCGGATGCAGCTCCTGGCCATGAGCCAGACCCTCGATGGTGGTGATGTGCGAGCCATCAACGCCAAGTGCGAGCAGCGTGCAGGATTTCATCGCCTTGCCGTCAACATGGACGGTGCAGCAGCCGCATTGCGTGGTGTCGCAGCCGACATGCGTGCCGGTGAGGCGGAGCTCTTCGCGCAGGAACTGAGCCAGCAAGGTGCGCGGATCGATATCGCGACTGACCAACTTGCCGTTCACCGTCATGGATACGGTGGCCATGTGCATTCCTCCATTGCTGCCGGTTCTTGAAATGCCGGCGGGGTGGCGACCCGACGCCGCGCTGATGCGCGCGTTCGCCGGGTGGCGCCAGATATGTTTCAAGTTTGCTATGACCGCAGCGCGGCGGTCAAGCCGGACATCCATCACTTAAGTCGGAGCCCGGCCTCTGGCCTTCAGCCGGCCTTCACCGCTTCCGCGAAATTGGTGAAGAACTGGTCGGCGGTCTTCTTGGCGACGCCATCGATGAGGCGCGCGCCGAGCTGGGCGATCTTGCCGCCGACATTGGCCTCGACGCTGTAGCTGAGCAGGCAGCCCGGTGCGCCGTCCGGCAGGTCGCTGAGCGAAACCTGCGCGCCGCCCTTGGCAAAACCGGCCACGCCGCCCTCGCCCTGGCCGCTGATGCGGTAGCCGTTCGGCGGATCGAGATCGGTGAGCTCCACGCTGCCCTTGAAGGTGGCGCCAACGGGGCCGACTTTCAGTTTCACGACGGCGGTAAAGCCGGTGTCGCTCGTCTTGTCGAGAGTCTGGCAACCGGGGATGCAGGCCTTGAGCACTTCGGCATCGTTGAGCTTAGCCCAGACGGTTTCGCGGTCAGCCGGGAGAGCAACCTCGCCCTTCATCGTCATCGCCATGCATAATCCTCCAGTTTTGCATCAGGGGCCCGGCGCTCCGGCCGGTTGCCCGGCCCCTCCGGTTGCGCTCACCGCCCCGGAAGGTTATGCGCTTTTGCCGCGCCCTATACTTTAGGTGTTAAAGCCCGCACGCGGGAGGAGCAAGAGCATGGGACAGTTGAACATCGGTTCAGAGAGCTTTCGCGTCGAAATTGAGGGGCCGGAGGATGGGCCCGTCCTGATGCTGTCGAATTCTTTGGGCACGGACCTGCATATGTGGGATCCGCAGATGCCGGCGCTGACCCAGCGCTTCCGCATCGTGCGCTATGATTCTCGCGGCCATGGCGGCTCGGTCGCAGATACCGGCCCCTATTCCATCGCCATGCTCGGTCGCGATGCGCTGGCCATCATGGATGCGCTCGATCTGCACAAGGTGAACTGGCTCGGTCTCTCCATGGGCGGCATGGTCGGCCAATGGCTGCTCGCCCACGCCGGCCACCGCATCGAGCGCGCCGTGCTCTCCAACACGTCCTCCTACATGCCTGACGCCCGTCCCTGGAATGCGCGCATCCTCACGGTGCAAAAATCGGGCATGGCCTCGGTCGCGCAGACGGTTGTCGATCGCTGGTTCACCCCGGAATTCCAGGGGCGCGATCCGGCGGCTGTCGAACGCATCGCCACCATGCTGCGGACGACGCCCGCGCTAGGCTATATCGCCGCCTGCGCCGCCGTGCGCGACATGGACCAGCGCGAGAGCGTGCGCAGCGCAAGACGCCCGACGCTCGTCATCGCCGGCTCACGCGATCCTGCCACGCCAGCGGCTCTGGGCCGCGAGATCGCCAAGGCCATTCCGGGCGCAGCCTATGTCGAACTTGATGCCGCCCATCTTTCCAACATCGAGCAGCCGGAAGCCTTCACTGCGGCCGTCATCAAATTCTTCACGGCTCCGGCCCGCAAGGCGGCAGTGAAGAAGAAGCCTGCTGCGAAAAAGGTTGTTGCTAAAAAGTCCCCTGCGAAGAAAGCGGTCGTCAAGAAGGCTGCGACCAAGAAAGCCGCGCCGAAGAAGGTCGCGACCAAAAAGGCCGCAGCAAAGAAAACGGCGACCAAGAAAACGGCAACAAAAAAGACTGCCGTGAAGACGCCCGCACGCAAGGCTGTTGCCAAGAAGTCCCCCGCCAAGAAGGCGATTGGCAAGAAGGTTGCGGCCAAGAAGGTTGTCGCCAAAAAGGCCGCACCCAAGAAGGCCGCACCCAAGAAAGCCGCACCCAAGAAGACCGTGTCCAAGAAGCCTGTACGCAAGGCCCCGGCGCGCAAGCCGGCTGCCAAGAAGACGATTGTGAAAAAGACTGCCACAAAGAAAACGGCCCGCAAGACCGCCAAGAGGAGTTCGCGCTGATGGACGACAAGACACGCTACGATCAGGGCATGAAAGTGCGCCGTGAAGTGCTGGGTGACGTCTGGGTCGACAGGTCCGAACAGGGCAAGACCGAGTTCAACAAGGACTGGATCGATTTCATCTCACGCACGGCGTGGGGCGATGTCTGGTCGCGTCCGGGCCTCGACCGGCGCACGCGCTCGGTGATCGTGCTCACGTCCACCATTTCAACCCGCAATTGGGACGAGTTCAAACTGCACGTTCGCGCGGCCTTCAACAATGGCCTCACCAAGGACGAACTCGCCGAAATCATCCTGCAATGCGCTATTTATGCAGGCGTGCCGCCCGCCAACCACGCCTTCAAACTGGCGCAGGAAGTCTTCACGGACATGGGCATTTAAAGCCGGGAGCACCCGCTTCTCCCCCGGGAGAAGCGGGTAGCCAATTCTTACACGATCTCGCCGCGCGCGCTCAGCGCGGCATGGCGGATCGCCTCGATATTGGCGGCATAGGCATTGGGTCCGCCCTTGAATGCGGCCGAGCCGGCGACGAGGAAATTTGCGCCCGCAGCGGCACATTCGCCGGCATTGAGCGCCGTCACGCCACCATCGACTTCAATGTCGATCGGACGATCGCCAACCATCGCGCGGATGCGGCGCACCTTTTCGAGCACGGGACGAATGAAGCTCTGGCCACCAAAGCCGGGGTTCACCGTCATCGCAAGAATGAGATCGGCATCCTCAAGCAGATATTCGAGCACGCTCTCGGGCGTACCGGGATTGACCGCGACACCGGCCTTCTTGCCCAGCGCCCGGATCGCCTGCAGCGAGCGATGCACATGGGGACCAGCCTCCGCATGGACGCAGATATAATCTGAACCGGCCTTGGCGAAGGCCTCGAGATAGGGATCGGCGGGCGAGATCATCAGATGCGTGTCGAACGGCTTGTCGGTCGACTTGCGGATCGCCTTGATGACATCGGGCCCGAAGGTGATGTTGGGCACGAAATGCCCGTCCATCACATCCAGATGCACAATATCGCCGCCAGCCGCCATGATATCGCTGACCTCCTGGCCGAGCTTGGAGAAATCGCTGGCAAGCATGGAGGGAAGAATTTTCAGGGGGCGCATGGCGGGGCTCCGGGTTGATGGGCGCGGGGTAGCATCTGGGTGGGCGGGAGTCCATCGCTGCCCTCAAGAGCGAGATTACGCCCTCAAAAAGCGCCGTATTTTCCACCCCCCACAAGGTGGAGGGAATTGAATTGAGGTTTCGTGCGCGAAGGCGGGGCTGATACACTCGATCCATGGCCAAACATTACGACGTTCTCATCCTCGGCGCCGGCATGGTCGGCATCGGCGCGGCGCTGCACATTCAGGCGCGCGGGCGCTCGGTCGCTGTCATCGACAAGCACACCATGGCGGGCGAGGAGACGAGTTTCGGCAATGCCGGGCTTATCGAGCGCTCGTCCATCTTTCCCTACATGTTCCCGCGCGAGCTTGGCCCGCTCCTGCGCTATGCCCTCAACCTTGCGCCCGAGGCCCATTACCACCTCTCGGCCTTGCCGGGCCTTGCCTCCTGGCTCCTGCGCTATTGGATGAATTCCTCGCCCGCGGGCGCCTTGCGCAGCGCCAAGGCCGCCCTGCCCCTCATCGAGCGCAGCCTCAGCGAACATGAGGCCCTGATGCAGGCCTCGGGCTCGATGCATCTGCTGGCCCATTCAGGCTGGATGAAGCTCTGCCGCTCGCAGGCCTCTTTCGACAAGGCCGTGGCCGACGCGCAAAAGCTCATCCCCTATGGCCGCGCCTTCGATGTGCTGGATGGCAAGGGCGTGCAGGCGCGCGAGCCCGCGCTGCGGGGCACATTTGCGGGCGGCGTGCATCTGCGCGATCCCGGCGTCGTGAAAGATCCCGGCGGTCTGGCCAAGGCCTATGCAGCACTCTTCCTGACGCGCGGCGGCGAGATGCGGACAGCCGATGCCCGCGCCCTGACACAAGAGACCGACGGCTGGAGCCTGCAAACACATGCCGGGCCCATCCAGGCGCGCGATGTCGTGGTGGCGCTGGGTCCGTGGTCGGACAAGGTCTATGGCCCGCTCGGCTACAAGATCCCGATGGCGGTGAAGCGCGGCTATCACATGCATTATGCGCCCGCAGAGGGAGCTGTGCTCAATGTGCCGGTGCTCGATGTCGAGGGCGGCTATGTGCTGGCGCCCATGCTGCGCGGCATCCGGCTGACGACGGGCGCGGAATTTGCCAAGCGCGATGCCCCGCCCACGCCCGTGCAACTGGAGCAGACAGAGCCCATGGCGCGGGAGATTTTTCCGCTTGGCGCGCGGCTCGATGCGAAGCCGTGGATGGGCGCGCGGCCCTGCCTGCCTGACATGCTGCCCGTTATCGGACCCGCCCCGCGCCACAGGGGCTTGTGGTTCGACTTCGGCCACCAGCATCATGGCTTCACCTTGGGGCCCGTGACAGGCCGCCTGATGGCCGATCTCGTCACCGGGGCCGAGCCCTTTACCGACCCCACGCCCTATGCTGTGACCCGCTTCTGATCAGGCCGGCTGCAGGCCGATGCGCTGATCGCGCTGGCGCAACCAGGCGATGAGCGGGAGGGCGACCAGCACCATCCACGCCTTGCCGATGATCTGGCCGCCCAGAAAATCGAGGCTGCCAAAGGCAAGCCAGAGGAAGACGATGGAATCGATCACCAGCCCGGTGACGCTGGAGGCAAAGACCGCCAGCACAAGGCGGCGACGCTGGAGCGGCGTATAAACCGCGAAATCGGCCAGTTCCGAAAACAGGAAGGCAATCGCCGAGGCTGTGACCAGAGCGGGCGGCGCGAGAAAGGCAGAAATCAGCGTGCCCGCGGCAATGGCGAGCAGGGCGAATTTCGCGCCGAGACGGCGCTGAACGAGGTCGCGCAGCACCAGCGCCAGCCCAACCATCAGCACGCCGCTGGGCGCGGTGACGCCCGGCGCAACCGGAATGAGGCACGGCCCGTCGGGCACGCAAAACGTGCCGACATTGCCAATCAGCCAATTGGCGAGCGGAATGCAGGCTCCGAAAGCAATGAGGCAAACGAGCCCCTCGATCTGGCGCTGGCGGTCAATGGTCATGAACAGGCTTCCCCGAGATTTGGCCGCTACATGCAGGCATGGGGCCGCGGAAGCAAGTTTTTTGAGCAGGGCGGACCGTCGCAGATGCGCGCCTTTTGCCCTGGTGGGTTCCAACCAGAGCCCGCCCGTGCTACGGCGACCACCACATTCCCACGGAGCCATGCCCATGATCCCCCGCTATTCCCGCCCCGAAATGGTCGCCATCTGGGAGCCCCAGACGCGCTTCCGCATCTGGTTCGAGATCGAGGCGCACGCCTGCGATGCTCTGGCCGAGATCGGGACCATTCCGAAGGAAAGCGCCAAGGCGATCTGGGATGGTGCGGGCCATGTGACGTTCGATGTCGACCGGATCGACGAAATCGAGCGCGTGACCAAGCATGACGTCATCGCCTTCCTGACGCATCTTGCCGAATTCATCGGCCCCGAATCCCGCTTCGTGCATCAGGGCATGACCTCGTCCGACGTGCTCGACACCTGCCTTGCCGTGCAGCTCGCACGCGCCTCCGACATTCTGCTGGCCGATATCGATGCGCTGCTCGCCGCGATCAAGCGCCGCGCCTTCGAGCACAAGATGACGCCCGTCATCGGCCGCTCGCACGGCATTCATGCCGAGCCCGTGACCTTTGGCCTGAAGCTCGCGCAGGCCTATGCCGAATTTACCCGCTGCCGCGAACGCCTCGTCCATGCCCGCAAGGAAATCGCCACCTGTGCGATTTCGGGCGCGGTCGGCACTTTCGCCAATATCGATCCGCGCGTCGAAGAGCACGTCGCCAAGAAGATGGGCCTCGCCGTCGAGCCCGTCTCGACGCAGGTCATTCCGCGCGATCGTCATGCGATGTTCTTTGCGACACTTGGCGTGATCGCCTCCTCAATCGAGCGTCTCGCCACCGAAGTGCGCCACATGCAGCGCACCGAAGTGCTGGAAGCCGAGGAGTTTTTCTCCGCCGGCCAGAAGGGCTCGTCGGCCATGCCGCACAAGCGCAATCCTGTGCTGACTGAAAACCTGACCGGTCTTGCCCGCCTCGTGCGCGGCATGGCTTTGCCCGCTATGGAAAATGTTGCGCTCTGGCACGAGCGCGATATTTCCCATTCCTCGGTCGAGCGCATGATCGGCCCGGATGCGACAGTCACGCTCGATTTCGCGCTCGCGCGCCTCACCGGCGTGATCGACAAGCTGATCGTCTACCCTGAGAACATGAAGAAGAATCTCGACCGCCTCGGCGGCCTCATCCATTCGCAGCGCGTGCTGCTGGCGCTCACCCAAAAGGGCGTGTCGCGCGAGGACGCCTACAGCTTCGTGCAGCGCAACGCCATGCCCGTGTGGCGGGGCGAAGGCGACTTCCTGACGCTGCTGAAGAAGGATGCGGAAGTCTCGAAGGCACTGTCTGATGCGGAGCTCGAAGAACTGTTCGATCTCGGCTATCACCTCAAGCACGTCGACACGATTTTCGCGCGCGTGTTCGGAAAATAAGGCTCGTCATTGCGAGGAGCGAAGCGACGCGGCAATCCATCTGACGGCTGCCGCAAGATGGATTGCTTCGCTCCGCTCGCAATGACGGCAACTGAACGGGCGCACGCTTCTCCCCTTGGGGAGAAGCTGTCCGCGGAGCGGACTGATGAGGGGCTAGGGATGCAGCCTGAGAGGTCGCAACCCCTTACCCGGCTCCTTCGGAGCCACCCTCTTCCTCTGGGAGAGAGTGCAAAAAAGGCCGCTTTTCAGCGGCCTTTTTCATTACATCTCGACGAAGCCGATCTTGCCGTCCGCCATTTTCTTCCAGACATACATGACGTAATCGGCGTCGTTACGGTCGCCCTTCATGTCGAAGGAGAACTTTCCGATCACCGTGTCGAAGGTCATGCCGGAATGCATGGCGTCGGCCACTTTCTTGGTGTCGAGCGAACCTGCCTTTTCAATGGCCTGCTTGAGCACCTGCACCGTGGCGTAGGAATAGAGCGTGTAGCCCTCGGGGTTGATGTTCTTTGCCGCGAATTTGGCCAGCAGCGGGCCAACACCTGCACGCTTGGTGGGGTCGGGACCAAAGGTCATCAACGTGCCTTCCACCGCATCGCCCGCAATGGCTGCAAGCTCTGCCGTGGCAATGCCGTCACCGCCGATAAGCACGGTGTTCAGGCCCTGCTCGCGCATCTGGCGCAGCAACACGCCGCCTTCGGCCTGCAAGCCGCCCCAGAACAGCACGTCAGCGCGCAGCTGCTTGAGCTTGGTCACGACAGCCGAATAATCGCGCTCGCCCGGATTGATCCCTTCGTAGATCACTTCCTTGACGCCCTTGGCGTTCATGTTCTTCTGCGTTTCGTCTGCAAGGCCCTTGCCGTAGGGCGTCTTGTCGTGAAGCACCGCGATGCGCTTGTCCTTCAGTTTTTCGACAATGTACTGCGCAGCCACCGCGCCCTGCTGGTCATCGCGCCCGCAGGTGCGGAAGACGTTCCAGAGTTTGCGCTCCGTCAGGCGCGGATTGGTAGAGCCCGGCGTGACCGCCAGAATGCCGTTTTCGGCATAGACGTCAGATGCCGGGATCGACACGCCCGAATTGAAATGGCCAACAACGAACTTCACGCCATCGCCGACGAATTTATTGGCGACAGACACGCCCTGCTCGGGCTTGGAGACATCGTCACCCACCGAGAGTTGCAGCTTCTGGCCAAGAATGCCGCCTGCCGCATTGATATCTTCGATCGCCTGTTCAGCGCCATTCTTGATCATGGCGCCAAAAGCCGCACTCGGGCCGGTGACCGGCGCGCCGACGCCGATCTTGATCTGCGCCTGCGCGGGCGCAATGAAAGCCGACAGGACGAGCCCGGCGCTCAACAACAGCCGCGCCACCAATACCTTGTTCATTAAAAACTCCCCGAGATTGAAGATCAACTTTGACTGCGCATTGGCTGCGCCAAGTTTCAGACCAAGATTAACGCTTTTTTCCAGACTGTCATATCGTGCCTTGGCTGCGCGGCGCAAAGGAGAGCAAACCCTTCCGCTCGAACGCGAAATAATATTGGTCTGCAATCTGCGCGACCCGCGTGCGGCGAAATGCAAGCAGGCCAACTCCCAGCAGATAGGCACAATGCACCCCGAGCCCGGCCAGCGCGCGGGCAAGATCGGCAAGAGCGACAAGGGGCGAGGCAGGCAGGCGCGCTAGATCGCTCACGATGCGCGCGCCGGGAATGACGGGATTTGCAAACAGCGCATAATCGAGAAACCCGAAAGCGCAGGCCAGCAACAGGCTGTAGAAAACGAGGCGATGGGCCGGTCGCCATGTTTGCGCCAGCGCCTGCCCCGCCGCATAGGCCGCTGCCCCGCCAAAAATGCCGGTGAGCAGGAGTGCGCTCCAGAGCGCGGACGGTCCGGCGGGCGCGATGATTTCAAGCATCAATGTCCGCCCTCAAGATAGGCCGCACGCACTTCGGGCCGCGCCAGAAGCTCACGGCCGGGCCCTGACATGGTGATTGCGCCATTGACCATCACATAGCCGCGGTCGGCCAGCTTCAAGGCGTGAAAGGCATTTTGCTCGACCAGAAAGACCGTAAGGCCCTCGTTGCGGTTGAGATCGCGAATGACATCGAAAATCTGCTTCACGACAAGCGGAGCGAGGCCAAGGGATGGTTCATCCAGCAGCAAGAGACGCGGGCGGCTCATCAGCGCGCGCGCAATGGCGAGCATCTGCTGCTCGCCGCCAGACAAGGTGCCGCCCAGCTGGCCTTGCCGCTCCTTCAGCCTTGGAAAGATCGTGAACATGCGCGCGAGATCGGCCTCGAAATGCGCAAAGCCATTGACTGCCGCACCCATTTGCAGATTTTCGCGCACCGTCATGCGCGAGAAGATCCGTCGGCCCTCGGGCGATTGCGCAAGACCAAGGCGCGCGATCGTATGGGTTGGCGCGCGCGTAATATCCTGGCCCGCGAAGATGATCTGACCGGCGCGCGCCTGGGGTTGGCCAAAAATGCTCATCATCAACGTCGATTTGCCCGCGCCATTGGCGCCGATGATCGTGACGATCTCGCCTTCATGAACCTCTATGTCGACGCCCTTGAGCGCGACAACCTGGCCATAGGCAGCTTCCAGTCCCTGCACATGCAGAAGCGGGGTCGCGCTCATGATGGCGTCCCCGCAAGTTCGGCGCCGACCTTTTGAAGCTCGTCTTCATCCTCGACGCCGAGATAGGCGGCAATGACGCGCGGATCGTTGCGCACGTCCTCCGCCGTGCCATCGGCAATGCCCCTGCCGTAATCGAGAACAACGACATGATCGGAGATTTCCATGACGACGCTCATGTCATGCTCGATGAGCAGAATGGACACGCCCTCGCGGTCGCGGATCCCGCGCAGCAAAATGTTCAGCTCGGCCGATTCACGCGGATTGAGACCCGCCGCCGGTTCATCGAGACATAGGAGCACCGGGTCCGTGCACATGGCGCGCGCGATTTCGAGACGCCTTTGTGCGCCATAGGGCAAGGCGCCCGCAGGATCATCCGCGCGATCTGTGAGGCCGATCTGCTCCAGCCAATAGGCCGCCTTTTCAACAGCGGCACGCTCGCTGGCGCGATAGGAGGGCCAGCCGAGCAGGCCAAGGAAACTCATGCCCGAGGCATCCATCAGCACATTATGCTGCGCGACAATGAGATTTTCGAGCACGGTCATGCCGGCAAACAGACGAATGTTCTGAAAGGTGCGCGCGACACGGGCCTGCCGCGTGATCTCGAAATCGGGCATGCGTTCGAGCAGGTAAAGATGCCCGCCCGCGAAGCGGCGATGACGCCGCCCGCTCAAGGTGAGTGCGGCAACATCCTGCGGGCGCGCAATGCCTTCGCGCGCCAGTGCAAGGCGGCCCTGCGCCGGCTTGTAAAAGCCCGTGACGCAATTGAATACCGTGGTCTTGCCAGCGCCATTTGGGCCAATCAGCGCGGTAATATCGCCGCGCCCGACCTGAAAGGAAAAATCGTCGATCGCCACAAGCCCGCCAAAGCGCATGGTGAGATGTTCGACAACCAGAAGCGGATCTGTGAGCCAGCGGCGCGCGGGATCGGTCATCAGCCGTGCCCCTCCTGCACCATATCCACCGACACATCCTTGCGCGTCCGAAAAACGACCGAAGGCGCACGCGCGGAAATGAGCCCGCGCGGTCGCCAGATCATCATGATGACCATGGCAAGCCCAAAGAGCAGCATGCGGTAGAGGGAGGGATCGAAGCTATCGCCGAAAATCTCCTTGAGGAAACTCAGCTCGCGCAGAATTTCCGTGCCACCCACCATAACCACAGCAGCCAGCGCGACACCGATCTGCGAGCCCATGCCGCCCAGCACGACAATGGCGAGAATGGTCGCGGATTCGATGAAGGTGAAACTGTCGGGGTTCACAAAGCCCTGACGCACGGCAAAGAAGGAACCGGCAAAGCCTGCAAACATTGCGCCCAGCGCAAAAGCGGTGAGCTTGGTGCTTGTGGTGTTGATGCCAAGCGACCGACAGGCTGTCTCGTCTTCGCGCAAGGCCTCCCATGCGCGCCCCACCGGCATCCGCCGCAGCCGCATTGTGACGACATTGGTGACCAGCGCCAGACAGAGGATGAGATAGAAAAGAAAGATCGTGCGATGGATCGGCGTGAACGCCAGCCCGAAGACTGAGGCAAAACCTTCATCGCCCGCGCTGAAGGGAAGCCCAAAAAAAGTCACGCGCGGGATCGACATGATCCCGGCCTTGCCATTGGTCAGATCGGTCCAGTTGGTCAGCACCGCGCTGACGATCTCGCCGAACGCAAGAGTGACAATGGCAAGATAATCGCCGCGCAGGCGCAGCACCGGGAAACCGAGGATCAGCCCCCAGGCCGCAGCAAAAAGACCAGCCAGCGGCAGGCAGATCCAGAACGAGAGATCAAACTGCGTCGAGAGCAGCGCATAGGAATAAGCGCCGACCGCATAGAAGGCGACATAACCAAGATCGAGCAGACCCGCCAGTCCCACAACAATATTGAGCCCCCAGCCGAGCATCACATAGATGAGGATCTGCACGCCGTAATTATTGATCCACTTCAGCGAACCGGCTGGCCCGAGCAGCCACAGCATGACGAGCGGAAATGCAAACATGGCGGCAATGCCGACAATCGGCACGAGGCGCGCCACGAGCGGATTGGGCATATGCGGAGGCGACGGGACGCGTTTTGCCTTGCCACGCGCGTCAAGCCAGCGCGCGAGCGCAAAGCCGCCCACGATCATGGCGAGCCCGAGACCCATCCAGCGCGCACCCGTTGCAAGAGCGGGCGCGCCCTTCTCGGCAATCATGGCGAAGCCGCCCACCAGCGGCCAGGTGCCGAACACCGCCAGCGCACGCGCGCGCCAGTCGTCGAGCATGAGCGCGCAGAGCCGGCCCGCAAAAACCAGCCCGACCGCAACCACGAGCCACGACCATCTTTGCTCAAGCACCAGCTTGTTCGAGAGATCGATTTCTGCGCCCAGCGCCAGAATGGGAAAGGCAAGGCCCGCCGTGACCAGCGCCGCAAAACAGGCCTCGCGCAGGGCTGCGCGCAACGGCATCGCGGAGGAGAAGGAGACAGCCACCATCAGACTTTCTCGACTTCGGGACGCCCAAGCAGGCCCGAGGGCCTGAAGATGAGTGTGACCGCGAGAATGGAAAAGGCGGCGACGTCCTTGTAGTCGGATGAAAAATAAGCCGACCAGAACACTTCGATAAGGCCGATGAGCAGCCCGCCGATCACCGCGCCGGGCAGCGAGCCGATGCCCCCCAGAACCGCCGCCGTAAACGCCTTCACGCCGGGCACGAAACCATCGGCGAAATTCACGACGCCATAATACATCATGTAGAGAACGCCAGCGACCGCCGCCAGCGCCGCACCGATGACGAAGGTCAGCGAGATCGTGCGGTCGACATCGATGCCAAGCAGCGCCGCCATGCCGCGATCCTGCGCGCAGGCGCGCTGCGCGCGGCCCAGCGCCGTCTTCTGCACGAGATACCAGAACCCCAGCAGCAGCACGCCCGTGACCACCACGATGAGGATCTGCTTGTAAGACAGCGTCACATCGAACGCGCCGCCGCTCGTCACGCGGATCACGTCGGTAAACATGGGCGGCACAGGCTTGTTGCGCGGTCCCTGCACCACCTGCACGAAATTGGCGAGGAAGATCGACATGCCGATGGCCGAGATCAGCGGCGCAAGGCGGAACGAGCCGCGCAAGGGCCGATAGGCGATGCGCTCGATGGCCCAGTTCCAGAGGGCGGTGAGCGCCATGGTCGCGATCAGCACCACCACAAAGGCCAGAGCCAGCGAGGTGACACCGAAAAACTGCGTGATCGCCAGGAAGACAATGAGCGCGATGAAGGCCGAGAGCATGAAGACATCGCCATGAGCGAAATTGACCATGCCGATGATGCCAAACACCATCGTGTAGCCAATGGCGATCAGGCCATAGATGGCGCCAAGCGTCACGCCATTGATCAATTGCTGAAGGAAATTTTCCATGCCCGCCCGGAACAAATGGCGCAAATCAGTCTGCGTCTTTGCCGCAAGCTAGCAAGGGGCTTGCCAACGGTCCAGCACGCTCGCCCCCAGCGTCTTCAAGCCTCGCCTTGCCGCCCCGCATCGTTTAAACATGGAGCCTCCATTCGCAGAGGTCACCTTGGCTACCGATGTCACGCTACCTGCCGCAGCTCTTGCCGGGGTGCTCTCTTTCCTGAGCCCTTGCGTGCTGCCGCTTGTGCCGCCCTACCTCACCTTTATCGCCGGCACGACGATCGAGGACCTCTCGGGCGAAGGCGTCAAGGGTGCGCGCCGCGACGTCGCGCTTTCGGCCCTGCTGTTTGTGGCCGGCTTCTCGACCGTCTTCGTGGCGCTGGGGGCAACGGCCTCGCTGTTTGGCCAGATCATCCGCGCCTATCTGGACGTGCTCTCGGCGCTTGCAGGCTTTGCCATTATCGCCATGGGCCTGCACTTTCTCGGGCTCTTCAGGCTTGCCGTGCTCTATCGCGAAAAGCGCGTGCAGGTGGAAAAGCCCATCGGCCCCTGGGGGGCCTATGTCATGGGCCTCGCCTTTGCCTTTGGCTGGACGCCCTGCATCGGGCCGATCCTGGCGGCCATTCTGGCGGTTGCGGGCTCGGAGGATACGGTGACGCGCGGCATGGTGTTGCTGGCGGCCTATTCTGCCGGGCTTGGCCTGCCCTTTCTGGTCGCGGCGCTGGCAATCGAGCCCTTCATGGCCTTCATCGCGCGGTTTCGGCGGCATTTTGCCATGGTGGAGAAGATCGTCGGCAGCCTGCTGGTGCTCACCGGCATCGGCTTCCTGACAGGCGCCATGCAAAGCGCGAGCTTCTGGCTGCTGGAGACCTTCCCCGTCCTCTCACGGCTGGGCTGAGACCTCGACAGGGCGCACCAGCGTGCCTATCTACAAGGTCTCACCTTCCAGCAGAAGACCTCCCTCATGCGCTCGTCAGACGTCGATATTCTCATCCTCCCGGGCCTGCACAATTCGGGCGAGGGGCACTGGCAGGCGCGTTGGGAGCAGAAGCTCTCGAGCGCGCGGCGCGTGGAACAGGCTGACTGGTCGCGTCCCGACAAGGAGAGCTGGGTCGCAACTGTGCGCGATGCGGTCAATAATGCGCAAAAGCCCGTGGTTCTGGTTGCCCATTCGCTGGGCGTGCTGGCGGCGGTGCATGCCGCGCCCCATTTCCATCCCGGCAAGGTGGCAGGCGCATTTCTCGTCGCTCCGCCATCCGAGGACGCGATGCGCGGGCTCGATCTGCCCGAGACAGGCTTCGAGACGCATCCGCGCGCGCCCCTGCCCTTTCCCTCGCTCGTGGTCGCCAGCCGCAACGATCCCTTCGGGGAATATGCAGCCAATGAGGACATTGCGGCAGCTTGGGGTGCGACCATTCTGGATGCAGGCGAAGCCGGCCATATCAATGCCGATTCCGGCCACGGCCCCTGGCCCGAGGGCCTGATGAGCTTTGCGGCTTTCCTCGTGAAGCTCTGAGTGCGAAGGCGCGGCTTTTACGCCGCGCCGAGCAATGTCCTACCAGTAATAAGGACGGCGATAGCCCGGGCCCCAATAATGCGGGCGCGGATAGACATAGACCGGCTCGCGCCGCTCATAAACATAAGTCACCTGCGGGGGCGGCGGCGGCGGGGCGCTTTGCACGACGTCATGGCCCTTGGCCTGCATGCACTGCCCGTAAGCAATATCGTAGCGCTGCTGCACGGCGCCGCCGGCCTCGCGCCCATTGCCTGCGCCAACCAGTGCGCCCGCGAGCAAGCCCGTGCCCGCACCAATCGCTGCGCCCTTGCCGACATTGCCAGACGTCGAGCCGATGGCCGCACCTGCAAGCGCGCCCAAGGCTGTGCCGACAGCCGCGCTGTTGACCGTGGCGTCATTGGCGGCCTGGCCGGGGGATTCACCGCCAACGATGCGCTGCGCATTCATCTGGCAGAAATCATCGTCGCGCTGGAAGGATTCATAGGACTTGCCCTTGGCCGGCATGACGGCGAGCGAGGGCGAGGCGGGGCGCGTCGATGCGCAACCGGCCAGCGCCAGCGAGAGCGCACCGGCAGCAACGAGCGAGAAGGATATTTTCTGCATAAGCACACACCTGAATGATTCGATATGGCAGAGCTTGCCATGGCCAAGGTGGCAAGAACATGGCGAAGTGGGCTCAGCGACGCGGCGCGACCGCCTGCACACGCCCGCCGTCGGTTACTTCATCGGGAAGATTGATCAGCACCGGTTCACCCGCGCGCACACCCTCGGCAATGGTCACGCGCGCACCATCGGTGCCAGCGACCCGCACGGGGCGCATCTCCACCCTGTCCTTGTTAGCCAGCACCGCGACAAAGGTGCGGCCGCCGCGCACGATGAGCGCGGGCGAGGGCACCTGAATGACGGGCTCCAGCGGCACTTCGAGCTGCACATTCACGAAACTGCCGGGCACGAAGAAATCATCCCCATTGTCGAGATGCATCTCGATCAACATGGTGCGCGTCTTGGGATCAAGCTCGCCCGTCATGCGCGTGATTTCGGCGGCCTTGGTGCGTTCGGGCCGGCTCGCATCGCTGATCTGCGCGTGGTGGCCCGTCTTGATATAGGCAACATCCTGCTGCTGCAGATAGGCATAGACGCGCACGCGCGAATTGTCAGACAGGGTAATCAGCGGCTGCGCGCTGACGAAATTGGTCTGCGCATTGGTGACAAGCGCACCCGGATCGACAAAGCGCGCCGTCACGCGCCCCTCGAAGGGCGAGCGGATGACCTGATAGGCCTTGGTGGTGGCAAGCGCCGCGACATTGTTCTCGGCCACCAGCGCGTCGGTTTCCGATTGCAGCATCGCAACCTGCGTCGTGCTGCCGCGATCAAACAGCCCGCGCAGGCGTTCCAGATTGCGCTTCTTGTGCAGGAGATCGGTGGCGGCAGCCGAATATTGCTGTTCGAGCTCAGGCGATTCCAGTTCCGCGATCATTTGCCCTGCCGTGACGCGGTCGCCCTTGTCGACATACATGGCCTTGAGATAGCCGGAAATCTTGGCGTAAAGCGTGACTGTGGCGGCAGAGCGCACATCGCCCAGCAGCTTGATGGTGCGGAACTTCGGGCCCGCCGAAGCCTCGACCATTTCCACACGCGGGCCGACTTCCGCCACCTGCGCCTGCGCGCTGCGCATGGCCATCACGCGGTCGGCTTCGCCATTGTAATGGCGATAGACGTAGATGCCCGCACCCAGAAGCAGGATGGCGCCAGCGGCATAACCGACAAAAGAACGTCCCGACATTGTGTCAGCCATGCGTGGCGACCCCCGTGGATTGAGTCAATTCATCCTCGAATTTCTGATCGAGCAAATGGAGCTGCGGAGCCCCCTTGCGCAGGAGTGTGTAGAAAATCGGAACAAGGAAGAGCGTGGCGAAGGTCGCCATGGCGAGCCCGCCGATCACCGCGCGGCCAAGCGGCGCGTTCTGCTCGCCCGCTTCGCCAAGCCCCAGCGCCATGGGCACCATGCCAAGGATCATCGCGAGCGCCGTCATCAGGATCGGGCGCAGGCGCGTGCGCGCCGATTCCACCACTGCGGCAACAGGCGAAAGACTGGCATCGCGCGTGCGCAGATCATTGGCGAAACTGACGATGAGAATCGAGTTCGACACGCAAATGCCAACCGACATGATCGCCCCCATCAGCGACACGACATTGATCGTGGTGCCGGTGGCCGCCAGAATCCAGACAATGCCGATGAGCGCGCCGGGCACCGCCATCATGATGATGAGCGGATCGATCCAGGATTGGAACAGCACGACCAGCACCGCATAGACGAGGAAGATCGCAAGGATGAGGCCCAGCGCCAGCATCTTGAACGAATTTTCCATCACCTCGTTCTGGCCGCGCAGGACGATCTTGGTGGCGGACGGCAGATCTTTCTGCACATCGGCAATCGCCTGCTTGATCTCGGCTGCCACGGAGCCAAGATCCCGGCCCTCGACATTGGCCGCGACATCGATCACGCGCTGGATCGTGTAATGGTTGATCGCATTCATCGCCGAGCCCGGCGTGACAGTCGCAATATCGCCAAGCCGCGTTACAGGCGCAGATGGCAAGGTTGTCGGGCTGCTTGCGGCGGTGGCCGGAATGAGCGCATTCACCGCCGGATTGGCAGGAAAGCTCAGAATATCGGCCACAGTTTCCAGTCGCTCGACCGGCGTATTGACCGTGACCGAATAATTCACGCCATTTTGCGGGTTGAGAAAATAGGTCGGGCTGATCGACGAGCTGCCCGAAAGCGAGGCCAGCATATTATTGGCGACATCGCGCTGCGACACGCCAAGGCGCACTGCGCGCTGGCGATCGACATCGATCTGCAGCGAGGGGAAGTTCAGCACCTGCGTGATATGGGAATCGACCACGCCCGGGATGAGCTTCAGCTTTTGAAGCAATTGCTGACCCACCGCATAGGAGCGCTCGAAATTCTGATCCTGGATCTGGATATCGACGGGCGCGGACAGGCCGAAATTGAGCACCTGACTGACGATATCGGCTGTCTGGAAATAGAAGATCACGCCGGGAAATTCAGGCGCAAGCTGCGCGCGGATGAGCTGTTTGTAATCCGCGGAGGGGCGATGGGGCGCACGCAGAGAAATCAGCAATTCCGCATCCGCACCGCTGGTATTGTCGCTTGGCACGAAGGCGAGGTTGAGGCCGCCGGGCACGCCGAGCATGGCGTTGATCGTGCGCAATTCCTTGGGCGGGATGATCTGGCGGAGCTTGTCCTCGACCTGGCCGATGAGCGCTTCGGTCGTTTCAATGCGGTTGCCACTTGGCGCGCGCACATGCAGCTTGATGATGCCGACATCCGCCGTCGGATAAAAATCGGTTCCGACATTGGGCGCGAGGACCATCGTCACGCCGAGCAGTGCGACGAAACAGCCTAGCACAAAACGCCGCGCCTCCATGGCGCGTTCGAGGCTGCGCCCGAAAGCGTCGCGCACGCGATCGAAGAAACGGTCGAAACCAGCCGCCATGCGTGCGCCGAGCCCCGTTGAAACATGTCCGTGATCGGCCAGCAGCAAATGGCGCGCGAGCGCGGGCACCACCGTGAAGGAGAGCACGAAGGAGGCCAGCATCGACAAGACGACGGTGATCGCCAGCGGGATGAAGAGAAAGCGCGAGGCGCCCTCAAGCAGCAGTACCGGCAGAAAGACGATGCAGATGCAGAGCGTGGCGACCGTCAGCGGCTGGATGACTTCGCCCGCCCCCTCCATGATGGCGATGGTGAGCGGCTTGCCCAGCGACTGGTTGCGGTGGATGTTTTCCATCACCACCGTCGCATTGTCGACGAGCATGCCGATGGCCAGGGCAAGCCCGCCCAGCGTCATGAGGTTGATCGTCTGTCCGGTGAAATAAAGGCCTGCAACGCCAGCAAAGATCGACAGCGGGATGGACGCCGAGACAACCAGCGTATTGCGCCAGCTCCCGAGGAACAAAAGGATCATCAGCGACACAAGCACCGAGGAAATGATCGCTTCCTTGATGACATTGGTCACGGCAGCGCGGACGAAAACGGATTGATCGAAATCCATCCGTAACTCGAGACCCGCGGGCGCTGCATCATTGATTTCGGGCAGCATGTTGCGCACGGAATCCACGACCTTCAGCGTCGAGGCATGTGTGTGCTTGAGGATCGGCACGAAAGCCGCGCGCTGGCCATCGATGCGCACGATATTGGTCTGTTGCGAGAAGGCGTCCTTCACGGTGGCGACATCGCCGACCGTGATCATGATGCCGTCGCGCACCCCAATCGGAATATTGTTGAATTGCTCGACGAGACGCGGGCTCGAATTAAGCTGGATATTATATTCCTTCGCGCCAAGCCGCGCGATGCCTGCTGGCACGATCACATTGCTCGAGCCCAGCGCATTCACGACATCCATTTGCGAAAGACCCTTGGCGCTGGCGCGCGAGGGATCCACCTCGACGATGATCTGGCGGTTCTTGCCGCCAAAGGCAGCCGGAATGGAGAGACCGGGAATGGTGAACAGGCGCAGACGCAGGAAGTTGTTGGCGTAGTCGGAGATCTGCTGTTCCGGCAGGGTCGCGCTGTTGAGCGTCACCTGCACCACCGGCACGTTGGAGGCATTGAACTGGATGATATTGGGCGGCTGCATGCCGGGCGGGGCAATGCGCAGCACGGCATTGCTCTGCGCGGAAATCTGCGCAATCGCGCCACCGATATCTGTGCCGGGCTGGAAGTAGATTTTCAGAATGCCCTGTCCGGGGATCGACAGGGATTCGATATGGTCGATGCCATTGACGGTCGTCGAATAGGCGCGCTCGCTGACCAGAACGACGCGGCGCTCCATGTCTTCGGCGCTCAGGCCATTATAGCCCCAGGCGACATAGACGACGGGAATATCGATGGCCGGGAAAATATCCACCGTCATGCGCGACAGGGACATGATGCCTGTCAGCATGATCAGGATAGCGGCAACCGCCATTGTATAGGGCCGCCGCAAGGCAAGCCTGACCAAGCTGAGCATAGATTCTCCCTACCTCATTTTTTATTATGAATAGCCGGGTTCAAGGCAGAAGAGCAAGTTGAGCCCAAGCTTGTTACAGCGTCACATTCCGCGCGCCGCGCCAGAACACCAATGTTGCGGCCGACAGCAACAGAAGTGAGCCCAGCAGGCCGCCCTGATAGCCAAGGCCCAGCGTGTCGGACAGCAGGCCGGTGCAGAACGGCCCGAGGATCAAGGCGAGATCCTGCGTCGTCCGCAACATGCCCATGGCAATGCCCCGCTGCCCCTCTGGCGCAACATCGGCCACATAGGCGATGAGGGTGGGCGTCGCGATGCCAGCCCCTGCCCCAAAGAGCATGGAGGTCAGCCAAAGAAAGATGATGTGATCGCCAAAGGCCAGCAAGGCGCAGGCAGCCAGCGTGCAGAAGCTGGAGATGATGATCGCGCCCACCCGCCCGAAGGCGCGCGAGAGCGGCGCGGTGAGGCCGAGCACGCCGAGATTGGCGAGCGCGCCAGCGGTGAGCAGCAGGCCGATCATACCCGCATCCATGCCAAACCGGCTTTGCGCGATCAGCGGCATGAGGATCCAGTTGGAGGCCGTGCGCGCGTAGAAAATGCCGAAATACATCAGCCCGACGCCCGCCCCCTGCTGCGCCATAGCGCGCAGGTCGCCCTTCACCGGGGCCACTTTCACAACCTTGCGCTCGGCAGGCCAGGGCATCAGCGCGAAGGCGACCACGCCGCCCAAAGCCACAAGTCCATTGATGAAGAAGGGCGCGCCAAAGCCCCAGAGCCCGGCCACAATGCCACCGAGCGCAGGCCCCAGACTCGTGCCGGTCATATTCGCGGCCTGGTAGAAGGACGCATCCTGCAGCCGGCGTCCGGGCGTGCCGAGATCGGCCACCGCCGCCAGAGCCGAGGTCATGAAAGAGGCGGAGGCCACCCCCATGATCATCAGGCCGACAAAGAAGGCCTCGATCTGCGTGGTGAGAACGACCCCGAAAGAGGCAAAGACCAGAATCGCGCAGCCCCCGCTCATCATGATGCGGCGGCCAAATTTCTCAGAGGCGTAGCCAGAAGGCATATTGGCCAGAAGCCGCGCCCCGCCGTAGCAGGAAATCATCAGGCCGATCATTGTCGTGCCCGCGCCAAGCGTCTGCCCGTAAAGGGCAATCACCGACCAGACCATGCCGTTGCCGACCTGCTTCAGGAAAACAAGGAGGAGCAGGACGAGCATCGGGCCGGTAGGGCAATCGGGGATGAGCCGTCGCAAGAGAGCGCTGCGTAAGGCCAAAGCTTGTCTTCCCCGCTTTTCTTGTCTCATTTTCTGTGCCCGAAGGCTGCCTTTGCCGGTCAGCATAGCTATACAAGCGGGCAAAAGAAGCCATTTTCGCATCGCAATCAGCCGAGGCATCTTGCTTTGCGACGCAAGCCGACCCAGTCTGCGGCAAGAATTTTTGGGAGAACGCCATGATCAAGACCGCGCGCTATGCGCCCCACGCCCTGCTTTCAGCCGGCGTGCTCGCCTTTGCGCTTGGCGCACCCGCCCGTGCGGCCGAAAATCCCGAGGAGATGTTCAAGGGCAAGGCCATCACCATCTATATCGGCTTCTCGCCCGGCGGCACCTACGACCTGTTTGGCCGCATGCTCGGCCGCTTCATCGGCAAGCACATCCCCGGCCAGCCGACGGTTGTGAGCTCCAACATGCCGGGCGCGGGCTCGTTTACGGCGAGCAACTGGCTCTACCGCATCGCCCCCAAGGATGGCACGGCAATCGGCACCGTCTCGCAGACATTGGCCATCGATGAGGCGCTGAAAAGCAAGGGCGTGCAATTCAAGGCTGCCGACTTCAGCTGGATCGGCCGCATCACCTCCAATGTCGAAGTGCAGGTCGTCTCCACCCGCACCGCGGGCTACACGCTGGAGGGCGCGCGCCAACTCGTGGTGCCGCTGGCCAGCACCGGCCCGGGCTCTCCCTCCGACACCTATCCCAAGATCATGAATGACGTGCTCGGCACCAAGTTCAAGATCATCCGCGGCTTCCCCGGCTCGACCGATGGCCTGCTGGCTGTCGAACGCGGCGAAGTCGAGGGCGCGCTGACATCGTGGAACACGATGAAGAGCACGCGCATGAACTGGCTCACCGAAAAGAAGGTCGCGCTCTTCGTGCAATATGTGCCCAAGCGCTCGCCTGATCTGAAGGACGTGCCCGCACTCACCGAATTTGCCGCCAATGACGACGATCGCAAGCTGCTCGCCTTCGCCGTGTCGAGCGCGGAAATCGGCCGCTCGATTCTGGGACCGCCCGGCATTCCCGCCGACCGCCTCGCCGTGCTGCGCAAGGCGTTCGATGCGACCATGAAGGATCCGGAACTGCTGGCCGAAGTGGCCAAGTCCAATCTCGATTTCGAGCCGCTCGATGGTGCCTCGCTCGCCAAGATCGTGGCCGAGACTGCCAATGCAGATGCCAAGGTCATCGAGCGGATGCAGAAGATCCTCGCCGAATAAGCCAATCGGCATCAATTGAAAAAGGCCCGGCAGGAAAGCTCCTGCCGGGCCTTTTTTATGAAGACGCAGGCGGCGCGGGGACCGCTCTACGCGGTCTCTGGCACGAGCGGTCTTAGTTGAACTTCACCTGATAGGTCTTCTCGAGGAACTCACGCACCCAGGTGCGCGCAGCCGGTGAAATCGACGTGCTGTCCTTGTAGAGCCTTTCAGCTTCGCCATCCGTGACCTGCTCATATTCGCCGATCACCTCATCGCGGCGCGCGATATATTCGGGGTCTTTCAGCATGTCCCGCACGGCTGCGCGATAGGTCTCGACAATATCGTCGGGCGTGCCCTTGGGCAGGACCATCAGCTTTTGCGCCGGGAAGCCGGAGATCAGAAAGGCCATGAACGCATCCCATTCGATGCCCTCGGGCTTCTTGCCGTGGACGATCTCATAGGCCTCGCCGATATGGGGCAGATCGGGGAAGTTGGGATCGCGCGCAAGATTGCCGTTCTTGTCGAGCACGCCCCATGAGAACAGGGGCACAGCCGTTCCGTCGGCCACAAGGCCCGAGGTGCGGCGCAGATAGGCGGTGGTCGTCTGCGAGTCGATGGTGAATTCGCCACGCTCGAAACCAAGCAGGCCTTCCGCGCGCCCGACGACGCCGAAAATATGGTTCACATTGAGATCGACGAGGCGGAAGCCCAGCAGCGACACAAGCTCAAGCGCAGTCGGGCCGGGACTGGCAAAGAACAGCTCGACGCCGCGCAGCTTGTCGATGTCGCGGATCGACTTGGCGCCATATTTGGAGCTGACATAGGCCGCCCCGCCCGTCGGGCCAGCCAGCACGACGCGCCAGTCCTTGTATTCATATTTCACACGCGGATCGCCGAGCAGGTAAGGAAACTGGGTCGAGGCGGAGCTTGCCAGCAGCGTCAGCCCATCGGGCTTGGCGGTGGCGGTGAAGAAATTCGCCCCCGACGTCGAGCCCCCGCCCGGCATGTTCTTGACGAGCACCGTCGGCTTACCCGGCAGATGTTTGGACAGCAGCGGCCCGTTGAAACGCGCCCACAAATCGACGCCGCCCCCGGTCGGAAACGGCACGAGCAGCGTGACAGTCTTGTTGGCGAGATCTATCGCGCTCGCGGGCGCAGCCGCCAGCACAAGCCCGGCAGCAAGCAGAAGGCGCGAAAAGACAGGATTCATGTGGGTTCTCTCAAAGCAAGACCATGCAACGCCAGCCATTAAGCCTTTTACGGAACGGCTGCAAACAGCAGGAACACGGCAAAGATCACGAGGTGGATCGCGCCCTGCAGAATGGTTGTCCGCCCCGTGCCCAGCGTCAACGTGCTGACAAAGAGCGTCAGCACCAGAAGCACCAGACTGTCGGGCGAGAGACCGAGCGAAAGCTTTGTGCCAAGCAGCAGGGAGGCTACGGCTACAGCCGGGATTGTCAGCCCAATGCTGGCAATGGCCGAGCCAAGCGCCAGATTGATACTGCTTTGCAGCCGATTGAGCGCAGCCGCCTTCAACGCGGCTATGCCTTCGGGCAAGAGCACGACAGCCGCGATGACAATACCCACCACAGTCTGCGGCAGGCCCGCCGCGGCCACCGCGCGATCAAGCGGATAGGACAGGATCTTGGCCAGCAGGACAACGCCAACCAGCGAGACGATCAGCAGCAGAGCGCTCGCAATGACAAGCCCGGTCCGGGGCGGCGCCACGGGGGGGCCCTCCTCCCCGATCTCGTCATCAGCCTCGTCGAGAAAATACGCCCGGTGACGCACCGTCTGCACGAAGACGAAGATGAAATAGAGGATGAGCGACACCGCACCCACAAAGAGAAGCTGCGAGGGCGCATAAAAGGGCCCAACCGTCGTTGTTGTGTAATTGGGTAGCACCAGCGCAAGTGTGGCCAAAGTGCCAAGCACCGCGAGCGCCGCCGATGCGCCCTTGATCTGGAATGTCTGCTCGTAATGGCGGCGCCCACCCACGACCAGACACAGCCCGACCACGCCATTGAGCACGATCATCACCGCTGAAAAAACCGTGTCGCGCGCCAGCGCCTCCGTCCCCGCAGGGCTCGCAAGCATGATGGAGAGAATAAGCGCGACTTCGATGACCGTCACGGCAATGGCGAGCAGGATCGAACCGAAAGGCTCGCCAGCCCGCACCGCCAGCAGCTCGGCATGGTGCACGGCGGCAAAGACAGTGACGCCGAGCAACACGCCGACAGCGCACAGCAACAGCGCGCTGTCAGCGCTCACCAAGCCTGCGAATTTTGCGCCCAGCAGAAGCGTCGCGGCGAGCGGACCCGCCCACGACCAAGCGGGAAGATGATGCGAGGAATGGGACACACACACTCCAAAGCAAAGGCAAAGAGAGCGCCACTACACGTCAGAAACGGCAAAAGCGCAATCGGTCTCTAACGCCCGACCGTCTCTTGCAGAAAGTCGCTCATCGCAGCAAAGGCGCGTTTGGCCGAGCGCTCGTTATAGGCTGAGTTTTTGGTGTTATCATTGCCCGCGGTTGCAATGCTGAACGAATGACGAGTCTGGCTATAGGCCACGAACGTCAGGTCGATATTGGCGTCTTTCATCTCCGCCTTGAAAGCATCGACTTCGGCAGGGGCAACAGCGGGATCATCCGCGCCGTGCAAGATCAACACCTTGGATTTGATGTTGGCCGCATCCGCCGGCGTTGGATTCCACAGCGTGCCATGGAGCGAGACAATCGCCTTCACATCCGCGCCCTGGCGGCCAAGCTCAAGCGCCCCTGCCCCGCCAAAGCAATAGCCAACAGCGGCAATGCGGGCTGGATCGACATTGCGCTCGCTCAACAGGCGCTCCAAGCCGGCTTTGGCGCGCGCGCGCAGAAGCGGCCTGTTCTTGGTGTATTTGCCCATTTCCTCGGCGGCAGCCTTGGGCGCCGGCGGGTTGATGCCCTTGCCGTAAACATCCGCGACCATGACCACATAACCAAGCTTGGCGAGCGCGACGGCGTTTGTGCGTTCATGCTCTGAAAAGCCGGTATATTGCGCAAACATCAGCACAGCCGGACGCTTTCCCTTTTTGGCATCGTCATAGGCGATGAAGCCGCCAAGAATTGTATCGCCCTCCTTGTAATCGAAGCTCCTGGTCGCGACCTTCGCGCTTGCGAAAGACGCCGAGACGACAACAGCCAGCACGCCGAGCGCGCCCGCAACAAAGCGTTTCATACTTTCCTCCCCAGATCTTTTTTTATGATCTTGCCGTTAGAGACTAGCGCTGCTCTGGCGACAAAGCTCTAGGCAATTCGATCAGGCCAAGGTGAATGCCGCAAGACTGGACCATGTGCACTTCATGCCTGCGGCCAGGCATGCGCTGGATCAATGCACGCGAAGGCCAAAATCCTATTGATCGGAAGCACTCAAACTTTTGAGTCGGGGTGAACAAGATGATCGAGCAAAGCGACCGCAAATTCATTTTGGCCTTCCGTCTGCTGATGGCCTGGACATTTCTTTACGCAGCATCGCATCAGGTGCTCAATCCAAAATTCAGCGCCGTCGCCTTTCTGAGCCACACGAAGACATTCCATGATGTCTATGCTGTCATCGCCGTTCCCGCCTTCGATCCCGCGCTCACCTTTCTCGTCAGCTACGGGCATCTGCTTATCGGCCTGTCACTGCTTGTCGGCTTCATGGTGCGCGTCAGCGGCATCGCGGGGATATTGCTGCTGATGACCTATTGGACCGCCCATATGGACTGGCCCTTTATCGAGAACCAGAACAATCTGATCATCGATTACCATATCGTCTATTCGGCCGTGCTTCTCTTTCTCGTGGCAAAGGGCGCAGGGCATGTCTGGGGTCTGGACGCCTGGGCAAGTAATTTGCCGCTGTTTCAAAAGAACCGCTTTTTACGGGCGCTTGTGAGCTGATCGTCACACGTCTGGAGAGCGCACATCATGACATTGATCTCGCCGGCACATTCACAAGATGCCGGCGAGCAGCCGGCGTTCTGGACAACGGCTGACGATGACCTGCTGAAACGGCTCGGGTCGCGACACGAGGGGCTCTCCACGGACGAGGCGAACACAAGCCTCAGGATCCACGGCCCCAATCTGGCGGTCGTCAGCGTGCATCGCAGCCTCCTCGTCAAATTCGTCAAGCGCCTTGCCGAACCCCTGATAGCCATTCTGCTGATCGCGGCTGTCGTCTCGGGCGCGACGGGTGACTGGCAAAGCTTCCTTGTCATTCTCATCGTTGTGCTCTTCTCGATCCTGCTCGACGTGACGCAGGAGCGCCACGCCGAAGCCACCGTCGAGGCCTTGCGCCGTTCGGTTGCCGTCACCGCGACCTTGCGGCGCGATGGCAAGACGATCGAATTGCCGGTGGCCGATATTGCGCCAGGCGATATCGTGGAATTGAAGGCCGGGGAATTTGTGCCCGCCGATGGCGTGGTTCTTGTCAGCAACGGCCTGCTCGCCAATGAGGCTGTGCTCACAGGCGAGCCCTATTTTGCCCAAAAGCGCCCCGGTCCCTGTGCCGGGCCTTTGGTAACAGATGCCTTCAATGCCTTGTTCGGGGGCACCAGTATTGTTGGCGGGCAAGGCCTCATGCTGGTGGTTGCGACGGGTGCGGCCACGCGCTTTGGCGCGATCTCGGCTTCCATCCAGACGCAGAGCCCGCCGACGGCCTTCGAGCGCGGCATTCATGCACTGGGCATGTTGATCCTGCGGCTCACGGGCTTTCTCGTGCTCTTTGTCTTGCTGACGCAAATCACCGCGCATGGGCTTTCGCTGGAGAGCTTCCTGTTTGCCGTGGCGCTGGCTGTCGGCCTCACGCCAGAATTGCTGCCCATGATCATGACGGTGACGCTGGCGCGCGGCGCCATGCGCATGGCCTCGCTCAAGGTCGTCGTGAAACGTCTCTCGGCCATCCACGATCTTGGCGCGATGGATGTTCTGTGCACCGATAAAACCGGCACGCTGACGCAAGCCAGGATCTCGCATATCCGCAGTTTTCGCAGCGATGGTGCAGAAAGCGCGCGCGTCACCCTGCTGGCGCGCATCAACAGCCGCTTTGCGAGCGGCATGGCCAGCAATCTCGATGACGCCATGCTTGCAGGCGATGCGCCAGCAGAAGAGGCCGAATGGACGCGGCTCGATGATCTGCCGTTTGATTTCGAGCGGCGGCGCGCCTCCGTGCTCGCGCGCCATGGCGTTGCCGTTGAGATGATCACCAAAGGCGCACCCGAGGCGGTGCTTGCGCTCTGCGGTCAGGTCGAGGGCGCGGACGGCGCGGTGACTGCGCTGGGCCATGACGAGCGCGCGAGAATTGAAGCGCAATTTGCGGAGAATGGCGCACAGGGCCTGCGCCTTTTGGGCGTCGCGCGGCGGCCCATGCCTGCCGATTGCCTCCATCTCCAACCCGGCGATGAAGCCGATCTCATTTTCGTCGGCTGCGCCGCCTTCCTCGATCCGCCCAAGGATTCTGCCACGCAGGCCGTCGCGCACCTGACCGAACTGGGCGTGCGCGTGAAGGTGATTTCGGGTGACGCCGGCCCGGTTGTCCAGCATCTGGTGGGCACACTCCACCTTGCCACGCGCGGCATGATGAGTGGCGAGGAGATTGCCAAACTTACCGATGCAGCGCTCGCCGTGCGTGTAGAGCGCACCGATCTCTATGTGCGCGTGTCGCCCGATCAGAAAAGCCGAATCGTGCGGGCGCTGCGCATGCGCGGCCACACCGTCGGTTTCATTGGCGATGGCATCAACGATGCGCCTGCCATCCACGGTGCAGACGTCGGCCTTTCGGTGGCAGGCGCAGCGGAAGTCGCGCGCGAGGCTGCCGACATCATCCTGCTGGAGAACGATCTCGCGGTCCTGTCCAATGGTGTGGTGGAGGGCCGCCGCACTTATGCAAATGTCATGAAATATGTGCGCATGGGCACGAGCTCAAATTTTGGCAACATGCTGTCGATGGCCATCGCCTCACTGCTGTTGCCCTTCCTGCCGCTGGCCCCGCTGCAAATTCTCCTCAACAATCTGATCTATGATTTTTCAGAAATAGGCATTCCCTTCGACACGGCTGACGAAGACATGCTCGCTCGCCCGCAGGTTTGGGACATGCGAGCCGTGCTGCGCTTCACCCTCATCATGGGGCCCTTGTCATCGCTCTTCGATCTGGCGACCTTCTACCTGCTTTATGCTGTCTTCCATGCCGAGCCCGCCACGTTCCGCACGGCCTGGTTCGTGGAATCGATTGCGACGCAGGTGTTGGTGATTTTCATCATCCGCACGAGCAAGCCGCTTTGGAGAAGCCGTCCCCATTGGGTGCCCACAGCCACAGCGCTTGGCGCACTGGCCCTTGCCCTCGTGCTAGCACTCTCCCCGCTCGGCCATTTTGCGGGCTTCACCGCGGCGCCGCCCAGCGTGCTTGCGGCCATTGCTGTTGTCAGCCTCGCCTATCTGCTGGCGGCAGAGGGGCTGAAGAAAATTGCCATGAAGCCGATGCGCGCGCGCAGGCATCGGCTCAACCACAGGCAGATGGCAGATTGAGGCAAGCCAGGTCAAAAAAGGGGGCTGCCACAATGCATGTGACAGCCCACTATTTATATTTGCCGTTCAGAACTTGTAGCTGACGCCGACGCGCGCAGTCTGGAGGCTTGCGCTCTGTTCGTCGCGATATTGCGTCCAGGCGAGAACCGGCGAGTTCGATGCTTTTGCGAGCGCCGTGTAGCGATATTCCAGACGCGCCGTCCAATGCGTCGAGACGGCATATTCAACTCCGCTCCCGAGCGTCCACCCGATACGCGTGTTCGAGAATGTCTCCGGCACCAGGTAGAAATAGGTCACTGAGGCGTTTCCCGCAGCAAGGCCGCCCGTCGCATAAACAAGCGTGCGGTCGAAGGCATATCCAACGCGCGCGCGCAAAGATCCCTGGACGCCCAATTTTGCGCGGTATCCCCAGCCCTGCGAGGAGGTAAAGCCATAGCGAAGGCTGCTTGCCTCGACGTCTGCCTCAACGCCAAACACATAGGCGCCGTGCTGATGGTTGAACCCGGCGTGCACGCCCCCGCCCGTGCCCGTCTTTCTGGCGACATCGTCAACATCGGCGCCAACCGTCCGATCGATGTCGGAAAACAGGTTTCTGATCTGCGAGACGCCGGCTTGCCCGCCCATATAGAAGCCCGTCCAGGTGAAGACGGCAACGGGGGCAAGAGGAGCGGCATCCCGCTTGGGCAGGTCGGCCGCCAATGCCGAAAAGGACAATGCGGTGAGCGCAGTCGCAGAAAGCAGAAGTTTTGTCACAGCCAAACTCCGGGACGGTGTGGTTTCTGCTTCGCTGCTTAGCGGCAAAAGACCGACAGGTGCTGTTACGCGGCTGTTGAGGCACCTCTGTTCCTTCCGAGCAACAAGACCCGGCAGGCCTGATCAATAAAAAGGTCGAGTCGGGAAAACCCGACTTCAGACACTTTTGTCATCCTTGGAACCGCCGAACAGACCGCCAAGGATCCCGCCCACGGCAGCAGCGGCAGCCGCTCCACCAAAACTCCCGGAACTCGCGCCCTCAGAAGGTCCTGGCAAATAGCGGCCGATCTCCTCGGCCAAATTCATGATCGGCATAGACTGTAACGCCACACGGCCAGGACCGGTCAGAGTGGCAAGGAACAACCCCTCGCCGCCGAAAAGTATATTCTTGAAGCCACTCACCATCTGGATATCGAAATTGACCGTTGGGTCCATAATCCCAACATGGCCGGCGTGGACGAGCAGCCGCTCTCCCGGCGCCAGTACTTTTTCGACAACTTCGCCGGACAGGTCGAGAAATACCGTTCCGGGACCAGTCACCTTCTGGAGAACAAAGCCTTCGCCACCGAAAAACCCTACGCCGAGACGCTTCTGCCAGGCGATTTCAAGCGTCACTGATTTCTGCGCACACAGAAACGTCTCCCTGCGGCAGACAAGCGATTGTCCCTCCTGCAAGACCACGGGCAAGATCGTTCCGGGAAAGCGGGGCGCGAAGGCAACATGCCCCTCACCGCGTGCGGTGAAATCAGTGATGAAGAAACTGCCTCCACCCAAGCTGCGCTTGATTCCAGAAAAAAAACCTCCCCCAGTGTGCGTGTTCATCTCGATGGCGTCGTTCATCCAGCACATGCTGTTTGTCTGACTGAAGATGACTTCACCCGGTTCAAGATCAATGGCGACCGTCTGCATCACGGTCCCGGATAATTCATACTTCATGGACGCCCCCGAAACATTTCAACTTGCCGTCTGCACTTGGGCCCCCGAACCGTAAGGTCCGGAGGCGGAGAGGATGGGCGCGCGAAAGGAGCGTTCAGTTAATCGGCTTGACGCTCATTATAATGTTCGAAATATCGGCTTTATTTTCGTCGCGAGCTTCCTGGGATCCCCAAAAGGTAAGAAGCAAAACTCTGCCGTTGCCTGCAGGCATCATGACGAATTCGATAAGTGTGTCACCCTCGGGATCGGTAGCCTTGTAGGAATACACCTTTGCGGGGAAGCCATTTATATTAACGTCTTCCTCGACAGCCTTTCCCTTGGGAACGATCTCCTGATCGTTCATCCACTTGAGATTTGCCTCGATCATTTTATCAACGCGCGAAGCACTGGCGGATTCGATCGAAAAAATCACGTCCTCATCAGGAGACGTCGCGGAATAACCATAGTCACTTTCCTCAACCTCCCAGCTATCTGGAATGACAACTGTCGCGACAGGGTTCTTCTCGGGAAGTGCGTAATTTTTTGCATAGGCGGGAGCCGCGACAGCCACAATAAAAGCTGCAGCAAGCATAAATTTTCTGACCATCCTGACATCTCCTACCGGCTGACTACCGACTGCCCTCGTGAGCTCGTCTAAAGTTCACTGAGGAAATTGAACATCAAGCATGCCGACGTGCCGCCATGATGCAATTGGCGACACAACTAGCACGTGTTTTCTCGGCCACCAATGCCCGTGATGTATAGACAACATAGCCCGTGCGCCTTTTGCAATCGGCACTGTCCAGAGGGCCCGGGATGCGCGGCTGCGCGTAATTCTGCGTAAAAAAAGCCGCCACATCTGCATGTGGCGGCTCTGTATTTGGTTTCGACGCTGAACTTAGCGCGAATAGAATTCGATCACGAGGTTGGGTTCCATGACGACCGGATAGGGCACATCCGCGGGCAGCGGGATGCGCGTCATTTTCGCGGTCATCTTGGTGAGGTCGGCCTCGTAATAATCCGGCACGTCGCGCTCGGCGAGGCCAACGGATTCGAGAAGCACGAGGAGTTGCTTGGACGCTTCCTTCACTTCGATCAGATCGCCGGGGCGAACCTGATAGGAAGCGATGTTCACGCGGCGGCCGTTCACCTTGACGTGGCCATGGTTCACGAACTGGCGCGCAGCGAACGGGGTCGGCGCGAACTTGGCGCGGTAGACCACCGCGTCGAGGCGACGCTCGAGCAGGCCGATCAGGTTGTCGCCGGAATCGCCCTTCATGCGAATGGCTTCCTGATAGTAGCGACGGAACTGCTTCTCGGAAATGTTGCCGTAATAGCCCTTGAGCTTCTGCTTGGCGCGCAGCTGCGTGCCGAAGTCAGACATCTTGCCCTTGCGGCGCTGACCGTGCTGGCCCGGGCCGTATTCGCGGCGGTTCACGGGGCTCTTCGGACGGCCCCAGATGTTCTGGCCCATACGGCGGTCGAGTTTATACTTGGATTCTGCGCGCTTGGTCATCGCGGTTCCTCTTCTAATCGGTCGTGACAGACCCCGAGAGAAACGGCGGACATGCGCCAAAAAGCCCGGAGGGCTTGGCGCTATCCAATCCGCGTCCCTCAAGGCCATGTGCCGGAGATCCGGCGGCGGAGGAACGCGCCCTCCTCTGCCCCGAGGGGCCGACAGGTCTCTCACCGAAATCGGGAAAGGCCGCGGGTGCGTCAACACACAAAACGCCCCGGAGGGCGCCTGTGTGAGGGTTCTCATAGAAGGTGCCCGGCGGCCTGTCAACGCGAAGGGGTAACGATAGCCTCGCTTGACAGCCAAATCCCAAGCTGTAACCCCGGTCATGTGATGACAGCCTTCTCCGCAGACCGCTCCACCTGGCCGCGCCGCTTCACCTTCTCCGGCTTTGAAACCCGGGACGAGGCGGGTGAGGCACATCTTCTTTACGGTTTCGAGAATGGCTTGGCCTTTCGCGAAATCATCGCCTTCAACGCCCCTCTGCCGCCCCCCGGCTCGCCGCTGCGGCCAGGCTTCGAGGCAGCCCTTGAGGCGCTGTGGCTGGTGGCCGGCGTCAGCTATTACAAGGCCTGCCTGCCCCCCGAAATCGCCTTTGGCGAGCCCTCGCCAGATGCGGGGCAGCGGCGCTTCTTCGAGGCGCTCTATATTGACGGGCTCGGGGAATTTGGCGTGCGCAACGATGTCGCCATCGCCGGCTTTGTGAATTTCCATGCCGACGGGACATGCACCCAAAAGCCAGCCGCCCGGCACGCGCCGCTGCGGCGGCGCAGCGCCGTGCTGATTGGCGGAGGCAAGGATTCGCTGGTTTCCACCGAAATGCTCAAGGCGGCCGGCGAGGATATGGTTCTCTTTGCGGTCAATCCGAAAAAGCCGATCCTCGATTGCGCGGCGGCCTCGGGCCTGCCCTTCATCCGCGTCGAGCGCCATCTCGATCCCCAGCTCTTTGCGCTCAACGAGGCGGGCGCGCTCAATGGCCATGTGCCAATCACGGCCATTGTCTCCTTCATCGCCCTGGCTGCGGCCTTCGTGCATGGGTTCGATGCCGTCATCCTGTCCAACGAGCGCTCGGCCAATCAGGGCAATCTTTTGCGCGACGGGCGCGAGATCAACCATCAGTTCTCCAAGACCGCCGGGCTGGAACGCGCGCTTTCCGCCTATGTCGTGCGTTATATAGATGCGGGCCTCACCTATTTCTCGGCGCTGCGTCCGCTCTCGGAAGCCCATATCGCGCAGTTGATGGCCAGAACCAGCCGCTATGACAGCGCCTTCACCAGCTGCAACCGCGCCTTTCAATTGCGCCCGAAGGCCGAGCCCGCGCGCTGGTGCCGCGATTGCCCGAAATGCCGCTTCACCTTTCTTATGCTGGCGACAGCGATGGAGCGGCCCCGTCTTGAGGGGATTTTTGGCGGCAATCTGCTGACCGACGAGCGCCAGCTCGAGGGCTTTGAGGAACTCATGGGCCTATCGGGGCACAAGCCCTGGGAATGCGTCGGCGAGCTGGCGGAATCAGGCGCGGCGCTGTTGCTGCTCGCGCAAAAGCCCGAATGGCGCGACACGCCCATCGTGCGCACGCTGGCGCCAAGGGTCGCCGCCCTCATGCCCGATCCCCATGCCGTCTGGGCCGAGCTGATGACGCCTGCCAGCGATCATGCAATACCGCCGCGCTATGAGGAGATGCTCCATGCCTTCCTCGCCGGCTGAGCGCGCCGCCATCTGGGGCTTTGGCCGCGAGGGCGCCGCCGCCTTCGCTCATCTCTGCGCCACAAGGCCGGAGCTTGAACTCACCATCTTGAACGACACACCGCTCAACGACGCGCCCGAAGGGGCGCGCGTGCTGATTGGCGAAGACGCGCTGGCGGCCTTGCGCAGCGGGGCGTTCGGCCTTGTTGTCAAAAGCCCCGGCATCAGCCTCTATGGGCCAGAGGTTGCTGCGGCGCAGGCGCAGTCCACGCAATTTACCTCCGTCACCAATCTCTGGTTCGCGCAATATCCTGACGCCCGCACGATTATCGTGACTGGCACCAAGGGCAAGAGCACGACGTCGCGCCTGATCCATCATCTGCTCGTTGCCGCCGGGCTCGACACGCAATTGCTGGGCAATGTCGGCGTGCCGGCGCTCGGGCAGAAGCCTGGTCGCGACTGGACGGTGTTTGAACTGTCCTCCTACCAGCTCGCCGATTTCCAACATGCCGGCGATCTCGCACTCATCACCAATCTCTATCCCGAACATGCGCCCTGGCATGGCGGCGTCGAAACCTATTATCGCGACAAGCTGCGGGCCGTGCGCGACGACAGAACGCGCGCCATCGTCAATCACGCAGACAGCGAATTGCGCGCACGGCTATCAGCACGCACCAATCTGCGTTGGTACAATGACGAGACCGGCTTTCATGAACGCGGCGGCCGGCTGTTCTTTGGCGCTGACGAGGTCGAGGTCAGGAATTTTGCGCTGCGGGGCGCGCATAATATCGCCAATCTCGCGGCAGCCTGCACGATTTGCGACGAGATCGGGCTCCATGATCTGCGCATATGTGTCGATATGGCGGGCTTTGCGCAATTGCATCACCGGCTCGAGGAATTCCACGCGGGCACTGCGCTGTGCGTCGATGATTCCATCTCGACCGTTCCTCAAGCCACACTCGCCGCGCTTGCAGCCTATCGCGATCGCCCAACCATTCTGCTCGTGGGTGGGTCAGATCGCGGTCAAGATTATACCGAACTCGCCGAGGCTTTGATCGCAGCGCCCATTCACACGCTGGTGCTGATGCCTGTGACGGGTGCGCGTTTGCGCGAGGCCTTGCAGGGGCGCGCGACGTTCGAAATTATCGAGGCTCCGGGTCTCGCGATTGCAGTCGCAGAGGCGATGAAGCGTGTGCCGGAAGATGGCGTCGTGCTACTCTCGCCCGCCGCGCCGAGCTTTCAGGAGTTTCGGAATTTCGAGGAACGTGGCGCGCGGTTCAAGGCGCTTTGTCGTGAACGCGCGGGCGACAACCTTCTTCCGGAGGGAGAGGGTGGCTCCGCAGGAGCAGGGTGAGGGGTTACACCTCAACTTGGTACCCCCTCATCAGTCTGCTCCGCAGACAGCTTCTCCCCGTGGGAGAAGCGTGCGCTTCGCGCCAACTACACGGCGCGCGCTGCTGCTTCGCCCGCGAGGAATGCCCCGCCGACTGTCATCGCGCCGCCGAAATTTTCGCCCCCCGTCGCCTCGCCTGCAAAGAAAAGTCGCTCTCCCACAGGCATCGCCAGAAGCGCGCGCGCATCCGCATGTCCGGGCAAGGCATGGGAATAAGAGCCCTGCGAAAACGGGTCCAGACTCCAGCCCGCGAGTCGCCCGCCCAAAAATGCCTTTCGCGCATCAGCACCTGCAATCTGGGCGAAACGCGACAGCGCCAGATCGACAGCGGCGGCCTCTCCCATGCGCACAATGTCACGCGCATGATCGCCACCAAACACTGCGACGACGAGGTTGCGGTCGAATGGCCAGCATTCAAAATCGAAGGTCGCGCGCGGGCCTGCCACATCCCAGAGATCCGTGCCCTCTGGCACACCAAAGCGCGCGCCATCGAAACGCAGCGCAATCTTGGTCAGCGCACCCATGCCGAGCCCCTCGAGCCCGCGCAGGGTCGCATCCGGCAGGCGCGGCGTAAAACGGATGCCCTCTGCCCGCAAGACGCCGACAGGCACTGTGATGATTGCCGCGCCGGCGCGCAGCCGCCCCTGATCGGTCACGACAGTCACGCCCTGCCCGCTCCAGTCGATTGCGCGCACGATTGTGTTGAGACGCACCGGCAGTTCCCGCGCCGCACGCGTCACCAGAGTGCCGTAGCCTTCGGGCACAAGCAGATCGTCGCCCGACCACAGCCGCGCATAATCGAGCGCCGAGACGCGCTCGGCCTCTTCGCCCAGCGCCATGCGCGCGAGTGTACTGACGGCGCGCAACGCATCTGCGCCATCGCCGGCCACACGCACCGTCATCGGCTCATCGGGAACAGGCGCTATGTCAGGATCGAAGCGTTCGCTGAGACGCTCATAAGCGCGTGGATTTGTGCGCTGGATCGTCTCCCCATTCTGGAAGAGACGAAACGAGCCCGGCACGGAACTGGAATCGAGCGTTGCAACGCCAAGGGACTGTGCGATCTCGCGCCAGGGATTTGTCTCGGCCCAATGAATATAAATTGCGCCGGCATCGAAACCCTCGCCCAGACTCGTATCGGTAAAGACCCGCCCGCCGACGCGATTGCGCGCCTCCAGCACGACAAAGCTTTTACCAAGACGTTGCAGCGTCCGCCCCGCCGCAATACCCGCCGCGCCTGCGCCAATCACCACCACCTCGTAATCGAACGTGGCTTGAGCCAAGGCGCGTGTGACGAACGGCGCAGCAACGCCGATTTGCAGGAGGCGACGGCGGGTAAGCAGGGATGGCATGATGGACCGATAGCTCCGCTGTCATTGCGTGGAGCGCAAGCGACGCAGGACGCGCAACAACCTCACTGGAGGATGCGTCAGCGCGCTGCACTGCGGCAAATCACTCCGGCGTGACGTCAGTTGCCTCAGGCCTGATTTTCTTGGGCGTCTGCTTGGGCCCAAGCCTCTTGCGTGTCTGCACGCTCATGCGCGGGCCCTCCACCAGCCGCACCACAGCGCCGCGCAGCGTGCGCACGTCCTGCTCTGTCAATTGCATGCGGTGGAACATGTTGCGCAGGTTGAGCTGCATCAACGGCTTCTTGCCGACGGGCCGGAAGAAGCCGCGTTCTTCCAGCGCCGTTTCAAGATAGTCGAAAAACGAGAGGATCATGCCCCGCTCAGCGGGCGGCGATCTGTCGGGCGCCACGAACGGCAGTGCCTCGCCCTGCGAGGCGCGGAAATATTCATAACCCGTGAGCAGCACAGCCTGCGCCAGATTGAGCGAGGCATAAGCCGGGTTCACCGGGAAGGTGATGATGCCGTCCGCCAGCGCAACATCGTGATTATCGAGCCCCGTGCGCTCGGGCCCAAACAGGATGGCGTGTTTCTGCCCGCTCGCAAGACCGGCTGCGCTTTCGCTCATGGCGGGCCCCGGTGGCAGCACGCGCTTGCCCTGCCCGCGCTCGCGCGCCGTCGTCGCCCAGACGAATTGCAAATCGGCGATGGCCTCCTCGACCGTCTCGAACACCTTGGCGCCCTCGAGCAGATGCACCGCGCCAGCCGCTGCCGCATAAGCTGTCTCGCGATGGGCGTCGCTGCGCGGCCAGCCCTCGCGCGGGGCGACGAGGCGCAGATCGTCGAGGCCGAAATTCGCCATGGCGCGGGCGCACATGCCGATATTGACCGCAAGCTGGGGCCGCACCAGCACAATGGCTGGTCCGCCCGCGATCATGGGCCGTGTCTTGTCTGTGCCTGCGCCTGTCATCTGCTGTCTCCGCGCAGCCTTGTGCCAGCAGGCGCGGCCCAAGTGCAAGCCTTGTGGAAAAGCTCAAAGTCCCGAAAGGTAAAGCCCGTAGCAGAGGCACCCGCCACCGAGCAGAAAGACGAAAGGGTGGAGTCTGGGTCGCCACATCATCAGGGCGGCGACACCCGCAATGATGCAGATCGGCAGGATGCCCTCGGCTGCCACCCGCGCCAGCGTCACGACACCGGCAAAGAGCAGGCCCGAGCCAATGGGCGCGAGGCCGGTTTCGAGCGCCGTGTGCCATTTCTTGCCGCGATGGCGGTGCCAGACATGGCCCACCGCAAAGACCAGCGCCGAAGAGGGCAAATACAACGCGAGACTGGCCGTCAGCGCGCCTGCAAGGCCTGCGACCTTCCAGCCAATCAAGGTGCCCAGCATCGAGCCTGGCCCCGGCGTCACGCGGGCAATGGCGAAGAGATCGAGGAATTCACGCACGCTGACCCAGTGCTCGACATCCACGCTCTGGTGCTGGAGCGGCGCGTAGATGGAGGTTGCACCCCCCAGCGCCGCCAGCGAAAGGGGCGCGAGAATGACAATAAGCTTGAGGAGGATCTCGATATTCATGCGCGCTCCTCCGGGACAGAGGGTGTGCGCCAAAAGGCCAGCGCGACGCTGATCGGGCCCATTACGCAGACCACAGGAATAAGCGGATAGCGCAAAATGCCGACCGCGATGAAGGTCAGGACCATCATGAGGGCGGGCACGAGGCCCTTGGTCGTCATTTTGGCCGAGGCAATGCCTGTGCGCAGCAACATGCCGATGGCGGCTGCCGCCACCCCCACCATGGCCTCCTGAAAGCCCGGCAGGCCGAGCAGATATTGGTAAAAGACCGCTGCCAGAAGCACGGCGCAGAATGGGCCGGTCAGCATGGCGCCAAGCGCGGTCGCCGCACCCGGCAGGCCGCGCAGCCTCTGGCCGACATAAATCGCCGTATTGGTGGAATTGACCCCCGGCATGATCTGGGTGAGGGCGACGCCGGAGAGAAACTCCTCATTGGTCATCCATTTCCGGATATCGACCGCCTCGCGGTGGATCCAGGCGACCAGCCCGCCCCCAAAGCTGAACAGGCCGATTTCGAAAAAGACTCGGTAAATGGCCCCTAGCGGCACTTTTTCGCCCTGCTCCACCCTGTCCCCCTCGGGCTTTTTGCCCCGTCTGCGCCAGTGCTGCGCCTTGATTTTATGGCCTATTATCCATCGGGAGAGGTCGCCCGTCATCCCGCCTCTACCCCACGCCTCGCCACATCGCACGAAAGGTGTGCTTTGCCGCTCCCGCGCCCGATGCTATAGGGGCGTTTGAACCTGCCCGAGGGGCCGCTTGCACGAGATAACAAGGACAGTCCGATGAAAAAGATCAAAGTCGCCAACCCGGTCGTCGAAATGGACGGCGACGAGATGACACGGATCATCTGGCATTTCATCAAGGACAAGCTGATCCACCCCTATCTCGACATTGACCTGCAATATTACGATCTCTCGGTCGAGAACCGCGACGCCACCAACGATCAGGTGACGATCGATTCGGCTGAAGCGACCAAGAAGTGCGGCGTCGCCGTGAAATGCGCGACCATCACGCCCGACGAGCAGCGCGTGAAGGAGTTCAACCTCAAGGAAATGTGGAAGTCGCCGAATGGCACGATCCGCAACATCCTCGGCGGCGTGATCTTCCGCGAGCCGATCATCTGCAAGAACGTGCCGCGCCTGGTGCCCGGCTGGACCCAGCCTTTCGTCATCGGCCGCCATGCTTACGGCGATCAGTATCGCGCGACCGATTTCAAGGTGCCCGGCAAGGGCCGCCTGACGATCAAGTTCGAGGGTGATGACGGCACGGTGATCGAGAAGGAAGTCTTCAAGTTCCCGGCCGCCGGCGTTGCCATGTCGATGTACAACCTCGACGAGTCGATCCGCGACTTCGCCCGCGCCTCGTTGAACTACGGCCTCGCGCGCCGTTACCCGGTCTATCTCTCCACGAAGAACACGATTCTGAAGGCCTATGACGGCCGCTTCAAGGATCTCTTCCAGGAAGTCTTCGACGCCGAATTCAAGTCGAAGTTCGAAACCCTTGGCCTCACCTATGAGCATCGCCTCATCGACGACATGGTCGCCTCCTGCCTCAAGTGGTCGGGCGGTTATGTCTGGGCCTGCAAGAACTACGATGGCGACGTGCAGTCGGATACGGCAGCGCAGGGCTTTGGTTCGCTCGGCCTCATGACCTCGGTTCTGATGACGCCCGATGGCAAGACGGTGGAGGCGGAAGCCGCCCACGGCACCGTCACCCGCCATTACCGCGAACATCAGAAGGGCAAGGAAACCTCGACCAATTCCATGGCTTCGATCTTTGCCTGGACACGCGGTCTTGCCCATCGCGCCAAGCTCGACGGCAATGACGAACTGGCCAAGTTCTCGGCGACGCTCGAAAAGGTCTGCATCGACACCGTCGAAGCGGGCTTCATGACGAAGGATCTCGCGCTCCTCGTCGGCGCCGACCAGAAGTGGCTTTCGACCACGGGCTTCCTCGACAAGATCGACGAGAATCTCCGCGTCGCCATGACGGCCTGAGACTAAAGCCTAGCTGATACAGATCGGGGCCGCGCATCGGGAAACCGGGCGCGGCCCCATTCTTTTTTGCGGCCGTTTTGCGATTCGCGCGCTGCACAGCTTGCGCCGGACGCTGGCAAGAGATTGCGCACGATTTTCGCAAACCTCAAAAAAACGTCGCGATACCAAGCACTTTGCTTCTTTTCTTTGCGCGAAAGAGCGCCATTTTCACGTCTGCGCAAAGCGTCATTGTGTCGTCGCACAAGCCCCGATATAAGGGCGGCGCAATAAGTCAGTGGAGACTTCTGGCATGGCGACAGCAGGCATGATCGACGACGGTTACAGGCCGTCTGAAGACGAGCCGTTCATGAATGATCGTCAACGCGATTATTTCCGTCGGAAGCTTCAGACTTGGAAAGATGACATTCTGCGCGAAAGCCGCGAGACGCTCGTGGCTTTGCAAACGGAGAATGAAAATCATCCCGACATTGCTGACCGCGCGTCGTCGGAAACCGACCGCGCGATCGAACTGCGGGCGCGCGATCGTCAGCGGAAGCTGATTTCCAAGATCGATTCAGCCATTTCCCGCATTGACGAGGGCAGCTACGGCTATTGCGAAGAAACCGGCGAACCCATTGCGCTCAAGCGCCTGGACGCCCGCCCCATCGCAACCTTGTCGGTCGAAGCGCAAGAGCGGCACGAGCGCCGCGAGCGCGTCTATCGCGACGACTGATCGATCCGCTTTTTAAAAACATCCGCAGACATAAAAAAACGCAGCCCCAAGGCTGCGTTTTTTATGTGCGTTGTGGCTTGAGCAAGCCTCAGCTTTTGGGCTCGCTCGGCGGGCGACCAAGCAGCTTGGCCATCTCTTCTTCAAGCGAATCGATATTGACCGAGAAGCGGGGAATGGGCGCGGGCTTCACAGGCTCGGGCACGAGCTCCTTGGCAGGCTCGGGCGCAGGTTGCACAGCCACATCCTTGGCGGCTTCAGGCGCTGGTTCCTTCGCCTCCTCGAGGCTCTCCCTTGCCGGTTCCGGAACGGTTTCCGTCACGGGCTCCGCAGCGAGCTCCTTGGCAGGCTCAGGCACGGGCTCTTGAACAGGCTCGCGTATCGGCTCCTGCACAGGCGCAGGCGCTGAAACCTGGACGGACTCTGGCAGAGGCGCCGGAACGACCTCCTTGGCCGGCTCGGCGGGCTGGATTCTGGGGGCCGGCGGCGCAAAGTCCCGCTTCAGTTCCGGCCTTGGGGTCGGCTCTGCAACGGGAGCCGCCGGGCGCGGGGCCGGAGGTGCGGGCGGTGTCAGCGAGGGCGTGCGCAGGAGCGACGAGGCGGGGGTGACGGGACGCAGCGGCGTCAAGGGACGCGGCGGCGGCGGCAGCGGCGGCCTGCTCAAGGGCGGCGGCGGCAGTGGTGCAGACTTCTCGACCGAGGCAGGAGCCGAGGGCGCGGGTGCAGGCGCGGACATCGGCGCAGGCGCGCTGGGCTCGAATGAGGGCCGCAGGACCGGCGGCGCTACCGGGGGGGCAACATCGAGGCCGGGCTTCACATCGAGCGAGGGCGCGCGGGGGGCGTCAAAACGCAGGTCCAGGCGTCCGGGCGAAGCTGCCTCGGGCGCGGGCTCGAGCGGAGCAATGCGCGGCGCGGTCCGCTCGGCGGCGACCGGAGGCTGGGGCGCGGGCGCAGTCACGTCGCGGCGCAGTTCAGACCCGGCGGACTGGGCGCGCACAATATCGCCCTCGATCAGAAGATCGTTCGGGCCCCCGATCATGATCAGATGTTCGACATTGTCACGGCGCACAAGCACGAGCTGGCGATGACGGTCGAGATCGAAAGCATCCACAATGCCGAGCCGCGTCTGGCGTCCACCTTTACCGGTGGTTGGCTGAATACCGCGACCAAAGACGCGCCAGATGTAAATTCCGACAAGGGCCAAAATGGCGAGGCCAATGGCGACCGCGAGAAAAGCGCCGATCTTTCCATCGCCGAACAGACTGCTGAGAAACGACATTTGCCTCGGTCTCCGGATGGCGCAGGCTCGCGCGGGGCGCACACCCCGTCATATTGAGCGTTTATTTACACGAATTAACCCTGTTGGAAGCAACAGGGTTAATCCTTGGTTAACAACAGACTCAGGCTTGGGCAAGATGGGGCCGACGCCAGACATAGGCCGAGACCGCAAGCGTGGCGAGCCCCAGCAGGGCTCCCATAACAAGGAAACTTGCGTCCAGCCCCGCAAAACCGGCAATAGCGCCCATTGCGACCGGCGTCAGGGCGGAGGCTGCCCGATTTGCGGTTGTGCGCAAAGCCACCCCCTTGCCCTGCGAGCCGCGCCCCGAGGCATCGACCAGAATCGACAGCATGAGCGGCTGCGACAGACCCATGCAGAAGCCGCGTAATGCAGCCGAAACGGCGAGCCATTCAAAGCTGCCCATCAACGGCGTGATCGAGACGAACAGGATCGAGCCGAATGTTGTCACGATCAAAAGCCAGACCGGCGTCATCCAGCGGGTGAAAAAGCTCACCGTCAGCGAGGAAAAGGCCGCGACCGCCGCCGCAGCCGTCACCAGCAGGCCGATTCGCGTGGCCGAAATGCCGATCGATTGCAGATAGACAGTATAAAATGAATCCTGAATGCCGCTGGCGGCGATGCGCAACACCGTCACCATCAGCACGATGGTCATGCCCGGGATGGTGGCAAGCCGAAAGGCGGCGCGATAATCGCTGAGCCGGGGCAAAAGATCGCTCATCCGCAGCCGCCGCGCAGCCTCGGGCGCGGCAATGGCCGGCGAGGCCATCAGCAGGCCAGAGATCAGAATACCCACAGCCCAGCCGCCGGTGACGCCGAATGCTCCCCAGGGGCCAAAATGATCCCAGGCGAAGCCCACCATCGGCGGCCCCAGAAACGAGCCAAGCCGCAGGGCGAAGGAAAAGCGACCGGAATAGGCAACGCTGCCGTGCAGCAAAATGCCAAAGGAGGTCTGCGCCCCGATCCAGCCCATCGACGCGCAGAGCCCGTTGATCATCTGCAAGACGATAATGGCGGGGATATAGCCGGTTGTTGGAAACAGCAGCAGCACGATGGCGCCCACCAACGAGCACAGGATCATCAACCGCCGTGCGCCGAGCCTGTCCATCAGCGCCCCGCCATGAATGGCCAGCAGCAGCGGCAGGAAATGGCGCACGCCAATCACAATGCCGATGGTGGTGGGCGAATTGTCGATGGTGGCGAGATAGAGAGGCAGCGCGATCGCCATGAGATCGGACATGCTGTTGGAAAACAGCCCAGCCGCATAGACCGGCACTTGCATGCGCAGCGACGCCTTGTTCCCGCCAGATGCCAAAGCGCCCTCCCCGACCATTTATATGAAACGCGAAGCTAGCAGATCGCGCCCCTGAGGGAAGCTTGACCGGCGCCCAGCCAAACGACCGGTGCAGGACATGCACAAGCCCTGCCCCGCACGATTGCAATGGCGGGCCGCAGGTCTCATCCTTCGGACGAATCGTTCAGGCTCTCGGAAAGAGGGTAAAGATCAGGACTTCACCATGAGTCAGTCGCCCGCATCCGCCGCCATCGACCGGACGGAACGGACAGGAAGCCCGGGGTTGGTCCTTGTGCTCGCAGCCCTGCTTGTCGGGGCGGCGGCTTCCTTTTCCTTCCTGCCGCAGGATCAGGCCGGGCGTTTGACCATCGGCCTTCTCGCCTTCCTCGCCATTGCCGGCGTGATCGGCCTGTTTGCCTATGCGGTCGGCTTTTTGCAGCTTGCCGGCAATTCCGCGCGCAATGACGTGACCAAAATCCTGTCCGACACCGCGCCCGAAGGCCTGCTTGTCACCGAAGGTGAATCGCAAATCGTTTATGCCAACGAGGCCTATATGGCGCTTTCCGGCGCTCGTGATCCGGCCGATTTGCGCACTGTCGAGCGCCTCTTTGCCGGCACGCCCGATGTATCGGAGGCGGTCTATCGCCTCGCGCAGGCCGCGCGCGAGGGCAAGCGCGGGACGGAAGAATTGCGCCTGTCGCCCCCGCTCTCGGGCGATGGCGCTGTCGGCTGGTATCGCATTCGCGTGCGCCCGCTGGAGCGCCCCGGCCATCGGCAGGCAACGCTCTGGACGGTTGCCGATGTCACCCGCGAGCGCAAACGCCACGAGAATGTCTTCCAGGAATTGCAGCACGCGATCGACTTTCTCGATCATGCACCGGCCGGTTTCTTCTCCGCCGAAGCCGATGGCGCAATCACCTATATCAACGCCACACTGGCGGGCTGGCTCGATTACGATCTCGCGCAAGTGGGCTCGGGCGGCCTGCGCCTCACCGATATGGTGGCGGGCGATGGTGCGGCACTCCTCTCGGCGACCTCTGGCGCGGCGGGCGAAGTGCGCACCGAGCAATTGGATGTCGATCTCAAGCGCCGCAACGGGCAGAGCCTGCCCGTGCGTCTGCTCCATCGCGTCGCCTTTGCGCATGACCGCACGCCCGGCCCCTCGCGCACGCTCGTCATCAACCGCGCACCGGGCGAGGAGCCTGCCGAAGATCTGCGGGCGGCCGAAGTGCGCTTCGCGCGCTTCTTCAACCAGACGCCGATGGCGATTGCCGCTGTCGATGAAACCGGGCGCATCGTGCGCGCCAATGCGGCTTTTGCCAAACTCTGCCCCGAGGCGCGCGAAACGCGCAATCTCTATGCCGGCATTGCCGAGCGCGACCACGAGCAGTTGAAAAATGCGCTTGCCGCAGCCCTCGCCGGAAAGAGCGAGATTGTGCCCGTGGATACGACGCTTGTGGGCGACAAGCCGCGTTCCGCGCGGTTCTTCGTCTCGACTGCAGAAAATTCAGGCGATGGCACGCGCGCCAATATTTACGCGCTCGACACGACCGAACAGCGCACCTTGCAGGAAAATTTTGCGCAATCGCAGAAGATGCAGGCCATCGGCCAGCTCGCCGGCGGCGTCGCGCATGACTTCAACAATGTGCTGACCGCGATCATCGGTTATTCCGATCTGCTGCTGGCCAATCTCCGGCCAACCGATCCGTCCTTCCAGGACATCGTGCAGATCAAGCAGAACGCCAATCGCGCGGCGGGCCTCGTGCGGCAATTGCTCGCCTTCTCGCGCCGTCAGACCCTGCGCCCGCAAGTCCTCGCCTTGGGCGACGTACTCGCCGATCTGCAGATGTTGCTGCGCCGTCTCGTCGGCGAAAAGGTCGAACTCGATCTCAAACACGGCCGCGACCTCTGGCTGGTGAAGGCCGATATCAACCAGTTTGAACAGGTCATCGTGAATCTCGTCGTCAATGCGCGCGATGCGATGGTCGACGGCGGCAAGATCCAGCTGCGCACGCGCAATGTGACGGCGGCCGAATGTGCGAGCTTCCGCCAGCCGACGCTCGTTGCCGCCGATTATGTCGTGATCGAAGTCGAGGACACCGGCACCGGCATTCCCGCCGATGTGCTCGACAAGATCTTCGAGCCCTTCTTCACCACCAAGGAAGTCGGCAAGGGCACCGGCCTTGGCCTCTCCATGGTCTATGGCATCGTCAAGCAGACGGGCGGCTGGGTGTTCTGCGATTCGGAACCGGGACGCGGCACCACATTCCGCATCTTCCTGCCCCGCCATATCGCGCTGCCTGAAGAACAGGTGAAGCGCGAAGTGGTGAAAGCCCCCGCTGCAGACCTCACCGGCCACGGCACCATCCTGCTCGTCGAGGACGAAGAAGCCGTGCGCGCCTTTGGCGCCCGCGCGCTGGCCTCGCGCGGCTATACCGTGCTCGAAGCCGCCTCGGGCGTCGAGGCACTCGAGGTGGTGGAAGCCAACAAGGGCCAGATCGACCTCATTGTGTCCGACGTCGTCATGCCCGAAATGGACGGACCGACGATGTTTGGCGAATTGCGCAAGCGCGGCATCACCGCAAAGGTCATTTTCGTCTCGGGCTATGCCGAAGACGCTTTTGCCAAAAATCTGCCCGAAGGCGAGGAATTCGGATTCCTGCCCAAGCCCTTCACGCTCAAGCAGCTGGTCGAGGCTGTGAAGGGCGCGGTGGGGTGATTTCGTCCCCGCAGTGCCTGCGATTTTCGCGACGAGCGCCGCAATCAAACGCTAAAAGCCTCTTCGCTCAGGGGCTTTTGTGTAGCCTTCGCCGAGCTTGAGCCAGGCAGGCGACCATAGATTTACCATTTTTCAGGTGAGAACAAAAAAAGAACTTGCGAGCAGGAACAAAACCGGTACATTCACTACACAGTCAATTGCACCCCAGTCTGTTGCGTCTTTCCCGCCCGTCATGCCAGAAGGAATTACACCGTGAGCCAAGCGAATCTCCGCCTTGTGGAAGGAACGTCCGTGGACAAGACCAAGGCGCTAGACGCCGCCCTGTCGCAGATCGAGCGAGCCTTCGGCAAGGGCTCCATCATGCGTCTGGGCAAGAACCAGAAAGCCGTCGAGATCGAGACCGTTCCCACGGGCTCTCTCGGCCTCGACATTGCGCTGGGCGTCGGTGGCCTGCCGCGCGGTCGCGTCATTGAAATTTACGGCCCGGAATCATCGGGCAAGACCACCCTCACGCTCCATGTCATCGCCGAAGCCCAGAAGAAGGGCGGCGTCTGCGCCTTCGTTGACGCGGAACATGCGCTTGATCCCGTCTATGCCCGCAAGCTCGGCGTCAATCTGGAAGATCTCCTGATCTCCCAGCCCGACACCGGCGAGCAGGCGCTCGAAATCACCGACACGCTCGTGCGCTCGGGCGCAGTCGATGTGCTCATCATCGATTCGGTTGCGGCCCTCACACCGCGCGCCGAAATCGAGGGTGAAATGGGCGATGTGCAGCCCGGCCTGCAGGCGCGCCTGATGAGCCAGGCCCTGCGCAAGCTCACGGCGTCGATCTCGCGCTCGAACACCATGGTCATCTTCATCAACCAGATCCGCATGAAGATCGGTGTGATGTATGGCTCGCCTGAAACCACGACCGGCGGCAATG
>CANBNG010000019.1 GCA_947370975.1 Beijerinckiaceae bacterium
CCCAACAAGCGCTATGTTGGGCTGGTGCTTCTGTTCTCGACGCATAATGGCGAGCCGCTCGCGATATTCCCCGATGGCGTGCTGCAACATATTCGCGTCGGCGCGACCAATGGGCTCGGCGTCAAACATATGGCGCGCAAGGATGCGCAGAGCATCGCCATTCTGGGCTCAGGCTGGCAGGCCGAAACGCAGCTCACCGCCGCATGCGCCGTGCGCGACATCAAGACCATCCGCTGCTTCTCGCCCAACCGCGAAAATCGCGAGGCCTTCGCCACCCGCATGAGCGCAATGTTGGATATTGACGTTACGCCCGTCGAGCAGCCCGAAGACGCGATCAAGGGCGCAGATATCGTGATGTGCTCGAGCAATTCCATCGATCCGATTTTCTTCGAAAAATGGATCGAGCCCGGCATGCATCTCTCCTCCATCAAGAAGCCGGAGATTGAGCCCGCCGCCATCCGCGCGGCGCAGAAAGTGGTCGTGCATACGCATGACACCGGCCCCATTCTCGTCGTCTCGAAGGATGCGAAGTTTCAGGAAGCGAGCAAGGATTCGGGCTGGAATGCCGCCAGGAAGCTCGATTTCAAGACCTTCCCTACCCTGCCCGATCTCATTTCCGGCCGCGTCAGCGGCCGCGACTCCGAGGAAGATGTGACCTGCTTCCTCAACAATCTGGGCCTTGGCTATCAATTCGCGGCTGCGGGCTCTGTCATCTACAAGCGCGCGGTGGAACAGGGCGTGGGCCACGAGTTGCCGACCGACTGGTTCACCGAAACCGTCCACCCTTAAGCCTCGTCTGCGCGCAAACGCGCCGATTTTTGGCACAGCTTTATCCTGACGCGCGCAAGTGCAAGCATGCGCGCGTCAGGAAAAGGGAGTGCGACCATGAGCGCAGCGCCTCATTCACGTACCGGACACAGACGCATCGAAAGCGACCGTGTTCTCGAACAGCCGGTCTTCGACCGCGAAGGTGAGCGGATCGGCATCATCTGCCGGCTGCTGATCGAGCGTCGCAGCGGTCTTGTCGACAGCGTCCTTGTGCGCGCCCATGCACTGCTTGGTCTGGTGGCGCATGAATATGAAGTGCCGTGGAACAGCCTGCGCTATGACACCCGCCTTGCGGGCTACCGCAGCGATTTGCGCAAGGGCGAAATTCTGGCCGCCAACAGCACGCAACCGACCGATCCCGATGCCGATGCGTAAGCATAATCGCGCATTTGTGAGCCCAACAGCTTGTAGCTTACCTGCGCTCGACACGCCACCAGATGAAAAGAAAACGCTGCAATGCAGCCATTTTCTTGCAACGCTTTGGAATTTACTTGCGTTCTAGAGCGAACGGATCAAGGTCACGGACGGGCAGGGACGGTTGCCAACACGCAGCCAGAAGACGTCCCGCCCAGCCCTCTCGAGAAATACTCAAACCTGGAGAGACTTCGATGAAACGCGCAATTCTTATAGGCCTCGCAGCCGTGGCTCTTGCTCCCGGCATAGCGCTTGCCCAAGGCAGCAGCCTGAACAATGAATCGGTCTGCTCAGGCCCCGGCTACGGCATGGATCCACGTTGCGTTGGCGAAGCAACGCCTGGTGGCTGGACCGACAATGGCTTCAACGCCGATACACGCGGCCTCTACATCATCCAGCAGCCCGTTCGTCGCCGCTAGCGGGGGCGCACGCATCCCGTCAAACCCGGCGGCCCGCGCGGCTGCCGGGTTTTTGTTTGCCCAAATCGACCAGCTCCCTTGATCAAGTGGACAAAGCGGGCGGCACTCAAGTTTCGCCTTGCTCTCCCTGCCAGCTTTGCCGTAGCAAATAGCTATGTATATGGTAGAAAAGGGAAAATAATCATGAGGACTCTTCAGGCTCTGGCCGGCGCAACGACTTTGGCTCTGGCGTCTCTCCTTGGGGCGGGCGCGGCGCTGGCCACTCCACCGCTCGTAGCCAATGAGCAGCTCCATGCAGAGACTCGCGTCATGGGTGGTGTGCAGTGGAACTTCGGCTCATCGAGCCCCGAGCTTGTTCTTGGCGTCCGCCGGATTGAAACCCGCCAGAATGACTCGGCACTCGGTGGCAAGCTCGATATCGCCATCCCGCTCAATCTCGTCACCTTCAAGACGCCGATCATTCGCTTGATGGCCATTGGCGGCAACCGCGATGTTCAGGGCGAATTCGGCTTCGGCCTGAAGCTGATGGAATGGAAGGCCGTGGTCGGCGCGGGCATTCAGGCGCCCTATACCAATGGCGGCGTCAACTACATCTTCAACGATGGCCTCAACCCGTATTTCGGCTTCAACACACTCAAGAAGCCCGCATCGCCTGCGGTTTATCAGCTTCTGAACTGATGGGTGCGACTGACGCTCCAATCACAAAGGCCCGACTGAAAAGCCGGGCCTTTTTTATTATTTACGAAAAGAGAGCAATTGGTAGGAAAGCGCGCTGAAGACGACAACGGTCAAGACATAACAGAGGACCAGTTCGGGGTATTCGATCAGAAGATCGAGCATCGCGCTGGCCTCAGAAGCCGACCCGCAGGGCCCCGCGCAGGCCCTGCCCCTGCACGCCCTCGCGCGAGCCGCTGAGCAGATATTCCAGCGAGCCCATCACCGCACCATCGCCGCGCGCCTGCACTCCGAGAGCTGTCGAGTACATATCGCGTGCCGCCCCCGTCATGGTCAGCGCATAGGATGTCGACGTATCGGAGGCATAATTCATCGTCTGCATGATCGTGCCACTCAGCATGCGCCGATATTCGACGCGCACGGTGGGCGAGAGTGTGCCCCAGGGCTGGGCGATGTCATATTGGCCACGCAGACCAGCCACCGCGCTTCGCGAGGCCATTTGCGCCTTCTGGAAGGCAAGCGTCCAACTCGCATCGCCATTTTCAGCGTAGGCGCCGAGCGTGGCTTCGATCAGGTCGAGCCGGAGGTAGGGCGCGAATTTCAGTGCACCCGTCGTCTGATCGTAGCTCACGGCCAGCGAACCGAAGACCATGCGACCCGTCCGTTCGCCACTGATGAAGGAGGCTGCATTGCCGTCAAGGCGCTTGCTGTCGAACGACATGCCGCCATAGCCCATCAGGCCGTCGAGGAAGATCTTGTCGGCCAGACGCCATGAACCATAAAGGCTGCCCGTGACCGCGCGTCCTGTGGCGCGCGAGCCATCGGTGTTGATGTCTGCGGTCTCGGACGAATAGCTCGTCGAGAAGCCGCCCTTCACGCCTTCAAACAGTTTGGTGTCGATGCCGACGGTCAGGCCCGAGAGCGCGAAATGCGTGCGCGTCGGATTCGTCGCTCCGATGGCGGCGACATTCGTCGCACCGAAGATGACCGAGCCCGCTGTCCAGACGTGGACGGGCGATGTCACCTGCAGCTTGCCAAACTCAGCATTCCGGGGGGCGTTCCTGAGGGCATTCCTGTCGAGCGCAGTGCGGGTCGGGCTGCGGGATACGTGTTCGGCCTGCTTCATCGGGTCGGCCAGGGCATTGGCATTGGCTGGCAGCCCGGAGGCCGTGCTGAGCGAGATGCCATTGACGAAGGCGGGCGTCTCGTCCTCATGCAGGGTTTCAAGACGGCGCTGAACGGTGTCGATCTGCGTACCGGCCACACGCTGTGTCATGGCCGCCTGCTGGGAGAGTATGCCCCGGACATTCTTGTCCCCGGTGGGATCGGGGCGGATCGGCGTGACCACAACCGCAGCGCTCGTGCTCGTCGCATAGGTCGCATCGCCGCTGTAGACCGCGGTGACACTATGGCCGCCGGCGCTGAGCGCCGACGTCGAGACTGTGGCAGTCCCGCCCGCGAGCGTGACTGTGCTGATGGTGGTGGAACCGTCCTTGAACGCAACGCTCCCCGTGGCGACAGATGGCGTGACCGTCGCCGTGAAGGTGACGTTCTGCCCGAATGCGGGCGCGGTCGTGGAGGCGATGAGCGCGACACTTGTGGTCCCGCGGCTCACATTCACAGTCGAAACAGAGCTTGTGCTGCCAAACCGCCCGGCATCGCCCGCATAGACTGCGGTGATGTTATGCGAGCCAACGCTGAGGCTGGAGATCGCCAGGCTTGCGACCCCGCTGTTGAGCGGCGCGACTCCAAGATTTACCGCGCCGTCGAAGAAGGTCACCGTGCCTGTGCCCGTGGGCGACACTGTGGCGGTGAGCACCACATTGGTTCCATAGGTCGGCGCGGCGTTGGAGAGGGTCACGACCGTGTTGGAGGCGACCTGCGCGGTTGGCGTCACGGAATTGGACGGCGAAGAGGCAGCGCCAATACCGGCCGAATTGGTCGCCGTGACCGTGAATGTATAGGCCGTGCCATTGGCAAGGCCGGTGATGGCGATGGGCGATGTCGGGCCCGAGCCGGTGATGCCGCCCGGGCTCGACGTCGCCGTATAGAGCGTGATCGGGGCCCCGCCAGTAGCGACCGGCGCGGTGAAGGACACTGTCGCGAGCGCATTGCCGCCCGTGGCGCTCACCCCTGTCGGCGCGCTGGCGACACTTGCGCCCACGCTGAAGGACCGGGACACCTGCGCAGCGGCAAGATAGCTGCCCGTTCCGGCCTGGTTGGCGTTGATCGTGCACGAACCGACTGTCACGAAGGTCAGCAATCCGCCCGAGGTGATCGTGCAGACGCCGGGCGTCGAGGAGGTAAAAGCCACGCCGAGGCCGGAGGTCGCCGTCGCTGTGAGCGTCGGCGTCGTGCCGAAATTCTGCGTGCCGGGATTGGCAAAGCTGATCGTCTGCAATCCAATCGGCGTGACCGCATTCGAGGCGACCGAGGCCAAACCCGTGCCCGCAGCATTCGTCGCGGTGACCGTGAATGTATAGGCCGTCCCGTTCGTCAGTCCGGTGACGGCAATGGGCGAGCTTGCGCCCGTTCCGGTCAGACTGCCGGGGCTCGAGGTCACGGTGTAGCCGGTGATGGCGCTGCCGCCATTCGAGATGGGGGCAGTGAAGGCGACAGAGGCTTGCGCATCGCCCGCAGTCGCGAGGCCAATCGTGGGAGCGTTCGTAACGACAGCGTTGATGGCGAAGGACTGCGTGACCGGCGAGGCTGCCACATAGGCCGGGCTGCCTGCCTGATCGGCAGTGATGGTGCAGACGCCTGCGGCCACGAAGGTCAGCGCGCCGCCCGAGGTGATCGAGCAGATGCCCGTGGTCGTCGAGGTGAAGGTTACGGACAATCCCGACGTGCTGGTCGCTGAAAGGGTCGGCGTCGTGCCAAAATTCTGCGCTCCCGGATTGTTGAACCTGGCAGCTGACGACATGTCGGATCTCTCAAAAATGAACGGCGCGAAGCCCATCCTGAGAGATTAGTTAAGCCTTTTTTAACTACTATTTTCCGTTAGATTCATGTCTTTAATTGACTAAATCCCACTAACATTTCTTTATCTTTACCATGCACCCAAGCTCAGATCCCCCCGCCGTCGCTAACCCCCTCGGACGGGCGAAACCAGCGCCGGCACAGTGCGCGCACCAATGACCTGATGATGAGATCGGCCAGGAACAGGACGAGCCCGACAGGCAGGCTGCCGGCCCAGAAACCCAGCGCCCCGGCAAGGAGAACGGCGACAAGCAGATCGGCCACGAGCGAGCGCAAGAACCTGCGACGCGCCTGACTGCCCGCCACGCCAATGTGCCCAATCACACGACGTTCCACCTGCTCAGCCCAGCCCGAGGCGCGGGCAAGATCGGCAAGGGCGTCGGAATTCACGAGCCCAATGGCCGCCGTTTCGTTGGACAAGCGATCGATCAGGATGAACCCGCCGAGCACGCGGTTGCGCGCATAATCGTCAAACACGATTGGGCGATCCACCCGCAAGGTGACAAGCGCAACGCCATTCAACGGAACCTCCGAGACGGCTCTGGCTTCGAAACTATTGATGTCGATCACCCGGTGCAACGCGACAACATCGGCATTGGCCTGACCGGTCGCGAGCTTGATGACATAACGATTGTCGAGACGCAGCGGAGTTTCAGACGTCCAGACGACATGGGCCGACAACTCGAGCCCCTGACGGGCGCTTGTCGCGCCGCTCACAATCACATCGCCCCGCGATATGTCGACCTCGCTGGCGAGCGTCAGCGTGACCGCCTGCCCCTGCGCCGCAAGCTGCAAATCGCCATCATGGGTGACCAGGCGGGCGACCTCGCTCGACTGGCCATTGGGCAGAATCCTGACCCTGTCGCCAACGCGAATTGACCCTGCCGCTATGGTTCCGGCATAGCCACGGAAATCGAGATCGGGGCGATTGACCCATTGCACGGGCAAAGCAAACCCCTGCCCCTCGCGCGCCTGCGGACCCACCTGCACAGTTTCGAGATGTTCGAGCAGAACCGGGCCGGCATACCAGCCCATATGTGTGGAGCGGGCGACGATATTGTCGCCATCGCGCGCCGAGACCGGGATCGGCGTGATCGAGGCAAAGCCGAGACCCTGCGCCAGCGTCTGGAAGGATTGCGTGATGTCCTCGAAGATCGTCTGGTCATAACCAACCAGATCCATCTTGTTCACAGCCAGAACAATATGGCGCACGCGCAGGAGCGAGGCGATAAAGGCGTGCCGTCGCGTCTGCGTGAGCAGGCCCTTGCGGGCATCGACCAGAAGAATAGCCAGATCCGCGGTCGAGGCGCCCGTCGCCATATTGCGCGTATATTGCTCGTGGCCCGGCGTATCGGCGACAATGAACTTGCGCCGCGCGGAGCCGAAATAGCGATAGGCGACATCGATGGTGATGCCCTGCTCACGCTCTGCCGCCAGACCATCGACCAGAAGCGCGAAGTCGAGAGAATCTCCCTGCGTGCCGAATTTCTTCGAATCGCGATCGAGCGCGCCGAGCTTATCGTCGAAGACCGCGCCGCATTCATAGAGCATCCGCCCGATGAGCGTCGACTTGCCGTCATCCACCGAGCCGCAGGTCAGCAGGCGCAGCAGCGTCTTGCCGCCGGGCGCGGAGATGGCGACGCCCTCAATCTTGGGATCCTGGAGCGCGTTCATCAGAAATAGCCCTCCTGCTTCTTTTGCTCCATGGAGGCTGCGCCATCATTGTCGATCACGCGCCCCTGACGCTCGGACACGCGCGAGCTGCGCATTTCATCGAGCACGGCTTCAAGTGTGGTCGCTTGGCTCTCGAGCGCACCCGTCAGCGGGTAGCAGCCCAGCGTCCGGAAGCGGACCATGCGCTCTTCCACCTTCTCGCCAGGCAGCAGCACCATCCGCGCATCATCCTGCATGATGAGCGTGCCATCGCGCTCGACCACAGGCCGGGGCGCTGCAAAATAGAGCGGCACGACAGGGATATTTTCGAGCGCGACATAATCCCACACATCCGCCTCCGTCCAATTGGAGAGCGGAAAGACGCGGAAACTTTCGCCAGGACGTTTGCGCGTATTGTAAAGCGACCACGGCTCCGGCCGCTGGTTTTTCGGATCCCACCGATGCTCGGCCGAGCGCAGCGAAAAGATGCGCTCCTTGGCGCGCGACTTTTCCTCGTCGCGCCTTGCGCCACCAAAGGCCGCGTCGAATTTATAGGTGTCGAGCGCCTGTTTCAGTCCCTCGGTCTTCATGACATCGGTATGCAGACGCGAGCCCGAGGTGAAAGGATTGATGCCCGCCTTCACGCCCTCGTCATTGATGTGGACGATGAGATCGACGCCAAGTTCGCGCGCACGCCTGTCGCGAAATTCGATCATCTCGCGGAATTTCCAGGTCGTGTCGACATGGAGCAATGGAAAGGGAAGCTTGGCTGGATAGAACGCCTTGAGGGCCAGATGCAGAAGGACGGAGGAATCCTTGCCGATGGAATAAAGCATGACGGGCTTGTCGCAGGTCGCGACGACCTCCCGCATGATGTGAATGCTCTCCGCCTCGAGCTTCTGCAGATGCGTCAGCTGGATCATCAAAGGCTCTTTCCAGATTGTGTGCGCGCGAGACGGCCATCGGCCCCGACATGCAGGCCGCATTCCTTGCTGCTTGTTTCCCACCACCAGCGCCCGGCCCGCTCGTCCTCGCCGGGCGCGATTGCGCGTGTGCAGGGCGCGCAGCCGATGGACGGGAAACCCTGCGCGTGAAGCGCGTGCACGGGCAAACCGCTTTTGGCTGTGAAATCGACAAGCTGCTCACGCGACCAATCGGCAATCGGATTGGCTTTCAGAAGGCCGCGTGTCGGATCGAAGGAGACAAAATCGATGTCCGTGCGCGCTTGCGATTGGCTCGCACGCAGACCCGTGATCCAGCCGGATGCGCCGGCAAGCGCGCGCGCGAGCGGCTTGACCTTGCGCACCTCGCAGCAGGCATGCCGCTGGGCGACGCTTTCGTAAAATCCATCGATGCCCTGACGCCCGACAAGCTCTTCAAGCCCCTCGCGCTCGGGATAGAAGGACTTGATGCGCAGACCGGTAAAGGCCTCGGTCTCGCGCCAGACCTGATAGGTTTCTGGAAACATCCGCCCCGTATCGAGGGTGACAAGCTCGACCGGCAGGCCCGCCTGCGCAATCAGCGCGGCGAGCGCCTGATCCTCAAGGCCAAAACTCGTCGTGAAGACGATGCGCGTCCCAGCAAGCGCGTGCACCAGGCCCGCGAGCCGCTCGGGCGCAGAAAGCGCTGCAAATGTTTGACTGAGCTCTCCCGCAAGCGAGTCGAGAAAACCTGAAGGCGCGGACATGAATGATCGAAACCCTTGTATCGATTGAGGGCTCAACCATACACAAGGACGGAAAGATTTATCTTCCGAAGACGCGCCCGTTTGGAGAAAACCAGCCTCCCAAAGGGGCCTTTGGAAGATCAAGCTACGTTCTGAAAGATCAAGCTACGTTCTGGAAGATCAAGCTACGTTCTGGAAGACATGGGCGGTCGAAATCTTCAACCGCACAGCCTCGCCGCGCGCAGGCGCAATGCCGGTGCTCACCTCGACATCGAGAGGAGCCGCGACATTATCGACCACCACTTCCAGCCGCTTGAGCGCACCATGGGCACGCACGCGCGCGACATGGCCGGCAATGCTTAATCCACCCTCGTCCACCAGACGCAGATGTTGCGGGCGGACATAGAGCGAGGCCGGGCCGGTCCAATTGCGACCAAGCCCGCCATAAATCGGTCGGTCGCCGAGAAACGCCTCGCCGCCGGCTACATGAACGGACAGACGGTTCGGCTCGCCCAGGAATTCACAGACGAAGGCCGTCGCCGGCTTGTCATAAACATCCTCTGGCGTGCCCACCTGCTCGATGCGCCCGTCGCGCAAGATCGCGACACGGTCGGCAAGCTCGAGCGCCTCTTCCTGATCGTGCGTCACAAAGAGCATCGTATGCCCGGTGCGCTCATGCAGATGGCGCAGCCAGCGGCGCAGATCCTTGCGCACCTTGGCATCCAGCGCGCCGAAAGGTTCATCCAGCAGCAGAATGCGCGGTTCGATGGCCAAGGCGCGCGCAAGCGCCACGCGCTGGCGCTGGCCGCCCGACAATTGCGCGGGAAAACGCCGCTCGAGATCGGGCAATTGCATCAGCTCGAGAAGTTCGCGCACACGCCGCGCAATCTCGCTCTCGCGCGGGCGCTGGCCACGCGGCCGAACGCGCAAGCCATAAGCGATATTCTCAAAGACATTCATGTGCTGGAACAGCGCATATTGCTGGAAGACAAAACCGATGCGCCGTTCGGCCAAAGTCAGGCTTCGCGTATCGACATGATCGAAATAGACAGCGCCTCTGTCACTCTCTTCAAGCCCTGCAATCAAGCGCAGAAGCGTCGTTTTGCCAGACCCCGAGGGACCAAGCAGAGCCACCAGCTCGCCGGGCTCGACATCGAGCGAAACACCGCGAAGTGCGGGATAAAGACCGAAGCGTTTCTCGACCTTTTCAATGCCAAGCGCGACTGACATGACTGCATTCCTCAATGTTTACGCCGGGCCGCAAGGGAATCGGCGTAGCGCCATTCCAGCAGCGTCTTCAATCCGAGTGTGACAAGCGACAGGGCTGCTAGCAGCGAGGCTACGGCAAAGGCCGCGGGCCCGTTATATTCATTGTAGAGAATCTCGACATGGAGAGGCATGGTCGTCGTCATGCCGCGGATCTTTCCAGACACAACAGCCACGGCGCCGAACTCTCCCATGGCGCGCGCATTGCACAGCAGGACGCCATAAAGCAGGCTCCATTTCACGTTCGGCACGCTCACCGTCCAGAACATTTTCCAGGGCGATGCGCCAAGCGTCAGCGCAGCCTCTTCTTCCGCCGATCCAAGCGATTCCATATGCGGAATGAGCTCGCGCGCAACAAAAGGAAACGTGACGAAAATGGTCGCCAGAACGATGCCTGGCACAGCAAAGATGATCTGGATTCCATGGGATCTGAGGTAAGGCCCAAAATATCCCTGCGCGCCAAACAGAAGCACATAGATCAGGCCTGCAATCACAGGGGACACGGAGAATGGCAGATCGATGAGACTGACGAGGAGATTGCGCCCGAAAAAGCGGAACCGCGCCACGGCCCAAGCGGCGGCTACGCCCGTGACGATGTTGATCGGAACGGCAATGGCCGCGACGAACAGCGTCAGTTTGATCGCCGATGTTGCGTCTGGCTCGGAGAGCGCGGCGAGATAGGCCGGAAAGCCACGGCGGGCCGCCTCCGCAAAAACCGCGGCGAGCGGCAGGAAAAGGAAAAACGACAGGAAGGCGAGGCCGAGCGCTATCAAGGCAAAGCGCGTCAGATGGGCTGGACGCAGCCAGGCTTTTTGTCTCCCAATAAACTCGGTGCTGAGCGCATCAGACATTGCCAAGCCTCCTGCGCGTCCAGGCCTGAAGTCCATTGATGATGACAAGCAGACCGAAGGAGGCCAGCAGCATCAACATGCCCACGACCGCAGCCCCGGCATAGTCAAACTGCTCAAGCTTGATAACGATCAAAAGCGGCGCGATTTCCGACACCATCGGCACATTGCCCGCGATGAAAATCACCGATCCATATTCGCCAATGGCGCGCGCAAAGGCGAGCGTCGCGCCCGTGACAAGCGCCGGCAGGACACCGGGCAGGATCACGCTTAAGGTCGTGCGAAAGTGGCTCGCGCCCAGCAGGAGCGAGGCTTCCTCAACCTCGCGCGAGGCCTCTTCCAGCACCGGCTGCACGGAGCGCACGACAAAGGGCAAGCCGACGAAGACGAGCGCTATAGCAATGCCCAGCGGCGTATAGGCCACTTTGACACCATATTGCGCGGCAATGGCCCCAAGCCAGCCGTTGGGCGCCCAGATCGCGGTGAGCGCAATGCCAGCCACGGCTGTGGGCAACGCAAAGGGCAGATCGATGGCGGCATCGAGCAGGCGACGCCCGGGAAAGTCGTAACGCACGAGAACCCATGCGAGCAGCAGGCCAAACACCCCATTGACGAGGCCGGCAACGAAAGCCGCGCCAAACGAGAGCCGCAAGGCAGCCAAGGTCCGGGCGGATGTCGCAATGGCGATGATATCAGCCCAGCCAGCACTCGCAGCCTTGATCGCCAGGGCCGCAAGCGGAATGAGGACGATGATGGAGAGCGACACAAGGGTGAGCCCGAGCGCCAGACCAAAGCCCGGAAGAACGCTCGGCACTTTCCATGGGCGCGTTGCGCTCGCACTCATCGGGAGGGCTTGTAGAGCTGATCGAAGCTGCCGCCGTCAGCAAAATGGTCCTTGTGCGCCTTGGTCCAGCCGCCGAAATCACGATCCACGGTCACAAACGACAGCTTGGGGAGGATGGCGATATCTGCCGGATTGGCATGTTCGGGATAGCGCGGGCGATAATGGTTCTTGGCGATGATCGCCTGCGCCTTGGGGGTGTAGAGGAATTCAAGATAGGCCTGGGCTGCTGCGCGCGTGCCCTTGCGGTCGACATTGCCATCCAGCAGCGCCACCGACGGCTCGGCCAGAATGGACAGGCTCGGCGCGACAATCTCAAAATTGTCCTTGCCGAATTCATCGAAGACGAGGAAGGCCTCGTTTTCCCACGAGATCAGCACGTCGCCGAGGCCCCGCTGCGCAAAAGTGGTTGTCGAGCCCCGCGCACCCGTATCGAGCACCGGCACATTGCCGAGCAGCGCGGCGATGAACGCACGCACCTGCTTGTCGTCCTTGTAGGCATTTTGCGCCCAGGCCCAGGCCGCCAGATAATTCCAGCGCGCGCCCCCGGACGTTTTCGGGTTCGGCGTGATCACGGAGACGCCGGGACGGGCGAGATCGCCCCAATCCTTGATGCCCTTGGGGTTGCCCTTGCGCACCAGAAACACGATCGTCGAGGTATAGGGCGCGGAATTTTCCGGCAGTCGCGTCTTCCAGGTCTTGGGCAGCAGCGTCGTGCGCTCGGCAATGGCGTCGATATCGCCAGCCAGCGCCAGCGTGGCCACATCCGCGTCGATCCCGTCAATGATAGCGCGCGCCTGAGCGCCCGAGCCGCCGTGCGACTGCTTGATGGTGAGCGCCTGCCCGGTTTTCTGCGTCCATTGGGCGGTGAAGGCGGTGTTGATTTCGCGGTAGAGCTCGCGCGTCGGGTCGTAGGACACGTTCAGCAGGCTCTGCGCCAAGGAGATCTGCGAGCCAGCAAGGATGCTGACTGCGCTCAGCCCGATGAGCCAGCGGGTCGCAAACTTCCGTCCAAACAGGGCACCAAGGGGTGACGACATCAAAGCCTCCTCATAATTCTATAAAAACACTATTTTAATAGAATGAGGCCCGCAATTACGTCTTGGCGAAGATTTTCCTGTAATCTATATGTTTTGTAGAGTTTTCTTCCTGGGGCCGGCCGTGCTGACAAACAAAGGCAAATACGGGCTCAAGGCGATGGTCCATCTTGCCGGAACCGACCGGGCCAAACCCGAGCTCGTGGCCGACATTGCCCGGCTCAACAACATCCCGAAGAAATTCCTGGATGCCATTATGGGCGCATTGCGTAACGCAGGTCTCGTCCAGTCCAAAAAAGGCAAGGGGGGCGGCTTTGTCCTGTCGCGCTCCCCCGCCGACATCATGGTCGGCCAGATCATCCGCGCGCTTGACGGACCGCTCGCGCCGATCCGCTGCGCCAGTCAAATCTATTACCAGCCCTGCCCGGATTGCAACGAGCGTGAATGCGAAGTGCGTTCAATGATGTGCGAAGTGCGCGATGCCATCGCGCGCGTTCTCGACAATCGCACGCTCGCTGAATTGCGCGCCATGCGCTCGGCCGGTCAGGACGCCTTCATCTATCACATCTGAGCGCGCCGCATATCGGTGCAAGCAGCGGGGCATCCCGCGCAAATGCGCGAAGCGACCGGCTTGATATCAGGGGGTTAGATGGTGGGAGATACAGGTTTCGAACCTGTGACCTCACCCGTGTGAAGGGCGCGCTCTACCGCTGAGCTAATCTCCCGCCGGTCGGACTTAACGCCCGGCAGGACGCCGGTGTACGGAGGGGGCCCGGCCAAGTCAAGCACAGAAGAGTGACAACACCGCTGCGCTGGTGAAAACCTCAGGCACGCCCGAGGGCTGGCGCTTGCCGCAAAGCCGTATCGTTAAGCTTTTCTATAATCATAGCCGTTAGGTTGGAACCGTTGCATTACAACTGCACTTTACGAGAAATGCGGCATGCCTGCGGCAATGGCCGCGCTCCAAATTCGGAACCGATCGATGACGAACCAGATGAAGGCCGCCCTGGCCGCGGCGACATGCGTTCTCCTTGCAATCGCAGCTCCGGCCCAAGCCCAGGAAATCGGCGGCAGCTATGTCGAGCTGCTCAACCTTAACCTGAAATTTGATGGCCGGCCCCAAGCAAGCGCCATTCCGCGCGAGATCGTGTCATTCGACCAGAAATATGGCGCGGGCACGATCATCATCGCCTCCAAGGAGCGCCGCCTCTATTTCGTGCTGCCCGAGGGCAAGGCCATTCGTTATGGCGTTGGCGTCGGCCGCCCGGGGTTCGAATGGGCCGGCATGCATGCCATTTCCAACAAGCGCGAATGGCCCGATTGGACGCCCCCCTCGCAGATGCTCAAGCGCCGCCCCGATCTGCCGCGCCATATGGCTGGTGGCCCCGAGAATCCACTGGGCGCGCGCGCCATGTATCTGGGCTCCTCGCTCTACCGCATCCACGGTTCGAACGAGCCCGACACCATCGGTCAGGCCGTCTCCTCGGGCTGCATCCGCATGACGAACGACGATGTGGTCGATCTCTACGAACGCGCCAAGGTCGGTACCAAAGTCATGGTCATGCGCTAAGGCGCAGTTCCATTCTTCTGCAAAGGGCCGGGACTTTCCCGGCCCTTTTTTTGGCCTTGTCATCGGCTCTTTCGGGGCTGCACGTCCTGCCCCGCCATGGCGGTTGCTGACTGGAACACCAGCATGTCGCCCGCCAGATAGCGGTTGGGTGCGGCGCAGACCGGGCAGTCGACATCGAAAATGCCGGTCCCTACCGGCTCGACCTCGCCACCGCCGGCCGGATCGTCGAGGACGGCAAAGGTTTCATGGCAGGCCAGACAGCGAAAGCCGAGATACCAGCTGCCCGGCACCAGGCTTGCCAGCGCGCGAGGCCGAAAAAGGCCCCTGAATTCCAGTTCCGCACTCATTTTCGTCTCCGCCCCGTCGCCGACCGGGGCCCGGGCTCAGTCAACTTGGGCAAAGGCTTGTCGTTCCCCTGCGACACCCATTGAAACCCGGGGGCGGGAGGAGCAATATATACGGCATGATATTACGCCCCGAGATCGGAACGCCCCTCGCCGCCCCTGCCCCGCTGGTTGACCCCTTCGGGCGGGCGATCAGCTATATCCGGGTGTCGGTGACAGACCGCTGCGATTTCCGCTGTGTCTATTGCATGTCCGAGGACATGCACTTCCTGCCCAAGCGCGACCTGCTGACGCTGGAAGAGCTCGACCGGCTCTGCTCCGCCTTTGTCGCGCGCGGCACGCGCAAGATCCGCATCACCGGCGGCGAGCCGCTGGTGCGGCGCGATATCATGACGCTGTTTGCCTCGCTCGGACGCCATCTCGACAGCGGCGCGCTGGAGGAAGTCACAGTCACGACCAATGGCTCGCAGCTGGCGCGCTATGCCAAGGAGCTAGCGGCCTGCGGGGTGAAGCGCATCAATGTCTCGATCGACACGCTGGATGCGGACAAATTCCACGCCATCACCCGCTGGGGCGATCTTGGCCGCGTGATCGAGGGGCTCGATGCCGCGCAGGCGGCAGGCCTTTCCATCAAGATCAATGCCGTCGCCCTGAAGGGCTTCAACGACGTCGAGGCCCCGGACATGATCCGCTGGGCGCACGGACGGGGCATGGACATCACCTTCATCGAAGTCATGCCACTGGGCGAGATCGAGGATGCGCGCGTCGACCAATATCTGCCGCTGACGCAATTGCGCGCGCAATTGCTCGATCACTTCACGCTGGAAGACAGCGATTACCAGACCGGCGGCCCGGCGCGTTATGTGCGCGTGAAGGAAACCGGCGGACGGCTCGGCTTCATCACGCCGCTGACGCATAATTTCTGCGAGGGCTGCAACCGCGTGCGCGTCACCTGCACCGGCACCCTCTACATGTGCCTCGGCCAGGAAGATGCCGCCGATCTGCGCGCGCCGCTGCGCGCCTCGGAATCGAACGAACCCCTGTTCGCCGCGATGGAAGAGGCGATTGCCCGCAAGCCCAAGGGACATGATTTCGTGATCGACCGCACCACGCGCGGGCCCGCTGTCGGGCGGCACATGAGCGTCACGGGCGGCTGAGCCCGCCGGCATGATCCAGAAAAACATCAATCGCCGCGGCATGGCCGCCATGACGGCCGGCACGGCGGCCTTCGCGTTGAATGACGCGTTGATGAAACATCTCGTCGCCCATCTGCCGGTCTCCGAGATCGTGGTGCTGCGCGGCGCGGTCTCCGCCGCCCTCGCCTTCCTCCTGCTTATGCAGGCAGGCCACCTCTCGACCTTGCCCGACATGCGGCGCGGCTCGGTGTTGATGCGCGCTGCGCTCGAGGCGGCGGTCGTGCTTGTTTATATGCAGGCGCTGCGCAACATTCCCCTCGGCCTTGCCACCGCCATCCTGCAGGCGACCCCACTGATGATCACGGCGCTGGCGGCGCTCGGCGGTCGCGAGAGGGTTGGCCCCGCGCGCTGGCTGGCGGTGCTGCTCGGCTTTGCCGGCGTGCTGATGATCGTGCAGCCCGATTCGCAGGGGATCTCGCCAGCCATGGCGCTGGCCGTGCTCACTGCGGCCATCGTCACCTGTCGCGATCTGTCGAACCGTCTCGTGCCGCGGAAAGTGCCGGTCCTTCTTATCGTTTTTGCTGCTTCCCTGGCCAATACGGTGGCCGGTGGTGTGCTCGGCATTGCCGCAGGCGACGTCTGGTTTGCGCCAAGTGGTTTGGACTGGCTGCTCATGTCCAGCGCAGCTGTCACGGTGCTGGCAGCCAGCAGCTTGATGACAATCGCGTTTCGGGGGACAGAAGTCTCCGCCGTCTCGCCCTTCCGCTATGCAGGCGTGCCGTTTGCGCTGCTGATCGGCTTTCTGGTCTGGGGCGACCTGCCCAATATTCTGGCCAGCGTAGGCATTTTCTGCGTGATCGGGGCCGGTCTTTTCGCCATGCGCGACGAGGCCAGACGTACAAGGTCTCGCTAAAGTATGAGCGCCCCGGTGCTGGCAGGGGCATGATGGCGGTGCTAGCGTCCCCAAGATCAAAAAACGCCTGGGCCCTCTTTTGGGTACGCAGACGATGGAGGAAATCATGTCAGCCTTGCTGGCCATCAGCCGCGCCATCGATGGGGTGAGCGAGAGAATTGGTCGCGCGATGGGATGGTTCATCCTTGCCGCAGTTCTCGTGTCTTCGATCAATGCGCTTGTGCGCTTCTCGATCAACCGCAGCTCGAATTCCTGGCTCGAGTTGCAATGGTATCTGTTTGGCGCGGTCGTGCTTCTGGGCGCGTCCTACACGTTCAAGCAAAATGAACATATCCGCATCGACATTATCTCCTCGCGCCTGTCGAAAGCCACGCGCGACAGAATCGATGTCATCGGCCATGTGTTCTTTCTGATGCCGCTCTGCCTCATCATCATGTGGCTCGGCTGGCCTTTCTTTCTGCGCTCTTTCGCGCAGGGTGAAGTCTCCTCGAGTGCTGGAGGCTTGATCGTCTGGCCCGCGAAACTGCTGGTTCCGCTCGGCTTCACGATGCTCTTCGCGCAAGCTATTTCCGAGCTGATCAAACGCATCGCGATTATCCGCGGGCTGATCGAAGATCCCCATGCTGCCGGCGCAAGCGCGCATGGCGCCGTCGAATAATTCATTATCGGGATTGCTCTCATGGCCGCTTTCATCGCGCAGAACATGGCTCCGATCATGTTCATGTCGCTCGTCGTCTTTCTGCTGATCGGCTATCCGGTCGCCTTTTCGCTCGCTGCCGTCGGCCTGCTCTTCTTCTTCGTCGGCGTCGAACTTGCGCCGCTCTCGGGCGGCTCGATCAATCTGAGCTGGTCGCTGCTCTCGGCGCTCCCCGAACGTGTGTTCGGGGTGATGAACAACGAGACCCTGCTGGCAATTCCCTTCTTCACCTTCATGGGTCTCATTCTTGAACGCTCCGGCATGGCCGAAGACCTGCTCGACACGATCGGCCAGCTCTTCGGACCGGTGCGCGGGGGGCTCGCCTATGCGGTGATTTTCGTCGGCGCGCTGCTGGCTGCCACCACCGGCGTTGTTGCGGCATCCGTGATTTCGATGGGACTGATCTCGCTGCCGATCATGTTGCGCTATGGCTACGACCGCCGCCTCGCCTCGGGCGTGATCGCGGCATCGGGCACATTGGCGCAGATCATTCCGCCCTCGCTCGTGCTCATCGTCATGGCCGACCAGCTCGGCCGCTCCGTGGGCGATATGTACAAGGGCGCCTTCATTCCGGGCCTGACGCTGGCTGCGCTTTATGCCGGCTACGTCTTCCTCGTCACCATCATCAAGCCCGAGGCCGCGCCTGCCCTGCCGCTGGAAGCGCGTTCCATTCCCGAGGATCCGGCGCTCGAAGGTCGCCAGAGATGGCTGACCAATACCGGCCTTCTCATCGTCGGCGTGCCCTTGTTCTATCTGGTCGTGGTGGTCGGCGAATTCCTGCTGCATTCTGCCGGCGTTGCCGCAGACATGCCCGATCATCTGCAATGGGGATTGGGCGGCGTGCTCTCGCTCGTCATTTTCGGTCGCCGCTTCTTCAGCCGTGCTGGCAAGGAAGAGGATGTGCCGCGTTGGAACACGCTGGCGCTGTTTGGCCTTGCCGCCATTCTCGCCCTTCTGTTGCAGGACGCAATGCGCGCCCGCTTCACCGAAATGCCCTCCGACAATGCGATGATCTGGAGCGCATTCCTGGCCACAGGCGTGCTCTATGTGCTCGCGCTGCTCAACCGCCGCGCCAATCTGGGACTCATGTCGCGCATGACCGAACAGGTCGTGATCGTGCTCGTGCCGCCGCTGGCGCTGATCTTCCTCGTGCTGGGTACGATTTTCGTCGGCATTGCGACGCCCACAGAAGCCGGAGCCATGGGCGCTGCCGGCGGCGTGCTGCTCGCCATGGGCAAGCGCAGACTCGATATGACGCTGATGAAACAGGCGATGGACACGACGGCCAAACTCTCGGCCTTTGTCGTCTTCATTCTGATCGGCGCGCGCGTGTTTTCGCTCACCTTCTATGGCGTCAACGGCCACACCTGGGTCGAGCATCTGCTGACCTCACTGCCCGGCGGGCAGGTCGGCTTCCTCATCATCGTCAATCTGATGGTGTTCGTGCTGGCCTTCTTCCTCGATTTCTTCGAGCTGGCCTTCATCGTCATTCCGCTGCTTGGACCCGCAGCTGAAAAGCTCGGCATCGACCTCATCTGGTTTGGCGTCATTCTTGGCGTCAACATGCAGACGAGCTTCATGCATCCGCCCTTCGGCTTCGCGCTCTTCTATCTGCGCTCGGTCGCGCCAAAACTGCCGTTCAAGGATCGTCTGACCGGCAAGCTGACCGATCCCGTCACGACCGGACAGATCTATATGGGCGCAATCCCCTTCGTGGTGATCCAGTGCATCATGGTCGCGCTGGTCATCCTCATTCCGTCGATGGTGATGATCTACAAGTCGGGCGAGATCAAACTCGATGCGACGCAGATCGAGGAGCAATTTAAGGGACTCGCCCTTCCAAGCGGGGGCGATGCGCCGCCAGAATTGAAGTTCTGACCGGGCGACCATTCCCTCACAGACAGCCTCTCCCCTCGGGTAGAGGCAGAAAAAAGCCCCGGTCTCGCGACCGGGGCTTTTTCTTGTTGCTGACCTCGCTCAGCCCTTGGCGCGCTGGCGGATCATGAAATTGTCGTAGTTGAACTCGGCAACCTGCCACCAGAGATATTCGTCGTTGCGGAAGGCCATGTAGGAATCATGGACCTTCTTGAACTTCGGATTCTTGGCGCTCATCTCGCCATAGACCTCATTGGCAGCCTTCCAGCAGGCTTCCATGACGTCCTGCGAGAACGGACGCAGCTTGGTGCCGGCCGCAACCAGACGCTTGAGCGCTGCGACATTGCCGTGATCGTATTTCGCCAGCGTCTCGACATTAGCCGCCGCAGCCGCGGCCTTCAGGACAGCCTGATACTGCTTGGGCAACTGGTTGTATTTGTCGAGATTGGTGCAGAGGTTGAGCATGGCGCCGCCCTCCCACCAGCCGGGATAATAATAATAGGGCGCGACCTTCTGGAAGCCGAGCTTTTCATCATCATAGGGGCCGACCCATTCGGCCGCGTCGATGGTGCCCTTTTCGAGCGAGGGATAAATATCGCCGCCCGCGATCTGCTGGGGCACAGCGCCGAGCTTTTGCAACACCGCGCCGCCGAAACCGCCGATGCGCATTTTCAGGCCGTCGAAATCGGCAGGCTTGTTCACCTCGCGGCGGAACCAGCCGCCCATCTGCGTGCCCGTGTTGCCGGCGGTGAAATTATTGACGTTATAGGCAGAGAGGAACTCGTTCATAAGCTCCGAGCCGCCGCCAAAATACATCCAGGCATTCATCTGGCGGGCGTTGAGACCGAAGGGAACCGCTGTGCCAAAAGCAAAGGTCGGATCCTTGCCCCAATAATAATAGAGGCAGGTGTGGCAAGCCTCGACCGTGCCGTTCTGCACGGCGTCCAGCGCCTGCAGCGGCGGCACGATTTCGCCGCCCGCGAAAACCTGGATCTGGAATTTGTTGTCGGTTGCTTCGGCGACATATTTCGAGACGATTTCGGCTGCGCCGTAAATCGTGTCGAGGGAGCGGGGAAAGCTGGAGGCCAGCCGCCACTTGATTTCAGGTGCGCTCTGGGCAATGGCCGGCGCTGCAATCGCTGCCGTACCGGCAGCCCCGAGGCCTGCGGCCTTGAGAAATTGACGACGTTTCATGCTCATGTTTCCTCCAGAATTTTCTTCGCCGTGTAACGGACGATTGCACCTATGAAGCACCATTCGCCTTGCGCCGCGCAACGGAAAAAGTGCCACGCCCATGCTGCGGGCCGTAACCATTTAGTTCATATGGGAACGCGGTCGGTGCGCTTGCAGACGATCACAAAAATGTGTCGGCCCGCGTCTGTATATGCGCGCTCTTGAAGCGCAGTCGCTTCCATGGGATGCCACACCGATATCCATTCAAGGAGCGGGCGCATGGCAAAGATCACATTCATTGGCCTTGGCGTGATGGGTTTTCCCATGGCAAGGCACCTCGCCGCCAAGGGCCATGATCTCTGCGTCTACAACCGCACGCCCACCAGGGCGCAGGCCTTTGTCGAAGCGCATGGCGGGCACGCCGCCCCGACCCCCGCAAAGGCAGCGGAAGGTGCAGAGATTGTCTTTGCCTGTGTCGGCAACGATGAGGATCTGCGCGCTGTCACCATCGGCGCGGACGGGGCTTTTGCGGGCCTCGCGCGCGGCGCGATTTTCGTCGATCACACAACAGCCTCGGCTGATGTGGCGCGCGAGCTTCATGCGCGCGCGGCCGAGATCGGGGCCGCCTTCATCGATGCGCCGGTATCGGGCGGACAGGCGGGCGCGGAAAATGGCGTGCTCACCGTCATGTGCGGGGGCGAACAGGCTGCCTATGACAAAGCCGAACCGGTGATCGGGGCTTTTGCGCGCGCCTGCCGGCTGATGGGTCCCTCTGGCGCAGGCCAGCTCACCAAGATGGTCAACCAGATCTGCATTGCGGGCCTTGTCGAGGGGCTCGCCGAGGGGCTTCATTTTGCCCAGAAGGCGGGGCTCGATCCGCTGGCCGTAGTCGATGTGATCTCGAAGGGTGCAGCGCAATCCTGGCAGATGGAAAACCGCTCGGCGACCATGGTCGCAGGCAAGTTCGATTTCGGCTTCGCCGTCGACTGGATGCGCAAGGATCTTGCGATCTGTCTTGAGGAAGCGCGGCGCAATGGCGCGCACCTGCCCGTCACCGCGCTCGTCGACCAATTCTATTCTGAAGTTCAGAAAATGGGCGGTCGCCGCTGGGATACGTCGAGCCTCATCAAGAGGCTCGACGCCTGAGTTTTAGCAGGGACGCTGGCCCGGCCCGCCGCAATCACGCCGCTGCGGGGCGCGCTGTTGGGGCTGCGCCTGCGGCTGGGGCCGCTGCTGCTGGACCTGCGGGGGCGGCGCCTGACGCATCTGCTGGGGCGGCGCTTGGCGCATCTGCTGGGGCGGCGCTTGGCGCATCTGCTGAGGCGGCGCTTGGCGCATCTGCTGAGGCGGCGCCTGGCGCATCTGCTGAGGCGGCGCCTGGCGCATCTGCTGAACTGGCGCCTGCTGGCGCACCTGCGGAGCCTGATAGGCGGGCTGCGGGCGCTGCTGCTGATATTGCACCTGCGGCGCGCGATACGCCGGCTGCTGCTGGCGGGCCGGCGGCTGATAATGGTGCTCACGACCGGTCGCCTGCATCCGGCGCTCAAGGCGCGGATCGATCCGCTGAGGAGCAGCGCTGCGTTGCGGCGATGTGCTGCGCTGCTGGGCCCCATAGGCTCCATAGGCATTGACGGGCCGTTGCGGCGTGCGCGCCTCAGGCACGGGAAGCGGGCGCTGCTGGGATGCGCCATAACCGTTGCTGCGCGGCTGGTTCAGCGGCACTTGCGGCACGATTGGTCGCTGTGCGCTGACAGGCGGGACAAACTGGCCAGAGGGCATGAGCGGACGCATCTGCGCCGGCTGCTGCTGCAGGCGGCCCCCTGACGAGGGCATGAAGGTCGAGGGGCGACCCGGATCGCGCGGGGTGACGCCGCCTGGCAAAGGCACAGGCGCATTATAGACGCGCGGCGCAGAGCCCTGACGCCAGGAGCGCTGGCCAGACATGGGAATCGGAATCGGAATTGGCAGGAAACCCGAGCCGACATGGCGAGGCGCTTGCAAATCCATGTAAGCCGGCGATTGCGCGGGCAGGAACCAGACCGGGGCGCGCGGCGGCGCATAATAATCGTCAAACAGCACGACCGGGGAATCCACGATCTCGTATTCGACCCTCGGCGGCGGGGCGACATCGAAAACGTCATCCATGAAGCCGACCGGCACGTCATAGCCCGCCCCAATATTGGCAAGGCGGCGGCGGGCATCGGCGGCATGGGGGCCGTTGGGATAGCGATGCAGATAGGTCCAATAGGCAGAAGCGGTGTCGCTGGACACAGACCGACGCCAGGTCAAAGCCTCGCGGCGGGCCGCCAGCATGGCGCGCACACGCGGGCTCAGCGGATCGTTTGGATAGGCGGTGAGGAAATCCTGATAGGCGCTGATCGTGTCGCGCGTCAGAGCCGCCGCATAGGCTTCCTCGACGGGCAGGTCGCGCAAGGCGCGCCCGCGCAAGTCAGGCATGGCGACGACAGGCTGCTCGGCCGACGCCGGGAAGAACAGGAAGGGCTCGGGCAGACGGGCTTCATCCCACGGCACCTGTGCGCCCCGCGTCGCTTCGCTCACGCGCAGGCGCGTGCGGGCAAAAATATCCTCAGGCCGTGCCCCGCCCTCGCGGATCATTTCCGCAAGCGCCTTGGCATAGACGCCATAATCGCCCGTCTCATGCCGGCCGATGGTGCCCGGCGCGGCATTGAACGCGATCAGGGAGCCCGGACCCGGCTCCTGCAAGGCGAGCCCACCGGCAAGGCGCGGGCCTGAGGGGGCGAAAGGATTGTCGCGGGCGGCATCGAGCACGACGATACGGGCCTTCAGCGGCAATTCAGCCAGCGCGCGGGTGAAATCGGAAATCCGCAGGGCTTCCAGCGGCACGCTGGTGTCGCGGGGAATGCGCGCCTCGATGGGGGCAAAGTAATTCTCGCCCGCATATTGCAGGCCGTAGCCGCCGAGATAGACGAAGGCCACGGCATCGGGCCCGGCCATCGCTGCCTTGTCGAGGAAATCGCTGAAGGCGTGGCGCAGGGAGTCCTGATCGACATCGCGCGCCCCGGCGACCTCGAAGCCCGCCTCGGTGAGTGTCTGGGCAATCAGCCCGGCATCATTGGCAGGTGTAGCCAGCGCGCCGGCGCCATAGGCGCTGTTGCCGATTACCAGCGCGACGCGGGGCTCGGGCGTCTGGGCGCGAGCCACAGGCGCAAGGGCCAGCCAGCCGAACAATACGAAACCTGCAAGACCTTGAAGACGATGCATAAGAAATTTCCCCGAAGCTTTACTTATGCATTTCACGAGTCTTTACCTGAACACAAGATGAACTCACACGAGCCGCGCAACCTCGGCCCGCAATTGCGGCAGAAGCTCGGTCTCAAACCACGGGTTTTTCTTGAGCCAGCCGGTATTTCGCCACGAAGGATGGGGCAGCGGGATGACGCGCGGTGTTCCGCCTGAAAAATCCCGCCAGCGGCGCACCGTCTGCGTCATGGGCTCACGCCGGGTGGCGAGGCCAAGCCGGGCGAGATGATAATCCTGGGCATAGCCGCCCACAGTGAGCACGGTCTCGACCCGGGGCAGCAGCGCGAACAATCGATCGTGCCAGTGGCGCGCGCATTCGCGGCGCGGCGGCAGATCGGCCCCTGCCCCATCATAGCCCGGAAAACAGAAGCCCATCGGCGCGAAGGCAATGCGGCGCGTATCGTAGAAGGTAGCGGCATCGACCCCCATCCAGTCGCGCAGGCGATCCCCGGAGCGATCGTCGAAGGGCAGCCCGCTGGCATGGACGCGAATGCCCGGCGCCTGGCTTGCAACCAGCAGGCGCGCGGTCTGCGTCACCCGCACCACGGGCCGGGGCTCGTGGGGGAGCGGATGTGCGCCCAGCGGCGCATCCTTGCAGATGCGGCAGGCGCCGATATCACGCAGCAGCGCATCGAGGGAGAGCGTCCCGGTCATGGGTTCCTGCGAGTTTCGGGGAGATTTCAAGTGCGAGGGTTAACGCGCGCGGCGCGTCGGGGCAAGATCGAGCAGGCTTCACCATGCGGGCCAGGCTGCGAACAAGAAGCTGCAAAATGGGCGTTTTTATGCTCGACGACACCCCTTAACGGGGGTGGAAATGGCCCCCGGAAGGGGGCGCAAAAGCTTAAAACTCGAAATTTTCGACAACCGGCCCGTTAAACTTTCCCCTTCATCTTCGGCATCGGTTTTTCTGGGTGTTCTCCAGATTGTGTTGCGTGTGTCATGAGTGAAATCACAGCCGAGATGATCGAACGGGGGCGCGGGGTTGATCCTGCTTTCATCGCCCGCAAGAAGCGCATCTCCTCGCGTGTGCGCGAGGCGCGCGAACGGCTGACCTCATCGGGCACGGGGCACCGCGCTTTCGATCTCGAATTGCTCCGGCTTTTTGCCCAAAGCCGCATGACCTCCATTCCCGCGCTCGCCCTCATCGGGCTTGGCGTTGCGAGCATGGCCTTCATGTGGGTGCCCGACACGGAGGTGCTCGTCTGGCTTGGCCTGATCTGGTCCTGCCAGCTGATTTCCTTCAAGACCGCCAAGCGCCTTCTCGAACTGCCAGACACACATATCAACGTGCTGTTCTGGCGTCGTCGCTTTGTGGCGACCGAGGTCTGTCAGGGCATGGTCTGGGCCATGCTGACCGTGCTCTTTCTCGATGTGGCAGATTCCAACGCGCGCATTTTCGTGCTCTTCGTGCTGATGCTCAGCGCAGCACTGATGTCGCTGGTCTCGGCCACTGTTCCGCTCGCTGTCTATGCGGGCCTCGTGCCGACCACCATCGCCGTTCTGCTTTACATGCATCCGATCTGGCAGGCCGAGGCGTGGCCCTTGTCGCTTCTGGCCTGTGGCGCACAATTCTTTTTTATCGTTCTGGCGCAGCGACTTTATGCGACCAGTCTCTCCAGCCTGTCCTTCAGGCTTGAAAAAGACATGCTCATCGCCGAGCTCGAACAGGCAAAGTCGAATTCCGATGAAGCGCGCCGCCGCGCCGAAGAAGCCAATCTCGCCAAATCACGGTTCCTCGCCACCATGAGCCACGAGTTGCGCACGCCGCTCAATGCCATTCTGGGTTTTTCCGAAGTGATGAAGGGCGAGATGTTTGGAACCCATGGCGTGCCCGCCTACAAGGATTATTCCAACGACATTCATTCGAGCGGCCAGCATCTGCTGATGCTCATCAATGAAATTCTCGATCTCTCGCGCGTCGAGGCCGGGCGTTACGACCTGCGCGAAGAGCCGGTCTCGCTCGCCGATGTCGTCGAGGATTGCCTGCATCTCATGTCGCTGCGCGCACAAAAGCGCGACATCAAAATTTCCGAAGCGATCGAAGTTTCCCTGCCGCGGCTGTGGGGTGACGAGCGCGCCTTGCGCCAGATCGCGCTCAATCTTCTGACCAACGCCATCAAGTTCACGCCGCAAGGCGGGCACGTCACGCTCAAATGCGGCTGGACGCAGAGCGGCGGGCAATATCTCTCCATCCGCGACACGGGCCCCGGCATTCCACCCCATGAAATTCCGATTGTCATGTCCTCGTTTGGACGCGGAACGCTGGCGCAGAAAAATGCCGACGAGGGCTCGGGCCTTGGCCTGCCCATCGTGAAGGGGCTTGTCGAATTGCATGGCGGCACGTTCAACATCGTGTCCGAACTGCGGGTTGGCACGGAAGTTACCGTGATCTTCCCGGCCGAGCGCGTGATCGATGCCAATGCGACCCATCCCGAGCGGCGCAGGCCCGAGGGCCGCAGCTTTGCGCGTCAGGCGGCCTGAAGGGCTTGCCAGGATGTGACTGGCCTTTGTGCGCACGCGCCCTATTCTTCGAGGGGTAGATGCCGCTTCAAAACAAAGGTCGCCGCACATGAATGTTCGCGTTCTTGCACTCATGTGTGCAGCCATGATCGCCTTGCCCCCGCTGGCCGTGCAAGCCCAACAGCCCGAGCACGAACAGAGCCAGACGCCGCCCGAGGCACGGAGCGCTTCACCAGAGCGGCGCGCTGCCCCGCCCGCAGCGCCCAATGGCGAGCGCCTGAAGCCCCTGCCCGCCAATGCCACAACCCATCACAAGATGAGCCTTGGCGGGCGCGATCTCGCCTTCACCGCAACCGCTGGCACAATCCGCCTCTATGATGCGCAACAGGGCGCGCCGCAGGCCGATATTGCCGTCCTGCATTTCCGCCGCGACGAGACAGATCTCGCGAAGCGGCCCGTGACCTTCGTCTTCAACGGTGGCCCGGGCTATGCGTCGGCCTGGCTCAACCTCGGCGCGCTTGGCCCGTGGCGTTTGCGCATGGATAAGGAGAGCGCCTTTCCGTCGGCCCCGCCGATCACATTCGACAATGCCGAAACATGGCTCGAATTTACCGATCTCGTTTTCATCGATCCGCCGGCCACGGGCTACAGTCGCATTCTTGGCAATGAGGACGTGCGCAAGCGCTTCTTCAGCGTCGATGGCGACATTGATGTGCTGGCGGCCACCATCCGCCGATGGGTGGAAGAAAACGACCGCATGATCTCGCCCAAGTTTATTGCGGGCGAAAGCTATGGCGGGTTTCGCGCGCCCAAACTCGCCCATGCCTTGCAAACCGATCAGGGCATCGGCATTGCCGGTCTGGTGATGATTTCGCCGGTGCTCGATTTCGGCCGTTTCAATTCACGCAACGGCCTGCTCGATCATGTCGCGCGCCTGCCTTCCTACACCGCCGCCGCGCGGCTGATGAAGGGCGAGAGCGTGACGCGCGAACAGCTCGCCGATGTCGAAGCCTATGCGCGCGGCGATTTTCTGGCCGAGCTGATGCGCGGCGTGAAAGATGGCGCGGTGCTTGACCGTATGAGCGCGCGCGTGGCCGCGCTCACCGGGCTTGATGGCGATCTCGTGCGCAAGCTTGCTGGCCGCGTGCCGCCCAACGTGTTCCTGCGCGAATCCTACCGCAACGTGCAGCGCATCGGCAGCCAATATGATGCGACTGTGGCAGGGCTCGATCCCGCGCCTTTTGCCACGCGCAGCGATGGCGAAGACCAGATGCGGCTTGGCCTGCACGCGCCCATCGTCTCGGCCATGGTCGCGCTCTATCACGACAAGCTGAATTGGAAGGTCGAGGGCGCGCGCTATGCCTTCATGAGCGAACAGGCCACGCGGCAATGGGATTGGGGGCATGGCGGCGCGGAGGCGGTAAGCGCGTTGCGCCAGTCGCTCGCGCTCGATCCCGCCATGCGCGTGCTCATCGTGCATGGCATGACGGATGTGGTGACGCCCTATCTAGAAACGCAAATGGTGCTCGACCAATTGCCAGATTACGGCGATCCCGCCCGCCTGCGTTTCAGGCTCTATGGCGGCGGCCACATGTTCTATTCACGCGACGAAGCGCGCCGCCAGTTCCGTGACGACGCGCGCGCGATCTACGTGAAGTGATCGGGCGCCCGCTTCTCCCTGAGGGAGAAGCTGTCTGCGAAGCAGACTGATGAGGGGTTACTAAGAGGGTTATCAGCCCTCACGCCCCGGCACATGCGCCTGCGCGAAGGTCGCCATGTCGCGGTGACAGGCGAGTGCGGCTTTCAGCAGGCCTGCGGCAAGGGCTGCGCCCGAGCCTTCGCCCAGACGCATGCCGAGATCGAGCATCGGCGCCTTGCCGATTCGGCGCAGCACTTCGACATGCGCGCCTTCCGCCGACACGTGGCCTGCAATGCAATGATCGAGCGCAGTGTCATCGATGGCATGCAGCAGCGCTGCGGCGGCTGTTACGACATAGCCATCGAGAATGACCGGGATGCGCTCCATGCGCGCGGCCATGATAGCCCCGGCAAGGGCCGCGATTTCGCGCCCGCCGAGACGGCGCATGATTTCCAGCGGATCGGAGAGATGGCCCTCGTTGAGCGCGATAGCGCGCTCGACCGCATCGATCTTGCGGGCAAGGCCCGCATCGTCGACGCCAGTGCCCCGTCCCACCCAATCGGCCGCCGTGCCGCCGTAAAGCGCATGATAGATGGCAGCCGCAATCGTCGTGTTGCCGATACCCATTTCGCCAAGGCACAGCAGATCCGTGCCGCCAGCAATTGCCTCCATGCCAAAGGCGAAGGTCGCCGCGCAGGCGGCTTCATCCATGGCGGGTTCCTGCGTGATGTCCTTGGTCGGATAATCGAGGGCCAGCTCGAAGACCTTCAGGCCAATGTCGTAGGTGGCGCAGATCTGGTTGACAGCAGCCCCGCCGGCGGCAAAATTTTCGAGCATGGCGCGGGTGACGGCGGGCGGAAAAGCGCTGACCCCTTGGGCCACCACGCCATGATTGGCGGCAAAAACCGCAACCAGGGGCCGCAGGATGGTCGGCTTGGACTTGCCCTGCCAGGCAGCGAGCCATTCGACGCAGGACTCGAGGCGACCCAGCGCACCGGCGGGCTTGGTGAGTTGGGCATCGCGCGCGCGCACCTCCTCCACCATCGGCGTCGCAGCCTCGGGCATTTGCAGGAACAGATTGCGGATATCGTCGAAAGGCAGGCCGGTGGCGGACATGAAATTCCCGAAGTTTGATCTGGGGCTCTCTTAAAGCGACTGGACCGTTGAGGGAAGCGCGCGCTTCGTGCCATGGTCAAGCCATGACCTCGCTCCCCGCCCGCCTCATGGCCGATCTGCTCGCCTGCATGCGCTTCTATTCGCGCCTGCCCGTCCCCGTGCTGCGGTTTGAGGCCGCACCCTATGCAATGCTCGATTTCGCGCGCTCCATCCGGGTTCTGCCGCTGGCCGGCGCTCTGATCGGCTGCGTCGGCGCTCTGGCGCTGCTTGGCGCGGATGCGGTGGGCCTGCCGCCGCTGACAGCCGCCGCCCTGGCACTGGCCACCCTGCTGCTCACCACAGGGGCGTTCCATGAGGACGGGCTGGCCGATTCCGCCGACGGACTTGGCGGCGGGGCGACAATCGCCCGCAAGCTGGAAATCATGAAGGACAGCCGCATCGGCACTTTTGGGGGCGCGGCGCTGGTCTCCTCGCTCTTGCTGCGCACCACGCTCATCGCCGAATTGCTGATGCGCTTTGGCTCGGGTCGTGCGGCGCTTCTGATCATTGCCGCCAATGCCGCTTCGCGCGTGGCAGCGCTCACGCCCCATTACCTGCTGCCGCCCGCCCGCACCGATGGCGCGGCCTGGGCTGCGGCGCGCCCCCTGCCCGCCACGCTTGCCATGGCGGGCGGGCTCGCCCTGCTGATCGTGCTCGCCACCGCCCTTGCCGGGCTCCCGCCGGGCGCCTTGGTGCTGGGGCTTGTCGCCATGCTTCTGGGCGCGGGCGCAATGACCGAGATTGCGCGCCGCCAGATCGGCGGCCAGACCGGCGATATTGCCGGGGCCTCGCAACAAATTGCGGAAATCGCCTTTTTCTGTGTGCTGGCGAGCCGTTTGGCCCTTTGAGACCGGCGCGCGCCGTCCTAGAGAGGGCAGATGAACGAGATCGCCTCACCCTGCATCAAGATCTGCCTGCTCGACGCAACAGGCCAGACCTGCCTTGGCTGTGGACGCAGCACGGATGAGATTGGCGATTGGTCCTTCATGAGCGAGCCCGAGCGCCAGACCATCATGGCGCGGCTCGCAACCCGCACCCCGGAGCCGGACCGGGGCTAGAAGCCCAAAATGCTCGCCAGAAAGCGCAGCGAGACCAGCAGCAGGAAAATGCCGAAGGCCAGCTCCAGCTTGCGCTTGGTAAGGGCATGGGCGATGCGCACGCCAAGCGGCGCGGTCAGCACGCTCACCGGCGCAAAGGCCGCCAACCCCAGAAGCGAGACAAAGCCCAGCGAGAGCGGCGGCAGATCGGGCTTGTCCAATCCCGCCAGCACATAGCCGATGGCGCCGGGAATGGAGATCAGCACACCCACGCCCGATGAGGTCGCGACCGCCTGATGGATGGTGCGGCCATAGAAGGTCATGAACATGGTGGCGAGCTGCCCGCCGCCAATGCCCATCAGGGCCGAGAGCGTGCCATTGAGCAGGCCAAAGACCCGCAGGCCCGGCCCCTTGGGCACATCATCGCCAAGCTTCCATTTGAAATTGCCAATGAGGCGCGTCGCGCTGAGGCCCGCGACCACGACAAAGACAATCTTGAACACCGAGGGCGGCGCAAAGCGGGCGAGTGCGCTGCCCGCAAGCACGCCGATCAAGGTCGGCAGGGCCCAGGCGCGCAATATCTCCATGTCGACTGCGCCTCGCGCATGATGGGCGCGGAAGGAGCGCAGCGAGGTGGGAATGATGATGGCGAGCGAGGTTCCCACACAGAGCGGCATGCGGGTTTCTTCCGGCACGCCGAGAATGCGGAACAATTCATAGAGCACCGGCACGATCAACGCGCCACCGCCCACCCCGAAAAGACCCGCCAGAACGCCCGTGAGCGCACCCGCAGCCGCAAGAGCCGCCGCGAGGAAGGCGAGTTCGGTGAGGGAATGTCCGATCATCGGGGCTCTCGATGTGCAAAGCGAAGGAGCTTCGCTTTTGGGCCATCTGGCCCCTCATCGCAACCCGGCTGATTTAATGCAGTGGGCGAGCGCCCATCTGCGGGCCCCAGGACGGGGCAGCCATATCGAGCTCGACACCTTCCGTGCAGATGGCCGCGCAAGCCGCCAGCGTCTCGCCGCAGGCCGCAAGCGGGGCCTCGTCGACATGGCGAGCACAGGCGAGCGCGGCGCGCTCGGTGATTTCCACGCAGACCCGCAGCACCATGTCGCGCAGGTCAGGCAGGCGAGCCAGGCAATCGGCGCTAAGCGAGGTCACGCGCGCGGCCTCGCTCAAGCAGCCAGCCAGATCGCCATCGCCTGCCAGAGCCTCGCTGCCCCGCATGAAAGCCAGAGCCTCGCCGCAGGCCCGTGCCGCATCCAGGCAGGACTCGATTCTCGTGTCGACGCTGGGATCTGTCATTCTGCGCTCGCAATGGAAAATTCAGGTGAAACTCTCAAGGCGCAAACGCCAGGGACACCTTAGGGTTGCAGACATGATCGAGCGCTTGCCGGATCACATCGATCCCCGCGCCCGCCACCGGCGCGCCGGTCGCCAACGTGCGCCGCCAGGCGCGCGCGCCCGGCAGACCCGTGAAAAGGCCGAGCATATGGCGCGTCATGTCATGAAGCCGCACGCCCTCTGCAAGGCGGGCCTCGACGTAGGGGATGTAAGCCTCGACTGCGGCAAAAGCATCGGCCACCGGCGCAGGCTCGCCAAACAGCAGCGGATCGACACCGAGCAGAATATCGGGGTTCTGGTAGGCCGCGCGGCCAAACATCACGCCATCGAGCCCCTCGAGCTGGGGCATGGCGGCTTCAATCGTCTGCAAGCCGCCGTTCAGCGCAATCGGGAGCGCGGGATAATCGCGCTTCAACGCATGCACGATGTCGTAATCAAGCGGAGGAATATCGCGGTTTTCCTTGGGCGAGAGCCCCTGCAGCCAGGCCTTGCGCGCATGCACGACAAGCCCGTCGACACCGGCATCCACCACGCTTTGGGTGAGCGCCCACAAAGCCTCGCGCGGCTCCTGATCGTCGACGCCGATCCGGCATTTCACCGTGACAGGAATTTTGACCGCCGCCTTCATCGCCGCAACACAATCGCCCACAAGCACGGGCGCGCGCATCAGGCAGGCGCCAAAAGCGCCGTTCTGGACGCGGTCGGACGGACAGCCGCAATTGAGATTGATCTCGTCATAGCCAAACGCCTCGCAAATGCGGGCGCTCTGGGCGAGCGCTGCGGGATCGGACCCGCCAAGCTGCACGGCAACGGGATGCTCGACAGCATCAAAGCCCAGCAATCGCTGCCGGTCGCCATGGATAATGGCGCCCGTCGTGACCATTTCCGTATAGAGCAAGGCCCGGCGCGACATGGTGCGATGGAAGACACGGCAATGCGTATCAGACCAGTCCATCATCGGGGCAACGGAAAATCTTGGGCTGTGCGTCAAGTCTCGGGGCTCCGCGCCACGCAGTCAATCGCGCGGCCTTGCCGGCATATAGAACGACGCGACCCAAGGTGCAAAGCCCAAGCGCAGCCGTTCATGCCGCAGCCCGGCTAAAAACAGGCCTTTTGTGTTCAGAGTGTGAACGTCTGCTAAAGTGCATGGACGCAATTTGCATTACGCAGGCCACGCCTCGGACGCACTCAGCTCACCGATGGCAGCGGATCACGATTCCCTCATCCGCGCGCAGCCTGATTTCGGCGGCGGCTTCCTGATCGGCGCCACCGTTGCGCGTCGAGAGTACGATTTCGCCGGTGATGTTTTCAGGCATGTACCAATGCTGTTCGTGCGAGCCGAGATTGAGCACGATGATGAAGCGATCCATGGCGCCGCGACGTTCATAGGCCAGCACATCGCCGCGCGTGCACAAAAGCGCGAAACCGCCGACGGACAAGGCGCGACTTGAACGGCGCAGCGCCAGCAGCGCACGCGTGAGGTTGAGGATCGAGCCCGGATCCTCGCGCTCCATGACGACATTGCGCAGGCCATGATCATGCGAAATCGGCAACCATGGCTTGCCTGTCGTAAAGCCTGCGCCCGCGCTCGCATCCCACTGCATCGGCGTGCGCTGCGGATCGCGCCCGATCCCAAGGCCCGGCTCGTTCTTCTCCCACGGATCCTGCACGGAATGGGCCGGTATATCGACTTTGCCGAGGCCAATCTCATCGCCGTAATAGAGCGTCGGCGTGCCGCGCAATGTCAGCAGCAACATGGCTGCAACCCGCGCCTGCTCCTCGCCAAGACGCGCGGCAACACGGGGTTGATCGTGATTTCCAAGCACCCAATTGGGCCAGCCGCCATCGGGAATGGCCGCCTCATATTCCAGGATCAATTCCGCGATCTTGCCCGCATGCCAGGCAGATTGCAGCAATTGGAAATTGAACGGCAGATGCGCGCCCGAAAGATCCTGCCCGTAATAGGCCATGAGGCGATCGATCGGCAGATAGACTTCGCCGATGAGCACGCGGTGTTGATAGGAATCGAGCACGCTGCGCATGCCGGCAATGATTGAATGCACATCGGGCTGATCGGTGGAATGAACCTGCAACAGGCTTTCGATTTCAGGACGCCCTTCGACATAAGCGGGATTTGGCGGATTATCCTGAAAATAGGGGTCTTTCATCAAGTGCCAGATGACATCGACACGGAACCCGTCGACACCAAGATCGAGCCAGAAGCGCAGCACATCGTGCATGGCCTCGCGCACCTGCGGATTACGCCAGTTGAGATCGGGCTGCTGACTGAGAAAGGCGTGATAATAATATTGGGCCGTCGAGTCATCATAGGTCCAGGCGGGGCCGCCGAAATTGCTCACCCAATTGTTGGGCAGGCCACCACCGGGTGCGGGATCGCGCCAGATATACCAATCGCGTTTGGGATTGGCGCGCGAGGCGCGGCTTTCGCGAAACCACGAATGCTGGTCCGACGAATGGTTGGGCACGAAATCCATGATGAGTTTCATGCCGCGCGCATGAATATCCCCAATCAGCGCGCGGAATTCATCGAGCGTGCCAAACATCGGCTCTATGCCGCAATAATCGGACACATCATAGCCAAAATCGGCCATCGGCGAGGGATAGATCGGCGAGATCCAGATCGCATCCACGCCAAGCCAGACCAGATAATCGAGCCGGCTTTTTATGCCGGCAAGATCACCGATGCCATCCCCGTCCGAGTCCTGGAACGACCGCGGATAGATTTGGTAGACAATGCCGCGCTTCCACCAGATGGCATCTTGCATGAGCCGCTCTCCGCGCGATGAGTTCCGCCAGCAACGCATGGTGCAGGGCCGGGTTGCGCAGAAGCCGAACTCATTCAGGCAGAGCTGCCCTCAATGGTCGTGATCGTCTTCATCGGGCACGGGGCCCATGGCAGCGCGCATATAGGTCGGCAGATCGTTCTTGATCTGATCGAGTTCGGCCGAGCCTTCGGCATGGCCATGACCGAGCGCCGCATTGGTTTCGGCCAACACCTGATCCACGGTTGCCTTTGTGAGAAGGCCGCGCAGCATGAGTGTGGTGAGCACGGTCTTGATCGTGCCGCTCAGAGCATCGACGCGCGCCTCGAGCGCTGCAATCCGTGCTGTCTGGTCCTGCGCCATTTTCGCTTCTCCCTGATAATTCACAGGCCTCGCGCGTTATCGGTTTGTGCGAGGTCAAGGCCGGATGCCCAGTGCTGACATAAAACGAGAGCCTCGCGAAGTCACGCTTCGTCCGCTGGAGGACATTATGGCAATCAGGGACATACTCTTGCTGCTCGAAACGGACGGGCAGACCCAAGTGGCAGCCCCCTATGCGGCGGCCCTTGCCGATCAGCTTGGCGCGCATCTGACTGCGACCGGCATTGCATTTGAAATTCTCGTGCCGTCGGGTTTTGCGGGCGATTATCCTTACGAGGTTCTCGCCGCAGTGACCGAGCAATCGCGCCTGCGTGCCGAGCAGGCCTATGATCGCCTGCGCGCGGCCGCGCCAGAATCGCTGCGCAGTGAACTCGTGCAGATCGATGCCTTGCCCGGCCAGGCGCGTGATGATTTCGCTCGGCTTGCCCGCCATTTCGATCTCACCATTATCGGACAGGGGCGCGAGCCCAACAGCGATGACGAGTTGATGGCCGAGGCTGCGCTGTTTGACAGCGGTCGCCCGGTTTTGTTCATCCCGCGCATTCACACCAAGGCCCCGCGCTTTGAACGTGCGCTTGTGGCCTGGGATGGCAGCCGCGCCGCCGCGCGCGCATTGGCTGACGCCATGCCCCTGCTGGTCAAGGCGAGCACGATCGATGTGGTGACGATTGCAGGTCCGCGCACCTCCTACAAGGAATTGCCGGGCTTCAACATCACCCGCCATCTCTCGCGCCACGGGCTTAATGCAGAACTCAAGCGCCTGCCGATTTCAGGCGACATCGGCGAGACGATCTTGTCCTTTGCGGCAGATGCAGGCTCGGATTTCATGGTGATGGGTGGCTACGGCCATTCGCGCCTGCGCGAATTCGTGCTGGGAGGCACCACGCGCACGATCCTGTCCTCGATGACATTGCCCGTGCTGCTGTCGCATTAAGTCAGAGTGCAAAGCCCGCGGCGGCCCAGGCGCCGCCGAGGGCGGCTGCGAGCAGGCAGGCATCATGCAACGCAAGAACCCGGCGCGGCGGATTGCCCGCCTGCAGCCAGAGCGTTGAGGCCGCCGTTGCCAGACACCAGCCAATGGCGAGCAGCACAAGGCCGCCCGCAAAAACCGTCGCCTCTCCCGCAAAGCCCAGCACAAGCCGCGCGCCGATGACGAGCGCAAGGCCGAGTACCGCCGTGCCCGGCACGCCGATGAGACGCGCGAGCGCAGCAATGCCAAAGCCCGGCGCATACATGGCCACCACATGCCAGGCGAGCAGGCCCGCGATGCCAGCAGCCGGAATGCCGCAGGACATCATGGCCGAGGGCGCAGCCAGCATCAGCGCGGTCATGCCAAACCAGGCGGCAGCAGCAAGAATGGTGGGCGCAAGCGCCTCACGCAGATCGTAGCGCGGCGCATCAACCTGCATGGCGACGAGCTCAGCGCCAGCCTGCGGCGACCACGCCATGGACAGCGCCAGCACCAGCACCTGCACCAGCGCGGCCGCAATGGCAGCAGGGCCAAGGACGGAGGCAGGCGCCAAAGCAGCGCCCAGCATCAGGATGGCTGGCCCCAGCAGCCCCGCCAAGGCACCCGAGCCAAACACCGTGCCAAGCAGCATCGCCCGGCCCATGGCGCCGCCCCCCATGGCTGCCTCGTGACGATAGAAAAGCCCGAAGCCCTGCGCGACCCCCAGCCAGAATGCACCGAGGCAGAAGGGCAGAAAGGCATGCGCCGAAAGCGCCCAGGCGAGCACGAGCCCGCCCGCAATGCCATGCGAAGCCCCGAGCGCAAAAGACGCGCGCCTGCCAAAGGCATCGAGCAGGAAAGACGCCGGAAAGGTCGCGACAGCCGCCCCGATCAGCATGGCCATATAGGGCAAGGTTGCCAGCTCCGCGCGCGGCGCGAGCAACAGGCCCGCGAGCGGGAGAATGCCCAGCGTCAAGGTTTGCGAGAGCACGGACAAGGCAAAGCCACCGGCAAGCAGCAAGGGGCCGCGCGCCTGCGCGCCTTCAACCGGCACGCCCGGCGGACAAAAGCAGACAAGCCGCCCGGCGCGCGCCACCACATCAGGCAACAGCGCCTTCATTCGGGCAGATCCTCATCCGACAAGATGCGCCAGGCCGTGCCTTCGACATCATCATATTGGCCGCTTTTCAGCGACCAGAGAAAAGCAAACAGCGCGCCGATGCCAAGCGCCAGCGCAATGGGCACGAGATAGATAAGCACATTCATGTGCGGCGCTCCCGTGTGGCAAGGGCAAGCGGCACGGAGGGGCGCGCCGCGCGCGCATCGCTGCGCACCACGCCACGCATGCGCAAGGCGTTCAGCGTGACGATGATGGAGGATCCCGACATGGCAGCCGCCGCAATCAGCGGCGTGACATGGCCGGCAATGGCGAGCGGGACAGCAAAGAGATTGTAGATGACGGCAATGCCGAGGTTCTGGCGCATCAGCGCGCGCGCCTGCATTGCAATGTCGAGCGCCTGCGCGACAGGCGCCAATCGCTCGCCCAGAAACACCGCATCAGCCTGCGCCTGCGCGAGATCGGCCGCCGTAATCGGCGAGAGCGAGGCATGGGCAGCAGCCAGCGCCGGCGCATCATTGATGCCATCGCCCACCATCAGCACCTTGCGGCCCTGCGCGCGCAAAGCCTCGATGGCCGCGATCTTGCCGGCAGGATCGATACCGCCCGCCGCTTGTTCGATTCCAAGCTGGGTAGCCACCGGCACCACAGCCTCAAGCCTGTCACCCGACAAGATCCGCAGATCGAAGCCGCGTGCGCGCAGGCTATCGATGGTCGCGCGCGCATCGGGCCGCAGGCTCTGGCGAATTTCGATATGCGCCACGCGCGCGCCATGGCGCAGGTGAATGAGCGAGACATCGGGCGACGACAAAGGAGCAGCCGCATCGCTTGCGCAGAAAGCCGCACTGCCAAGGCGCATCTCCACGCCATCGAGCATCACTGACACACCGGCGCCCGCCACTTCCTCGGCCCCTTCAAAAGGAGCTGCATCGGGCGCAAGCCGCGCGACGGCCATGGCAAGCGGATGGCGACTGGAGAGGGCAAGGCGCGCCGCAAGGGCCAGCAAATCAGGCGCAAGCGCAGCGGCGTTGGAGACATTGGGATCAGGCAGCGTCAGTGTGCCGGTCTTGTCGAAGACGATGGTGTCGATCTCGGCAAGGCGCTCCAGCGCGTCGGCAGCATTGAGATAAATACCGGCGCGGAACAGATGGCCAGAGGCGACGACCTGCACGGCCGGGACGGCCAGCGCCAGCGCGCAAGGGCACGTGATGATGAGCACAGAAATGGCGATGATGATGGCATCATGCGCACCAGCACCCGCCACAAGCCAGAACAGCAAGGTTGCTGCGGCCGTCACATGCACGACCGGCGCGTAGATGCGCGCCGCGCGGTCAGCCAGGCGCATATAGCGCGAGCGCGCCTCGCCCGCCTTTTCGACAAGCCGGGCGACCTCGTCGAGCAAAGTCCCCTCGCCTGCAGCCGTAACTTCAAGCGTCAGTGCGCCATCAAAATTCATCGTGCCCGCGTAAACGCGCGTGCCCGGCCCCACGCGCACGCGCATGGTCTCGCCCGTGACAATGCTGGTGTCGACTTCAGACGCACCTGACAAAATGTGACCATCCGCCGGAATACGGTCTCCCGGGCGCACGAGGATGCGGTCGCCAACGCCAAGCGCGCTGACAGGCAGTGCAACCAGAGCGCCATCCTGACCGATGCGATGGGCGACCTCGCCTTTCAGCGCAGCCAGATTGCCAGCAGCTGCACGCGTGCGTCGGCGCATGGATTGATCGAGAAAACGCCCGGCCAGCAGGAAGGTCAGCAGCATGACGGCGGAATCGAAATAGGCCTCGCGTCCATGCAGCGCGGTCTCGACCACGGACATGGTGAGCGCAAGCAGAATGCCGAGCGAGATGGGAAAATCCATATTCAGCTTGCGCGCGCGCACACCCGCCAGCGCCGAGCGAAAGAACGGCTGTCCGGCATAGGCGCAAGCGGGCAGCGCGATGAGCGCCGAGAGCCAATGAAAGAAATCGCGCGTCTCGGGCGTGATGTCAGCACTATTGCCCGACCAGACCGAAACTGACAGCAGCATGATGTTCATCGCCGCAAAACCCGCGACTGCCAGGCATTTCAGCAGCCATTGCGCGCGCTTTTGTTCTTCGGCTTCGACACGACTCTGCTCGAACGGATAGGCGCGATAGCCCGCGCGCGCCAAAGCCGTGACGAGCACGCCGGCATCGGTCTCCTGTGGCTTCCAGACGAGCGCGAGACGATGGGTGGTGAGATTGAGTCGCGCGGACACGAGGCCCGCGCAGGCCCGCATCGAACCTTCGATATCATCGAGACAGGCCGCGCAATCCACACCCTCGATAGCCAGATCCATGCGCACGGCATCGCCCTCCGCCGGGCGGACATAGACCGAAAAATCAGTCTGCAGTGCGGCGCTCATGTTATTTCGCCTTGGCGACATCGATGCGGTTGATGGAACGGAACATCACGTTCGTGCCATTGGTCGCCTCGATCAGGACATCCCAGCGGCCTGGCGTAACTGCTGCTGGGGCGCTGTAGCGGCCAGACTGCGTCTGCGCGAGAGCCACTTTCACGTCGCGACGCCGATCGGCCGGATGCATGAAAAGCGCGGTGAAGGTGAGACCCGGCGTGACAAGCCCGGCTGCATCGCTCTGCTGCACATTAATGAGCGCGCCTGTTTCGTCCACCGTACTGACGAGGGCCTCGACCTTCCAGCCGCGCTTCTCCTGCGCGCGGGCGGCCGCGATCTCGTCGTCATAGCGCAAGCCTTCCTGATAGGGCTTGTCAGCCTCAAGACCGCTGAAGGTCGTGATGGCGGCATGCGCCATGTAAAAATTGACGCTGAAGACCGTGCCGAAGAACAGCAGGATCATCGCCAGAACATGGGGCCCCTTGAGGACGAAACCATTTGCAGCAGGTGCAGAGGGGATTTCCGTTTTCAATGTTTTTCTCCCGATGGCTGCATGAAGTGATCGCGCACGCGTATGCTCGTTCCGCTCGCAAGATCGTCGAGGATGAAGGTGATGTCGCGCTTGTCATCATCATGATGTTCGCGCGCGCCAGCCTTGCCACGCGGCAAGGTGAGGAAGACGCGATCTTCCAACGTCTGATCCGGCCCGACAGCCAGCACGGGCCAGCCATTGGCGCCGCGCGTGCCGCCTGCCGCCTCGATCTGCTCAGGCTCAAATCCCTCGACGCGCAATTCGAAACTGCGCGGCTCGGCGATCTTGTTGGAAAGCCGCACCGCATAGGCGTTGCGGATGGCGCCATCATGCAGGCGAACGAAGAGCGGATTGCGATCATGCATGACGGCAAGGCCGGAATTGACGCGCGTCGCCAGCGCATAGGCCATGGAACTGCCAACCACCGCGATGATGGCAGCATAGAAAATCGTGCGCGGGCGCAGGTAACGCGCCGGCAGTTCGGCAAGTCCCGCTTCGCGGCGTTTGACGTTGATGTCCGTGTCATAACCGATCAACCCGGTCGGGCGATGGATTTGCATCATGACAGTGTCGCAGGCATCAATGCACAGGCCGCACTGGATGCAATCGAGCTGCAAGCCATCGCGAATATCCACCCCGGTCGGGCAGACATTGACGCATTGATGGCAGTCCACGCAATCGCCCGCAGGCTTGCCACTTTCGCGCAGACTGACGTTTTTCTTCAACGAACCGCGCGGCTCCCCGCGCTCGTAGCGATAGGTGACGTTGAGCGCATACTCATCCGTCAACGCGGCCTGAATGCGCGGCCACGGGCACATGTAGGTGCAGACCTGTTCGCGCATGTAACCGGCGAAGAAATAGGTCGTGAAGGTGAGGACCGCGATGGAAATATAGGCGATGGGCTCGGCCTGGAAGGTCGCAAGCTGATAGACGAGCGTCGGGGCATCGGCGAAATAGAGAACCCAGGCGCCACCCGTCCACCAGGCGATCATCAGCCAGGCCCAGTGCTTCAGTATGGCCTGCGCAAAAGTCTCAAGATTCCATTTCTCGCCCGCCTTGCGCATACGGTCGCGGCGGTCGCCCTCGATCAGGCGCTCAACGGCAAAGAAGAGATCGGTCCAGACCGTCTGCGGGCAGAGGTAGCCGCACCAGACACGCCCTGCGAGCGCGTTCATCAGGAACAGCGTGACGGCCGCAAGGATGAGCAGGCCGGTCAGGTGATAGATTTCCTGCGGCCAGATTTCGATGAAGAAGAAGTAGAAGCGGTGGTGTTCGAGATCCACCAGCACGGCTTGGGCCGGGGCATTGGGCCCGCGGTCCCAGCGCACGAAGGGCAGCAGATAATAGACGCCCAAGGTCAGCGCGAGGATGATCCACTTGATCCGCCGAAACCGGCCCTGCACGCTTTGGGGATAGATTTTGGGGCGCGACGCATAAAGCTCGGGCTCGACGCCCTTTGCTTCGAGTGCGCTCTCGCGCGCCTGCTGCTGCTTGACACTCATATCTGCTCAAATGCTCCGCCGCGAGTTCAAGGTTCGGGCTGGAAGAGGAGCGCCGCCGCATTGTGCGGCGGCGTCAATCTTATTGTATCAACGACCGCCGCCGAGGGTCCGCACATAAACGGCGAGCGCCTTGATCGTGCCGGCATCCAGACGTTCGCCCCAATTGGGCATCACGCCGCCGCGACCCTTGTTGATTCCTTCGACGATCGTCGCCTTGTCGGAACCATAGAGCCAGATCTCGTCGGTCAGGTTGGGTGAGCCGAGCTCGAGATTGCCCTTCGCATTGTCACCGTGACAGGCCGCGCAATTTTCAGCAAAGATCTTGCCGCCGGCTGCGAGATCGACGCCCTTGGCGACGTCAAGCCCTGAGAGCGAGCGCACGTAATCTGCCACCAGGCTGATTTCGGTGGGCTTGAGCACACCCTCGCCGAAGACAGGCATGTTGCCCGCGCGCGCCTGCGGATCGGCGGAGCGGATGCCGTGCGTGAGCGTCTGCTGGATATCCTCAAGCTTGCCGCCCCACAGCCAATCGTCATCGACGAGATTGGGGAAGGCCTTCGAGCCACCGCCACCCGCGCCATGGCAACCGGCGCAATTATCGCCGAACGCCGCCTTGCCCTGCGCACGGGCGAAGGCCAGCATTTTCGGGTCTTTCTCGATGTCGGCGAAGCTGGCGGCTGCCAGTGCATTGACCATCGGCGCGCGCGCGCTTTGCAAATCGGCAAGTTCAGCCGTCACGGCGCCACGCGCCGACCAGCCAAAGACGCCCTTGGTATAGGAGGAAACCAGAGGCACGGCCGGATAGACGATCATGTAACCGATCGCCCAGACGATGCTGCCGTAGAGCATCCACAACCACCAGCGCGGCAATGGTGTGTTCAATTCACGGATGCCGTCCCATTCGTGGCCGGTGGTCGAGGTGCCCGTGTGGGCATCGACATGTTCAGATTCATGCGAGGCGATGCTCATCGATCAATCCTCGTTCAACGGGAGACGGGACAGGCGGTCGAAGTCCGACTTCATCCCAGGCCAGAGCGCATAGGTGACGATGCCGATAAAAGTGAAGCAGACCGCAACAAGGCTGAGCAATTGCGCGTCATGAAGGTAGGGCTGGATGTTCATCGCATCACCTCAGATTTGCTTTGTCATCATAGATCTTGAAGTCGATCTGCGTGCCGAGCACCTGGAGATAGGCGATCAGCGCATCGGCTTCCGTGACGATGCCCTTCTGCTCGCCGTAGGCGCGCGCGGCGGCTTTGGGATAGCGTTTGACGAGGTCGGCAGCGCCAGCATCATCGTCGCTCGACTGCGCCTTGAGATCGAGGCTCGCCTTGGCGATCATCTCGTCGCTGTAGGGAACACCCTCCATCGAGAGCACGCGCATGTCCTGGTCGATCTTGCCGGCATCAAGCTCGGTTTTCGCGAGCCATGAATAAGCGGGCATGATCGAACCCGGCACGACAGCGCGCGGGTTGGCGAGATGGCGACGGTGCCAATCGTCGGAATATTTATTGCCGACGCGGGCGAGATCGGGGCCGTTGCGCTTCGAGCCCCACTGGAACGGATGGTCATACATGCTCTCGGAGGCGAGAGAATAATGGCCATAGCGTTCCACTTCGTCACGCAGCGCACGGATCATCTGCGAATGGCACGTGTAGCAGCCTTCGCGGACGTAGATGTTACGTCCAGCCAGTTCGAGCGGCGTATGGGGCCGCACGCCCTCGACCTTTTCAATCGTGCTCTTGAGATAAAAGAGCGGCAGGACTTCGACGAGGCCGCCGATCGAAATAACGATCAGCACGCCGAGCAGCAGGATGATCGAGTTCTTCTCGAAGATCGCGTGCTTGTTCCAGAGTGACATGTGTTGTCCCTTATTCGGCGGGCACGAGGGCGGGCATCGCACTTGCTTCGGCTTCAGCCTCCGGCATCGCGATGGTCTTGTAGACGTTCCACACCATGATCAGCGCACCGGCGAGGAAGAGCCCGCCGCCAAAGGCGCGAATGATGTAGAAGGGATGCATGGCCTCGACCGTTTCCAGGAAGGAATATTCGAGGAAGCCGAGGCTCGTATAAGCGCGCCACATCAAGCCCTGCATGATGCCCGCCACCCACATCGCGCTGATGTAGAAGACGATGCCCAGCGTCGAAACCCAGAAGTGCCAGTTAACGAGACGCAGCGAGTAGAGCTTCGGCTTGTTCCAGAGCCAGGGCACGAGGCAGTAGATCGCGCCAAACGAGACATAGCCGACCCAACCCAGTGCGCCCGAATGCACATGGCCGATGGTCCAGTCCGTATAATGGGAGAGCGAGTTCACCGCCTTCACCGACATCAGCGGCCCCTCGAAGGTCGACATGCCGTAGAAGGCAACCGACACGACAAGCATGCGCAGCACAGGATCGGTGCGCAGCTTGTCCCATGCGCCAGAGAGCGTCATCAGGCCGTTGATCATGCCGCCCCAGGAAGGCATCCACAGCATGATGGAAAAGGCCGTACCCAATGTCTGCGCCCAATCCGGCAGAGCGGTGAAGTGCAGATGATGGGGGCCCGCCCAGATGTACATGAAGATCAGGGCCCAGAAGTGGATGATCGAGAGCCTGTAGGAATAGACAGGACGCTCGGCCCGCTTCGGGATGAAATAATACATGATGGCGAGGAAGCCGGCCGTCAGGAAAAAGCCGACCGCGTTATGGCCATACCACCATTGCACCATGGCATCCTGGACGCCCGACCAGACGATGTAGGATTTCGACGAGAAGATCGAAACCGGGATCGAGGGATTATTGCCGACGTGGAGAACGGCAATGGTCAGGATGAAGGCCAGATAGAACCAGTTCGCCACGTAAATATGGGGCTCCTTGCGCTTGGCGAGCGTGCACAGGAACACAAGGAGATAGGTGACCCAGACGATGGTCAGCAGAAGATCTGCATACCATTCGGGCTCCGCATATTCCTTGCTTTGCGTGATGCCGAGCAGATAGCCCGTGCCGGCAATGACGATGAAGAAATTATAGCCAAGCACGACGAACCAGGGTGCGAGTGCGCCGGCAAGCCGCGCGCGGCAGGTGCGCTGCACGACATAGAACGACGTCCCCAACAGCACATTGCCGCCGAAGGCAAAGATCACCGCCGACGTGTGCAAGGGCCGCACGCGGCCAAAGGAGGTCCAGGGCAGATCGAAATTCAACACCGGAAAGGCGAGCTGCAGGGCGATCAGGAGACCGACCGTGAAACCGGCAATGCCCCAGAACAGCGACGCGATGGTGCAGAATTTCACCGGCCCCATATTATAATTGGGCTTGCCATCAATCATCTGCGCCGGCGGTTCGGCGGGGCGCGCATGATAGCGATTGGCCACGGCAAACACCGTTGCCACGCTCGCCACGGCAAAGAGAACCGCGTGAAATCCATATTCCGGCGTATAGGCCTTTGCCGCGATCAGCACCCAAAGCGCCGCCATGACGACACCTGCCAATGCGAGGCCGAGTTCACCGAGCGTCATGCTCTTGGGCATGGGCGCGCGCCCTGCCGTTCCTGTCTGTGCCATCTGAATGCCCTTACGTGAGCTGGCGCGACTCAACGGGAGCCTCGCTTATTTTCACAGCGGCATACTCGGGCACAGACGCAACCGGGGCATTGATTCAGGTCAAGCGGCCGCGCTTCTGGCAGCGGCATAGCGCAGCAGACGAAAGTCTACAGTGGATAAAAAAAGGCGCTGCCCGATGGCAGCGCCTGATATTTGGCAAGGAGATCTGCCGTGAAGCCTCAGCCAACCCAGCAGCGGCGCACGAGCCGTCCAGCCCGGTTCACGAAGCTGCGGCAGCGGCGGATGGGGCGGCGATAGACGGGACGATAATATCTGCGGCGATAGTACCGACGGCGCGGACCATAGTAATATTGCGCTTCGGTCGCGCCTTCCGCCGGAAGGTCGGCCTCGGATGTCGCGACATTGAGCGGATTGACGCCCTTGGCGTCCATGGCCTGCAATTCATCGAGCAGCGGCAGGGCGTGGGCGCTCGGGGCAAGAGCGGTTACTGTTGCAACAGCGCCCGCGACGCCCAGAAGGGATTTGATGAAGATGCGACGGTCCATGTGCCTTCCTCCTTCTCGACGACGCGCGCCGTTTCCTGGCTCTTCGCCCTTGGCGGGCGTAACGGGAGAATTGGCCAGCACGCCGCAGGTTCCCGCCTGACCCGATTTGACGTGGCATTATAGGCCTTATAGAGGCAATTTCTTTCAGGAAAAACCTTCACATGTCATCATTTATGCCGACACTGAACGATACCTACGCCACAACTCCGGAAATGGCCGAAGTCATGTCGGACAGCCGGCTGTTGCGCCATATGGCGACCTTCGAGGGCGCGCTGGCCGCTGCCCAGGCTGATGCGGGGCTGGTTCCCCGCGCGGTCGCCGACGTGATCGGCGCGGTCGCCGATGGCCTCACCTTCGATGAGCAGAGCCTGTTTGCCGAGGCTCTCAAGGGTGGCACGCTCGCCATTCCCTTTGTGAAAGCGCTCACCGCCGCCGTACGGGCCAAGGATGAGGCTGCTGCCCCAAGCGTCCATTTTGGCGCGACGAGCCAGGACGTCATCGACAGCGCGTTGGTGCTTCAGCTCGGCGAGGCCCTGGCGCTGATCGATGCGGACATGACCCGCCTCGCGGACGCCGCCGCCGTGCTGGCCCGCACCCATGCGAAATCGGCCATGCTCGGGCGCACCTTGTTGCAGCCGGCAACGCCCATCACCTTCGGCCTCAAGGCCGCGCAATGGCTCTGCGCTATCGCTGAAAGCCGGACGCGCCTGCGCCTGCAGGCGGGCCAGGCCTTGGTCGCGCAACTCGGCGGCGCCGCCGGCACGCTCGGCTCGCTCGGTTCGCATGGGGCTGCCACAGCGCGCCACCTCACCACCCGTCTGGCCAGCATGAACGCCTATGCGCCCGCGCGCGCCTCGACATGCGAGGGCACGCCCCTGCCCTGGCACACGCGGCGCGGCGGACTGCTGGCGCTGGCCAGCGAACTCGCCATCGCCACCGGCATTGCGGGCAAGATCGCGCGCGATGTCGCGCTGATGATGCAGTTTGAGCTGGGGGAGACGTTTGAACCGGCGGAAGCCGGACGCGGCGGCTCCTCGGCCATGCCGCACAAGCGCAATCCCGTGCGCTGCATGCTGACCGTGGCTGCGGCCGTGCGCACGCCGGGCCTGATGGGCACGCTTCTCTCAGGCATGGTGCAGGAGCACGAACGCGCGCTCGGTGGTTGGCAATCGGAATGGGGCGCATTGCCTGAACTGTTGAAGCTCACCGCCGGTGCGCTCGCCAATATGGCCGATACGCTCGCCGGCCTTCAGGTCGACACGGCACGGATGCGCGCCAATTTTGACGCACTCAATGGCTTGCCGATGACAGAAATGCTCTCGCTCGCGCTTGCGCCCCATCTTGGCCGCGCGGAAGCTTTCGCTCTGGTGGAAAAGGCCGCGCGCGACGTCGGCGCGACGGGGAAAAGTCTGGCGGAGGTGATCAAGGCCAATCCTGCGGCAAGCGTGCTCTCGGGCGCTGAGATCGACGCCATTCTCGATCCGCTGAACGCGCTCGGCGCGACGCCGGAATTTATCGACAGCGCTTTGGCGCGTTGGGAAGATGCAAACTGACGGGAAGCGGCTGAGGGCGTAACCCCTCACCCGGCTCCTTCGGAGCCACCCTCTCTCTCCGGGAGAGCGTTTGCGGATGCCCCGTAAGCCGCAAAGCGCGGGATCAGCGCATTGATGGCTGCATCCGGCAATACCACCGGCTGGCCGATCGCGCGCGCCAGATAATATTGCCTTGCCAGCGTCTCCAGCTCGAGCGCGCGCCACATGGCCTCCTCGAGCGTGCGCCCTGTCGCAATCATGCCATGGCTGCCAAGCAGCACGCCATGGCGGGGCCCGAGACCCTCGACTGCAAGGCTCGACAATTCCGGCGTGCCATAGGGCGCATAATCCGTGCAGGCGATTTCAGTGCCGCCGAAGGCTGCGATCATGTAATGGGCGGCGGGAATTGGCAGGCGCAGCATCGAGAGCACGGTCGCATAGGTCGCGTGGCAATGAACCACCGCGCCAATATCTGGCCGCGCCCGGAGAATGTCGCTGTGGAAGCGCCATTCGCTGGAGGGCGCACAGGGGCCGCTCCAACGCCCCTCCTCGTCCCCGATCAGCATGCTGACCAGCATGTCTGGCGCAAGCCGCTCATAGGCGACCGCCGTCGGTGTCACGAGCAGGCGCTCACCCACGCGGACCGAGAGATTGCCGGACGTGCCCTGATTGAGCCCGAGGCGGTTCATTTCAAGGCAGGCGGCCACCATCGCCTTGCGTGTGTCGTGCATCTGCATGGACCGCCCCTTCCTTGACCTGCCGCGCAGAGCTTGCGAGACAGACTGATCGGACAAAGGAGACACTTATCATGACAGCACTGACGCTCGAAGCCGCCCAGAAGATGATCGAGGCAGGCCTGGCTTATGCCCACGCCCACAAGATGAACCCGATGGGCCTCGTGGTCCTCGATGCGCGCGGCGCGCTCAAGGCCTGCGCCATGGAAGACGGTTCGAGCCTGATCCGCTGGCGCATCGCCTTCGGCAAGGCCTATGGCGCGATTGGCCTGGGCGCTGGCACACGCAAGATCGCCACTTTGGCCGCCGAACGCCCCGCCTTCATCAATGCAGCCACGCATCTCTCCGAAATGGGCCTCGTGCCGGTTCCCGGCGGCGTGCTCATCAAATCCGCCTCGGGCGAATTGCTCGGCGCCATCGGCGTCTCGGGCGACACGTCGGACAATGACGAACTCGTCGCCTGCGCGGGCGTCGCCGCGGCCGGACTCGTTGCTGACGGCGGCTGATAACCGGAACTACGGAGCGGCGGCGCGCGTTCTTGCTCCGCCGGCTTGCAAAGTCGGACGCGCCGCCTCCGGCGTGCCTGCCGCTCCGAAAGTGTCCGGGAGATGTGGTCCGTGCCGGGTGCTGACCAACTGACCCTGACAACGGCGACCGCCTTGCCGCGCGAGCTTCAAACAAGCGCCTTTTTCTTCGATGTCGATGGCACGCTGCTGGAGCTCAAGCCCATGCCGCAGGATGTCGTTGCCGATGCCGCGCTTCGCGATCTGCTCCGCGCACTGGCGGCACGCAACGCGGGCGCTGTCGCGCTGGTGAGCGGACGCGCCATCGCCGATCTCGATCGTATCTTTGCACCCCTCATTCTGCCTGCCGCAGGCCTGCATGGCGCGGAGATCCGCTTTCCCGATGGCGTGCGCACGCACACGGGTGCGGGCATCATGGATCACGCCCGCCCCGATCTCGCGCGCTTTGTCGCCGCCCATCCCGGCCTCATGCTGGAAGACAAGGGCGCGACTTTGGCTGTGCATTTCCGCCAGCGCCCCGATCTTGCGAGCGATGTGCTCACCTGCATGCGCCGCTTTGCGCCGGGCGACGATATCGCCGTGCAGGAGGGCAAATTCGTCGTTGAGCTCAAGCCCGCGGGTTTTGACAAGGGCAGCGCCATTGCAAGCCTGTTGCGCCACCCGCCATTTGCGGGTCGCAAGCCCGTTTTCTACGGCGACGATCTGACGGACGAAGCGGGCTTCAGTTTCGTCAACAAATATGGCGGGCTCTCGGTCCGCATCGGCCAGAGCGATGTGCCAACGCAGGCGCAAGCCCATCTCGATGATCCCGCAGCGATGCGCCACGCCATCATGGATATCCTTGGCGCCCGGGACAGTGACACATGACACCACGAGACCCCTCGCTCGATCTTGCTGTGATCGGCAATTGCGCGATTGCCGCCTTGATCGACCAACGCGCGCGTATTGTCTGGTGCTGCATCCCACGGCTCGATGGCGATCCGGCCTTCTGCAATCTGCTGGGCGGCGAGGCCATGGCGCAGGATGGCGTTTGGGAGATCGAGCTTCTGGGCTTTGCGCGCGCGCGCCAGCGCTACATTCCAAACTCCGCGATTGTTGAAACCATTCTGGAGGACGACAAGGGCGGCGCGATCAGAATCGTGGATTTCGTGCCGCGCTTCGTCCGCCATCGCCGGCACTTTCGCCCGGTCTCCATCGTGCGGCTGGTGACGCCACTCAGCGGCGTGCCGCGCATCCGCATGAGACTGCGCCCACGCTATGATTATGGCGCGCATCCGGCGACAATGACGCGCGGCAGCAATCATGTGCGCTATCTGCTTGGTGCGCAGATTCTGCGCCTCACAACCGACGCACCTGTGAGCCTCATCCAGAGCGAAACACCCTTCGTGCTGGAGCGCCCGCTGACCATGGTGCTGGGTGCAGATGAACCCGTTGCCGATCTCTCGCTCATCGGTGTCGATTGGTATGAACAGACGCTGGAATATTGGCGCGACTGGACGCGACAACTGGCGCTTCCCTTTGAATGGCAGGATGCGGTGATCCGCGCTGCGATCACGCTGAAACTTTGTTCTTACGAAGAGACCGGCGGCATTGTCGCCGCACTTACCACCTCAGTGCCAGAGTTTGCCGACAGCCGCCGCAATTGGGATTATCGCTATTGCTGGCTGCGGGACACTTTCTTTGTGGTGCAGACGCTCAACCGCCTCAGCGTCACGCGCACGATGGAACATTACATTAGTTATATCACCAATATTGTCACTGGCTGGGATGAAGGCCCGCTGCAACCGATTTTCGGTCTCGGCCTTGAGACCGCACTCACCGAGCACGAGCGCCCCTCCCTCATGGGGTATCGCGGCATGGGCCCCGTGCGCGTCGGCAATGGCGCTTACGATCAAATTCAAAATGACGGTTATGGCAGCGTGATCCTCGCGGTGACGCAAAGCTTCTTCGACGAGCGCCTTGCGCGACCTGGCGGCCCTGGCCTGTTTCGTCAATTGGAGCGGCTTGGCGAAGAAGCTGCGCGGCGCTGGATCGAGCCCGATGCGGGCCTTTGGGAATTTCGCACTCGCGCGGAAATTCACACCCATTCAAGCGTGATGTGCTGGGCGGCCTGCGACCGGCTGCACCGCATTGCACTCAAGCTCGGACTGCATGAACGCGCTGTCGTCTGGCGGGACCGCGCCGAGCGCATGCATGCAGGCATATGGGCGCGTGCATGGAACGAAAAGCGCAGCTCATTCGTTGCAACTTTCGATGGTGAGGATCTTGATGGCAGCCTGCTGCTCTTGCAGGAACTCGGCTTCGTCCGCGCGGACGACCCCCGCTTCCTCTCGACTTTGTCCGCCATAGAGGCCGATCTGCGCGAGGGAGATCATCTCTTCCGCTACCGCAGGCCGGATGATTTCGGCCCGCCCGAAATATCTTTCGTCATCTGCAGTTTCTGGCTCGTCGAAGCGCTCGCTGCGGTGGGCAGACAGGATGAGGCACGCGAGATCTTCGAGCGCCTGCTCTCGCATCGGTCCTCGCTCGGACTTCTCTCCGAGGGCATCGATCCGAAGACCGGCGTTTTATGGGGGAATTTTCCCCAATCCTATTCAATGGTCGGGCTTATTCGCGCGGCCATGCGGCTCTCAAAAGCTTGGGAGGACGCGTTTTAAAAAGAGCGAGCGCCACCGCGCCGCACAAGGGGCGCAGTGACGCCCGGGGAGTGAACGCCTTGGGCCGCCTGATCGCCATCTCCAACCGCATTCCAAAGCCCAATGAACGCTATTCAGCTGGCGGCCTTGCTGTGGCCGTGCGTAATGCGCTGGAACGCCAGGGCGGCATCTGGCTGGGCTGGAGCGGCGAAGTCAGCGAGAGCAGCGACGGCACGCCAAAAATCTCGGAAGTGCGCTGGAACAATGTCGATTACGTCACCATCGATCTGACGCAGCGTGACCATGATGAATATTACAATGGCTTTGCCAATCGCGCGCTTTGGCCGCTCTTTCATCACCGCCCTGGACTCACTGAATTCGCGCGGCGCGACATGGCGGGCTATTATCGCGTCAACCAGACCTTTGCGCGCACGCTTGCTCCCATGCTCAAGCCCGACGATCTGATCTGGGTGCATGATTATCATCTCATCCCGCTCGCCTCGGAATTGCGCGCGCTCGGCGTGAAAAACCGCATCGGCTTCTTTCTGCATATTCCATGGCCAGCACCCGAACTGCTCGTCATCCTGCCAAACCACGCCCGCCTTGCAGCAAATCTCGCGTGTTACGATTTGATCGGATTTCAGACCCGGCAATTTCTCGACAATTTCCTGGCTTATCTGCGCGATGAAATGGGCATTGAGAGTGATGGCCACGGCCGCATAGAGGCCTTCGGACGCTCGTGTCAGGTCGGTGTTTTTCCAATCTCGATCGACACGGAAGAATTCATTCGGTTTGCGCGTGAACCCTTGTCGCCGACAAACCGAAGGCTCGAAAAATCGCTCGAAGGCAAGATGCTCGCGCTCAGCGTGGACAGGCTGGACTATTCCAAAGGCATTCCGCAACGGATCGAGGCTTTTGGACGCTTTCTCGAACTCTATCCAGATTACCGGCATCAATTTTATGCGTTGCAAATCGCGCCGACAACGCGCGAGCAAATTCCTGAATATGCCGAAATCAATCGCGAGGTCGCAGAAGCTGCCGGTCGCGTCAACGGCAAGTTCGGCGATATCGATTGGGCGCCTATCCGTTACGTCAACCGCTCCATAGCGCGCGCCGCATTGGCCGGACTTTACCGCTGCGCGCGACTGGGCATCGTTACACCTTTGCGCGACGGCATGAATCTCGTCGCCAAGGAATTTGTCGCCGCGCAGAACGAGGATAATCCCGGCGTTCTCGTGCTGTCGCGCTTTGCAGGTTCCGCGCGTGAATTGCGCGGTGCGATCATGGTCAATCCTTACGATACGGACGGTATGGCGCATGCGTTCAAGGCTGCGTTCGACATGCCGCTTGATGAACGCATCAGCCGCATCAAGCCGATGATCCGCTATCTCAAGGAGCATAATGTTCATCGCTGGTGCAGCGAATATCTCGATGCGCTCGCCAAGCAACCGGTCAAGGCTCACATGCCCTCGGTGGCCTGAACAAAAATTCATATTTGCGCCATTGCGTCATGCAATCGTCAGAATTGGCGCGTAAGATTTATAAATACAGAATGGATTTCAATTTTCATTCGCATTTAGGGGGACGTGCAATGTTGATGAAAGAGCTCATAGGCACGTGCTCGCACGAACCTGTGGCAGAGGCGGCCGTGGTTTCCATCGGCCCGGTTTTTTACGCCCGCGTGGCAAATGTTGCCGGACGCCATGGCCTTTCGGTCGGCGCCTTTTCAGCTCAGGCGGTGCGCGATTTCCGCGCCTGCGCCGCTATAAAGCACTGGCAGGAACTGTCGCACCTGTGCGCAGGTCATGACATGCCAATCCTGCGGGGGCTGCACCATATTGTCGAGGCGGCGCTTGAGGCTGATGACGGGGAACCGGCGGATTGGCTCTCTTCTCGCGGCGTGGCGGCGGGGAGCATGCATCACGGCGAGCGCTGCGCCTGGATCTGAATGGTGCAAGGCGTAGGATTTTCACCGACATGTAAAAAGCCCGCATCACGCGGGCTTTTTTTATGCCTGAGCGCAATTACAGGCGACCCTTTTCCAAATCCTCACAGGAAAGATCGAAATTGGAGAGCCCCTCCTCCAGATATTCCGCGAGCAATGGCATGCCCAGCAAATAAAAGGCTGTGCGATATTCGGCTCGGCCACGCGCTTCGCCGAGAGCGCCCGCCCAGTCATTTTCAAAATCACCACGCCCGGTCCAGCAGAGTGCAACCAGTTCAACCTTCTCATCGTCATTGAGCCCGTTGATGAAGGACATCAGCTCGGTCAAGACGGGACGCTCGTTACTCTCGGTCAGCGCAGCGGTGAATTTGTCATCTGTTGGATTGGATGCATCGGAATCGACCTGCTCATCGGTCGACATATATTCGCGCATCTTGATGATGATGAAGCAGACTTTTTCCGGACTGAGTTCTGCAAGCATGGGCTGTCCCTCCTCGCTCAGGCCTTGGGGCTTTCCTCATCTTCGACGCCTTCGCTCTCGATCTGCTCGATAATGGCAGCAACGAAAGCATCGAGATCCTTGGGCGAGCGGCTGGTGATGAGCCCGCCATCGACGACGACTTCACGGTCGATCCATTCGCCGCCGGCATTTTCGATATCGGTCCGCACCGAGGGCCAGGAGGTGAGGTTCTTGCCGTCGACAACATCGGCCTCGATCAACAGCCAAGGCGCGTGGCAGATGGCGGCGACGATTTTTCCGGCGTCGAGAAAGTCCTGAACGAGCGCCACGGCATCGTCATTCATGCGCAAGATGTCAGGGTTCATCTGCCCGCCGGGCAGCACAAGCGCGTCGTAATCGTCGACTTCGACGGCGGCGATTTCCAGATCGACCGGCACTTTCGCGCCCCAGTTCTTGTCCTGCCAGCCCTTGATCTCGGAGGCCCCTTCGGGGGCTGCAACCTCGACCTTGGCGCCGGCCGCGCGCAGGCGCGTCAATGGCGTCTGCAGCTCCGATTGCTCAAACCCGTCGGTTGCCATGATGAGAATTCGCGCTTCCCGAATGCTGACCATCGGCCACTCCCCTTGCTGCCACCCGCGCATTCAACACGAGGCGAGGCCGCTTGGTTGCGCTGCCTGTGGCGCGCCTTGTCGGGAGGAACCGGGCGCGGCGGGCAACGTTGGCTGGATTGTGCAGCCGCGAGGTTTCCAATGCGCCAGCCCGATCGCAGCCTTTATCGCACGTGTCTGATAGCCTGCGGGCTTCTGGCAGCGGGCGTTGCAGCGGCCCAGACAGAGCGGGAGCCAAGCGCGCCCAACCCGTCGGGGAAGCTCGACAAGTCAGATGGGATCATCACGCCGCCATCGGGTATCGATCAGGACATGACGCAAAAGCCGCCCGACATCGGCGCCACAATGCCCGTCATTCCCCCCGAAGCCGTCACCCCGCCGGGCGCAACGCCAGATGCGCCCAAGCCCGAGCCGAAATGAGCCTCGCCTAGTAAGCGATCTTGTCGGGCTTCACGCGCCAAAGCTCGAACACGTCGCGTGCTTCTGTCAGCGGCAGGTGGTCGGTGGGCATGGCGCGGGCGGAGGGCTCCAGCGCGACCTGCTCGTAGAGGAAGGCGTCATCGAAATCGATGGCGGCTGCCTCTTCGCGGGTGTTGGCATAGACGAGCCTGTCGATCCGGGCCCAATAAATTGCGGCCAGGCACATGGGGCATGGCTCGCAGCTCGAATAGAGCGTGGCGCCCGCGAGCGAGAAATCGCCCACGGCCACGCAGGCGCGGCGGATAGCGGTAACTTCGGCATGGGCGGTGGGATCGAGCGTCGAGGTTACCTCGTTCCAGCCCTCGGCCAGAATTTTTCCGTCCCGGACGATCACAGCCCCGAAGGGGCCGCCAAGCCCTGCCTCCATGCGCTCCTTGGACAGCGCGACAGCGCGGAGCAGGAATTGGCGATCGAGGGCCCCGTCAATGTCGTGGGTCATGGTCTGTCCTTGTGAAACGTCTCGCGGGCAATGAGCAGCGTGGCAGCCATCGAGGCGGCGATAATGGCAGGTTCCTTGCCCTCGATACCGGCAATGCCGACGGGGCAGATGAGCCTGGCGCGGCGCTCATCGGACAGACCAGCCTCGGCCATCCGGTGCATGAACCGCGCGCGCTTGGTGTCCGAGCCGATCAGCCCGACAAATGGAAAACGCGTCCCGGCAAGCGCGTGCGTCACGATGGCGAGATCGAGCGGATGGGAATGGGTCATCACCAGAATGAAACTGTCCGGGGCCAAGGCATCGAGCGCGGCCACGGGATCTGCGGGCGCGTGCTTGGTCACATTGGGGGGGACGGCAGCGGGAAAGACATCGGCGCGCTGATCGATCCATGCAATCGAAAAGGGCAGTGGAGCGAGCGCCAGCACCAGGGCCCGCCCGACATGGCCAGCGCCAAACAGCGCGAGAGGGGTCGCATCCATCGCCCCATCCTGTGCATCAAGACGCGCGGCATCTTCGGGACGATAGAGCTCGAAGCGCAGCCGCACCCGCCCGCCGCAACATTGGGCAAGCTCGGGCCCGAGCGAAAAATCGCGCACAAGAACCGGCTCTGCGCCGGGCGCAAACAGACCGCGCGCGACATGGAGCGCTTCCCATTCGAGCGCCCCGCCGCCAATCGTCCCGTGAAAATCCCCGCTCTCGCGCACCAGCATCGCAGCCCCGGCCTCGCGCGGCGTCGAGCCTTCGGCCCGCTCAACACTTACGTGAACGGCGGCATGTCCCTGCGCGAGCAGGCTTGCGAGACGCGTCATTATCGACATGTCGCCAACGCTGAAATGCGAGTCGTTTGAGCCACCTGACCCGCCATCTTCAGAAAATGATTCAAGCTGAAGTTCATGTAATGATTCAACATCCCTCACCCTTGTGCGCGGCCCTCAGCGCTTCGGCTGAAAACAGAATGCGCTCGGGCGTTGCGGGCGCATCAAGGGGTACATGAACACCGGGGGCGAGCCCATGCAGCGCGTCGATGATGGCGTTGAAGACGCTGATGCCAAGCATGAGCGGGGGCTCGCCAACAGCCTTGGAGCGATGGATCGTGTCCTCGCGATTGGCATTGTCGAAAAGCCTGACGCGGAAATCGCGCGGCACATCGGCAGCTACCGGGATCTTGTAGGTCGAGGGCGCGTGGGTGAGGAGACGCCCCTTGGCGTCATGCACCAGCTCCTCGCTTGTCAGCCAGCCCATGCCCTGGACGAAGCCGCCCTCGATCTGGCCGATGTCGATGGCTGGATTGAGCGAGCGTCCGACATCGTGGAGAATGTCGGCGCGCAGCACTTTGCTCTCGCCCGTCAGCGTGTCGATGGCGACCTCGCAACAGGACGCGCCATAAGCAAAATAGAGGAAGGGACGGCCAGTCTTGGTGGCGCGGTTCCAGTCGAGATGCGGCGTCTTGTAGAAGCCGGCCTCCGACAATTGCACCCGCATCTCGCGGCTGCGGCGCGCCAGATCGCGGAAGCTGATCGACTCATTGCCGCCAAACACCCGCCCGTCGCGGAAGCGCACCGCATCGGGGGCAATCGCCCACATGGCGGCTGCAACCTCGGCCATGCGCTGGCGGATCGCGCCCGCTGCGATGCGGGCCGCCATGCCATTGAGATCGGCGCCGGCAGAGGCCGCAGTGGGAGATGTATTTGGCACTTTGGCGGTGTTGGTCGCGGTGATGCGCACGAAGTCGAGCGGCACGCCAAATTCCTCGGCCACCACCTGGGCAACCTTGGTGAAGAGCCCCTGCCCCATCTCCGTGCCGCCATGGTTCAGGTGGATCGAGCCATCCTGATAGACATGCACCAGCGCGCCCGCCTGGTTCATATGGACGAGGGTGAAGGAGATGCCAAATTGCACCGGCGTCAGCGCCAGCCCGCGCCGGATGATCGGCGCAGTGGCGTTATGGGCGGCAATTTCAGCGCGGCGCGCACGATAATCGGAGCTGCGCTCCAGCTCTTCGATGAGAGCGGGGAGCGTATCGGTCTCCTCCACCACCATGCCGTAGGGCGTGCGGTCGCGCCCCGGCGCCAGCAGGTTGACCTTGCGTACATCGAGCGGGTCACGCCCGGTCTCATGCGCGATGGCGTCCATCACCCGCTCGATAGCGAGCATCCCCTGCGGGCCGCCAAAGCCACGAAAGGCCGTATTGGACACCGTGTCGCTGCGCAGCCGGCGCGAGCGCACGGCGACCGCAGGCACATAATAGGCATTGGCCGCATGGAACATGGCGCGGTCGACGACGCCGGTCGAGAGATCGGCCGAACAACCGCAATTGGCGTCGAGCTGCACGTCATAGGCGGTGAGGCGGCCATCAGCCTCAAAGCCCACCGACCAATCGGCGCGGAAATCATGGCGCTTGCCGGTGATGACGAAATCATCGTCGCGGTCGAGCCGGAGCTTGCATGGCCGCCCGGTGACATGGGCGGCGAGCGCTGCCAGAGCCGCCGTCTGGCTCGCCTGGCTTTCCTTGCCGCCAAAGCCCCCGCCCATGCGCCGTGTTTCAACGGTAACGAAAGCATCCGGACAGCCCAGCACGCGGGCGACAATATGCTGAACCTCGCTTGGATCCTGCGTCGAGGCATGGACGAGCATGTCGCCCGCCTCACCCGGAATGGCCAGCGCAACCTGCCCTTCGAGATAGAAATGTTCCTGCCCGCCAATGGCGAGCCGGCCGGAAAGCCTGTGCGGGGCGCACCCAAGCGCCTCCTGCACATCGCCGCGTCCGAAATCGAAATCCGGCAGCACGGTTTGCCCGCGCTGTGCAGCCGCTTCAATCGTGATGGCGGGCTCGTCGGCGGCAATGTCGAACTGCGCCAGACGGGCTGCACGGCGCGCCGCATCACGCGTCTGCGCAACGACGGCAAAAACCACCTGACCGTGAAAAATCACTTCGCCATCGGCAAAGAGCGGATCGTCGGCAAAGGCAGGCGCGACATCGTTCTTGCCTGGAACATCGCTCGCGCAGAGCACGGCGACGACACCGGGCGCGGCGCGCACGCCAGAAAGATCGAGCCCGAGGAGGCGTCCGCGCGCGACAGGCGAGAGACCGGGAGCCAGATGCAGCGTGCCGGATGGCTCGCGAATGTCATCCACATAAGTGGCCGCGCCCTGCACGTGCAGGCTAGCAGAATCATGCGTGACCGATTGGCGGACGATGACGAGATCGTCCTCGCGGGGCTTGGCCTGCGGCATGGTCATGGCTCCCTCGGCGGCGCGATGCGCGTCGTGGCGGGACTTTCACCGCGCAGTTCGATCAAGGCTTTGGTGAGAAGATTGCGGGCGACAAGCGCGCGATAGGCCGCGCTCGCCCGCTGATCCGAGAGGGGCTGGAAATCAAATGCCAACGCGCTCAGAGCCGAAGCCCACGTCGACTCGTCCTGAAGCCTGATGCCAACCGCAAAGCCCTCGGCATTGCGCGCCCGCGCGGGCGTTCCCGCCATGCCGCCAAAGGCGATACGCGCGCGCCCGATCCGCCCCTGAGCGACATCGAAGCAGAAGGCCGCGAGGACGCTCGAAATATCCTCATCAATCCGCTTGCTCACCTTGTAGGCGCGGAAGGCCTGCTCGGCGGCCAAGGGCGGCATGATGACGGAATGCACGAATTCGCCGGGCAAACGATCCTGTTTGCGATAGGCGAGGAAAAAATCCTCCAACGGCAAATGCCGCAGGACATCGCCCTTCTGGAGAACAAGCTGCGCACCCAGCGCAATCAGGCAGGGCGCGAGATCGCCAATCGGCGAGCCATTGGCGAGATTGCCGCCAATCGTGCCGGAACTGCGCACTTGCGTGGAGCCAAAGCGACGCATGACCTCGCCGAGATCTGGATGAAGCGCGCCCAGATGGGGCGCGAGCGCGGCCAGCGTGACGCCTGCGCCAATATGCAGGCCGTCGGCGTGCGCCTCTATTGCATCAAGACCGGCCACCCGCCCGAGCCAGATGATTTTGCGAATGTCCTGCAAATTCTTGGTGAGCCAGAGCCCGACATCCGTTGCGCCCGCCACCAGCGTCGCATCGGGATGGGCGGCATAGAGAGCTGCAAGACTGGGGATGCTGGCGGGGGCGGCAAAAAACTGGTCGTCGTCCCCAATCAGCATATCGCCCGCGTGCATCGCCTCCGTGCCCGGCCAGCGGCCCTGCGGCGGTACAACATGGGCAGCAAGTGCTGCCTCGATGATCGGGCGATAGCCGGTGCAGCGGCAAAGATTGCCTGCAAGCTGATCGCAAACCGCGTCCGCATCGAGCGTTTGGGGCTTTGATTCATGCTGGGCAAAAAGGCTCATCACAATGCCGGGCGTGCAGAAGCCGCATTGCGCGCCATGGTGCGTGACCATGGAGTCCTGCACGGGGTGAAGCGCGCCCGGCGCCGACGACAAATCTTCGATGGTGACGAGTTCGGCGCCATCGATCTGGCCAAGCAGCAGAATGCAGGCATTCACCGGCGTGAAGTTTGGAGCGCCCTGCGCGCGGCGCACGAGGACGACAGTGCATGCGCCACAATCGCCCTCGTTGCAGCCTTCCTTCGTGCCGCTCGCCCCGCGCTCGATGCGCAACCAGTCGAGCAATGTCATGCGCGGCGCAAAATCACCAAGCTCGATGTCGCGCCCCCGAAAGCGGAAGCGAATGGATGCTCGTACGTCGACCGAGTGCGGCAAGTCCGCCATGTGCCACTCCATGGCATTTTAAAAACTGCCACGAGTATGAACGCGCATCAGGCCGAGAGCAAAGACTACCTGCAGCTTTACCACACGCCAATGTTGGGCATGGAAACCCATGGCTCCTGCGCAGGCTTGCGGTCGCCCTTTTGCAACAGCTCGATTGAAATATTGTCGGGCGAACGGATGAACGCCATGTGACCATCGCGCGGCGGACGATTGATCGTGACGCCGGCGTCCATGAGCTTCTGGCAAGTGTCGTAAATATCGTCGACGGCGTAGGCAAGATGCCCAAAATTGCGGCCACCGGTGTAGGTCTCGGGATCCCAATTGTAGGTCAGCTCGAGAAGTGGCGTGCGCGTTTCCCGCGCGCGGGCCTCGTCGCCGGGAGCAGCCAGGAAAACAAGCGTGAAACGACCGGCCTCGCTCTCGATGCGGCGCACTTCGATGAGGCCGAATTTGGCGCAATAGAAATCGAGCGACGCATCGAGATCGGTGACGCGAACCATTGTGTGCAGATATTCCACTTGCGCTCTCCCTCAACCCTGCGAAGACAGTCTTCCCCAGATATACTGCGGCCCGACCCGGTTGCCAGACAAATTGCCGGCTTCTGGTCAAAAGCCTGTCATGGCTTTAAGGGAAACTTTGCCGTTCTGTTACCGACGAACCGAGGACGACATGACCGCCATCGACAGCCGCTCCAGCGATTCAGCCCTCAAGCAAAAGGCAGCCCTTGCCTCGATCTTTGCCAGCGGCATCCTGACCATCGGCAAGCTCGTCGCCGGATTGCTCTCTGGCTCGCTGGCCTTGCTCTCGGAGGCAGGCCACGGCTTGCTCGATACGGGCGCAACCATTCTCACCTATTTCGCCGTGCGGGCGGCTGACAAGCCCGCTGACGACGAACATCATTATGGCCATGGCAAGATTGAAGCCGTGGCGGCGCTTTGCGAGACCGGCCTCCTGATCGTGCTCGCCATTGGCGTTCTCTATGAGGGAATCAAAAGAATTCTCTCGCCCGCGCTGGCAAACATCGACGCCAATTGGCTGACCTTTGGCGTGCTCATCGTCTCGATTGTCGTCGATGTCGTGCGCTGGCGCTCGCTGACCGCCATTGCCAAGCGCACCAAGAGCGATGCGCTCGCCGCCGACGCGCTGCATTTTTCGAGCGATTTCGTTGCCTCGGCACTGGTGCTGATCGGGCTTGTCGCGACCCGTTATGGCTATCATCAGGGCGACAGCATCGCTGCCATAGGCGTCGCGCTGTTCATCGCCATTGCCGGCTACAAGCTCGGACGGCGCACCATAGACACGCTGGTGGACGCCGCGCCTGCCGGCATTGCCGAACGGCTGCGCCGCACAGTGGAGAAGGTCATTGGCGTGGTCGATATTGAAGTGCTGCGCCTGCGACCGGCGGGCGCGCAGATTCTGGGTGAGCTCTCGGTGGCTGTGCCGCGCACCATGCCGCTCGAAAAGGTCTTTGGGGTGAAGCAGGAGATTGCGGCGGCCGTTTTGGCTGAAATGCCGGAGGTCGAGCTGACGATCACGGCCAATCCACGCGCGCTTGATGACGAGAGCCTGCTCGAACGCGTGCTGCTGATCGCCGCGCGCCGCAGGCTCGCCGTGCATCACATCACCATTCAGCATGTCGCGGGCAAGGCGGCCATCAGCCTCGACATCGAACTCGACGCCCAAATGGCCCATGGCGCGGCGCATGAAATTGCAACCGCGCTCGAACAGGCCATCTCCGCCGAAATCGGCGAGGACATCGAGATCGAGACTCATATCGAGCCGCTCGAGGTGACGGAATTGTCGGGGGAGGATCTCGCCAGCGAGGCCAGGGCCGCGATCAAGGCGGTGCTGGTGGAGGGCGCGCAGGCGGAGGGCATTTTGCAGGACGTGCATTTCGTGCGTGCGCGCGAAACCTCGTCAGGCATTGTCGTGAATTATCACTGCCGCGTCGACGCCACGCTCTCGGTTCATGCCGTGCATGCGGCGGTCGATCATCTCGACCGCCATCTTCGTGCGAAAATGGAAAATATCGTGCGCGTGGTCGGGCACGCAGATCCGCTGCCCTACTAAACGCTGAGCGGGGGCGCGCGACGGCCATGCAACGCGACGGACATGCAAAAGGTGGCGCGGGGTGGTAATCTGCGCAGGCCCTTTTCAGCATTCAGTTCGGATCTTGCCCCATGCGCACCGATATTGCCCAGCCCGTTCGCCTCGCCGATTACCGCGCCCCGGATTTTCTGATCGACAAGGTCGATCTCGATGTGCGGCTGGCGGGCGCGCAGACACAGGTCGAGGCGCGCCTCACGATCCGACGCAATCCAGTGGGCCGCGCCGATGCGCCGCTCGTGCTTGATGGCGACGAATTGAATGTGATTTCGGTCGCGCTCGACGGCGAGCCGCTCACACTTGGCAATATCGCCCAACCCGAGCGCCTGACTCTGGAAAATGTGCCCGACGCGTTCACGCTGACAACAGTCACGCAGCTCGATCCGGCAGCCAACACCAAGCTCATGGGGCTCTATCGCTCAGGCTCGGCCTATTGCACGCAATGCGAGGCTGAAGGCTTCCGGCGGATCACCTATTTTCTCGACAGGCCGGACGTGCTCTCGGTCTACACCACGCGCATCGAGGCCGATTGCACCGAAGCCCCCATCTTGCTCGGCAACGGCAATTGCCGCGAAACCGGCGTGATGGCTGGCGGCACGCGCCATTATGCCATCTGGGACGATCCCTGGCCCAAGCCCTCTTACCTTTTCGCACTCGTGGGCGGCGATCTGGCGCTGGTCGAGGATATTTTCCTCACGCAATCGCAGCGCAAGGTTAAGCTCGGCATTTACGTCGAACATGGCAAGGAAGCGCGCGCGGGTTACGCGATGGATGCGCTCAAGCGCTCCATGGCATGGGACGAGCAGGCCTTCGGTCGCGAATATGATCTCGATGTGTTCAACATCGTCGCCGTCTCGGATTTCAACATGGGCGCGATGGAGAACAAGGGCCTCAACATCTTCAACGACAAATATGTGCTCGCCCTGCCCCAGACGGCAACCGACATGGATTACGCCCATATCGAGGGCGTCATCGCGCATGAATATTTCCACAATTGGACCGGCAACCGCATCACCTGCCGCGACTGGTTCCAGCTCTGCCTGAAGGAAGGCCTGACGGTTTTCCGCGATCAGGAGTTTTCCGCCGATCAGCGCTCGCGCGCCGTCAAGCGCATCATGGATGTGCGCACGCTGCGCGCCGCGCAATTCCCCGAAGACGCAGGCCCGCTGGCGCATAATGTGCGGCCAGAGACCTATCTCGAAATCAATAATTTCTACACGCCGACCATCTACGAGAAAGGCGCGGAAATCATCCGCATGCTGAAGCTGCTGATTGGCGAGGATGCCTTTCGCCGCGGCATGGATCTGTATTTCGAGCGATGCGATGGCACGGCGGCGGTGGTGGAGGATTTTCTCGCCTGTTTTGCGCAAAGCTCAGGCCGCGATCTGACCGCTTTCAAGTGCTGGTACACGCAGGCCGGCACGCCGCGCCTCGAAGTCTCGACACATTATGACGCAGACGCGCAACGCCTCACGCTTGCGTTCACACAAGCCACAGCGCCGACCAACGGCCAGCCCGACAAGGGGCCCATGGTGATCCCGGTGGCGCTCGGCCTGATCGACGAGCAAGGCAAATCCATCGTCCTGCAAGCCCCCGATGTGGCCGCAGAGGGCGGCGCAAGCAAGGCCGAGACGGAGAGTGGAATTTTTGAAATCGCGACAGCTGCACGCACGCTCATTTTCGAGAACGTCGACCGTCGCCCGATCCCGAGCCTGTTGCGCGGCTTCTCCGCGCCGGTCAATCTCGTGACCTCGACGAGCGACGAGGATCTTCTGATCCTGCTCGCTCACGACAGCGACATGTTCAACCGCTGGCAGGCGGCCCAGACCTGCGCGACACGCTGGATGTTGCGCGCGGTGGAAGCCATTCGCATGGGCGGAACACCTGGTGACAGCAGCAAGCTCGCGGCCGCCATGGATGCCGTGCTGGCGCAGTTCGAACGCGATCCCGCCTTTGCCGCGCAGGCGATCATCCTGCCCAGCGAAAGCGACCTTGCCCGCGAAATCGTGACCGATGTCGATCCCGATGCCGTTCATTATGCGCGCAAGATCCTGCGCAGCCAGCTCGGCGCCAAGCTCGGCGAACGCCTGCGTCAGGTCTATGACGCGCTGACCGCCACGGGCGCCTATTCGCCCGATGCCGCCAGCGCGGGCCGACGCGCCTTGCGCAATGCGGCGCTCGATCTTCTGTCTGCCGGACAGCCTGCCGAGGGAGCCGCGCTCGCCTCCATGCAATTCCGCGCGGCCAATAACATGACCGACCAGATCGGCGCGCTGACCGTGCTCTCGCATATTCCAGGCGAAGCCCGCGAGAGCGCGCTCGACTCCTTCTTCCGCACGCATGCAAGCGATGCACTCGTCATCGACAAATGGTTTGCTCTGCAGGCAATGATACCCGAGCCCGAAACACTCGCGCGCGTGCGCCGGTTGATGAGCCATCACACCTTCTCGATGACCAATCCCAACCGCCTGCGTTCGCTCATCGGCTCCTTCGCCTCGGGCAATCTGACGCGCTTCAATGCGCCTGATGGCAGCGGCTATGACCTGCTGGTGGAAACCGTCATCGCGGTCGATTCCGTTAACCCGCAGGTTGCAGCCCGCCTGCTCGGCGCGTTCCGCAGCTGGCGGAGTCTCGAACCCGGCCGCCGCGCCGTTGCGGAAGCCGCGCTCCAGCGTGTCGCGGCCAAACCGAGCCTCTCGGCGGACGTCCGCGACATCGTTCAGCGGTCGCTCGCGCGTTAAGAAAAGCTCTGCGAAACAGCCAGATTCCGGACTCCCGGCCGCCCAGGCACCACGGGGATGAAAATATTTCATCAACGATTCATTAAGGTGTGGACAACTGCCGCCCCAAGGATTCAGATGGGAACTGATTCGGGGGCGGTGCGGCACATTGGCTCCCGGGTCAACGGAATTTTTAGGGGGCCAATTCATGGCACGTGCAAACGTGGCCGATGTTTCCGTTCGCGCGGAAAACGAGCAGGAGGTTGCGACGGGCAATGCTCTTGCCGGTCGCGTTGGCGTCTCCTTGCTTCGCAAACAGATCATCCTGCCCGCACTCGCAGGCCTCTTCGCGATTGGCGCCACTGCGCTCGCGACCCTGCTCTCGTTGCAGGGCCGCGAAGCCGCGCTTGGCGATGCGATGGCCGAGATCGACATGATTTCGACGGCCGTGAAGGCCGAAATGAATGGCGGCCTGCGCCCCAAGGATGCGCGCAACCTCAAGATCAGTGAAGCGACCTTTCCCACGCGCACCTTTCAGCGCGGGCGGCAATTGATCATTGCAGATATGGAGGGCGCGATTGTCGGGGCTTTGCCGGCGATGCCTGAGGCCAGCGGCCAATTGCAAGATCATCTTGGTCAGGTGCAGCCGCTTACCTTCTTTGCCGACAGCGCGGGCGTGATGCAGATCACGCTCGCCGACGGACGCGAGGCCATTGCCATCGTGCGCGGCGTTGGCGAACCGCTCGGGCAGATTGCCATCATCCAGCCGCTTGTCGATGTCTATGGAGACTGGCGGCGCAATCTCATCGCAGGCGGCCTCGGCCTTGCCGCCATGCTGGCGATGATGGGGCTCTGCGCAGGCGCCTATGTGCGCGAAGGCTTGCGCACGCGCGATGCGGAAGCTGCGCGTCTGGCCATGCGCCAAGGGCTGGATGCCGCCCTTGCACGCGGCCGTTGCGGGCTCTGGGATTGGGACATTGCGCGCGGCCGTATCTACTGGTCGAGCTCCATGTATGACATGCTCGGCATGGAGCCTCAGCCTGAATTCATGTCCTTTGGCGACGTCAACGCTTTGCTCCATCCCCAGGATGGCGATCTCCATGCGATGGCCGAAATGCTGGCCTCCTCAGAATCCAACGCCATGGATCATGCGTTCCGCATTCGCAACGCCAAGGGTGACTGGATCTGGATCCGCGCGCGTGCGGAAATCGTGCGCAAGGGCGCAAACAATGCCCCCCATCTTGTGGGCATTGCGGTTGATATTTCGGACCAGAAAGCCCTGATCGAGCGCACAGCCACCGCCGACATCCGCCTGCGCGACGCGATTGAAACGATCTCCGAGGCCTTTGTCGTCTGGGATGCCGAGAACCGGCTGGTGATGTGCAATTCCAAATTCCAGAACCTGCACAATCTCCCCTCTGAAGCCATTGTCGCCGGCATGCCCTATGCGCAATTGATGTCGCGCGGCGCTCCGCCCTTGATCCAGAAGCAGATCCCGCTGGGAGAGCGTCCCAATTCCGGCGCGCGCACCTATGAAGCGCGCCTCGCAGATGGGCGCTGGCTGCAGATCAACGAACGCCGCACCAAGGATGGCGGCTATGTGTCGGTTGGCACCGACATCAGCAAGCTGAAGCGCCATGAAGAGCAATTGCTCGATTCCGAACGCCGCCTGATGGCGACCATCGCGGACCTGCGCAAATCTCGCCAGACGCTCGAATTGCAGGCGCAACAGCTGGCCGATCTCGCGGAAAAATATCTCGAGCAAAAAGCCGAAGCCGAAGCCGCCAATCGCGCCAAATCCGATTTCCTCGCCAATATGAGCCATGAGCTGCGCACGCCGCTCAATGCCATCATCGGCTTCTCGGAAATGATGGAGCACGAAACCTTCGGTGCGCTGGGTTGTGCGAAATATGTCGATTATTCCGCCCATATCCGGGAGAGCGGCCAGCACCTGCTCGGCGTCATTTCGGACGTGCTCGACATGTCGCGTCTCGAGGCAGGCAAGGTGCAGCTGCATATGGGCGCTTTCGAGATCGACACGGCCGTGTCGCGCGCCATCGATGTCATGCGCCACATTGCGGACGAGAAAAACGTCACGCTGCAAGCCGAGTCCTTGCCCAAGACTTCGCTCGTGGCTGATCGTCAGGCTGTCGAGAAGGTGCTCATCAGCCTCATGCGCAACGCCGTCAAGTTTACGCCCGCTGGCGGACGCGTCAGCCTGCGCACGCGCGTCGACGATGGCATGATGAATATTTATGTCGAGGATACCGGCGTCGGCATCGCGCCTGAAGCCATGCCGCGCCTCGGGCGGCCGTTCGAGCAGATCGATTCACCGCTCGAAAATGGCTCGAAGGGCTCCGGGCTGGGTCTGGCCATCGCGCGCTCGCTGATCGAATTGCACGGCGGCTCGCTCCATATCCGCTCGAGCCTGGGGGCTGGCACAATCGTGCGCATCAGGCTCCCCATGCAGGCAGAAATGGCTGGCACAGGCTCGCTTCTGCGCAAGACAGGCTGATCAGGCAGGCGCGAGCACATTATTGAAGATCGCGCGCACATCGCGGCGCGTATCGGCCAGCATCGTCTCAAGCAACCGAAAATCGGGAAGATCTGCCGCAGCTGCAATACGCCGCAAGACACCGGACGCTGTCCGCGCAGGATCGAAATCGCCTTCAAGTGTGATGCGGGTCATTTGCATGAGCGACGTATAAAGATGATGCGCGGCTATCAGCCGCTCGCCCTCACCTTCCATGACCAGCCCGAGCTGCGCGGCATGTGAGAGAATGTTCTGCGTTTCCACATCCAGAAGATCAGGATGGATCGCGCCATAGGCAAGCGCGAGATATTGCGCGATGAATTCGATATCCATCATGCCACCGCGCACCAGCTTCAGATCCCAGGGATTCCTGTCACCCTTTTCAGCAGCAATCAACTGGCGCATGTCGCGCACTGCTTTGGCAAGCGGGCGGACATCGCGCTTTTGCGACAGAATCCGGGAGATATGGGTGGCAAGCTCATCCTGCAAACTGGAATCGCCTGCAAGCGGGCGCGCGCGCGTGAGGGCCATATGCTCCCAGATCTCGGCTTCACCAGATTGATACTCGATGAAGCTGCGCATTTGCGTGGCGAGCGGCCCCTTGCCACCAGAGGGGCGCAGCCGCAGGTCCACGTCATAAAGCCGACCGCGCCTCGTTGCCACCGTCAGCGCGGACACGAGGCGCTGCGTGAGCCGTGTATAATATTGCAGCGCATGGAGCGCCTTTGCCCCGTCAGACTCTGGTCGTTCAGAGTCAAAATCATAAATAAGGACGAGATCGAGATCAGAGGTCGCAGTCATCTCGCGCGAACCGAGCTTGCCCATGCCGATAATGGCGCAACGCCCACCTGGAACCTGCCCGTGATCGACAGCAAAGGCGCGTTGCACCTGTGCAAGCGACGCACGCACGAGGCTTGAGGCCAGCGCCGTGAAGGCCGCGCCCGCCGTGTCGGCCCCGATCATGCCAGACAATGTGCGCACACCGATTAGGAAAGATTCCTCAAACGCCATATCGCGCGCGCCATCGAGAAACTCCTCCATGCGCGCAGGCTCGCGCAACAGATTGCTGGCACGCCGGTCGTAACTCGCCTCGTTGGAAGCAGAGCCCAGCAGGGCGGGGTCAATCGCCGCATCGAGCACATGGGGGCGCTGCGCGACAACATTGGCAAGACGCGGTGCGCCGCCCAATATGTCGCCAAACAGATCGCGCACCGCTGCATGACTTTTCAGAATCGAAAAAAGCTCGACAGCTGCGGGCATCCGCCCCAGCGCTGAATCAAAAGCAGCGAGCGCTGAATCCGGATCGCCACTGCCTGAAAATGAGTCGAGAAGCGCCGGCACCAGTTCTGTCAGAACTTCACGCGCGCGCGGCGATTGCACGGCTGCGCGGCGGCCAAAGTGCCAGCCGCGAATGGTCTCGGCAGCGCGCGGCGCATCGGCAAAGCCCATCAGCGTCAAAGTCTCGAGCGTCTCGGGATCGTCGGTGACACCGGTGAAAACAAGACTGCCGCGTTGCGTATCAAGCCCGGGCGCATGTTCAAACAAGCGCGCGTAATGCTTCTCCACATGCGTCAAATGTCCGACGAGCGCCTTTGAGAAGGCAGCAAGATTTGCAAAGCCACAGAATTTTGCAAAGCGGGACAGCTGGTCAGGATCTGATGGCAGGCGTTGGGTCTGCTCATCGAGCACCATTTGCAGGCGGTGCTCGATGGTGCGCAGAAAAGCATAGGCAGCAGAGAGATCATGCACAGCTGCATCGTTCACCCAGCCATCTGCTGCAAGCTCCGCCAGCATGTCGAGCGTGCGCGCGCCGCGCAATTGGGGCCGCCGCCCCCCGAAAATGAGCTGCTGTGTCTGAACGAAAAATTCAATCTCGCGGATACCTCCGCGCCCGAGCTTCACATCATGCCCGGCTACCGCCACCTCAGCATGCCCACGCACGGCATGGATCTGCCGCTTCATCGCGTGAATATCGGCAATCGACCCATAGTCGAAATATTTGCGCCAGATGAAGGGGGCGAGATCGTGCAGGAAGCGCGCGCCGAGCGGCTTGTCGCCAGCAACCGGCCGCGCCTTGATCAGCGCCGCCCTCTCCCAGTTCTGGCCAAGATTTTCATAATAGGAAAATGCGGCAGGAAGAGAAATTGCGACCGATGTTGAGCCGGGATCAGGCCGCAGGCGCAAATCCACGCGCAGTACATAGCCATCGCCCGTTCGCTCCTGAAGAATACGTGCGAGCGCTTTGGTGAGGCGCACGAACAGCGGCCCGGGCTCGACATCTTTGGGCAGCGCTGCGGATGCGGGATCGAAAAAGACAATAAGGTCGATATCGCTCGAATAATTGAGTTCGCGACCGCCATGTTTGCCAAGCGCCAGCACGACAACACCACAGCCTGCCTCGGGGTTCTGCTGGTCAGACAGCACGATTTTGCCAGCAGCTGCGGCCTCGCGCAGCAGGAAGGCGAGAGCACAGGAGACCATTGCATCGGCAAAGCGCGTCAACCCTTCGGTGACAGCAACCACATCCCAGAGCCCGCCAATGTCGGCAAGCGCGATAACGAGCGCAGCTTCCTGCTTTGCCAAGCGCAACGCCTGCATCAACTCTGCTTCAGACTGGGCGGCGCGGCTGTTCTGATGGGCCTGCGCAAGACTGGCATCGAGGGTCAGAAGCGGATCGCCTGCAACCAGCCGCGCGAGCCTGTCTGGATCAAGGGATGCAAGCCGCCAGAGATAGGGTGAGTGATCGGCAAGTCCTTCGAGCAGGGCGCGGAAAGGGCGATGTTGCAGAAACGGCTGCAAAGCAGCGCAATCCTTCAACTCATCCATCCGGAGGCGCGCACTCTTCGCATCGCTGAGGCGCGGGGCGGCGCTCACCTCTTTCCACAGCGCCCCGCTCATGAGGCAACCCGCGGAACGGGCGCGATGACAGGAGCAAAAGTGTCTGGCGTTTGCGCCACCCTGGCTTCGCGCAACGGCAGAGAGAGCACGACGCGCAGGCCTGGTTCATTATCCTCGATCCGCATGTCGCCCCCATGCAAACGTGCGATGGCAAGCGCCATCGAGAGGCCAAGCCCGGAGCCTGGGCGCGATCGCGCACCCTCAAGCCGCACAAAACGATCGAGCACGCGTCCGCGATCTGCGGGCAAAATGCCAGGGCCGCGATCCGACACAATGATCTCGGCCCGCCCGCCCATACGGCGCGCCGCAACGCGCACAGCGCCGGGCGCGCTCCCCTCGCCAAGGCCATATTTAAGCGCATTGTCGATGAGATTTGCGGCCGCTTGCCCGATCAGCTCGCGATTGCCGATCATCTGCAAGTCTGTGTCTGTCTCGATAGAAAGGGCCACACCCTGTTCTTCGGCAAGAGGCTCGTAGAGTTCGCCGACATCGCGTGTGACATCGGCGAGATCGAATGCGGCCATGTCGGCGCCAGACTGGCCGGCCTCAAGCCGCGCGATCATCAGCAGGGCGTTGAAGATACGGATGAGCCCATCCGATTCATCGATCATCTGCTCCAGCGCGGCGCGATATTCGTCAGGGCTCTGCGCCGAGCGCAGCGCCTGTTCGGCGCCATTGCGCAAACGCGTGAGCGGGGTCTTGAGATCATGCGCAATATTGTCGGACACCTCCTTGAGCCCCGCCATCAATTCGGCGATGCGCTCAAGCATGGCGTTGAGATTGACCGCCAGCCTGTCAAGCTCATCGTTACTGCCGGTGAGCGGAATGCGCTGGGTGAGATCGCCCTTCATGATCCGGCCTGCGGATTCACTGATGGCATCGACACGGTGCAGCACGCGTCGCGCGACGAACAAACCGCCGAGCGTACCGATGAGCACAAGCCAGGCAAGGGATGTAAACAGCGCGCGGCTCATGACATTGCGCAAGGTCTCGCGATCTCCCAGATCGCGCCCGACGAGCAAGCGGAAGCCGCCGGGCAGGACGAAGATGCGCGCGAGAGCGCGATGTTCGGCAGCGCTGTCGCCCGGCCGGCGATAATCTGTCTCCGTAAGCCCCGGACGATCGAGTGCGCCGGGCTGCACATCGGCAATATTCCCGGTGATGGTCTGGCCCGCAAAGCTGGTGACGAGATAAAGCGACGCGCCTGGCTGGCGAATGCGCTGCTCGATCACAAAGACGAGGCGACGGATGCCCCCTTGATTATATTGCTCGGAAAGACCGTTGATTTCCGCCTCGATGGTCTTGCCGATCTGCTCGTCGATGAGCCCCTTCACATTCCAGGCGACGCGCCCGATGACGAGGCCGGCCCCGATGGCGAACACCAGAAGATAGGCGAGCGACAGTTTGAATGCTGTCGTGCGGAAGAGTTTACCTAGCGCCATCACGGATCATATATCCTGCACCACGCACCGTATGGAGAAGCGGCGAATGGAAGCCCTTGTCGATCTTCGAACGCAGCCGCGAAATATGCACGTCGATCACATTGGTCTGGGGATCGAAATGATAGTCCCAGACATTTTCAAGCAGCATGGTGCGCGTCACCACTTGCCCCGCATGTTTCATGAGATATTCGAGCAGCCGGAATTCGCGCGGCTGCATGAGAATTTCACGGCCATTGCGGGTGAGCTTGTGCGAAAGGCGATCAAGCTCAAGGCCGCCTACACGATAGAGCGTGGGTTCAGAGGCCGCACCGCCCTTGCGCCGCTGCAAGACTTCCACGCGCGCGAGAAGCTCGGAAAAAGCATAGGGCTTTCCCAGATAATCATCGCCCCCCGCGCGCAGGCCCTTGACGCGATCGTCAACCTGACCGAGCGCGGAGAGGATAAGCACCGGCGTATCGATCTTCTGTTCGCGCAGGCCACCGATCAGGGACAGGCCATCGAGCTTGGGCAACATGCGGTCGACAATGAGGGCGTCATAGCCGCCATCGCGCGCGAGCGCATAGCCCTCAAGCCCGTCAGCCGCATGGTCTGCCAAATGGCCAGCCTCACGGAACGCCTTGATGAGATAGGCCGCCGCTTCAGGATCGTCTTCGATAATCAATATGCGCATGGCCTGCATGATAGCGCGTCCCGTTAAAAAACGGCAGGCCGTTGCCGACCTGCCGTCGCAGGCGTCAGCCGGCAGCAATCGCCACGAAACGCGTGCTGTCGCCAGATTTCACCCGTAGCAGCAGTGCCCGGCGGCCTTCCTTGCGTGCGGCAGCGAGCGCGGCGGAAATGTCGGCCGGACGGCTGACCGGCTGGCCACCGGCTTCAAGGATGACATCGCCCTGCTTGAGCCCAGTTTGTGCAGCCGCCCCGTCGGGGTCGACTTCAGCCACAACCACCCCGTCTTTGCCAGCGCCGGGAACGGCCGTGGCCGGGGCGAGCGTGAGACCCAGGCCCGCAAGCGTATTGCGTTCGCTGGGCGCCGGTGTGCGATCTGCGCGTTGCTGCGTTTCAGCCGGCAAGGCGCCAAGCTGAATTTTGGTGCGCACTTCCTTGCCATCGCGCAGATAGGTCACGTCTATCTGCTTTCCCGGCCCGAAGGACGCGATCTTGCGTGCAAGCTCACGCGGCCCTTCTATCGCATCGCCATTGACGCCGGTGATGACATCGCCGGATTTCAAGCCGGCCGCACCGGCCGGGGATCCAGCCTGAAGATCGGAGACCAGCGCGCCGCGCGCCTCCTTCACGCCGAGGCTGTCGGCGATTTCGCGCGTGACAGGCTGGATCTGTACGCCGATCCAGCCGCGCGCCACGCTGCCCTTCTGGCGCAAGGAGTCGATCACGTCGCGCGCGACTTCTGTCGGGATGGCAAAGCCAATGCCCACACTGCCGCCTGACGGCGAGAAGATCGCCGTGTTCACGCCCACGACCTCGCCGCGCGTATTGAACGTCGGCCCGCCCGAATTGCCGCGATTGACGGAGGCGTCGATCTGCAAAAAGTCATCATACGGCCCAGCGCCAATATCACGCCCGCGGGCGGACACGATACCGGCCGTCACTGTGCCGCCAAGCCCGAAGGGATTGCCAACCGCCAGCACCCAATCGCCAACGCGGGGCATGTCGCGTGCAAATTCGACATGGGCATATTTGCCTTTCTCGCGAATTTTGAGGAGCGCGAGATCGGTGCGCTGATCGGCGCCCACAACATCGGCAGCGACCGTGCGGCCATCGTCCATGGTGATCATGACTTCAGTCGCATGTTCGATGACGTGGTTATTGGTCACCACATAGCCATCGTCGGAAATGATGAAGCCCGAGCCCAGCGCCTGCCCGCTGCGTGGACGTTGCTGGCGTCCGAAGGGTGAATTGTCGCCGCCAAACCTGCGGAAAAAGCGCTCAAGCGGATCGCCGGGGCGCAATTGCGGCAGACCTCCCTGCGTGTCGTCGGCATCGGCCGTCTCGACAACCTTCACCTTCACAGCAACAACCGCGCCGCGCACACGCTCGACAATATCGGCAAAGGAGCCGGGCATAGTTGAAACGCTGATTACGGGAGCCTGCGCCAATGCCGGCGTATAGGCTTGAAAGGCAAAGCCGCCAACGCATACAAGCGCTGCTGCGCCAAGAAGCGCGGCACGCAGAGGCTTGCGGGTTTGGCTGTGAGGAGTCGCGTCGATCTCGGACATGGCTTGCTCCATTTTCAAAACTCGTGACGGGCCCGGCCCGTGTGAGAACGAAAATGAAGGCATGAAGCTTACGTGCCGATGTCCGGATTATGAAAAATTCGTAAGGTCGCGCTAGCGAGCGTTTTCGTCCTTCAGCAAAGCGGCCAGCTTTGCTGCTTCATTGGCCGATAATTGCTCGGGCGCGGCAGGCGCGCGCCGGCGGCGTGCGAAGAGCACCAATGCGCCCGCGCCGCCCAGAAGAACCATGCCGGGGGCAAGCCAGAGCAGGAGCGTTTCCATCTTGAAGGGTGGCTTCAGCAGAATGAAATCACCATAACGCGCCACCACAAAGGCGCGAACCTGAGAATCGCTGTCGCCCGCCTGCAGGCGTTCGCGCACGATGAGCCTGAGATCGCGCGCCAGCGCCGCATCTGAATCATCGATCGACTGGTTCTGGCAAACCAGACAGCGCAGCTCGGAAGAAATGTCGCGTGCGCGCGACTCGAGCGCGGAATCCTTCAAGATCTCGTCAGGCTGCACCGCCCCGGCGAGGCTTGGCAGAAGCGCGAGTGCAAGAGCCAGAACAAAGCGCATGGATCTACTCCGCAGCCTGCGCTTGTCCGGACACAGAAGCGCGCGCGGCCGCCCGCTTGGCAATGCCGATCCGCAGCCGCCGATCCGACAAGGACAAAAAGCCACCCAAAGCCATGATCAGCGCGCCGATCCAGATCAGCGCCACATAGGGCTTCCAGTAAAGCCGCAGATCGAGTGTTCCATCCGCGCGCACGTCGGCGAGGTTCATATAGACCTGGCCCATGCCGATGGTCGCAATGCCGGCCTCCGTCCGCACCATGGAGCGTGTGGTAAAGCTGCGGCGCGAGGGATCGATTTCAGCAAGCACAGCGCCGCCTTCGCTGATCGACGTATGGGCCACCAGTTCCTGGTAATTGGAGCCAAGCCGCGGCTCGAGGCTGCGAATGGAAACCTCATAAGGCCCAACGGCAATCGGCTCTCCAACGCGCGCGGTGATGACGCGCTCAACACCCCAGCCTGTCGCTGCCAGACCAAAAAGCGTCAGGCCGATGCCGGCATGGGCGAAGGCCGTGCCCCAGGCCGAGCGTGGCAGGCCGATGGCGCGCGCGATGATCACAGACAGGCTCTTGCCGCGGCCACCGATGCGGCCAGCAATTTCGACGAAGGAGCCAATGATGAGATAAAGCGCGAGACCAGACAAAAGCGGGGCGGCAACCGGCCCTCCGCGCAGGGCATAGAGCACAAGCGCGCCGCCAGCGCCGATAGCGGTTGCCAGCACGAGGCGCTGCGCCGCGCCAAAAAAATCACCGCGCTTCCAGGCCAGCATCTGGCCAATCGGCATGGCCAGAATGATTGGTATGAACAGCGGGCCGAAGGTGAGGTTGAAGAATGGCGCGCCGACGGAAATTTTCTCGCCCGTCATGGCCTCGAGCGCCAGCGGGTAGAGGGTACCGACAAACACGGTCGCGCAGCAGGTGGTCAGCAGCAGATTGTTGAGCACCAGCGCGCCTTCGCGCGACACGGGCGCAAAAATGCCGCCGGGCTTCAGCGCCGAAGCGCGGAAGGCAAAGAGCGCGAGCGATCCGCCGATGAAGAACACAAGAATGGCAAGAATGAACACGCCACGCTGCGGATCTGTTGCAAAGGAATGCACGGATGTCAGCACGCCCGAGCGCACGAGGAAGGTGCCGAGCAAGGACAGCGAGAAGGCGAGAATGGCGAGAAAGATCGTCCAGATTTTCAGCGCATCGCGCTTTTCCATCACAGCGGCGGAATGCAGCAGCGCCGTGCCCGCAAGCCAGGGCATGAGGGAGGCATTTTCGACCGGATCCCAGAACCAGAAACCGCCCCAACCCAAAGTGTAATAGGCCCAATAGGAGCCCATCGCGATGCCAAGCGTCAGGAATATCCAGGCGGCCAGCGTCCACGGCCGCACATAACGCGCCCAGGCCGCATCGATACGGCCTGAAATCAGGGCGGCGGCAGCAAAGGAGAAGGTGATCGAGAAGCCGACATAGCCCACGTAGAGAAGGGGCGGATGAATTGCGAGGCCCGGATCCTGCAACAACGGATTGAGATCGCGCCCCTCGAGCGGCGCGGGAATGAGGCGCGCGAAGGGATTTGAGGTGAGCAGGACGAAGAACAGGAAAGCCGCGGCGATCCAGGATTGCACCGCAAGCACAAGCGCGCGCAGATCATCGGGCATGCCATGGGAAAACACGGCGACGGTCGCGCCAAACAAGGCGAGGATCAGCACCCACAGAAGCATCGAGCCTTCGTGATTGCCCCAGACGCCCGAGAATTTATAGACGAGCGGCTTCAGCGAATGCGAATTTTCAAAGACATTCACCACCGAAAAATCGGAGACGACATAAGCATAGGTCAGCGCGCCGAAGGAAATTCCAACCAGCAGGAATTGCATCACGGCAGCAGGTCGCGCCATAGCCATGAGGGCAACATCGCGACGCAACGCGCCCGCCAGCGGCACGACGCCCTGGACGATGGCAAGCGCCAAAGCCAGAACGAGTGCGTAATGTCCGATCTCGACGATCATGCGAGGGCCCTCATTATCGCTCGTGTCTCTGCGCCCGGGCGCGTCACTTCTTCACTGCGCCTTCGTTCCAGACGCCCTGCTTCTTGAGGCTGTCGGCCACTTCGCGCGGCATGTAATTCTCGTCATGCTTGGCCAGAACGCTGTCGGCGCGAAACACGCCATTGGCCAGCACGCCCTCGGCCACCACGCCCTGTCCTTCGCGGAACAGGTCGGGCAGCAGGCCAGTATAGGTGACGTTCACCTGCGTCTGATTGTCGGTGATGGCAAAGGCGATATGGCGATCATCGGCTTTGCTGAGAGACCCCTGCACCACCAGCCCGCCGATGCGCATGCGCGCATTGGGCGCCATCGCTGCGGTCTTGGCCGCCAGCTCGCTCGGCGTCACGAAGAAGACAACGCCGTCGCGGAAGGCAAACAGCGCAAGGCCAATCGCGACGCCAATCACGGCAAGGGCGGAGGCAATCAGCGTGAGGCGGCGGCCCTTGCGGGTCATGGTCAACCTTTCAGTCCGAGTTCGGCGGCCAAAGCCTCCAGCCGTCGGAGGGCATCCGCGTCCTCGGCCAGCGCCTTCTGCGCCCGCATGAGCGCGGCGCGTGCAAGATCGGGCTCCTGCAGAACGACGTAAGAGCGCAGCAGCCGGAGCCAGCCTTCGACATCATTGCCGTTCTGCTCAAGCCGCGCGGCAAGTGAATCGACCATGGAGCGGATCGTTGCGCGCTGCTCGCCGGTGGGCATGGCGCGCACAGCATCGGCGACCTCGCCTTTGGGGCCAGCCTGTGCCTCAGGCGGCGTGCCGCCCAGCGCCAGAATGCGGGCGCGCACCGCAGGCTGCCAAGGCGCGTCAATCGGCGTTCCGCCGGCAAGCGCCATGAAATCAGCCAAAGCACCGGCACGATCGCCGCTCTGCTCGCGCGAAAGGGCAATATAGAAACTGGCGACCGGATCGCCGGTATTCAATTGCAGAACTTTCTCGAAGTTCGCGCGTGCTTGCGGGCTGACCTGCTCGCGCGCGCCATAGACCAGTGCCTCGCCCTGCGCGGTCAAACGCTCGGGCGTTTCGCCCAGAACGCGGGCGGCATTGCCAAAGGCTCTGGCGGCATCTTCATAGCGGCCAAGCCGCATATAGACGGGGGCGAGAATGTCCCAACCGCGTCCGTCGTTGGGGTTGGCCGCCAGGTGCGCCTCGATTTTCGAGACCGCTGTCTCCACCTCGAACTGGCCCTGACGCTCGGGCTGGCGGCCCTTGAGCGGCTGGTCGGGCAGCTCGGGATTACCAAGAAATCCGTAGAGCGAAAGGGTGATGGCCGGAATGAGAAGCAAAGCCGCCAGCGCCCCAAGCCGAATTCCGGTGCGCGAGACGCTCATGGGAGCCGAGGGCGCATCGCTGGCGCGCAGCAGGCGGCGCGCGGCTTCAGATCTTGCGGCTTCGGCGTCCGCGGGGGTGAGAAGGCCCAAGGCGAGATCGCGGTCGATCTCCTCGATCTGGGAGCGATAGAAGCTGACATCGGGCGCGTGCGCGCCAACGGCCCGCGCCCCGCCGAGCGGCCAGAGCACGGCAAGCACAACCGCGCCCGTCATCAATGCGAAAACTGCCCAGACCATGCGTTGTCTTCTACCCTTTTGCCGCGGCTACGGCAAAGGGCGAAAAACGTCGCGCCCCCAGTTCTGCCCCTGCCCTCACGCGGCAGGAAGCCGCAGATGCGCCCGCAAGCCGCCCTCGGGGCTCGTTTCCAAGGCGAAGCGCCCGCCATAGACGGCAGCCAGATCGGCGACGATGGAGAGGCCGAGCCCTGAGCCGGGCTTGGTCTCATCCAGCCTGCGGCCCCGCTTGACCGCCTGTTCACGCAAGCTTTCCGGCAGGCCCGGCCCGTCATCGTCAATGGTGAGATCGAGAAAATCGGGGCCCGCACCGCTTGCATCGGGCGCGCAGGACAAGGTGACTGCAATCTGGCTGCCAGCCCATTTTCCGGCATTGTCGAGAAGATTGCCGAGCATTTCCTCCAGATCCTGCTTCTCGCCCCGAAAGCGGGGCGCTGCCTCGATCTGCAGGACGAAGTCGAGCGCGCGGTCGCGATAGATTTTCTGGAAGGTCCGCACGAGCGCCTCGAGCACGGGGCTGATCTCGGTCGTAGCGCCGATCACATTGGAGCGGGCGGCGGCGCGCGCCTTGCCAAGATAATAATCCACCTGCTCGCGCATCACCTGCGCCTGTTCGCTGACCTTTTCCGCCAGCGCCGAGCGCTCGCCATGGGCCTCGTTGGCAATGACGCTGAGCGGCGTTTTCAAGGCATGGGCGAGATTGCCGACCTGGGTGCGGGCGCGCTCCACGATTTCGCGGTTCGAGGCAATGAGAAGGTTGAGCTCGCTGGCGAGCGGGGCAAGATCGGGGGGGAAAGATCCGGCTATGCGGTCGCCCTCGCCTCGCCGGATCGCGCCAACCTCGGTCTGCAAATGGCGTAGCGGGCGCAAGCCCCAGCGCACCTGCAACAGGATCGAGCCGACCAGCGCCAGCGCAAGCAGAACAAAAGTCGCGGCGAGGGCGAGCTCAAAGCGCCAGATTTCAACTTCCAGCTGTTCGGTCGTGGCTGCAACCTGCACGAGGAAATGGCCCTCCTCGTCGGCATCGATCACACGCTCGACCACGCGCAATGTGCGGCCATCGGGCCCGGCCCCATAGCCGCGACGATAGCCGCCGAGCTGGGCTGGAACGCCTTGATCCTCCAGACGCGGCAGGCGCGAGGCAAACAGCGAGCGCGAGGCCTTAATCGCCTGCCGGCCCTGATCGAGCGGCGTGATCTGCCAATACCAGCCAGACAGCGACAATTCGAATTGCGGATCGCCGAGCTGCCCTGGCTCTGTGCGCGTGTCTTCGCCGGGGGAGGCCACATCGGCCACAATGGCGCGCAGATAAACGCCGAGGCGCTCATCGAAACTCTGCTCGGCGGTGCGCCGATAGAGGGCTGAAAGCACCAGGCCCGCAACCAGCAGAATGCCAAGGCTCCAAAGTGCAGCGGAAACGAAAAGCCGCTGCGCCAGCGAGCGCGGAAGGGCGGCGCGCCTCGTCATTTGGCTGCGACTTCGCCGCCGGGATCGAGCAGATAGCCAAGCCCGCGCACGGTCTGGATCACATCGACGCCGAGTTTGCGGCGCAGGCGGCCGACAAACACTTCGATCGTGTTCGAGTCGCGATCGTAATCCTGATCGTAGAGATGTTCGACGAGTTCGCTGCGCGACACCACGCGGCCTGCATGGTGCATCAGATAGGCGAGCAATCGATATTCATGCGAGGTCAGCTTGACCGCCGCGCCAGCGACCACAACCCTGCCCGATTTCGTGTCGAGCCGCACCGTTCCGCAACTCAATTCATTGGTCGCATGTCCGGTCGCACGCCGCAGCAGTGCGCGCAGGCGGGCCAGCACCTCTTCCATATGGAACGGCTTGCTGACGTAATCATCCGCCCCCGCATCAAACCCCTGGACCTTGTCGCTCCAGCGGTCGCGCGCGGTCAGGATCAGCACCGGCATGATGCGCCCGGCGCGCCGCCATTCTTCGAGAATGGAAATGCCATCTTTCTTGGGCAGGCCGATATCCAGCACCACGGCGTCATAGGGCTCCGTATCGCCCAGAAACCAGCCCTCCTCGCCATCGAAAGCGCGGTCGACGGCATAGCCGGATTGCTCCAGCGCCGTCACAAGTTGACGGTTGAGATCTTTGTCGTCTTCGATAACGAGCAGACGCAAGGGGCTTTTTGCTCCTATTTCCCGCGGGCGCTGACGTGGGTGCCGGAGGCCGCATCAACAAAGATACGAACCAGCCGGCCATCACGCCGCAGCAGGGACATTTCATACACGAATTTTTCGTCCCAGCGACAAAGCCGTGTGCCGAGCGGTTCGGCGCGGCTCTGGAGAGCGGCCTCGCGCAGCAGCGCCATGGGCTCCCGGAGCTGATGGGCCGCCACGCTCTCGCGGCTTTCAGCCGACGACAAGCAGGTGCGCCGGCGCTCGTCAGCCTGTGCCACCACAAGGCCGAGAAGCGTGGCCGCGAGCGCCACCGATGTCTGCAAGATGGTCATAGCTCAACTCTGGCGCGCAGCCCGTGAACCGGGGATGAACAAGCCATCCCCATAGCCGAGCCCAAGGCCTGCGGCGAGCCCTGCTTGTGGGCAAAGCCCGACGTTCAGCCGATTGCCGCCGTGCTCCGGACACGCCCGACAATGGCGTTGACGCCGCCCAGCAGCGCAGTGAGCGACGCGCCAAAGCCCGCCATATCATTGCCGCGCCAGGCCAGAAGCGCCCCTGCGAGCGAGGAGCCGATGACGGCAAGCGAAGACCAGATGGTCTGCGAGGCCCAGAAGGGCTTGATTTGAATGCTGTCAGCCATGCTGTCTTTTCCTTTCTGTGGAACGGCCTGCCGGGCCGGTGCGGCCGCCTGCGCGCGCGCGGGCGAAACTTTGGCGAGCGCCAGCGACTGGCTCTCAATCCTGTCGATGCGGCGCTCCCAGCCGCGCGCGAAAAGCGGATATGACTTGAGCGTCGCGATCCGCCCGCGCCGCACCTTGCAAAGGCCCGCAATCGCGTCCCGCGCCTGCGCCGCGCGGAGCGCCTGCAAGGTCACGGGGCCAAGCAGCCCGTCTGACGCGATCTCCAGCGCTTTTTGCAGGTCGCGCACAGCCTGACGCGGGCCTGAATGAACGGCATCGTCAAACAGCGCGAGATCGAGCCCGGCAGGCAGATCGTCACCACACACGGCCGACCAGTAATTCTGGCGATAGATCAGCGCCGCTTCCGTGCGCGTCAGCCCGGCAACCTCCTGTTTGGTGACGGGATGCCCACGAAAAGCGCCAAGCGTTGCGCGCGTGATTCCCATATTGGTCGCGCCGCCGCCATCGCCGGGCACATCCGCATAGCCGCCCTCTTCGCGCAGCACACTGGCAAGGCAGGTCTCGAAATTCTGCGCCGCCATGGCTCACCTCCACACACGCAAGGAGGGAACCGGACCGATATCCCAGGGGAGCGTCTCAAGCCCCTGCACTACCGCAGGCAGAGCGATCAGAAAGACGCTTCCGGGCGTGGCGCGCAGCGGCCAACAGGAGGTCGAGCCCCCGCCTGGCGAGAGCAACCAGCGCTGCATGTGTTTCCAGCCATGCGCGGGGGTAAACACACGCTCGGGCGCATCCGCCAGATGATTATGGATCAGGCCATCCACCAGCACGCGCGGGCAGGCATCGGAAGGGGCGATTACAGCACTGCCCGACATGACACGAAAATAAAATGCCGAGGTCTGCGCCTTGCCTGTCGCGCGTGTCGTGGTGAGCGGTTGATAAAAAGACGTGCCCTGCACACTCACGCCCCCCGACGTGCCTGCGCCCACATTCACCTGCATGACGAAAAACTCGGAGCCGCCGAGGAGCGCTGCGCCCGACCGGATTTTTCCGACAAGATCGGCAATGGGCGCCGGCATTGCCGCTGCCGTCCCGCCGAAGCTCAAGGAATTGGCGCGCGCGACACCAAAATTCGTCCGCGTCGTGCCGTTCTGATTGACGAAATAGCCGACATCGGCAAAAGCGCTGACAGTCGGCGTTACAGGCTCAAGGACGCCTGCAAAGCGGCCGCCATCCTCAAGCAGATTGAGCCAGCCATAGGGCACGCGCGCCGTCTGCGCGTAATAAGCTTGCCCCGTCTTGCGGACCGCCAGCGCCTTGCCCGCCTCAAGCGCCCCTTGGGGCAAAATCGTTCCGTCGAAATTCTTCAACGGCAGAGGCGTGGCATCGATCCCGTCGAGCTGCAGCGTCGGGTCGGTGTCGAGCGCGGTCGCATTGGGCGCATGAGGCACGAGCCAGAACAGAGCGCCCTCCGGCAAGGGACCGCGCAAGGGCGCGCTTAGCACATAAGCCGCAGGCGTTCCGCTCGTCACAGCCGCGGCAGCTGCAAGATCGCTCGCGCCATTGGGGAAGAAAACCCGCCCTGTTGCAGGCTCAACTGAAAGCGCCTCCTTCCAGGTCGCACCATCGGGCGAAACCTTGATGCGGAAACGATCATCTCCGATGAGGCCCGCTTCCGCGCGGCCTGAATAATTCGATTGATAGAGCTGCGAGACAGTTGCCGACGCCTGCTGCTTGTTGAGCTTGAAGCGCAGGTCGCCAGTGCCAGCCTCACTTGTCGGCAGGGCGGTAAACAAAGCCGCATTCAATCGCGCAGACAGTGGATTGCCCGCATCGGCCGTTGTCCCGATGCCTGCAAGACGCAGGTTCTGCACCTCGCTTATGGCAACCGGCAGTGAAATCCACGCAATGCCATCGAAGAGAAGAAAGCGGCCCTCGGCTTCAACATAAGTGCGCCAACCCTTGCGGGGCGCAAGGAAGCGCCAGGCTCCGTCATCGAACACGGCAAGCGCGCCCGCGTGCCCGGCAAAAGCGCCGGTCGGTGCAGCGCCAACGAGATAGCGCTCGCCTTCGGCTGGACTGACAGGCGGCGCGACAGCATTGCGTGCAATGACGCTGAGATGCACCAGCGCATCGATGAGCGCGAGGGCTTCATTATGCGTGACATGTTTCTGGGCCTGCGCGGCGTCAATACGCGGCAGGGCCAGCCGGTTCGTCTCGGACATGGTCTTCCTTTCCGATGTTTCAGAGAATGGGCACTTGGGCCTCAAGCGGAAAACCGCGCCCGACGCGCGCGCTGATCTGCACGATCCGCAGCGCGAGGCTTGTCATCGGCCTGCCGAAATCGCTCAGCTCCTGATTGGAGGCGTAAAGCACCGAGGTCTGGCTTGCTGTCAGCGTGCGCTTCAGAATTCCGCCATCGAGAATTTCGACGAGATAGGCTTCGCTCGCCTCGCCAAGCGGAATATCGAGCGCCTCCCAGCCATCGGCATTGCGCCGCCCGCGCCGCAGAAACGAAATTACAATGCCCGCCGAGCCACGCCGGGCCTGTGCACGCACCGGCGCAAAAGGTTTGAGCGCGAGACCGCCTGCTGTTGCCTCAATCTGGACAAAGGCGGAATCGGCATGGTCACGCGCTGAGGGGCCGATGCGATAGATGCGGCTTAGCCCAAGATCCTCGCCCTCGCTTGCAAGCGCGATCAAAGCATCATCGAGCATGACCACGCGCGCGCCAGCAGGCGTCAACCGACCCGCCAACGCCTCCTCGCCACCCTGCCCGCGCAGCAGATGCGACAAGGCCCATGTCTGTTCGCCCACAAGCGTGGCCTGCGCGAAACCGAGAATCTCCCAATGCCCGTCTGTGCCACGCAGCGCGAGCTGATTGCGCCCGGCCAGCATGTCGGCTTCGCTGACCGATGAGAGAAAGCCACCACGCATGACGACACGAAACACAGTGGCGCGATCGATGCGCCCGACTGGCCCCGGCTGCACGGGATCGAGTGTCTCGCCCAGAATGGCGGGCCGCTCGATGGTCGCGGAAAAATCGAAACTGTCGCCGCTGCGCGAGTGCCAAAGCGCGAGCGACCCCGGCCAGGGATCGGCGAAAGCCGCCAGATATTGCAGCGCCGGACTATCGCTGCGCGCAAGTGCAAGATCGAGAATTTCAATCTGCGGCGGCCCCGGCAGACGCGGCGCACTGACGCCACGACGCTCCATCTTGCGCGGCCGATGATCGTGGATCGCAAGATTGACCGCGCGGCACTCCAATGTCCGCGCCGCTCCGTCGGTCAAGCGCGTGATGCGGAAGAGCCGTTCGCCGGTCGCGCATGGCAGCACCACCAGATCGCCTGCCTCAAACCCGGCAAGGCCGGGGCGAAGGCTAACGCGCGCGCTTTCCCGCGCGACCCAGAGATCCTGCAACCAGATATCGGCCGCGCGTTGTGCAGCAGCCGCATGGGTCACCAGCGCTACCTCGCCCTGCGCACTGCGCCTGGTTGCGCCCTCGAGCCTGCGCGAAAAGACGCTGGCGGGCCTGTAATCCCATTCCGCCTCACTGAACACGAGGCCAAGCTCATGGGGCAATTCACTGTCTTCAGCGCGCGTCAGCGACACCAGCGCGCCGTTGCGATCAGGCACAATATCGTCCTGGGTCACATGCAGCGGCGCACCATCCCGTCGCTGCTGAAAGCCGATTTTGCCGCCAGAAATGACCGCATCGAAAGCAAAGAAAGACGTCAGCGGCTCCAACGCCGCACGCACCGAGAGCGGGCGATCGATCACGTAGCCTTCGACAATGGCATCAAGCGGGGGCAGCTCAATCGTCTCGCCCAATTGGTCTTGCAAAATAGCGGCGACCAGACGATCGAGCGGCGCGGATTCAAGCCGCCCGTTCAGCCAATGGCCGGTGTCCCAATCGCCAGCATCGGACCAGGTCCCTGCCAGCATCGGAAAGGCAGGAAAGGGCCGCGCATCATAGGCCCAGAGATAAATCCGGTCGGGATCGACCATCGCCCCGCCATAAAGCGGCGACCGCGGATTTGCGGCCGGTTCATTGAAATGCGCAATAAAGGCCTCCAGCGCGCGGATCTGCATGAGATCATCGCGCGCGCCGCTCGAAAAGGGCGGCAGTTCTGAGGTCTCTTTCCGCGCATCGGGAAAGACATTTGGCGCATTCGCGCCAAGATCGATGGCCGGACAACCCGTTTCGATAAACCAGATCGGCTTTGAACACCCAACCCAGGCTGTAGGCGCCAGCGCCTCGATACCCTGCGTGCGCTCGAAATGGCGCTGCGACCACCAATTCACCAGATCCTTAGCGCGAAACACCCACGGCTTGCCACAAGCCCCATCCGTAATGGGGCTGCGTTGCTGGGCGAGCCGCGCGGCCTCATCCGCATAATAAAAATCGAAGCCTTCGCCACCCGCAACACGTGAGGAGAGATAATCGCGATCATAAATTGAGCGCGCCACAGAGTCGTCGCAATGGCCCGGCGTCGCGCGCCAATCCGACAGCGGAAAATATGCATCGATACCGATAAAATCGATAGCCGGAGACGCCCAGAGACGATCGAGGGGAAAACGCACAGACGCGCCATTGTCGCGCACGAGCGCGCCATATTCCGTCCAGTCAGCGGCGTAAGAGACTTTCGTTGCAGCGCCAAGCACGGCTTTCACCGCGACCGCCAGATCGGCAAGCGCCTGCACGGCAGGAAAATCTCCCTGGGGATCGGACGCATGTGTCAGCCCGCACAATTCCGAGCCGAGCAGAAAAGACTCTACACCGCCAGCCTCACCACAAAGGCGCGCATAATGGAAAATGAACGCGCGGTAGCTTGCGAAAAAATGCGCAATCTCCTGACCAACGCCCGCAGTGCCGTCCGCCGCTGCGGGCACGATCTCGCCGCGCCAGCCATAGGCCTTCTGCCACATCTCACCGCTCGCAGGATCTGGCAGCCGATTGCCGAAGGGCACATCCATCATCACGAAAGGATAGAAAAGCACCTTGAGCCCACGTGCGCGCAAATCGCGAATGGCGGCACGCAAAATATCGTCTGACGGTGTTCCGCCATAAGCGGGTCGTCCCTCGATCTGGCTCACGAGCGGCGCGGTCGCGCGCGTCAGCCCGGCGCTTGCCCAAGCGGCGCCCGAGATCGATTTCTGCCGGGATTCCACGCGCGGCGCGATGGTGCAATGACCGGCACGCATATCGTCGCCGAACCAGGATGCCACAAGTGCCACATGTTTCAAATTTGGACACAGCGCCTGCAAGGCATCGAGCGATGCGCTCCAGTCGCTTGCGCCAAATAGCTGATGCCGGTTTTCAGATGTCGTGACACCGCTACTGTTTTGCACGAAAGCCTGCACGCCATAAGCATATTCTGACGCACCCGGAATAAGATCCACCGCGCGGATCATGTCGCACAGGCCATCGAGCGGCCGCACAACT
>CANBNG010000020.1 GCA_947370975.1 Beijerinckiaceae bacterium
ACTCGATGATCGAAGCAACGACGCCGGCGCCGACCGTACGGCCGCCTTCACGGATGGCGAAGCGGAGCTTCTCTTCCATCGCGATCGGCGAGATCAGCGCGACTTCCATCGCCACATTGTCGCCCGGCATCACCATTTCCGTGCCTTCCGGCAGGGACACGATGCCCGTCACGTCCGTCGTGCGGAAGTAGAACTGCGGACGGTAGTTGGTGAAGAACGGCGTATGACGGCCACCTTCGTCCTTGGTGAGGATATAGGCCTCAGCCTTGAACTTCGTGTGCGGCTTCACCGAACCCGGCTTGCAGAGAACCTGCCCACGCTCGACGTCTTCACGCTTCGTGCCGCGCAGAAGGCAACCGACGTTGTCGCCGGCCTGACCCTGGTCGAGCAGCTTGCGGAACATTTCGACGCCGGTAACCGTCGTCTTGATGGTGTCCTTGAGGCCAACGACTTCGATTTCCTCGCCGACCTTCACAATGCCGCGCTCGACGCGGCCGGTGACGACCGTGCCGCGACCCGAGATCGAGAACACGTCTTCAACCGGCATCAGGAAGGGCTGGTCAATCGGGCGCTCGGGCTGCGGAATGTAGGAATCAACCGTTTCCATCAGCTTCAGGATCGCGTCGCGACCGATCTCGGGGCTACGATCTTCCAGCGCGCAGAGAGCCGAACCCTTGGTGATCGGAATATCGTCGCCCGGGAATTCGTACTTCGAGAGAAGCTCGCGCACCTCAAGCTCAACCAGCTCGAGCAGTTCCGGATCGTCGACCATGTCGACCTTGTTCAGGAACACCACCAGAGCCGGCACGCCGACCTGGCGGGCGAGCAGGATGTGCTCACGGGTCTGGGGCATCGGGCCGTCAGCGGCCGACACAACGAGAATGCCGCCGTCCATCTGCGCGGCGCCGGTGATCATGTTCTTCACATAATCGGCGTGGCCGGGGCAATCGACGTGGGCGTAATGGCGGTTCTTCGTCTCGTATTCGACATGCGCCGTCGAGATCGTGATGCCACGAGCCTTCTCTTCCGGAGCCTTGTCGATCTGATCGTAGGCCGTGAACGTCGCGCCACCAGATTCAGCAAGAATCTTGGTGATCGCAGCCGTCAGAGAGGTCTTGCCATGGTCAACGTGACCAATCGTGCCGATGTTGCAGTGCGGCTTAGTACGCGCGAATTTTTCCTTGGCCATGCTTCATCCAGATGGTTGAGGCCGCCGGCCAAGGGCCAGACGGTCGTGTGAGAATGCGCGCGGGAAATAGGCGGGATTTGGGGAAATCGCAAGTGCGAAATGAAGGCAGCCGCCTGCTCGCGCGCAGAGCGGCAACACTTATTTGAGCTGAGAAGGCCCAGAGAGGGCGGCCGGCTATATCTGCGGCGAACGGACCCGCACTGCCACCGCTGCGGGACATGGGTCTTCCTGACCCGCACTGCGGGACATGAGCCTTGCTAATATGTAGGGAGAAGTTGGAGCGGGTACAGGGAATCGAACCCTGGTATTCAGCTTGGAAGGCTGCTGCTCTACCATTGAGCTACACCCGCATCTGGGCAGACATATGCCCTGCCCGGCCGAGATTGGCAATGCCCTCGAAACAGACTTTGCCTCACCTGTTGGTTTAAGGCTTGGCCACCTTGGGCAGCGGCGAGAAAACAGCCCGCACGCAGAGGCATTCTGTCAGGGCAGCTCACCCCTTGCGCGCGGGACCGGGCTTTTTGGGTTGACAGGAAGCGGCGCTGTCACCATAAGCGCGTCTCACGGACCGGCTCCTTGGTGACAGGGAGCTTTTTCGTCGGGGGGGAATGTCCCGAGCGGCAAAGGGGGCGGACTGTAAATCCGCTGGCTACGCCTTCGCAGGTTCGAGTCCTGCTTCCCCCACCACCGCCCTTCCCGATTTCTTCGCTCATGTTGCGCTTGCCGCCGAGAATGCCGTTTGCCTCGCGCCCAAGCGCGTGACAAACAGGGCGCATGACCAAGAAGCGACCTTTCAATCCGACAGACACCCGCGCCAGAAACCCGCGCGATCCCGAAGCCCGTGTCGTGCGCGACGAGCCCCATTGGCTCGCCAAGGGCGCACGCACCGCGCCCTCCGAAGCCAAGGGCGTGCGCAGCGTGCCCGAGGGCAAGCGCCGGGGCCCGCCCAACCGTGGCCAGGGCGGCTCGCCGCGCGCCCAGGGAAATCCCGATGTTGCGCTGATCTACGGCTATCATGCCGTGCGCGAAGCGCTGCGGTCCGAGCGGCGGACGATTCTCCGCCTTGTGGCGACCGAAGCCTCGGCTGAACGCCTCGCCAAGGAAATCGCGGCCCGCAACATCACGCCCGAAATCGTGACGAGCGACGCCATCGATGCCCGCCTGCCCCGCGATTCGGTGCATCAGGGCGTGCTGATGGAAGCCCGCCATCTTGAAGATATCGGCATCGAGGATCTGCCCGCGAAGGGATTCATCCTCGTGCTCGACCAGGTCACCGACCCGCATAATGTCGGCGCGATCCTGCGCACGGCCGCAGCCTTCGGGCTCGATGGAATCGTGACCACCGAGCGCCATTCGCCGGCGCTCACCGGCGTGCTCGCCAAGGCCGCCTCCGGCGCGCTTGAACATGTGCCGATGGTGATCGTCACCAATCTCGCCCGTGCGCTCGAAAAGCTCGGCGACCTTGGCTACCAGCGCGTGGGTCTCGATTCCGAGGGCCCCAATTCACTCGAGCAGGAGACGCTCTCGCGTCCATTGGCTCTGGTGTTGGGCGCTGAAGGCAAGGGCCTGCGCCGTCTCTCGCGCGAAAATTGCGACGTGCTGGCGCGAATCGATATGCCGGGCCCGATCAAGAGCCTCAACGTCTCGAATGCCTGCGCGGTGGCGCTCACCATTGCGCGGATGAAGCTTCAATAATCGCCACGATCCGGGCTCGCGTGAATGACGCGGGTCCGGCACTGCGCCGCCTGACAGGTGATTCTGTGACGAGGCCGGCCCGCGCGGCTGCGTGCCCGCAGACGCCATGAAAAGTGGCAGACGACAGTCGAGCAGCGCCGCAGATCGCATGCTAGACGAAGGTTTCATGTAGAAGCGCCCGAGCTTGCCCTGCCAACCGCGGCATCTCGCACTTGCGAGATAAGCATCCTGCAAAACGGACAGTTCCGCCACAAAGGCCCGGAAACAATAGGGCGCACACCTATATTGCAATGCAGCAAAAACGGCTGTGACCGGACCATTGGCGTCATGTTCAGACGCCCAGCGCGGCGCTCTTATACCTTTTAATACGTTCCACTTGCCTGCCTTGCAGAACATAGCTGGGTCGGCCGTCCGACAAGGGCGAAGCAGATCTCGCCTATTTTGGCGGGACACAATTCACCGAGGGCGATCGCGGATCAACCGCACGCCTTAAGCCCACCCAGGAAACCCGAGGGTTCAACCATGAGTATCGCAACAGCGACCGCACCCCATGAGGCCGCACGGCCCATGAGCGCGGAAGAGCGGAAAGTCATTCTGGCTTCCTCGCTCGGCACCGTTTTCGAATGGTACGATTTTTATCTCGCGGGCTCGCTCGCTGCCAATATTTCGGCGAACTTCGGGCCGGGCACCGATCCGACCGCCAATTTCATCTTCACGCTGATGGGCTTTGCTGCGGGCTTTGCCGTGCGTCCCTTCGGTGCGCTGGTTTTCGGTCGCCTCGGCGATCTCATCGGTCGCAAATATACCTTCCTCGTCACGATGACGTTGATGGGTCTTGCCACCTTCGTGGTCGGCCTGCTGCCGAGCACCGCAACCATCGGAATGCTGGCGCCAATCGGCTTTATCGCCTGCCGCCTCGTTCAGGGTCTGGCACTGGGTGGTGAATATGGTGGCGCGGCCACCTATGTCGCCGAACATTCCCCCAATGGTCGTCGTGGTTTCTACACATCGTGGATCCAGACAACCGCAACCGTTGGCCTGTTCACCTCGCTGCTCGTCATTCTGACGCTGCGCCTCAGCATCTCGCCGGAAGACTTTGCCGCCTGGGGCTGGCGCATTCCCTTCCTCGTCTCGATCGTGCTGCTTGGCGTCTCGATCTGGATTCGTCTCCAGCTCAATGAATCGCCGGCCTTCCAGAAAATGAAAGAAGAAGGCACTCTGTCGAAGGCGCCGATCGGTGAAGCCTTTGGCCGCTGGGACAATCTGAAGATTGCCATCATCGCGCTGCTGGGCGGCACCGCCGGCCAGGCCGTTGTCTGGTACACCGGGCAGTTCTACGCTCTCTTCTTCCTCACGCAGACGCTGAAGATCGACGGCACCACCGCCAATCTTCTGATCACCTTCTCGCTGCTTCTGGGCACGCCCTTCTTCATCCTCTTCGGATCGCTCTCAGACAAGATCGGCCGCAAGCCCATCCTGCTTGCCGGCTGTCTGATTGCGGCGCTGACCTATTTCCCGATCTTCGGCAAGATCGCTGAAGTCGGAAATCCGAAGCTCATCTCCGCGCATGAGAAGGTCAAGGTCACACTGATCGCCGATCCCGCGACCTGCGGAAACGTGTTCGACCCCGTGGGTGTTCGCACCTTCACGGCGGCTTGCGACGTCTCTCGCCGTGTCATGGCTCAGACCTCGATCAAATATGACTTCTCGGCCGGCGCTGCTGGCTCGGCGACCAAGGTCATGGTCGGCGCCAAGGAAGTCGCCTTCGATAACCAGGCAGGCTTCGCCAAGGCCATTGTGGCTGCGACGGTTGAGGCGGGTTATCCGTCAGTTGGCGATGCTTCCATCCTGAAGCAGCCGACGATCGGCGGCCTCCTCAGCGATAGCCGCTCGCAGCTCATGATCGGCCTGCTCTTCGTCCTGGTGCTCTACGTCACCATGGTCTACGGCCCGATTGCAGCCTTGCTCGTCGAACTCTTCCCGACGCGCATCCGCTATACCGGCATGTCGCTGCCCTATCACATCGGCAACGGCTGGTTTGGCGGCTTCCTGCCCCCGACCGCCTTCGCCATTGTGGCGGCAACCGGCGATATTTTCGCAGGCCTCTGGTACCCCATCGTGGTGGCGCTTGGCACCTTTGTCATCGGCCTGATCTTCATGCCGGAGACCAAGAACCGCGACATCTACGCGGGCGATTGAGACGCCTGATACGGCAAACGGAAAAGGCCCCGCGCAAGCGGGGCCTTTTTTGTTTCGCAGGGCCGGTCAATCGAACACGAGGTGTTGCCAGAGCGCGCAGAGGCTGGTAGCTCATTTCCCAGCGGCACGCCGCAAAGCCGGTTTAGCTCAGTTGGTAGAGCAACTGATTTGTAATCAGTAGGTCGAGGGTTCGATTCCTTCAACCGGCACCAGTCTTTTCAAAGCCCGCGCCCGGCATTGCATGGGCTCACATCTCGATCCACAAATGCCGATTGTCTCGGCCAAGGCTTCCGGCTCGCTCTTTGTCTGGATTCTTGTATTCGCTGAAGCTGCATTCTTCGCATTCGCGATCGATCGAGCCGAGTTCGGCAATCGTATAGACCACACGCCATTGCCGCCGGATTTCAGCCAGAAGGAGCAGCTCGCACCCTCAGCATGACCCGTCTTGAGCGGCAAGAAGAGTTTCGTCGCAGTCGCTGCGGGCGCAGCGAAATTCCTGAGTGCACCCCTGAGCAAGGCGCAACTCGACGAATTCTTTGCAGCCTATGCGAAATGAGGAGCGCTTAAAGGCGCGACCAGGCGGTGAATTTCATGCCGACCAGATCGCGCTCGCGCCAGACCACCTGACCCTGAAACACCTCGCTGCGGGTCAGTACATGCAATTCGATGTCGCATGGCACCTGCGCGGCAGGATCGATAACAAGCCGCGCGCCCGATTTCGACATGTCGCGCACAACGCACAAGATGTCTGGCCCATCCTTGACACGGATCTTGGCCGCCAGAAATGTCCGGTAGCGCGGGTGCGCGCGCAGCTCGGAGGGCGTGACATGAACGCCCGCGCGGGTCACGAGCCGCACATGTCGAACAGGCCTGTCTGCGCTTTTGCTCATAGGAGACGTTCCCTCGGGCGAGACGCCCCTGCGGCGCCACTTGCGCTTCGCAGGTTTAATTACCAGCTAATGTTTTAGTAACTTACTGCAAAATAGAAAAATACTTAGACTTAATTATAAATTTATCGATTCCTAAGCACAAGCTTGCGGGTTAGCTAAAACTGAACTGTTGCAAATGAGCACTGATGCTGAAGCTTTTTGTGCAATAGATGTGGATAGCGGGCGTATGTGCGCGCGGCCACGCGACAGCGGCGATGAATAATGGTCTTTTGCGGGCGGCGGGCCAGTGCGCTGCCGCCGGCATGGCGCGAGGCCGCAGCCTGCTGGCGGCAGTCGCGGCTGCACGATAGGCTCCCATCCATGAAAATAGAAACACTTGCCCGCGCTTTGGCCTGGCTTTGCATCGCACTCATTGTCTGGCTCTCGCTCGTGCCGGGCACGATGCGCCCGCACACGGGAGCCTCCGGTCATTTTGAACATTTCATGGCCTATGCGGGCACAGGGTTTTTCTGCGCGCTGGGCGCATCCCGACGCGGGCCGCTCCTGTGGGGACTTGCCCTCACCCTGCTCAGCGGTGCGCTGGAAGTGGCCCAGCTCGAGGTTCCGGGCCGCAGCGGCGAATTCGGCGGCTTCTTTTTTTCAAGCCTCGGCGCATGGCTCGGCATCGCCGCTGGCAGGCTTGCCTATGCCCTCTGGAGCCGCTTTGGCGCGGCAAAGGTGGGCTGATCTCACAGCGGCGGATTATCGCCACCTGCAGGGCCCACAGAGGCCTTGATGACGTGGATTTCGCCATCCACCGGCTTGGTTCCGGACAAGGTGATGAGCGCGCCGGGCTTGATATCCTCGGCACTGGCGGGGCGCGCTATCCAGACGACGCTTTCTTTCGCCAGCGCGATTTTTCGCTCTCCTTCCTTATAGGCGAGGGTGAGCTGCGCACCATCGGCGCTCTGGGTCACGGCAGAGAGTCGCGCGACAACGTCCGAGGGCTCGGTCGAGGCCGCCGCGCCCGCCGCCCGTTCGGCCCCTTGTTCGTAAATGATGACCTGGGAGGCCATCAGGCCGCCGGTCGGGTTGGTCTTGGCTTCCACCGCCACCTGCATTCCAGCCTTGAGATCCGCAGGCTTGGCGCGACGCATGGAATTGATGCCGGGCTTGGCGTCAAAGCGAATGGTGAGGACGATGCCCTGGCTTGGCGACACCGAGATCAGACCACGCTCGAATTTCTCGACTCGACCGCTGATGCGGACATCATCCGCATTTTGGGCAAGGCAGGGCCCGGCTGCGAGGAGAAGGGCGGGCAAGACCAGAACGAGCGCGCGCATGAGACTTTCCTCTGACGATGGGTGGGTGTCCCCTCCCAAACGCCGCGCTGCCCCGTTGGCTCCGCCGCAAAAACAGGCAGTTCGCTGAACTTTTGGGACTGAAAGGCACACACTTGTGCACGACTTGTTCTCCCACTTTGCTAACCTCACTGAAGAGTTTAGCTGCAAGAAAAGGGGAGACCGATCATGGATCGAGGTGCCCGCGTGAAATTCAAGACTGGTTCAAAAGCACGCGCCAATTGGCGTGTATTGGATGGCATGGCCGGCCTCGTGCTGGCGCGCTATCACGGCATGCAGCCGGGCACGCCCGAACGTGTCGATGTGGTCTTCTCCGCCGGAGTCATCGTCTGGGGTGAACGGTCCAGCGAATTCGAGGAAGTGCCCGTCGAGCACAAGCTCCAGTAACGTCAGGCTCAAAAAAATCCATGGCCGGACGTCAGACGGCCGTGGAGGCGTGCCTGCTGACCAGCAGATGGGCAATGGAGGCAAAAAGATCATCCTCCGAAAACGGCTTCCCCAGCCGCAGCAAATGGGGCGGCACGTCGCCCGCCCGCTCCGCATGGCCAGAAATCACGAGCACCGGCAAGTCAGGCCGCGCCTCGAGCGCCTTGCTGGACAGCATCGCCCCGCTCATCCCCGGCATGACCAGATCGGTAATCAGAAGATCGAAATCATGCGCGGCCAAGACCTCCAGCGCTGTTTTGCCATCTGCCGCCTGCACGATTTCATAGCCGCGCTCCTCCAGCAAAGCAGCAGTCGATTGACGCACGAGATCATCGTCATCGACAAGGAGAATGCGCGCCGTCGCGGGCGGCGTCACGTCGGAGGTGGGACAAGTGCTGGCAAGAGCGCTCTTTGCGCTGCGCGGCAACCAGATTTCGGCGCGCGTGCCTTCCCCCACCTTGCTCTGGAGCCGGAAACATCCCCCTGATTGCGCCGCAAGCCCATGGACCATGGAAAGGCCAAGCCCCGTGCCCTTGCCGACGTCCTTGGTCGTGAAGAAGGGTTCGCTCGCCCGCGCCCGCGTATCCTCATCCATGCCGCAGCCTGTATCTGACAGGGCGAGGCAGATGTAATCGCCCGCCGGCACGCCGAGATCATTGCCCTGCGCCAAGGCCACGCCGGACACCGACACAACCATCCGCCCACCATAGGGCATGGCGTCGCGTGCGTTCACGGCGAGATTGAGGATGGCAAGTTCGAGCTGGTTCGGGTCAACCAGTGCAGGCGCCACTTGCCTCGGAATGTCGATGACAATTTCGATACTCGCACCCAAGGTTGTGCGCAGCATATCCTCGACGCCATGCAAGAGGGCTGCGACATCCACGCTTTTGGGCGCGAGTTCCTGTCGGCGCGCAAAGGCAAGCAGGCGTTGGGTCAGGGCTGCCCCGCGTTCCGCCCCCAGAATCGAGCGCTCGAGCAAGCGTTCGGCGCGCTCGTTGCCCTTGATATGCTTTTCCATCATGCTGAGATTGCCGAGCACGACGGTCAGCAGATTGTTGAAGTCATGCGCGATGCCGCCGGTCAGCTGGCCGAGACTTTCCATTTTCTGCGACTGGAAGAGGCTTTGTTCGGCGGCAAGCCGTTGGTCGCTCTGGATGGTCAGGAGCCGCAGCGCCTCTTCGGCGGCCCGCACGCGTTGCAGCGCCAGCAGCGAGAGAGCGAGCAGGAAAAGTGCGGCAGCCCCCGCCACTGCGCCATAAAGTCTGAGATTGTCATACCAATTGTCCACCAGCGCCTGTTCGCTCTGGCCGAAGGCGACATAAATGTTGAAGGGCGCGGCGCGGCGGTAGGCATAAAAACCGCTGACGCCATCGATGGGCGAGGGACCACGAAACGAGCCACCATCGCGCTGGGCGGCGACCGCTCGCATGAACGGCGAATCCGGAGCCAGTTGCGTGACCGGACCGGTCGTCGGATCACGCGCCAATACTGCGCCATCCTCGCGGAAAAGCAGCGCTGTGTGACTGAGCTCGGGGGAGGCTTCGCGGAAGAACGACGCGAAATAATCAGGGCTCAAGGCGACATGAAGAACGCCGTTGAACACGCCCTCGGGTGTGAGCCGCGCCCGGCTTACGGCAAAAGAGGCAATATTGGTCGCGCGCCCGACAAAGGCGGGGCTGATATAGGTGTCGCGGCTGCCAACCTTGTGCACGCTGAAGAAATCGCGATCCTTGAGGTCGATGACGTGGTCCCAGCTCTGGCTGCCTGCGAGCAGATTGCCAAGCCGGTCACTGACCCAGATTGAAACCGCCTGGCGCAGCGGCGCCTTGAGATCGCGCAAAAAGATGCTCGTCTCATCCCGCGCGATCTCGCCGTCCGGCAGGCTCCGCACGCGATCTTCGACCCGCCCCAGAACGAGATCGACGGTGTCGAAAACCTTGCGCGCATGTTCATCCAGCACCGCGGCTGTCCGCAGGACGACACCCTCGCCCTCGCGGCGAACATCATTACGGTTCTCAACCGCGGCGGCCACGAAAGCCGCCGCCGGGATGAGGATCGCAGCCGCTACCAGCGCCTGATGCAAACGAATAGTGGAAAAAGCGAACAACCAAACCTCTCGGGCATTCCCGGCGTCGGGCGAGTCCGGGTTGATGAACAACGACTTGCACAAATCGCAGATCAAAATGGCCGCAATACGGGCGCAGGACAATCCCTGAACGCGAGCCGCCGCGAAACGCGCTCAGGTCGCCCCGAGCCTGCCCGTAGATTGCGGCGCAGCGCTCTGCTATCCCATAGGCATCATGCGCGACTTGCCGCTACGGCAATCAACATTGGTTTTGGAGCTACAATGGACCATCTGTTCAAGGGCCGGCGCGAAGACTATCGCCTCCTGACTGGCCAAGGTCTGTATGCTGGCGACCGCCAGATCGAAGGCGCGGCCCATGCCGTCTTCTTGCGCGCCGACAGGGCGCATGCCGAGATTCTCTCCATAGATACCAGCGCCGCGCGCGCCATGCCGGGCGTGCTCGCGATTTTGACCGGGGCCGACACAAAGGCCGCAGGCTTTGGCTCCCCCTCCCCGCTCGCCGTTTATCCCGGCCGTGGCGGCGTGAAGATCAAATCTCCCCGCCGTCAGGTGCTGGCCGAAGATCGTGTGCGCTATGTCGGCCAGGAAGTGGCTATCGTGGTCGCCGAAACAGCCGAGCTGGCACTGGCTGGCGCAGAAGCCATCATCGTCGACTATGGCGACCTGCCCGCGGTGATCGATCTCGAAGCCGCACTCGCCCCTGACGCGACCCTGCTCTATCCCAAGATCGAGACCAATCTCGCCTTCGATTTCGATTATGGCGATGAAGAGGGCACGGCAGGCGCCATCGCCAGCGCCGCCCATGTCACGCGCCTTGCCATCGACCTGCCGCGCATTGTCGGCAGCCCGATGGAGCCCAAGAACTGCACGGCGTCCTACGATCCCGCAACCGGGCGCTATGACATGTATCTGCCCACGCAGGGCATGACGCTGATGCGCGACAGCCTGTCCTCGGGCACCGGCATTCCGGCGGACCAGATCATCATCCATGCGCAGGATGTCGGGGGCGGCTTTGGTGTACGCACCGAGGGCTATTCCGAATATTGCGCCATCATGCTGGCCTCCAAAACGCTGGGCCGCCCGGTGAAATGGACGGGCACGCGCGCCGAGACCTTTGTCAGCGACCACCATGCGCGCGCCGGCAAGCTGTTTGGCGAACTGGCGCTCGACAAGCACGGCAATTTCATCGCGCTGAGCGTGAAATGGATCGTGCACGGCGGCGGCTATCTTTCGCAGGCCGGCCCGCTCATCAACACCATGCCGCCGCGCGCACATGTGAGCGGCTTCTATCGCATTCCCCATATTTTCGGCCGCCATCAGGTCGTGCTCACCACCACGACGCCGACCACCGCCTATCGCGGCGCAGGCCGCCCGAATGTAAGCCTGCTGCTGGAGCGTCTTGTCGATGAAGCGGCGCGCGCAACCGGACGCGACCGCGTCGCGCTGCGCCGCCAAAATCTCCTTGGCAAAGAGGCCTTTCCGCACAAGACGCCGGTGGGTGTCGAATATGATTCAGGCGATCCCGCCGGCATGCTCGACATTGCCCTGAAGGAATCGCACTGGGCTGGCTTTGAGGCACGGCGTGCGGAGTCTGCCGCACGCGGCAAGCTGCGTGGCATTGCGTTGACCATGTTCATCGAGCCCTCGGGCGCCGGCAAATCGCCCGCCGAACAGGCCGCGATCCAGTTTACGGAAAACGGCACGCCGCAGCTTTTCACGACCTCGGGGCCGAGCGGTCAGGGCCACGAAACCGCCTATCCTGAAATCGTCGGACGGGTGCTCGGCACAGATCCGCTGACCATCGAAAACCGCTCCAGCGATCCCTATGGCCCCAAGCTGCAAGGCGATGGCACGGTCGGTTCGCGCTCGACCATGTTGATGGGCAGCGCCTTGTTCAACGCCGCACAGGATATCGTACGCAAGGGCAAGGAGCTGGCCGCCCGTGATCTGGAGGCGAGCGCCGAGGATATTGAATTCGCCAATGGCGCCTATGCCGTGCGCGGCACCGACCTTTTGGTCGCGCTCTACGAGCTTGCGCGGAAAAATCCGGGCGCGCTCGATTGCAATGGCGAGATCAAGATCCACATGACCTTCCCCGGCGGCGCACATGTGGCCGAGGTCGAGATCGACCCCGAGACCGGGGAGGTGCAGCTTCTCGATTATGTCGCAGTGGATGATTGCGGCGTCGCCCTCAATCACACCCTGATCGAGGGGCAGGTGCATGGCGGCATCGTTCAGGGGCTCGGACAGGTGCTCTGCGAGCAATGCGTCTATGATGTTGAAAGCGGCCAGCTGATGACCGGCAGCTATATGGATTACGCCATGCCGCGCGCAGGCGACCTTGTGCCCTTCCGGCTGTTTGACCATTCCTCCCCCTCCCCCAACAATCCTTTGGGCGTGAAGGGCGTAGGCGAAGCCGGCACCACAGGCGCAGTGCCAACCCTCACCAATGCCGTGCTCGATGCCCTGCGCCAGGCAGGCGTGAGGGCACTCGACATGCCCTATACACCCGGACGCGTCTGGCAGGCTTTGGCGGCCAACCGCTAAAACCGTTCCTCTTGGGGGGTGCGCGACCTGTATTCCCTTCCCCTGGTGGGGAGGGCCGACTCGGCGCAGCCGAGCGGGGAACAAGCGCCGACAGACCGCGCGTCCCGCCCATAACCTCGTCCCACAAGGCGGCGGGGAACGCGCCCGCAACGCCGATTGCATCCATCTGAAACCTGTGTTCCCATCCGTCTCGAGCGGCGCCCCAGAGAGCTTGCCGCCCGGGAGGATTTCATATGCGCAAGCAGATGCTGCTGGCGGCGACCCTGACGACTTTCGTCAGCGGTGCGTCCATCGCCGAAACACTCAAGGTTGCCTTGCCGCAGAAGGGCAATTGGGACACGGGCATCGTCGAATACGGCGTGAAGGCCGGCATTTTCAAACAGGCCGGTCTCGATATCGACATCAGCTACACGCAGGGCGGCGCGGCGACCGTGCAGGCTGTCATTTCCGGCAGCGTGGATATTGCCATGCAGACAGGTCTGCTTGGCCTGATCGGCGCCTATGCCAAGGGCGCGCCCGTGCGCGTGATCTCCGCAGCCATGACCGGCTCGCCCGATATTTTCTGGTACGCGCGCGCCGACAAGAACATCAAGAGCCTGAAGGATGCCGAGGGCAAGACCATGGCCTATTCGGCTGCGGGCTCGTCCAGCCATCTTCTCGCGCTCTCACTGCTCGATCTGGCGAAAGTGAAGGGCAAGCCGACCGCGACAGGCGGCATTCCTGGCACCTACACGCAGGTCATGTCCGGCCAGATCGACATCGGCTGGGCCGTGCCGCCCTTTGCGATTGCCGACGTGAAATCGGGTGTCCTGAATATTGTCGCGCGCGGCAACGATCTGCCTGAAATCCGCGACACGACGGTGCGGGTGAATTTCGCCAATGCCGAGGCCCTCAAGACCAAGCGCGCCGTGCTCGTGAAATTCTCGGAGGCCTATGCCAAGGCGCTCGACTGGTCCTATTCCGACCCCAAGGCCATCAGCTATTTCGCGGAAGCCGCCGAAGTCTCACCTGAGGTCGCAAGGGAATCGCGCGATCAGTTCTATCCCAAGGATTCGCTGCAACCCTTCGATATCCGTGGCCTCGACGTCTCGTTGCAACAGGCGCTCGATTTCAAATTCGTGCCCAAGGCCATGACGCAAGCCGAGGTTGCGGGCCTCTTCGACATGCTGACGCCCAAGGCGAAGTGAGTTCACCGCGCATGCCCGTCTGGCTGATTCGACCTCCGCCGCTCCTGTCGCGACTGCTTGTCTTCGCAGTTCTGCTGGGCGTGTGGGAGGCCGCATCCGCGGCGGGCATGGTGAGCCGCTTCATCGCCCCGCCGCCGAGCGAGATCTTTCCGGCCATCGGTCTGCTCTATGTCGACAATGAGCTGACGGCGCGCTTCCTGCGCACCTTCGGCGAGGTGTTTGCTGCGGCGGGCATCGGGTCTGGTCTGGGCATGGCGATTGGCTGGTGGCTGCACCACAACCGCACCGCCGGCGCTGCCTATACGGACTGGATTGCGGCCAGTGCGGCCGCGCCGCTGGTGTTGCTCTTTCCGCTGTTTCTGGTGCTGTTTGGGCGCAATGCCGCGACCATCGTCGCCATGGGCGCGGTGTCGGTTATGCCGCCCGTGATCCTGAAGACCAAGGAAGGGCTCGACCATGTCCGCTCCGTGCTGATCGATGTTGGGCGCACGTTCTCGCTCACGCGCTGGCAGCAGGTGCGGATGATCCTGTTTCCGGCGGCCCTGCCCACGATCTTCACGGGCCTGCGACTTGGGCTCGTCTTCGCGCTCATCAATGTCGTTGGCGTGGAGTTTCTCATCGGCTTTGGCGGCATGGGCCTCATGATCGCGGAACTGGGCGACCGTTTTGAAATCGCCGGCATGTATGCCGCCATTCTCTTCGTCGTGCTCTGCAGCGCGACCTTCTTTTACCTCACCGAGAAGCTCGAGACATGGTTGCTGTCGGCCAGGTGAAGAGCGGGCTGCGTGCCCGCACCCGCTTCTCGCGTGTGACGATCTACCGGATCGTTGCGCTCGTCGTCATCATTGCGCTGTGGGAGGGCGCTGGCGCATCCGGCCTGTTCTTTCGCGGCGTGATCCCCTCGTCCGTCTTCGTTACGGCTGCCTTGCTGCGGCTGCTCGGCGACCCGGTCTTCTGGGGCCATTTCGGCGTGACCTTGTTCGAGATCGTCACCGGCTTTGCCATTGGCTCGGCGCTTGGCATGCTGGGTGGGCTGGGCATCGGCATGAACCGCTATGCAGGCCAGGTTTTCGAGCCGGTAGCTGAATATCTCGCCTCGACGCCCAAGGTCGTGTTTCTGCCGATCCTGCTCATCCTGTTTGGCATTGGCGTGGGCTCGAAGATTTCGCTCGGCGCCATTTCCTGCTTCTTCCCGCTGGCGCTCTCGATTGCCGCCGCCGTGCGCAACATCAACCCGATGTATCTGCGCGTCGGACAGAGCCTCAATCTCACGCTGACCCAGCGCGTGAAGATGATCTATCTGCCCGCGCTGACGCCAGCAATCGCCACCGGCCTGCGGCTTGGCTTTGGCATAGCCACCGTTGGCTGCCTGATGTCGGAGATCAAACTCTCCAACAAGGGCCTCGGCCATGCGGCCATGCAGGCCTATGGACGCTTCGACATTCCCACCATGCTCGCGCTGCTGATCGTGATCTTCGCGACTGCCGCGCTCGGCAACAGCCTCATCGGGCGGCTGATCCGCCTTCCCGGCCCCACCAATCGCCGCGTCACGCACGTTCCGCGCTGAACAGGATTTCGCATTCATGACCGATGCCGACAAGAAGCTCGAACTCCCCGTCCCATCGCAGGACAATGGCCAATGGGGCAGCGACGCCATAGCCGACATGCTGCGCGCGCTGGGGCTCCCCTATATCGCCCTGAACCCCGGCGCGTCTTATCGCGGCCTGCATGATTCGCTCGTCAACCGCCTCGGCAATCGCGATCCGCAAATGCTGCTCTGCCTGCATGAGGAAGCCGCTGTCGCCATCGCGCATGGCTGGGCGAAGGTGAAGGACGCGCCGCTCTGCGCCATCGTCCATTCCAACGTCGGCCTGATGCACGCCACCATGGCGGTGTTCAACGCCTGGTGCGACCGCGCGCCATTGCTGCTGCTGGGCGCAACCGGCCCGGTCGATGCCGCCAAGCGCCGCCCGTGGATCGACTGGATTCACACCGCGAAGGATCAGGGCGCGCTGATCCGCGACTATACGAAATGGGACGACCAGCCAGCATCCGTCCCCGCCGCGATGGAAAGCCTGCTGCGCGCCTGGCAGATCACGCAGACCGCGCCGCGCGGGCCAGTCTATGTCTGCCTTGATGCGGCGTTGCAGGAAATGCGGCTCGAGACAGCGCCAAAAATGCCCGACATTTCGCGCTTTCTCGCGCCCCCGCCTGCCGATCCGCCGCGCGCGCTGCTTGCAGACGCTGCCGCGCGCCTGAGCGCAGCCAAGCGCCCGCTGCTGCTGATGGGTCGCATGTCGCGTAACGAAGATCATTGGGCGGCGCGCATTGCGCTCGCCGAAAAGCTCGGCGCGCTCGTGCTGACCGACATGAAGATCGCCGGCGCCTTCCCCACCACGCACGCCCTGCACGCCGCCGCGCCTTCGACCTTCCCGAGCGAGGCCGCCTGCAAGCTCATGCGCGAGGCGGACGTCATCGTCGCCTTGGACTGGGTCGATCTCGCCGGCACGCTGAAGAGCGCCTATGGCGACACAAATCCGTCCGCGACCATCGTCAACGTGACGCTCGACCAATATCTGCACAATGGCTGGAGCATGGACCATCAGGGCCTGCCGCCCGCAGATCTTTATCTTGTCGCCGATCCTGACGTCACTGTCGTCGCGCTCAACGAGGCGCTCGGTGCGCATAAGAAGGGCGATGTGTGGCCCGGCTGGACGAAGCCTGCGCAGGTTCAACTCCCCGAAGGCGAGGCCGGCGCACCGCTCACGGTGCCGGTTCTGGCCAACGCCGTGCGCAAGGGGTTCGCTGGCGCCAAGACCACCCTCATGCGCCACCCGCTGTCATGGGCGGGGCATATGTGGGATGTCGAACATCCGCTCGATTTTCTGGGCACGGATGGGGGCGGCGGCATCGGCTCGGGCCCCGGCACAAGCACCGGCGCGGCGCTGGCGCTGAAGGGCGGCGACCGCATTCCGCTCGCCATTCTCGGCGACGGCGATTTCCTGATGGGCGCAACCGGCGTCTGGAGCGCCGTGCATTACGGCGTGCCGATGATTGTTTTCATCGCCAACAACCGCTCGTTCTACAATGACGAAGTGCATCAGGAGCGCGTCGCAAAGATGCGCGACCGGCCGGTGGAGAACAAATGGATCGGCCAGCACATCGGTGGCCCCGATGTCGACCTCGCCATGATGGCGCGTTCGCAGGGCGCGACCGGCATCGGCCCGGTGTTCGACGTGACCGAGCTGCACGAAATCATCCCGATTGCCATCGAGGCTTACCATCGCGGCGAGACGGTGATCATCGATGTGCGCGTCGAGCCGGGTTATGATTCCGGCATGTCGAGCGCGCTCGTCAAACATGTCGAGCGTTCGTAATGAGCCCCTCGCCTGCGCTTCGCATCTCGCGCGTGTCGAAACATTTCGAAACCGGGAAGGGCCGCGTCACAGCAGTCGACGATGTGTCGCTCGACATCATGCAGGGCGAGTTCATTTCGATCATCGGTCCATCGGGCTGTGGCAAGTCCACGCTGATGAACATGGTCGGTGGACTGCTCACTGAATATGACGGCGACATTCTGCTCGATGGCAAAAAAGTCAGCGGCTGCCAGCCGGAAATCGGCATGGTGTTTCAGGAGGAATCGACATTTCCCTGGCGCACGGCGCTGGAGAATGTCGCCTTCCCGTTGGAGGCCGCCGGCTTGACGCGCGACAAGAGGATTGCGCGTGCGCGCGATCTTCTCGATCTCGTGGGATTGTCGGGCTTTGAAAATCACTATCCGGCGGAATTGTCAGGCGGCATGCGCCAGCGCATTGCCATCGCACGTACCCTCGCCTTCGAGCCGCGCATCCTGCTGATGGACGAACCCTTCGCCGCCCTCGATGAACAGACACGCCTGCTGCTCGGCGACAAGGTGGTGCAGATCCAGAACAAGCTGCGCCAGACGACGCTGCTCATCACGCATAATATTTCGGAAGCCGTGCAGCTTTCCGATCGCGTGCTCATCATGACCTTCAGACCGGGCCGCATCAAACGCGTGATCGAGATCGACCTGCCACGTCCGCGCTCGTCCGAAATGATGGGCTCGGAAGCCTTCGGCCGCTATGTCGCAGAAATCTGGCAAGACCTGCGCGAAGAAGCCTCAAAAGGCCTGCACGACGCAGAAGCGGCAGCGCGCCAGGGGTGATCCAAACCCGTCATTGCGAGCGAAGCGAAGCAATCCAGAGTGCGCATGTTGCCAAGATGGATTGCCGCGTCGCTGCGCTCCTCGCAATGACGGTGCCTGGTTGCTGTTACATACGCAGCAGTTTCTTTGCATTGCCGCTGAGCAGCTTTGTCTTGTCCTCGCGCGAAATCTGCAGATTATTGACCCAATCCATCGCTGGCTGGTTGGCGACAAATGGCCAGTCGACGGCGAACATGATGCGATCCATGCCGAGTTCGGTCATGGTGCACATCAGCGCGGGGGTGGAGAAATTGCCGCTCGTCGTCACGTAGAAATGACGCGAGAATTGCTCGCGGAAGCTCATCTCCTCATGCCCCGGGCGCGACAAGGCCTGGTTGATGCGCCACAGCAGGAAGGGCAAGGTCTCGCCCATGTGGCCGAGCACGATGTTGAGCCCCGGGTGCGTCTCGAACACGCGGCTGAGCACGAGGCGGATGGCTTGCGTTGCAGCCTCCACCGTATAGCCCCAGGCCGCGCGGATCACCTGCGGATATTCCTGCGCATAATCGGCGTAATAGGCCTTCATCACCTCGGGATGGGGAAAGGAAGGATGCAGATAGATCGGCACGCCGAGCTTTTCGGCGCGCGCGAAGATTGGCCAGAAACGCTTGTCGTCCAGCCACATTCCATTGGTCAGGCCATGGATCATCGCACCCTTGAACCCATGCTCGCTGACGCAGCGATCGAGTTCATCGGCGGCCGCCTCGGGCAGGATCGTGGGCAAAGCGGCAAAGCCCGCAAAGCGCGTCGGATGCAGCGAGATCGCCTTGGCGAGACGATCATTCACGCCGCGCACGAGATCGACCGCAATATCCTCCGACAATTTCTGCCCCGAAGGCGCGCCATGCGAGAGCACCTGAATGTCGATGCCGGCAGCATCCATTTCCTTGATGCGCAATTCGCCAAGGTCATGCAGGCGGGCGAGCAGATCGGGTGAACGCGTGCCTTCCGCGCCGGTCAGTTTCGAGACGAGTTCGGCGTCCCAATAATGCTCTTCAAGTGCAATGACCGGAATATTCGACGTGCTCGCCATGACGTTTCCATCTTTTCTTGGGGGATATATTCCCCCTTATAGATGGGCTCCGCCCCCGCTCACAAGAGAGGGGTAGCAAGCTGACGCGCGGCGCGCAGAGCCTCGAAGAGCCGCAACGGCGTTGCCGGCATATCGACCGGGGGCACGCCATGGCGGGCGAGCGCATCGCTCAGCGCATTCATCACCGAGGTCAGCGACCCCGCGCAGCCAGCCTCGCCACAGCCCTTCACACCCAGCGGGTTGGTGCGCGCGGGCACGGGGTGGCTGATGAAGGTCACGCGCGGTGCATCCGTGGCGCGCGGCATGGCGTAATCCATGAAAGAGCCGCTCGCGAGCTGGCCATCGGCGCTATAGAGCGTGCGCTCGAGCAGGCACTGGCCAATGCCCTGCACCACGCCGCCCTGCACCTGGCCGGCAACGATGAGCGGGTTCACCAGAACGCCGAAATCATTGACGCTCGTATAAGCAACGACGGCGGCTTCGCCCGTCTGCGGATCGATCTCGACTTCGGCAATATGCACGCCATTGGGATAGGTCGAGGGCGAGGCTTGGTGAACATGGCTCACATCGAGAGAGGCTGGCACACCCTCGGGCAGAGCGCTGCTTGCAGCCAGACGCTGCGCGATCTCCAATATGGACAAGCGCCGGTCGGTGCCTGCAATCGCCAGACTGCCCTCCACAAATTCGATATCGGCGGCTGAGGCCTCAAGGAAATGGGCGGCCGCCGCGCGGGCCTTTTCGATCACGAGCGCGCTCGCCTCCACAAAGGCGCTGCCGCTGGCCATCAGGGATTTGGAGCCACCCGTACCGCCGCCCGCCGGCAACGCATCGGAATCTGTCTGCATGAGCGAGATTGCCTCGAAGGGAAGTCCCAGGCGCTCGCTGACGATCTGCGCAAACGACGTCCAGTGTCCCTGCCCGTGGTCATGCGTTCCCGTTGAAATCAGCACAGTGCCATCGGCCTTGAAACGGATGTCGCCAAGCTCGTTGCTGGCGGGCGCTGTGACTTCGAGAAACTGGCCGATACCAATGCCCCGCCACAGGCCGCGCGCCGCGCTGGCGGCCTCGCGCGCGCCAAAGCCGCTATAGTCGGCGGCGGCCAGCGCCTCATCGAGAATGGCGGCAAAGTCGCCGCTGTCATAGACCGAGCCTGAAGGCGCCTGATAGGGCATCTGCTCGGGCGCAATATGATTGCGACGGCGCAGCTCCACCGGATCGATCTTCATCTCGCGCGCGGCCGTGTCGACGAGACGCTCAAGATAATAATTGCCCTCGGGCCGCCCGGCGCCGCGATAGGCGGTGATCGGCACGGTATTCGTCAGCACGCATTTGGTACGCACTTCAACCAGTGGCGTGCGATAGGCGCCGACCAGATGTTTCATCACATTGAAGGCGGGAATGAGCGGCCCGAAGCCCGTCAGATAAGCCCCCATATTGGCTGTGCCGATGGCGCGGATGGCCAGGAAATGTCCCTGCGCATCAAGCGCAAGTTCGACATTGAATTCATGATCGCGGCCGTGATGATCGGAGAGAAAACTCTCCGAGCGCGTATCCGTCCATTTCACCGGATGGCCGAGTGCGCGCGCGCCATGCAAAGCGCAGACATATTCGGGAAAGATCCCGCCCTTCATGCCGAAGGAACCGCCGACATTGCGCGCGATGATGCGGACCTTGTCCGGATCCACGCCCAGCACTTCGGCTGCGCCTGCGCGCGAGCCGAGCACGCTTTGGGTCGGCACGTAAAGTGTGAAGCGTCCATCCTGCGCATCGAAGACGGCCACGCAAGCGCGCGTTTCCATGGCGTTGACGACGATGCGATTATTGACCAGATGAAGTCGCGTCACATGCGCCGCACCCGCAAAGGCGGTCTCCACTTTCGCGCTGTCGCCAAAATGATAATCGAGCGCAACATTATCTGGAATATCATCATAAAGCTGCGGCGCAGAGGCTTTTGCACCCTCTGCTGAGTCCACCACGCAATCGAGCACATCGATATCGAGCCTTACCGCCTCGGCTGCCTCGCGCGCCTCATCCGCGCTGCGTGCAATGACGCAGGCCACGGGGTCGCCGACAAAACGCACCTTGTCGGTGGCAAGCGCGTGCCGCATCGTCTTGCGCATGGGCGAGCCATCGGCATTTTTCAGCGGCAGCTTGCTGGTCTGGGGCGCATAGGCGGCCAGATCGGCGCCCGTGTAGATAGCGACAACGCCCGGCATCGCGCGCGCAACCTCTGCATCTATGCCGCGCAACACGCCATGGGCATGGGGACTGCGCACCATCGCCAGATAAAGCTGATCCGCGAAGGCGACATCATCGGTAAAGTGCCCCTCCCCGCGCAGCAGCGCAGGATCTTCGGCGCGTGGCACAGATTGTCCCACGCCAAATTTAAGCGTGGCGAGCGTTTGGGTGTCGTGTTCGATGTTCATGGGGACCAGACCGGAGAAGCTTCTGACAAGAAGTGGCGCACCCATGCACGCAGCGCAAGCCATTGCGCCTTCCCTAGTGCCCAAATCCCCGCGCAGACAGCGGGAACGCGACCGCTTTCACATTTCTGCGAGGCCCTCGATACGGGCCACATCGAGCAGGCGCACGCCGTCCGGAACGATCAGAATCGCTTTCTCGCGGGCCAGACGCGTAAGCATGCGGCTCACCGTTTCGACCGTGAGACCCAGAAAATCGCCAATGTCCTGACGGGTCATCGGCAAGGGAATCGTCACCGAGGAGGAGGTCGAGAGCCGCGCCCAGCGCTTGCGCAGCCCGATCAGGAAGGCTGCCACCTTCTCCTCCGCCGTGCGGCGGCCGAGAATGACCATCTGCTCCTGAGCCAGCGAGAGCTCATGGCTTGCCAGCGAATGCAGCTTGCGCAGCAGGTGGGGCTTGGTGTCCAGAAAGTCGGAAAAGGCGTTGCGCGAGAATTGGCAGGCCGTCAGCGGCGTCAAGGCATCGGCCGAAAACGTGTTCCGCTCGGTCAGCGCGAGGCCCAGAAAGTCGCCTGGCAGGGCGAAACCGACGATCTGCCGCCGCCCGTCGGGGAGCAATCGATAGAGGCGGGCCGAGCCCGACGTGATGTTGAACACGGATTCGGCAAGCTCATCCTGCTCGAACATGGTCTCGCGGGCCCCAAGCGAGAGCGGGCGCGACAGCCTGTCGAGCTCGCTCAATTCACCAGACTCCAGCGCCCCGCATATGCTGAGGCTTCTGACCCGGCATTGATCGCAATGAACCGCCGCCTTCGAATTAGGGCAGAGGCTGAGCGCGGGGACGGAAAAAGCCTCGCGAGGACTAGCCATTTGTGAGCCTCGTGCTGTTTTTTCGAACATGGTTGACCTTGTACCACCCCGTTCGACTGGCGAACAGAATTGTTGATCTGCGTCAAGGACAGCAACAGTGTGCACAGACGCGGGTACGGTGCAATACGCCCTTTTTGGGGTTTAAAAAAGTCCAGCGCTACAGCAAAACCGAAGCTGGCAGCTTAGCGCAATATGGCCAACTGAAGCTTTGCCAGTTGAAATTGCTGCAAATCCTCACTAACCTTCGTCTCATTTCGGAGAGCAAATAGTGAGTGATAGAAACGAACTTGCGAGTTTAGCTCGCTACGCTGCAAAGATGTTCAAGCTGTTGAGCTCGCTTCGCGGGCGACATGGGATTGATTTTGACGAGGTGCTGATCTTCATCGCTCTTGGGCGATTGAACTTCGATCATGCGCCCGGCAATTTGATGTTCGTCAAACCGGCGAACATAGTTTCCCTCTCGGACTTCATGGAAATTCCGCGCGAAACATTGCGCCGGAAACTATTGCGTCTGGAGGAGAAAGATCTTGTCCAGCGCACGAGCTACGGATTTGTCGTCAAGGATCTCGACAGCTGGAAGCGCATCACGGAAATCGCACAGCTGGCGGAACTCGAAGCCTGACGGGGGGGAGACGTTTTTTCTCTTCGCGCTCAGTAGCCGAACTGTTCGCGCAAGATGCGTTCATCGAGCGAATGTCCCGGATCATGCAGCAGGACAAGGCCTGTTTCATGATCCATGGCAATTTCGACTTTCATCACGTTGCGAATTTCAAAGTGATCGGCGACCGCCGCGACAGGTCTTTTATCGGCTTCGAGGACTTCAATCGTCACGCGCGCCTTGTCAGGCAAAAGCGCGCCGCGCCAACGCCGCGGGCGAAACGCCGAGATCGGCGTCAGCGCCATCAATGGCGCATCGAGCGGCAGAATCGGTCCGTTTGCCGAGAGATTATAAGCCGTCGATCCCGCAGGCGTTGCGACGAGCAACCCATCGGCGACAAGCTCCGACAGGCGCTCCGTGCCGTCGATCGACACGCGCATTTTTGCAGCCTGATAAGATGAGCGCAGCACCGAGACCTCATTGATCGCGCGCGCGTTCATCACTTCGCCATTCACATCGGTCGCACGCATGGTGAGCGGATGCACGATCGAGGCTTCGGCCGCAGACAGCCGCTCGCGCAGATTTTCGGCGGAGAATTCATTCATGAGAAAGCCGACAGACCCACGATTCATGCCGTAAATCGGCTTATTCGTGCCCATGAAACGGTGCAGAACCTGCAACATGAGCCCGTCGCCGCCCAGCGCAACAATGACATCAGCCGCCTCGGCCGCAACATTGCCATAGGCCGCCGTCAATTCGCCAAGCGCCATCTCCGCCTCCGGCGTGCCGGACGAGAGAAAAGCAATGCGCTCGTAACGCACGGGTGAAAGGCGGGCTGAAGAGGTCATGCGCTGACTCATAGAGGCAAATACGGTGGTCGGGAAGATGGGCACCCGTCATGGCGAGGAGCCGAAGGCGACGTGGCAATCCATCTTGGCGGCGCTGCAAGATGGATTGCCACGTCGCTGCGCTCCTCGCAATTGTGTGTTCGCGATCTGCTAAGATGAAGGTGGGCGGGAGGCCGTTCGCAATGTGGTCTCATCGACCGTCGTCATCGAGGTCTCCCGCCCGTCTTCCCGTAATCGCTTGAATGGTAGCTGGGGCCTGGTCGCCCGTACACAATCCAAAGCGGAGGTCGACAATGAGCAATTTAATCTTTTTCGGCGCCGATGTCAGCAAACTCTGGTTCGACGTCGCCCTTGACGGAACGCCGGATGTCAAACGTTTCCAGAATGACACCAAGGGCTTCAGCTGTCTGGCGAAGACGCTGAAATTGTCTTGGCAGAACGTGTTTGCCGTCGTCGAGGCGACTGGCGGATATGAGAAAGCCCTCATCGATTTCCTGATCGCCCAAGGGGCCACGGTGCATCGCGCCATGCCGTTCCACGCCAAAAGCTTCCTGCGCTCGCTCGGCCGCAACGCCAAGACCGACGCCATTGATGCGGTCGGCCTCGCCCGTTACGCCCGTGAGCGGCACGCCGAGCTGCGCCCCTACGCGCCGCCCTCCGAAAAGCAGGCCAAACTCAACCAGCTCGTCATGCGGCGCGAGGATCTGGTGCGCATGCGGGCCGCCGAAGCCACTCGCGTCGATCATCCTCGCTACCGAGACGCCGACCCATGCGTCTTCAAGTCCGTCACGCGCACGTTGCGCTTTCTGGAAGAGGAAATCGCCGAAATCGACGCCCTTGCGGCGACCCCGGAATTCGCGCGCCGGATCGAAATCGCAACCAGCATCAAAGGCGTCGGACAGCGGTCGGCGCGCACCTTCCTCGCTTTCATGTCGGAACTGGGAAGCCTCGACAGGCGCGCCGCTGCAAGCCTCGCCGGCTGCGCGCCCCATCCTCGCGACAGCGGATTGAAGAAGGGGCGAAGAAGCGTCTTTGGCGGACGCGACGCCGTCCGCCGCGCTCTTTATCTCTGTGCCATGTCGGCGGCGCGAAGCAACCCGCTGCTGCGCGACTTCTACGCGCGGCTCGTTGCAAACGGGAAGCCCAAAATGGTCGCGCTCGTCGCCGTCATGCGCAAGCTGATCGTCATGCTCAACGCGAAGCTGCGCGACAGTCAACGTCAGGACAATCTTGTCCTGACATAATCTCTCCATCAGCTTTCATCATGGTAGATGACGAGCCCTCACCGCATGGCTGCGAGCGACATGGCGCAGGGCGACCCAGATCGGCACAGGCCATCACAGCGGGAGAATCAAGAAACCCCTGCGGCACAGCTTTTCACAGAGTATACACAAAGAAAAACCCCGGAGCTTTCGCCCCGGGGTGATCGACAGAAAGCGTGATGCTTTCGATCTGATTAGAACGTGCGCTCGGCGCGAACGCGGCCGGTCCAGTTGCTGTCGGTCTTCTTGAAGACGGTCAGAGAAGTCGAAGGCGCAATCGCGGCGCCAGCAACGTCCTGGCGGACGCGTGCGTAGAGAGCCTCGATGCCGATTTCGAAGTTGGCGGTCGGGACGAAAGCGTACTGAGCGCCAACGTTCCAGACGGTGCCGTTTCCGAAGTAGCCCTTGCCGTTCCAGACGGCCGTCTTGGCCGAAGTAGGAGCCGTCCACGCGCCATAGGTCGCGAGGAAGGTCGTGCGGTGCTGGGGAGCAAACCAATGCTGGAAGTTGGCAGCAAGGTTCCAGGACTTCACGGTCTCGACGCTGTTCGTGTACATCACAACAGACGGCGGGTTGAAGGCATAACCGCCAACGTTACGCGCCGTGTCCGAAGACTTGAACGAGCCCCAGTTGATCGTGTACTCGGTCATGCCGTCGGCGTAGTTGCCGTCGAGATACAGAGCATCGCCAGCCGCGATCATCGGCAGGTTGATCTTGGCGCCAAGGCCAGCTGCCCAGACCTGCTTCGTCTTGTCGTAAGCAGGCGTTGCGGGCGTGCCGGCACCGTCAACCAGCTTGTAGCTGAGCGTCGCGGCCTTGGCCGAGAGCGTGCCCCATGACTGATCCCAATCGATACGCGCATTGATCTGCGGCACATTGCGATAGGAATAATAGGGGTCGCCGGCGGCATTGGCGTCGATCGGCTTGCCGGCGGTGTAGGCCGGGTCCTGGATCGCGAGGGTGCCCGACAGGCCACCACCGAGAACGGCGGTATAGCCGATCATATTGGTGCCGTTGGCAAACGACGGCCAGTGACCGGCGCCGTAGAAGATCGACGGCATGAACGCGAAGTTGTCCTTCGCATTACCGAACGTGAAACCCGCAAAGCGGATATAGGCCGCTTCAAGGGTCGAGCCGGGAGCCGACGAGTTGATGGTCACGAGGGACGTGCCGTTCGCCGGATCCTTGGCCTGGCCCGAGTTGGCGAGGACGCCAGTCGTACGGGCGAGACGGATCGAGGTCACGGCCTGAACCGTGCCGTAAGCCGTCGCGGTGCGGGCGTCGAGGTCGATGCGACCACGGGTTTCCGAGCCGAACTTGTTCTGCGAAGCAGCAGAGGTACTGAGCGTGCCCACGCCATCAGAGCTGATGCCCGAATAGATCGCCTTCGAGCCCGACATGGAATAGTCAGCGCGCACACGGCCACCAAGCTTGATGCAGGTATCAGTGCCGGGGATGTAGAAGAAGCCCGCGCCATAGGCGTCGCACACCTTCACGTAGTTGACGGGAGCGGCCTTCTTCGAGGGAAGATCGGCTGCGGAAGCGCCGGCGACGGCGACGAGGGTCGCGGCCGAACCGAGGAGAAGGCTCTTGGCGAGCTTCATGTAAAACCTCCAAAAAATGACTTCAAAAAAATCAGAAGCAGAAAAAACCGAGACCTGTAGAGCCGACGCCCCGCAATCGAGACCGATCGGCAAAACCTGCCTGCCTACCCTCCCCCCGCTCGCTGCGGACAAGAAATCGGCTGCGTCCGGAAATACCCGGTTGCATACGAGACCTTAACCGTATCGACGGGGCCCCGTCTCCCCCGAAATGGCCATTTTCAAGTAAAACTCACCTTTCGCAAAGACTTGTGGCCAAGGTGCAACATATGAGCAGGCGCGCTCGCCTAAGTAATACTTAGTGTATATTTAAAATTCGGGAATATTTGAGTTTTTAGAAAACTAATTTCGCAATCCTAAAATCCACCCTATCCAGTCTGGCGGCGATTTAGGCGCTTTGCACATAAAAAAGGCCCCGGAGCAATGCTCCGGGGCCGGTTTGTGCGACGCGAAAGCGTCAGATCAGAAGGTGCGCTCGACGCGAAGGCGGCCGGACCAGTTGCCGGTCGATTCGCGGGTGACGCAGCCTGCGCCGGTCGTGCCGTTACAGAACGCCCCCGAGGTGCCCGTAACCAGCGTGCGACGGACATCCTGCGAGACGCGGTTGTAGAGAATGTCCACGCCGATCTCGAAGTCCTTGGCAGGCAGGAAGGCGAGCTGGGTGCCGATGTTCCAGACCGTCTGGTCGCCGTAGGCGCCGCCATTGCCAAAGGTAACGGCATTGGTGAGCGAGGTGCCTTCAACACGACCGCCGGTCGCGAGGAAGGAGTTGCGCCACTGCGGGGTCCAGTAGTGCGTGTAGAGGGCGGCGAGGTTCCAGGACTTGAGGGTCTGGATCTGCGCATTGCCAGCTGCATCGAGGTAGTTAACCCACGACGGGGTGTTGTTCACGAAACCGCCGGTGTTGCGCTTCGTGTCCGAGCCCTTGAAGTAGGTCCAGTTGACTGTGTATTCGGTCATGCCGTTGGCATAAGCGCCGTTCAGGTAGAGAACGTCGCCGGCCGCAATCATCGGCAGGTTGAACTTCATGCCAGCGCCAATGGCCCAGACAGTCTTTTCGGTGTTGAGGTCAACCGTGCCGAGCGTGTTGGTGCCCGTATTGGTGACATCCACTGCGCGACCGACTGCGCCCATGAGCGAGGCCGTGCCCCACGACTGATCATAGTCGAGGCGACCGTTGAACTGCGGCATGCTGTTGAAAGCATAGATGCCCGCAGCCAAGCCGGTCGGGTCGTAGAGACCGGTGATCGGATTGATGAAGCCCTGGGTGTTCGTGCCGCCCAGCGTCGTGTCGGCAGCATCCTGCATCGCGACCGTGGCCGAGAAGCCGCCGCCGAGAATGGCGGTATAGGCGATCTGCTTGGCGCCGTTGGCAAACGATGCCCAATGACCCGAACCGTAGAAGGTGGAGGGCATGAAGGAGAAGTTATCGCGCGCCGCACCGAAGGTGAAACCGGCGAAGCGGATATAGGCGGCCTCAAGCGTCGAGGATGCATTGTTGGCGTTGGGCGCAGCCGTATTGGTGCCTGCGAGCGAACCTGGGTTCGGGCCCTGGTTGTCCAGAATGCCGGTGGTGCGGGCGAGACGAAGTGCAGCAACCGCCTGAACGGTGCCCCACGGCGTCTGTGTGCGCGCATCGAGATCGACGCGGCCACGCGCTTCCCAGCCATAGACGTTCTGGGAGGTCGTCGCACGGCTCAGCGTGTTCACAAGAGCACCGGTGGTGCCGTTGATCGTGCCGCCGCTATAGATCGACTGGCGACCTGACGCCGCAAAGTCCGCACGGACACGTCCGCCGACCTTGATGCAGGTTTCCGTTCCGGGGATGAAGAAGAAGCCCGCGCCATATGCGTCGCAGACCTTGACGTATTCGACCGGCGCCGCCTTGCGGGCGGGCAGATCGGCAGCCTGGGCGCCTGCGCCGGCGACGAGCGCAGCGGCGGAGCCGAGGAAAAGGCTCTTTACGAGCTTCATAATTACCTCCAAGAAATTAAGACCCTGAGTGCTTTAACGTGTCTCTATGTGAACTGTACGTTTCACATATTGACAACTTAGCAACGAAATTCGATTCTCGCGACAGGCAAGCAAGGCAAAAAGCGAGTTCGTTTCGCGATGTTGTGATTTCGCAACATCTTAGCTGTTGGCTAGCCAAGCTGAAGGTTTGGGGCGGTCCTGCGCGCGGCGCGCCTTCCCCTCTGGAGCCGGTTTGTGAAAGACCCGGTCAACGACTTGGGGGCGGCTGAAAGGCCGCCCTCCTTTTCGTCCGGCCCATCCCGGCAAATCCATGAATTCAAAAAGAAAAGGCCCCGGCGATTGCCCGCCGGGGCCGTGCATCCTCGCGTCAGGCCAAAAGGCCAGTAGGGCTCAATAGGGCTTGTAGCCCTTTTCCTCGATCAGCTCGGATCCGAGCGCATCATTGATCTGACGCTTGAGCGCGGCCCTTTGGTCATTCTGGCGGTAGACCGCGCGGGCCAGCGCAATAAAGTCGGCATCGAAGGCCTTGGCGGCCTCCTTGTCGCGAATGTCATCCTCGATCACCCAGAGCGCGCCATTCACGGCCTTGAGCTGCTCTTTGAGACCAGCAACCGCCGCGCCCGCGAGCGCAGGCGTCTCAATCTTGCGCAGCAGGGCCAGCTCCCTGCGCACATTGGCGCGCGCAGCATCTGAGCTGAGCCGCTCGGTCTTGATCTCGAGAATGGTGATCTTGTCGATCAGCTCGCCCCAGGAAATAGGCACAAGCGGGGTTTTGAGAGGCATGACCATCAACTCCGGGGCAATCGCATGGCGTGTCTGTCACCCATCGGGACCGCCCTGTCAAAGGTAGAGGAGAAGCTCCTGCATGGCATGGGATTCAAATCCCGACGACCGCGCGACCCCCGCCCCGCTCGCCTTCGGCGAGTCGGCCCTCCCCACAAGGGGGCGGGCGTTAGCACGCGTCAATGCTGACGAGCCCTAGTCGCATGGCTTCGAGTGCCGCGCCCATCTGCGCAAATAGGCCATCCCAATCGCCGGGCTTGGTCTGGCGAAACAGGCGCATGCTTTGATACCACGGGCTGTCGGGGCGGTGCATCATCCAGCGCCAATCGGGCACATGGCGCAGGGCAACCCAGACCGGCTTGCCGAGCGCGCCGGCCAGATGCGCGAGCGCGGTGTCTGAGGTGATCACCAGATCGGCGCAGGCCATCACAGCGGCAGAATCAAGAAACGCCTGCGGCCCAGCGTCAAAATTAGCACCCAGGGTCTCGACCTTGAGGCCGGCGGGCAGCGCTTCGAGCTGCTCGCTCCCCTCGCCCTTTTGCAGAGATATCAACCGCAGGTCGGGACGCGCACCCAGCAGCGCCTGAAAATGCGACAGTTCGAACGAGCGGCCAAGATCGATCTTGGCCTGCCGGTTGCCCTGCCAGGCAATCGCAACCTTGAAGCCTGCTTCGCCAATCTGCGCCCGCCACTGGGCCACGCGCGCAGGCTCGGGGGCAAGATAGCCGCCGGCAAAGGGGATGGTCTCCTCACGCGTGCCAAACAGGAACGGCAGGCTCATCGCCTGAACATGGAAGGCAAAATCGCGCGCCCGTGGCTGCTCGGCGGTCACGGCCATGCGGGGATCGAGCGTGGACAACAATGCGCAAAGCGGGGGCTGGACGCGGAGCGTCACCAGCGCCCCGAAATCGGCCAGGGCCTTGGCGTAGCGGGCAAACTGGATGGTGTCGCCGAGCCCCTGCTCCCAATCGACCAGAACCTTCTTGCCCTTGGCATCAGCGAGCGCGGTCAGTGACTTGATCGGGCTGGCATTTTGTCCGAGCGCCTGAAGACGCAAACTCTTGCGCGCCTCATAGAGCGGCCAGCCGCGCGCAAAATCGCCGCGCAGCAGAAGCGTGAAGCTTTTCTCGAATACAGGTTCGGCAATTGTCGGATCGAGCGCCATGGCCTGATCGAAGCTGGCAATCGCCTCCTCGAAACGGCCGAGCTGATGCAGCATCTTTCCAAAATTATGATGCGCCTGCATCGCATTGGGGTCGAGCGCGATGGCTGCTTCGAGCGGAGCCACTGCCTCCTGCGCGCGCCCGAGCCAGAGCAGGGTCACGCCGAGCCCATTGGCGGCAAAGGCGGAGGCCGGATCTTGCGCGCGCGCAGCCTCGAAAAAGGCCAAAGCCTCGCCATGTCGGCGCAGGCCGTTGAGCGCGCGTCCGATGAGAACGTCGAGTTGGGCGTGCGGGCCGACCGAGTCTTTGGCGGCCAGAAGTGCGGCCAAAGCCTCGTCCCAGTGGCCGGCCTCGATCAGGGCGGAAGCGAAATTGAGCAGGATCTCGAGCGATTGCGGCGCGCGGGCGCGCAAGGGGCGCATTTCATCGGCCGCCGCCAGCGCCTGGCCATCGGCCAGCAGGCAGGCGGCGAGATTCATCCGCGCATTGATATGGGCGGGATCGAGCCTGAGCACCGTGCGGTAGATCGCGACCGCTTCGCCGTGCTGGCCGGACATGGTAAGCGCCACACCCAGATTATAGGCAATATCGGCATCGCTTGAGCGCGCCTGATGGGCGCGGGCGAGAACCTCGATGCAGTCTCGCAGCCGGTTCGCGCCGCCATAGATCTGGGCCAGCAGCAGCAGGGCGTCGACATTGCGGCGCTCGCGCTTGAGCACGCCAAGACAGATCCGCTCGGCCTCGGCCGGCGCATTCATCTGCAGGAAGGAATAGGCGTCGGCCAATTTGAACATGGACGCAGCTTTTCACACAAGATCACAAAAAGAAAAACCCCGGAGCTTGCGCCCCGGGGTGATCGACAGAAAGCTGATGCTTTCGATCTGATTAGAACGTGCGCTCTGCGCGAACGCGGCCGGTCCAGTTGCTGTCGGTCTTCTTGAAGACGGTCAGCGGACCATTGACGACGAGGGCGGCGCCAGCAACGTCCTGCTTCACGCGGGCGTAGAGGGCTTCGATGCCGATTTCGAAGTTGGCGGTCGGAACGAAGGCGTACTGAGCGCCGAAGTTCATGACGGTGCCGTTTCCGAAGTAGCCCTTGCCGTTCCAGACGGCCGTCTTGGCCGAAGCAGGAGCCGTCCACGCGCCGTAGGTCGCGAGGAACGACGTGCGGTGCTGGGGAGCGAACCAATGCTGGAAGTTGGCAGCAAGGTTCCAGGACTTCACGGTCTCGACGCTGTTCGCGTAGGTCACAACGGACGGCGGGTTGAAGACGTAACCGCCAACGTTGCGCGACGTGTCCGAAGACTTTAACGAGCCCCAGTTGATCGTGTACTCGGTCATGCCGTCGGCGTAGTTGCCGTCGAGATACAGAGCATCGCCAGCCGCAAGCTGCGGCAGGTTGATCTTGGCGCCAGCGCCAGCTGCCCAGACCTGCTTCGACTTGTCGAAAGCAGGCGTGGAGGGCGTGCCGGTGCCGTCAACCAGCTTGTAGCTGAGCGTCGCGGCCTTGGCCGAGAGCGTGCCCCATGACTGATCCCAATCGAGACGCGCATTGATCTGCGGCGCATTGCGATAGGCGTAATAGGGGTCGCCGGGAGCCGCGGCATCGATCGGCTTCTGAGCCGTGTAGGCCGGATCCTGGATCGCGAGCGTGCCAGACAGACCACCACCGAGAACGGCCGTGTAGCCGATCATGTTGGTGCCGTTGGCGAAGGACGGCCAGTGACCGGCGCCGTAGAAGATCGACGGCATGAAGGCGAAGTTGTCCTTCGCATTACCGAAGGTGAAACCAGCGAAGCGAATGTAGGCAGCTTCGAGGGTCGTGCCAGCCGAAGACGAGTTGATCGTGCCGACGCCATCGGCGCCGCTGTTGGCGAGAACGCCAGTCGTGCGGGCGAGGCGGATCGCGGTCACAGCCTGAACCGTGCCGTAAGCCGTCGCGGTGCGGGCGTCGAGGTCGATGCGACCGCGGGTTTCCGAGCCGAACTTGTTCTCGGAAGCAGCAGAGGTCTTCAGCGTGCCGACGCCAGCAGAGCTGGTGGCGCTGTAGACGTCCTTGGCAGCCGACATGGAATAGTCAGCGCGCACGCGGCCGCCGAGCTTGATGCAGGTCTCGGTGCCGGGGATGTAGAAGAAGCCCGCGCCGTAGGCGTCGCACACCTTGACGTAGGAAACGGGAGCCGCCTTCTTCGAGGGCAGATCAGCGGCATAGGCGCCGGTCGCGACGAGAGCCGCTGCCGAGCCGAGGAGAAGGCTCTTACCGAGCTTCATGTGAAACCTCCAATGTGAAAGACCCGAATTCGAGAGCAGGTCAGAGAAGGCGTTTCACGCCGACAGCCCCTGATCACGAATCCAAAACGACGGCACTTTTTTGTGTTGGACCGCCTGTTTCGGTAGTCGGACGATAGCTCGCACTCCGTTTCGTGATTTGTTACGCAAAGTTTTAGCTATAGGTTCTCGTTGTTTGCTCGAGCGTTGCTGTATTTCTGCAACATAATTAGCCAGCTCTTGCACCAAGCTGAGACAATTGCCGCAGGAAAAAGCCCGCGCAGGGCTTGCGCGGGCTCAAAAGGAGCTCGAAAGAGTGGCGAATCGCAGCCTTCAGGCGGCTTTTGGCGGACTACCGGCCAAGGGTATGGGCTGTTCAATCAAACGCACCATGTCGCGCACGCCCTCGCGGGCGGCTTCGGTCTCAAAGCGCGACAGCATCGCGAAGATCTTGCCGCGCTCGCTTTCCTCGATCCCGGCGCAAGCTTGCAGTGCCACCACCACGAGGGGTCGGCTGAGCGCGGTCCGTTTCGCGCCCCCATGGACACCCGCCGCAATGGCGCGGAGCACGCTTTCGAAAACGGGGGCCAATGCGTCGGGCAGTCCGGCGCGGCGATAGAGCGCGCGAAAGCCCGGCCCCTCCGCACGCCCGGCCAAGGCAGCCGCGCGCGAGCGCGGGAGATCGGCAAGCTCGGCCAAGGCAGCCTCCATAAGAAGAGCGTCACCGCTGAGCAGCGACCTGAGCAGCAAGGCAGGCGTCAGCTGGCCTGTCACGCGCAGGTGGCGCACAAGGCTTGCGGCAGCGGCGGGCGCGCCGCGCTCTTCCAGCACAGGCGTGGTTGAGACCGCGACAATCAGCTTCTCACGCGCCTCGCGCAGTGCGCGGTCGCAGCGTTCGCTCGAAAGCCAGCCCTTGCTCGACAAAAAGCTCGACAGCGCATCGCCCACCGCGCGCGCCAGCTGCACCCGCACCGGCGCACTCAAATCGTCGCGCACGATCAGGGCTTCGCGCAGGCGCGGATTTTCTCCGGCACTTTCTACCATGCGCAGCAGGATGCTTTCCGACAGGCAGGCGCCGTGGTTGGTCGCCAGAGCCAGCAGAATGTCCCCATCTCCGGTATCGAGCAGGACACTTGCGACCTCCGCGGGCAGGCCGGGGCGGCGCGCAATCGCCAGTTTCAGAGCCGCCCCGCCCTGGCGGATGGCCTCGATCAGCTCGAAAGCCGTAAACAGCGGCGAACGGCCAAGCACGATGGCCGCAATGTCGGGCTGATCCGCGGCAAGGCGCACCAGCAGATGACGCGGCGCGCGCGCTTCGCTCGCCAGCCCCTCGGCCAGGGCGGCGCGCACCAAAGGCGAGGGATCTTCGAGCAGAACCGTGAGGATCGCCTCGACCTCGGCTGCTTCGGCAGAGGTCAGCTCCATATGAAAGAAGTCGCAGACGAGAGACGCCGCGCCGGCGGCGCGTGCAGGGGCCGAGGAATCGCGGGCCCAGTCGAAAAATTGGCTGCTGATCATCACGTCGAGAAATCCGGGTCTTCAAAAAGGATCCGCTGGCGGAAAAGCCCCGCCGGGAGACTTCACCCTGGCTCTTCTATGGTAAACAGAGCCTTAATAAGGCCGCCTTGCAGGGCACAATCGGGGGTGCGCGGCGTGATCTTTTTGCACCGCGTGGCATCGCAAAGATCGGGATGCTCCAGCAGCGCTTTCACGCGCGCCCCGGCAATGGCATGACTTGTCCCATGGATTTCGACATGCGCTCGCTCCTCTTCGTTCCAGCAGATGCCCCGCTCCGCCTGGCGCGCGCCGCGCTCGCCGGGGTGGACGGGCTGGTCATCGACCTCGAAGACATGGTCAGCCTCGCGCATAAGCCAGAGGCGCGCATCGCCGCAGCCGCTTTTCTGGCCGAGATAGCGGCACGCGACCATGCGCCCCGCCTCTTCGTGCGCGTGAATGGGCTGGAGACAGGCCTGATCGATGGCGATCTTGCAGCCATCATGCCCGCGCGCCCGCAGGGTATCGTCCTGCCGAAATCTCGCTCGGGAATAGATGTGCAGCATCTGGCCGCCAAACTGGCCGTGCATGAGGCCGACAATGATTTACCCGACGGGGCAACTGCGATCATTCCGCTTGTAACGGAATCGGGTGCGGCCATTTTCGGGCTCTCGACCTATGCGCGCGCCAGCCAGCGACTGACCGCACTTGCCTGGAGCGCGGAAGAACTTTGCGCCGATATTGGAGCCGAGGACAGCCGCAACGAAACCGGCGACTGGTCGGCCCCCTTCGCGCTCGCGCGCCATCTCACCTTGTTTGCCGCCGCCTCCGCAGGCGTGCCGGCTATCGATACGGTCTTTGGCGATTTCGGCGACATCGACGGCTTGCGCCATGAATGCCAGCGGGCGCAGGCCGATGGCTTTGCCGCGAAAATGGCGATCCATCCGGGACAGGTCGCCACCATCAATCAGGTCTTCACGCCAGCGGGCGAAACTCTGGTGCGGGCAGAAGCAATTCTGGCCGCTTTTGCTGCCCATCCAGATGCGGCTTATGTCAGCATCGACGGGCGCATGTTCGACAGGCAGCAATTTGCGCGCGCGCAACGCATGGTCGCGCGCGCAGCCCGCGCCAATTAGCCCCCGCCGGACTGATTGCCAGCGCCCGCCGGGCGCTTGACGGAAAAGACCTTGTCGACGACGGCGTAATCCTGATAGCCGCAGCGCGCGATGGGCTTCATCAATGTGATGTCCATGATGCCATCGCGCAGATATTTCTCGTCAAGATGCACGCCCACGACCTGGCCCAGAACCAGATAGCGGTCTGTCTGTGCACCCGTCATGTCGTTGAGGCGCACGACCTGCGTGACCTTGCATTCGAGCGATGCGGGGGAAGCCGCGACACGGGGCGCCTTGACGATTTTGCTGGGCGCAGTTGCCAGCCCCGCATGCTCAAATTCGCTCGCCCCGCGCGGCAGCGGCGCGGAGGTCGCATTCATTTCAAAGCGCAGATCGTAGCTCGCAAGATTCCAGACGAATTCGCCCGACTCCTGCGCGAAGGAGGCGCTGTCCTTGAAGCCTTCGCTCGAAAAGCCCACCAGCGGCGGCGCGCCGGAAAAGGCGTTGAAGAAGGAGTAAGGCGCGAGATTGACCTCGCCCTGGGGCGAAACCGTGGAAATCCAGCCGACCGGGCGCGGCGAGATCAGCGCCTTGAACGGATCGTGGGGCAGCAGGTTGCGGTCGCGTGCATGCGGCTCGTAAAAAATCACAGGCTCTCTCCTGTTGAAAACCGCGACACAAGATCGGCAAGGACCGGCCGAGGCCTGTCCTCGGGCGTGGTCTCACTGTGTCCGATATGAATGAAGCCTGCGACTTTCTCGTCCGCGCCGACGCCAAATTGCGCCAGCACGTCGCGATCGTAGGAAAACCAGTTGGTGAGCCACGAGCCCGCAAAGCCCAGCGCTTTCGCCGCGATAAGAATGTTCATGCAGACCGCGCCCGCCGACAACTCCTGCTCCCAGACCGGGATCTTGTGCGGCACGGTGCAGCGCGAGATGACCGCAATGATGAGCGGCGCAAAGGTCAGACGACGACGCTCGGCAGCAATCCGCGTTGCATCAGCTTCGGGCTCAAGACGCGCAAAGCCCTGCGCGATGATGTCGCCCGCGCGTTCGCGCGCAGCACCCTCGAAAAGAATGAACCGCCAGGGCGCGAGCTTGCCATGATCGGGCACGCGCGTCGCGATGCGCAGGATCGTTTCAAGCTGCGCCGCATCGGGGCCGGGCCCCGTCAGCGCCACGGGCGCGACCGAGCGGCGCGAGAGAAGAAGATCGAGCGTGTCATTCATGACAAATGTCGTTCCGGCTTGAGAAAAAAGCGGGCAGCCAAGCTGGCGCGGGCGTCGCAGACTGCTGGCTTCGCGCGCTTTTGACAAGTTCCGCCTGCGCCTGCAAGCCGCAAGCGGTTTTGCCAGCGCGCGTTGACCCCCGGCCCGCTTTGCGGCAGGACTGGGCCCCATGAGATTGCCAACCCGCGCCATTGCCTTTGCCTTTGCCGCCCTGCTCGCGCAGGCGCACGTCGCCCATGCCCAGACAACGCCCGGCGCGCCTCAGCAAGGCTCGACGCCCGCGCCTGCTGGCCGCACCACGCAATCGCCCCCTGCCCGCCAGCAGCCCCAGTCCGGCACCGCACCCGAGCCCGGCACAGGCCGCCTGTTTCTCTCGGCGACCTTTGGCGGCAGTTCGAGCTCGGTGGTCAGTGGTGTGAAATGGCGCATCTTCCAGGAGCGGGTCGATTCTGCAGGCGCGCACCAGCTCGTCGCGGAATCAAATGAGATCGCGCCCTCCCTGACCCTGCCCGACGGCGATTATATCGTGCATGCGGCCTATGGGCTGGCGGCAGCCACCCGCCGCGTCGTCATCAACAGCAACAATGTGACGGAGCGCATTCCGCTCAATGCGGGCGCGCTCAAGATAATGGGCCAACTTGTCGATGCGCCGATCCAGCCCAACCGGCTCAAGATCGCCATCTATGTGCCCGAGCGTTCGGGCTCGGAAGCAAAGCTGGTTGCACCCAACGTCAAGCCCGGCGAAATGCTGCGCCTGCCCGAGGGCAATTACCGCATCGTCTCGACCTATCTCGATTCCAACGTGCCCGCCTCCGCGCCCTCAGTCGCAGGCCTGCCGGCCAATGCGACCAATTCCGTCATCAATGCGGAAGTGCGCATCGAGGCCGGAAAGCTGACGGAAGCAACCGTGCGCCACCGCGCCTCCAACATAACGCTGAAACTCGTCAATACGCCGGGCGCTGAAGCGCTCGCCAACACCAGTTTCACAGTGCTCACGCCCGGCGGCGACGTGATCCGCGAAATGGTCGGCGCCTTTCCGAGCCTCGTGCTGGCGGAGGGCGAATATTTCGTCATCGCGCGGCGCGACGGGAAGACACATCAAATGACGTTCAAGGTTCCAGCCAATCTCGACACGGAAATCGAGATCATGGCCAATGGATCGGGAGGCTAGGACATGCAGACGTTTTTCGTCGAGATCAAATGCGCGCTGGGCCGCACGTATGAAGTGGCAAGCGCGCTTGCCGAAGCAGAGATCGCCTCCGAGATTTATTCCATCGCGGGGCATTACGATATTCTGGCGAAGTTCTATGTCGACAAGGGCACCGACATCGGCCATTTCGTCGGGCAGAAAGTGCAAGTGATCCCGGGCATTGCGGATACGCGCACGATCATCACCTTCAAGGCATTCTGACGGGACGGGACATGACGCAAGAACAATTCCTCGACGACCGCATGTTCATCCTCGGCCTCGTTCCCGCACGCCTTGCCAAGGACAAGGAGGACAATCACCAGACGGTCCTCTTCTACGACGAGAAGCCGCAGGAGGCTGGCCTCTGGGCCGTCGTGACCTATCGGAACATCGAAGGCTTTCCGATTGTCGGGATCAATCATTTCGAGCACGAAGATCATGCCCGCCGCTACAAGGACGCCATCGAGCCGTCCATTCCGCTGACCAGTCTGGGCGGCCGCTCGCCCGCCACGCCCATGCCACCCGCCGATTTCGCCGCCTGGAAGGCCGCGCATGATTTTGGCGATTTCGATCCCGACAAGGCCGAACGCCTGGGCGCCGAAAACCGCCGCGAGATCATCGTCCAGACGAGAGACCAGTTCATCGCCTGCCTGCAACAGGTCAAGAATGTGACGCAGGGCCCCGGGGCCTAAGGTCACAAAGCAGCTTCAACGCAAAGGCGGCTCTATGGGCCGCCAGCGCGCTTGTGACGTTTGCCCGAACCTGCACAGCAAGACGGCGGCTATTCAGCCGCCTTGAGAGACAGCTCCCTTTCGAGCGCGCGGCGGATCAGGCGCTGATAGGGAATACCCGCCTCCGCCGCTTTTGCCCGCGCGGCGTCCAGCAAGGATTTCGGAAGACGCATGTTCACGCGCTCCGTCTTGGGCTGAAGCTCGAAGTGCACGCGTTTGAAGCCTGATAGATCATATTCAGTCAGATCGGCGTTCGCGACGAAGTCTTCCGCTTCCTCATCACTTTTCAAAACGGGCAGTTGCTTCGGCTCTTTCATAATGCAGGATCTCCTTTGCATGCATGTATCTCGCGCTCACAGGACGGATCAGACGGCGGTTGTCTCGCTCACGAAACGTAAAAGCGAGAAAGATCCACCTGCCGGTCTGGCTTTTTCCGATGGCGCGAATCCTGATTTCACGTTCGGAATGCTCGGGGTCGGGCCTTACGGCCGGATTTCCGCAAAGGACGTCCTCGATCTCTTCGATGCTCACCCCATGCTTGCAGCACTTCGCGAGATTGCCTTCGTCCCGGTCAAAACCATCGAAGCGCATGGACCGTTCCAAATGTACATACAAATGTCAATACAACCCAAAACGGGTTCTCGCGGAACCTGAGCCACAAATGAAAAAAGCGCCACCCTTTCGGATGGCGCTTTTTATTGTCTTCAGCGCGAAGCCTAGCCCGCGCGCGCCAGATCCGGCGCAACCGCTTCGGCGCAGAGCGCGTCCAGCGCCTCGTCCATCGTCATCGAGGTCTGCGCCTGCGAGCCGAGACGGCGGATGGAGACCGTTTTCTCGGCGGCTTCCTTCTTGCCCACGACAAGCAGCACCGGCACTTTGGCGAGCGAATGTTCGCGCACCTTGTAGGTGATCTTCTCGTTGCGCAGATCGCCCTCGACACGCAGGCCACGCTTGCGCGCGGCTGCAATGAGGTCGCGCGCATAATCATCGGCGTCCTGCGTGATCGTGCAGACGGTGATCTGCTGGGGCGAGAGCCAGAGCGGCAGATGACCCGCGTGATGCTCGATCAAGATGCCGGTAAAGCGCTCGAGCGAGCCAAACATCGCGCGGTGGATCATCACCGGCGTGGTCTTGTCGCTGTCGGCCCCGATGTAGAAAGCGCCGAAACGCGACGGCAGGTTGAAATCGACCTGCGTCGTGCCGCATTGCCATTCCCGCCCGATGGCGTCGCGCAACGTATATTCGAGCTTGGGGCCATAGAAAGCGCCCTCGCCCGGATTGACGCCGGTCTTGATGCCGCTTTGAGCCACAGTCTCCAGCACGCGCATCAGCGCGGCTTCCGCCTTGTCCCAGACATCATCCGATCCCACGCGCTTTTCAGGACGCGTCGAGAGTTTCAGCACAATGTCGGTGAAGCCGAAATCCGCATAGATCGACATGATGAGATCGTTGATCTCCATGGCTTCCGCCATGATCTGCTCTTCGGTGCAGAAAATATGCGCATCATCCTGCGTGAAGGCGCGCACGCGCATGATGCCATGCAATGCGCCCGAGGGCTCGTAGCGATGCACCGTGCCAAATTCCGCAATCTTGAGCGGCAGGTCGCGATAGGATTTCAGGCCGTTCTTGAAAATCTGCACATGGCCGGGGCAATTCATCGGCTTGAGCGCGAAGACCCGATCATCCTCCGTCTGGGTGATGAACATGTTCTCGCGATAGGACTGCCAATGGCCCGACGTCTCCCACAAGGCGCGGTCGAGCACTTGGGGCGTGTTGACTTCCGTATAACCCGTCGCCTGCTGGCGGCGGCGCATGTAATTGATCAGCGTCTGGAACAGCGTCCAGCCCTTGGGATGCCAGAAGACCGTGCCCGGACCTTCCTCCTGAAAATGGAAGAGATCCATCTCGCGGCCCAGACGACGATGGTCGCGGCGCTCGGCTTCCTCAAGCTGCTTGAGATAGGCGTCGAGATCTTCCTGCTTGGCAAAGGCCGTCGCATAGATGCGCGAAAGCATGGGCTTGGTGCTGTCACCGCGCCAATAGGCGCCGGCCACCTTCATCAACTTGAAGGCCCCGCCAATCTTGCCCGTCGAGGTCATGTGCGGACCACGGCAGAGGTCGAGCCAATCGCCCTGCTTGTAGATTTTCAGATCCTGATCGGCAGGAATCGTCTGGACGAGTTCAACCTTGAACGCCTCGCCGGATTTTTCGAAATGCGCGATCGCCTGATCGCGTGTCCAGATTTCACGCACGAAGGCTTTGTCGCGCGCGATGATCTCGCGCATCTTCTTTTCGATGGCCTCGAAATCTTCCGGCGTGAAGGGCTCGGCGCGGAAGAAGTCGTAATAGAAGCCGTTTTCGATCACCGGGCCGATGGTGACCTGCGTGCCGGGAAACAGCGTCTGCACAGCCTCGGCGAGCACATGCGCGCAATCGTGGCGGATGAGTTCGAGCGCGCGCGGATCCTCGCGATTGATGAAGTCGATTTTCGCATCGCGGTCGATGGCGTCGGCGAGATCAACGACAATACCGTCCAGAGCCATCGCGACCGTGCGCTTGGCGAGGGAGGGCGAAATGGATTTGGCAATGTCGAGGCCGGAGGAGCCGGCGGGGAACTGACGCTGCGCGCCGTCCGGAAAGGTCACGGAAATCATGTCGTCTCCTTGTGCTCACTCGCCGATACGGGTCGGCGTAAGCGATGGGTGAATGCCGCGCGGTATAGCGCAGGGGCGCGACAGGGGAAAGTACGTCTGCCCCCAGGATTGCGCAAATGCTGTTCCTCCATAAGGAACGCCACTCGGATTTCTCTTGACCCACAGGCACTTGACCACTAGGTGCCGCGCTTCGGCAGAGACGGCGACCTCCCCGCCGTACGAGGAGTTTATTCATGAAACGCACCATTCTGGCCGCAACGGCCGTGCTTGTCCTGGCTGCAGGCAGCGCGCAGGCCCAGCAATCGGTCGAGACGTTCTACAAGGGCAAGACCATCGAAATGCTGATCGGCTATTCTGCGGGCGGCGGTTACGACACATTCGCCCGTCTCGTTGGCCGCTTCATCGGCAAGCATATTCCGGGCAATCCGACTGTCGTGCCGCGCAACATGCCGGGCGGCGGCGGACGTGTCGTCGCTGGCTATCTCTATCGCATCGCGCCCAAGGACGGCACGGTTCTGGCGACCGCCGATCAATCGCTCACCCTGCAGCAGGCCCTGGGCGACAAGACGATCCCCTTCGACAACACGAAGTTTTTCTGGATCGGCAATCCGGCTGACGACAACAATACACTGGTGACGACACAGGCCTCCGGCATCAAGACTGTCGAGGATGCGATGAAGCAGGAGGTTGCGCTGGCCGCCACCGGCGCCAACACCACCTCCGAGCAATATCCCAAGGTGATGAACGCCATGGTCGGCACGAAATTCAAGATCGTGAACGGCTATCCGGGCGGCAATGATGCGACGCTGGCGATGGAGCGCAACGAAGTCGCGGGCCGTGGCTCCAACAGCTGGGCGACGTGGAAATTCACCCGTCCCGACTGGATCACGGACAAGAAGCTCAACATTCTGGCCCAGATCGGCCTGCAAAAGGCGCGCGACCTGCCCGACGTGCCGCTGCTGATGGATCTCGCCAAGAACGATCAGGACCGCGCGGCGCTGCGCCTGCTCTCGGCTCCTGTCGCCATCGGCCGCCCGATCTTCACCACGCCCGACGTTCCGGCAGATCGTGTGAAGGCGCTACGCGCTGCGTTTGATGCCACGATGAAAGATCCCGAATTCCTGGCGGCCGCGCAGGCGGAACGTCTCGAAATCAATCCCGTCAGCGGAGAGGCCCTGCAGAAGATCGTTATCGATATCGTCAATGCCCCCAAGGACGTTGTCGAACGTCTCGTCTCCATCGTCGGCAACGGCGCCTGAAACTGCGCGCCCCGGCAACGGGGCGCGCTCTTGAATTTCGCGCGGCACGGCGCGAATGTAAAAAGATGCGTGCGCTTTTTGTGTCAAATCCGATTGGGCCCAAGGAATTCCGGCTGGTCCTGACTGGCCTCGCCGGCACGCTATGCGCGCTCCTTGTGTGGACCGATGGCAATCATCGCGCAGCGCCGCCGTCTTCACCAGCACAGGCCTCGCAGACGCGCGACGCGCAGGATTTTACGCTGCCTCTGGATGGCGAGACGCGCCTTGCGATCGAACGCGCTCTGGCGCAAGCCAGCGCCTATGCGCCCGTCTTTGAGCGCATGCGCGAAGAATTTCCCGGCGATTACGAACGCCAGATGAACGAGTTCATTCGGCAGGCGCGGCGCAATGGCGTGCAAAGCGCTGATTTCTACAGTGTCGAGACAATACGCTCCCTGCGCCATCGCCGCGGACTTGTGGCAGCGCGCGCGGGTTCGGCAAAGCTCATGCAGGTCTTCGACATCCAGGGCCAGATGCTCGATGCGCTTGCCAAAGTCAGCCCCGCACTGTGCGTTAATTTTCTCTACGGCGACACGGGAGCGACCTTCTATGGCTTTGCTGCCGAGAACCGCCAGCTGATCGCAGGCATGGCCCTGGCAGCCATCGAGGCCGCGGCCGATGGCGCCAAGCACAGCTTCGAGCGCGCAACGCCATCAGCGCGCGATTTCGACCTGTTGGACAAAGCGCTGATTGCGCGCGGACTTTCGCGTGATGAAGTTAATGCGCTGCTGGATGGCGAGATGCCCACGACACCCCCGAGCGATGCGAGGCTCTGCGAGGCAGGACGCCTCTATATCGAGGCCATGCGCAAATTGCCGGAGGGGCCGCGCCTGCGCATCCAAGCTCTCGCCATTTCGATCATGGCGCGTTCTTGAGCTTCTCGGGGTCGATCGCATCGCAGCGCAGCGGGCCGCGCCATTGGCCATAGCGCCAGGGTGTCAGCGGCGAGGCATGCTCCGGCAGCGCGCCGGGCACGGGATCAAAACCGGCTGTGCCCAGAGGATTGCAGCGGCAGATGCGGGCCAGCCCCATCCAGCCGCCCGCCCAGAAACCATGCATCTGGATGGCCTCGTCAGTGAATTCCGAACAGCTCGGCATGTGCCGGCAATGGCGGCCAACAAGCGCCGACAAGGTCAGTTGATAGGTGCGGATCGCGCCATGGGCGAGCACGCGCGGCAGGCGGGCGAGGCCATGCACAGCGCCGCTCATCGTCAGGAAGCCGCAATCTGGTCGAGCGCGGACACGACCGCATCGAAGGTCAGCAAGGTCGAGGCGTGGCGGGCCTTGTAGTCGCGCACCGGCTCAAGCACGGCCACATCCCCCCATTTGCCCGAAGGCGGGGCGCCATTTTCCTTCAGCATGCGGCGAACCTCGTCACGCAGCGCCCGCAATTCGTCAGGCGTGGAGCCCACGACATGCTGCGCCATGATCGAGGATGCGGCCTGACCCAGGGCACACGCCTTTACGTCATGCGCGAAATCCGAGACCTTTCCATCCTGGACCGAGAGGTCGACCGTGACAGTCGAGCCGCACAGCTTGGAATGGGCTGTTGCACTTGCGTCGGGGTGCTCCAGCCGCCCGAGGCGCGGAATCTCGCCGGCCAGTTCCAAAATACGCCTATTGTAGATATCGTTGAGCATGACGTGACCTGATAGGAAACCTTACCTCCTGTATATAGGGAGGGGAACGTCCTGACGAGAGATCGTCAGCCACGTGCGACAACCCGCCCGCGAGCCATAAATAAAAAGCAAAAGCCTCGACTGGTCCAAGCCCTGAACGTCGCCGTACAAAATTCTGTCCTGTTTTCTCTTAATTGGAGGCACCACATGGATGCCGTGGTTAAGCCCTTGCAGTCTCGCATGCCCAAGCCTGCCGTAAGCCCCGTAGTTGTGCCCTCCCGGCAGGAAGCCGAAGAGGCCGTCCGCACCCTGTTGCGTTGGGCCGGTGATGATCCGTCCCGCGAAGGCCTGCTCGACACGCCCAAGCGCGTCGTAAAGGCCTATCAGGAATTGTTCGCCGGCTACCGCGAGGATGCCAACGCCCATCTGGAGCGTGTCTTCGAGGAAGTCGAAGGCTATGACGACATGGTGCTCGTCCGCGATATCAGCTTTGCATCCCATTGCGAGCACCACATGGTGCCCTTCATCGGCAAGGCACATATTGCCTATTATCCGTCAGAAGGCGTGGTCGGGCTTTCGAAACTCGCCCGCGTGGTCGAGACCTTCGCACGTCGCCTGCAGACGCAGGAGACCATGACCGCCCAGATCACCGACGCGATCGACAGCGTGCTCAAGCCCCGCGGCATCGCCGTGATGATCGAGGCCGAGCATATGTGCATGTCGATCCGTGGCATCCAGAAACAGGGCGCGTCTACCGTGACCAGCCAGTTCACCGGCGTCTTCCGCGACGATCCGAGCGAGCAGGTGCGCTTCTACACGCTGCTGCGCGGCTTCAAGTAAGCGCCTCGCAAAAGCGGGCCTATCTGGTTTAAAATCACGCGGGCGTCAGTTTTGGCGTCCGCGTTTTTCTTGCGCGTTTTTCTTGTGCGAAAGGTTCTCCCCATGACGTCCTCCCCCTTCGCCCCGCGCGGCGCCAAACAGGACATTGAGGAGGGCGACCGCCTCGCGCCGAAGTTCGACCGCGACGGGCTCATCGTCTGCGTCACCACCCAACATCGCACGGGCGACATTCTGATGGTCGCCTATATGAATGCGGAAGCGCTGGCGCTGTCGCTTGAAACCGGCATTGCGCATTACTGGTCGCGCTCGCGCAATGAACTCTGGCGCAAGGGCGACACCTCCGGCCAGACGCAAACCATTGTCGAAATGCGCACCGATTGCGACCAGGACGCCATTCTCCTCGTCGTCGAGGTCGGCGGCGACGGCAAGGCCTGCCACACGGGGCGGCGCACCTGTTTCTACCGCAAGGTGACGAAAGCCGACGACGGCGCCCATCTCGTTTTCCGCGAAGACTGAGCCCATCTTAAGGGTCTCGACATAATCGCCGCGCATCCTCTTCCCATGCAGAAGCATGGAACACTGCGCCCAAGTTGCGGGTTCAGTCTTCGAGGAGACCTCGAACGATGCTGTCCTTCACGCGCAAGACTTTCGACAAGACGGAGGGCAGCGGCGCTGCCTGGGGTTTCGATGAACCGCCGCACCGCCGACCTATTGTCGGGTTGGCGCTGGGCGCAGGCGCGGCGCGCGGCTGGTCGCATATCGGCGTCTTGCGCGAACTGACAGCGCAAGGATTGAAGCCGGATATCGTGGCGGGCACATCCATCGGCGCCGTCGTCGGGGGGTGTTTTGTCGGCGGCCAGCTCGACGCGCTCGAGACTTTCGCGCGCTCGCTGAGCCGCAGGCGCATTTTCGGGCTGATGGATGTGTCCTTCTCGGGCAGCGGACTCATTGGCGGCACAAAGCTGAAAAACCTGCTCGACGAGGCGCTGGGCGACGGATTGATCGAAGATCTCCCCACCGGCTTTGCGGCTGTTGCAACCGAAATGGGCTCGGGCCATGAAGTCTGGCTAACGCGCGGCCAAGTGGTTCAGGCGCTGCGCGCGTCCTATGCCCTGCCCGGCATTTTCGAGCCGGTGCGCGTGGCCGAGCGCTGGCTGTTTGATGGCGCGCTCGTCAATCCGGTACCTGTCACCGTTTGCCGCGCGCTGGGCGCCGAACTCGTCATCGCTGTGAACATCATTTCCGATACATTGTTTCGCGGCACGGTCATCAATGACCAGATCATGCTCGACCGCACGCTGCAATCCATCGGCGCACAGGCGGGCGGCCCCTCGGAGGCGCCCGAAGCCGCAGGCTTTCACACCGGCATGCGCGGGCGCTCCACGAGCTTGCGGCGCGCGCCCGGCATTGCAGCCGCGATGATGGATGCGTTCAACATTACGCAAGATCGCATCGCCCGCTCGCGGCTGGCCGGCGATCCGCCCGACGTGATGATTTCAGCGCGACTTGGCAAAGTGGGATTGTTCGATTTCCACCGTGCCGATGAACTCATCGCCATGGGCCGCGAGGCCGCACGCCGCGCGCTGGCCGACATTGCCGAACATATCAAACTCATGCCCGTGGGCGGCGATGTCTCGGCTTTGTAAGGCTCACGCCGTCGCGATGTAATCTTTCAGCGCGCGCTGCTCGGCCTCAAATTCCTCGAGCCTGTGCTTGACCACGTCGCCGATCGACACAAGGCCGACGAGCGAACCCTCTTCAACCACCGGCACATGGCGGAAACGGCCCGATGTCATGTGCTGCATGAGGCTGTTGATCGTTGTCTTCTCGGTCGCGGTCACAACACGCTCGGTCATGTGCAGCGCGACCATATCATCAAGCGCGACAGCGCCTTTTTCTGCGATGGCATGGACGAGATCACGCTCGGAAATAATGCCGAGCACTTGGCTGACGCCACTGCTCACCACCACCGCGCCGATGCCTTTCGTCGAGAGAAGAAGCGCGACCTCATGGAGCGTCTGCTCCGGCGCGACGGTCACAACCGCACGGCCCTTCATTGTCAGAATGCGCGAGACCGTCATGCCCAGATCCTCCCGCTGCGGCTTTTAGCCATGCCGAAGGATGATCCGGATGTCGTTTGGCCGCAAGGGTTTGATGACGGGTTTCACATGCGCCTTTCGGCGTCTCCGGGCCAAACTTCGCCCGACAAATCCGGAGTTTTGGGATCGAAGGCGGAAAAGAACAGAAGCCCGGCCAGAAAGCCCCCGACATGGGCCTCCCAGGCGATGCCGGAATCGGTAAGGCCCAAAGGCTGCGCTGCAACCCCGAAGCCGAAGTTCATGATGAACCAGAAGATGATGAAGGTCAGGACGCGCCGGTCTCGCAAGGCCTGTCCCAAAGGCAGCGCGCGCAGGTGATAGGCACGCGCATCGTCAGGCCGCAGCGCCAGCGCAAGCCCGAGCGGCGCGCCGGGCTGGAACACGAAACGCAAGGCTGCCCCCATGGCCCCCGAGACCGCCGCCGAAGCGCCGATGATCGGCAGGCAATCATAGGCATGAAATGCATAATGCGCGGCCGCCCCCGCCAGCGCCGTGGCGACAAACAACGCCATGAAACGCGAGCTGCCGAAGCGCCGCGCAACCGGCGCGCCAAAGGCCACAAGCCAGACCGAGTTGAGCCCGATATGCGCCCAGTCTGCATGGAGAAAGGCATAGGTGAGCAAGGTCCAGACGTGAAACAGGCCATCGCCGAAGAAGAAGGTTGCAAAATCGATGGCATGGCCGCCCTGCAGGGCAATCTCGCGCAAGACTGCGGCAACCCCTGCCGCATCGAATTGCGCGGTCAGGCGCGCGGGCACGAAAGCCAGCGCCGAGACGAGCTCGAGATCGGTTTCAACATCCAGCAGATAGACGCGCAGGACATGAAGCGCGCCCATGATCGCGACGAGCCAGACAATGACGCCCGGCACGTTGAAGACGCGTTCTTGTGATTTGGTCAAATCTCGTCCTCAAAGCCGGGCTGCGCCGCACACTATGCGGGGCCACCTCTTTCGAAATAAACGTCACTGCGAAAATCGCAAGCCATGTCCTTCCATGGACCATGATCGCACAGAATGCCGCTGCGGCAGCGCACAACCAGTAAGTCGTCCTTAACGCGCAAGACCTAAGCTTGGCCACGCAACAGCCAAGGAAAGCCATGCCATATCGGAGCGCCTTGCGGTCGGAAGCCCTGCCGCTCCTGCGCGCGCAGGGTGACGAAAGGCGTCGGCACCATCGCGTCGCCCTCTCGCTGCTTGGCCGCTACATGCTTGCCAACCGGCATGAATTTCCCTGCCAGACACGCGATATGTCTCCGGGCGGGGTCGCGCTTTTTGCGCCTACCTGCGGGGATGTCGGCGAGCGCGTCGTGCTTTACCTCGACCGCATGGGACGGATTGAAGGCCATATTGCCCGCCCCTTGCCCAATGGTTTCGCCATGGCCTTCAGCGTGCCGACGCTCAAGCGCGAGCGTCTGGCCGAACACTTGACCTGGATTGCCAACCGCACGACGCTCGGCCTCAACGAAGATCGCGATAATGAGCGCACCGAAATCCTGGCCAAGAGCACGCTGCTGCGCCTGACAACCGGCGCGGAAATCGAGGCGCAGATTATTGACGTCTCGCTGTCGGGACTTGCGGTACGCCACGAAGCCCCACCGCCGATTGGTACGCGCCTTGTGGCCGGCCGGACGCCGGGACGCGTCGTGCGGCATCTTGAAAACGGCATGGCGATTGAATTTCTCGGCCCAGTGACGCGGCTCTGGCCGACGGGCCGGATCGACTTCTAGCCGACCGGCTTCAGCTCGCGGGCAAAGCGCTGCCAATTGGCGACATAGCGTTCCGCCGAGCGCCTGAGCCCGTCAATTGCTGCCTCGTCAAGCGTGCGCACGACCTTGGCCGGGCTGCCGACAATCAGCGAATTGTCCGGAAATTCCTTGCCCTCTGTGACAAGCGCATTGGCGCCAATCAGGCAGTTCTTGCCGATGCGGGCGCGATTGAGAATCGTCGCGCCCATGCCCACCAGCGAATTGTCGCCGATGATGCAGCCATGCAGGATCGCGCGATGGCCGATGGTGCAATCTTCCCCGATCTCCAGCGGGCAGCCGGGATCGGTGTGCATGATCGTGCCTTCCTGGACGTTGGAGCGCGCGCCGATCGTGATCCATTCATTATCGCCGCGCAGCACAGAGCCGAACCAGATGCCGACATCCTCACCAAGCCGCACGCGGCCAATCAGCACCGCATCGGGCGCCACCCAGAAACGGCCCTGCGGCGGCAGGTCGGGCGTTACATCGCCCAGAGCATAGATCGGCATGTGCGGCCTCCAGGTGACGTCTTCAGAAATCCTCGATGTCGAAATCGAGGATCGCCATTTGCAGCGTGTAGGACTTGCACTTGGGATCGTCGGCGGAAATCACGCCGAGGAAATCCTCGCCGCAATTCAGCTCGACGGAATCGGTCTTTTTGCCGCGCGGGACGATCTTGAGCTTTTCGTTCTCGAACGCCTTGCGCAGATAATCCTGCAAGACTTCGCGTCCAACCGGGATCTTCATGTCGAAGGCAAAGGAACGGTCGCCGTCCTCGTCATCGACTTCGATACCGCCGATCTTGCTCTCGCCAAGATGCACATCCGCCGCATCCGTGTTGCGGGGATTCATCACGACCTTGATCGTCTCATTGCCGAAGGTTTGGCGCAGGAAGGCCTGCAGCTTGCGCAATTCGGTCTTGTCCAAGGCGATCTCCGCTCAGTTTCAAAAACATGTGGCCCAACCGGCCCGAAGGGGGCTGCCTTGCCAGAAAAGCCCGTGCGCCGCAAGGCGCGCGTCAGCTCAGCTCTCGGACTTCTCGGCGAGAATCTGGTCCATGCCGCGCGCGGGCTCGGCGCAACCGGCCTCGCCGACGACACGCGCCGGAACCCCCGCCACCGTCTTGTTATGGGGCACCGCCGCCAGCACGACAGAGCCTGCCGCAACACGCGCGCAATAACCGACTTCGATATTGCCAAGAATTTTCGCGCCCGCGCCGATCAGGACGCCACGGCGAATCTTGGGATGGCGGTCGCCGCGCTCCTTGCCCGTGCCCCCCAGCGTCACATCCTGCAACAGCGAGACATCGTCCTCGATCTCGGCGGTCGAGCCGACAACCAGCCCCGTCGCATGGTCGAGAAAAATGCCCTTGCCGATGCGCGCGGCCGGGTGAATGTCGGTCTGGAAGACCTCCGAGGAGCGGCTTTGAAGGTAGAGCGCGAAATCCTTGCGGCCGCGGCTCCACATCCAATGAGCAAGGCGATGGGTCTGGATCGCGTGGAAGCCCTTGAAATAAAGCACGGCCTCAATCAGCCGCGTGCAGGCCGGGTCGCGGTCGGCAACCGCCAGAATATCGGCGCGGATGGCCTCGCCGATGGCGGGATCCTCGGCGACAGCCTGCATGAAATGATGGCGGATGAGATCGCCCGGCAGCGCCGGATGGTCGAGGCGCGCGGCAATGCGATGGGCGACAATATCCTCGATGCTCACCAGATTGAGGATGGAGCCCAGAATGAAACCGGCGAGCTCGGGTTCACGGCTGACAGCCTCGTCCGCTTCCGCACGCATGCGGATGAAGATCGGGTCGTTGGGCCCCCACGAGACCATTTCGGCCGGATGCGCCTGCGCCATTTAAAGAAACTCCTCCACGCGCATTCTTCTACCACGCACGGCGGCCAGAGAGCGAGCCTGACCGTTACGGCCGCTCCTTGAGGAAGGCCAGCACGCCTTCCTTGTAGACCTTGTCACCCACCGCCAGATTGTGGTCGCGGCCGGGAATATCGAGGGCGCGCGCATCCGGAATCATGGCAGCAACCCGGTGCGGATCGCCCGCCACATCGTCCTTCGTGCCGATGGCGATCAGCACGGGCACGTGGATGGCGCCGGCCTCCTCCAGCGTCAATGTCTGGCGGGAGCCACGAATGCAGGCGGCAAGCGCCCGCAGGTCGCTTTTGGTCTGTTCGGCAAAGGCGCGGAACATGCGCTGCATGGGGTCCGTGAGGCTCTCGAGCGCGGGCGCGTCCATCGCGTCGGCAATCCCGAGCGGCAGGCCAAGACCATCGACGAGATGATGCCCCAGCCCGCCGAGAATGGCGGAGCGCACATGACCGGGATGGCGGAGCGCGAGCCAGGCGGTGATCCGCGCGCCCATGGAATAACCCATGACATCGATGCGCCCGAGCTCGAGATGATCGATGAGCGCGCGCGCGTCCTCGGCCATGGTCGCGGTGTGGTAGGCCTCCGGCTCATAGAGCTTCTCGCTCTGGCCATGGCCGCGATTGTCGAGCGCGATGACGCGCCGCCCCGCATGAGTCAGCGTCTTGACCCAGAGCGTATTGACCCAATTGACCGCATGGTTCGAGGCAAAGCCATGAATGAGCAGAATGGGTTCGCCGAGGTCAGGCCCGGTCGGGGGATGGTCGATATAGGCGATGCGGACGCCGGCCGAGGAAAAATGGTGCATGGACGCCCCGTGAAGACAGTCGCGGGACCATATAGGAAAGCCCCCGCGCCGGTGAAGGCCCGTTTTTGGGCCTACCCAAAACCGCGAGCCTCGCTTATGGTGCGGCCCGTTCGAGAATGACCCCTGCCCATGACGGGATTATCTGCAATGGCTGAACATTCCACGCCGCATTTCCACAACCAGCCGGGTGTCCCGGTCGTTCGTGTGGGAGCGAAGGAATTCATGTGCATTGGCGCGCTGCCGCCCTTCGATCATCCCCATATTTTCATCGATATGGGCCATGAGAGCGAGGCGGTCTGCCCCTATTGCTCGACGCTCTACAAATTTGACGCGGCCCTGCACGGCCATGCCGACCCGGCGGCCTGCGAATGGAAGACGGACCAGGCGGCCGCCTGAGCGCCTTGGACCCGCATCGGGTCGACGCGCGTCATTTTCTGATTGCCGGAGCCGGCATTGGCGGCCTCGCCGCAGCCCTCGCGCTTGCACGCACCGGCGCGCGCATCACGCTGCTCGAACAGGCCCCCGTGCTGGAAGAAGCCGGCGCGGGCTTGCAACTCTCCCCCAACGCCAGCGGCATCTTGAGCGAGCTTGGCGTCCTGCCACGCCTTGAGGGGCTGGCAATGGCGCCCGAGCGCCTGCGCGTGCGCAGTGCGACGAGCGGGCGCGACCTGATGTTCATGCCGCTTGGCCAAACCGCCCGCGCGCGCTGGGGCGCGCCGACCCTCGTCGTCCATCGGGCTGACCTGCAACGCGCCCTGCTGGAGGCCGTTGCCGAGCAAGACATGATCACCTTGCGCACCGGCGTCGAAATCACCGCCTTCACGCGCGAGACTGACGGCGTCCACGTCCATGCGACGGGCGACACGGGGACTATCTGCGGCGATGTGCTGATTGGCGCGGATGGCGCGCATTCGCGCATCCGCCGGAGCCTCGGCCTTGGCAGCGAGCCTGTATGGTCTGGCCGCACCGCCTGGCGCGCGCTTGTGCCGGCCAGCGAGGCTCCCGCTTTCGCGCGTGCCGACGAGACCAGCCTTTGGCTGGGCGCGCGCACGCATCTCGTGCATTACCCGCTGCGGCAAGGGGCGCTGATCAATATTGTCGCCATCACCGATGATGGCTGGCGGGGCGCTGACCCGGCACGCTTCTGGACCGAACGCGGGGATGAGCGCGTCGTCACGCAGCGTTTTGCCGATTGGCACATGGAGGCGCGCGGCCTGCTTGAGTGCGTGCGCGACTGGCGGCGCTGGCCCTTGTTCGATTGCGATCCGCTCAAGCGCTGGAGCGCAGGGCCGGTTGCGCTGCTGGGCGATGCCGCCCATCCCATGCTGCCGTTTTTCGCACAGGGCGCGGCGCAGGCCATCGAGGATGCGGGCGCGCTCGGGCAGGCCTTCATGCCGTGCGCCACCGGCGTGCCCTCCATCACGCGCGCGCTGGCCGATTACGAGCGCAAGCGCGTAGCGCGTGCCGCTCGCGTGCAGACCGCGTCACGACGCCAGGCCATGATCTATCACCTGAGCGGTCCCGCCGCCCTCGTGCGCGACATTGGCATGCGGGCCTTGCCGCCACAGGCGGTGATGGCGCGCTTCGACTGGCTGTATCGCTATCCCGCCTGAGCCGCCTCAGCGCGGCGCATTGGCGACATAGGCTTCAAGAAACTCCCGCGTACCAGGCGAAATCGACAATTGTCGGCGCACGCGATCATTCACGCCCGGCCCCGAGACGAATTCTGGCACATAGCCCAAAGTGCGCTCGCCATCGGCTGCATATTCCGGGTCCTTGTTCAGCGCCTGAATGGCCTGCGTCATGGCTGCAACGGCCTGCGGCGGCACGCCGGGCGGCATGACGATGAGACGCTGCATCGCGCCATTGACCGCGAGAATGGTGCGATAGACATCCCACAATTGCCCGTAAGGCGGATAGCCTTTGATCTTCTCGTAGAGCTGCGGGAAGGACATCATGTCCACGCCTTCCATCTGGCGGGGCGTGCGGAAGGTTTCGCCGTCATAGCTCGGATCGTAGAAGATCGGGATGACCTCGCCCGAGCGCACCATCGTGGGTTCGATCATGCTGCGATAGGAGGGCGGGGATTCAGCGTAATAATTGATTTCGTTTTGTTGCAGCGCGAGACGCGCCGCCTGACTGCCGCGATAGGCGGTCACATATTTATATTTCAGGCCCAGCATATCGAGGCTCAGGCGCAACAGCAGATCCTTGGCATTATCCGCGCCCAGACCGCCCGAAACCACGCCCTCGGCCTTGCCGAAATCAACCGCGCTCTTGAGGCCGGGCTTGATATCGGCGCGCGCGAAATAGACGGTGGTGCCTGGTTGATAGGCCACAAATTCGTAGGTCTTGAAATCGACGCGGCGCTGCGCACGCTCATTGATATAGCGCCAGGTCGCACCCGTGACATAGCCCATGGCCGTGCCGTCGCGTGGCGCGATCTCGCCCAGATAATTCGTGCCGATCACCCCGCCTGCACCATCCATGTTCTGGACAAGCAGGCCGGAGAGCCCGTCAATATGTTTCACAATATGTTTGGCAAACAGCCGCCCCTCGATATCGGTGGGGCCGCCGGCAGCGTAATTGATCATGAGTGTGATGCGTTTGCCCTTGTAATAGGGCTCTTCGGCATGGGCCAACCCGCCAAGGGCAGAGGCCATGACCGCCAACGCGATGCGCAAAAGCCGCATCTTTCTCCTCCACGTTCGTTTTATCGCGCCGATCATTCCATCCGCATGCCCAGAAGGTTATGCAAAATCGAGCGGTTTCATACAGTCTTGCCTCTGATTACGCTGTCGCACAAGGAGAACTTCCGTCGATGGCCCTCTCTTGCCTGAACTGGCTGCAACCGCGCGCGCACAAGAGCGTTATCATCTTGGCCGCAGGGGCGGCGGGGAGACATACGCATGCAGGTCAGAACGCTGCTGGGCGCCAAGGGTCTGGATTTCACCTCTGCCTGTCTTCAAAGTCTCGTCAGTCAGTCAAAAACGCCAATCGAACTCGTCATCCACGAGGATGGCAGTCTTAACGAACGCCATCGCGATCTGTTGCGGGCGCGCATATCGCCGGGCCTCCGGTTCATCGGGCGGGAGGAGGCCAACGACCTCGTCGAGCCCGCCATCCGCGCCTATCCAGCCCTGCGGACGTTCCGCGCGACGGATGTGTTCGCGGGCAAGATCCTCGACATTTCGATTGCCGAGAGCGGACCGCGCGTGCGCTATTGCGACAGCGACATCTTTTTCTTCCGGCCCTTCGAAGGCCTGTATGGGGCCGCCGGGCCAAACCAGTGCATGTTCATGCGCGACCGCTTTTATGCCTATGCCTTTTCACGAAACGCGCAGGCGCGCCATCTCTTCCCGCTGCCAAGAATGCTGAACGCCGGGCTGATCGATGCGCCCAAAGACAAGATCGACCTCGATTGCCTTGAGCATCTGCTTGCCTCCCGTCTGCTCGCGCCAGGATGGACGGAACAAACCATGTGGGCAGTGCTCGCCAAGCGCATGGACGCAATCTGGCCAGAAGCGCTCACGATCCCCAAGCGCGGGGATCCTCTTGGTCATGAGGTCGCCTGGCACCTGACCTCGAAGGTGCGCGGATTCTGGGCCATGGATAATCTGATGGCCTGCGCCAAGGCACTCGCGGATTCGCCAACCGCCCAGATCGAGATGCGCACTTTCGAAACAATGCCCTATTGGCGATATGTCCTGCATCACATGCAGCATGCGGTCGAATGGCGGCGCGACATCATCCGCGGCGCGCTCAAGGACAGGCTTGCAGCAGCCAGAGCCTCATCGGCTTAAGGCGCAATTTTGTAAACGCAGCGATCCTCCACTTTCACGACTTCGCGCTGAGCGCCCGCGCAGCGATCGACCAGATAATCGATGGCATGCGCGCGCGCATAGGCGATGCGAGACTCGAAATCCGGCAGCGCCATGACCTCGCCGATCCGCTCGCGCCAGAGGCGGTAATAGCTTGGCTGCCACATGACGGCAGCACCAGCCGCAAAATCCACAAAGACCCTGCGCTGAGCTGTGAACCGAAACACTTCATGCCCGCGCGCCAATGCCGTCAGCGGAAAATCGGCCGGTGGCGGATCGACGAAATTGAAAACGGGAATCATGAACAGCGCCTCGGCAGGTGTGACCGCGCGCGCCCATAAGCCGATCTCCCGCCAGACTGCAATCTGGCGTTCCAGATCGCGATTGACCAGCACATGCCGCAGCACCACTGCGGGCCAGACAAGCCCAACAGTCACAGCCAGAACGAGCGTCCGGAAGCGATATTTTGCAAGCACCGACATCAGGCGATCTTTTGCCTGCAGGCGTGGCTCGAGCAGCAAGGCGAGACCTGCCAGTGCAAGCAGCGGCCGCAGGCTCGTGCCCCCCAGCACAAGCAGCGGCGCGCCGAACAGGCGCTCCGACACGCTGGCGCTGCTCAACCAGACTGTTGTGAGCACAGCCAGTGCGAGACCACCAAACAAATGGACGCCCACCCCAGCGCGCAGCAGATGCAGATTGAGAAACACGGGCGAGCGCGTGACCAGCGGCAGCAGCGCACCTGCAAGCCAGAGCAGCAGAAAGGCGCAGATCGCGACAAGGATGAACAGCGCGCGCGGGTCGCGCTGCTTCAATCGCCATGCGGCGAGCAGAGACACAGCCGAGACGAGGCCAAATTTGGCGAGTTCGCTCCAGGGATGTGACGCGACCAGAAAATGCCCGGCATAATAATGCGTGAGATAAGTCGGATAATCGAAGTCGACGGGCGCGCCAAACTCCGGATTGGCGAGGACCGATTTCACAACCACGCTCGCCAATGCGCCAAAGATCAGCAGGCCCGGAATGGCCTGCAGGACAAGGCTGCGAAAGGCGATTTCCTTGCGCATCAGTTGCACTAGTGCAAGGGCAGCCACCGGCACGGCGCACCACACACCCATGAAGGCGTTCAGGAAAAAAGTCACGCCCGCAAAGGAAAGCGCGAGCGTGAAACGGCTCTGGGCTGCGGCCCAGACACACAGGAGCATGCTCGCATTGGCGGCTTCGCTATGGGTGAAATTGGCGGTAAACAGCCCGCCCGCCCCCGCATAGGAGCCTCCGACAAGTAGGCTCGAAAAGGCGACCAAGGTGACAAAGACGAGGCGTTGGCCAAGGCTTTGCACGCCGATCAAGGCAGCGCAGGCGAGAAAGCCGACAAAGGCGCACAGGCGCGAGAGCACGGCGAGCACGAAAAGCAGCGTGAAAGCGCCCTCGCCCGGCGCCAGTCCATAAAGCCCCTGCCACAGGCCTGACGAATAAAAGCGCAGCGACTGCACGAAAGCATCCTGCGCAAATTGCGGCAGATCCGGCAGTCCTGCCAGCAACGGCAGCTGGAACAGATGATTCCACGCGCCCGGCACATCGCCCGTGTTGAGCATCGACACCAGTGTGCCGACAAGCGCCGCTGCCACAAAACCCGAGGAGCCTTTCATCGCGTTCTGTTTCATTCCCGCGTTCCTATGCGCTCAAGGCCACGGCAATGACGCCCATGACGATGGCGCAGACGCCCGCCACACGCAGCGGCGAGAGGCTTTCTCCAAGCAGGAAATGCCCCGCCACAACCGTGATGACGATGCCCAGCGACACGAAGGGATAGGCAACCGACACATCGATCTTCGTCAGCACGAAAATCCACAGCAGAACGCTCACGCCAAAACAGGCGAGCCCGAGCAGGATCGGCAGCGACAGCGCCGCGCGCGTCAGCGCCTCCAGCCACGCGCCCATGGCCAGCGCCTTCTGTAGTTCTGGCCCGGACGCGCCGATTTTCAGCAGCACCTGCGCGCCCGCTGTCAGCACCACGGAGCCAAGAACAGGCAGGAAAAGCATCAGCCGCATGGCGTCCAGTCTCCGGTCATGTCGAGGAATCAGATGGCGATGAGAACCAGCGCGACGATGCAGACGAAGGCCCGGCGGCTTACGCGGTCGCGCAAGGCAAAGACCACCGGATCGTCATCCATCAGCCGGCGATGGGCCATCATCAGCGCGCGCGCGAGCCAATAGAGCAGCACTGGGCACGCCAGCCAGAGCGCCCAGGGCCGCGAATAGGCCGTCTCAGCCATGGAGGATGAAATATAGAGCGCGAAGATCGTGACCGAGTTCATGCCGCTGGCCGCGGCAAGGGCCGCGATGATGGGCAGATCGGAGACCTTGTAATTGCGGTTTCTGGGATCGGGCAGGCTGCGCTCGGCAATATTGGCGAGTTCGACATAACGCTTCATCAGCGCGAGCGACATGAAGATAAAAATCGAAAAAGCCAGCAACCATTGCGACACAATGACATCTGCCGCGATGCCGCCAGCCAGCACGCGCACCGTGTAGAGCAGCGCAAGCGTCACGACATCGGCAATCATCTTTGACTTGAGGCTGAACGTATAGGCCGTCGTCATCGCAAAATAGCCCGCAAGGCAGGCCAGAAACAGCGGCGAGACAAAGGCTGCAACAAGGCCTGCCGCCAGCAGCAACACAGGGGCCAGCACCGTGGCCGCCGCAATCGGAATTGCGCCGCTGGCAAGCGGGCGATTGCGCTTGGTGAGATGGGCGCGGTCGGCCTGCAGATCGACGAGATCGTTCAGCAGATAGACGCTCGATGCGCAAAGCGAGAAGGCGATCACGCCCGCAAGCACAGGGCCAAATGTCGCCAGCGTGAATTTATGCGCTGTAAACATGGGCACGAAGAGCAGCAGGTTCTTTGCATATTGGTGCACGCGCACGGCCTCGAGCCATTTGCGCAAGGGCACGGGCGGCGTCTCGATGGCCTCGGCCTCTGGAGCAAGCCCGGCCAGTCGTGCGCGCGTGGAAGCCCCCGCGCGCACATGATAGGCCCTGCCCGCTTGCGCCCAGACCGGCAGGTCGGCCCCGCTGTCGCCGATATAATCGAACCCGCGCGCCCCGAACGCCTCGACCAGCCGGGCCGCCTTGTGCGCGCCCTTGAGGTTGAACTCGGCATCGGAGGCAAAGACACCGTCGAAAAGGCCAAGGTGAGCGGCAATCGCCTCCGCATGGGCGCCATTGCTGGCGGTCGCGAGATAGACAGGCCGCCCCTCCGCCTTGGCGCGGCGCGCATGCGCCAGCACCTCCTCGTCATAGGGCAGCGTGGCGTAATCGAGCGTGCTGCGGCTTGCAAAAAATGCCTTCAGGGCGGCCCGGCCGCGTGAGGCAGCGCTGAGCAGGCCAGAAGGCCAGCCAGCCGCGAAGGAGGCAAACAAAGTCTCAAAGAGGAGGTCGCTGCGTAGCAGCGTGCCGTCGAGATCGATGACAAGCGGCCGCTGCCCGCTGAGCGCCGACGGCGCAATGAGTTCATCCGGCATTGCCCATCCAACAATCGCGCGTTGCGTGAATATAGTCTGGATTAGGCCCGAAAGTATCTTGCTATGCAATATAATTTGCAAAAGTCAAGATCAAGGTTGCTGAATCTAAAGCATTTTGGTGGCCCCTGCGGGGCCGCCTAAATCTAGCAATAACAGCTAGTTATTGCAAAGTGGGACGTTTTTCGCGGTCTCCATTTTTGGGGGTTTTTTTGATGCGCTGTCCCACTTTGAGGCCTCAAATCACTTCGTGCAATGAAGCATCAGGCGGCGTTTTGATTGACCGAATAATTGTGCGGAGCATAGCAAGACCAAGCTCTGCAACTGCGTCATTTTGTACCTGCCCAAGCTTGAGCGCCAGCTGGCCAAAAGCAGCAGCTCGCTCCGCCACAAAATCCGAATAAACCTCTGAGCCGAACTCGACAGAGACGCCGTCGTCCGAGCTGCCATCCTCTGGTTCATCAGCCATTCTTTCCCCCTGCATTCACTTAATATGAGCGATAAAATCAGCCCGCCAGCTAGGCTACCCTTCGGCCTGTCTTCACCCACTCGTCGTCAACCGCATCAGGCAGTGGCTTTTTCAAAGTCCAACCGGGAGCGTAGTGGTGAGAAACGTCTTTGCGGATGAACCCAGCACTGATCTTGTGCTTGAGCCGCTCAATCTCCTTTTCCGCCGCCTGAAGCTCAAGTTCAGCCGCCATTAGGTCGGCAGCAATCCGTTGCGCGGCATCCCCTACATGGGCCGACCGAGAAACGTATTTTTCGACCAGCTCCGAAACAACAGCATTAATCGCCATAGAGCGTTTCCAATTTTGAGAGGGGGATTTCGTGGTGCTGGATGATGTGTCCAGCCCGGATTTCAAGCTCGAAAATGCCATAGCTCCATCCGGTCGTTGCTGTCCCGGCATAGCTTGCCACATAGCCTTCAGGCATGGCGGAGCCGAGGTTGAGGATCTGGATAGATTGCGAGGGGCCTATCTTCGGGGCGCGCTTAAACACTGAGCGGTGCGTATGCCCAAAGACAACGGAGAAGAGGGCATCATTGGCAATCTGGTTTTCCGCAGCCTTGCCGCCATACGCCCGGCCCATAATGTTCATCGGGACGTGCGTGAAGCCAACGCCGCCGATAAATAGCCATTCCCCGAATGGGACTGCTTTCCAGCCGAACCGAGCCCAGACCGCTTGCAGCTGTTCGTAAAAACCACCCTCGACTGCTGGGTGGGCTTCTTCCCACCGCTGCACTCGGTGCTCGTGGTTACCCTCAGTGAGCAGGAGGGGAATATCACTCCCGATCTCTTTGAAGATGACTGTTAAGGCCTCCTCCAGGCTCTCTAAGTCTTGCCGAAAAGATGGCTTGTGCGAATATCCAATTGAACCCGGAGGCTCATGCATCGAGCAGGATGCGAAATCGCCGAAATCCCCGATTTGGACAATCTTGTCGGGCCGGGTTTTCGCTGCATGGCGAGCGATCCATTTCAGTCGCGATTTATCGGGCAGCTTTGGACTGTCGTGAACGTCGCCAATAGCAAGGATTCGATAGGAGCTGCCGTCACTACGTGCTGAAACGCGGGGTTTAGGTGGCTCAACGATAGGTTCAACGCGAATTGGTGATTGAACACCAAATTGTTGAAATGCGCCCGCTTGTTTAATGAGCTGGCGAAAACGTGTTCTTCCCATTCCAATTGAATCTGCGGCTTTGTTCCATGATGAATGAGCCGCTGCGGCATCAATGACGGTCTGATAGAGCGAGGGTTGCAATCGCTATCTCCCGAAGAGCAAAGCGGAAAGACCACCAAGCTTTCCTGCGATAAAGCCCCCAATGGCTGCCATTGTGAGGATCGCCCATTTTGCGCCCTTGGCTTTCGTCAGCACATCGTGAACCTCGTCCAATTGAACGCGCATTGAGTCGATGGTCTGCGACATGTGGTCAACAGTGGCTTCGAGCCTGATCACTTTGTCGCGGGTGTCGTCGCTCATGCCGCCACCCAATTGCAAAGGGACTTTCCAACGCCGTTATGTTCTTTGACCTGAACTACAGTCTCTTTTGTATCTCGGCTCGACCAGGTGATCGGCTTAGCGACTGAGCAGAATGGGGCACGCTTTAAATCAATTGGCGCATCAATCCCGCTTGAAGCCGTCATTATCCCGCAGGATGCTATCGGGATCGCGAGCAGCATTGGTGCGAACCTTGTCACGGGCCGCAGTAGCGTTAGAAATTTCATCGGCCTGACCTCGTAACGCGTCAGCCAAAAGGGAAGCCCCCACGGAATCGATCAGCTTTCGTTCTTTGAGGTATGAAACCGCAAATCCCAAAAGCTGAACGACACCAAGGGCCAGTTTGAGCCAGTCCATTAGGCCGCTGGGCTTGGCTTCTTGGATGCAACCGACCAGACTGCGACTGACAGGGTTGCAATTGCACCGGCAATGGTCGTCATTGTAGACGCATCAATGAGGCCCTTCCCAACGAAATAGCCCCCAATGGCAGACATAACCGCGCGGACAATGCCGCCAACCTGATCACCGTTCATGCTATTCTCCTTCTAGGCTTCAGCCACGTTTGAGCGCGCCCCAGCGACTGTTGTCGGGAGTGGGACGGGCTCAATTGGAATTTTGATTTCAGAGGGCCAGCGGAAGGCCACAAAGTTCTCGCGCGGGAACGCTGCGACGGAAACCGCATCACCCTGATTGCCGCCAAGCAGGATGATCTGTGTCTTGTTCGCTCCGATAACGAAGCCAACGTGACCACCACCATCGCGTTTTTTTACACCCACACAGCCGTAGAAGGGCCGGTCGAGCTTTTGACCCCACTTGGCATAATCAAGAGCCCAAAGGCTCCCGGTCGTTTCCAGTTTGGATTTTGCAAGAACAGCACCAACAAAAGCAGCGCACCAAGCCACGGCATCCTGTTTGACTTCAGGATGGCCCGCGAGGGCGTAAAGCTCGACAACTTTTGCGTTATTGCTCGCCCCTGCCCCTTCTTTGAGGCCGAGATAGGAGCTCGCCATTTGCATCCATACGGGTTCGGTCAAAGCGCGCCTCGATCAATAAAAAAGCCCGCCGAAGCGGGCCTTTGATAGGTGGACCTTCATCGAAATTTAAAGCGCTGGATCAATAGGCGCCTGTGGGGTTGGGTCGATAAATGCTGCTGTTTTGCTGTCGTAAATGAACCCGGTCGAGACATAATATTCATCAGGGAGGACAATTGCGGACATGCCAGTAGGCGCGACGGAGGTTCCATCCCAGACGATCAGGTTAACGACAATATTGTTCCCATTAAGAATTGCAGCTTTCATCAGGCATACTCCCACACACGGATGACACCCTGCGTTCCATCACCTCCGACGCCGCCATTATACGTGGCACCAGATCCGCCAGCGCCATAGCCAGACCCATTAATGCCTGCGGCGACGTGATATGTGACCGGGCCACCGGAGCCAAAATAGGCAAAACCGGGATTGCCGCCTGCGGAGCCAATTTGACTGAACGTGCCGGAAGAGCCTCCAGAAATGCCCGTGCGCCCGCCTGCGATATTAAGGCTTCCACCCGTTGCAACACCGCCCGCCGCCGTCACGCCCGTGGACGATCCAATAGGCCCGCCCGTACCGCCGCCCGCTGATAGGACAGTCGAGCCGACGGTTAAGGTCGTAGCGCCGCCATTAGCTCCAGCCGTGCTTAGTGCTCCGCCGACCCCATAAGTGCCAACGGTGATTGCATACGCAGTCGAAGGCGACACAGCGATATACCCGGCGCAGCCAGCCCCGCCGCCGCCGCCGCTGCTACCGTAGCCGGTCCCTTGTCCACCGCCGCCACCGCCGCCGCCCCCAACGAGTTCAGCATATATAGCATTGCATCCGCTAGGCGACGTGTACGAGGTGCCGGTTGTCAGGATCTGCGGTGCACGAAGTAGCCGCCCCGAAAATGCAATTGCCGCCCAGGTATTATCACCCCTGAAATAGGTCGATGCGGACGGAGTCCCTGTTGCGCTAAGCTTGGCAATCGTCACATTTGCATCGGCCAGCTTAATGGTTGTAACTGCCGCGTCGGCAAGCTTAGCTGTTGTGACTGAACCATTAGCTTGGTCAACATAGCTGGTCAGGTGGAACTTGCCGAGGGTCGCGTCATAAACGACCATTTCGACGCTCCCAGCGACAACCTCCCCGCCGGTCATATTGACTGGGCCGGTAACTGTATCCTTAACGACCGGAATGCCGTTGACGGTTAGAGAGCTGCTGTTCGTATAACCGGCGATAAATTGGATTGTCTGGCCAGATTGAGACGAGAAATTCCCAGCAAGCACAACCTGAGCATTAGCAGTCCCGGTCGAGGTTCCGCCCCAAATGCTATTTGTCGATGAGGTATCAGCGGTCAACTGGTCCCAGATTGTATTTCCAAGCGAATCTTGAACTAACTGCCGATACGCGCCAGTTCCATAAATGACAGCTTCCCCTCGACCATCAAGAATGACGGGGTTAGTGTTCAGAATTGTTGCCCCTGCGTCTTGGTATGTGTCTTTAGCTGTCGTAGTACCGGGGACGTAGTGGTACACTTTACCGCCGACGAGGGGTGCGCCCGTCGCATCGATAAATTGCTGTTTACCACGCGGCAAAAGAGTTGCCATGGTGTTTAATCCTTCGATTTAAGGAGAACGTATGGAACGTGCGTTGACTTTATTTCGAGCCTTTTTAGGCATTCTTGGCGTTATCATTTTTGCGCTGGGAATGAAGGGCTTGAAGCTGGCCATGGAGACTTATGGCGTCGGAGTTGGGCTTGGCTTCATGGCTGGCTTTGCCTTAGCCACAATCACGTTCTGGTCTTATGAAAAGATGACTGGGCGCAGTATGCTTACCGAGCATCTGGATGCTGAGTTCCAGAAGCCGAAAGAATAAGATTTTGCGATCCTTTGTCAGCGAAGTTTGAAATTGCTCCACCCACTTTCGACACGGTGTTTTTCTTGTTCTGAAGCGCGATCAGCTTTTCTAAAATTTGGTCGCGTGTCTGCCCTTGAGCAGTGAGCACTCGCGCGATTTCAGCTTTCATTGGCTCACTAGATGTGCGGAAAATCATTCCGATCACTGGGTCAACAAGCCACTCTTTTGCCTTCTGAAGGGCGAGGCCAGTTGCACTGGAGCTGGAAAGGTTAGTGCTGCCTGGGGTAGCATCCTCAAGCATTGCAGCAGCGGCCTGACGGCGAGCTCTTGCACTATTCTGAACAACTTCATTCGTTGTCGCAGCGAACCCGCGCTCCCTGTTCAAGGTTTCAAGCAGTTTGTTAACCGGCTCGTCCCCGAAGGCTGTTTTCAGATTAGCCGCAGCATAACCATCCTCGCCGCCTGCGAGCAGTTTGTTAAGGGTGACAGCATCGCGCTGCGTCCCTGTCCCGAACATCCGGTCGACCCTACCCCTGATGCCAATATTTTCCGCGATATTTTCGCCGGGAGTGGCGGCGGCGCGCTGGGCTGCATAGGTTTCGGGGTGTGGGCCTTTAGCGCCCAACACCTCATCAAAACCACGAGCAACCGCACCCTGACGATTTGCAAGCAAAGCAGACTTCGCGTCAGCCTCAGCCATGCCGGGGACTTGAGTTTTAAGGACTTCGTCCAAGACCTTACGCGTGTCCTTTAATGCGCCCTGAGTGCGCGACACAGCACCCTGCTCGACTCCAAGCCCAGCCGATCCGTGGTTAATCACAGCATCGATGTCCATCCGCAGATTATGCAGTGTCTCCGAATTATTAAGGAGTTCCGCAGGCGTCGTCTCAGTTGCGGGCTTAACGATCAATGTGTCTTTGATCTTCTGTAATGCAGTTTTCTGCGCCCCTGTCGCCGTTGCCAATTTGCTATCAATGGACGCCACCACATTGCTAACGTCGACCGGAGGGGCGTTGCTATGGACGCCTTGATAGGCAGCGCCCTCTTGGCTGCGAAGCGCTGCTATTTCCTGTGCCGCTAAGGCCGGGTCACGGGCAGGACCAAGACTATCAGTCAGCTGCGTGCCGATACGATCATTTGCCCCAGCCGCGCGCTGGTTCAAAGCGTTCTCGACAATCGTCTTGCCCTCCCCCGGCTTGACGGCAAGCGCCCCTGTCAGTCCCCGCGTTGATGGACCGGCATCAGCCAACATCCCAAACTCACCAGCCTGTGCCAGCGCAGCTTTAACCGCTTGCGGGTCATCGGCCTCGAGAACACGGTTCAAGATATTAGCGGCGGGCCGCGAAATCGTGCCGCCACCAACTTTAATTCCAGTCGGCAACCAGCCGCTAACAGCATCGGTGATCTTATTCGCGCCTGCGCCCAACCCCTTAGCCAGCGCCGGTGCTGCTAACCCGCCAACGCCACCCAAGACGGCCCCCGTAACGGGATCGTGGCCACGAACCGCCGCATCGGTGCCGCCAACGAGCATGTTGGAAGCCCCACCAACAAGCATCCGAACCGGCATGGGTGCACCGCCCACACCCAAGGCATAAGCGCCGCCGGGGATCATTGTGGCTGCCGAGTAACCAGCAACCCCACCCGCCAGCTCGCCCGCTCCCGCAGCATAAGGATGCGACAATTCTGCATCGTTAGCTTGCTGCTGAATGGTTTTGAGGGTGCGATCATACGGCGTGGTGCCAGCAACGAGGTCACTGAGTTTCCGAGGTTCATTCCCCGACGCAATGATTGCTGCTGCACGCTGCACGCCACCTTTGAAGGCAGGCCCAACAATCGGGATGCCATTTAAGGTGCCGTCAACGAAAGCTCTTGCGCCACCGAGAAAACCCTGTGACGGGTCGTGCGGGGTGCCACCAATGACTAGCTCCCCAGTTTTCGGATCGTAGCCGCCATCAGCATTCCACATCAGTCCTTTGGGACCAGGCCGAGCATCTTTTGGAACATCCCGAATGACGGTGTTGTCCTTCGGGGCCGGAATGCCGAGATGCGTAAACAAGCTGTCTGCATCCACGACCTTGCTTACACCCTTGGGTTTCACGCTGAGATCGTCAAACAGACTGAAATCATCGGCCATGCTATTCCCCCTTCACGCGCTTGATCCATCCATTTTGCACGGCGATCCTGTAAGCCTGGTCGACCTTTGCGCCCTCCGCTGGAGAAAGACTGGAGAGCATTTTCTTGGCTGCATCAGGGGCCATGTAGGGCAAAGCAAAAACACGAGGCTCAAACTTGTTATTGAAATCCTGCTGGAACGCCCCGTAGGAATCCGCGCCGTGTGTCTGTTTCCACTTCTGCCATTCTTGGTTTTTGATAAGAATGGCGTCCTGATTGCCCTTAAGCGTCGATATCATCCCCTTGACGCCATCGGTCGTATAACCCTCGTTCGGGCTTGAAGCGCCAGCGCTTGAAAGTGTGGCGTCCGTTCCGCCAAGCGCCAATGCCTGCTGCTGACGCAGCTGCTCGGCCTGTTTAACGAACTGTTCCTGCGCAGCCACCGACGTAAACGGCGACTTGTAGCCCATCGCGTTGGCACCCTGATTGATGACGCCGCCAACCGTTCGGGCTTTTGAAGCCATCGGCCCAAGCGACAACCCATCAACATGCTTCTCCATATCCGCCAAAAGCGATTTAGATTGCGTGGCTTGGTCTGCCGCCTGCTGAAGGGCAGCGCCCTGTTTGGCGCTTGCGTCAGCAGTGACCGTTGCAGCCTGCGATTGACCGGGAGCCAAACCAGTCTGCAAGCCCGGCCCCACTGATGTCGGGAGACCGCCATAAGGGCTATTCTGGACTGGCGCTCTTGCCGCAGGATCGGGCGCACGCTGGACCGGAATGCTTTGATCGATCTGCGGCGGCAAGGAAGGCGCAGGACGCGCGGTAACACCAAGCTTATTTCCCGGCGCTTGGCGAGCAGGCGCAGAAGCAGGCGGGCTAACCAACATGTTCTGCGGCTGTGCATTCGGCGCAGCAACAGGAACGCTGCCACCACGCGTCAAAGTTCCTTCGCCCGCAGAAACGACCGCCGTCGGAAGCGACCTTTGAGCGCCCGTATTAGGGTCAATCGACTCAACGCGCTGCATTGATTGACCGGGGCTGATCTGCATCGGAACAGCGCCAGCCCCACCCGGCGCATATGTCCGCGCGCCAGTCATGGGGTTAGTGTTGGTGGCTAAGTCATAAGCGCCGTTGTTGGTCGTTCCGGGGATGCCTGCATGAGCCTGAAGCTGCTGCGCCAATGTCCCAGCTCGAAGGGACTGTTGCCCCACCCACTGGCGAAGCTGCGCCGGATCTTGCGGCATATTCGACAGTTCGGTTGCAAGCTGCTGAGGTGCGAGGATGCCCATTCGGACAGCTTTTGTGCCTTCTGCAATGATATCCGAATGTGCCAGATCCGCCTTAGAGTAAAGCGAGCCCAGAACATTGGACATATAGTTCTGCTGCCCAACAGCCATGGTCAGCTTTTTTTGCTGCAAATCCTGCGCCTTTGACTGCATATCAAGGGCACTTTTCATATTGTCCATTGCAGAAGGCGGGTCCGGCATTTGATAGATCGAGGTGTCGATTCGCTGCATTTCCGACATGCTTAATGCCTCCCCTAACCGTACATTCCCAAAGGATCATTCAAGATTGCGTTTTGATAGCCGCCGCCATTTGAATAGGCACCATTCATATTCTGATACATGTAGTATGCGGGAATGCTGTTAGCGGCACCGCCTATCGCTTTTCCCATAGCAATGTCAGAAGCCGCCTGCGCATTGCCAGCACCAATCGTGTTCGAGCTGATGTTGTTTGCAGAATTGGTGTTCGACGCCACCGTGCTATTGGCTGCATTTGCACCAAAGGTGCCTGTTTGGGCAGCGGCGTTCTGACCAAGCCCCGTGACGCCAAAAAGACGATTGTAGGCATTTGTCCGATTTGCATTTTCGTTATTAAACTGGGCCTGATAGGTGCTATCAGCCAAGCTGCTGGCATAGGTTGCCGCGCCCTTAAGAGCGGCCCCAGAGCTTCCAAGGCCTCGCGCTGCCGCACTATTCTGGACACTCTTTAGTCCCTGCGAAAGGTTAAATTGATAGCCTGGCGTTTTTTCGAGAGTCGCTTGATCCATCGAAATTGGGCTTGCCAATCCCGGCAAAGCGCCCATCAGCATGTTATTGGCTGTTTCGCCTGAAGCTCGGTACGGCGCAAGGTCGGCGCGGGTCTGGGCATACTGATCTTTCTGGATCTGCGCGTTCTGGTCCGCAATCTCTTTTTGCGTTGCATTCGCAGATGCCGCAGCTGAAGCCTGAGCATCAGCTGCATTGCTTGATGCCATCATGGATGCGCCTGCACCAACGACGGCAGAACCGATAATTGCAACGGCAACCATTTAAGCCTCCAAAATCATCGAATAGTAGGTTTCAACTTCGCGGAACCCCATCGCAAGAAACAATCTCGACGCGTCTGGCATGTGCGTTTTATGCCCAACAAACCACCGATTGACGCCCCGACGAAGCGCCTCGCGTTTGACACACTTGAAAAGATGCATCCCGCCGCTTTTTCCACGATGGCTAGGGTGGACGTAAAAAATATCCATCGTAAGGGTGAGACATGTGCGGTAATGCAAACCCGGCGCGATGAAGCCAATGAAGTAGCCAATCAGCGTGCCATTTTCGCGAAGGGTTACAAACAGCACCTCTCCGCGAGCTTCGCGAGCAAGATAGAGATCAAACTGAGGGTCTAGCGGAACGCTGTCTTTATCAAGCGCAAGCTCCTCATAGTGGACCGGCAAGATCGGCTTCAATTCCTGAAGGCGTTCGCTGAAGCTTTCAATTTGAGCAGTGACCATGTTCAGCCGTTCCTGATATCGACGATCATCACGATTCGGTCGTCTGCCGAATTATTTACGACCGAATGCTCAACTGAATTGTCGATCATCCAAACGTCTCCAGTGCGAAAATTTGACGTCTCGTCACCAATATGGAAAAGCGCCCCCGGAAAGCTTTGCAAAGCAACCTGATACCGGCTGTAAAACGCTGCTGGGGCTCCGCCATCGACGTGAGGCGTTATGGTCTTTCCCGGCGGCAGCTTCGTAATTATGACCCGACCCAGTTGAGTGCCTTCGACGCGGCGCATAAGGTCAAAGATGATCGGGCGGGCTTGCGGGAGTTTGTTCCACGCAGGATAGGGAACTGTTTCTCGGTCATTTGCGACAGTGTGCGCCTGCCCATCCTTCGGCAGCTCATTGAACCAAAGCCAGATGTCAGAAACGCTCGCGTGAGCCGTGCCTGGGTGCATGGTTCGAAGCGGGTTCTGATTCCAAAGCTCGGGATTACGCGCAAGGGCGTGCATTAACGGGCCTACGTCGAGACCCGCCGCAAGTTGCTGGAAGTATTTCATGGGCTAATCCGGAAGGAAATTGACTGTCGGGGCAACCGTGTAACTGACCGTAAGGGCGTCGCCCTGCGTTAGCGGAAAGAAGCCGCTGGTCATGCCGGTTGCGATAGTGATGCGCCCTCGGGTGAGTGAGACGCTAGAAACCGTTCCACCCCGGACATGAAGAAATCCACTCGCAGTCGCCGTGAAACTCCAAGGCGATCCGGTTGGGGATGCAGATTTAATTGCCTTGGATGAAGCAGAAAGGCCAATAAAGAATTTTAGCCATTCCGTAGTGATCTGGCCCGTCGAAGGGTTAACTATTGGAGCATTGGTCGAGGGGATTTCAGCCATCAGCTTGCATGGGGTCTTGTGTCAATGAACGCTCCGTTCAAAGCAGTTTTAACCGGCACCGACCAGCTCAGCTCAAAAACCCGGTCCCGAGCCATGCCGAGCCGCGACCAAGAAGTGACGGTGTTATATTCGCCAGTACCGCCTAGCGTTTGGAGAACTGGGTTTCCCCAAGACGCACCTCGAGTGTCCGACCACCGAAGAGAGATATAGGCATCGACCAGGGAGCCCTTCAAAGTTCCGACCTGCATATCAGCCGCAAACTCACGATAAGTGACGCGGGCTCCATCACGGATGAGGTGCGGGAATGTTCGAACCCTCACGATTGCGTCGCCATCGTCCGTGAAGGTTTCAGGGTCCAAGGCATAGAGCTTGCCGTTTTGCCAGTCGCCTATGACGTTCTGCCCATAAGCTGCCGCGCAACAATTACCCCGATGCCGATTAAGAATGCCATTAGCATCGGTGTATGCGAGCTGGTGCCATTGTTCAGTGGCCACCTCATAAGCCCATGTCACATTCTGCGTTGGAAAGGTAAGGACGTAAAAAGCATGGCCATGGACTTGATATGAATACCCGATGGCATCGGATTTTGTCGGATAGGATTGAATTTCAGCCTCGATAGCGTGCGTAGAAATCCTTTTCACGCCATACCCTTCAGACTTCACAACAATGCCGAAGCCTTCTTTGTCTTGCGACAGGAAAAAGATGAACCGGTCGAGCTTCGCAAGGGAATTAGCCGCGATGCACCCATGGTCGATAAACGTCCCAGGCACTCGCTGAAACGTGAAATCTGCGGCCCCGCTATTGTACCAGATCTCGCAAGTCTTCAGGCCGACAAGCCACACCTCGTTATGAGCTGTGATGACCCCTTGGATATTATCCGAGAATCCTGTCTTTGCTGCGATATCAAGGGCGTCAAATGCAGTGCCGCCGGTCAGCATTGCTGCCGTTACATTCGAGAGTGAAATGTAAAACTGATTGGTGCCCGGTCGGTTCAAGATGAAATATGTGTCCATCACTTCGACGCGTGTTCCGCCATAGAAGTTCGTCGAACTAACAGCGCCAAACGTACCTGTGGTCAGGTCTACACACCAGCCTGCACTGGACCCATCCACGAGCAGGAGGACGATTCCGTTGTCCGACATCGAAACCTGTGACGTCCGATCTGCAATCGTCCCAAGAGTGGTGAAGGTCCAATCAGAGTCGATCTTGTAAAGCTTGTCTTCGGTTACGCCATAAAGCGTCCCATTAGATGCTGTATAAAGACCGCGCGCTTTTCCAATGTTCGGGGCAGTTGCCAGACGTCTCAATCCCGGCGTGGGGTACAGCGTCGTGGGCGTCGGCATTTGGCTTTCTGGCGGGTTGATCTCCGGGTACAGGTTCACGCACCGTTGCGCAGACGCGATCACCGACCGCCCTTGGTATGCACCGCCAAGAAGAGGAACGCGCATTAGCGAAGTGCCCCCGAATAGATGTTAAAACGATTATTTGACGGGATCTCGAATGGCATCGACATCAGTGGGATTTGTGCATTCGCCGTCTTCACCGTGTCCAAGGCATTTTTAGCCAGTGCGACCAGCGCCGGGTCTGGAGGGAGCTGATACATAGGCCGAAGACGCACAGCGAGATTGTAATGAATGGCGTCGAAATATTCGGGTGGTAATGCCAGCTGCGTCGTAAGATTCGAGAACTTCGGAAGGGTCTCATAGACCGAAACATGAAGCTCATAGAGATTTGTCGGAACAGGCCAAAAATACAAGACGCCAAGCGGATAGGCCGCATCATAGAACACCCCCAGCGGGAAGGACTGAATGTTCTTGGTGGCTATCTTGTTGTAATCCTCTCGCGAGGGGATCACTGTCAAAGGGTAATCAACGACATTCCCGGTCGTGATCTGTCTGGCAAATGCGCTATTGATCGCTGCTGGGCGGCTGGTGCTGAAGTCGCCACCCGGTCCAATCGTATAGCTGACAGCGCCCGTCGACTGCTTGGCGACATCGATCAGGTGATAGACCATATACCGCTTGCGCTGCCACTGGCCGATCATCCCATTGAGGAGCAGAAAAGCGTCATTAATGTCTTCCGCCAGTGGCGTCTGTCCAACGCCCAAAACTCCGGCTTCCTTAAGCGAGAGATTGATGATGTCATTTGCGGAAATTGTATCGCCGACAGCCATTCGCTTTTACCTATTCTTGGGAGGACGCCCGCGTCGTTTCAGCTCAACACCCGGCTCGGATGGCTCCTCGTCGGCCCCGTAAATCAAATATGGATCACCCTGCGCTGGGCTGATCCATTTCGGGTACATCTGAATTGTCTGATCGAAGTGCCACCTGTGGGGCCTTCGGCGGCGCATTAACGCCAGCCTCCGCCTCAGCCAGGGTTGCAAACCAAAGGCCATCAAGCGCGGCCTCTGCCTCGTCGTCATCGACGATGATTGCCCCGCCTGACGGGGAATACTTCCATTTTGGAAACTCAAGGAAATCCATTTATTCCTCCGTCCAAAGCAGATCAATGTCGAGAGTTGTCGTCGCGGAAAGCGATGCCCCGTTCATGTTGAGGACCAGATAATCGCTCGCCCCGCGCAGGATGATCGCTTTGTCGTTCTGCCAGGAATACTGAAGGGCAAGACGATCTAGATTAGCCGCATTGGCGGCAACGAGGCGGCCAACATGCATGGTGCCGACCGAAGTGCCAAGGCTCGAAGCATTCGCCGTGTAATAGCGCACGGTGGCCGCTGAGGAGCCATCTAGCGTGTCGTGGGCAGTCGGCGTGACCGCAGTGGATGTCCCGGCAGTATTAGCAGAGCTTCGACGGATCAATAGGAGCGGATATGCCGCTGTGGTCCCCGAATTGCCGTTGATGATGATGGACTTGATACGCACGACTTTGCCAACAGCGCCCTGAATGGTCAGGATATCCGTCGGAGCCGTGCCAAGGGTAAAACCGCTTACGCCAGCGCCGAACGTCGCGCGCTCAGGCTCGTTATCTGCTGACTGGACATAAGGACCGCCATTAGGAAAGCCATTTCCCTTAACATCAAGGACGCGAAACCCATCGCGTTCAGTCGTGATCGCTGACATATTTTACCCTCAAAATGAAAGAGGCCGGGACTGTTAAGCCCCGGCCTCGGTTAATGCTGATTAGGCGGTCACGCGGCAGGCAAGCTGCGGGCGGATCGTCTTGTAGCCGTACAGGAGATCAAGGCGGCAAGGGAACTTGTCGTTATTGATGTCGTACTGGCGAACGATACGCATCGAAACGCCATCCATGACTTCGCGGCGAGCGAAATCCACACCCTGCGGCATGATCAGATCGGCGGTCGCGAAGGTAAACGCATCCTTGTGGAATGCGAGGTTCTGGAGGTAGCTGGTAGAAGCCGAGCCCGACAGAACCGTGATGGCCGCCGAGTTAGCCGGAGCAGCAGCCACGTTCTGACCACCACCAGAAGTCACGATGGCCGGGGAAATCGGCAAGGTGACGGTCGTGGTCGTCGCGGTCGTATCAGCCGTGACAACGAAGGTCTGGAGACGAGAGGTTGCAACCTTGGTTTCAGGGTGAACCTCAAAGACGCCAGCAATCGTGAACACAGTCCCCTTCTTGAAGGTATTCGTGTTCGCAGATCCGCCGACCAGAAGGTTAGAGCCAGTCTGACCCGCACCCGAGACGGAAAGACCCGTCACGGTGTCGCCATTGGTGTGGGTCGGAACCATGGTGTTCATGAACCAATCGAAACCGATGGTCGAACCCATGACGCCTTCGCGATACTGCTTCGAGATCGACTTCGGGTCGTTGAAGAGGCCCTTAAGGGCATCGACAATAGTAACCTGAGAAAGCGGGTCGAGAAGCAGCGAGCGCTGGTTCTGCGGGGCAAGCGAGTTGTCCAGGCGCGCCTTAGCCTGCAAATAGGTGAGAAGGGCGTTCGGGGTCGTACCGGGCGTTCCGACCACCTGATACACGTCCTTGAACATGCTCAGAGCGTCGGCTTCGACGTTCGCCGCCAGAACCGCCATGGCGGGTTCAAGAATGCGATACGAGAAGTCATCCAAACTCATCGTCAGATCGACCGACGTAAAGTTCAGATCCACACCCTTCTGGGTCGAGACCGTCAGCGACGTGTTGCTTTCAGTCGTGTCCTGGGCGGAGAGGGTAGCACCAGTGCGAACCGTATACTGGTTCGGCAGACGGATATTCAGCGTGGTGCCGATTTTCGCGCCTTCCTGAGAGAAGCGGTCGTCATAGGCACGATTGATGTTGCCGATGAAGTTCAGCTTCTGATGCAGAATGCGCAGAGCTTCACGGGTGATCATCGTCGGAGTAAGGATCGAGTTTGCCATTTTTATTACCTCAATAAAAAAGGCCGCTAAAAAAGCGACCTTATACCTTGCCCAAGGGCATCATTTAGATTGAGGCAAACCCAATGGGCCAAGGGTTTACCGTTCAACACTTTTGTTCCTTCGTTTCAGCCACTCGTTGATGTCGAGATCATCCGTGAGGCTGTCATTGGAACGAGAGTTTCCAACCGGCTTGACCGGTGGCGGTGCTTTGCTGACCGGCTTTTCGGGGGGCTTCGCGACCGTCACTGCCAGTTTCGTGAGTTCAATCACGCGGCGTTTCGGGGGAAGATTGAAGATCCGGTCGGCCTCTTCAGGATCTGACGCAAGGCGATACAGAACTTGATGTGCGGAACCTGTCTCAAGCATGTCCTCGATGACTTCGGGCGAGAAACCGTCAATCAAACGGAGGTCACTAAGCTTCTCTGAGAAGTCGGGGTAAGCTTTAACCCCTTCATCGTAGGTTCTGTCGCAAGCCCTATCGAACTCCTTGCGGCGGACGATTTCGTCTGCTTTCGCAAGAGCAATCGCTTCGATATCGGGGTTTAGACCTTCAACCGGAGCAGCTCGCGTCCGCAGAAGCTCGACCTCTCGTTCAAGAGCCGATTTTTGAGCCGTCAGCTTGTCGATGCGTTTGCGAAAGGGATCACGTGCAGCGCGTTCACGTTCACGTTCTGCCTTAGCTTCCGCATCATCCTCGGGCGTCGTTTCGGTCTTTTCTGAGCCGCCAGCTTCTGCTGCATTTCCTTCCGTAGCCGTTTCGGAAAGGGTGGTGTCGGCCTGAGCAACAGGTTCGCCATCCGGCACGCCCTGAAGAGCGTCGGTGTCATTAGCCATTATTTTGGTTCCCGTGAGGGTGCATGGTGTACGCCACCAAGAAACGCCGCAGCTTAGGCCCGGCGGGGGCCGTCCCTTTCGGGATTACTAAAGAAGGCAGAGAAGTGCGGATTCGTCTCGCCGCCGCCTCTCAAGCTTCATAATTCTCTGGGCAATTATGTCCCGCTCGCGTTCTGCAAAGCGTTGAGCGATTATCGCCTGTTGCTGACCTTCCAGCGCCAACCGAAACCGCTCGACCCGCTGTTCCACCTGACGATGGTTATTCCGTTTAATGCTCGACCGAACTGCAAGCCCTTGCTTTTCAAGCGCAGGCAATTCAGCAATCACCTCAGAAACTACTTCTTCGAGCTCGTCGCGCTCGTCGTCTCGCGTTGGCCGTTTGCCAAGTCGCGAAAGCCACCGCGCAAAGTCAGGTGAGATATAGCCGCCCGAAGTGTCATCAGAGGCGATCTGATCTGCATGAACATTTGCAGAAAGACTGTCAGGCCGCTCCGATGCAACAAGCGAAAGGCTCGCGTCACCAACAATTTCAATGGCTGAAACAAGGACGTCTTTTGCTTCTGTTGCGCCAAGAACTGCGCTGCCCGTAAGGCCAGCCGTGAATGATACAGTATCCCCGGCTTCGGTTGCCGAAAGGGTGGTTAGCGCAGCTCCAAGAACTGACGCACTCGCGATGTCTTTTGCTTCGACACCCTGAAGGATCGCCCCGGAAATCGGGACGGTGACGTTAAAGGCCGTGGTATCCTGGTCCTCAGCCGCAGCCAGAGAAGCCGACCATGTTGAAACCAGAAGTGCGGTAGAAGTGTCGCTTGCTTCGGTTGCGCCTAGCGAAGCATCTGTATTAAGTCCTGCGGCAAATGCCGCTGCGTCAACAGCCTCAGCAGTAGCAAGAGACAGCTGAGTGATGGCCACCACAACTGCCGAAGTGGTGTCTGCAAATTCCGTTACAGTTAGTGATGCAGCGATAGTGGCGGAAACGTTTGCTGCGAGTACGTCAGGAGCCTCGGTCGCAGAAAGTGCGCTATTTGTGGTAGCTGAGATACTTAGGGAGACTGTATCTTGTGCCTCCGCTGCGATCAGCGTGATGTTTGATACCAGAGCAGCCAAGAAGGCTGCTGTGTCCTTGCCTTCAGTTGCGGCCAATGCCGCGTTAGAAATTAACGACGCCGAGAGAGAGACTGTATCTGGTGCTTCAGTTGCGCTGAGTGACCCGACGCTTGAAACTGAAACGGCAGCAGAAACCGCGTCTTGCAATTCAGTTGCCGCAAGGGCGATGGATACCGAGCTTGGAAACTCACCGGAAATCGGAGAGCTTGCAATTGGCGAACCTGCAATGCTGCCGTTGAAGCTCGCCACTTAGCTCACCCTATGTCTTGACGATATTAATCAGGCGGCTATTCGGCTCTAGCGCAATGAACTCATGCGACTGGAATGGTTGCCAGTCGATCAGATCGCCCGCCGAAAACGTCTTGTCCCAGCTACCCCCATGCGCGCGGAATGAACCTCTAGCGACAATGGAAATATGGACATCGGTCAGGCCATGCGTGTGCATGGGCAACGTGTCGCCAACGGCTTCAAAGTCGTAAATAGTTCCATTCACTGTGCCGAGCGTAAATGGTTTTTCATTTCGCATTAGAGCACCGTTGGTTCTGTAGTTACAGGTTCTGGCGCGACGGGGGGTGGTGGCGGCACATACACGCTGATTTCATAGGTGCCAGATGCAATCTCGTCCAAGACCCACTGGTTGACTGGCGCAGGATCGCCTGTGCGCGCTGCATATTCGCAAACGCTCCATTCCGCAGACCACGCATCAAAAAGCTCAATGTCGCACTTGAATGCGCCATCTGGCATGAGGATGATATTTGTGAGATTACGCGCTTGCATTAGGCGACCCTCTCAAAAAGCTGCATGGCGCTGTACACAGAAGGCTGGCAGATGCCGACCTGCGTAATCAACGCATAATAAGCACCGCGTGAACTCCATGTACCTGTAAGGGCGGTCGCGCCCGATGTGATGAACCTTGTGGAGCCGCCGAGATAAAGGCTGACAGATCCAGACAGGTTTACGTTATCCGAATGATAATCACCAAAATCAACTAGCACGACCGTGCCAATTGGGAAGTTGGTATTTGTTGCAGAGGAGCCTGTGTAGGGCGTCGGAGCGGCGTTTGCAGCAAGGTTCGAGAGCGTGCGTGAACTAGTCATGTGTTACCTCACGCCCATGTGCCGACGTTGACGTTCGCGCCCGCTGCGCCGACCGGATAGATCAACATGTGGGAACCGATGGCTGTCGAATACGCCCCGCCGGGGGCAGCAGACAACGCGTACTGCGGAATGAACGTGCCGCCCGTAGCTATCGACACCGAGCCACGGCAGGACATAATCACAGTCATCGCTGCTAAAGTGATCGCACTCGTCCAAACAGTCTGTGATGCTGTTGTTGAATACATCAGGGCTGGCGTGCCTGTTGCAAAATTGGCCGAATTATATTGGTCTACCGCCGTAAACATGATGTTATTCAGTGTCGCCGTACCGCCGAAACCAATCGACACCGTGTGCGATGTCGTGCCCGCTGTCTTTACCATCGCGAATATAAATTCGAATTGGTAAATAGTGCTTGATGCCAAAGTGACGCCAACACCGAACACGTTTTGGACGCCAGTCGCATTTGCACCGGCGAGCGCAGAATTGAGACGAAAATATTGCGCGGCTGGGAGGATGCCGCGCTGAGCGCCTGCTGGTGTGGCGTAGACCACTTTGCCATCATATTCGACGGCCCCGGCAGTTGCCGTTGTGAGATTAGTCCCGCTTGTTAGAAGAGCCGGGGCAGACATTGTTGTGCCCGCACCGAAAACGGCCTTCAGGTTACCAGATCCATCAATCGTTGAGGACGAACCGGCGACAGTATTTGTGCCGGAAAAATAAGCGAGCTGATTTGCTGTCGCGGGGGCAATCGTACCTGTGCTGACACCGCCAGCGGCCATCGCGATGAACTCAACGATATCACCGGAGATGCAGGCCGTTGCCAGAACAACGCTGGTTCCACTCGATGCCGTGTAGTCGGCGGAGTTGAGCAGCACGCCGTTGACATAAACCTGGACGAAGCCAACCGTGTAAGTCACGGAGAAAGTCGTCTGTGCGGCAGTCCCCGTGAAAGCTGTGCGTGTATAGGACGAACCGGCAGCCGTTGTCTGGGTGCTGCCGTCGGGGAACTTAACGGCGGTCGTCGCATAAAGTGTCGGGGCCTGCGCAATGCCAGACGCATCGATGAGGAGCCCCTTTGCGGCTGGCGTCGTGATGAAGACGTCTTTCGTCCCCGCAGAGAAAGTTACGATGGCATTCGCGTTCGAAGACGAGAGGATCGTCGTCCGCGTGAATGCAGTCGTCCCCCACGTTCCGAGGCCCACTTCCCATTCCGCCGCAGTCTGGTGTTGAATGGCATAGTAGAACGTGTCCCCGGTCGCGAGAACGGACGCAAAGGCGCGATAGCCCGACGGTGCTGACGCGGAAGGTGTGAACCCGCCAGTTCCAGTGGTCGTCGATGTGTCGCGGACACGATCTGCTGTGATGTGGGCCATCGTTGATTACCCGTGCGTGATCGTGCCGCTGGTCAGCGTGACGGTCTGGCCCGACGAGATAGCCGTCGAGTTTATGACGATATCAGTTCCCGAGGTGCCAACCGTCAGGCCGGAGGCGATCACAGTACCAGCGTTGTTGCGCAGCTCGGCAAGAGCAGCCGTGCCCGTGGCAGATGCCGTGGCCGAGAGCGGCACGCCGGAGATCGTCAGCACAGCGCCGGAGACGGTCGCAGGCGTCGCATTCAGCGTGATTGAGGCGAGGACGCCGGTCGCACCAGACAAGGACGAGGTGCCGATGACAAGCGTCCCAGCGGTCGCAGTGCCAGTTCCCGCAGCGTAGGTCTTGCTGGCGATGGCATCGACAATGTTCTGAAGGCGATTGGTTTTAACAGTGGTGGCGTAGGTGACAGACATTTAGGCTCCTTAAAGCAAGTCGAGGCCGACGATATCGCCGTTTTCATCGCGGATGACGCGCCGAGGTCGGCTCATAAGCTGAATGGCTTCGCGCAACTGGTTGACGGATTCCAAAAGGGGATCTGGCTTTGCCTCCTGCGGCTCGCCTGGCTCTTGACTTTCAGTTTCCTCACCGCACTCCTCGCTAGAAGCATGAGGCGCAATCATCTCTCGATTGTGGCGTCCCATCTCAATCGAGAGTTCAATCTCTTTGATTTTGACTTCCGCATCGGCTTTGTCGCGTTCCAAGGCCAGCTTATCGCGGTCCAACGCCAAGCGTTCGCGATCAAGGCTCATCTTTGCCGCGTCAAGCTCGCTGTCGTGGCTTCCAGTGGCCTTCGCCATATCAGCCTTGTGCTCTGCAAGCTCGGCAGATTGTTCGGCCTCCACGAGCTTCTGAACGGTCTCTTGCAATGCGCCCTGCGCCCGCTTGAGCTGCTCGGTAAGCTGGACCACTTGAGGGTTAGGAACATTATCGCCCTTAGCTTGCGCCGGGACCATGCGTTCAAGCCGCTGTGCGATAGCATCAGCTCCGGGGAAGTCGGCGTTCTTGAACATTAGGTCGCCAATGATCGGCATCAGCTCATGGTTTTGCGAAGCGATCTGTGTGAAGGCATTCCATGCCTCTTGACGCCGAGTAGCATACGAAGGCCCGATATCAGCCTGCACGTCATACTTCCCGACATTCGGATTGAATATGGCATTTACAGTTTCGGAATCGGGCTGGGCGTTCTCCGAATAAGACGAAGGCGCATTCGGGTTAACCTGAACTTGGCTCTTCTTCCCGTCATCGCCAACGATATGGATAATCCTAGGCGTGTCGTAAATCTTCGGCACAAGCTCGATGATGATCTTACCGGTGCGACGGATCGCAATCGCAAGGCCATCGACAAAATGGTAGGTCGCGTTATCGCCCTGACGCTGACGCGCATTGATAGCGACACCAGACTTGGCGTTTTCGTTCTCGCCCATCTGGGACTGAAACTGCCCAGAACCCATCATCATCTCTTGGGCTGCTATCTGCATCCCCTGAGTATAGGCCTGCGCCATCTGCGGAGGCTGGATACGCTCGGGCTTAGGAAGCGGACGCCCATCGTCGTCGAAAGCCCGATAGGGCAGATATGCCAAGTTCTGACGGTTCGACGCTGCGTAAAGCTCCTCAAAGCCCTCAATTGCATTGATTGCCGTAATGAAAGGCGTCTTGGTCTGCAACGCAACGTGCTCGGTCGCAGAAGAGGTCCAGTAATTGTACATCCGCTGCGCGTCCTTCATCGCGCGGGTGTGGCCCTTCCGATCTAGCCTGCCCTCAATGATCGTCTCTTCACCAACAACGCGGACAATCGGGATTGTGAGACCGGGCCAGATGCTGCGGTCAATGATCTTGTCCCCGGCGATCTTGTACCATTCAACCGAGTATTCTGTGATTTCGCGGATGGTGGTGCCAGGCGCCTTTTTCACTGCCCGATATATCTCAGCCGGGATCTTGCTCTTGCGAGCAAACGTCTGCGCACCAGACTGCTGATCAGTAAACATCAACAGCTGGTCTTTGGTCTTGATCTGACGAAAATACTCGGCCACCCGAATATGGTCTTTCGTGGACCAGGCATCGCTGCTGTTTAGAGCTGAGCCAGCGCCATCTTCAAGATCATCGCCATAGTCATTCTCAAACTCGTCGCGCGGGACGTCCTCGAAAACAAACGCAAAACGAGCGTCAGACCCATCGACCTCGTTCATATCGGGGTCCATGTAGACCATCAAAGGGTCTTTGACACGACGAATGAAGATTTCCTGATCGAACGAATTGTCTTCGGCATAGTCGGTCACGACGCGCCAGTAGCCGATCCCGCCCTGAACCTGAAACTGCGTTGCGGTGTCGTAGACCTGCTCAGCGCCCGAAATGTATTCAATATGGCGGATGACGCCTTCATAGATCTGAGCAGCCTCATACGAGGCATCGCCGCCATTCGGGCGGATAATGATGCCGGGCTTGTTCTGCTTGGCGTCGTTGATGATCTGCAAGTTATGCTGACGCGTCCGGTTAACGGTCAGGCAAGGGCGCTGCTCGGAAACGCGCTGTGAGTAGAGCGCAGCAGGCCACTGCCAGCGATTATCAGGGTCGCCATTGGCAAACTTGAGGTCTTCAAGAAAACGCTGACGGAACTCGCCCTCGAACTCTTCGCAGCGCTTGAAACGCTTCTTGGCTTCCCGGACGATCTTCTCGTCCTTGGTGCCATAGGTGTCGTCATCAAGATCAGCCAAGGGCTACCCCATCCATCCTAAGCCGGATTCGGCATAAAAACGCGGTTTCACGGTGAGTTTGGACTTCGGCGCGCTCTCTTTGATCGCAGTCGCGAAGTACCGAAATGCATCAGCCCCATGCGAGGCCCAGTTATGAAGCGGCTCTTTCGAGCGCTGGCTGGTTTCAGGATCGACCTTATATTGATAATGCCGCAGGCAATTCAGGCCGTCCGCCGTCTTCGCCTGGTCGAACCAGCACTGGTCGAAAATATTCCGGGCCGAGTTGATGCCATTTGCCACCGTTCCCTTTGGAACAATGCGAACATTAAACCCGGCGGCTTTCGTCTGAGCGGAAATCGTGTTTGCCTGCCCAAGAGTGCTGTTTTCCGCGTCGTGCGGGAGCCAGACTGTGTCGTAGAGGTATGGGCGCGAGCGGAGCTCTTTGAGATAGTGTTCGAGCTTGTGGCCGCTGTTCTCGTAATAATCGATGATATGCCAGCTCAGGCCCACGCGCTGCGCAAACCAGATTGCTGTCATGTCGGATTCGCCCAAATCCCAGAACGTCAGGACGGGCTTGCTTGTGTCGTATGGGACTTTCGTAACCCGGTCTTCGATGGTCGCTTTTCGGATTTCGTTGGCATAGATCGCGCCATCCAGCCACTGCCGGGGCTTGCCTTCATAAATCGTCAAATAATCGTCAAAACTGGATTCCTTCAGGCGCTCCATCTCAATGCGGAGCTCATTCGGAAACCACGGGTTATCGGTGTAATTGATCTGGACAATGAAGGAATATCGCTTTCCGTCAATGACCTCGGGGGGGCGATTTACGACGAAGCGCTGATAGGTCTCATCGGTCTCAAGTTCGGGGTTGAACGAAACCCATATTTCCGAGCCGGGCTTTCGGATCGTCGGGATAAGGGTATCCCAGGATTTCTTGGAAACCGTGTTGGCCTCCTCAACCCAGACAATATCAACGGCCTCTTTGGACTTGATATTGTTGATGTTGTGCTTCAAGCCCGTGAAAAGGATCAGGGAGCCGTTCTTTCCCCGAACCTCATCGTTCAGCACTTCATAAAAGTCGCTCAACCCGAGGGCCGTGATCCGGTCCTGCAA
>CANBNG010000021.1 GCA_947370975.1 Beijerinckiaceae bacterium
AGGCTTCGCGCAGCGCATAGAGCGGACTCGTGCCGATGTCGCCATAGACGACGCCGATGCAGCCGACAAAAAGCCCCCAGAACCCTGCATGCAGGGTTTCTGGCGTCTGTGGACTGGGGGAAGGATTGGCCTGTGGCACAACGACTTCAGAGGCAGACTGAAGCTTGTCTGACGTTCCGATGGACATCGGAGAGCACCATGTAAGGACCGCGATACCACGGCCGGGCGGCGGCGGTATACGCCCATGCTGCACCGCGTGCAAGCGGGCTTCGCTATTGGGTACGCTTTCCCTCTTTGCGCGATTGCCGCTATGCCTGCGCTGCGCGCAAAGGCGGTCTCACACTCTCAATGCGCACGTGAAATGCAGAAATCCACGACATCGAGCAGCGCCTGTTTCCAGGGGCTTGCGGGGAAGATTTCCAGCGCGTCGCGCGCCATGGCGCCGTAATGGCGGGCGCGTTCCACAGTGTCGTCGAGCGCGCGGTGCTTGCGCATGGTGGCCAGCGCATGGGCAAGATCGCCCTCGGCAATCTCGCCTTTTTCCAATGTGCGACGCCAGAAATCGCGTTCGGTTTCCGAGCCGCGCCGGAAAGACAGCACGACGGGCAGAGTGATCTTGCCTTCGCGGAAATCGTCGCCGACATTCTTGCCGAGTTTGGCGGCTGTTCCGCCGTAATCGAGCGCATCGTCAATAAGCTGGAAGGCGACGCCGAGATTGGTGCCATAGGAGCGGCAGGCTTCGGCATATTCGCGCGAGCGGCCTGCGAGCAGGGGGCCGACTTCGCTGGCGGCGGCAAAGAGAGCGGCCGTCTTGGAGCGAATGACGGCGAGATAGGCGTCTTCGGTCGTCGCCGTATCCTTGGCAGCGGTAAGCTGCATCACTTCGCCTTCGGCGATAATGGCGGCGGCGGTCGAGAGAATATCGAGGCAGCTGAGCGAGCCGACTTCGACCATCATCTTGAAGGCCTGCCCCAGCAGAAAATCGCCGACGAGCACGCTCGCCTCATTGCCCCACAGCATCCGGGCTGCGAGCTTGCCGCGCCGCATGTCGCTCTGGTCGACAACATCGTCATGCAGCAGGGTGGCGGTGTGCATGAATTCGACAGCGGCAGCGAGCTTGATATGGCCCTCACCCTTGTAGCCGCACAAGGCGGCGGTCGCGAGGGTAAGCATCGGGCGCAGGCGCTTGCCGCCTGAGGAGATCAGATGGTTGGCGACTTCGGGAATCATCGTCACGTCGGAGCCTGTGCGTGACAGGATCATGGCATTGACGCGTTCCATATCCGGCGTCACGAGAGCCACGAGGCCCGCGATTCCCGTTTCCGGAGACTTGTCTTCGAGGGGAATGACGACGCCCACACTCAAGCCCTTCTGTTTTACACCTGCACGCGGCAAACTAGGGGCGGAGCGCAGGCTCGGCAAGTGGAGGCTGTTATCTTTCCAGGACAATGCTCCCTCATGAGGGTCCAGATGGTCGAATTGTTTCGCACCAACGATCTCGTGCTCATCTCCGCGGTCGAGGCTCTGCTCGCCTCGGCGGGGATCGGCTGTTTTGTGGCTGATCGCCATATGAGCGCCATGGAGGGCTCGCTGGGCTTCCTGCCACGCCGACTCATGGTGGAGCGCGGGCAGATGGCGGCTGCGCGCGCTCTTGTCGCAGGCGCGGGTTTTGAGTGCGAGTTCGCCGATGCCCGCTGAGGACAAGCCCGACCTGCTGCTGGGCGGCAGGCTGAAACTCTATCAGGCGGCCACGGGCCACCGGGCGGGGACGGATGCGATTCTGCTTGCCGCCGCCGTGCCGCGCGAGGCCAGAGGCCTGCTGATCGACGCGGGGGCGGGCGCGGGCACCGCAGGCCTTGCCACGGCGCTCGACCGGCCGGGCCTCGACATTCTGCTGCTTGATCGCGAGCCCGAGGCCGTGGCGCTGTCGGTGCGCAATCTGGCGGCCAACGGGCTTCAATCGCGCGGGCGGGCGCTGGAGGCCGATCTCCTTGAGGGCAAGAGCCGCCGGGCGGCTGGCCTTGCCGATGGCGGGGCGGCTTTCGTGATTTCAAACCCGCCCTTTCTCGATCCGGGGCAGGGCCGGCGCTCGCCCGACGATGCGCGCGCCCGCGCCCATGTGTTTGATACGCCAGATGGGCTGGACCGCTGGCTGCGCGCCTGTGCGGCGCTGGTCGCGCCCCATGGCGAACTGATTCTCATCCACCGGGCCGACAGGCTGGCCGAGCTGCTGGCGGGGCTCGCGGGCCGTGTGGGGGGACTGGCGGTGCTGCCGGTCCATCCGCGCGCGGGGGAGGATGCCAACCGCATCATCCTGCGCGGAAAAAAGGGCAGCCGCGCGCCTCTCCGGCTGCGGCCGCCCCTGGTTCTTCATGCGCCTGACGGGCGCTTCACGCCGCTGGCGGAGGCTCTCCACCGCGGCGAGGCTGCGCTTGAGTGGTAATCAGTTGCAGACGCGACGCTGGACCACCTGGCGGCCATAGGGCGTATGGCGGACGCTGCGCTGCATGTAGCAATGTCCGTGATGGCCGCGGCGATGGCCCCATTCCCGCCCGCCGTGGTAGCCGCCGCCATACTGGACAGTGCTCACGAGGGGGGACGACCCCATGTCAGTCGCATGGAAGGGTGCGGCGGAGGCGGGGGCCAGGCTCACAAGGCCGGCAAGGGTCAGGCCGGCGGTGGCGGCGACGATTTTCGTGAGGGACGGGAACAGCATGGAAGCATCCTCCTTGGGCGATCCGCCCCGGGCTCTTGTGTCCGGGCGTTGAGGATGTTTTAGCGCTGCGGAGCTGAACGGCCCCTGAGGAGGCCATTCACCTGCCGTTCATGCAGGCAGGCAGCGCTGCGGCAATTGACCGGCTCCGGCGCGCCCCTTAGGTTGCGCGCCAACAGCCCCTTCCCAAGCTTTCGCCAAGGATCACGAGCCCCATGCAGGCGCAGACACCGACTTCCGCGCAGACGACGCAAGGCCGCATGGCGCTCGACCCCACGCGCTCCTTTCAGGGCCTCATCCTGACGCTTCAGCAATTCTGGGCCGCGCAGGGCTGCGTCGTCCTGCAGCCCTATGACATGGAAGTGGGCGCGGGCACCTTCCACCCCGCCACCACTTTGCGCTCGCTCGGATCAAAGCCCTGGAAAGCCGCCTATGTGCAGCCCTCGCGCCGCCCCAAGGATGGCCGCTATGGCGAGAACCCGAACCGGCTGCAGCACTATTATCAATTCCAGGTCATCCTGAAGCCCTCGCCGCCCGATTTGCAGGATCTCTACCTGCGCTCGCTCGCGGCAATCGGCGTGGATGCGAAGCTGCATGACATCCGCTTTGTCGAGGACGATTGGGAAAGCCCGACGCTCGGCGCCTGGGGGCTTGGGTGGGAATGCTGGTGCGACGGCATGGAAGTGTCGCAATTTACCTACTTCCAGCAGGTCGCTGGCATTGAATGCTCACCCGTGTCGGGCGAACTCACCTACGGGCTCGAGCGCCTCGCCATGTATGTGCAGGGCGTCGAAAACGTCTACGACCTGAATTTCAACGGGCTCGAAGGCGACGACAAGATCACCTATGGCGATGTGTTTCTGCAGGCCGAGCAGGAATATTCGCGCCACAATTTCGAACATGCCGACACCGACCGCCTGTTCCGCCACTTCAAGGATGCGGAAACGGAATGCAAAAAGCTGCTGGCGGCAGGCGAATCCGGCGAGCGTCACCTCATGGTGCTGCCTGCTTACGACCAGTGCATCAAGGCGAGCCACACATTCAATCTGCTCGATGCGCGCGGCGTGATTTCCGTGACCGAACGCCAGAGCTACATTCTGCGCGTGCGTGAATTGGCGAAAGCCTGCGGCGCGGCCTGGCTCAAGACCGATGCCGGCGGCGCATCTTTGATCTGAAGGGGGCAAACATGTCTGATCCTGTGATTGCGCAAAAAGCGCCTTATTCCATCGATGTCGAAGCCGGCCAGACCTATTGGTGGTGCTCCTGCGGCAAGTCGGCCAACCAGCCGTTCTGCGATGGCGCGCACAAGGGCTCCGACTTCCGCCCGATGGAATGGACCGCGCCCAAGACGCGCAAGGCCCATTTCTGTGGCTGCAAACACGCCGTGAACAAGCCGCTCTGCGACGGCACGCACGGCAAGATCTGATCTTGTACTCCCTGTGTTCACATCTGGATTGAAGCCAAGTTCAATCTACTGGGACAGGATTGTCCAAAAAGGCATTTTGGTATAATCCAAGCCCTAGGGAGTGTACTTCGGGTGAAACGGGAAGACTTCATGGCCTCGGCGACGGGATCGCTGGTCCCGACCGAGCGGGGCCAGTGGGCTTTTGTGCCCCATGCGCTGCCCCCGATAAATCTCGATCACGCACGCCTGAGTCGCGCCTTGAGCGAAGCTGCGGCAGCCGTCGGCGAGTTGAATGGTATCGGGCGGACGCTGCCCAATCCTTATTTGCTGATCACACCCCTGCAGCGGCGCGAAGCCATAAGCTCCTCCAGCATGGAGGGAACTTACACGACAGTCGATGCGCTTCTGTTGGCAGAAGCGGGTGCGAATGGCGAGGGCACGACGTCTGACACGCGCGAAGTTTTGAATTACAGGCGGGCTCTCGCACGCGCCATTGAAAGTCTGGCAGAGCTGCCCCTTTCCCTGCGCACCTTGCGCGATGCCCATCGAACATTGCTGTCGAATGTTCGTCGTGACCGCGGTGCGTCCGTCACGCCGGGCGAGTTCAAGCAGCATCAGAATTTCATTGGCGCCTATCAGATCGAGCAGGCCCGGTTCATTCCGCCACCGCCTGCCGAAACGCTGTCGTGCCTCGATGCACTTGAGCGCTATCTGCATCGCGAGGAAGACGGCATCGATATTCTGATCGATGCAGCGTTGATCCATTATCAATTCGAAACGATCCATCCTTTCGCGGACGGCAACGGCCGCCTCGGCCGCATGCTGATCATCTTGCATTTGTTCATGCGCGGTAAGATCGCGCAGCCGCTGCTTTACCTCTCGCCGGTTTTCGAGGCGCACAAGGACGAATATATCGACCGGATGTATGCTGTCTCGCGCCATGGCGATTGGGAAGGTTGGATCGTGTTCTTCCTTGGGGTCTTGCGTGATGCGGCTCGCGAGACCATTGCGCTTGCCGAGCGCATGATTGCCTTGCAGGGAGCCTATCGGACGCGCTTGCAGCAGGCGCGCCGCTCTGCCGGACTTCTTGCCATCATCGATTATCTCTTCGAGCAGCCGATGCTGACCATTCCGATGATTGCGGAGAGACTGGGCGTCACCTACAGGGGGGCGCTGAAGAACGTCGAATTTCTAGTTAGTGAAGGCGTGTTGAGCGAAGTAGAGGGCACGAGCAATCCCCGATATTTTGCGGCGCGCGACATCATCGAAATCACGAGCGGAAAATAATCCCTATGCCTGATCTTTTGTTCGAAGTTTTCTCCGAGGAAATCCCCGCGCGCATGCAGGCGCAGGCGGCTGAGGATTTGAAGAAACTCGTCACGCAGGCGCTCGTCGATCGCGGGCTCACCTATGAGGGTGCGGCGTCCTTTGCAACGCCGCGTCGTCTCGCGCTTCATATTGCGGGCCTGCCTGCGCGCCAGCCCGATCTGCGCGAAGAAAAGAAGGGCCCGCGCGTCGGCGCGCCCGAGGCTGCGGTGCAGGGCTTTCTGAAAAGTGCCGGGCTCACCTCGCTCGATCAGGCCACAATCGAGAAAGACCCGAAGAAGGGCGAATTCTACGTCGCCATTGTGGAGCGTCCGGGCCGTGCGAGCGCGGATGTGCTGGCCGAAGTTCTGCCCGCCGTGCTGCGTGCTTTCCCCTGGCCGAAATCCATGCGCTGGGGCAAGGGCTCCTCAAGGCCCGATACATTGCGCTGGGTGCGTCCGCTCCATTCCATAGTCGCGACTTTCGGCCCCGAAACCGAAGAGCCGGAAATCGTGCATTTCTCGCTCGATGGCATCGAGTCGGGCGATGTGACCTACGGCCATCGCTTCATGGCGCCCGACGCCATTCGCGTGCGCCGCTTTGACGATTATGTGCCCGCGCTTGAAAAGGCCAAGGTCGTGCTCGATCCCGCGCGCCGCCGCGACATCATCTTGCAGGATGCGCGCGATCTGGCTTTCGCGCAGGGGCTTGAGCTCGTCGAGGACGAGGCCTTGCTGCATGAAGTCGCCGGGCTGGTCGAATGGCCGATTGTGCTGATGGGCACATTCGACGAGGCTTTTCTCGATATTCCGGCAGAAGTCATCCGCGCGACGATCCGCGCCAATCAGAAATGTTTCGTGCTGAAGAAACGCGATGCAGCCGACGGCGCGCTCGCCAATAAATTCATCCTCGTTTCGAATATTGAAGCCAGCGACGGCGGCAAGGCGATTGCAGCGGGCAACGGCCGCGTCGTGCGCGCGCGTCTCTCCGACGCGCTCTATTTCTGGCAGACCGATCGCAAGCCTTTGCCGGATTATGCCGACACCGCCGACAAGCCGCTCGATCAGCGTCTCGAAAAGCTGAAGGCGATGAATATCGTCTTCCACGAAAAGCTCGGCACGCAGGGCGCACGCGTGGAGCGCATCACCGCGCTGGCGCGCGAACTCGCGCCGTTGGTGGGCGCAAATGTCGAAAAAGCCGCGCGGGCCGCGCAGCTTTGCAAAGCCGATTTGATGAGCGAAGTCGTCGGTGAGTTCCCGGAAACCCAAGGCCTGATGGGCCGCCGCTACGGCCTGCTGCAGGGCGAAGACGCCGATGTCGCGGCCGCGATTGAAGAGCATTACAAGCCGCAGGGACCAGGCGACCGCGTGCCGAGCAATCCGGTATCGCTGGCTGTGGCGCTGGCCGACAAGCTCGATACGCTCGTTGGTTTCTGGGCGATTGATGAAAAGCCGACCGGATCGAAGGATCCTTATGCGCTGCGTCGTGCGGCGCTTGGCGTGATCCGCCTTGTGCTTGAGAATGACTTGCGGCTGTCGCTGTTGCAGCTCTTTGCCCAATCGAACGCGCGCATTCTCGACGGCAAGTCAGTCGCTGGTGCGGACCTCCTCGCGTTCTTCGGTGATCGCCTGAAGGTCTATCTGCGCGACAAGGGTGCGCGTCACGATCTCATCGATGCCGTGTTTGCCCTTGAGGGACAGGACGATCTTCTCATGATCGTGCGTCGCGTCGAGGCGCTGGGCGCTTTCCTCGATACCGAAGACGGCAAGAATCTGCACGCCGGCTACAAGCGCGCGGCCAATATTCTCAAAGCCGAAGAGAAGAAGGACAAGGACGCGGATTTCTCCGCTGCCTACGCAACGCCCGCCGATGCGCCGGACGCCGAAAAGGCGCTCGCCGCAGCCGTGCAATCTGCAACGACAGCCGCAGCCGCCCATGTCGCGCAGGAAGATTTCGAAGGCGCGATGAAGGCGCTCGCCGCCCTGCGCGCGCCCGTCGACACATTCTTCGAAGATGTCACGGTGAATGACGCAGACGCAACCAAGCGCCTGAACCGCCTGCGCCTGCTCTCGGCGCTGCGCGGCGCCGTGCACACGGTCGCGGATTTTTCGAAGATCGGCGGCTAGTTTCAGCCGTCCTCGCGAGCCGAAGGCGAAGCAATCCAGAAGCCCCAAGCGCGGCCTCTGGATTGCTTCGCTTCGCTCGCAATGACGGGCTAATTTTCCGTCGTCATTGCGAGGAGCGCAGCGACGCGGCAATCCATCTAAATGATTGCCGCCGGAAGATGGATTGCCGCGTCGCCTGCGGCTCCTCGCAATGACGAGGCCAAGAACTCACTCCGGCAGCGGGATGAACTCTTCATCGCCGGGCACGCGCGCAAACCGGTTCGCCTTCCAGTCGGCTTTTGCGTCATCGATGCGCTCTTTGCGCGAGGAGACGAAATTCCACCAGATGTGGCGCGGGCCGTCCATCGGGTCGCCGCCGATCAGCATCAGGCGGGCGTTGGAGAGGGAGAGAATCGAAATCCGGTCGCCCGGTCGCAGCACCAGCAATTGGCCTGCGCCAAAGGTGTCGCCCGCAATGTCGATTTCGCCCGACACCACATAAATCGCGCGCTCGTCGACATCCGCATCGAAGGGCAGGATCGCGCCCGGTGCGAGAACCGCTTCGGCATAGAGCGTTTCATGGGGCAGAGCGATGGAGGAGGTTTCTCCATAGGCGCTGCCGAGGATGAGGCGCACGCGCTTGCCCTCGCCATCGATCACCGGAAGTTCCTCGCGCCCCACATGCAGAAAGTCGGGCGCTGTCTCTTCATGAGATCTCGGCAAGGCAAGCCAGGTCTGGATGCCAAAGAGCCGCGTGCCCTTGGTGCGCAATTCCGGCGCTGTGCGTTCCGAATGGGCGATGCCGCGCCCGGCCGTCATCAGGTTTACCGCGCCCGGACGGATCGGCTGCACCTTGCCGAGCGAATCGCGATGCATGATCTCGCCGTCGAAAAGATAGGTGACGGTCGACAGCCCGATATGAGGATGGGGGCGCACATCGAGGCCCTGGCCGAGCAGGAATTCATTGGGCCCCATCTGATCGAAGAAGATGAAGGGGCCCACCATCTGCTTGCTGGCGGAGGGCAGGGCGCGGCGCACTTCAAAGCCGCCAAGATCGCGCGCACGCGGCACGATCACCTGTTCGATGGCATCGCACGCATGCGTATCGCCGGGGACGGGATCAAGATCGGGCAGGGATGACATTCTTACCTCCTCGACGAAGCGGCTTTCGGACGCAATGTCCTTCTCCCAGAGGGAGAAAGTGGCGCGCGGAGCGTGACGGATGAGGGGTTGCGAACGCACCGGATAGAGCCTGGCCCCTCACCCGGCTCCTTCGGAGCCACCCTCTCCCACCGGGAGAGGGGCAGTTACTCTACGTCGAGCGGCTCGACGCCCTTGGGTGTGCCGCTCGCGCTCAGCGTGATCTTTTCGATGCGGCCTTCGGCGCTTTTGAGCAGGCGCTCGCAATGGCTGCGCAGATGATTGCCCATTTCATACATCTCGATCGATTTTTCGAGCGAGACCTGTCCGGCCTCGAGCTGGCTGACAATCTCTTCGAGCTGGCGCAGGGCTTCCTCGAAGGGCAGGGCGGAAATGTCGGGCGGAATGTCGCTCACGTAAAGGCCTCGTTCGTCGAAATCATATCGCTCTCTATAGCATGGTCAAACGCGCGCGCCGACCCTCAAGCCGGGCGCGGGGCGCTCCTGCAATACCTCGCGACGGAAGCGGAACAAAGCCGCAGGACGCCCGCCCGTTGCATGCGACATGTCGCCGGTCGCCTCCACCACGGCGGCAGCTTCCACCAGGCGGCGGAAGTTCTGCTTGTGCAGATGGCGGCCTGAAATCGCTTCCGCCGTGCGTTGCAGCGCGGTCAGGGTGAAGGTCTCGGGCATGAGCTCGAAAATCACGGGTCTGTATTTCATCTTGGCGCGCAGGCGGCCCATGGCGGTGGCGAGAATCCGGCGGTGGTCGTGCAGCATCGGCTGGCCGAGCGGCGCGCTGGCAGGCGCGCTGCTGCGCCCGTCGCGCAGGGCCTCGGCAACAAGCCCGGCCTCATAGATCAGCTCGTAACGCTCGAGCACATTGTCCTCGTCAAAGCGCCCGCCCTCCGCACCAAAGAGCAGACGCAGGCGCTCGCGCCGCGAGCTTCGCGGCCCCGAGACACCGCCCGCCTGTGCGGCCCAGGCCTCGAGGCCCGGCATCAACAACCGGTCGAGCAGCTCGGGCCGTCCCGCGCGCCAATCTTCCCAGGGGAAGAAGGAATACCAGGGTCGAAACACGGCATCGGGCGCTTCCTGCGCGATTTCGCCGGTGCGGGTGAGCGCGAGATAGCCGACCGAGACAACATGGGGATCGCGGTCGCCCGCCTGCGCCAGACGGCCACGGTCGCCAAATGTGTAGAGCTGTTCGACATAGCCCAGCGGCACGCCCGTTTGTTCAGCCACCCAGGCGCGCAGGCCTATCTCAAAAGTGCGGTGGGCCACGGGATCGAAGGAGCCGGACGGCAGAGCGGCTTCGCTGATGGCGGAGGCCGCGCGCGCGACGAGAATCATCGGCTCGGGCGCATCGCCCACAGCCCCGCTCACCGCGACAATGGCCGCCGTCAGGCCGATCTCGACGGGTAGCGGATGAGGAAGCTGGCTTTGCGTCACGCGTGCTCCCGCTGGCCAAGGTCAAAGGAAAAGGGCTGGCCCTCAAAACAATCCTGTCCGCGGCCGATGGCCTCGATGGCCGCGATCATGGCTCCGTTGCGCCCGAGCAGCGCGTCGCCCAGCGCCACAAGTCGGGCGTTGGGCGTGGCGGTGGGCGACAGGGCGCGCAGGCGGCGCGCGGTGTCCCATTCGCAAGCCTCGGGGCGCAATGCGCAATAGGTAATATAGGCCGCCGCCGTGGAACGGCTGACGCCCGCATAGCAATGCACGACGACCGGCTCCGCGCGATCCCATCTGCGCATGAAGCGGACAAGCTGGGCGACATGGGCTTCCTCGGGCAGGATATGGCCCTCCATCTCCGCCACAATATCGGAGAGCCCGACAATCAGATGGCGTTCTGCCGCAATCTCAAGGGGGCGGGGCACATGCGTCTGCGGATTGATGAGCGTGACGAGGCTGCGCGCACCGGTCGTGCGCACGGTGTCCTCGATTTTGGAGAGAGCACAGACATGGAGTCGCGGCATTTTGCCTGGCCTTTGTCGTTTGCGAAAACCTGCTCAGTCGTCCCGGCCACGCATTTCGGCCTCGATGGCGCGAAAGCGCGAAATGAACAGGTCTTCTGCCTTGTCCGAATGCATGGGCGCGATCAGCGTTTCAACTTCGCGCAAAGAGACGCTAGGCCGCCCGAAGAATCGTTCGGCCTCGGCTTCAGCAAAGCCTGCCAGATGTGTCGCCTCGATGAAGGCGGCTGCGCGATCGGCGGCTTTGGTGAGCTTGGCAAGCGCGGGGCCGGGCTTGGCGGGCAGCGAAAAGCGCAGGTGAATGGCCGCGAGCAGCCGCGCCTCGACCTGCTTGTACGCATCGCCGATGACGGTCTTGAAGGGCGAGATAATGTCGCCGATCACATATTCGGGCGCGTCGTGCAAAAGCACGATCAGGCGCGCGGCGGGCGAAACGCCAGGGTCCATGGCAATGGCGAGATGCTCGACCAGCACCGAATGTTGCGCGACGGAGAAAATATGCGCGCCCCGCGTCTGGCCGTTCCAGCGCGCGACGCGCGCCAGGCCATGGGCAATGTCCTCGATCTCGACATCGAGCGGGGAGGGATCGAGCAAATCGAGACGGCGACCCGACAGCATGCGCTGCCAGGCGCGCGGGGGATCCTTACGCGCGGTCATGATGGTCCTTTTTATGCGCCAGCGCGGCGCAGGCGCCATGGCGATGGCAGCCGACGAGATGATCGTTCACCATGCCCACAGCCTGCGCGAAAGCATAAATGATGGTTGGCCCACAGAAATTGAATCCGCGCGCTTTCAGATCTTTTGACATGCGGACCGAGATTGGCGTCTGCACCGGAATTTCGCCCATGTGGCGCAGGTTGGACTGGTGGGGCGCGCCGTCGAAGAAATTCCACAGATAATTGGCAAAGCCCTCGCCCTCCTGAATGGCAAGCCAGGCCTGCGCGGAGGCAATGGTGCTCACGATCTTTGCCCGGTTGCGCACGATGCCGGCATCGAGCATCAGGCTCTCGACCTTGCCTGCGTCATAGCGCGCGATGATCTGCGGGTCGAAGCCATCGAAGGCCGCGCGGAAATTCTCGCGCTTGCGCAGAATGGTGATCCACGAGAGCCCCGCCTGGAACCCGTCGAGGATCAGCTTTTCAAACAAGGCACGGTCGTCCCATTCGGGCACGCCCCATTCGGTGTCATGATAGGCGAGGTAAAGCGGGTCCACGCCGGGCCAGGGGCAGCGGTCGCGGCCATCGGGATGGGAGAGCGGGAGGCGGAGCTTTTCCTGAATCATGCAAAAGAGCCCTCAAGCCCGCACCATATGAGCGGGCAGAAGTTCGACGATGGCCCCGCCCGCGATGAGCGGCGTGGCATTTGCCAACGCCTCCTCGGCCTTGTCGAGGCGGATCATGGCAAGCGCGCGCCCTGCGCTTGTCGCCGAGCCCATTGTGCCGATGGCGATATCGCCGGCGCGGATCTCGGTTCCCGGCGCCGGGGCTGGACCGCGCAAGGCAATAGGCACGATACGCTTGCGCGCGGTGCCCCGGTGTTCGACGCGCGAGACCACTTCCTGCCCGATATAGCAGCCCTTCTTGAAATCGAGCCCGTGGATCAGGTCCATATCCGCATCGTGGGGAAAGGCCTCGCCATAGGCAAAATCAAGCCCGCCCTTGGGCACGCCGCAGAGAATGCGATGCGTCTCGTAATCATCGTGATTATGCGCCTGCGCCTCAAGGCGCGGCAGGATGGCGCGGCGGCCAAGACCGGCATGGCGGGGATCATCGAACACGAGCCCCTCGCTGGTTGCCCCGTCCCACAGCGCGACGACGCCGAGATCTGGCCGCTCTTCGAGCGTCACTTTCGCGCGCAGCCGGTACATGGAGAGGCGCTTCAGGAGCGCGCTCACGGCATCGCTGCCGGTCTCGATGAGGAAGCCTTCGGGTTCTTCCACGATCAGAAAATCAAACAGGATCTTGCCTTGCGGACTCAGCAGCGCGCCAAAGCCCGCGGCCTCCGGGCTCACCTTGTCCATATTGCAGGTCACGAGCCCTTGCAGGAAGCTCCGCGCCTCTTCGCCGCTGACGCTCAAGACGCCGCGATCGTCGAGAAAAGCTGAAGCCATCGTGCTGCACTCCGCAGGTTTCATGAACACACACCAGTAATGAGTCAGGCGGCGCGCCGACGCAAGGCTGAGCCGCTCACGGCTCTGGCATGAATGTGTGCCAGGTGCCGTCCGCGCCGATGCGCACAAGGTGCAGGAGCGGCGGATCGCTGGTGAGATCGGCAAAGCGCAGGCAGCGCAACATATGAAGCCGCGTGGCGGCATCGGGCTCTTTTTCCGGCACGAGTGCGAAGGCCGGCCAGACATAGGTCTCGAAGGGCCCGCGCTTCACCTTGACGAAAGGCGCTTCCATCACGGCTTGCAGGATCGCCAGCATTTCAACGCCTTTCCCGTCGAAGGAGCGGGCTTTCAGCACATCGAGCGGATCAAACCCCGGCCCCTTGCGGGTACCGCGCTCGAAAATCGGGGGCAGTTCGTTCCATTCGATGGGAGTGCGGAGCCGCTCGATGTCGCGCGTTTCTGCAGCCTCAAGCATTTTCGCGCGCAGGGCTGCGACGCGTGGCGGCAGGCTCGCAACATTGCTGATGGGCGCGGAGATCTGTTGTGGTGGCGTGGGCGCTGCTTTGCGGGGTGGGCTCATGCGCGCAGATTAGCCGCGCAAACGGGCGGCGCGAAGGCTAGTGACGGCTGGCGAGCGAAAATTCACCCGAGAGGATGCGATCTGGCAGTTGACGCGCGAAATCGGCCACGGGCTCTTCGCCATAAGCGATGACGAGTTCCTGAAACGCCGCGAACAGCGCGGCATGGGCGAAGGAATCGCTTTCAATGCCAGCGAGAATGGCCTCGGCAAAAGCCTCGGTCACATAACCAAGCGCTTCGCGCCGGCCCTCGGCGGCATCGGGGTCTTCGATATCAGCTAGGATTGGGTCATTCATCACGGGGCGGACACTAACCTTTGCCGTGCGTCACCGCGACCTGTCTCTTTAAGAACGGTTAACGGGGTAAGCTGTTCAGATCCCGACATGATTTCGCCCCCCTTGCGGGCGGTGCGAAAAACAGCTTTCATGCGAGGATTGCTATCGTATCCAGTATCATTTTTTATGAATCAACGCGCCAAACTCATTGCCTCGATCATCAACAATCCGCGGGATGTTCGCTATGCCGACGCCTGCAAGGTTGCGGAGCTGCTTGGCTTTACCGGCCGTCAAAAAGGGACGTCCCACAAGTTCTACTCGAGGCGGGGCGAACAGGTGGTTTTGAATTTCCAGAACCGTGACGGAGCAATTGCTGATTATCAGGCCAGGCAATTGGTCGAGATGATCAGAAAATACGGAGATGGCGATGAAAACTGAGCTTTACCCTGCACATGTTTTCTGGAGCGACGAGGATCAGGCCTTTATCGCAATCGCTCCCGATTTGCCCGGATGTTCTGCGGTTGGGGATACGCAGGAAGAAGCCCTCCGTGAGCTTCAGATCGCTATCGACGGCACAATTGAAGCGCATCTGGCCGTCGGCAATCCCGTGCCGCCGCCTTCCACCCCTGCGGTCGAGCCGGAATTCAGTGGCAAATTGCTTCTCAGAATGCCCAAATGGCTCCATGCCCATCTGGTGAAAACCGCCAAGGCCGAGGGCGTGAGCCTCAATGCCTATGTCACGACTTTGCTGGCTGCGGCCTCTGCCGCCAAGGCTCCGCCCGAGCGCAAACAATCGGAAGCGGCCTGACTTCACCCCCCGCTGTAGCGGCTGGTGATGTCGCGCGTGAGGCGCGCGCCTTCATCGAGAAAGCGCTCGACCACGGCCTCGGCATTGGGCGTGCAGCTGCGATAGGTCACTTCATAGCCGCGAAACCCGCGGTTGAACGCGCCCGCCAACCGCTCGCGGCGGGTGTCGCTGGGGTTTTCGGCCTCCAGCAGGGCGTTCATCCGCGCCTGCCAGCTTTGCCCATCGCGCGCCCCGCAGAGATCGCGCAGAAAGGTGAGCGCGCCCATGATTTCGGCGAGCCGCATCAATTGCGGCTCATAGGGCGGAACCGCCTCTGCGGGAGCTGGCGGCGCGGGCGCTTGCGCCAGCGCGGGGGTGGCGCAGGCGAGAAAAACAATCGCGGCGATCTTGCGCAGCAGCCTGCGGGGTGTGTTCGCGTTCATCACGCCTTTTGTAACACGAGACGCGCGGCTGCGAGAATGCGCATCAAGCCCGGCGTGACCGGCAAGTCGCCAAGATCGTCTGGATCGGCCCAGACAAGCTCGGGGGCCTCCTCGCTTGGCGTACCGTCGCCCGCAATCCAGTGCGCTGCAAAACTCGCCACCACGAAATGACGGCGCACGCGATTGGCCTCGTCGAGATCGACCACTTCGCTATGGCCGGCAAAGCCAATGATGCGCGCCTCCACGCCGGTCTCTTCCATCAATTCGCGCAGTGCCGCCTCTTCCAGCGTCTCGCCGATTTCCACGACCCCGCCGGGGAGCGAAAAGACTTTTGCATGAGGATTGGACACGCGCGCGCCCAGCAGCACCTTGCCGTGCCGAAACACCGCAATGCTGGCGGCAAGAAAGGGCCGCTCGGGATAAAGCCGGCTCACGGATAAAGCCGCTCCTTGCTCCAGACATCATCGGCGTTCTCGCGACGGAAGACCGCGCGGTCGTGCAGGCGGAAGGGGCGGTCCTGCCAGAATTCGATCTGCAGCGGCCGCACGCGATAGCCATTCCAGAAGGGAGGGCGGGGGACATCGCCAAGACCAAAGCGCGCGGCTTCGCGGGCAACCGCCTTTTCCAGCGCGAACCGGCTTTCGAGCGCGCGCGATTGCTTGCTGGCCCAGGCGCCGATGCGGCTGTCGCGGGGGCGGCTCGCGAAATAAGCGTCCGCTTCGTCGCTGCTCACCAGCTCTACCGGTCCGCGCACGCGCACCTGCCGCCTGAGCGACTTCCAGTGAAACACGAGGGCGGCCTTCATGTTGCCTGTGAGCTCGAGCCCCTTGGCGCTCTCGCTGTTGGTGTAAAAGGTGAAGCCGCGCGGCTCCAGGCCCTTGAGCAGAACCATGCGCGCGTCGGGCAGGCCATCGGCATCGACGGTGGCCAGCGTCATCGCGTTCGGGTCATTGAGCTCTTTTTCGCGCGCCTCTGCAAACCATTGCTCAAAAAGGACAAATGGCTCGCTGGCTTGGGTAAAGTCACTCGTCATTAAGGTGTTCAATGGTTACCTTGCCTCGGGTTGTTTCCGGTTCCGAATGGTCAGGCCAGAACGTGTCATCTTCACCTCACCATAACACGACCTTTTGCCTCGTCGGCCTCGTCGCACTTGTGCTCGCAGGCTGTTCTACGGTGATCCCCTTGCCCGGGATCATCTCGCCGGAAGATGTCACGGGCTCGATTCGCGCATTTTCTTCCCCTCTGTCGCCCACACTCGGCCTTGAGGACTGGCGGCGTGCGGTTGCAGCCCTTGGCGTCGCGCTCGATCCACAGGGCAATGGAACGCGGGTTGCGTGGGACAATCCGCAATCGGGGCTCAAGGGCGCTTTCACCCCGGTCGGTGGGGTTTATCCAGCGCAAAATCGTATGTGCCGGGCGTTTCTGGGCGAGATCGGTCAAGATGAGGCGGTGCAGGGCACCGGCTGCCGGGACGCGAACGGCGACTGGACAGTGCTTGATGTAAAACCGTGGATCAGTGGCTGAAGCCAGCTTCTATCTTGCGTCTTGGCGGCCTTGACCCACATAAAGGTCAAGAAAAGAACGCTCGTGCCTTGATGGGCGGGCGGCAGATTGGGCCCATTCATGCGTGATCCATATTCAGTGCTTGGGGTTGGCAAGGCGGCTTCGGCCGACGAGGTCAAGAAGGCCTTCCGCAAGCTCGCCAAGAAATATCATCCGGATCAGAACAAGAATGATCCGAAGACGCAGGAGAAATTTGCCGAGGCGTCCTCCGCCTACGAAATCCTGGGCGACGAGAAGAAGCGCGCGCAATTCGATCGCGGGGAAATAGACGCCGCCGGCAAGCCGCGCGGCTTTGAGGGCTTTGGCGCGGGTGCAGGGGGCAGGCGTGGCGCTGGCCCTGCGGGCGGCGCCGGCTTTGAAAATTTCGATTTCGATATTGGCGGTGGCCCCTTTGGCGGGCGCGCTGCTCCAGGCGCAGGCGCGGGACGTGCGGGCGGTTTCGATCCCGGCGATTTCTTCGACCTGTTTGGATCGCGCGGCGCGCGTGGACGTCAGCCCCAGCGCGGGCAGGATGTCGCCGAGAGCGTCACCATTTCCCTGAACGATTCCGTGCGCGGGACGAGCGTCCGCATCGGCTTGCCGACCGGCAAGATGGTGGATGTTGCGGTGCCCGCCGGTATGGAAGACGGCAAGCAGATCCGCCTCAAGGGGCAGGGCATGCCGGGCCAGGGCGGCGGGCCTGCGGGCGATGTCATGCTCACGGTGCGCGTGGCGCGCCATCCGTTTTTCCGGGTCGAGGGCCGCGACCTGCGGCTCGACCTGCCGCTCGCCCTGTACGAGGCCGTGCTTGGCGGCAAGGTCGAAGTGCCGACCCTTTCGGGCAAGGTGGAAATGTCAGTGCCGCCTGGCACCAATGGCGGGCGCACCATGCGCCTGCGTGGCAAGGGCCTGCCGGGCGACGACGGGAAACCGGCGGGCGACCTGCTGGTGACGCTGCGCATTGTCCTGCCAGATGGCCCCGCGCCCGATCTGGAAGATCTCATGCGCAAGTGGCGGGCTGATCGCCCCTATGATCCGCGCAAGGACCTCGGCTGAGCGGCTAGCGCAGGCTGTCCTTGAGCCTGTTCGCCCATGCGGTCATCTGGTCGCGCGGCGCCGTGCCCGTCAGCGCATAGGATGTATCGCCGGTCACGAAGGACGCAATCGTCAGTCCGCCGGTCTCGCGCATTGTGAGGCCCCCAGCGGGCGGCGTTTTTGTGCGCTCGATGGTCAGGCCGACGCGTCCCGAGCTCTCGCTCTCGAACAGGATGAAGGCGGCAAGCCCGGTCTCGCCCGGCGCCAAGCGCAGCCCCAGCTCTTGCAGGCCGGGCGGGGCCTTGGGCAACAGCAGGCCGAAGGCGGCGGGCCGCGCGAGCAAGGCCAGGGCGCGCAGGTCGTTGCCGGTGAGATCGAAGGGCAGGGTCGCAAGCGCACCAAAGGCGCGGTGGGCCTCGCTGGCCCGGCGGATCAGGCTTTGCCCCGGCATGATGCCCGCGCTCGCCTGCGCAACCGGCTGTGGCGAGACCCCTTGGCGCAGCCCGTGCAACATCCCTGTCGCAATTAAGGCAAGCACAGCGCCGAGCCCCAGAACCGCCACGCCGATCTGGCGCAAACGGCTGCGCTTCAGGGAATCGGGCGACGCTTCTGCCATCGGACGGTTGAAGGCGCGCGGCGCTTTCAGGGCAGGCTCGGGCTCGCCCTCGACCACAGCGCGTGGAAAGGGCGCACGCGCATTTTCTCCCAAAGTCGCGGATAAAAGGGTCGGCACCGGTTCCTGCGCGATCCGGCTGAAGCCTGCGCGGATCAATTGCCCCTGCCGTCGCCAGACGTCGACGCGCGCTGCCGCATCTGGCCGCTGGCTCAGATAGGCCGCGATTTCATTCTGACGCGCATCGCCCAATTCGCCATCGAGAAAGGCGCAGAGTTCGGCATCGCTGACGGCAAATTTCGCGCCGCTCATTTCACGAGCCTCAGATGGGGCGGGCGGGCCGCCCCGCTGCTCGCGGCTTCCATGTGGCGCGCAAGCATTTGCCGCGTGGCGGCAAGGCGCCCCAGCAGGATGTTGCGGCTCACGCCCAGAATGTCGGCTGCCTCGTCATAGGAGAAGCTCTCCAGCGTCACGAGCAGCAGCGCCGCCCGATGTGCCAGCGGAAGCTCGCGCAAGCCACCCGCAATCGGCGTCAGCCCTTCGCTTTGCGCAGGGGGGCGTCCGTGCTGGAGATGGATGAACGCGCCATAAAGGGCAGTCCGCAAGGCCACTTGCGAGGTGTAGGGCCCGGCGCGCAAGGTCGTATGGACGGCGCGCAGAACCATCTCATCGGCCTGTCGGGGGCCTGGTGTCTCTTGCGCACCCGTCAAGGCCACCGCAAAACGGCGCAGGCCGGGCAAGAGCTGGACGACGTCGCCTCGATTGCTCACGAGATCTGTCCTTTGAGGTCATTCCCCATCCCAATCAATATTTTAAGACGATCTTAAATGCTTGCCTACGGGCCAGCGGCGCGGCTGGCGGGTATTTTTATTTGCAGGAGCAGGGAACCCTTTGCCAAGCTGCAGACGCTTGCCTTCGGGCCTCTCCTCCCTTAAACGCGGAGTATCTCAGGAGGTGCGCGGGCTTCAGGCTTCGACGTCCCTCGGTTTACGTTTCCAGGACCAGCATGACCCAGCCAGTCGATCACGCCGGTATTCTTTCCGGGAAGCGCGGCCTCGTTATGGGTGTCGCCAACAATCGCTCGATCGCCTGGGGCATTGCCCGCGCGGCCAGCCTTGCCGGGGCAGAGCTTGCTTTCACGTTTCAGGGCGATGCGCTTGAAAAGCGCGTGCGTCCGCTTGCAGCCGAACTCGGCGCGCATGTGGTGGGGCATTGCGATGTCACTGACAGCGCCTCCATCGATGCTGTCTTTGCCGAAGTCGAGCGCCTCTGGGGCAGCATAGATTTCGTCGTTCATTGCATCGCCTTCTCCGACAAGGACGAGCTGACCGGCCGTTATGTCGAGACGACGGAAGCCAACTTCAACAAGTCGCTGAACATCTCCTGCTATTCCTTCACGGCTGTCGCGCAGCGCGCGGAAAAGCTGATGACCAATGGCGGCTCGCTGCTCACGCTGTCTTATTACGGCGCTGAAAAGTGGATGCCCCATTACAATGTCATGGGTGTTGCCAAGGCCGCGCTGGAAGCCAGCGTGCGCTATCTTGCTGCCGATCTCGGCGAGAAGAATATCCGCGTGAACGCCATTTCGGCTGGCCCGATCAAGACGCTTGCCGCCTCCGGCATTGGCGACTTCCGCTACATTCTCAAGTGGAATGAATATAACGCGCCGCTGCGTCGCACGGTGACGATCGAGGAAGTCGGCGAGACCGCCGCCTTCCTGCTCTCCGACATGTCGCGTGGCATGACGGGCGAGATTCTTCACGTCGATGCGGGCTATCATGTCGTTGGCATGAAGAACCCGTCCGCGCCCGATATCACGGTCGCCGGCAAGGAGTGACCGGTCGGGTGCTGCAGGATCCCAAGCGAGCCTCCAGACCCGTGTCATGATTGAACTGCGCCATCGTCTGATCTTCCTGCGTCACGGCGAAACCGCCTGGAACGTCGCCGGGCGGCTGCAGGGCCATGCCGACATTCCGTTGAACGCGAAGGGTCTCGCGCAGGCCGAAGATGCCGGCCGCACCATTGGCCGCATTGTCGGGCGCGAGAAAGCCCGCCTTGAGGCCTTCGATTTTGTTGCCTCTCCGCTTGTGCGCGCGCGCCGCACGATGGAGCTGGCGCGCGGCGCGCTCCGTCTCGATCCTTTCACCTATCGTCTCGAAGACAGGCTGATGGAAATGTCCTTCGGTCGATGGGAAGGGCTGACCTGGCCCGAAGTGAAGCTGGACGATCCGACCATGGCGGCGCGGCGCGAGGCCGACAAATGGTCGCTCGTGCCACCCGAGGGCGAAAGTTACGCGATGCTGTGTGACAGGCTCTCGCCCTGGCTCGGCGCAATCGCCTGCGATACGATTGCTGTCGCCCATGGCGGCGTCGCGCGTTGCCTCATGCATCTGCTCGGCGGCACGGCCACGGAACGCGCGCCAATGTCGGACATCTGGCAGGGGCGGGTGCTTGTTTTCGAGGCAGGAAAATATCGCTGGATATGAAATCCAAGTCTCGGCGACGCAATCTCATTCAGGTGCCATTCAGAACCGTTCTGGAATAACATGTCTCGAGTTCGCGCAGGGATTCGGCGCGCGTGCGGCGGTGCAAAGGAGGACGTGCGTCTGACCTGACACGAGACGCAGTTCTCTCATAGCGAGAGCGCTGCAGGCAGCCGGTGCATGGCGGCTCCGGAGAGAAAGGCAGCCGACCCGGCAACATGACCCATCATCCCGACGACGTGCTCATCCATCCCGAAATCGCAACGCAGGCGCTAGCCGTGTTGCGTGGGTCCGTGCATCCCGAATTCTTGCGCGATGAAGTGCTCGCCGAAATTTTCGCAGACACCGTTGCCGCCCAGCCGACCGCCATTTGTCATATTGTCGAGGGCCAAAGCTTCACCTATGCCGAAGTTGATGCGGCGGCGACTGCGCTCGCGCGCGGGCTTCTGCGCCGTGGCGTTCGCCCGGGCGATGTCGTTGGCCTGTGGATGCCGCGCGGGGGTGAGCTTCTCGTCGCCCAGATTGCCATAGCCAAGACGGGCGCAGCCTGGCTGCCCTTCGATGCCGACGCCCCGCCCGAACGCATTGCCGTCTGTCTGCAAGATGCTGGCGCACGCCTGCTGTTTGTTGCGCCCGCCCATTCAGGCGCGCTCTCGCTCGACATGCCGTGCCCGCTCGTCAGCGCGCAGGATCTCGACGATCCCACCGACACGACTGAGGTCGATGCACGCGCGCTTGGCGCTCGTCCCGATCAGCCAGCCTATATGATCTACACGTCGGGCTCGACGGGCACGCCCAAGGGCATTGTCATCACGGGCGCGAATATTTGCCACTATCTGCGCGCCGCCAATGAAGTCTACGGACTGACCGCGCGCGATATCGTCTTCCAGGGCGCGTCTGTCGCCTTCGATCTCTCGATGGAGGAGATCTGGGTTCCTTATCTTGTCGGCGCGCGCCTCTTTGTCGCGACGCCCAAGATCATGGGCGAGACCGATAATCTGCCAGCCCTGATGGATGCCGCCGGTATCACCGTGCTCGATACGGTGCCAACCCTGCTTGCCATGCTGCCGCGCGACATTGCTTCCCTGCGCGTCATCATTCTGGGTGGTGAAGCCTGCCCGCCCTCGGTCGCCACGCGCTGGTGTCGGCCGGGCCGCAAGATCTTCAATAGCTATGGCCCGACCGAAGCCACCGTCGTTGCCACCGTATCCGAAGTCTTGCCCGGCGAGCCTGTCACCATCGGCGGGCCGATCCCAAATTACACCTGCTATGTCGCCGATGATGCGCTGACGCTTCTCGCGCGCGGCATCGAGGGCGAATTGCTGATCGGCGGTCCGGGCGTTGCGCGCGGCTATCTCAACCGGGCGGCGCTGACGGCAGAAAAATTCATCGCCAATCCGTTCGACGCCGACGGCAGCGACCCCGTGCTCTATCGCTCGGGCGATGCGGTGGTGATGGAGCCCAATGGCGACATTCTCTTTCGCGGCCGCATCGACGATCAGGTGAAGATCCGCGGTTTTCGTGTCGAGCTTGGCGAGATCGAATCCAAGCTCACCGATATTCCGGGGCTTGCCCATGCCGCAGTTGTGCTGCGCAACGACAATGGCATCGATCAGCTCGTCGCCTTTCTCGTCGCCGACAAGGCGGCGGAAGTTTCGCTTGAGCCGCGCAATCTGCGGATGCTTCTGCGCGAGCGGCTGCCGGCCTATATGGTGCCCGCGCGTTTTGAGAGCATCGATGAATTGCCGCGCCTGTCCTCGGGCAAGGTCAACCGCAATCAATTGAAGCGGCTGGAGCTGACAAGCCAGGGCGCAGCCGAAGAGCAGGAAGAGCCGCGCACACCGACCGAGGCCAAGCTTCTGGAGGCCGCCAAAGCGGTGCTGCCGCCCCAGGCCATCCCCTTCGATGCGGATTTCTTTACAGACCTTGGCGGGCATTCGCTGCTGGCCGCGCGTTTCGTGTCTATCATCCGCCAGACGCCGGGCCTTGCCGGCATCACCTTGCAGGACGTCTATGCAACGCGCTCGCTGCGCGCCATGGCCGAAATGCTCGACACGAAATTTGCCCATGTCGCGCAGCCGCGCGATCTGTCCTTCGTCCCGCCGCCGTTCCTGCGGCGTTTTCTCTGCGGCCTTGCGCAGGCTGCCGTGCTGCCGTTCATCATTGCACTGATGACGGCGCAATGGCTCGGCGTGTTCATTTCCTACATGCTGTTGACGAGCCCGGAAGCGAGCCTGATTTCGGAAATCGTCTCGCTGTTTGGAGTCTATGTCTGCATCAATATCGCGACCATTGCTTTTGCCATCATCGGCAAATGGGCTTTGATCGGGCGCACAAAGCCCGGTCGCTATCCGCTCTGGGGCACGTATTATTTCCGCTGGTGGCTGGCACAGCGCCTGATTGGCCTGACCCATCTCAAATGGTTCCAGGCCTCGCCCTTGATGCGCGTCTATCTGCGCGCTATCGGCGCCAAGGTCGGCGATGACGCCATCATCAGCGATATTGAATCGGGCGCGATCGACCTGATCGAATTTGGCGACGGGTGCTGCATCGGCGGCAAGGTCGAACTCGCCAATGCGCGCGTTGTTGGCAATGAGCTCATCATCGATCGCATCGTCATCGGCAAGGATTGCTATGTCGGCTCGTCCTGCGTGATCGAGGGCGACGTCCAGCTCGGCGAAGGCGCCGAACTCAAGGATCTGACCTCCGTGCCTGACGGCACGCATGTTCCGGCCTTCGAGGTCTGGGACGGGTCGCCCGCGCGCAAGGTCGGCGTGAATAATCCAGCCGACATGGAGGATTTTCCGCGCGCCTCGCTGACCCATCGCGCGCTTCAGACCTTCTGCTACACCGTTGCCATGCTCGCGATCCCGCCGATTGGCATGCTGCCGATCTTCCCGGCCTTCTGGGTGTTCAACCAGATGGATGAATGGTTCGGCATCGCCGCGCTCGACCGCACGATCTACATGATGTCGATTCCGATTCTCGCCTGGCCGACGGCCTTTGCGATGGTTCTGGTGACGGTGGCCTTCATTGTCTGCGTGCGCTGGATTGTGCTGCCGCGCGTGAAAGAGGGCCGCTATTCGGTTCATTCCTGGTTCTATTTCCGCATGTGGACAGTGGCGCTTGCCACCGAAATCACGCTGGAGACTTTGACCTCGCTGTTTGCCACCATCTACATGCGCGCCTGGTATCGCCTCATGGGCGCCAAGATCGGCAAGGGCGCTGAAATCTCCACCAATCTCGCGGGTCGTTTCGACCTTGTGGAAATCGGCGAGAAGAATTTCATCGCCGATGAAGTGATGCTGGGAGACGAGGACATTCGGCGTGGCTGGATGATCCTGAAAAAGGTGAAGACCGGCGCGCATGTGTTTGTCGGCAATGATGCGGTTGTGCCGCCGGGCTCGGATATTCCGGCAGGCGCGCTGATCGGCATCAAGTCGAAGCCGCCGGAAAACTGGGAGATGAGCGAGAACGACACCTGGTTTGGCTCGCCGCCCATCAAATTGCCCGTGCGCCAGAAGTTCGATGCCTTGAGCGCGAACTGGACCTATGAGCCCCCGTTCTGGAAGAAGCTCATGCGCGCATTGTTCGAGGCCGTGCATGTGTCGCTCTCGACCATGCTGTTCATCACCTTCGGCACCTGGGCGGTTGAATATTTCGGCCCCTCGCTGCTGGCGGGCGAATGGGGCAGTCTGTTTGTGAATTTCGTCGCAGCCTCCGTGCTGATCTCGGTCGCGGTTACGCTGGTCGTCGTTGCCTTCAAATGGGCGACGATGGGCCGCTATGAACCGATGGTGAAGCCGATGTGGTCATGGTGGGCGATGCGCACCGAGGCCGTGGCCGTGCTCTATTGGGGCCTTGCCGGCAAGGTCTTGATCGAACATTTGCGCGGCACGCCGTTCCTGCCCTGGGTGCTGCGCCTGTTTGGCACGCGCATGGGGCGCGGCGTCTACATGAACATGACCGACATCACGGAATTCGATTGCGTGACTGTCGGCGATTTCGTGGCGCTCAACGGCAATTGCGCCTTGCAGACGCATCTCTATGAAGATCGCGTGATGAAGGTCGGCCGCGTCGTTGTGGGCAATGGCGTATCGATCGGCGCGAGCGCGACGGTGCTCTACGATACCCAGATCGGCGATTTTGCGCGCCTCGGGCCGCTCACCATCGTCATGAAGGGCGAGCATATTCCAGCCCATACGGAATGGATCGGCGCCCCCGCCCAGCCGGCTGCAGCGCGTGAGGTGCGGGCTGCGGGGTAGGGGTTGTTGTGTCTGCGCGGCCAGTCAGGCGACGCGAAGCGCCGGGACTGTTGCTGTTGGCTTGCGCGGTCGCACGACAATCTCCACGTCCTGATCGAGCGCTACGAGAAACCGCATCAATCGCTCGACGGAAAATTGCCTGAAGTCGCCGCGCAGCATTTTCGACACGTCAGGCTGCTTCACGCCAAAAAGCACAGCCGCCTCGCGCTGCTTGAGGTCGCGGTTTTTCATGAGCCGGGAAATTTTCAGGACAAGCTGGGCCTTGAGAAAATGCTCCTCGGCATTTGGCAGTCCAATGTCTGCAAAAACATTGCCCGTGCTTGTCTCGTAGTCGGCAAGTTTCTTCATGAGGTTTGCTCCCGGTCGATCTCTTGTGCTCGGCGCAACCGCTGCATCATCAGCTCGATATCGCTCCTGGGTGTGCTCACGCCCGACTTCGACTTTTTCTGGAATGCATGCAGGACGTAAACGCCGGAGGCGAAACGAACGGTGTAGATTGTTCGGAACGTGTCGCCGTTGTGGTCCTGCAAAATCTCGATCACACCGGGGCCAGCGCCCTTCATGATCTTCGTCTTGATGTGACGATCTCCAGATTGCGCCAGAAAGAGCCCGAAACCCATTCGGGACTGAACCTCCGCCGGGAAGGTGCAAAAGTCCTTGCGGCTCGAGCCGACCCACACGAGCATTTTCAGGAGAATGTCATCGACCATGAAAATATAGTGATTTCACAATAATTGTCAATATGGATGATCATCTACCTCTGGTGCCGGATTGCCAAGCGCCGCGGCGGCTCCTAAAAAGCAGGTCATGTCGCACAACACTTTTGGCCACCTTTTCCGCGTCACCACCTACGGCGAGAGCCATGGGCCGGCGATTGGCTGCATCGTCGATGGCGTTCCGCCGCGCGTGCCGATTGCGCCCGAGGATCTGCAGGTCTGGCTCGACAAGCGCCGCCCCGGCCAGTCGCGTTTCACGACGCAGCGCCAGGAACCCGATCAGGTGAAGATCCTGTCCGGCGTCATGGCGGACGAGACCGGCCGCGTGGTCACGACGGGCGCGCCCATCGGCCTCCAGATCGACAATGTCGACCAGCGCTCCAAGGATTATGGCGAGATCGCCAAGAGCTATCGGCCGGGCCATGCCGATTACACCTATGACGCCAAATATGGCATTCGCGATTATCGCGGCGGCGGGCGTTCGTCGGCCCGCGAGACGGCGATGCGCGTGGCAGCCGGGGGCGTTGCCCGCCTGATCCTGCCCGGCGTCACCATTCGCGGCGCGCTCGTTCAGATGGGCCCGCACAAGATCGACCGGTCGCGCTTCGACTGGGCCGAGGTCGATCGCAATCCGTTTTTCTGCCCCGACGCCAAGGCCGCAGAGGATTGGGAAGTCTATCTCGATGGCGTGCGCAAGGCGGGCTCATCCTGCGGCGCGATCATCGAACTGGTGGCTGAAGGCGTGCCAGCCGGTTGGGGTGCGCCGATCTATGGCAAGCTCGATGCGGAGCTGGCCTCTGCGCTGATGTCGATCAATGCCGTCAAGGCCGTCGAAATTGGCGACGGCATGGAATCGGCCGCGCTGACGGGCGAAGAAAATGCCGATGAAATGCGCATGGGCGAGGACGGCAAGCCGCTGTTCCTGTCCAACCACGCTGGCGGCATTCTGGGTGGCATTTCCACCGGCCAGCCGATTGTCGCGCGCTTCGCCGTCAAGCCGACCTCCTCGATCCTGACGCTGCGCCGCTCCATAGACCGCACGGGCGCGGAGGTGGAATTGCGCACCAAGGGACGTCACGATCCGTGCGTGGGCATTCGCGGCGTGCCGGTGGGCGAGGCCATGCTGGCCATCGTTCTGGCCGACGCCATGCTGCGCCATCGCGCTCAGATCCTGGATCCGCGCGCCTGGCCCTTCAAGGACTGAGTGCGGGCCTCTAGCGCGCCACCGCGCCCATCAGCATCATCACATGGGCGGCAGCCGAGCGGGCCAGACCTTCGAGGTCATAGCCCCCTTCGAGCACCGAGACGACGCGGCCCTTGGCCGTGCGACCGGCAATATCCATCAGCTTGCCGGTCGCCCAGCCGAAATCGGCTTCCACCAGATTGATATTGCCGAGCGGATCGCGCGCATGGGCGTCAAAGCCCGCCGAGATGATGATCAGGTCGGGTGAAAAAGCTTCAACCGCTGGCAGGATGCGGGTGTTCATCGCCTGGCGGAAAGCGACCCCGTCATCGCCAGCGCGCAAGGGCGCGTTGACGATAGTGTCGAACTCGCCCGTCTCGCTGAGAGCGCCGGTGCCGGGGAAGAGCGGCATTTCATGCGTCGAGGCATAAAGCACGCTCTTGTCTGACCAGAAGATATCCTGCGTGCCATTGCCGTGATGCACGTCGAAATCCACGATTGCGACGCGCTCGGCCCCGTGCACGGCCTGCGCATGACGCGCGGCAATGGCGACATTGTTGAAGAAGCAAAAGCCCATGGCGGTGGCGGTCTCGGCATGGTGGCCGGGCGGGCGCGTGACGACAAAGGCATTGTCGATAGCCCCGCGCATCACCTCATCCACCCCATGGCACGCCCCGCCGACCGCGCGCAGGGCCGCGGTGAACGTGCCGGGCGACATGGCAGTGTCGCCATCGAGCCGCGTGATACCCTGATGCGGGGATGCCTCTTCCAGCGCCTCGAAATAGGCCTGCGGATGGACGCGCAAAATGGCCTCGCGCGTGCCCAGCGGTGCGGATTCGCGCAGCAGATCCTGAAATTTTTCATGCTCCAGAATGCGTTCGATCACGCGCGTGCGGTCGGGGCGCTCGGGATGGCCCGGGCCCATGTCATGGGCGAGGCAGTCGCGATGGGTAAGGACGAGTGTCGTCAAGAGTTTTGCCTGTCTGCGCATGTGGCGGGCGCGAGGCAAATTCTCCCGCGTGCCGCCATGTCTGTCCAATCCTTATTAGCAAATGTTTAGGCCTGTGGGAGCACACTGACCTTGCGCTGTGTCAGCTTTGCCGCACCCTCGCCTTTTCGCATATGCAGCAAAGTTTCATGCGGTGGCCGTGCTAGAAGTCCGGCACATGTTCCAAGGCGTTCGGAGCGCAGAAAATATCTATGAAATCCAGTTCCTTCATCTCATTGGCCGCTATCTGCCTGCTCGTTGCCGGTTGCAATTTCAAGGGCGTCCCCGACCCCTCGATGTCCGACCGGGACCGCAATTTCATCGCCATGGTGCCGACCATGGAAATGAACCTCGTCTACGAGCGCTATGAGATCGACGATCCGACGGGCGAGCCGCCCGGCACCATCGTGGTCGATACGAAGATGAAGTTCCTCTATCTCGTCCTGCCGAAGGCGCGCGCCATCCGTTATGGCGTGGCGACGGGGGCCGAGGCCTATGGCTGGACCGGCACGGCAACCATCGCGCGCAAGGCCGAATGGCCACATTGGACGCCGCCTGCCGACATGGTCGCGCGCTGGCCCCATCTCAAGCCGGTGATTGCCGCAGGCGGTCTCAATGGCGGCCCTGACAATCCGCTCGGCGCCCGCGCGCTCTACCTCTACGACAAGGGCCGCGACACGCTCTATCGCATCCACGGCACCAATGAGCCGGAGACGATTGGCCACGAGGCCTCGTCCGGCTGCATCCGCATGCGCAATATCGATGTGATCGATCTCTACGCGCGCGTGCCAGCCGGAACGAAAGTCATCGTGCGATAGGCAGAGACGCTCAGGCGGCGCGGGTTTCTTCGCGCGGGCTCTGGGACTGCGCGGGAGATGGCGCGCGGGCCTCGGGCTCCTCGCGCATGTCGAGGGCAGCGCTCACCGCCGAGATCCCGATCTCGCGATAAAGACGCGCCAGGAGTGCGCGCGCATCTTCTGTTGCGGGCGGAAGGGGCCGGGAAAAGGCTGACTCGGACATGACAAACTCACTCGTACTAACTGGCGCCCCTGAGGCCTTTCCACTTTTGCAATAGTGGAGTTAAAGCCCGCTTAAATTGCCAGGCTTCAGCTCTATTTATATTGCGCCTGTTGCAGGTGGCGCGGCCCAAAAACCGGTTGGGGCTCCCTTTCTGACGTCAGCTTAGCCATGTCTTCATGGTTGGGCTGCATAAGGGACGTGGGCTGGCGCAAAATGAGTTTGCCGTGGCCCGATTGCGACAGGTTTTTTCATTCATGCCTTTCGACGCCATTCTCTTCGACAAGGATGGAACGCTCGTCGATTTCGACCAGACCTGGGGCCCCGCCGCGCATGAGGTCATGATGACTCTCGCTGCCGGTAACGAGGCTGCCTTTCGCCGTCTTGCCGAAGTCAGCGGCTTCAATCCCCGTGACAAGCAATTTGAGCCCGATTCGCCCTTCCTCACCGGCGCGCTCGAGATTTACGGGCCGCTCTGGGCCAAGGCGCTGGGCCGTCGCGATCTCATGCGCTTGCAGGAGGAGATTGCCGGGCTGTTTCGCATCACCTCGCTGTCGTCGCTCACGCCCATCGGCCAGCCGTCTGTCTTGCTCCAAGGCCTGGCGGTCGCTGGCTTGCGGCTTGGCATCGTGTCCAACGATTCCGAAGCCTCTGTGCGTCTGCAGGCCGGGATGTTGGAGCTCACCGAATATCTCGATTTTCTGGCGGGCCATGATTCAGGCTTTGGCGCGAAACCCGGCCCCGGCATGATCGTGGCCTTTGCGGGTCGCTTTGGCATCGCGCCCGGCCGCATCGCGCTTGTTGGCGACACGATGCATGATGTGATGGCCGCACGCGCGGCGGGTGCAGTGTCGATTGGCGTTCTGACAGGGCCTGCCCATCACGAGGATCTGGCCCAGCACGCGGATTACATTCTCGATTGCGCCGGCGATTTGCCGGCCTTTCTGGAGGATCTTGGCGCGCGCGCGGCCTGAGCCTAGCCCACAGCCGCTGATTTGCGCGTGCGCCGCGGGGCGGGGGCTCCGCCCGTCTGCTCGCGCACGAGATCGCGTGTTGTCACGAGCAATTTTTCGAGCGTCGCCAGCTGGTCTGGCGGCAGCCGCCCGAGCGTATCGACGACAAAGCGGCGCTGGATCGCAATGCCGCTTTCAGCAAGGCGACGACCCTCCGCCGTCAGATAGAGCGCATGCGAGCGCTTGTCGCCGGCAATCGAGCGTCGCTCGACCAGGTTTGCGCTCTCCAGCCGGTCGATCAGGCCTGAAATATTGCCCTTGGTGACATAGAGCCGCTCGGCCAGTTCCTGCTGGCTCACGCCCTCGCGCTCGGTCAGCGTGGTCAGGACATCGCATTGGGGAACGGAGAGCCCGAGGGTGCGCACTTTCTCCGTGATCGCCAGATTGATGCGCGTTTGAAGTCGCAGCAATCGGAACCATACACGTGCAGCATCGGCCTCTTGGCTCATCATCTTCCCCATGATTTCGCGTTTGAACCTAGAGGTGTGCGCCGAGCCCGGCAAGGGAGGCGGGAAATTGCGCGCCGTCTGGACTGGTTGTATCAATAAAAGGGCATGCGCCGCCTCATGATCGAAGAACCCTTTTCGACAGCCGCTCTCTGGTGCCGGCGGCTGGCGCTTTTTGCTATTGCCGTGGCTGCGCTTGGCATTGGGCTCGCCAAGTTTGGCGCGATCGATCCCTTGTCCGGCCTTGCCGTTCTGGCGGCAGCCCTGCTTCTTGCCTGCGTGGCCTGTTTGTTTGGCGGGGCCGCCTTCGTTGTGATCTGGCGCAAGGGCCTGCGGGGCGCGGGCATGGCGCTGGGCGGTCTTTGCCTCGCCGTGTTGCTCCTTGGCTTTCCCGCCTGGCTCGCCCTTCAGGCCATCCGGCTGCCGGTGCAAAATGACGTCTCGACCGATCTCATCGATCCGCCCGATTTCTCGCGCTCGTCGGCAGTGCTTGCCGCGCGCGAGGGCCACGCCAATGGCGAGGCGCCCAATGCCTGGCGCGAGGTCCAGCGCCGCACCTGGCCCGACCTTCAGCCGATTGTGGTTGATCTCGACATAGGCGAGGCTTGGCAGCTGGTGCAAAGCACGGTCACGGCCATGCGCTGGAAGGTGATCGAGCGCCAGCAACCGGGGGGCCGGCAGGGCCTTGGCCGCATCGAGGCGATTGATTATTCGCTGCTCCTCGGCTTTCCCGACGACATCACCATCCGCCTGCGCCCCGCCGCGGGGCAAACCCGCATCGACATCCGCTCCGCCTCGCGCTACGGGCGGCATGATTTTGGTGTGAATGCGAAACGCATCCAGAAATTTGCAACCGAATTGCAGGCGCAGCTCGACGCGCGGTGAGTATTTTAGAGCAGAAAATATTGCGCATCCTGCGTGGCTGCGCCCTTGTCGGACACGATCATCGCGCGCGCCACCAGATCTTCGAGATGGGCCAGAACCGACAACCCCGCCGCGCCATGCAACCTTGCATCGAGCCCGTCATAAATCGCAGCCACGATCTGCGGGATGTGTGTGTCGCCCTGCGCAAGACGGGCAAGAATGGCGGCCTCGCGCTGGCGGCGATGGACAGCCAGTCCGCGCACGAAACGTTGCGGATCGCGCACAGCATCGCCGTGCCCCGGCCAATAGATGACATCGTCCCGCAGGCGCAGTTTTTCGAGCGAGGCCATGTAGTCGCTCATCTTTCCGTCGGGCGGCGCGACAATCGTCGTCGACCAGGCCATGACGTGATCGCCCGAAAACAGGCCCTTTTCCTCGGGCAGGGCAAAGGCGAGATGGTTCGAGGCATGGCCCGGCGTGGCAATGGCCGACAGGCTGAAGCCATTGCCTGAAAAGACCTCGCCCTCGCGAAGCACCTGATCGGGACGATGGGCGAGATCATGGCTTGCATCGAGCCTGCCCGAGGGCGGCTCGGGATTGGGCACATGGGTCGCGCAGCCGATGATGGGAGCCTGCGTCAGGGCCTGCAGAAGGCGGGCAGCCGGGGAATGGTCGCGATGGGTATGGGTGACAAGAATGGCCGCGACCTTTTCACCACCCAGCGCTGCGAGAAGGGCGCGCACATGGCTCTCGTCCTCGGGGCCGGGATCGATCACCGCGACCTGTCCCTCGCCCACGACATAGGTGCAGGTGCCGGTAAAGGTGAAGGGCCCATGATTAGGCGCGATCATGCGGCGCACGAGCGGCGAGAGACGCGTCAGCGCGCCGGTGGGGCCGGGGCGCGAACGGTCGAAGGGAATGTCGTCCTGCGTGCTCATGGCGCGAATATAGGCCTGTCGCCGCTCAATGGAAATTGCGCCCGCGCGGCATCACGCGCCGCGCCTCTTCCGCCGCCTGACGTTCGGGGACGACCTCTGCCTTTTGCGGGCCGATGAGCCTTGGCGCCGCCGGCGGATGCGCCGTCTTTTCGCGCGTCTGCGGACGCTTGACCTCGTCAGCGCGCGCGAGCCCCGAAATGGCGCTGCCCTGCAGGGAAAGCAGGCTCAGCATGGGGGTGAGATCCTCGCAGTCTTCGGCAACGATATGGATGACGCCGGCCTCATTCTGCACGCGGCCCCGGATGGCGACAAAACGCGCGCCGATGACAATGGCGCGCTGGGCCTCAAAAATTTTCGGCCAGACAATCGCATTGGCAACGCCGGTCTCGTCCTCGATTGTCATGAAGACCACGCCCTTGGCCGAACCCGGCCGCTGGCGCACCAGCACGAGACCGGCCACCGTCACCAGCGGCAAGCGCCACGAGGCGACACGCGTTGCGCTGAGCGGCGTCGAAACGCGCGCGAGATCGGCGGTGCGCAAAATGCGCCGCCGGTCGAGTTCGCCGCGCAGGAAGGAGACCGGATGGGCTTTGAGCGAAAGTGAAAGATGGCGGTAATCCTCAACCACATGTTCGCCGAGCGGCATGGGTGGCAGCTGCGCATCGGGTTCAAGCTCCAGACTGTCCGCGCCGCGAAACAGCGGCAGGTCATCCTTGTCGCCCGCGCGGTTGAGCCCGCGCACGGCCCAGAGCGCATCGCGCCGCTCAAGGCCGAGTGAACGAAAGGCATCGGCCTCAGCCAGATGTTCGAGCACGGCGGGCGAGAGGCCTGTGCGCAGCCAGAGATCGCGCACGGAATCATAGCCCTTGCCGCGTTTGGCCACGAGCCTCTCCATATCCTCCTCGCGCAGGCCCTTGATCTGGCGAAAGCCGATGCGCAGGGCGTGATGGGCGTGAATGAAGGCGCGCTGGCTTTCATGTTTGGGATGCAGGCGCTGGCCCGCACTTTCGCGCCGCTCCAGCCCATTGTCCCAATGCGAGAAGTTGATATCGACCTCGCGCGCCTCGACGCCATGTTCGCACGCATCGCGCAGAATTTGCGCGGGCGCATAAAAGCCCATGGGCTGCGCATTCATCAGCGCGCAGGCAAAGACATCCGGGTAGCGGCATTTCATCCAGGCCGAAGCATAGACGAGCAGCGCGAAAGAGGCCGCGTGGCTTTCAGGAAAACCATAGGTGCCAAACCCCTCGATCTGGCGGAAACAGGCCTCTGCAAATTCACGCTCATAGCCGCGCGCTGCCATGCCCTCGACCATTTTCGTGTGAAACGTTCCGATGGTGCCAACCTTCTTGAATGTCGCCATGGCGCGGCGCAATTGATCGGCCTCCGAGGGCGTGAAGCCTGCCGCGACAATGGCGATCTTCATCGCCTGTTCCTGAAACAGCGGCACGCCGAGCGTCTTGCCGAGCACGCCTTCAAGTTCTGCCGATGGATAAACGACTTTTTCAAGCCCCTGCCGCCGGCGCAGATAGGGATGCACCATGTCGCCCTGGATGGGGCCGGGGCGCACAATGGCAACTTCGATGACGAGATCGTAAAACGCAGCGGGCTTCAAGCGCGGCAGCATGGACATTTGTGCGCGGCTCTCGATCTGGAACACGCCGATCGTGTCGGCGCGCGAGATCATCTCGTAGACGCAGCGTTCTTCCGACGGGATGGTGGCCAGCGTCAGGTTGCGGCCGTAATGCCTGCGCAACAGATCGAACCCCTTGCGCAGGCACGACAGCATGCCGAGCGCCAGCACGTCGATCTTGAGAATGCCCAGTGAATCGAGGTCGTCCTTGTCCCATTCAATTGTCGTGCGATCCTCCATCGCGGCATTGGCGACGGGCACCACCTCATCGAGCCGCGCGCGGGTGATGACAAAGCCGCCCGTATGTTGCGAGAGGTGGCGCGGAAAGCCCTTGAGTTCCTCGGCAAGGGCGATGGCCTGTTTCAGCCGGGGCTCGTCAGGATCAAAGCCAAGGCGACGGATCTCGCCGTCTTCGAGATTGGCCGCCCCTGAAAGTGCGCTCACACTATCGTCTGAAAAGCCGAATGCCTTGCCGACATCGCGGATGGCCGAACGCGAGCGATAGGAAATGACTGTGGCCGTGAGGCCCGCGCGCAAACGCCCGTAGCGATTGTAAATATATTGCATCACCTCTTCGCGCCGCTCGTGCTCGAAATCGACATCGATATCGGGCGGCTCCTTGCGCTCTGGCGAGATGAAACGCTCGAAGAGGAGATCATGTTTTGTGGGGTCGACCTCGGTGATGCCAAGGCAGAAACAGATGGTGGAATTGGCCGCCGAGCCGCGCCCCTGGCACAAGATGCCGCGCCCGCGTGCAAAGCGCACAATGTCATGCACGGTCAGGAAATAGGCCGCATATTTCATCTGCGCGACAAGCTGCAATTCATGCAGGATGATGGCGCGGATCTTGTCGGGCACGCCGTCTGGATAGCGGAAGGCCGCGCCCTCCCAGGCAAAATGGGTCAGCGCCTCTTGTTCATCGGCAAAGCCTGCCCGCAATTCATCGGGATATTCATAGGCAAGTTGATCGAGCGAAAAGGCGATGCCTTTGAGAAAGGCCTGCGTCTGCGCAATGGCCTCGGGCGCTTCACGAAAGATTCGCGCCATTTCACGTGGGCTTTTGAGATGCCGCTCGGCATTGACGGCAAGGCGCGTGCCGGCATGATCGATGGTTGCGCCCGTGCGCACGCAGGTGAGAATATCAGCCAGCGGACGGCGCGCGGCGTTGTGCATATGCACATCATTGGTGGCCAGAAGCGGCAGGCGCAGCCTGGCTGCAAGCCCGTGCCGCGCCATCAGGCTGCGCCGCATCGCGCGGCCATAGGTCATGGCGGCGGCAATCCAGACGCGGCCGGGCGCAAGCGCGCCAAGGGCTGCAATGCGCTGCGTGACGATGGCTTCCTCCGCGGTCATCGCGCCTGAAGAGGTCGACATGACGGCAAATTGCAATCCCTCCGCATGGTCGGCGAGATCCTCGAAAGTGAGCAGGCATTCGCCCTTTGCCGCGCGCAGGTTTCCCCGCGTCAGCAGGCGCGAAAGGCGGCCATAGGCGGCGCGGTTTTGCGGATAGGCGAGCAGATCGGGCGTGCCATCGATAAAGACAAGCCGCGCGCCGGTGAGCACGCGCAAGCCATGGGCCTCGGCCTCGTTCTCGCGTGCATAGACATGGGCGCGCACAACGCCCGCCAGCGAATTGCGGTCGGCAATGCCAAGGCCGGTCAGGCCCAGCGCCAGAGCCTGCGCAACCATTTCTTCTGGGTGCGACGCGCCGCGCAGGAATGTGAAATTGCTGGTAACGGCGAATTCGGCGTAGCTCATGTCATACGCAAACTCCCTCCCCCTTGTGGGGAGGGCGACTCAGCCGAAGGCTGAGCGGGGTGGGGGTCGCGCGATCCTCACGCGAAGGCTCCATATCGCGCATCACCGGAAAATTGTGCGACCCCCACCCCTGGCCCCTCCCCACAAGGGGGAGGGGGACAAGCGCAACCGAAACTTCCTGCGCGGTCCTCACGCGAACACTCCATGCACATACCAGCGCGGTCTTGCCGTCTCGCTTGCATAGAGGCCTTCGCGAAACAGCCAGAAACGCTGGCCTTCCCTATCTTCGATGCGGAAATAATCGCGCGTCAATGCGCGCGCTTCCTGTCGCCACCATTCGGGTGAAATGCGTTCGGGGCCCTCGACGGCCGCCACTTCATGCATCAGCTTGCGCCAGCGAAATCGCAGGGGCGGACCATCGGGCACAGAGGCAATTGCTTCTACGGGCTCCGGGCTTTCAAACAGACGCAACGGCCGCTCGGGAGCCTCGCTTGCCGCTGCGGGGCAGGGGGCGGCGCTGGCGTGCGGCTGGAATTCGGCGGCAGGCAAAGCTACCACCGCATGTTCGGGCCAATGGGTGTTCTGCTCCTGCAAGCGCAGGATGCGCCGTGTGCCCAGCCGCGCGCCGAGCCTGTCGAGAAGATCGCCAAGGCGGGCATCGCGCTCGGCATCTGAAAGCACGAGATCGCCCTGCGCCTTGCCCTTTTGTGCGAGCATGGTCTGCACGGGATCGAGCGGATCGACTGCTGTGGCGGCAAGGCGGATCACATCGAAGCCATAGCCCATGTCGAGCGGGTCTTCGTCGCGCGTCTTGCCGGCGGCCTCCAGCCGTTCATGAAAAAGCCGCGTCAGCGCCTTGACGTCGCGCAAGGGGCGGCTCGCGCCTGCCTGAATATGGCGCACTGCGCCATCGACGCGAAACAGAGTAACGCAGAGGCGGCGCGCGCCCTCGCCATGGCGCTCCAGCATGGCGCAAAGCTCCTGCGCCAGAGCCGCAATCGTCGCCTCGACATGGGCGCGCGCGCCAATGCCCTCGGCAAAGCGGCGCTCGACAATATAGGCGGGGGCTTCAAAACGCGGCGAAATGGCGCTGTGCGTGTCGCCCAGCATGGCGTCGAGCGTGGCAAAGACTTTTGTGCCAAAGCGCGCGGCAATGGGGGCGCGCGGGCGCAGGTGAATATCGCCGATCTGTTTGAGCCCGGCGCGGCCCAGAGCCGCAATCGTGGAAGGCTCCAGCCGCAAGGCGGCGACGGGCAGGGGCCCGAGCACGCGCAGCAGGGCTTTCTCATCTGCGGGGGCAATCCGCATCTTGCCGAAACGGGCCAGCGCGAAAGCTGCCTCCGGTGTGCCGGCAATGGCGGTGATTGCGCTCACGCCCTGACGCGCAAGCCTCTGCTCGATGTCGCGCATCAGCGCGCTCTCGCCGCCAAAGAGATGCGTGACGCCCGAAATATCGAGCATCACCCCATCGGGCGCATCGAGTGCTGCCAGCGGCGTGAAGCGGCGGCACCAATCGGTGATGGCCACAAGCCGCCGTTCGAAGGCGGCCGGGTCATGTTCCACGGCATCAAGATGCGGGGCTATGGCGCGCGCATCGCTCAGCGACATGCCGACGCCAAGGCCAAGCGCGCGCGCTGCACCATCGACAGACACCAGCCTGTGCGCGCCTTTTTCCTTGGCAAAGGCGGCGCGCGCAATGGCGAGGTCAGGCGCTTTGCGCGGACCGGTCTCGAGCGCCAGAAGCGGCAGATGCAGCGAGAGATAGCGCGTCGCGGAAATAGCCATGTCCATGGTCCCAGATGATGGTGCGCACCAGTTCGGTGTCGAGGCCGCTGGCCTGGCCCGCCGTCACGCCGGGCTTGGCCAGACGCACGCCGAAATGGGCAGCCCCCGGCACGGGGCGCACTGTTTGGCGTGTCTGCGCGGAGGCGATGACGGAGCTGCGCGCCTTGATTTCAAAACGCATGCGCGCGCCGTTTTGCGCCATGACGCGCTGAAACGACGCGGGCGGATGCAGCAGAATGGCCGGCGTGCCGCTGCCGCGCGCCGCTTGCGTGATGCGCCGCGCGGCGACGAGATCAAACAGCCGCGCCGCGCCGCCGAGATCGGCGATGACGGCCGCCGCCGCGCCGCAGCGCAAGGCTTCCTCCAGCGCCCAGAGCAGATCCTGCCCGCCCTGCGCGCGCACGAAGACGATGCGGGCCATGTCGAGCCCATGGGCCGCCAGACCCGGCCCATAGGGCGCGCCATGCTCGCGGGCTGAAAATTCATCGCTCACCCAGATGAGCGCACCCTCGGCCTCCGCGCCAAAGCGCGCCGCAAGGCCGAGCGCAAAACCGGTCGCGGCGGCGAGATCGCCCATGCGCGCGGGCGCAACCTCATAGAGCGCGCCGGTGGCAAGCCCGCCGAGCAAGCGGTCGAAGGAAAAGCCGCTCTCCTGTCTTCCGCCCTCCTGTCTTCCGAAGGCAAGCCGCCGCACGGGGGCCGGCGCCATGCCGCCGCCCGCCTGTTCGATTCCGGCTATGGCTTCGCGCAGATAGCGAAGCCGTTCCGAAGTGCCGCGTCCCGACATCGGTGCTCGTTCCATGTTCATGTTATGTTCTTATAGATTCCTCCGCTGGCTTCAGGAGTCAAGCGCTTCACCGCGCCACGCGGGCACTCAGGAGGCGACTGCCTTGCCTTTGGTGTGCGCAACTCGTGTCCGGAACCTTTGGCCTGTCCATGCCGTTACGTGAGGCGTGTTTTGTCCTGTTTGCGGAGAACTCATGAGCATCGACCTCGGCAGGGGCGCCAATGACGCCGCTCCCTGCACCCACGGCACTGCTGACGTTGTCGATGCCCCGTTTCAGATCCTGCGCCAGAGCGCGTGTGGCATCGAGATCCGGCATGATGACGGACCCATCTTCGCTTTCACGCTGAATTCGGCGCATACGGGCCTGATCGAATGCCGCCGCCCCTATGAGGGCGCAGAGCATGAAATCTACCGCGCGGCGGCGCGCCGCTTTGCCGAACGCAATGCGCACCTGGCCGGTCTCATCTTCTGCCCGCATTGCGGGGAGCGGCGCTAACATTTGCCCATGATCCCCTCCATCGGCTAAACCTTCGCATCAGAGCGTCAAACAGCTCGACAAGGAGGGTATCGCATGAAGGCGGGCGATCTGCGTCTGGACGGACGCACGGCCATCGTGACGGGCGCAGCGCGCGGCATCGGCAAGGCGATTGCCCATGGGCTCGCGCGCGCGGGGGCCAATGTCGTCTATGCCGACATTGATGGCGAGGCGACGGGCCCTGCAACGCGCGAAATCGCCGGGCAGCCCGGGTGCGGCCAGGTGCTTGGCATGTCCTGCGACATTACCAACCGGGATGATTGCGCGCGCACGGTTGAGGAGGCCGTTCGGTTGTTTGGCGGGCTCGATATTCTCGTCAACAATGCCGGCAAGGGCCCTGTGCATCTCGAGCGCTCGCCGCGCACAATCTCGCTGAAATTCTGGGAATCAGATCCCGATGTCTGGCGCGATATCATTGCCACCAATGTCATCGGCACGTTTTTCATGTCGCGCCAAGCCACACCTTTTCTCATCAAGGCAGGCGCGCGCGGGCGCATCATCAATGTGACGACGAGCCTTGCGACCATGCAGCGCAAGACCAATTCGCCCTATGGCGTGAGCAAGGTCGCTATCGAGGCCGAGACCTTGATCTGGTCGAAAGATCTCGAAGGCACAGGCGTAACCGTCAACACCATTCTGCCCGGCGGCGCGACCAATACGGATTTTCTCTCCAACATGGGGCGCATCCACGCGCAGACATCGGGCCGCATCGTTCTCGAACCCGAGATCATCGTGCCGCCGGTGCTCTGGCTTGCCTCCGATCTCGCCGCACATGTCACGGGCCGCCGCTTTGTCGGCAAGGCTTGGGACGACACGCTGCCGCTGGCCGAAGCTGGGCAAAAGGCCTGCGAAGCGCCGGTCATTCGCGAGGCGGCCGAACGCTGAAGACGACCGACAAAAGACAAGAAACGACGGAGGACATATGTTTTCGCAGATTTTGACGACAGTGCTTGCAAGCAGCGCCCTACTTGGCGCGAGCGTGAGCGCGCAGGCCGACAGCGTTTCGGATTTTTATGCCGGCAAGACGATCACCGTGATCGTGGGCTCGGAATCGGGCGGCGGCTATGACACCAATGCGCGCGTACTCTCGCGCCATCTTGGCCGCTATTTGCCGGGCCATCCGCAGATCATCGTGCAGAACATGCCAGGCGCGGGCTCGATCGTGGCCACCAATTATCTCGTCAATGTCGCGCCCAAGGACGGCACGTTCATCGGCCTCGTGCAGCGCGGCATGTTGATGGCCAAACTGACCCAGCAGGCCGGCATCAAATTCGATCCCGAGAAGATCAACTGGCTCGGCAATATGTCCTCCGAAGCCTCCCTCGTGATCGCCTGGCACACCTCGCCCCAGACCAAGGCTGAAGATCTCTTCACCACCGGCATGGTGGTGGGCGGTGCGGGCCCGACGGCCGATACGGAATCGACGCCGCGCGTGCTCAATGCAACCATCGGCACGAAATTCAAGGTCATCACCGGCTACAAGGGCTCTTCGAGCCTGCTGATCGCGGTCGAGAACGGCGAATTGCAGGGCATTGCCGATTGGGCCTGGCCCAATATCAAATCGCGTCGTCCCGATTTCCTGCGCGACAAGAAGATCAAGCTGCTCATGCAGATTGGCCTCGAGAAAGAGCCCGACCTGCCCGACGTACCTCTGGCGCTCGACTTTGCAAAGACCCCTGAGGATCGCAAGGTTCTCGAACTTTATTTCGCCCAGAAAAATGTCGCGCGCCCGCTGATGGCAGCGCCCGGCGTGCCGGCTGAGCGCCTCGCCGCCTTGCGCACGGCTTTTGAACAAATGTCACCCGACAAGGATTTTCTGGAAGATGCGAAAAAATCGGGTCTCGATGTCGAGCCGATGACGGGCGCGGCAGTGGACAAGATCATGCAGCTCATCGCCTCGACTCCTGATCATATCGGCAAGCGTCTGGCCGATGCGATGGCGCCGCCAAAATAAGGGCGCAGCATCGTCATTGCGAGGAGCGTCAACGACGCGGCAATCCATCTTGGCAACACGCGTGCTCTGGATTGCTTGCGCTCCTCGCGATGACGGGTGAGGCTAGATCAGCGCGGGTCGCACGCTTTCTGCGGCCTGCTGCAACACGGGCAAGATATCGCGCACGAGGTCTTCGCGCGACACGCGCCCCGCCTGCGCGCTGACGTTCATTGCCGCGACAACCTGGCCTGCCGCATTGCGCACGGGTACGGCAATCGAGCGCAGGCCGATTTCCAGCTCTTCATCGACGAGCGCGTAACCAGCGTTTGCTGTCTGTGCGATTATGTCCATCAGCGCGTCGATCTCGGTCACTGTATGGAGCGTGAGCTGTTCGCGCGTCATTCCGCCCAGCAGCGCACGCGCTTCGTTGGCTGGATGGGCGGCCAGAAGCACGCGGCCAAGGGAAGAGCAATAGGCCGGCAGGCGCGAGCCCGTCGACAGGCCCACCGACATGATGCGCCGCGTCGCCGCCCGCGCGATGTAGATGATCTCGCCCCCATCCAGAATGGCAGCGGAGGAGGATTCATTCGTCTTCTCGCTCACCAGCTCAAGCGTCGGCTGGATCGCGCGCGGCAGCGGTGTGGAGGAGAGATAGGCATAGCCGAGCGAGAGCACGCTCGGGGTCAGCGCAAAATGCTTGCCGTCGCTTGCCACATAGCCGAGCGATTGCAGGGTCAGGAGCGACCGGCGCACAGTGGCGCGGGGCAGGTCGGTCGCCCGCCCGATCTCGGCCAGCGTCAGGCGCTCGCGGCCAAGCCCGAAGGCGCGGATCACGGCCAGCCCGCGCGCCAGCGCAGAAATGAAGGAGGGGTCGTGCGGACCGATGGGGGTAGAGGGCTGCGTCGTCATGAAATGATGTTCGCATGAGCGCGATTTGTTCGCAATACGCACAAATTCCGGCTTGATCCACAGGCACCCTTGCGAATTGCTGTCTTGTCACGCCGTGCCATTGTCGCGCTCTCTTGGGGCCATTACATCTTGACCAGCCGCCGGCTGCGGTCGGCGTGTGAAATTCGGGCCCTTCCAGCAAGGAACGGGCTTTTTCGGGAGGACACCATGTTTCGCAGACAGATCCTCAAGGGGATGGCTGGCGCTACCGCCAGTCTCGCTCTTGCCTCTATCCCGGCCTTCGTGGCCCCCGCCTTTGCGCAGGAGACGGTCAAGGTCGGCCTCATCCTCCCGATGACGGGCCCCTCGGCCTCCACGGGCCGCCAGATCGAAGCGGGTGCGCGCCTCTGGATGGCGCAGAATGGCGACACAGTCGCCGGCAAGAAGATCCAGCTCATCATCAAGGACGACACCGGCGCCGCAGACCAGTCCAAGCGTCTGGCGACCGAACTCGTCATCAACGACAAGGTCGCCGTGATCGGCGGCTTCGGCCTGACGCCGCTGGCGCTCTCGGTCGGCCCCGTCGCCACACAGGCCAAGGTTCCTGCGGTCATCATGGCGGCCGGCACCTCGACCATTGTCGCGACCTCGCCCTATTTCGTGCGCACCAGCTTCACGCTGCCCCAAAACACCGCGCCCATGGCGCAGTGGAGTGCCGCCAACAACATCAAGACGGTCGTGACGCTCGTCTCCGATTACGGCCCGGGTCTTGATTCCGAAAAGGCCTTCAAGGCGGAGTTCGAAGCCAAGGGCGGCAAGGTTCTCGAAACCCTGCGCGCACCGCTGATGAACCCGGAATTTGCAGCCTTCCTGCAGAAGGCCAAGGATCTCAAGCCCGACGCGCTCTTCCTCTTCGTGCCCTCCGGGCAGGGCGCGAGCCTGATGAAGCAGGTCGGCGAACGTGAGCTCGCCAAGGCCGGCATCAAGATCATCGGCACGGGCGACGTGACCGATGACGACCAGCTCAACGGCATGGGCGATGCGCTGATCGGCATGATCACCTCGCATAATTATTCCGCCGCCCACGAGTCGCCTGAGAACAAGTCCTATGTGTCGGCCTTCCTCAAGGCCAACAACAACATGCGCCCGAACTTCATGTCGGTCGGCGGCTATGACGGCATGGCGCTGATCTACAAGGCGCTCGAAAAGACCAAGGGCGACACCGACGGCGCCAAGCTGCTCGACGCCATGAAGGGCGCGTCGTGGACGAGCCCGCGCGGCCCGATGTCGATCGACGCGACGACGCGCGACATCACGCAGAATGTCTACATCCGCGAAGTGAAGAAGGTCGATGGCCAGCTTTACAATGTGGAATTCGCGACCATTCCGAATGTGAAGGGCAGCAACTGAGTCTTTATCGCGAGAAGATGAAAGACTGCGAGACCCCCGCCCCAACCCTCCCCACAAGGGGGAGGGAGTTAAATTGTGCCTGACATGAAGGTGGTCGCAAGGCATCCGATTCCCCTCCCCCTTGTGGGGAGGGGTTAGGGGTGGGGGTCTCGCGCTCTTTGTTGCTAAAGCAAATGGGTAGATGACGACGCGATAAGCGCCTGCAGGAACGGACACGACATTGCTCACCATTCTTCTCGATGGCATTGCCTATGGCATGCTGCTGTTCATTCTGGCGGTGGGCCTTTGCGTCACGCTGGGGTTGATGAATTTCATCAATCTTGCGCATGGCGCTTTTGCCATGGCGGGCGGTTATCTCACCATCACCTTGATGCAGCAGTCCGGCGTGCCGTTTCTTGCGTGCCTGCCGGCAGCCTTTCTTTTCAGCGCCGCGCTTGGTCTCCTCCTGGAGCGCACGCTCTATCGGCATCTTTATGACAAGACGCATCTCGATCAGGTGCTGTTTTCCATCGGCCTCGTGTTCATGGCCATGGCCATGGTCGATTATGCCTATGGCGCCAACCAGCAGATCGTGAACCTGCCCGATTATCTCACAGGCCGCGTGTCCTTTCTGGGCGCGAGTATCGGCGTCTATCGTCTCTTCGTGATCGTCATCTGTGGCCTGCTCGCCGCCGGCCTGCAAATCGTGCTCACCTGCACGCGCTTTGGTTCGCGCCTGCGGGCGGCCGTTGACGATGGCCGTGTGGCGCGCGGCATGGGCATCGACGTCACGCGCATTTTCGCAGTCACCTTTGCGGTGGGCTCGGGCCTTGCAGGCCTTGGCGGCGCTTTGGGCACGGGCATCATCAGTTTCGATCCAACGTTCCCGCTGAAATATATGATCTACTTCCTGATCGTGATTTCGGTGGGCGGCACGACGACGATCACCGGCCCGTTCCTGGCTGCCATTCTGCTTGGCGTGGCCGATGTGCTCGGCAAATATTACGTGCCTGCCGTTGGCGGCTTCATCATCTACACGATCATGGTGCTCGTGCTGATCCTGCGGCCGCAAGGCCTGTTCTCGCGCGGCCCGGCCCGTTGAGGCATTCATGACCGACCAGACACATTCCACCAAACCATCGCCTGAGGCGGTTGCTGCGCGCGCCGTGCTGCTTGGCCGCGCGCGCTGGGGCCTGCCTGAAATTGCGTTCTGGGCGATTGCCTTTGGCGCGTTCTTTTTCATGCCGACGAAATTGTCGCTGCTGAGCGAGATCGCCATTCTGGGCCTGCTCGCGCTCTCCATCGATCTCGTGCTGGGTTACGCCGGCATTGTCACGCTGGGGCAGGGCGCGTTCTTTGGCATTGGCGCTTATGCGGCAGGCCTTGCCGCCAAATATGGCGCGGGCGCAGCTCCCTGGAGCGATCCGCTGCTGGGCCTTCTGATTGCAGGCGCGGCTGCGGGCCTCATTGGCCTGCTCACCAGTTTTCTCGTGCTGCGCGGCTCCGATCTTACGCGCCTCATGGTGACGCTGGGCGTTGCCTTGATTGTCGATGAACTCGTCAACCAGATGAAATGGCTCACCGGCGGCTCGGATGGTTTGCAGGGCGTGTTGCCAGCACCCGTGCTCGGTGTCTGGGATTTCGATCTCTACGGCAAGACCGCCTATCTCTATGCGCTGGGCGTGCTCTTCGTGCTGTTCGTGATTGCGCGCGCGATTGTGAAATCGCCCTTCGGTCTGTCGCTGCAGGCGATCAAGGGCAATCCGCTGCGCGCGCGCGCCATCGGCATGCCGGTCAATGGACGGCTCGTTGCAATTTACACGCTTGCCTCTGTCTATGCGGGCATTGCAGGCGGACTTGCCGCGCAGACGACGCAATTTGCATCCCCCGATTATGTCGCCTTCCATCGCTCGGCGGACGCGCTGCTGATGCTGGTGTTTGGCGGCGCGGGCCATCTTTATGGCGGGCTTATCGGCTCGATCATTTTCCGCGCGATGCAGGATTATCTCGGCAATATCACGCCCCAATATTGGCAGTTCTGGCTTGGCCTGACACTGGTGGCGCTGGTGCTTTTCGTGCGGGGCGGCATTCTTGGCCTGTTTGCCAAAATGCGCGACCGCGTGCTGCGCAAGGGAGAGCCCGCATGAGCGCGCCGATCGTGCTTGAATCGCGCCAGCTGGTGAAGCGCTTCGGCGGCATTCTGGCGACCGATCATGTCGACTTCCGCCTGCCCGAGGGCGCGCGCCATGCGCTCATCGGCCCCAATGGCGCGGGCAAGACGACCTTCGTCAATCAGCTCTCGGGCGTGCTCAAGCCAACGTCTGGCGAAATCTGGCTCGGTGGCGTCGATGTCACCGACTGGTCGGCGCGCCGGCGCGCCCATGCGGGCCTCGCGCGCACCTTCCAGATCAACCAGCTCTTTGCCGATCTCACGCCGATCGAGACTCTCGTTCTCACCATTGCCGAGCGCGAGAATGCGGGCTGGGCGTGCATGCGCGCCGTGGGCGCGCGGACCGATTTCGTCACCGAGGCCGTGCAGCTTCTGGAGCAGCTCGGCATTGGCGAGATTGCTCATACGCGCGTCGGCCAGCTTGCCTATGGCAAGCAACGTCTGCTCGAAATCGCAGTCGCGCTGGCGCAAAAACCCAAAGTGCTGCTGCTCGATGAACCCGCCGCCGGCGTGCCCGAACATGAGCGCGAGCAAATTCTCGATGTCGTTGCAGCGCTGCCCTCATCCGTCGCGCTGATCCTTATCGAGCATGACATGCATCTCGTGTTCCGCTTCGCGAAATCGATCTCCGTGCTCGTCAATGGCGGGCTCTTCGTGGAGGGCACGCCCGAAGAGATTGCCAATGATCCGCGTGTGCGCCAAGTCTACCTCGGCGAGGAGGCCGTGCATGTCTGAGAAAAACATGTCTGAGAAAAACATGTCTGATCTCCTCACGCTCGATGGCATTGGTGCTGGTTATGGCGAGGCGCAGGTGCTTGCCGACATTTCGTTCTCGCTTGCAGAGGGCGAGGCGCTGGCGCTGCTGGGGCGCAACGGCACCGGCAAGACCACGCTCATCAACACCATCATGGGACTCACGCGCCGTCGCGCGGGCACAATTGTCTTCAATGGCCGCGATATCACCAGATTGCGGCCCGATCAGCGCGCGCTTGCCGGCATCGGCTGGGTGCCGCAGGAGCGCAATATTTTCCGCTCGCTGAGCGTGGAGGAAAATATCACCGCCGTGCTCACGCCGGGCCCGTGGGATCTGGAACGGATTTTCGGCCTGTTTCCGCGCCTTGCCGAGCGGCGGCGCAATCTGGGCACGCAATTGTCTGGCGGCGAGCAGCAGATGCTTGCGGTCGGCCGCGCGCTGGCGCTCAACCCGCGCCTGCTGTTGCTTGATGAGCCGCTGGAGGGGCTTGCTCCGATCATCGTGGATGAGCTGCTTGCGGCGCTTCGGCGCATCGTCGTCGAGGAGAAGATGGCGGCCATCATCGTGGAACAAAGCGCGCGCAAGATTTTGCCGCTGACCGAGCGGGCGATTATTCTCGACCGCGGGACGATTGCCCATCAGGGACCGTCTCCCGAATTGGCCGCAGATGCGGTAAGACTGGCCTCACTGCTGGGAGTCGCGGGCAAGCCCGGGGCGGACGCACGACATTAATGGGTTCTGATAAACCCGCCTTTGGAGGATGAAACATGCAACGCACCAAGCCGCCCTTCCGGGCCGATCACGTTGGCTCGCTTCTGCGCTCTGCGGCGCTCAAGGATGCGCGCATCAAGCACGCGCGGGGCGATATTTCGGATTCCGATCTTCTGGCGACTGAAAATGTCGAGATCCGCAAGGTTATCGCCAAGCAGGAAGAGATCGGCCTGCAGTCGATCACCGACGGCGAATTCCGCCGCGCCTGGTGGCATTTCGACTTCCTCGGCCATCTGCAGGGCGTCGAGCTGATCGATGTCGACCAGGGCATCCAGTTCTCGGGCGTGCAGACCAAGGCGCAGGCCCCGCGCGTGATGGAGCGTGTCGATTTCGCCGACCATCCGATGCTCGATCATTTTAAATTCCTGCGCGCCAACACCAACCGCACGCCGAAAATGACCATCCCCAGCCCCTCGATGCTGCATTATCGCGGCGGCCGGAAGATGATCAACATGGGCGTCTATCCGAAGATGGACGATTTTTACCATGACCTCGGACAGGCCTATCACAAGGCCGTGCAGGCCTTTGCCGCCGAGGGCTGCCGCTATCTCCAGCTCGACGATTGCAGCTTCGCCTATCTCTGCGATCCCGAGCAACGCAAGATGCTGGCTGCCCGTGGGGATGACCCGGAGAAGCAGGGCCAGATCTATGCCGGCATGATCAACGCCGCCATTGCGGGGCGTCCCGCCGACATGGCGATCACCATGCATCTCTGCCGTGGCAATTTCCGCTCGACCTTCGTGGCGTCCGGCGGCTACGAGCCGATTGCCGATCTCCTGTTCAACCAGGTGAATGCCGACGGCTATTTCATGGAATGGGACAATGACCGCGCCGGCGGTTTCGAGCCCCTGCGCTTCCTGCCCAAGGGCAAGACGGTGGTGCTGGGCCTCGTGACGTCAAAGACGGGCGTGCTCGAAACCCGCGACGACCTCCTTCGCCGCATCGAAGAAGCCTCAAAATTCGCCCCCCTCGACCAGCTCTGCCTCTCGCCGCAATGCGGCTTCGCCTCAACCGAAGAGGGCAATACGCTCGCCGAGGAAGAGCAATGGGCAAAGCTGAAGCTCGTGGTGGACGTCGCCAAGGAGGTCTGGGGGACAGCGTGAGCTGGAACTCGGCCAATTGACGAACAGGAAGGGCCGCCCCATTGTGGGCGGCCTTTTTATTTGGTGATTTACTCATGTTTCTATTTTTTTCGTTTGCCCTAGCTCTTATCGCTTCACTGTTTCCCTTGCCTTCAATTGCTCAACAAGGTTTTGAGCAGTCACTTTCGCCATACCTAGGAACCATAAATGTAAGTTCGAGCCCAGCTTATGCTGGCGGTGAGCTTACAGGTTGCCACCTTGAGTTCGGAGCGCTAGTGCGCGATTGGACTTATCGAAAGGGTGCATTTCTACGGGTCGGAGGCGCTGTCGGAATATCGGGTGCCAACAAGAAACTGGTAGTAACCCTCAAGACCATTGTTCATGAACTAGATCCTGTGACTGGGAATTTTGTTCCATCACCTCCGGCGAGCGCCTACTTCATTGATGGAGCTAGAACAACCAAGAGCACGCTTGTGGGAAATTATCCGTCGGACACTCCAGGAGGATTGTTCTCTGTTTTCCAACTTGTACCCTCAGCCGAATTAGTGATGTCCGGACTATCCGAGGGAAAGATCACAACTGGTTTTGCTAGGATATTGGGCGGAAAAGATATTTTAGTATCTATCGAGACCGACGTCGAGGATACAACTCCTCAAGGAGTGCGAGTTAGATCGCAGCGTATGGTAGATGATTTTTTCGGGTGTGTTGTTCCACTTTTAAACACGAATAAGTAGCTTATTCTGATCGTATTGGGTGAGGGCGTTATTATGGGCAAAGTTCAATTCATCCGGGCATCTGAAGAAGAGTACGAAGCGCTGCTTGATGCTGCCGATGCGGCGCATGCGCGTGAGGCCATGGCTGCCGTGGCGCGCGGTGAACTTGAGACCCTGTCGTCAGAAGAAGTGGACGCCTTTCTCGATGCTGCGACACCGCTGGCGTTCTGGCGCGGCAAGCGCAAGCTGACGCAGGCCGTGCTGGCGCATCGCGTCGGCATTTCGCAAAGCTATCTGGCGGGTCTCGAAAAGGGCAAGCGCAAGGGCGATCCGGCGCTGTTCCTGAAACTGGCGCGCGCGCTCAATGTGCCGATGGAAGCATTGGTGGCGGAGGACTGAAACGCCAGCATCAGCCGGCGCGGCGCAACGAGGGCGGCGATGCAAGCTCGAGCCTCTGCGCCATCGCCCGCTCAGTCCACGCATTCAGCGAAAGACCTTCATTCGCCGCGGCCATTGCAGCTCGCCGATGCAGGTCGGGCGAGACACGCACGTTGAAAGAGCCCTTGAACGGCCGGTTCGGCTCCTTGCCGACCTCCGTGCATGTCGCAAGATAATCGTCCACGAGTGCTTCGAAAGCCTTCTGCGCATCTGCTGCGGAATCGCATTCCGTCGTGATGAGATCGTCGACATGCAGGATTTGCAGCACAAGCGTACCGTCCTCATAAACGACCGAGCCCTGATAGTCCTTGTAGCGCAACGTCGTCATAGCAATCCTCGCGCGTTCAGATGGTCCTGCAATCTTTTCACCATGGCGGGCTGCATCACCCCGGCATGCGGTTCGTGCAGCATGATCATGTCGTCCCTGGCCGCGCTGAAGAACTTTCTGGAGGAACCACCTCCCGATTTCACCAGCGCATATCCGAGTGTCAGAATCAGCCTCTCGAAATCCCGGTAGGGGAAAGGGCCCCGGCAAGCCCGAAAGGCAGCAATCATCTTCTCGGAGCGGGTCATGGCGTCTCATCGGACATAGCCCCGAGTGCAACTGAAATATAGTTGCATATTGTCCGCGGGGCAAGCGCAAAGCAATTTGTACAGCTTAAGCTATCGCGCCCTAAATGGAAGAGTCTTGCCCATATCCGCGGTGTCGACCTGCTCGCTTTGTTCTCATGAATGATTGCCGCGTCGCTTTCGCTCCCCGCAATCATGGCAATACAGAATCCCGCATCCCGCGATTCCAAACCACGCCCTTGAGCCACATCAAAGACAAGCTCGTGGCCATACCTGAGGTTGAACCCCGCCCGGTGGCTCTTTATAATGTTCACCATCCGAATGATTGTTCGCATAGTGAACTAACGGGCTCGACCAGTCTCTCGATGGGCTGGCGGCGGGAAGGGCGGCTCAAACCGCCACGAAGGAAACACAGGATGGCGAAATTCTTGGACCTTGCCGAAGCGGTCGCGGAAAATATCCGCGATGGCGACGCAGTGGCGATGGAAGGCTTCACGCATCTCATTCCCTTTGCTGCGGGACATGAGGTGATCCGTCAGGGCCGCAAACATCTCACCCTCATCCGCATGACGCCGGACCTGATCTACGATCAGCTCATCGGCATGGGCTGCGCTGACAAGCTCGTCTTTTCCTGGGGCGGCAATCCAGGCGTGGGCTCCACGCACCGCATCCGCGATGCGGTTGAAAATGGCTGGCCCCATCAGCTCGCGATTGAAGAACATTCCCATGCCGCAATGGCCAATGCCTATGAGGCTGGCGCATCGAACCTGCCTTTTGCGGTTCTGCGCGGCTATATCGGCGTCGATCTGCCCAAGGTCAATCCGAAGATCAAGAGCGTGACCTGCCCCTATACGGGCGAAGTGCTGGCAACCGTGCCGGCGCATCGTCCCGATGTCGGCATCATCCATGCCCAGCGCGCAGACCGCGAAGGCAATGTGCTCATCGAGGGCATTACCGGGTGCCAGAAGGAAGTGGTGCTGGCCTCAAGGCGCACCATCGTCACGGTGGAAGAAGTGGTCGACACGCTCGGCGCGCCGTCCTTCAATTCGACCGTGCTGCCGCATTGGACGATTGGCGCGATCAGCGTTGTGCCCGGTGGCGCGCATCCCTCTTACGCGCAGGGTTATTACACGCGCGACAATTCCTTCTACATCGCCTGGGACAAGATTTCGCGCGAGCGTGAAAGCTTCCTCGCCTGGATGAAGGACAATGTTCTCGACAAGACGCCGGCCGCTTTCGCGGTACATGCCAAGAAGGGGAGCGCCGCGTGATGGCCGACTTCACACCCAATGAAATCATGACCATTGTCGCCGCGCGCGCGCTCAAGAACGATGATGTCTGCTTCGTCGGCATCGGTGCGCCGTCTGCCGCCTGCAACATTGCGCGCCTCACCCATGCGCCCCAGATCACCTTGATCTACGAATCGGGCACCATCGGCACACGTCCCAATGTGCTGCCGCTCTCGATCGGCGACGGTGAATTGTGCGAGACCGCGCTCTGCACCGTGTCAGTGCCGGAAATGTTCCGCTACTGGCTTCAGGGCGGTCGCATCACCGTCGGCTTCCTCGGGGGCGCGCAGATCGACAAATTCGCCAATATCAACACCACTGTTGTCGGCGATTACAACAAGCCGAAGGTGCGTTTGCCCGGTGGCGGCGGTGCGCCTGAAATCGCGACCAATTGCGGTGAGATCTTCATCACCATGGCCATGGGCAAGCGCGCTTTCCTCGACAAGCTGCCCTTCATCACCTCGATGGGACATGGTCCGACGGGCGCAGAGCGCCGCGCTCTTGGCGTGAAAAGCCTCGGCCCCACGCGTCTCATGACAGATCTCTGCGTCTTCGAGCCCGATCCGGACACGAAGGAGATGACCATCGTCTCCATTCATCCGGGCGTCACGCGCGAGCAGATCGCCGAGAATTGCGGCTGGACGCCGCGCTATAGCGCGACCTGTTTCGAGACGCCTGCGCCCACAGCCCAGGAACTTGAAGTGTTGCGTGACATTCAGGCGAGGACGAAAGCCGCTCACGCGGCCTGACCCCCGCCTGGGTTCGACAAAAAAAGGATCCGCGTCTGCGGCCGGTCATAAGGACCGTCTGCAGGACGCCAACATGGAAGAAACGCCATGACGCTGATTTATCCCCGGGAAAGCTTCTTCGAGGCCCATCCCAAACATGATTCGCCAACCTACCGCTCGACTGCCAAGCGCCATCCCAAGCAGCCGCTGATCATTCTGCCCCACACGAAGACCGAATTGTCGGGCCCGGTTTACGGGCACGAAGTCATCAGCGAATTCGACAACGACCTGACGCGCCAGCATGCTGGCGAACCCCAGGGCGAGCGCATCATCGTGCAGGGTCGCGTTCTCGATGAGGACGGCCGCCCCGTGCCCAACACGCTGGTCGAAGTCTGGCAGGCCAATGCTGCGGGCCGCTACGTTCACGTGGTTGACGATCATCCGGCGCCGCTCGATCCCAACTTTTCGGGCGCGGGTCGCATCGTGACCGACGAGAACGGCCGCTATCGCTTCACCTCGATCAAGCCCGGCCCCTATCCCTGGCGCAACCATCACAATGCGTGGCGTCCGGCGCATATTCATTTTTCGCTGTTTGGCCACTCGTTCCTCTCGCGTCTCGTGACGCAGATGTATTTCGAGGGCGATCCGCTGTTCCCCTACGATCCGATCTTCAATGAAATCCCGGAGGGTGCGCGCGACCGTCTGATCTCGAAATTCGATCTCGATGTGACCGAGCCGGAATGGGCGCTTGGCTATACATTCGACATCGTGCTGCGCGGTCGCAACGCCACGCCCATGGAGAAGTGAACATGTCAGGCATCACTCCCTCACAGACAGTCGGCCCCTACTTCGCCTATGCGCTGACGCCCACGCGTTACGCCCTGCACGAAATCTTCTCGACCGACCTCACGGGGCCGGGCGTGGAAGGCACGAAAATCACGCTGACGGGCCAGGTGTTCGATGGCGACGGCGTTGGCATCGCCGATGCCATGGTTGAAATCTGGCAGGCCGATTCCAAAGGCTCGCTCGAGCATTCGACGCTTGGTTCGGGCAAGGCCAATTCCGGCTTCAAGGGTTTTGGGCGCGCGGAAAGCGCGGCCAATGGTGGCTATACGTTCACCACCGTGAAGCCCGGCCGCGTGGACGGCGCCGACGGCAAGCCGCAGGCGCCCCATCTCGGCGTGACGATCTTTGCGCGCGGGATGCTGACGCATCTCTTCACGCGCATCTATTTCGAGGATGAAGCCTCGAACGCTGACGACCAGATTCTCAACCTCGTGCCGGCCGATCGCCGTCACACGCTGATTGCCAGGAAGGTGGGCGACAATGCCTATCATCTCGATATTCGCATTCAGGGCGGGGACGAGACGGTCTTCTTCCACGCCTGAGCGCCAGCCTGGCTGATGTTCGAGGGGCGGCGCAGACAGTGCGCCGCCCTTTTTCATGCGACTTATTGGGCCTTGCGCAGGGCGCGCGACGGGGCCAGATTTGCGTGCAGGATTTTGGGAAGAGCGCACAGCCGATGCAAAGGCCCTCCATATCCCCGCTGGCCCTTGACGCCCCGCCTGCCTCGCTGCGGGACGAGACCGATTATGCGCAGCGTGATTTTCTCAATCTGGTCTCCGCCGTCTTCCTGCTCTGCATCGCCCTTCTCATCACCTGGACCGTTGCGGCGGTGGCTGAGAACGAGAAGCGGCAGCGCTGCTTTGAATCTGGCCGCCGCGATTGCGTCGTCATTGCAGCGCCCCCGCATGGCCTGCGTGTGCCGACCTATTGACGCGACTGGCGGGCGTGGCGGGCAAGCAGCACCAGCGCCGCTGCAATCGCCTGCACCATGGTTGCAAGCGCGATGCGGGGCTGTTTCACGCGATGGAGCGGCAAGCGTCCGCGCGGGCGCGGCACGTGGATGAAGCCTGCTAGAGCAACTGTTGCTCCGAGTGTCAGATAGAGCGTCTGGTTGCAGACATAAGCACCGGCATCGCGCGAGAACTCGGCCCGCGCCCCGCAGGCACGCAAGGTTGTGACAAGCTGGGCAACGGGGACACGCGCGCGTCTAAACTCGGGCGCGGCTTTCAGCACCTGTCGCGCGAGCGGGCGCTGGCGCTGAGCATCGGGATAAGCCGCCAGACGATTGCGCGCCTGCCATTCCACGCCAAGACTTTTGCGCCGTCCCGCAAGGCCCAGATGCAGCACGGCGTCCGGCGCATGCGCCTGCAAAAGCGAGGCAATGCGCGCCTCGGCCTCCGCGAAGACGACAGGCAATTCGTGACACTCAAGCGTAACGCCAAGCCGCGCCAGACGCCGCTCGGTCGCGCCCGACAAGGCACGCAAAATCGCGGCCGAGGGATTGCGCGGCGCGCCGGGGAAAGGCCCGAATCCGGTGACGAGAAGGGTGAGGGGCGCTCGTGACACATCGGGCCTGTTGCCGGGGAAGCAGGGCAGGTAGGATTGACTGATATTCAAATTTTTTCAGTCATTTTTTCTGCGGAGCGGACATCATGTCGGATCGGGTTGGTGAAACCCACGGGAGCGGGCGTGACAGCTCCGATGCAAGGCCGCCGCGCGTCCGCCCGAGGCTTTTGTCAGCGCCTGCGATCCGGCAATTTTACTGGTGTGATTTTCCCGAGGACGCGCATCTTCCCGAGTTTTGGAAGCGCAGGCCGGTTCTTGTCGTCTCCTACAAGAATACACTTTATGGCGCTGTCACAATCATTCCCTGTTCCAGCCAGCCGCAGGAGGGAAACCGTTGGGCTGTGAGATTGGAAACGACAATCGACGGCGGTGCATCATGGGCGATCTGCGACAAGCCGGCCACGGTCGCCGTCAGTCGTCTTGCGCAAGACAACCGCGGGATTGTTCGATTGCCAGAGTTGCAGTTTAACGAGGTGCTTGCGCGTCTTCTGGAATGGCTGCCAAAGCCCAGATAAACCAAAGGGAGCCTTGCGGCTCCCCTGGCGACGTAGCTCCCGCATTGCGGGTAACGGACACCCTTTCAGGGCCGCATGAAGCAAAAGATAGGCAATCTGGTTACAAATCGCAAGATGGTCAGACAAGATGGCCGGGCGCGATTGCGATGCCTTCTGGCCACACCTGCCAGGCAAAGGTTGCAACAGGGCCAGGCTGTCCCATTCTCGTCACCTTTGCCGGTCAGGTCTGTGACCGAATGTCCCGTTTGCTGCGAAGTTAATCTTTCATTCATCTTTGCGGGGCTTTTCATCACCCCCGTTCTTTTCCGGGGCTCGAGGATCGATCTTTTGAACAAGCCTGTTGTCTTCCATCTGCGCAGTCTGGCGGGCATCGCTCTGCTTGCGGGCCTCCTTGCGGGCTGCGGCTCCACCGGCACGCTGCCGATGAGCGCCTCTGCCGCCTCGAGTGCGGCGGAGACGATGGGAGCGCGCACGACGCCGATCTTCATTTCCTCCACGCGGCGGGAGGATGTGCGCGTGCAGGGCGAAAGCATGGCCGATGGGGGAGCCCATTACGCGCTTTCCATGGTCTCGGTGCCGCCGGGCCATGCGGCCGGCGCCATCGAGGAGCCGTCCTTTGGTAAGGCCGATCCAGCCAAGCATTTTGCCGTGCTCGGCGGCCGCGGGCTGGAGCCTGAGGAGTTCCGTCTGCAACTGGCGACCTATCTCTCGGGCCGCATCGGCTCGAACCGCGATATTCTGCTTTATGTGCACGGCTTCAACACCTCACTCGACGAGGCGCGCTTCCGGCTCGCGCAGCTCGTCAATGACGGCAAGTTTGGCGGCGTTGCGGTGCTGTTCACCTGGCCCTCGCAATCCAACATGTTTTCCTATGTCTCGGACAAGGAAAGCGCGACCGCATCGCGCGATGCGCTGCAAAAGCTCATGCGCGATCTCTCGCAGGTCGAGGGCGTGGGGCGCGTGCATGTGCTTGCCCATTCCATGGGCTCCTGGCTTGCGATGGAAGCTTTGCGTGAAAACGCCATTGCCGGAAGCCGCAATCTCAACGGGCGGCTTGGCGATGTGATGCTGGCCGCACCCGATATCGATCTCTCGGTCTTCCGCCAGCAGATGTCGCGCATTCAGGGCGCGAATGTCTCGATCTTCGTCTCGGCCAACGATCGCGCCTTGTCGCTGTCGGCGCGGCTGGCGGGGGCGCGCCCGCGCGTGGGCGCGATGGACCCGACCAAGCCCAAGGAGCGCGATGAACTCTCGCGCCTCGGCGTGAAGGTGTACGATCTCTCGTCCACGTCCGCGGGTTTTATCGGCCATTCGCTTTATGGCGACGTGCCTGCGGTCGTGCGCACCATCGGCGCGCAATTGGCCGAGCCGCGCAGCGAGGATTCCGGCGTGACATCCATGATCGATGCGCGCCGCACCGCGCCCGAAGCCGCGCTTGCGCCTGCCTATACAACCCCGCCCGTGCTCGCGCCGCTGAGCGCCACGCCCGCCAATGCCGCGCCTGTGGCAAGCGAGCCATCGGCAAGCGCGCCTGTGGTCTCAAGCCCGTTGCCGCCGATGACCATGCCCGCGCAATAGCCGGGCTTCGACATGACAGCATCGGGCCTTTATGTTAGCCTTTTAGAATTGATCAAGCGGATTTCCTGACATGCCCACGCCCGTCACCCGCGCTGCAGAAGGTCTGGACCGCCGTCCTTTCACGGTGGACGAAATCCTGCGCATGCAGGAGGTCGGTATCATTTCCGACGACGAAAATTTTGAACTGGTTGAGGGGGAGATTGTCCCCATGCAGGCAAAAAGTCATTTTCACGAATTGGTTAAGTCGAGTCTTAACCTCAAGCTGGCGCGGGCGTTACCTGAGCACCTTTGGCTTGGCATCGAGAGCAGCCTCTATCTTTCGGAGCGAACATTTCTCGAGCCCGATCTCTCCATTTATCCGCGCGGCATGAAACTGGAGAGCGTCAAGGGAACCGACGTGTTGCTCGCGATAGAGGTCTCGGCCTCAACGCTGGCCTATGATCGCGGTCTCAAGGCACGACTTTACGCGCGTTATGGAATTCAGGAATTATGGGTGATCGACGTCGCGACCCGGTGCACACATGTGCACAAGGCACCGGTCAACGGCACATGGGGCGCACTCTGGACGCATCAGCCCGACGATGTTCTCACCTTCCCCGCGATCCCGGACTTTTCAATCCGCCTCTCGGACGTCTAACGCTCGCCCGCGCAATAACCCTCTCCCAATGGGAGAGGGTGGCTCCGCAGGAGCCGGGTGAGGGGGTGCGATCTCCCTTATCAGTCTGCTCCGCAGACAGCTTCTCCCCATGGGAGAAGCGGCGCTACACGCTCCTACGCTTGGCCCTTCTGCGCATAGCCCAATCGTGCGTTCAATTCTTCGATCAGCGTTTCGGCCGCTTCCGCTATCACTGTGCCTGGCGGGAAAATTGCGCTCGCGCCGGCGTCGCGCACGGCCTGGAAGTCTTGCGGCGGGATGACGCCGCCAACCACAATCATGATATCGGCGCGGCCCTTGGCAGCGAGCGCCTCGCGCAATTCGGGCACCAGCGTCAGGTGTCCGGCGGCAAGTGAAGATATGCCGACAATATGGACATTATTTGCAATCGCCTGATCGGCCGCCTCGTCGGGCGTTGCAAACAAAGGTCCGATATCGACCTCGAAGCCGAGATCTGCGAAAGCCGAGGACACGACCTTCTGGCCGCGGTCATGCCCATCCTGCCCGACCTTGGCGACCAGGATACGGGGGCGTCGGCCCTCGTTTTCAAAAAACGCCTGCGTCACAGCCTGCACGCGCGCAACAGCGCTCGCGCCCGCTTCTTCCTTGTAGACGCCGCTGATGGTGCGGATTTCGGCGCTGTGACGACCGAAGACCTTTTCGAGCGCTGCCGAAATCTCGCCCACCGTCGCCTTGGCGCGTGCGGCCTCGATGGCGAGCGCCAGCAGATTGCCCTGCGCTGCAGCGCCTTGTGTCAAGGCGTCGAGCGCGCGCTCGACCTCGGCCGGATCGCGCTCGGCGCGCAAACGCCTCAGCTTCTCGATCTGCTGCTGGCGGACAGACGAATTGTCGACCTTTAGCACGTCGATGGGGCGCTCATTCTCCGGCTTGAACATGTTCACGCCGATGACGGCCTGACGGCCCGCGTCGATGCGCGCCTGCGTCCGCGCGGCGGCTTCCTCGATGCGCAGTTTCGGAATGCCAGCCTCGATGGCCTTGGCCATGCCGCCGAGCCGTTCGACTTCATCTATATGGGATTGCGCGCGCTTGGCGAGATCGGCGGTGAGGCGCTCGACATAGAAAGACCCGCCCCAGGGATCGATGATGCGCGTCGTGCCGCTTTCCTGTTGCAGGAAGAGCTGCGTATTGCGGGCGATGCGCGCCGAGAAATCGGTCGGCAACGCCAGCGCCTCATCGAGTGCATTGGTGTGCAGAGATTGCGTATGTCCCTGCGTCGCAGCCATTGCTTCGACTTGCGTGCGGATGACATTGTTGAACACATCTTGCGCAGTCAGCGACCAGCCAGATGTTTGCGAATGGGTGCGCAGAGCCAGCGACTTGTCCGATTTGGGCTGGAACTCCTTGACAAGATTGGCCCAGAGCAGGCGCGCCGCGCGCAGCTTTGCGACCTCCATGAAGAAATTCATGCCGATCGCCCAGAAGAACGAGAGACGCGGCGCGAATTGATCGACGCTCAGTCCCGCGGCAATGCCGGCGCGTATATATTCGACGCCATCGGCCAGCGTATAAGCGAGTTCAAGATCCTGCGTCGCACCCGCTTCCTGCATGTGATAGCCGGAAATCGAGATCGAATTGAACTTCGGCATATGCTGCGAGGTGTAGCTGAAGATATCCGAGATGATGCGCATCGAGGGCAGGGGCGGATAGATATAGGTGTTGCGCACCATGAATTCTTTGAGGATGTCGTTCTGAATCGTGCCCGACAATTTCGCCTGTGGCACGCCCTGTTCTTCTGCCGCGACAATAAAGAGCGCCAGCACCGGCAGCACCGCGCCGTTCATCGTCATCGACACTGACATCTGGTCGAGCGGAATGCCCGAAAACAGCGTGCGCATGTCGTAAATGGAATCGATGGCGACGCCCGCCATGCCGACATCGCCCGCCACGCGCGGATGATCGGAATCATAGCCGCGATGGGTCGCCAGATCGAAGGCAACCGACAGTCCTTTTTGTCCTGCCGCCAGATTGCGCCGGTAGAAGGCGTTGGAATCTTCAGCGGTCGAGAAGCCCGCATATTGGCGGACGGTCCAGGGCTGGTTCACATACATGGTCGGATATGGCCCGCGCATGAAAGGCGCTGCGCCGGGATAAGTGTCGAGACAATCGAGGCCCGCCACATCGGCGGCGTCATAGACGTTTTTCACGCCGATATGTTCAGGCGTCAGCCAGATCTTTCCGTCGGCTGAGGGCGCTGTGACGGGCGCGTTCTCGTAGTTCAATGTCGCGAAATTCGGAATAAGCGTCATGGCTCTGTTCCCGCTCAAGGGGCTGGCGCGGAGCAAAGCTCCAGCGCGCTCGTCAGCGTTTCGATCAGGTCGCACCCTGCATGGATGAAGGTCGTCACGCCCGCCTCACGCAGGACCGCTTCCAGCTCGCCGGGCCGGCCGGCAAGCGAGAGCCGCGCGCCTGCTGCGCCAAGGGCGCGCGCGGCCTCTACAGCGCCGGTCGCATAGAGCGCGTCGCTGGAGCACAGGCAGCAGAGCTGTGCGCCCGAGGCCTTGAAGCCTTGCACCAGATCGCAGTCCTCGTGAATGAGCGCCTCGAGACCGCCAGCCTCGAAGACGTTTTTCGCAAACATGGTGCGCGCTGTGAAATCGGCCACCGTGCCCAGTGTCGCGAGATAGATGCGCGGCCGCGGCTGCATGGCGTCGGCGCGTTCGCGCAGGCGCTCGAAATCCTGCGCAAGCCGCATCTGGGGAAACAGAGCGTCGGGGATGAGCGCACGCGCGGGGATGAGCACATCGACGGGGGCTTCATGCACGTTGGGAAATTCACTCGTGCCGGTCAGCGGATCCTTGCGACGCGCGATATTTTTAAGCCGCGCCGCGCGGGTCGTCGCGACATCGGCAGACAAAGCCGGCAACCAGGCTTGCAACGATCCTGCGGCTTCCGCCTGCTGGAAGAGGGCCCAGGCTTTTTGTGCAAGCTCCTCCGTCAGTGTCTCGAAACCGCCCGCGCCCGCGGCGGGGTCGGCGACGCGGCCGAGATTGGCCTCTTCGGTAAGCACAAGCTGGGTGTTGCGCGCAAGGCGGCGCGCGAAAGGATCGGGCAGGCCGAGCGCCTGCGTGAAGGGCAGAACGCTGATGCGATCTGCGCCCGCAAGCCCGGCTGAAAAAACCGCGACCGTGGTGCGCAGCAAATTCACCCAGGGGTCGCGCCGCGTCATCATGCGCCAGGCGCTTTCTGCATGAATGCGGATCGGCTTTGGCGTCAGACCGCAGGCCTGTTCCACGCGCGCCCAGAGGCGGCGCAGCGCACGCAGCTTCGCCAGCGTCAGGAATTGGTCGGCATCGGCTGCCAGGCGAAAGGACAGGCAGTCGCGCGCCACCTCAAGCGAGAGGCCGGCGGCCTCAAGCAAGCGCAGGGATGCGAGCGCGCTTGCCAGCGCCAGCGCCAGTTCCTGCGCCTCGGCGCCACCGCTCGCATGCAGGCGCCGCGCATCGGCAACCAGCATCGGGGCTTTGAACCCGGCCTTGTGCAGGCGCAGCGCCGTGCTCACGCACAGGCTTGCGTCTTCTTGCAGAAGATCGAGTCCGAACTGCACATTGACCTCGCCGGGCGCTATCTTGCGCGCGACCAGCAAGGCTTCCAATTCAGCTGCAATGGCGCAGCCATCCGCGCCCGCATCGATCTCGATGGGGAGTCCGGTTTCGAGCATCACGCTTTCGAGCACGCGCTCGAGGCTCTCTCCATTGGGTGGAAGACCAAAGCCATAAGCGCCGGTGGCGGCACGAAAGACGAGTTGCAGGCCGTTCGCGCCATTTTCGAGATCGTCCAGCGCCTGCGCATTGGCAGCAGCCGCATCTGGATGGTCGATGCGCGCGAGACTGTCCCAATTGCCCGCATGGGCGGCCACGACCGGCTTGGCCTCGCTTGCGCGCTGATAGAGCGGCGCAATTGGCACCCCGTCATAGCTGCGCCCGACCAACTTTTCGAACGGTGCGCCTTTCAGCACATGGTCGACAAGCTTGCGCCAATGCGCCTCGTCAACCGCGGGAAAAGTGCTGGCAAAGGCGGGCTCGGCTTTGTTCGACATGTCTGTTCCGGCATCCGAAATGGTCTTTGAAACCCTTTCTCGCATGATGCGTCGCAGCAGGCCACAACGGCTAAAGTCGAATGCCAAGTTCCCGGCTCGCCAGTGTCGAGGCGCACTTATGGCGGCCACCTGCGACTCCCGCCCCTTGCGGGGAGGGCGACTCAGCCGAAGGCTGAGCGGGGTGGGGTCGCACTATTTTTCCGATTTACCTTTAGGTGAATTGGCCAAGGCCTGGGATGGAGCCCGCGATCTGTCCGACCGTATCTTCGCCTGCGCGTTCGCGTGCGACATCGAACAATTCGCGCCCGACGCTCTGCATTTCGCCCATGCCGAGGCCAAGGCCCGACAATTTGCCGGCAAGCGCCATCAGGCCGCCGCCAAACATGCCCATCAATCCGCCGCCGGCGCCATCGGCATGTTGGGCCGCAAGCTCGCTTGCGCCGGGAATGGATTGCAGCACGCGGCCGACTTCCTCAGCCGGACCTTCCTTCTGGAGAAAAGCCAGAATGGCGCCAACGGCCTGCGTCGCGGTGGCGGGGTCGATGCCGGCGGCATTGGCGATCCGGTCGATAATATCTTGCATGGAGCCCTCGGGAGGTTTGGGCGAAAAGTCGCCACACTGTCTGTCTGTACGTAGTGGAAATCAAGACTGCGCCGGTCGGGTTCCCGCAAGCTGGAAAGCCAACGCCGCCTCGCCTATAAACAACAGATGTTTCGTTTCCAACTGCGAAGCACGGAAGGGTCAAACCAGATGGCGGACGATCCGAAGAATCAGCCGGGCCGCATTCTTGTCGGCAAGAGCGATGCGTTTCAATATCTCCAGCTTGCGCTTGGCAACCGCCACGGGCTGGTGACGGGCGCAACCGGCACCGGCAAGACGGTGACGCTTCAGCTGCTGGCGGAAGGCTTTTCCAATGCCGGCGTCTGCGTTTTTGCATCCGACGTCAAAGGCGATCTGTCGGGCATTGCCATGCCGGGCGATTCCAAGCCGCCTTTCGTGAAGCGTGCCGAAGAGATTGGCGTTGCCTATCAGCCGGATGAATTTCCTGTTGTGTTCTGGGATCTGTTTGGCGAACAGGGCCACCCCGTGCGCGCCACCATTTCCGAAATGGGGCCGCTGCTGCTCTCGCGCCTGCTGGAGTTGAACGACACGCAGGAAGGCGTCATCAACATTGCCTTTCGGGTTGCCGACGAGCAGGGTCTGCTGCTGCTCGATTTGAAAGATCTCCGTGCGCTGCTGCAATATGTCAGCGACCATGCGGACGAGTTGAAAACCCGCTACGGCAATGTCGCAGCCTCTTCCATCGGCACGATCCAGCGGCAATTGCTGGTGCTTGAAAATCAGGGCGCGCTCAAATTCTTTGCCGAGCCCGCACTCGATATTCAGGATTTCCTGCGCGTGGATCGGGATCGTCGCGGCACGATCAATGTGCTGGCCGCCGACAAGCTCATGCGCTCGCCCCGTCTCTATGCGACATTCCTGTTGTGGATGCTGTCGGAATTGTTCGAGACGCTGCCTGAGGTGGGCGATCTCGACAAGCCCAAACTCGTCTTCTTCTTCGATGAAGCCCATCTGCTCTTCGACAATGCGCCCAAGGCCTTGATGGATGCGATCGAGCAGGTGGTGCGTCTCATCCGTTCAAAAGGCGTAGGCGTTTTCTTCGTCACGCAAAACCCGCTCGATGTGCCCGAAGTCGTGCTCGGACAATTGGGCAATCGCGTGCAACATGCCTTGCGGGCTTTCACGCCACGCGATCAGCGCGCGGTGCGTGCGGCGGCTGAAACCTTTCGTCAGAATCCGGCTTTCGATACGGCGAAAGTCATCACTGAACTTGGTGTCGGCGAGGCTTTGGTGTCGATGCTGGAAGGCAAGGGCACGCCGGCCATTGTCACGCGCGACCTGATTGCGCCACCTGCCTCGCGCGTCGGCCCGATCACGCCGCAGGAGCGCGCGGCGATCCTCGCCAGGAGCCCGCTGCTGGGCAAATATGACACGCCGATCGATAGTGATTCCGCCTTCGAGATGCTGGCCAGACGCGCCAGCGGGCAGGATGCGCCCGCGAGCGACGCGCCTGCGAGCGGGGGCGGATTCATGGGCACGCTCGGCTCTGTGCTGGGCAGCCTGTTTGGCAATGGCAGCTCCAACGGCAAGGGCCGCCAGCGCATGTCGACAAGCGAGATGATGATGCGCTCGGCCGCGCAATCGGCCGCACGCTCCATCGGCACGCAGATTTCACGCGCCATCTTGCGCAACGTGCTTGGCGGCATGACGAAGAGGTGAGGCTTTACCCTCTCCCAAGGGAGAGGGTGGCTCCGAAGGAGCCGGGTGAGGGGCTACGCACTCTAGCGTTTATGCGTAACCCCTCTTCAGTCATGCTTTGCATGACAGCTTCTCCCGCAGGGAGAAGCGGGCCGCGTTGTTGGTGCGCAAGAGGCGCGAAATAAGGAATGCAGAATTCATGACCGGCATCGACACTGTTCTCGCGCGCATCGACCAGAATCTCGATGGCGCTGTTGCGCGTCTCTTCAGCCTGCTCGAAATCCCTTCGGTTTCGACCGATCCTGCCTTTGCGCCAGATTGTGCGCGCGCCGGTCAATGGTTGGTCGATGAGCTGATGGCGCTTGGTTTCGAGGCGACGCTGCGCCCCACAGCGGGCCATCCGATGGTGGTCGCAAAGGCCAAGGCCAAGCGGCGCGATGTGCCCCATGTGCTGTTCTATGGTCATTACGATGTGCAGCCGGCCGATCCGCTCGAGCTCTGGGAAAGCGCGCCCTTCAAGCCGCATCTGGCAGAAGCAGCCACCGGCACGCGCATTGTCGCGCGCGGTGCGGCCGATGATAAAGGCCAGCTGATGACCTTCCTCGAGGCCTGCCGCGCCTTTCGCGAGACGGGCGATCTGCCCTGCGACATTACCATTCTGTTCGAGGGCGAAGAGGAAACGGGTTCGCCCTCGCTGCCGGCCTTTCTGGCAGCCAACAAGGCTGAATTGCAGGCCGATCTCATGCTCGTGTGCGACACGAACATGTGGAACCAGACAACGCCCGCCATCACCACCATGCTGCGCGGTCTGGTGCTTGAGGAAGTTGTCATTCACGCCGCCTCGCGCGATCTTCATTCGGGCATGTTCGGCGGGCCTGCGATGAACCCCATTCGCGTGCTCTCGCGCATCATCGCCGATCTGCATGACACCAAGAACCGCGTGGCGCTGCCGGGCTTCTACAATGGCGTGGAAGATCTGCCGCCCGACGTTGCGGCGCAATGGGAGGCGCTTGATTTCGATCCGCAGAAATTCCTAGCCGACGTCGGTCTGTCGCAATCGGCGGGCGAACAGGATCGCAGCCTGCTGGAGCAGATCTGGTCGCGCCCGACCTGCGATGTGAACGGCATTGTGGGCGGCTACACCGGCAAGGGCTCGAAGACGGTTCTGCCCGCGCAGGCATCGGCCAAATTCTCGTTCCGGCTTGTCGGCAAGCAGGATCCCGACAAGATCGTGGCGAGCTTCCGCGACTTCGTGCGCGCGCGCCTGCCGGTGGATTGCCGTGCGGAATTCCTCTCACATGGCGCATCGCCCGCGCTGCAATTGCCGTTTGCCTCGGAAGCACTCGCGCGTGCGCGGCGCGCCTTGCATCAGGAATGGGACAAGGAGCCGGTGCTGTCAGGTTCGGGCGGGTCGATCCCGATTGTCGGCCTGTTCAAGAAGGATCTCGGCATCGATGCGCTGATGATCGGCTTCGGGCTCGATGATGACCGCATCCATTCGCCGAATGAAAAATATGAAATGAGCTCGTTCCACAAGGGCGCACGCAGCTGGGCGCGCGTGCTAGACGCGCTGGCGGGGTAACGTCTGCGCGTCGCTATTCCTCCCTCCCCCTTGTGGGGAGGGCCGACTCGCCAAAGGCGAGCGGGGTGGGGGTCGCGCGATTCTATCCGGTACAGATCTGGGTCTGGGTGCGCATGGCAAAGACTTGCGCAACCCCCACCCCGCTCAGCCTTCGGCTGGGTCGCCCTCCCCACAAGGGGGAGGGAGTTTCTGCTCGATCAGGGAATGCGTTTCGGGTGCATCTTGTCTTCTAGTAGCAATTCTCCGGCGCGGGAAAGCTTCCCGCTTTCACCGCCTCGACATAGGCGCGCACTGCGCCTTCCACCGAGCCTGCGCCGGGCATGAAATCCTTTGTGAAGCGGGGTTTCTTGCCCGGATAAATGCCGAGCATGTCGTGGAGCACCAGCACCTGGCCCGCGCAATCGGGGCCTGCACCGATGCCGATGGTGGCCATGCGCGTGAGGCTGGCGGTGAGATCCTTGGCAAGTGCGGCTGGAATCATCTCCAGCACGACAAGGGCTGCGCCCGCCTCTTCGAGCGCCAGCGCATCCGCGCGCAGCACATTGGCGGCATCCGCATTCGCGCCCTGCACGCGATAGCCGCCCAATTGATGCACCGATTGCGGGGTGAGGCCGATATGGGCGCAGACGGGCACGCCACGCTCGACGAGAAAGCGCACGGTCGGGGCAATATGTGCGCCCCCTTCAAGCTTCACCATCTGTGCGCCCGCTGCCATCAGCCGCGCTGCATTGCCGAAGGCCTGCGCCGGGCTCTCCTGATAGGAGCCAAAGGGCATGTCGGCGATGATGAAGGCGCTTCTCGCCCCGCGCGCGACGCAGCCTGTATGATAGGCCATCTGCTCCATGGTGACGGGCAGGGTGGATGTGTGCCCCTGCAAGACATTGCCCATGGAATCGCCGATCAGCAGCACATCCGTGCCGCAGCGCTCCAGCAGCGCGGCGAAGCTTGAATCATAGCAGGTGAGCATGGCGATCTTCTCGCCTGCGGCCCGCATCTTCGCGAGTTCGGCAAGTGTCACGGCCTTGCGTGGCTTGGCCTCGGCGGCGCCATCCTTGAGATAGGTCATGCATCACCTCCGGCGCGCACGCCGACATTGTCGATAAGCCGCGTGCGTCCGAGCTTGGCGGCCACAAGCAGGCGCGAGGCGCGCTCGCGCACCGGCTCGCCCAAGCTCAGCGCATCGCGCCATTCGAGATAGTCGATCACGAAGCCACCCTGAGCGATCCGCTCGCGACCATAGCCGAGAATTTCATCCGCAGGTTCGCCGGCTTCAATCGCGCTTGCGGCCTCGCGCAAGACGCGGTGGAGCAGCGGCGCGCTCGCACGCTCTTCCTCCGAGAGATAGACATTGCGCGACGACATTGCGAGGCCATCGGCCTCACGCAGCGTCGGGCCACCGGCAATCTCGACCGGCAGGTCGAGGTCGCGCGTGACCTGGCGGATGACGGCGAGTTGCTGGAAATCCTTCTCGCCGAACACCGCAAGGTCGGGCATCGACTGGATCAGCAGCTTGGCGACGACAGTCGCCACGCCCGCAAAATGGGTCGGGCGGAAACGATCCTCGAGGCCAGCCTGCGCCGGACCGGTGAGAGAGATCGTCGTCGCAAAGCCCGGCGGATACATGAGGGCAGGCGTCGGCGCGAAAACGGCATCGACGCCCGCCTGCGCCAGGCGCGCGCAATCGGCCTCGAAGCTGCGCGGATAGGCGGCGAAGTCCTCGTTAGGCGCAAATTGCGTCGGGTTGACGAAAATCGAGACGATGACACGCCGTGCGCGCGCGGCTGCAAGGGCTGCCAGCGAGACATGGCCTGCGTGCAGCGCGCCCATGGTGGGGACGAGTGCAACGGTCTCACCGCTTCGGCGCCATTGCGCCAATTGCCCCCGCAGGGACGCGACATCATGCAGAACGAGGGGCTGGCTCATGATTTCCAAACAACTCCCGGGCAGTGCTCAGCCATCGAGTGCAATCAGCCGCTCCAGGCTTGTCACAACGGCGGCCGGGGCGAGCTCCCCATATTCATCGGGCAGGCCGGATCGGTTGACCCAGATCGTGCGAAAGCCGAAGGCCTGCGCGCCCGCTATATCCCAGCGGTTCGAGGAGAGGAAGGTGACCTCGTGCGGGGATGTCGCGAAATGGTTGCCAACAAGTGCGTAGGCCTGCGGCGCGGTCTTGTAGAGCCGTAGGGAATCAACCGAGAGGACAGCATCGAGCCGACCCTCAAGCCCCGCCGCGCGCACAGCCGCCGCCAGCATGGCGGGCGTGCCGTTGGAGAGAATGGCGGTGCGGCATCCGCGCGCCTTCAGGGCGTCCAGTGTGGCTGCAACCTCGGGAAAGGCGTCGAGCGCGCCATAGGCGTCCAGCAGCCGCGCCCGCAGCTGCGGCGACAGCCCGCCACAGAGCGCGCCCGCATAATCGAGCGCGTCGGCGGTCAGCGCGCCAAAATCGCGATAGGCCCCCGCCAGCGTGCGCACCCAGGTATATTCGAGCTGTTTGCTGCGCCAGACTTCGGAGAGGCGGGCGGCCTGCGGGCCAAGCTCGCGCGCATGGCGGGCGACGGCCGAATGGACGTCGAAAAGCGTGCCATAGGCGTCGAACACATAGAGGGAATGGGGCATCGGGCCTCGCCAGCGTCAGGCCCCAAGGAGAGCCACGCCGGGCAGGCTGCTGCAAGTGAGCCCTTTGGCTAAGCGCTACTTCTGCCGGTTGCGCGGCAGCGTATCGATTTCAGCCACCGCATAGACGGGGCAATAGCCGATGAGGCCGGTGACAAGTGGCACAAGCCCGAGCCAGCCGAGCTGATTCCAGCCGGTGGTGGGAAAGCCGATGGCGAAAGCATAAGCGAGCAGGGCAAAACCAATCAGAACCCGCAGTCCGCGGTCGATCCCGCCGAGATTTGTGCACAACATGAAAATCCCGCCATACGCATCGAAACGATTTCAACCGACCATGTCGAATTTTCGCAGGAATGGGGAGGACGCGAATTGACGCGCATCAAATTGGCAGCGGGGGTTCTGCGGCGGCTTTGGCGGCCGGCTTGAGTTTGGCCGCCCGCACGCCGAGCAAGCGCAGCAGCCCGATGAGCGCGATCCCATAGGTGAGCGCGCCCGCAAGCCCAAGCAGAGCCAGCTCGACCATGGCCGCCAGACCGCCGAAGGAGGCGGCGAGCGTTGCCGCAGGTGTGCGGCCAAAAATTGCGACGCAGGCAAGTGCAAGGCAGGCAAGCCCCGTTGCCAGCGCGACCTTGCCCAGAAGCGCGTCGGGCCGCATGGCGCCTGCGCGTAGCGCCAGAAACACCAGCAGGCCGAAATTCACCCACGCTCCGGCCGCGGTGGCCGCCGCCAGTCCCGCCGCGCCAAAGGGCGTGAACAGCACGAGCTTCAAACCTACGTTGAAGGCGACCGCGGCCAGCGACACCAGCATCGGCGTGCGCGTATCGCCGCGCGACTGGAAGCTCGCAACTCCCGAGCGGATCAGCACGATGGCGAATAGCCCCAGACTATAGGCGCTCAGCACCCGCGCGGAGGCGCTTGCGGCCTCGGGCGTGAATGCCCCGCGCAGGAAAACCCCGCGCATGATGATATCGGGAATCAGCGTGAAGGCGATGAAGAAGGGCGCAGACAGCGCCAGCGTCAGCGCCATGGTGCGGTTCTGCGCATAGAAAGCGCCAGCCTCGTCGCCGCCCGCAAGCCTGCGGCTCATCTCGGGCAGCAGCACCGTGCCCGCCGCAATGCCGATGACGCCGATGGGCAGCTGATAGATGCGGTCGGCATAATAGATCGATGAAATGCCGCCTTCGGGCAACATCGAGCCGATGATCGTATCGGCAAACAGAGCCATTTGTACGCCCGCCGAACCGATGACAGCGGGGACGAGCGCGGTGAAGAATTGCTTCACGTCAGCACTCAAGGCCGGCTTGCCGAGCCTGCTCAGCACGCCGGCCTTGCGAGCGGCCAGGATCAGCAATCCGAGTTCGAGAACGCCGGCGCACGCAATGCCGAAACTCGCAGCAATGCCGGCATCTGGAAAGAGGAAGGCAATGCCCAGAAAGCCCACCATGACAAGGTTGAGCAGCACGGGGGCAAAGGCGGCGGCGGCAAATTTGCCATGCGCATTGAGCACGCCCGAGAGCAAGGTCACCAATGTCACGAAGGTGAGATAGGGAAAGGTGATCCGCGTCATGGTGACAGCGGCGCTCATCTCGCCCGGACGATCTCGCAGGCCCGGCGCAAGCAAGCCGACAAGCTCGGGCGTAAAGCCCCAGGCAAAGGCGAGCAACACAAGCTGGGAAGCGAGCAGCAGCGTCAGGATCTGCCCACCAAAGCGGCGTGCATCGTCGTGTCCGCGCCTTTCCAGCACGCGCGCATAGCTTGGCACGAAAGCGGCGTTAAACGCGCCTTCGGCAAAAATCGCGCGGAAATGATTGGGCAGGCGAAAGGCGATGTAAAAGGCATCCGCCAGCGCGCCTGCGCCCAGCACCGCGCCCAGCACCACGTCGCGCAAGAACCCGGTCATGCGCGAGAGCAGCGTCATGCCGGCGACGGAGAGCAGGTTTTTATACATCTGCGCTCAGACCCGCGCCGGCGCGCGCGTCGGGTCGGTTGGCTGCACGGCTGCATCATCCTCCAGCCGTTCGGCGACGAGATAGAGCGGGCGGCGTTTCACCTCGGCAAAGATGCGGCCGATATATTCCCCGATGATGCCAAGCGACATCAGCTGCACGCCGGCAAAGAACATGATCGAGACGATCAGCGAGGCATAGCCCGGCACGTCAACGCCAAAGGTCACTGTCTGCGCGATGTAATAGATCGCTGCCAGCAGCGAGCAGAACGAGATGAACGTGCCGACATAGGTCCACACTTTCAGCGGCAGCGTCGAGAAGGACATGAGCCCGTCGAGCGCGAAACGCGTGAGCGTGCGATAGGAAAATTTCGACACGCCCGCATGGCGCTCGGCGACATCGAAGGGCACACCGATGGATTTGAAACCGATCCAGGCATAGAGGCCCTTGGAGAAGCGCGCGCGTTCGCCCATGCTTTTGAGCGCCTCCACGGCCTGACGGTCGAGCAGGCGGAAATCGCCCGCACCATCGGGCAGGCCGGTTTCACCGAATTGCTCGAAGATCTGGTAGAAACGACGCGTCAGCATCCGGCGCAGAGCGGAATCTGCATTGCGGTCGATGCGCACGCCATAGACATTCTTGTAGCCCTCGCGCCAGCGCGCGACGAAGGTCTCGATCATTTCGGGCGGATGCTGCAAATCGGCATCCATGATGATGGTGGCGCGCCCGCGTGCATGGTCGAGGCCCGCTGCAATGGCGATTTCCTTGCCGAAATTCCGGCTGAAGGAGACGGCGCGGCAGCGGTGATCGAGAGCATGGATCTCGCGCAGCTTCTCCATCGAGCGATCGGAGGAACCGTCGTCCACGAAGATGATTTCATGGGAGGAGACGACGCGCTCGAGAATGGGCACGAGGCGTGCGATCAGCGCGTCGAGATTGTCGGCCTCGTTATAGACCGGGATCACGATCGAGAGTTCCGGTGCCATCGGCATCGCGCCTGAAATGCTCATCTTTGGTTCGTCCCGGGCTGCCCAGGTGCGGGCCTGCCTGATGGGTATTGCGAGGCAGGCTTTTGTGCAAGCGCCGGCTGCCTTTTGTCGCCTTGCCCCCGTGGCCCGGCAGGATATTGTGTGCGCGCTCTCATATGGACTCCCCCATGGCCGCCCGTGATCTGACACTTTGCGCTGACGATTATGGCCTCACGCCGGCGGTGAGCCTCGGCATTCTGGAGGCAGTGGAGGCCGGACGCTTGAATGCGACAGGCGCCATGACGGCGCGGCCCCATTGGAAAACCGCCGCGCGCGATCTTGCAAGCCTGGGCGAGGCTGTGGAGGCCGGGCTTCACCTTGACCTGACGCTCGGGCCCCCGCTTACCAAAATGCCGCTTCTCGCGCCCCGTGGCGCTCTGCCCTCGATCGGTACGATGATCCGTCTGGCGCAGGCCGGGCGCTTGCCCGAAGCCGAAATCCGCGCCGAGATCGGCGCGCAGATCGATGCTTTTGCCGAGCATTATGGCGCCATGCCTGCCTTCATCGACGGCCACCAGCATGTGCATATGTTGCCGGGCATTCGCGACTGGCTGTTTGACGAGGCCTGCAAGCGGGGGCTGGCCGGGCACATCTGGATGCGTGACAGCACGGATCGCTTGAGCCGCATCCTGCGGCGGCGCGTCGAAGCGCCGAAGGCCGTGATCGTGGCTCTGGCGGGGCGTGGCTTTGCAAAAGCGGCGCGGCAGCGCGGCTTTGTCACCAATGAGGGTTTTGCGGGATTTTCGGCCTTCGATCCGCGGCGCGACTATGCGGCGGATTTTTCGCGCTTCCTGCTGGCGCCGGGCCCGCGCCATCTCATCATGTGCCATCCGGGCCGCGTCGACGGCGAGCTTGAGCGGCTCGATCCCGCGACCTTTTCCCGAGAGCAGGAACTTGAATTCCTGCTCTCGGATCGTTTCAGCGACGTGATGGCCGCTCGTCCCAAGCTATGAGCGGGATCAGCGGGTGTAGCTGACCTGCGGCAGAGCCTTCAGCTGATCCTTGGTCATGTTGATGACGGCATGATCGGGATACATGCGGTTGCTGGCGCCAGCGGCAGCTCCACGCACATTGCTCTCGCTGGAGACGGTGGTGGGCGGTGCGCCGGCAGGCGCGCCGGTCGTGGTCGTGGTGGTGGTCGTTGCCGTGCGGTCAGCGCTGCTGCGCGGGGCATCGGAGAATTTCACATCCTCGAATTTCAGCGCGACGCGATGCATGCCAATGCCCAGGAAGCCCCCGACATCGACAACCACGGCCATCGCTTTGCCGGTGTGATCGATGAGCACGTCATCAATCTCGCCGATCTTCTCATTGGCGCTGCTGTAGATGTTCACGCCATCGAGCTTGCTGGCGCGCCAGAGATTGCCGATCTGTGCATTCGTCAGGGTTGAAGTCGACATTGCCGTGCTCGGCGCGGACGTCTGTGCGAATGCGGGCGCCCCAAGAAGGGTGGCGGCTGCAAAGGCTGTCAATACGAGCTTGGACATGGCTGTTCTCCTGCGTTTTCGTCCCGGCTACCGGGCTCGCGGACACAACAGCTCAGCCGCACGATGGTTCACGCGCCGCGTAAATCTTTGTCAGCTAAGCATTTTTTAAAAAAGCCGCGCGCATAAAAAAACCGGCGTCCGCAAGGACGCCGGTTGATGCTTGGCTATGCGTGCAACATTACTTTGCAGCTGCGTCGTACATTTCCGCGACATAGTCCCAGTTCACGAGCTGGTCGATGAAAGCCTTGAGATAGTCGGGGCGACGGTTGCGATAGTCGATGTAGTAGGAATGTTCCCACACGTCGCAGCCCAGGATCGGCTGAGCGCCATGGACCAGCGGGGATTCGCCATTCGCCGTCTTCATGACGGTGACCTTGCCGTCCTTGAGCGCGAGCCAGGACCAGCCAGAGCCGAACTGCGTGACGCCGGCCTGGATGAAGTCTTCCTTCATCTTCTCCATGGAGCCGCAGCCGTCGATGATGGCCTTTTCGAGCGCGCCGGGGATAGCGCCGCCGCCATTGGGCTTCATCCACTTCCAGAAGTGGAGATGGTTGTAGTGCTGGCCGGCATTGTTGAAGAGGCCGGCATTCTTGCCAAACGAACCCTTCACGATGTCCTCAAGCGACTGGCCTTCCCATTCCGTGCCCTTCAGCAGATTGTTGCCGTTGGTCACATAGGCGAGGTGATGCTTGTCATGATGGTATTCGAGCGTCTCCTTCGACATGAAGGGCTGCAGGGCATCATGTGCATAGGGTAGGTCGGGAAGAGTGAAGGACATGGGACGCGCTCCTCGAAATTGATCTGGGCCTTCCTTGCGGCGTGTCACCGCGCGGGGCTCAGGAACATACTTAAGGAGCGGCGCGGTCGAGGGCAACACTGCGCCACAATTCCTTGAACTTGGCCTGTTTTGCCAAAGCGACCGTTAATAGTTTATTAGAGGGGCACGAAATCGAAGAAAGCCAAGTTCTGGCAAACCGGTAGGACCTCGACGCATGAAATGGTTTGTCGTTGGAGCAGGCGTGCTCCTTATCCTCGTTGGCGGCTTCGCAATCATCGAAGGCAGCAGCATCATCCAGGTCGAGCGCGGCTGGGCCTCCGTGATCGCGGGATCGGTGTTTGTGGCCGCCGGCGCGATTCTGTTGGGTCTTGCCGCAATCATTGCATATCTTGAAATAGTTGCAGCTGCTTATTTGGGCGCTCGTGCCCAAGCTGAAGCGCCGGTGCTCGAGGAAGCCAAGCCGTCGCGGGGCCGGGAGCCCGCGCTTGACGCCGCTGCGCCCAAAGCCGCCACCGAAGAACCGGTTGCCGCCGAGGGGGCTGCCAAGCTCCTGTCCGGGCTCTTCAGGCGCTTTGCAGCGGCTCCTGCCGCTCCCTCAGACGAGGCCGCACCGCCGCCCCCGCGTCAGGTTCAGGTCAAGCCCCTGCCAACCCTCGGCGACACCCCCGCCGCGCCCGAAGCCCCTGCCGTCACCATGCCCAAGCTCGCCTTGGAACTTCCCAAGGCCGAAGAGCCCGAGAAGGCGACAGGCCTGCGCGATTTCAAATTCATCTTCCCGCCGATCGATCTGCCGCCGTCGCTGAACAAGCCCGTCGTCGAACCCGTCGTCGAGACGCCTGACTTCACAGCGCCAGATGTCGCGCCCGCCCCGTCCGAGCTCAAGCACCCGCCGCGCCGCGCCATTCAGCTGCCCTGGCTTGGCCGTGGCAAGAAAGCGCCCGAGCCCGCGCCGGTGCGAGTGGAACTGCCCCAACCCGCCGCACCCGCGCCCGAGGC
>CANBNG010000022.1 GCA_947370975.1 Beijerinckiaceae bacterium
CTTTTGTCCTTTGCCGGCCTGGTGGCTCTTGCAAGGTGTCCAGACCCGATCCCATCCCGAACTCGGCCGTCAAACGCCTTAGCGCCAATGGTACTATGTCTCAAGACCTGGGAGAGTAGGTCGCTGCCAGGCCTGCAAAGCACAAAAGAAACCTCTTCACTCAATCCAAAAAAAGGGCGTCGCCTAACCGCAACGCCCTTTTGTCTGTCCAAAATACAGACCCAAAAAGTTGACGCGGGGTGGAGCAGCCCGGTAGCTCGTCAGGCTCATAACCTGAAGGTCACAGGTTCAAATCCTGTCCCCGCAACCAACTTTACCGAACAAACCATCCGCTCATCAAAAGCCGCCCCTCCAAGGGCGGCTTTTTGCGTTTCAGGACGGCTCAAGCCAACTTCAACCATGGCAGCCATGTCGCCGATGAGTTCGGTCGCCGGCTGCTTGCCTTCGCCTTCGTGGATCAGCTACTGCTCGATGAGGGCAGGACGCTGGATTGTGCCGAAGGCGAGGCGAACTTCTTCGCTGCCCTCGAAAAAGAGTCCCTGGCAGCCTAAATAAACCAAGTCAGCCTCTGGCAAACCCGGGGCGGTTCAGTCATCAACTCGGACGCTGTGAACAGCGCAGTGAGGACATAAATGCCTACATATCGGCTCATGGTTGCGGACGTGGACTCGCCCTCGTATTTCGTGGCGACGGCGGCGGTCAAGCTCGGTTTCTTCAAGCAGCAAGGGGTTGATGTCGACTTCGTGCCTGAGTATGGCGCCAAGCATGGGCCCGAACAGCTGCGCGACGGCGGCATTCATTTCTTTGGCGGGCCGGCGTTTGCCGCGACGCGCGCCTTCCCGGCCTGGAAGGGCGCTAAGCTGCTCTGCGCGCTATCGCAGAACTCTTATTGGTTCATGGGCGTGCGCAAGGACCTCGACATTCCGCGCGGCGACATCAAGGCGCTGAAGGGTCTGCGCATCTCCTCGTCCTTCGCCTTTCCGCGCACGGCGCTGCGTCACATGCTCGTGGAGGCCGGTCTCGACATGGACCATGACGAAGTGCGTATCGTCGAGAGCTTGCCGACCTCTTCCGAGTGGCACAGCCGTGATGGTGTGTCGGCCATCCAGCAGAACCATGCCGATGGGTTCTGGGGCAACGGCATGCGGCTGGCGCTCGCCGAAAAAGCGGGTGTTGCGAAGTTACATCTCGACCTTCGCCGGGGCGACGGACCGCCAGGCGCGCATCGCTACAACTTCGCGGCGTTGACGGTCACCGATGCCTTGATTGAAAAGGAGCCCGAAGTCGCGGCCGCGGCCGTGCGCGCCATCGTTGCGACGCAGAAAGCGCTTCAGGCCGATCCGTCGCTGGCAAAGAAAGTCTGCGATGAGTTGTTTCCCGGTGAAGACGAGGCGGAGGTCATGCCAGTCCTGATCAGCCGCGATGCTCCGTTCTATGATGCCACCATCTCGCCCGATGTCGTGGATGGATTGAACACGTTCGCGATGGCAAATGGGTTGGTCGACAAGCCGCTGGCTTTCGAAGAGATCGTAGCCGAGCGGTTCAGCCATCTTTGGAAGAGCTGAACCGCGCTAGCAGAGGGGTCTGGACATCCAGATCGAAGATAGGGAACGGCTGAGCTGCGCCTCAGGGCCCCGCTGAAGCCGGTCAAGAAGGCCAGCTGAGGCTTAGACAGGGCGCAGTGCTGAGACGCTGCGCCCGTCCATCCCAACATTGATGATGAGCGCCATGTCCAAGCCCCTATTGGACCCGAACATGTTCGCCCGATGCACACTCAGAACACTTCTACAGTCACGCCATGGTCCGTCCTGTGATCTTCACCGAACGCGTCAGATAGTCCGATCTTGGGTTCGGCCAAATTCCGAAGGCGCTATATCCATCCCTGCGCACTGAAGGCTCCAAGATCCACACCTGGCGGCGCGTACCAGCCACCTGCGGCATATCGAGCGCCGAGCTTTTGCGCGGTTTCCTTGTTGCCATATGGAATCCGCAGGGGGGTATTTTCTGTAGCTGTTTTCTGGGACGGAGTTGATTGAGCCTCCTTAACCGGGACGGCGGCAGTCTTGGGTTTTCGTGTGCGCTTGGCCGGCGCGCCAGATCCTTCCGTCGCTAATTTCGCGGGCTTGCTCCTGCGCCTCGCGCGCGACGTGACCGGTCTCGCGAGCTCGTCGGGCGCCATCCCAACTGGCGCCTCCGGTGATGATGACCGCTCGGCAATGGCTGTCTCGCCAGAGTTTCTCGGCGCATGCTGCTGCAGAAACGCTCGGCATATGGCGCCCGAAGTCGCATAACCTGTCGGGAGGCTGACATGCTTTTGGCGTGAAATGGTGACGGCGTAACGCTTCATGGCCGGTGTCGGAGGACGGTTCTCTCCTGGACCACCAGAGCCTGATCCCAGTAATTGCCGCCCAACGCCATGCGCGCAACTCTTCAGCTTGCCAATAATGCGTTCGGCGACGTCACACACTGCGTCAATGGCGCTGACCATCTGCTGCTTGCCAGTCACGACGTCGTCGAGCAGGCATTCAAGTTGTGCGGTCACGCCGGGGTCGACCAAGGCTGGGTCGGCCTCTTTGAGGGCGCTGAACAATTTCAATCCTGTTTCCGTGGGGACGATGTTTTTGCCTTGCGCGACCAAAAAGTTCTGTCGCTTCAGTCCGCCAATGACTTCCGCTCGGGTTGCCGGAGTGCCGATGCCCTTTGCCTCTTTCAATCGGTCCCGCAGATGCTCGTCTTCCACAAACCGCCAGGCATTCTGCATCGCCTCGATCAGCGTACCCTCGTTGTAACGCGGCGGCGGGCGAGTTTCCTTATTCTCCACTTTCGGGTTCTGTAGCTGCGTCGTGTCGCCGTTTTTCATGACCGGGAGCAATTGTGCGTCATCTCCCTTTTCATCGGCGGGCGTCCATTCGGGGAATGCCGCACGCCAGCCCAGATCGATGGGTTGACGACCCGTGGCCTTGAAGGGGAAGCCTGCGACGTCGAGCGTCGCCGTCGTCTGCCGATAGCGAAAGTCCGGCATCACAGAGGCCAGGTAAGCCCGCGCCACGATATCGAACAACTTCTTCTCATCGATCGAAAGCCGTGGCCAGACTTCCCGCAAGCTGTCGACCGTGTTGACGTTGGGTATGACCGCATGATGGCTTGCGCCCTCAAGGCCCTTGTCATGGAAAGACCCATGGGCGCCTTTGCGGATCACAGGTGGCGTCGGCACGGGAATGTTCTTGAAGGACTGACCAACTTGAAGTCCCGCGACGATCTTGGGGATATCCGGGATCAGGCTCTCAGGCAGATACCGCACCTCGGCGCGAGGATAGGTGATAATCTTTTTGCCTTGGCCGTCATAAAGCTCCTGTGCGATCTCCAGCGTCTTGGCGGCCGACCAGCCAAATCGGGAGGAGCAGAGTTTCTGCAGCGACGGGAGATCGTGAAGCTTCGGCGGACCTTGCTTCTTGTCCTCGACGCGCAGGCCCAGGGGGCCCGTGAAATCCGCAGCTGCCTTGACGACCAGATCTGCGTCCTCGCGCTTGAGGATTCGGTCTTGCGGCGCATGCCTCACCTTGAATTCGCCAGCTTCGACCATTGCGGTCGCGACAACCTCAAAATAGGTTAGTGGGACGAAATCACGGATTTCCAGCTCGCGTTTGCACACAATCGCCAAGGTGGGCGTCTTGACCCTTCCAACCCCTATGACGCCACGCGCGCCCCGACCCAGGATGACGGTCGCAGTCCGTGTCAGGGAGAGGTTGTAGATCTGGTCCGATTGGCGACGGGCGACAGCGGCTGCGTAAAGCTGGGAATATTCCGAGTTCGGCTTTGCTCGCCCAAAAGCGTCACGAATTGTCAGAGGGTCCTGCGCTGTGAACAGAACGCGTCGGACCTCTCCCCGGTACTTGTAATGCTCGAGTATCTCCTGGCCGATCAGTTGCCCCTCCCGGTCGCAGTCGGTGGCAAGCCAAACAACTTTAGCGGTCCGAAGCGCCTCGCGGATCGCCTTGAGCTTAGATGCCTTGTTTCCGCCGTCAGCTGGTTTGGTGGCATAAAGCCGTTCTGGACGGAGCAGAGTGGGCGACCAGCGCTTCCATTCGGGCACGGCATCCTCAGGCTCTTCCAGATCCAGCAGGTGGCCTTCAGCAGGAAGGATGTCGCCGTACCGGGCCCCCACAGCGGCTCTTACGTCTTTCGCCTGGCTGGTTTTTTCGGTGATGACGAGTTGGTCAGCCATGGACGGCCTTATTTTTCAGTTTGAGCTGGCGGCAAGTGATAAGAACATAATGAGAACAAAGGTCTCCAGCAATCGGAGATTTTGAGGGCTGTCAAAGATGCCGAGCCAGGGATCGCAGGAGACGCCCATGGCGCGCGTCACTGTGGACGATGGTGAGTTCGGCGAACAACCGGGGCACGCGCGTGTGTAAAGCACCGACAGGTTTTTCGGTATGGCCTTTGGCCCTGGCCGCGAGCTATGCCGACCGCGCTAGCGTCAAAGCCGACCATGAAGTCTAGAAGTAGACCCGCCGATGGGGGCCGATCAGATCCTCAGCTAGTGTGAGCCCTCACCGGCGCTTCTTCGCTTTTGAAATTAATTAAGCAGGCGCGATGCGGGTTCGGTAAAGGTCGTTGCGCGTCCCCGCAACCAACTTTACCAAACTAACCGTTCCGTCATCAAAAGCCGTCCCTCCGGGGACGGCTTTTTGCGTTTCAAAGGCCGGCATCGACACTTCCACCATCTTCCCGATGTCGCCGATCAGTTCGACCTCGCAGCCGCCCTCCGGCTTCCGCCGGAACTATGTCGCGGCCGCCGCGGATCTTCTCGCCATGAGCGTCGAACTCACGTGTCATCCGATAGCCAAAGCAGCGCCCGGAAGCCGAGCGCTTTTGCTCGATGCGGCCGCGCAGCCCGCGATGCGTCTTGGCGGCGAGGTCCTTCAGGAACAGCGCGTTCATCGTGCCCTTGAGGCCGACATGCAGCTCGCTGATCTCGCCCTCGGCGAGCGTGTGCAAGGCGACATCGGCGAAGCGCAGCGTCTTGAACAGCCCGGCGACGTCTTCCTGGTCGCGTGACAGCCGGTCTAGCGCCTCGGCGACGATCACGTCGAAAAGACCAGCGTGGGCGTCGGCGATCATCTGCTGATAGGCGGGACGAAACCGGCTCGAGCCGCTGGTCGCCTTGTCGCTGTAGACCTTGGTCTCGCGCCAGCCGCGCGTCGCGCTCAGATCGCGGCAGATGCGGCGCTGATCCTCGATCGAGGCCTCGCGCTGCAGGTTGGACGAGTAGCGGGCGTAGGTGGCGGCGCGCATGGCCGAAGGCGTCAGCCGTGCGCTTCCGGATAGCCACGCGGATCGAGCCGTCGATCATTCCCCGTCTCGTCTTCCAGCACAAGCGAGGCTTCTAGCGTCAAGGCGGTGACGTCTTTGAGGCGAAACGGGCGGCGGGCGAGCAGGCCGATCATCAGGCCGTCGCGATAGGTCAGCGCGCGCTGATAAGCGCTCAGGACGGCGTCGTTTTCGGCGTTCCTCATCAGCTCATCCCCGAGCTCCGCCAAAAGGTGGGCGGGCTGCATGTGGGAGAGTTTGTGGCGCACCGTGCGAGCGCTTCTGCTCAGCCGCTTCACAGCCTTTGAGAGCCAGGACCAGTCGACCTGGGGCGCAAGCGCGCGTATCGCCAGATGCAGCTCCTGCAGTCGGTTGCAGATTGTCTGTGGCGCGCGCCCAATCGCCTCGATTGCCGCCTGATAGGCTTTGGCGCGCGCCGGGCAGACGAGGTCGGCCGGAGCGTCGAAGTCGTCGAACCATCCCTGTCGGGCCAGCCAATGCAGGTAAACGCCAAGCCATTACGGATTTTGGTCACGGTCGCCAGTTGGCGGCGGGCTAGGCGTCGTCGAACAAGTCGGGTGACATCCGAGCCGCCTCCCAGGCCACACGGCAGGCGGGCGGCCAAAGCTCCACCCTCAAAGCGTGCCGATGGGGCAGGCGGGTCCCTCTACCAGATTGCGGGCAGCAGCAGGCCCAGCCCGCAGCCCACCCGGCCGGCAGCGGTCTGACCATGGCGGTTCAATCTCCTGAGAGCGAGATCGCGCATTTGCGCCGCGCGGAAGTCTGCGGGGAGGCTCCAGGCTATGGGGCTGATGCGAAAAGTTCAATCTGACACGGGCATGCCGATTGGCGGGAGGAGGGGGCCTCCGCACGCGACACAGCAATGGTCCGTCGTGGCGGGAAGCCCAGTCTTAAGTCAGGCTTTGACACGGCTCTCATTAAATTCCAGGAGCCCGCTTCGCAAACAGGCACTCGTGTGTTCGGCCGCGAATAGTCCGTTTCTCAGAATGACATTTCGACTTCCAATAGTTTCCAGATTGTTGTGGTTCCTTATGCATCTACGAAACATGCTATTTCACGCCGTCACGAGCGCAGGGCGTTCGAACCTGAATTGCCCATTGTCGCTGCCGCCACGACAAGCGCGAACACTGCAGCTATGGCGCCCATGGCAAAGGCAAGCATCGCTTCTTGCGGCCCCAGAGCCGGATGCAGTACCAGCCCGGTTTGCGCCTCAATGACATGCGAGAGCACTTGCGCCGCAAGCCAGCCCAGCCCGACCCCGAGCAGACAACCGGCAGTGGTCAAAATTGTGGCTCCGAGCCAGACAACGACAGCAACATAGATCCGCGTTGCACCAAGCGCCCGCAGAACTGCGTAGCGCTTGCGGCGCAGCGACGTCAGCGTGACAAGCAGCAGGAGGATGGCGAGCAGCACGACGACATTGTTCATCGCCGATGCGATGACGAGCAGATCTCGAATATCGCCGAGGCTTGCGTAGAGCGATGTGAGGACTTCAGCCGGGAAGAGGGCCATCGTCCCGCCTTGCCGGAATTCCGCGCGCAATTGGTAGGCATCGGCAATCGTCTTTGGCTTGACGACCAGGGCGGGAGCGCCCGGTAGTGAGGTCATGTCGAATGGCGGGCCTAAATGGTCGGCCCGTCCCTCATGTCCATTACCTAGACCGTGAACCTCCCAGACAGATTCGACAGGCACGAGTATGGCGCGATCCCAAGGCGAATCGAGTCGCGGCAGGCGTCCGACCACGGAGAGCTTTGCTTCTTGGTGGCGGTGGCCCGCCTCCTCATCCCCCGCAATGCCCGCCCTCCTGCCGGAGCTGACGACACCATGCGAAGGCGCCACGATGTCGCCGATATGCAGGTCGACCATTGCGCCCACGACAGCTTCATTTTCTCGTTCGAAGAGGCGGCCTTCTATCGGTGCGAGCCGTCCCCAGCGTGTCACGAAATCAAGGGTCGTTCCGACAATCGGATAGCCTTTGACAATATCCCCGTAAGCAAGGGGTGCGATGGCGGCGACGCGCGTGTCTTGCGTCAATTTTCTGAGGATAGCTCCATCTATCAAAGGCAGAGCTTCGGCCTGCAGATAGATGGTTGTCAGTACTAATTGTGTCTGGCTTCCCGGTGCGCCGATCAGCAATGGAAAATCACCGGCTGTTCGCGCCGATGATTGGCGCAAGGCGCGCTCCTGCGCACCAACACCAATACCGATCATCACGGCAAGGCCGATGAGGATAATCGTCATGAGAGCGCCCACGCGCATGGCGCGCAGGTCTGCCAGCACCATTGGAAATGGGTTCATGTGTGCCTATCCACCCTGCCGGCGCTCATGTGCAGAACGAAATCCATGCGGTTGAGCAGCAACGAGTCATGTGACGCAACGAGCAGCGTCGCGCCCCTTTCGGCGGCTTCTGCGATCAGCAATGCGCTGACGTCCGCCGCCGTGCTGACATCAAGGCTCGCCGTTGGCTCGTCAGCAAGAATCAGAACAGGGTCGAGAATGAGTGCGCGCGCTATGGCGACCCGCTGTTGTTCGCCCCGCGACAGAACGGCGGCGCGACGTGTCAAATGATGCAGGCCCATGCGTGCTGCAAGTTCGGATGCTTTGTCACGAAGCGATGGCTTGAGACGGAACGACCCGAAACGCGCAGGCAGCAGGATGTTCTCAAGCGCCGATAATTCCGGCACCAGATTAAAATCCTGAAAGACGATCCCGACAGTTTCGCGCCGCCAACGATCGCGCGCAGATTCCGGCATGCGCGACAGATTTATATCTCCCCAGATCACGTCTCCCCATGCCGGCGAGAGCAGTCCGCAGGCGACGTCGAGCAATGTCGACTTGCCCGCACCCGAGGCGCCGGCGAGACCAGTTTTTGTGCCGGGCGCAAGCCTAAGGTCAGCGATTGCGAGCGTGTTGAATGCCGCCCCGACGGCATCCTGACGTTCCACGACGACCGAACGAAGCCGCAAAGGTTTGGCATTGGTCATGTGATCAAGCCCGGCGATAGGCGGCATCCCGCAGACGAATTTGGCTCATGAACTTCGTGTCAGGATCCGTCCAGGGGCCAATTTCAAGTCGCCCGGTCACCATCAGTTTGGCGCCAGCCGTGACGAGCGGTGATGTCTTTGCCAGATAGACCACGAGAATGTCGACCGGCCAGTCGGCATCCGATTGACAGAACGGACAAATAGCCAAGGGCTCGCGTGTCAAAACGAAGAAACTGCTTTCGGTTTTCAAAGGTGGCGCCATATAGCCTGGGATCAGGACGGTTTTTCCTGCCAGGGATTGTACGCGTTCGGCGAACTCGTAACCGAGAACGCCGAACCTTTTGTAGAGCCCGTCAAACATCAAGATCTCTGCACTCTCCGCGCGAGCGTTGCGCAGGCAGGCTGGCAGGAGGAGGGCGGGGATGCCTGCAAGCACGCCCCGCACCAACCTGCGCCGTGTAAGGCGCCCGTCGGCTTCCCAGCTTTGTCCTGCCATGCCCATCATGCCTCACTCCTTGCCGAGGCCGAGTGCGGTCACCATGATCCGGAAGACGCGCGTGTTGTCGATGTGCCCGTGGAACGCCTCGGAGCCCGGCCCCGTTGCCGTAAGAACAACGTCGTCTGCCGCATGCACACCGGTGCTTGCTTCCTTCGGAAGGTTACCAGTGACACGCATCGCGCTATTGCTGCCACAGGCAGCTTCATTGGCGACATAAGCGCCCTTCTCCGGGCCAGGCGTCGCGGGCACAAATTCCCCTTCGAGATGGGGGCGGGCGTCAAAGCAATGATCGGGGTATGCGCCGAAGGTGAAAGCCAAACGTTGCTTCAGGTCGACGCTTTCCGGATAGCCGTCCTTGTCTGGGCGATAGTTCGGAACCTTCGACTTCTCATAGACCCCGAGCTTCTCGCGTGGCGATGAGCCGGGCAAATCGTCATCATAGGTGCCAATGATGCCGACCATATGCGCATGGTCGGGGACGACAACGATGAGCGTATCGTTTTTCTGCGCAGCAAATTCCTTGGCGACCTTGACGGCATTGTCGAGAAGGATCGTGTCATAGACAGATCGTTCCCAGTCGAGCGAATGCGCATATTTGTCGATGCGTCCAGACTCGATCATAAGCACGAACCCGTTCGGGTTTTTTGCCAGCGCATCAATGGCGATTTTTGTCTGCTCGACAAGATTTGGCTGATCGGGAAACTTGGCAGTCGTGCCTTTTTTGAATTTCAGGTCGTAAGCGCCATCCACATTGGCTGTGTTGAAAAGCCCGAGAATCTTCTGGCTTCCTGACTGGGCGGCTGCGCGCATTTCGGTTGCGGTCGACGCGAAGGTATAACCGTCCGACTTGAATTTATCGATGTAATTATCTTCGTCTGTTCGCTTTGAACCAAGAGTCGATTTAGGCAGAAAGTTGGGCGATCCACCTCCCATGATCACATCAGGCTTGGCCTTGTAATACATGGCGACAATATCGTTGAAGTCGCTTCGACGGCGGGTATGGGCAATCATGCCGGCGGGTGTCGCATCTTCAATTTCAGTATTTGTGATGATTCCAACGGCCATTCCGCGCTTGCGCTTGACGATTTCGGCAAGGGTCTCGACCTTGGGGTGGGACAGGTTGTTCTTGCTCTTCGAGCAATAGACACCAAGCGCATTGACACAGGACTTATGTCCGGTGGTGTATGCGCTCATCGCATTAGCGCTGTCTGTTACGACGGCATCTGAGCCCGACGTCGAGACGAGAGCCATGTTCGGCATATCATCGATAGCAAGCTCGCCGCCGTATCGCCCTTCCACGAGTCCTTTGGACATGATGCGCGCGGCCGTGCGGTGAGCAATGGACAGGCCATCGCCGACGAAAAAGATCACGTTCCTCGCGCTACGCCCGTTGGGCGTATCAAAGACATTCCAGACAACGCTCGTGCTTTTCTCTCCGGCCGTTGCAGTAACGGTATAGGCGCCGGGCTTGTCGATCTCGATATCGCGCAGCACGTAAGCCGCGTGATCCTGACCGTCTTCCTTGTCGATATATTCGAGCTTCCCACCAAGACGCTTTGTTGCGTCTTCACCATTGATGGTCACGCGCACAGTGCCTTGAGGGGGCGCGCCTGGGAACTCGACCTTGAAGTCGAACTTCGATCCAACGAGAATTTCGGCTTTGTTCAAGGGGTAAATCGTTTGAGCGAGCGCACTGCCCGATATCGTGGAAACAAGTGCGCTGAGCGCCAGATGCCTGATCCGCATATCAATCCTCCGCCAAGTATCGACATGCTGTTGCGCGTCTATTGCAACAGGCGTGTGACACATATGGCGAGGTGAGGATCATCGAATCCACGCATTGCATATGCACATCGGCGATGTGACTCAAGATCCTGATTATAGGGACGCTAGGCCGTCATGAGGATGTCATATCGGGCCTCTAGAAAGCCGACTGTCGAAGCAAGGGAGCTCGGCACGGCGCGCGCTTGACGTGGGCCAGATGTTTCAACTGAAAAAGGGTGTCCCATGGACCTCAGCAAGATTTTCCGCGTCGCCGTTCTGGCTGCGACAGCAGCAACTGCCAGCGTGGGCGCGCAGGCTGCCGACATCACCGGTGCGGGCGCCACCTTCCCCTTTCCGATCTATTCAAAGTGGGCGGATGCTTACAAGACTGAAACCAGCAACGGCCTCAACTACCAGTCGATCGGTTCTGGCGCCGGCATCAAGCAGATCCAGGCCAAGACGGTCACCTTCGGCGCGAGCGATGCGCCGCTGACGTCCGAGCAGCTTGCCAAGGACGGTTTGGCGCAGTGGCCGATGGTCATGGGCGCGATCGTCATGGTCGTGAACCTTGAAGGCATGAAGTCCAACGAGCTTGTTCTCGACGGCAAGACGCTTGGTGACATCTATCTCGGCAACATCAAGACCTGGAATGACGCTGCGATCAAGAAGCTGAACCCCAGCCTCAACCTCCCGTCTGCCGCGATCACCGTTGTGCGTCGTTCTGATGGGTCGGGCACGAGCTTCAACTTCACCGATTATCTTGCCAAGGTGAATGGCGACTGGAAATCCAAGGTTGGTGTTGGCCAGGCGGTTGAATGGCCAGTTGGCGTTGGCGCGAAGGGCAATGAAGGCGTTGCCGGCAACGTCTCCCAGACCAAAAATTCGATTGGCTATGTCGAATATGCTTACGCCAAGCAGAACAATCTGACCTATGCGGCGATGATCAATGCTGCCGGCAAGACCGTCAAGCCGTCGATCGCAGCCTTCCAGGCTGCAGCTTCAAACGCCGATTGGGCCAATGCGCCTGGTTTCTATCAGATCCTGACGAACCAGCCCGGTGAGGCCTCGTGGCCGATCACCGCTGCGACGTTCATCCTCATGTACAAGCAGCCGGTCGACAAGGACGCTTCCAACGAAGCTCTGAAGTTCTTCGCCTGGGCCTATGAGAAGGGCGGCAAGATGGCCGAGGAACTCGACTATATCCCGATGCCCGCCAGCGTCGTGAAGTTGGTCAAGGACACCTGGTCCAAGGACATCCAGACGAAATAATCGATTGGGGGGAGGCCGCGAGGCCTTCCCCTTTTTCGTGGCCGCATTCATTGGGTGCAGCCGCAGTTTCGCCTTCGCCGCTCAAGCAGACACAGGAGGATCGGGTGACTGACATGGCAGTGCCGGGTGTCGTTGACGCCGCAAAACCATTCGACAGGGCGCGCGCGCTTGCCGCCTTCAGGCTCGGAGACCAGACGTTCTATTGGGTCACCCGAATCTGCGCGCTCACGGTGCTGTTTATTCTTGGCGGCATCATTCTTTCGCTCATCATCGGGGCCTGGCCTGCGATGCAGGCGTTCGGGCTTGAGTTTCTGGTGACGCGCCGTTGGGCGCCCCAGGTTTCTCCCTCGCCTGTCCTTGGCGCGCTTGGGCCGATCTATGGCACGCTTGTCACCTCATTCATCGCCATGCTCATTGCCGTTCCGGTTGGGATCGGTATCGCAATATTCCTCACGGAACTCTGCCCCCCCGTTCTCCGACGACCTGTCGGCATCGCGATTGAACTGCTCGCGGGCATTCCATCGATCATCTACGGAATGTGGGGCTTCTTTGTCCTCGCGCCCTTCATGACCAATCATGTTCAACCGGTGATGATCGGCCTCTTCGAGGGTGTGCCGGTCCTTGGGACAATCTTTGGAGGACCGCCGTCCTATCTCTCGCTGTTCAATGCAGCCCTCGTGCTCGCAATCATGATTCTTCCGTTCATTACGGCAATATCGCGCGATGTCTTTACGACAGTGCCGCCGATGTTGAAGGAATCGGCCTACGGGCTCGGCTGCACGACGTGGGAAGTCGTCAACAATGTCGTCATTCCATTCACCCGAGTCGGCGTAATTGGCGGCATCATGCTCGCGCTGGGTCGTGCCCTCGGTGAAACGATGGCCGTGACCTTCATCATCGGCAATTCCTTCCAGATCAACGGCTCGATCTTTGCCCCAGGCACCACGATCTCCGCCGCCATCGCCAGTGAATTTGCAGAGGCAAGCGGTCTGCATCAATCCGCACTTATTCTGCTCGGTCTCCTTCTCTTCGTGTTGACATTCATCGTCCTGGCCTCGGCGCGCATCATGCTCGCGCGGCTTGAGCGCAAGGCGGGGAACTGACATCATGAACTCTATTTACAGAACCCGCAGCCGCACCGACAAGCTGATCCGCGCCTTGTGTTTTGCCGCAACGATATTCGGGCTTGTCTGGCTCGGGCTGATTCTCTTCACGCTGCTGTGGAATGGCCTCGCAGGCCTGCACCTGAGTGTCTTCACGCAAATGACGCCGCCGCCTGGCTCGAAAACTGGCGGTCTTGCAAATGCGATTGTCGGGTCAATTCTCATGACAGCGATCGGTGTTGGTATCGGTGCGCCACTCGGACTTTTTGCGGGCACTTATCTTGCCGAATATGGCCGGCATGAAAAGCTGAGCTTCTATGTGCGTTTCATCAACGATATTCTGCTCAGCGCGCCCTCCATTGTCATCGGGCTTTTCATTTACGGCGCAGTTGTTGTTCCTATGGGTGGGTTCTCGGCTTTCGCGGGTTCCCTGGCGCTGGCCGTTATTGTGGCGCCAGTTGTTGTTCGCACCACCGAAGATATGTTGCTGCTGGTCCCAAACCAGTTACGTGAAGCGTCTGCAGCTCTTGGCCTTCCGCGCTCGCTGATGATCCGGCGCATTGCCTATCGCGCGGCACGCACAGGCATAATTACGGGCATTCTTCTGGCAACCGCGCGCGTCGCGGGTGAGACAGCACCCCTCCTCTTTACTGCCCTCAGCAACCAGTTCTGGAATTTGAATCTCACAAAAACGATGGCGAACCTACCCGTCACCATCAATAATTTCGTGCAGAGCCCCTACGAATACTGGCGTCAACTCGCCTGGACGGGCGCCTTGCTCATCACACTGGCAGTTCTCGCGCTTAACGTTATCGCGCGGCTGCTCGATGCTGAAAGGAAAACCAAGTGACAGACATGCTCGTCATGCCAAAGCCAACCAGCGCGACGGCCGTCGCCACTCCTGCGCCGCACAAGGTAGCAAAGCTGGAAGTCAAAAATCTCGACTTCTTTTACGGCTCAACGAAGGCGCTGAAAAATATCAATCTGCGCCTTGCATCAAACACGGTGACAGCTTTTATCGGTCCCTCGGGCTGTGGCAAGTCCACGCTGCTGCGCGTGCTTAACCGCATGTATGATCTCTATCCGGGCCAGCGCGCGGAGGGAGAAGTCCTGGTAGACGGCGCAAATATTCTGGACCCCAGGATCGACCTCAACCTGTTGCGTGCCCGAATTGGCATGGTCTTTCAGAAGCCGACTCCGTTTCCGATGACGATTTATGAGAACATCGCTTTCGGGATCAAGCTTTATGAAAATCTTCCCAAAAGCGAGCTTGATGGCCGCGTCGAACAGGCCTTGCGTGGCTCCGCGCTCTGGGCCGAGGTGAAAGACAAGCTTGATGCCAGCGGACTTTCGCTCTCCGGCGGCCAGCAGCAGCGGCTTTGCATCGCGCGCACTATGGCGATTCAGCCTGAAGTCATTCTCTTTGACGAGCCCTGTTCAGCGCTTGATCCGATCTCGACAGCGAAAGTCGAGGAGCTGATTGATGAGCTCAAGGCAAAATATACGATCGCTATCGTCACCCACAATATGCAGCAGGCGGCGCGTGTCTCGGAATTCACCGCCTTCATGTATCTCGGCGAGCTCGTCGAATTTGGTGACACGACGCGCATCTTCACCGCGCCCGAAAAGCGCCAGACGCAGGATTACATTACTGGCCGCTTCGGTTGAGCCGGTCTGAGGGAGAAGCCAGATGAGCGAGCATATTGTCGCTGCCTATGATCAGGAACTCGGATCGCTCGGCCGCAATATTGCGGAAATGGGCGGTATCGCCGAGCAAATGCTGTCGGATGCCATGGATGCGTTGGTATCCATGGATACAGATCTCGCACGGGCTGTTGTCGCACGTGACAGCAGTCTCGATGCGCTCCAGCGGCAGGTGGAAGAATTTGCCATTCTGACAATTGCACGACGCCAGCCGATGGCAGTCGATCTCCGAGAAATTGTCGCCGCTATTCGGGTGTCTGGAGACCTTGAGCGCGTTGGTGATCTGGCAAAAAATATTGCCAAGCGTACGCTGAAACTTGGCGTCGAGGCCCGCATTCCACGCGCTGCTGTCGGATTGAAGCACATGGGCGATCTCGCTCTGCTGCAGCTCAAGAACGTCCTCGATGCCTATGCAAGTCGTGATATTGAACGCGCAAAAGAAGTCTGGATGCGGGATGCGGAGCTCGACGCTCTCGAAGATTCAGTTTTCCGGGATCTGCTGACGTTCATGATGGAAGACCCACGAAACATTTCGTTCTGCACGCACCTTCTGTTCTGTTCGAAGAATATCGAGCGCACAGGCGACCATGCGACCAACATTGCCGAAACGGTCTACTATCTGGTGACCGGGGACAATCTGCCGATGGAAAGGCCGAAGGGCCCCAACAGCATCATGACAACAGGCAAGTAGCAGATGACCACCCAGATGGCGGGTCGTTCGCCCGCTAATGCACCGCGCATTCTGATCGTGGAGGATGAGAACCCTCTCGTCCTCCTGCTGACCTATAATCTTGAGGCCGAAGGTTTCATTGTTGAGTCGAGCGAGCGGGGCGACGATGCAGAATTGCGGCTCCTCGAAAATCCACCAGACCTTGTCATCCTCGACTGGATGTTGCCTGGTATTCCGGGCATCGAGATCTGCCGCCGCCTTCGAGCGCGTGAAGCAACGCGAACACTGCCTGTGATCATGCTGACTGCCCGCGGCGAAGAAGGGGAGCGGATCCGTGGGCTCTCGGTCGGCGCCGACGACTACGTCGTGAAGCCCTTTTCCGTCCCGGAGCTCATGGCGCGCGTGCGCGCCCTTTTGCGTCGCGTCAGCCCTGAACGTATCGCCGGGAAGCTCCATGCCGGCGATATTGAACTTGATCGCAATACACATCGCGTTCAACGCGCAGGCCGCAATATCCATCTCGGGCCGACAGAATTCCGTCTGCTTGATTATATGATCGAAAAGCCGGGACGCATTTTCACGCGCTCTCAGTTACTCGATGCGGTCTGGGGCATGGCGGTGGATATCGATGAGCGCACGGTTGATGTGCATGTCGGCCGCTTGCGCAAAGCTCTGTCACGCGGGCGCGAACCGGATCCGATCCGTACCGTGCGCGGTGCGGGTTACGGGTTCGATGAGATGTTCGGTCGCAATTGATTGCAGCCTTCTCCTCGTTCACGCAGGAGGCGTGAGTGGATTTATCGATAAATATTCGTCCTACATCCCTCCCGCCTTGGCATGAGCCGAAAGCGGATCAGCTCGATGCACGTCTCGTGCAGGGAAACATCAATCTCAATTTCGAAACCTGTCGCGTTATGCGGGGTAGACGGATCGTAGATTTGGCCCGGAAAGAATTTCTGATTCTCGCTTGCCTCCTGGAACATCCCGATCGAATTCTCTCAAGGGGCGAGTTGAAGGCCATTGTCTGGGGTGAGGCTGCGCCGATTGAGGAACGCTCGATCGACGTCTATGTCGCGCGCTTGCGCAAGCGTCTTTCAAATGGACGCGAGCGCGACCCAATAAGGACTGTTCGTGGTCTGGGATATATTTTCGACGTCCCCTTGAAGTAATCGTATCTCGATGTCCGCCCGGTGACACGCAAGTGTCATCGGCCTTTGCTACTGGCTGCTCATGCTTTCAGGAAAGGGCTGAATGTGGCTTCACCGAGCGGTCAGATCAATGCTACGAGAGCGCAGCTTGCAGCTGCTGTCCATCGCAATGGTACCTTTTCACCCGAAGGATTACTTGAAAGACTCTTCACTTTTCTCTTCAGTGATCTCGTCTATCCACAAATCTGGGAAGATCCCATCGTCGATATGGACGCGCTTGCCATTCGCAAATGTGATCATATCGTTGCGATTGCTTCAGGAGGTTGCAACATTGCAAGTTACCTTCTCGCTCAGCCCGCGAAGATTACAGGCGTCGATCTGAATGCTGCCCATATCGCCCTGAATAGACTCAAGATCGAGGCGATCAGACGATTGCCTAACGACAAGGCGCTTCGCCGGTTTTTTGTGAATGCATCTGATAGCCGCAATATCGAAGCGTATGATCTTTACCTTGCGCCATTTCTCGATCCTGAAAGTCGTCGATATTGGGAGGGACGCGACAGCCTCGGCCGTCGTCGGATTGGGCGCTTTGCGCGCGGATTTTATCGCTTCGGTCTTCTAGGCACGTTTATCGGTCTGGCGCATCTTGTGGCGCGTCTGCATGGACATGATTTGAAAAAAGTTTTGGCTGCGTCGACGCCCGAAGAGCAGAAGCGCGCCTATGAGAAGCATATACTGCCGTTGTTTGAGAAACCGGCGATCCGCTTTCTGGCTGGCCATCCAGCCTCACTCTATGGCCTTGGTATTCCGCCTGCCCAATATAGGGCCTTGGCTGGCGATCATGCAGACGGAATGATCGGCGCCTTGCGCGAGAGGGTCAGGACGCTGGCCTGCGACTTTCCGTTCAAGGATAATTATTTTGCATGGCAGGCCTTTGGTCGCGCCTATAGCGATACGCATGATGCGCCGCTGCCACCCTATCTGCAGAAGGAGCATTATAAATCTGTCCGCGCGACAATCGATCGCGTGGATCTGCAACATGTTTCCATGACGACTTTTCTTGAGGGTTCGGCCGCCTCGAGTGTCGATTGCTTCGTGCTTCTCGATGCACAGGACTGGATGAATGATATCGATCTCAACGCTCTATGGTCGCAAATAACGAGGACGGCACGCCCCGGGGCCCGCTTGATCTTCCGCACAGCGGCAAATGAGAGGTTGCTTCCCGGCCGCTTGGCTGACGATGTCCTTTCCTATTGGAGGCGTAACGATGCCCGGTCGGATGCATTGCATCGGCGTGATCGCTCGGCGATTTATGGCGGCTTCCATCTCTATGAGCTTCAGGGCGCCCGCGCGTGAGCGACGCCGCCCTGAAGATGGATGCCATCTACCGCTGGCAGACGCAGATTTACGATTTGACACGGCGTCATTATCTGCTTGGCCGCGATACGCTGATTGAATGTCTCGCTCCACCTGCATCTGGCGGTCACGTCCTTGAAATCGGCTGTGGTACCGGACGCAACCTCATCAAGGCGGCGCGTCGCTGGCCAGGCGCGGTGTTCTTCGGTCTGGATATATCCAATGTCATGCTGGACAAGGCCCGGCAGGAAGTCGATCGCGCGGGTCTGTCGAATGAGGTGTGCCTCGTACCGGCGGACGCCACGAGATTTGATTCCACCTCCTGCTTTGGACGAGCTGCCTTCGATAGGATCTATTTCTCCTACACGCTGTCCATGATCCCTGAATGGACTTTGGCGCTCGATCGGGCGAGCGCTCTCCTGGCCCCCGGCGGGGCCCTGCTTGTTGCTGATTTCGGCGATCAGGCAGGACTGCCTGTCTTGTTCCGAAAGATCTTGCGGACTTGGCTCTCGCTTTTTCACGTCGAGCCGCGCGATCGTTTTGAAGCAGTAATCAGGGAGATCGCGGCGCGTCGACATCTCTCATGTGAATTTGTGCCGATCTATCGGGGCTATGCATTTCTGGCCGCACTCCGTCGCCCCATTGAAACAATGGCGGGGCAGGATCACATGCGGCTCCCTGACTAAAGGATAAGTACCAGGTGTTGATTGTGACAGTCGATCGACCTAGGGGTTGCTATCCTTGAAGGAAGTCCGTCATGAAAAAGTTCAAAAAGGCCCTTAAAGAGTTCTCCCGCCTAGCGGCATTTCTGGAAAAGGAACAAAGCCGCGGCGAGAAACTGCTGGCCGCAGCCAAAGACAAGCGCTTGGGAGAGAGCCGGCATGCGATAGCGGCCTTAAAGCGCATTGCTACGCGCCTGAAGACTTCTGCCAAGGATCTTGCTGCCGTTCACCACCAGAAGGGGCTCATTGAGAAGGCTGCGGCTCAGGCGGCCGAAGCGAAAGCGGCTGAGAAGATCGCAAAGTCTGTTGCGAAACCTTCGGTTGAGCCGGTGGCTGACAAGCCTGCTGCGGTCAAAGCGAAGAAGCCCGTGGCTGCAGCCAAGAGCAAGGCCTCCAAGCGCAAGACCGCAGCCTGAAAGTCTCCAAATTCCATCCGTGCCATGCAGGTTTCGGCGCCTGCATGGTATGATGTTGCGGTTCATGATGTGGCCGGTCATGACTTCCATGTCATGAAAATGAGATGCGACTCGCGCATAGGTTCAGCAGGTGAACCATGCGAGGGCCAAAGGCATGCCGGGCGAGAGCGATACAATCCACATCCGCACGCTCTTCATCTCCGATGTTCATCTCGGGACACGGGGCTGTCAGGCCGACGCATTGTTGGATTTCATCCGGGTTTACGAGGCAGAGACTATCTATCTTGTGGGCGATATTATTGACGGATGGCGACTTCGCGCCACTTGGCATTGGCCGCAATCGCATAATGACGTTGTTCAGAAAATCCTGCGCAAAGTGCGCAAGGGAACGCGGTTGATTTATGTTCCTGGAAATCATGACGAGTTTTTGCGCGATTATGCGGGCTCGACCTTTGGCGGCATCGAAATCCGCGAAGAAGCGATCCATGAGACCGCCGATGGCCGCCGCATGCTCATACTTCATGGCGATAAATTCGACACCATTGTTCAGAACGTGCGCTGGCTCGCGCTGCTTGGCGATTGGGCCTATGATTTTGCAATCTGGCTTAACCGCGTTGTTGCGCGCGTGCGGCGGTCGTTAGGGCTGCCTTATTGGTCATTCTCTGCCTGGAGCAAGCAGAAGGTGAAGAGCGCAGTCAATTTCATCAGCGCATTCGAGCAGGCTGTAGTGGCGGATGCGCGCCGCAACAATGTTGAAATTGTTTTATGCGGTCACATTCACCGAGCTGCTGCGCAGCAAATGGGTGATATTTTTTACATGAACACCGGTGATTGGGTCGAAAGCAATTCTGCAGTCGTCGAACATCGTGACGGTCGCCTTGAGCTTATTCACTGGACAGAATCGTCCCAGGCCGTTCTTGCCTCGCCACAGAATGCGGTGTTGTTGCGCCCGGCGGCATAGTCAGTTCAGGCGTCACATCCCAACGTCCCGACGACATGGGCGAAGAATGAGGCAGCGCTTTCGCGCATGCCAAATCGGCTAGCAAAATTTCGGCATCTCTCACGCGGAATTTCCAGGGCTGCGCGTGTCGCCTTGTCGAGATCTTCGTCCATCACACCGCAGCCCGATGAGCCCAGAACTTCATTGGGACCGGTAACCGGAAGTGCAGCAACCGGAGTTCCGGCGGCGAGTGCCTCCAGCATCACGAGGCCGAATGTGTCGGTTCGGCTGGGAAAGACGAAAACGTCAGCAGACGCATATAAATCGGCAAGCTCCGGCCCGCTGCGCAGGCCCATGAAGCGCACGGTGGGAAATCGCGTTTCAAGATCGTTCCGCGCGGGTCCATCGCCTACGACCATTTTTGTTCCCGGCATATCGATGGTCAAAAAGGCCTCGATATTTTTTTCAACAGCGATGCGCCCGACATAAAGAGCAATCGGCCGGGGCAACGAGGCTTCAACACGTTGACCGCTCTGGAAGAGCGGGAGATCGACGCCGCGCTTCCAGACTTTCAGTTTTCTGAATCCTTGCGCACGCATTTCTGTTTGCAGGGTCCTGGTCGCAACGAGCGTTGCGTCAGCCCCATTGTGGAACCAGCGGAGCGCAGCATATGTCCATGACATTGGAAGCGGGATGCGCGCTGCGAGATATTCTGGAAACCGCGTGTGGTAGCAAGTTGTAAATGCGCGTCGATTGCGCAGGCAATAGCGACGGGCGAGAAAGCCCAGCGGACCTTCGGTCGCAATATGGATGGCGTCGGGGGCCAAATCTTCGATGCGTCGGGCAATTGTTCCAGGCATTGCCAGGCTGAGCCTGATCTCCGGGTAGGTCGGCATAGGCACAGACCAGAACATGTCTGGCGTCAGCATGGCTACTTCAATACCAAATGCGGGCGCTTCGCGAGCAAGCCATTCAAGCGTTCTGACAACACCATTGACCTGCGGATGCCAGGCGTCGCTGACAATCAGCACGCGCCGCTTGCGTTTGTCGGTCATGCGCTATTGCCCTGTTGTGTCTTGAGGCCGTGCATTGGCGTCTTCTCCTGGAGAGAAAATCCGAAACAGATTCGCGCGGCAGATTCATGACAATGAAAAAGGGCGACGCCATTGCTTGGCGGCGCCCTTCGATATTGCTGGAATCTTTTATCGGTACTGCTTACTCGCAGGCGATCTTGCGACCGTTCAACTGGCAATGTCCGATCGTGCGGCCGCGCGTGTCATATCCCGTCAGGCTCCATTTCGTCCCCGACATGTCGGCAGGGTCGCGCTCGATCATCGAAAAGCCGAAAATGCCGGGCCTGCCGATTCCATCCGTCACCGTGACGCCATCGACGCCCATTCCAATGACCTTGGTTGGCGCGTTCATCGAAAGGTCATCGCCGCCGTGGCCAGAAACGATCTGAAGGGGCAAGTCCGCTCCGTAGGCCATGACTTCGAATGTGTGGTGATGGCCGGAGAAGAAGGCCTGCACATTGTCGGGCACAACGCCCTTGGCGGCAGCAGCCAGCGTCTTGTTGTCGCCCTCGATCTTGCCGTTCTTGTAGGAATCTGCGGCCCAGATCGGACGATGAAACGCCATCCAGACGGGGCCCGCTATAGCCTTGGCGAGTTCGAATTGCGGGCGATAAAAAGCAACCTGCTTTTCATCTACTTTTTCCGAGGCGGTCGAGACATCCATCATTACGATTGTAAGGCCGCCGAGATCGACGCTATAGGGCTGTTTGGGGCCAAGGCAGCCGGCGGCCCCGGCATTCGCGTCGAAGGCATAAGGATCAAGCGTGCGCGCCCAGCCCTTGCCGCCGCGTTCGCATTCCTCGTGGTTTCCCCGCACCATCAGCCAGGGCGCCGCGTTGAGCAGGGCCTCGCCGGGCTTGAAGAAATCTTCCTTCCAAACGGCCCATGTATCGCCGAAGGGCGTGCCCGCGCAGCCGAGATTGCCCGCCGGGCAGTCGCTTTCTCTGTAATGCATGTCGCCGACATGCAGCACGAGGTCGGGTTTGAAGTCCGCGCCGAGGTCCGCGCCGAGCCGGAAGGGCCATTGGGTCATGTCGTTGCAGGCCTGCACCTGCGCACCCTTCAGGCGGCAGCCCGTGTCGCCGACGATAAGGATTCGGTTTGGGCGTTCCTTGGGCAAGGCCACCGGTACGCCGGCGACAGTAACGAGCTTGACGCCCTTCGGGATTGGAAGGCTGCAACCGCGTACCGGGAAGATTTCGTCGGGAGCGGAGCGTTCGTTCATGCGCGACGCGGTGCCATCAATCGCAGCCATCGGGCAGGCGGCGTCGTCTGTAACCGCGCGGGCTTCCAATCCACCCGGCACATATTGCACCCAGCGGTAGAGGTCGCGGGCTTGGGCAACGCCGGATGCCAGAACCAGGCACAATGACGCTAGAGCCAAGCGACGGAAGGAGCGTTTCATTTGGTCGTCCTTTTCATTCGAATTTGATTGCGATCGTCCCCGCAAACGTGCCCCCGGGGGGCGGAGGCAACTGAACGGAGGCGATAATGCTGCGGGCCGCGTCTGCGAGCGCGGGATGAGCCTGCTGTTCGACTTTGATCGTCGCCGGGGCGCCGTTTGGGCCGATCACGAAACTGATGCTGACCACGCCGTGGGCGTCGCCATCGGGGCGGCGCTTTTTGCGAGCGATTTCTTTTTTCACTGCGGCCGCATAAGCCGCACGGGTCGCACCACCGCCGGTGCGCAAGCCATTTTCGACACCGACCGCGCGCGCTGCGAATGCTTCTTCAGTCGCTTGCGAGGCGTTGGAAACGGCGGTTGCGCTGCGCTCTTCGAGCTTGGTCTCGACCGGCTTGTCGACAATTGCGGGTTCGGGCGGAGGCGGTTCTGAAAGAAGTGCGGCTGACATGACATCGGCCTCGGGCTCGATGATTTTTGCCGCTTCCTGAAGGGCATCGTCCTGTGCAACAGGCGGGGTTGTTTTCTCGACGGCCGCTGCAGCCTCTGCCTGTGCGGAGGAGTCGACTGCATCCTTCTCCTCGACCATGGCCTCGCCCTGTGGCGGCGCCAGGCTCAAGTCGAGCGAGTCGATGGGCGCTTCCTGGTTTTCTGTTGCCGGAATGAAGGCGGCAAAGGCCAGTCCGTGCAATGCGAGTGAGGCAACCAGCATCGTCGAGCGGATGCCTGGGTGCCATATTTGCGCTGTGCGCAAGGACGTGTTCGATTTCATTTGCCGACCTGCTCCAGATTTACCCCTGCGCCCTTGCGTGCTTTCGGGTCCGACACCAAAGCGACATGCGTCATGCCGTTCTGGACGAGTTGATCGACGAGTTCATAGACAGCGCCGTAGCTGCCATTGCGGTCGCCGCGGATCTGGATGACGCGCTTCAAATCCCCTTCCATGCGGGCGCGCAGCGCCGGCAACAGCATGTCGAAGGGCAGCTCATCCATATCGAGCGCATATTTTCCATCCTTCGTGACCGAGACCACGATGGGCTGGGGTTGCTTGAGCTGCTGGGCTGCGCGTGCCTGGGGCAAATCCATCTTGAGTCCGGTCGTCAACATCGGGGCTGTCACCATGAAGACGATAAGCAACACCAGCATGACATCGACGAGCGGCGTCACATTGATGTCCGCAAGCGGACGATGCAGTCCGTTGCCGGGTTTATTTGTCGTAAATGCCATTACAGCGTCCTGCCTTTCCGAGCAGAGCGGAGCAGATCGATGGAGCGTTCCTCGATGAAGCCCGAAACCTCTTGCGCGGCAGATGAAAACGAAGATCCGAGACGGCTGTAGGCGATGGACGCAGGAATTGCCGCGACTAGACCAAAAGCCGTGGTTGCCAGGGCCTCCGCAATGCCGGGCGCCACAACCGCCAGGCTCGTATCATTGTTGGCGGCGATGGCCGTGAAGCTGACCATGATGCCCCAGACTGTGCCAAAGAGCCCGACGAAAGGGGCGACCGAAGCGATGACGGCGAGATTGGGCAGGCCACCTTCGAGCCGGGAAATGATGTGGCGCGCCTCGCGATTCATCGTTTCGATCATGCGATGGCGCAATTCGCCGGTGCTTTCACCTTCGAGTGTTTCGGTGCGGGCGGCAACGCCAGCCGCAATCACGGGGTCCAGCAGGCCGCCAGTGCGCGCCAGTCTCACACGCGCAAGCGCGCGGCTGAGGCGAACGAGAGAAATGAGTCCATCGAAGATCTGGAACCAGCACCAGATTGATGCAATGCCCAGTAGAATAATCACGGTCTTTCCGACCGGACCGGCCTGAAAAAACAGCGCGCCGGGTGACAGATTCATGGATTCCATGTCGATTTCCTAAAAAGCGGGGACCGGACTTAGCCCGGCCCCCTCACATCGATGACGTTGTTTTTAGAAGTCGATCTTGACGGAGCCATAGATGGTGCGGCCCGGCATGAAGGAGTAGCTCATCTTCGTGGATGTCGAATAAGCCGTCGCTGCAGTGACCGTTGTCGGGTCGCCGCCAATATCGGTAATATTGCGATGGTTGAAGATGTTGCTCACGCCGAGTTTGAATTCTGCGCGCTCGCCAAGACCTATTTTCTTGAGAACGTTGGAACGTACACCGGCAACGAAATCCGTTGTGTTGTAGCCCGACACCTTGTTCAGGCCCGGAACCGGGATCGTACTCGCCTTCTGGCCGCCGCTACCGTAGTAATCGCCGGTGAATTTTTGCAGGAGCGAGGCAAAATAGGTCTGGTCATCATAGATCAGCCCGGTTGCAAACGTGTGCGAGGGAGCATTACCGACGCGCAAGCCGCTATAGGCGCCTGTTGTATATTTCGCACTCATCAAAGCACCGCTTGCATAGGCGGCAAGACCATTGAAAAGCGCATAAGTGCCTTCTGCCTCGATACCTTGATAACGCGCTGTGCCCCCATTTTCATAAGTGGTGAGCCCGTTCGTCACCGTGGTGATCGGAAAGTTTGTCGCTGTGACACGGTAGATATTGGCCGCCAGCGTGATGTCCTGGGTCTTGTAGACGGCGCCAACCTGATAATTGGTCGTGCTCTGCGGCTCGATCTTGTTGAGGCTCGGATCGGTTACATAATATGCGGAGACTGTGGGAGCTAGGAAGCCTTTCGAGGCCTGCGCATAGACCGTAACCTCGTCATTCAGCTTGTAGCGAGCGGCCAGAAACGGAAGGTTTGCCGTATAGGTGTTCTTGTAGGCGATTGGCGTCAGCGTCGTCTGGTTTACAACCGCTGTGTGATCGCGCGTGAAGCTTTCAAATTTATAGCCAGGCGTAACCGAAAGACGGTCGGTGACACGCCATTCATATTCCATGAACGGCTGCACATTGACGATTTTGGAGTTGAGATCGAGCTTGTAGGCGGCTCCGGTTGGCGCGACCACGTTGCCGCTCGAAAGCCCGCCGATCTGATCATATGTCTTGCCGGTCGTGTAATCGACATATTGCTGGGCGCGGTCATTGCTGATGTGCTCGACCCACATGCCTGTGCGGAACGTGCCCGCGAACATGGGAATATTCACATCCTTTGCAACATTCAGTATGTCGCCGAACGCCCGGTAACTGTTGATCTTGTAATAGCCGGTGACATCGCCATCCGTCACGCCGGAATAGAGGTAGGACGTCCCGCCGGACGGGAAGGTGACTGAGCGCAAGGTGCCCTTGTTGGCAACCGACGCATTGCCTTCGATCGTTTGATCGATGCCATTGTTCTGATTGCGCGGGTACCAATAGGAATAGGAATAGACCGTATTGTCGACCCGGATGTCGCCGCCGTTCCAATCCGCGCGAACATATTCCATGTCCGTCGCCTTCAGCGAATTATTGTAGCCAGCATATTGCGTGCTGCGGGGATTGTCGTTGACCTGACCATAGTTCACGCCATGGGCGAGAAATTGCGGCCAGGTGATGGAATTCACGTTGGTGTAGCGCTCGGTGCCGCCGGTGGCCAGCGCCGTAATCTTAACCTCTCCGAACTGCTTTTCGACCTTGATGAGGCCTTGATTGGTCGATGAATCGCCAAACTGCAGCTGGCCATCCGAGCCAATATGCGAGAAGGCGACGAGCGCGCGTGTGCCCGTGGCTGCATCGTAACCAGACTGGGCGCTGACGCTCGTCGTGAACGTGTTGTGATTGCCGTAGGACATCCCAATCGTACCGCCAGCCTTGTCTGCCAGCGTGAGCGAGTTGAGCCCCATCGTGCCACCGAAGGTCGCGTAACCAACCTGCGACGACGAGCCCGGACCGCGGTCGACCGTTACCCGGCTGAGGAAAGACGCCGGGAAATAGGCGGCCGAATGATGCGTAGGGTCGTTGGCGTCGCCAAACGGGATGCCATCGAAGGTGATGTTGAATTGGCCATCCTGATAACCGCGCCAGCCGCTCTTGGAATCGCCGATACCGTTGGCATTGTTCGAGAGGAAGCCAGGCGTATATTTTGCGGTCTCGTTATAGTCCGCGCCCGCCGGCACGACGTCCTTGATGATCTTGTCACTGACAATCGAGACAGGCTGAAATGCATTCAGGCTGCTCTGCGAGGGCGCAAGTGCGGGTGCGCTGCCCTGGGGCGCGCCGGAGCCGATGGCTGCGTCGCTCTTCAGCGGCGCCACAGCGGCGGCAGTATTCGGAGTTGTCTTCTGTTCCTGGGCCTTCGCGCGCGCTGCTTTCGGGGTGGGCTTTGTCTTCTTGCGCACAGGTTTTGGAGCTGCATTCACTGTCACGGAGCCCAGGTCTGACTGCTGCGCCGAGACATCATGTGCGACGAAAGCCAGCGGGATGGCGACCGCCATCAGAAGCGCCGTGCGGTACGTGCGAGAATTAAAATACATTATCAGCCTCGGATCTGCCTTTGAGGAAGGGTCGAGGCTTGAACTAGACAGTTTCGATGACAGATGAATGACGTCCAAATTTCAGGCAACTCGAACAGAAATGCCCAATTAACGCCTGTTACCGACCGTAAAAACCGATGGCTTTTGCCTTTTTTACGCAGCATTCCGGCGTCTGGTCCGAAGTGTGACATAGAATAGAATATAGGTTGCCACAGCCGCCGCGATCGACAGGCCGAGCGCCCACCAGAAACCCGCATCATTGTCGCCAAACGGCAGCCCTTTCGTATTCATCCCGAACAGGCCTGTGACCAAGGTGGCGGGGAGGAACAAGGCGGTGAGCATCGAGAGAATATAGAGTTGCCTGTTCGTCTCGTGGGCGAGCGCAGCCGAAACTTCATCCTGAAGAAGCCGCGCGCGATCCTGGGAGGAGTGAACTTCCTGATAGATCGATTCAAGGCGCTGCGCGATACGGCCGGCAGCATCCCGAAGGTCCTGCGGCAACCGGCTCGCCGGCGCGCGCTCGACACGTCGGAACAGGACAAGCAACCGTGACATTTGCCGGTGGAGCTTGATGGCTGCGCGTCGCGCGCTGCGCGTTTCATCTCGAGCTGCGTTGATATATCCGGCCATGATCTTGTCTTCAATCGCATCGACTACCCTGCCAAGATCGCTCGCTGATTTGGCGACGAAATCCGCTTCTCGGTCGACGATCTCTTCGAGAAGTTCTATTGTGGAGTCGATTTTCTTGCCGCGTTCGATGGCGATACGTGTATTCTCGATCGATCTCAGCGACCGTCGGCGTCCTGTCAAAAGAATCTGCTCCGACATGGCAAAACGAAGTTCTGCCATGTCCTCCGCCTTGCCTGCGAATTCCAGCTTTGCATCGACAAACACGCCTGCGAGTAGACCTTCCTCGCTCTCGATTCGGTCGTGCACCTCAGAAGACAGCAAGATATCCAGCGCCTCCTCCGAGAGCCAGCCCCGTTCCGACAGCCATTTTCGACAACGCGCATCGGTGAGGTTCACGTGAACCCACCAGAAGCTTCCCGCAGGCGGCGCCTCCAGTTCTGCAGGGAAATCTGCATATGCGCCTGTTCCATCGCCTGAAAATGCGATCGCAAAGACAAGTCCGCGAGCTTCGTTGTTGTTCTGGAGAATTGTGTTCTGGTTCTGCAAGTCAAGCATGGTGCGATGAGCCGAGTCTGTGCGCAGTGAAACAAAGGCGCCTTTAAAAGAGCCTTCTATCCAGTCTCGGCGCTAGCTCTGCCACATGACAGCTGGATGACAGTCAAACCTAACCTGCCGTTGAAGTGGCGTCGGTCAAATTCCATTGCTGTGAAATATTTCGGTGGCAATCGGCAGGTGTCATCATATCTTCATGACGCTCAGTTTCCATGAAATATTGATCCCGCGGTTCGGAGAACAGTGATGTGACGCCACGTAGCTTCTCCGTCAAATGGGCGAAATTATCTCTCTGTATTTTAGCTTTCTGGTCTATCCCGGAGGCCGCGCGTCCGACGATTGAAAGAGTTCCGCAGATCCTGGTCGAGGAAGAAGGCGATGGAATTCTTCGCATTCTGGTGCGAGGATTCATCGCTCAAACGCCCCAAGCCGTCTGGACGGTCCTCACCGATTGCGCATTGGCGACGCGGTTCGTGCCGCATCTGGAAAGTTGCCGCATTGTCGAACGCGATCCTGACGGGCGCTGGGATGTGCGTGAGAACATCTCCAACCCGCCCATTTTGCCGCGCGTTCGAACTGTGGTGCGCAATGATTTCAAGGTCGGGCGAAACTATGCCTTCACCTACCGCCTTGTGAGCGGCGATATGCGGCTGTCAGATGGCAGATGGTCGCTCGAGGCCGGCGACGGAGGCACGCTTGTACTCTACGAAGCGCGTATCGCGCCGAATGTCCCAGCTCCATTATTTCTGATCAGGAATGCAATTTCGCATGATTTCCCGGAGATGTTCCGACGGTTGGGCGCCCTGAGCGAGGCCAGGGCGCGTTGATGCAGGTAGGTGAAGCAGCTTGGCCTCAAAATATGCGAGGCCCCTCTTTGCGCTGGTCACGCATTTCTCGGCCAAGTAGACCATGAATGCATCACTTCGACTCTAGCGATCCCAATCACTAATCGTTTTCCTCAACCTGTCGCGAAGCCGTTTCTCGAACGCGATGTCATCTTCGATCTGCCGGCGATAAGTTTGATGCTCTGGCTTGGCTAGCATGTCCTCGCCCTCCGCGATTGCCCGCTCGGTATCCTTGATGCGTGTGCGTATGATGATGTCATCAGGATGGGGCGCGAGATCGGGCGCAGAAAGGCCTAGAGACTTGCGCCTATCAAGCTCCTCGCTTCACCCGAGTTTGTAAGTCAGGATCGCTTCAAGCCTCCCGTCATGGCGCGCCTGTTGGGCCTGCTCAGTCGTTCTGACAAGATCGGTGAACAGTTTCTGGGCACGCGGCTGGCACTTGGCGGCGTTGACGCAGAGCGGCCTCATGACCGCCGACTGGTAGGCGATGTGCGATGCCGACTCTTGAGTATGACAGCCTGAATTTCCGTTTTCCGCAGATTGAGCCCGACGCGCGCTTTACGATCGAATTCCAGCGCACTTTGCGCATACCCGACACAAAAAACGTACCCGTTGCCGGCCGGCCTTGGCCGTTTCCCGCTACGGCATGTCGAAGACCACGCGGACAAGATGCCCCTCGGGACACAGGCGAGGGGAGGGGACGACAGCCAGACGCAGCGTGTCTTTGTCAGCATGGCCCATGGCGAGGATTGGACTGCGATCACCGGCCCAAAGGCTACTCCCTTTCCACCCTCTGCGAAAGATTATGCGGACGCCGGATTGCCTTGGTTCGACTATTACGGGGTCGACGTCGAAAGCGCGCCCCGCGGGCCTGAAGCCTTGCCTGGCGGCAAGACGCGCGGCGGTCTGAAATCGCTTTCGACGATGTTCAAGGAGACAACGGGTTCGGATCTGGCGTGGGCGGAAGATATCGAAACGCCCGAGCCGGTCGTCCTTTCCCCGAGCTTTCGCGAAGTGAAGTCTTCAGACACGCTTTGATGTTCGACGGGCGCGAGAGAAACCCAAGCCCGTGACGCCGTCCGTGAACGTTAGCGCGGACGCCAGTTGCAAAGCGTTCGGTAAAGGCCGTTGCGCGTCCCCGCAACCAAATCTGACCCAAGCAAAAAGCCGCTCCAAATGGGCGGCTTTTTTTCGTTTCGGGACAGGGTGAAGGCAATCCAAACCTGATCGAGAGGTGATTGCTCATTCAGCCATCATGACAATAGCCTCGCGATTTTTCTCGCAATATCGGCCTATTTCAACGAGCGTATTCAGATTGAGCTTGTTCCTGAGAAAGGTCCGATACATTTTCACGGTCCTGAGCGAGAGGCCCAATTTCCGGGCGACTTCAACCTGCTGCAGACCCTCGCCCAACAAAAGCAGGACCTGCGCCTCCCGGCGGGTGATCGGCAAATCTCCGCCCTGCGTGGTTTGCTCATCCGGGCTAGGCGCGTGACGAATTGTTCTGGCATCGCTGAACGAAGACGCCAGCACATCGCTGACCTCTCTCGCCGTGAATGGTTTGAGGATGAAGTTGAGGGCGCCGCCGCGCCAGGCGTCGATGATATCCCCCTGCAGCGCATCGCCACTCATGAATATGATGGGGTGCGCCATGTTCGATCGTTTGATGTCGCGCTGTAATTGCAAGCCGTTCATGCCAGTCATCTGGAAGTCGAGGAGCAGGCACGTTGGTGGCGCGTCCTCCATACAGAAATCCGCGATCTCGGCCAGAAAGGATTCTGCGCAGTCAAACAGGATCACGTCATAGTCGTGCGAAAGCCAAGCACGCAATCCTTCGCGCACGTCCGGTTCGTGGTCGATGACGATCACGCGATTTTTCTTCACGGATGCTGCTCCAGCAGCGGGAGGCGGACCACGGAAAAAGCGCCACCGTCGGGCTTGTTGGACGCGGCGATGCTTCCGTTGTGTTTCTCGATGATGATCTTGCTGAGCCAACGGCCTATTCCGATGCCATCGCTCTTCGTTGGCTTGTAGAGGTCGAAGAGCGATGGAAGCAATTCCTCGCTGATGCCCTCTGCACTGTCTTCGATGAAAAGACATGCGAATGATATGGCCGAGAAGGCGTCCATTTTTTATGTCTCGTGGGCGGTCTTGGGCCAAGCGCTTTAGCTTGCAGATAGATCAGCGAATAATCATTCCGTTAACCAAACGTCAATATATTAACCGTTTGATTCGGAACTGTACCCAAGTACGTATTTCACTCAACAGGTTAACGATATCCAAGCGTAACAGTAGAGTAACAATTGGATAGCGTTATGAGTCAGTCGGTGCGTAATGGGATTGTGTCCATTCCCTCGCGTGGAGAGATGTTCGGGAAGGGCCTGTGCACGCCCGCCTTGCTTGGAGCAGGCTTTGGAAAATCGATCCAACGCCTTGGAGCAGCGACGTTTTTGGCCGCTCTCCTGTCGTCGACATCGGCCTATGCGACGGCCACGACCAATTGGGGCGCCTGGACGCTGCCCTCGTCCTATACGCTGACCCAGACCACCCAGCCGAACTGGGGGCGCATCACCTATGCAGCGGGCGCCACGGGCAGCGTGGTTGATCCCATAAGCAACACAACGATCCAGTTCACGCTGTCGGGCGAGGTCGCGAGCCCCAGCGCGACGACCAGCGGCGACTGGATCTACGTCGCCAACAACAGAACGCCCTCCAGTGTCTATTTGTCGCCGTACGTTGGCACTTTGCCCACAAACACCGGCTACATCACGCAAACCGGCTATACGACCCCGGAGTACAAAGCCCATACGCTGACGTTCTCGGCGCCTGTTTCTGACCTGATCTTTGCGTTCCGGTCGCTTGGCGACACCGGTCATCCGTCCTCCCTCAAGTTCTCCCAGCCGTTTCAGATCCTCTCGGATAATGGACTGCTCGCACCGGCATCCGGCGATTCCACGACGGGATATCTGCTGACCGGTTCCGAGGCATCGGGTGTCATCCAGTTCCTCGGTACCTACACCTCTCTGAGCTGGACTGTCACGGCACCAGAAATCTACAGCGTTTTCAATATCGCTCTCACGAGCAATCCTTACACCGGCTATGCAACGCCGACGCCGTATGTGTTCCCGACGAATGAACTGCCGACGCCGTTTGGCAATACGTCGCCTCCGAGCTCGCCGCCCCTCCCCAACATTACGGGCACAAGCGGTAACGTGTTCAACGCGGTCAATTCGAGCGTCACGAACGTGTTTGATGGCGGCACGCTGACAAATGGCGCGAACGCAACGACCGCTGACGCCTTCACCATCACCAACTCCGGCGGAACGATCGATGCCGCGGGCCATCAGCTGACCCTCACGGGCTCGATTGCGGATAATACGCCCGGCACGCCGGGCAAGCTGACGATCGCCTCGACCGCTGCAGGCGGTGTCGTCGTCCTCGCGCCGACGTCTGGAACGAACACCTTCTCCGGCGGCCTGGATGTACTGTCGGGTTCGACCGTGCAGGTGGCCGCGGGTGGCGCGCTCGGCACGGGCACCGTGAGCCTGCTCGGCTCGCCGACCACGCCGGCCGCGTTAAACCTGACGGCCACAACCACCGTCGCCAATAACGTGGTCGTTCAGGGCCAGTCGCAGGTCAATGTCGCCGGCGGGGAGGTCGCGACCGTCACCGGGCGCATAACGCAGGGTGGAACCGCTGGGGCGCTCGTCGTCAACGGAGCGGGCACAACCGGCACGGTCATACTCGCGCCGACGGCCGGCGCGGGCGCGAATACCTATGCGGGCGGAACCTATGTGGCGGGCGGCACGCTGCAGGCAGGCGGGGTCAATGCGCTCTCATCGGCCAGCGGCGTAACCGTCAATTCGGGCGCGACCCTGAACCTCGCCAACAATAACCAGCAGGTGACATCGCTCAACGGCGCGGGCAACTTGGCGCTCGGCTCCGCAACATTGACTCTTTCCAATGCCGCTGGCGCGTTCACAGGCTCCATCGCCGGCACGGGCGGCCTCACGCTGGGTGGCGGTTCGCAAACGCTCACCGGCGCAAGCGCCTATGCGGGTACGACGCAGATCGCCTCCGGCGCGGCACTCTCCATTGGCAATGGCGGACCGACGGGGTCCATCGGTGCGGGCCCTCTCGTCAACAATGGCTCGCTGACGCTCAACCACTCCAACGCTTATGCCTTCGCCAATACCGTTTCCGGCGGCGGCGCGCTCACCATCACTGGTGGGGGAGCGACGACTCTCTCGAGCCCGACGGGCGCGCTCGGCGCGATCATCGTCACCGGCAATACGACCGCCTATTTCAACACGGGAGCGCTCAACAATTCCTCGCATGCCGAGATCGTCGCGTTCAATGCGAGTCTTTCTCCGCTGCAGCTGTTCTCGGGTTCGTCGCTGACAGTCGCAGCCGGCTCGACGCTCCGCGGCGCGGGCTATATCAGCGCGCCGACAGTCGTGGCGGGCACGCTGCGTCCGGGCAACAGTCCCGGAACGATCGTGTTCGGCGCGTCGGTCACGCAGGCGGCCAATTCCGTCCTCGCGCTCGATATCGACGGACCTGGCGTCAATGCCGGCCCTGGCAATTACAGCTCGGTGATCGTCAACGGCACCGGCAATAGTTACACTGCCAATGGCACGGTGCAGCCAATCCTGCGCGGCATGACGTCGGCCAGCAACAGCTATTCGCCTGCAGTCGGCTCGCTCTTCACGGTCGTCAGCGCTACGGGCGGCGTTCTCGGCAGCTTCACCGGGCTCACCCAGCCCGTGAGCGGGCTGCTGGCCGGCACCCAGTTTGACAGCATCTACAACCCGAACACGTTCCAGCTCGTCGTCACTGCGGCAAACCTTGGCGGCGTGGCCGGCCTGACGCCGAACGAGGCGGCGGTGGGCGGAGCCCTGCAGGCCGTGCGGCCGGATCCGGGCGTGCGCAAGACCGCCGCGCAGGCGGCGGTCTATGATGCGCTCTACAAGCTGCCGCTCGCGGGCTATGGACCGGCCTATGATCGCATGAGCCTTGCCATCTACGGCGATGCGCTGATGGCACAGGGCGATGCGGCCGGGCTGATGTCCTCGACCGTCAGCGATCAGCTGGCCCAGCGTCGCGGCGCTTCGGACGGCAACGCGCAAAAATATTGCCTCGATGGCGACATTCCGGCGAAAAACCCGAAGGACTGCCGTCAGCTCACTGTGTGGGGCGCGGCGCTTGGCCAGTTTGGACGCACCTTCGGTACGCAGGGCGATCCGGGCTACAAGTCTGACAACAGCGGCCTGATGTTTGGCGCGGATATCGAAGTTGAAAACGACGTGCGCGTCGGCGCTTTCGCGGGTTATGCAGCTGGCGCAGTCCATAGCGCCCAGACGGCGGCGACAGCCAATCTCACGACTTATGCGGCTGGCGTGTACGGCGCCGTCGACCGCCGCGACATGTTCGTGAATGCACAGGCCGGCTATGTCGGCGGCGACCAGAGCGTGAAGCGCAATCCCCTCGACGCGCAGGCGACAGGCAAGCCGAACGTGTCGGGCGCGGCGTTTTCATTCGAGCTTGGATCACGGCAGGTCTTGAACGATATCGCATTGGAACCCCATGCGGGCCTGAAGGTAACGAGCCTTCACCGCGATGCGACGGTGGAGACGGGCGCAACCCCGCTTGCAGCCACGCTCAAAGCCGACACTGTCAGCACCGCCCTCGCCACTCTCGGCACACGGGCGATCCTGCGCGGCAAGCTCGACAATGGCGCCTCGGTGTCGGCGGTGGCGCGCGCAGCTTATGGCCGCGAATTGGGCGACCAGGGGACGAATGTGACGGGCGCGTTCAGCGCACTCAGCACCGGCGCAACGGTCTCGTCATCTGCTCGCGGTCGCGACGCGCTTCTTGGCGGCGTGACTGTGGCGGTGTCCCCGAGCCAGGGCGTCGATGCCTTCGCGCGCTACGATGCCGAAGTGCGCAAGAACGCCAACAGCCAGTCGCTCTCGGCCGGCTTCAAGGTCAGCTGGTGAGCCATCCGACAAAACGCGCCGGCCTGCATGATGTGGGCCGGCCTAGACCGGGCAGATCCTGTGTCCAATGACGAGGGGAGCCCGCCTTGGGCCGAGGCTGGCCGGGATGTTTTCAATCATGGCGCCGCGCAAAGCGCGTCCATGCTGTCTCGCTATTGCGTAAGCTGGTAGCTATCGCCGCGTTAAGTTACTATTGCGACGAAGAAATATATTATTCGGGTGCGATGTTTAGATCGTATTTGCCCGAGAGCTTGAAAAAAGCTGAAGCGCAGGCATAAAGTGCCGCGCGATTATTCAAGATCCGAAGCCTGCGGGTGACGGATAGCGATATTTTTTTTAACCCGGCCATGGATTTCGATGCAGCAGACATGCTGTCTCGTCCTTTTATCCGACCGTGATTTTTATTTTTGAATTTCCCCACGAGGAATTTGGATGACGTCTGCCCTTTTAGAGGTCCCGATCGAGGAAATTCCCGATGTTTTGCCCGAACAAGACCGGGGGCTCCAGGGCTTGTGCGGTATCGCAGCCTATTTTCGCGTGTCGGCAAACCCCGCGGTTCTAGCCCGAGAGCTTGCGCTCGCGCGGCGACCGTCGGTGGCGGAGGATCTCGTTCGTGCTGCCAATATCATTGGTCTGCAGGCGCGCTGGGATTCCGGTTTCTCCTATAAAAGCCTCTCGAAATTGCCGGTCCCGTCGCTATTGCAGATGAGGGACGTCGGCTTTGTCGTTTATGGGGGGCGTCTCAACGATGGTCGCTGGCGGATGGTCGATCCCGTCACGCGAGCGGATATTCTTTTGGAAGAGGCTGAGCTTGCAACCCGGCTCCTGCCGGGGGCTGTCCTGGTGCGGCGGCGTTTTCGCGGACCAGGCATTGATCCGGACGGGCTCAATCTCGAGTGGTTCTTCAAGAGCGTGTGGCGATATCGCCTGCCGCTGCTCCATGTTCTGCTGGCCTCGATGGTCATCCAGATCTTTGCCTTGATCACGCCTCTCTTCTTTCAGGTCGTTGTCGACAAGGTTCTCATCCACCGCAGCCTTGCAACGCTGAATGTAATCGCCATTGGCCTTGTCATGGTGACTTTGTTCGACGCCATTCTCCAGTTCCTGCGCACCTACACATTGAACCACACGACCAACCGGATCGATGTCGAATTGGGCCAGCGGCTGTTTGCGCATCTGCTGCGGCTTCCCATTCATTATTTTGAAACGCGCCCGGCGGGACAGACGGTGGCGCGCATTCGCGAACTTGAAAATATTCGTTCGTTTCTCACCGGCAATGGCCTCTCGTCCATTCTCGATCTGCTCTTCACATTGATATTTTTCATCGTGCTTTTCTACTATTCGGCCAGCCTCGCCTGCGTCGTTCTCGCAACCCTTCCGGTCTATGTCGCCATCGCATTTTTCCTGCGCCCCGCGCTTGAGGCCAAGATCAACGAGAAATTCAATCGTGGCGCAGCAAGCCAGCAGTTTCTGGTCGAATCCGTCATCGGCATTCAGACCGTCAAGGCCTCTGCCGTCGAGCCGCAGATGCGCGCAGAATGGGATGATCGGCTTGCCGCCTATATCCAGACAAGCTTCGATGCCTCAAAGCTCAGCGCGCTGGGACAGGGCGCGATCCAGGTTGTGAGCCGCCTGTCTACGGCAGGCATTCTGTTCCTCGGCGCGAAGGCCGTGATGAATGGCGAGATGACCATCGGGTCGCTGGTCGCCTTCAACATGATTGCGGGGCAGGTGTCCCAGCCTGTTCTGCGGCTCTCGCAGCTCTGGCAGGAGTTTCAGCAGATCAGAATTTCAATGATGCGGCTGGGCGACGTCTTGAACGCAGTACCCGAGCCCGTTTTCCGCAGCGCTGCGTCGCTTCCGCCCCCATCGGGCCATATCGAATTTTCCAACGTCTCCTTCCGTTACAACGCCAATAGCGCGGATGTCCTCAAGCATGTCTCGCTGACGATCAAGGCGGGTGAGGTGGTGGGTATTGTCGGGCCTTCAGGGTCTGGCAAATCCTCGCTCGCCAAGCTCGTGCAGCGCTTTTACATGCCCCACGAGGGCCATGTTTTGGTCGATGGCATCGATCTGTCCCAGGTCGATCCTGTATGGCTGCGCAGCAATGTCGGTGTCGTGCTGCAGGAAAACATCCTGTTCAACAGGACCATTCACGAAAACATAGCCTTTGCCGATCCCTCGCTGCCGCGCGCGCGGGTCATCGCTATTGCGCGGATGGCCGGCGCGCATGAGTTCATATCGAAAATGCCGCAGGGCTATGACAGTCAGATCGAGGAGCGGGGATCAAATCTCTCGGGCGGCCAACGCCAGCGTATTGCCATCGCGCGCGCGCTTGCCACCAATCCGCGAATTCTGATCTTCGATGAGGCGACGAGTGCGCTCGATTACGAGAGCGAACAGATCATCCAGAAAAACATGAAGCTGATTGCAAAGGGGCGCACCGTCATTCTGATTGCGCATCGGCTTTCGACCGTGCGCGATTGCGATCGAATCTTTGGAATGGCTGACGGTCAACTGGTGGAATCAGGAACGCATAGCGAATTGCTTGAGCGTAAAGACGGCCTCTATGCGCGTCTCTGGTCGTTGCAATTTGGCGAGAAGGCTTAAGCTATGTTGCCACAAAAAAGAGACCGCGACCTCAATCAATTCCTGCCGGCAGCGCTTGAGATTCTCGAGCGGCCGCCCTCGCCTGTGGCGATCTATTTTACCTATACGATTTTCTGCATCTGCTTTGGCGCGCTGGTCTGGTCGTGGTTTGGATGGACGGATGTTGTTGCGATTGCTTACGGCAAGATCCAACCGTCAGGTCGCGTCAAGGTCGTCCAGGTCCTTGAGGGCGGAAAGGTGAAAAGCATCCCGGTCAAGAACGGGATGCGTGTGAATGTCGGCGACCCGCTGCTCGAACTTGAACAGGACGATGCGCTGGCTGATGAAAAATCGCTTCGCCTTGCGTTGCTGGCCGCGCGCGCCGAGGCCCATCGACGCGGGATTGCAGTCGAATTCATCCGCCAACCGTCGCGCGAATTTCAGGCCGTTTGGCCAGGCGACATTCCAGACGATGTCCTGCGACGGGAGGAAATGTCCTACAGGGCTGATGTCGAAAACATCCTGACGAGCATTGACCAATCCATGGCGCAGGTCGCGCAGAAGAAAATGGAAATGCGTCGGCTTGAAGAGACGATCGACGCGCAGGCTGGTCTGCTGGAGGTCTTGAAAGAGCGCGTGGATATGCGCACAAGCTTGATTCCGAAAGGGGCGGGCACGCGCTCGAGCGTGATCGATGCTCTGGAGGCATTCACCTATCAAACCACGATCCTTGTCGGGCAAAAAGGCCAGCTTCGGGAAGCCGAGGAGACGCTGAAATTGCTCCACGCCGAGCGAGAGCGGCTTGTTTCGGCCTTCGTTGCCGAAAACATCGCCAAGCGCCTTGATGCGCTCAAGGCCGTCGATGATCTCAGCCAGCGCCTGTTGAAAGCTCAGGCGCGACTGGCCAGAACAATCATCCGCAGTCCTGTCGATGGCTTTGTGCATGCGCTTTCTGCCAATGCCATCGGGCAAGTTCTTGGCAGCGGGCAGGAGCTGATGCGCATTGTGCCTGTGGACGAGCCGCTTGAGATTGAAGTCTATCTTCCCAACAAGGATATCGGCTTTGTGAAGGAAGGTCAGGAAGCCGCCATCAAACTGGATGCCTTCCCCTTCACGCGCTACGGGACGACCAAGGCGCGCGTCGTGACTGTCGGTCATGACGCGATCCCGGAGCCTGATGCCAGACTGATCGAGGGCGATCCAACACGGCCCGGTGACACGCGTCAGGCTGCGGGCGCGCAGCGCACCCAGAATCTCGTTTTCCCCGTGGTGCTGGCCACCGAGGCGCGTTCGATGATGGTCGAGGGACGCGAAGTCTTTTTCATGCCCGGCATGTCGGTCACAAGCGAAATCAAGACGAGCCAGAGGCGCTTGCTCGAATATTTCCTGTCGCCCCTGCAATCGGACTTTTCAGAAGCCTTTCGGGAGCGGTGATATTCTCGACGAGCCTCAAGCCAGAATATCAATGTGATGAAACCCCGGTGGCATCGGCTGCGGGTCGTCGGGGTGTTCTACGTCGGCCTCGGTGACGACGGGCCTTTTGACGCGCCGAGGTTTCGCAGATTCTCGCTCGGTCGGAAAATGGGCGCCATGCCCTGTGGGCGTTGCAACCTTTCCAGTCGAGCTGATCGCCTTGACGCTGTCGGGCATGTGCGTTTCGCCTTGTCGATGCGATGCTTATCAATGCATGGCGTCGCAGGCTTGGCAATCGGGCATGTTCACGTCTTGCCAATCCCCGGATTGATCGCAAAGGACGCGCCTGCGACTCCGCCTGCTTCATAGGCTGTCGGCGAAACCATTCGCGCGGGGCGGCGGACGCTTTTCATTTTCATGCCGAGTTTCTCAAGCTCGGTGTCGATCACCGATGTCTTGATGAGCACGAGGTCGCGCCCTGTGCGGATATTGGCGCTATCGCGCGTGCTCTTCATCGTCATCAGCTTTTCGGCAATCGAGGTGATCATGCCCAGCGTGAACGAGCCGTTCACGACGTGGCGATCCTGATGGCGAAATTTCTGATAGGCGGCCGAGGTCTTGTAGCGCCCGAGTTCCGCGCGCACTGCCTCATCCACCAGCTCGGTCAGATAATGCGCGACCTCGACATCCGAGCGCAGGCCGAAGAAGACATAGCGCGTCTCGCCCGACGCACTTTTCTCGCGCCAGACGCGGCAGTCGACGAAATGGGCAATGGCGCCGATGCAATCATCGAGCGAGATGCGGCGTTTGCGGCGGGTTTCATAGGCGCGCTGCTCGCAGGGGGCCGCGTGGAGCTCTATGTCGCTGAGGGAGAGGTCGTGGCGGTCAAGCAGATCGGCCACCTTGGCCGCGGCCAGCAAGGCTTCGGCTTGCGTGCATCCGTTCTCGGTGGTCTTTGCGCGGAGGCCTTGAATGCGTGTCTTCAGCTTGTCGAGAGCGGCGACGTCAGGGCGTTCGGTCACGGGAGCTTTCCAGATTAGGGCGCAGCCTCTCCATAGCAGGATCGCTGACGGTTTGCGCTGGGGCTTTCCGAATAGTCTCGCGCCTTTTCGAGGAGAAAAGCCTGCGCTTTATGGCTATGCTTCAGGCGCGCGCTTGCGTGTCTTTGGCCATGAAGAACAGAATGTCATGCTGAAACGCCTTGTCCGGAGCCTTGCTTTTGCCGCCGCCACGCTTCTTTTGGCGCAGGCGGCTAGCCTTGCCTGTGGCGGTCCCGATTGCGCGGCCTCGCTTGCCTATGAAGCGTTTGGCGGATCACCCGGCAAGCCGCCGCGTGCATTGGCGGTTTTCCTGCACGGGTCTGTCTCCGCTGGTGGCCCAGCCGATTATATGTATGGGACGGCGCGCCGCTTTGCCGAAGGCCACAAGGATGTGGTCGCCATCGCGCTGCTTGCTCCGGGCTATTATGACCGGAACGGCAAGCGCAGCGATGGGTCTGATGCAGGCCGCCGCCTGTCAGATGATTCCGATGCCGTGATCGATGCGCTTGAGGCGCTGCGCGCCAAATACAAGCCCAGGCGGCTTGTCGTGCTTGGTCATTCCAAGGGCGCAATGAATCTGGGCGCCATTCTGGGCAAGAGGCCGGGATTGATTGGCGGGGCTGTGCTGGTGGCGGGTGTCTACGATCTGCAGGCGCTCAGCCAGACGCGCGGGCGTGCACAATATGGCATTGAGGCGCTGCAATATGTCAGCGTCATTCCACGCGGCGTCCGCGTCATCCTTATTCATGGCGATCAGGATGGCGAGGTGCCGATGAGCCAGTCCTTCGCCTTCGAGACCAGGGCCAAGGCGTCCGGCGTCGCAGCCAAACTCGTGCTGGTCGAGGGCGTGGGCCATAATTTCAACGGCCAGCTGTCTGGCCCCGCCGTGGACGCGCTGGGACGCCTGGTGGATTAAAGCCTTCAGGCAGACCGGCGCATTGTTGCCGCATAGACCGCTGCGGCCGAGCGGTTCGGCAATTGCAGGGCTTTCAGAAGTGCGGCGACGTGAATCTTGACCGTGCCCTCGCCAAGGCCAAAGCGCCGGGCGATTTCCTTGTTGGACAGGCCAGAGGCCAGCGCGTCCAGTACTTCGCGCTGGCGCGCAGTGAGCCGGGCCGCGCCATGTGGCGGGTTGGCATCGTGGTCCACGCCATTGGAGGGGGGAATCGCGAGGCGGGAGGGCACATAAATATCGCCGGAGAGGACGATGTTAAGCGCCCGGGCGAGTTCGGCGGGGCCCGCGATTTTAGGAATATATCCATGCACGCCCATGCTCAACGCGCGCAGGATGTCGGTCCTTTCGACCGAGCCGGACACGACAACCACTTTGGCGTCGGCAGCATATTTGCGGACGGCCGAGAGGCCCCAATCCTGTCTCATCCCCGTCATCGACTGATCGAATAAGGCAAGCGCCACGTTTGGCTGCGCACGAAGAATAAGTGTCGCCTCATCAACGGAAGCTGCTTCATAGATCGTGTTAAAGCCAAGTTCACGCTTCAGGATTGCGCTGAGCGCGAGCCGGAAAAAGCCGTCAGCATCGGCAATCAGCGCGCTGGGAACACCTGTTTCCATAAAAGTCTGGCTCTGTCCTGTCGCAATGAATCGATAATTGATACATAAGTATCTAAACATATTTAATAGTCAAACAGACTTATAACTAATTTTTTGGCGCTATGACGCTTGGGCGATCATTTTTCTTGTCTTACTTTTGAACAGCAGAAGCTTAGCCATTTATATAATCTGAATTTCACTTGCAAAGCTTGGCAGCAGGACGTGCAGAGGTCTATGCATTTCGATATAGGCACTCAGAAGTTACTATCGAAGACTTTGATTTAATTAATTATTTACCACAATTAATCCAACTTGCTGGCAACTCACGGGGTCATGTGGCCCGACGCTGAGGCACTCATGATGAGGACCCGGCATGTTGCGATCTGGATGCGTAAGAATAGCCCGACTGGTTCTTGCGCTCGCGCCGAGCTTGACGATCAGCCCCGCTGAGGCTGCCGATTGGTATACAGGCGCGCCTGTGCCCAAAGCTGCCGATGAGTGGATTGTAAGCCTGGATGCTTCGACAACGGCGTCTTCGACCAAATCCTATTTTGCCTATGCGGGCGCGACAGCGGCGGTAACGGGCAATCTGCTGACAAGCGGCCCGCGTTTCCGTGCAGAAGGCGTTGTCGGCACTTACCAATACCGTTCGGTCATCGACACCAGCATCAAGGGCACACAAGTGCAATTTGCCGCGCTGGCCGGCTATGAGCTCGTCTGGCTTGATGCAAAGCTCGCTGGCTATCTGGGCGTCTCCGCGCTCAACATATCCCTCTCAAGCCCCGATCCCGCCCATCCTGCCACTGGCACGAATGTCGGCGTCAAGGCGGCGCTGGATTTTTACGCGCGCACCTCGGAGCGCACCATGGCATCGGCCTATGGCTCCATATCCTCCAACGATCGTGGCTATTTCACCCGGCTGCGGGCCGGCTATCAGGTCGCCGGCGGTCTCTTTCTGGGGCCGGAAGCGGCGCTCATGGGAAATGACTCCTACGCCCTCTGGCGCGTCGGCGGGCATGTCACGGGCATGAGGATGGGGCCGGTGCAGGGCTCCCTGGCGCTGGGCTACCAGCAAGACCGCGACCAGAAGACCGGCGTCTACGGCGCTGCCGATTTGAGGGTTCAGTTTTGACCCGCTTCATCGATCATCTGCGCTGGGGCTGTTGGGCGCTCTGCGGGAGCCTGATGCTGCTCCTTGTTGCCCAGCCCGTCAGCGTTCAGGCGCAGGCGGCGCTTGGTGTGGTGGTTGTCTGCGGGCTTGGCATCCTGTCGTTTCTGCCCCAGCGCGTCTTGCCGCGTTATCTCTTTCTGGCGCTCGGGAGCACGGTGCTGCTGCGCTATCTCTACTGGCGGCTGACCAGCACCTTGCCGCCGACTGCCGATGTGGTTGGTTTCAGCTTCGGCTGCCTGCTGCTGACTGCGGAGCTCTTCTGCGCCTTCGTCCTGGCCATCAGCATGCTCATCAATGCCGCCCCCCTGCGCCGCCCGTCCTTGCCGCGCAGCGAGGATGCCGATCTGCCGAGCGTGGATATTTTCATCCCCAGCTACAACGAGGACCAGACCATCCTCGCGATGACGATTGCCGCCGCCAAGGGCATGGATTACCCGGCCGAGAAATTGACCGTCTGGCTGCTCGACGATGGCGGCACCGACCAGAAATGCGCCGATCGCGATCCGCTCAAGGCGGAGGCCGCGCGCGACCGGCGCGCGCTGTTGCAGGATCTGTGTCGCAAGCTCGGCGCGGTCTATCTCACCCGCGCGCGCAATGAACACGCCAAGGCCGGCAACCTGAACAACGGGCTCGCACATTCGCGCGGCGAGATCGCTGTGGTTTTCGATGCCGATCATGCGCCCTTTGCAGGTTTCCTGCGCGAAACCGTCGGCTATTTCAGGCTCGACCCGAAATTATTCCTCGTGCAGACGCCCCATGTGTTTCTCAATCCCGATCCGATTGAGCGCAACCTGCAAACTTTTGAACATATGCCATCGGAAAACGAGATGTTTTACGGCATCACGCAAAGGGGCCTCGACAAGTGGAATGGCTCGTTTTTCTGCGGATCGGCAGCGCTGCTGCGGCGCGCCGCGCTCATGACCACGGGCGGATTTTCCGGCATTACCATCACGGAGGATTGCGAGACCGCACTTGGATTGCACGCGCAGGGCTGGACGAGCATTTATGTCGACAAGCCGCTCATCGCAGGTCTGCAGCCCGAAACCTTCTCAAGCTTCATCGGACAGAGATCGCGCTGGTGCCAGGGCATGTTCCAGATTTTCCTCTTGAAGAATCCGGCTCTGCACAAGGGCCTCAAGCCCATTCAGCGCATCGCCTATGCATCCAGCATGGTGTTCTGGTTCTTCCCCATCCCACGCCTGATTTTCATGATTGCGCCGCTTTTGTATATTTTTCTCGACGTCAAGATTTTCGTCTCCAGCCTCGATGAGACGCTTGCCTACACGCTCTCCTACATGAGCGTGAACATGCTGATGCAAAGCTATCTCTACGGTCAGGTGCGCTGGCCCTGGATGTCGGAGCTCTACGAATATGTGCAGGGCGTATTTCTCATCAAGGCGATTGTTTCGGTGGTGGTCTCGCCCCACAAGCCGACCTTCAATGTGACATCGAAGGGAATATCCCTTGATAACGACCACCTTTCAGAACTCGCCTGGCCCTTCGTCGCCGTGTTTGTCCTGCTTTGCATTGGCGTCGGTACGGCGGCCTGGCGCTATCTGTTTGAGCCCGGCGTCACAAGCCTGATGCTCGTTGTCGGCATCTGGACAAGTTTCAATCTCGTCCTGGCCGGTGTCTCGCTGGGTGTTGTTGCAGAGCGCGCGCAAACAGAGCGGCACCCGCGCCTGCCCATTGCCCGCCAGGGATTTCTTGAAATCGATGGACACAGACTGGCTGTCGCGATCGACCATGTATCAGCCGGCGGATGCTGTGTCTCATGCACGTCAAACACGGATGCAATCAAAACTACTGCAAGCCAGGGATTTCTCTCTGTCGTGCCCCATGCCGGCGGCGCGCCACTCGCGTGTATTGCCGTGACCCGCACCGGCGACGGGGGCAGGTTTACGCTCGACTTTGGTGACATTGCCATCGATCAATATCGCGCAGTTGCGGAGCTGATGTATGGCGACACGGCTGCAATCCAGCGCTTTCTTGCGCGCCGTCACAAGCCGATCGGTCTTCTGCGTGGCAGTTTGAAATTTATCGTCTGGGGCGTGACAGAGCCCTTCCGGGCTTTCGTCTCCGCCTTCCATAAAAAGCCTGTCGCCAGCGCTGTTGCGACTGTTGCGCAGGGAGAAAACGGTTTTGTCGAACAGCCCGTGCCGGTTGCACCCGCGCAGATTGACGAGGCCTCCTGGCTGGCGGCCATCGTCGAACTGTCCAGCTCCACGCGCCAGGGCGGATTCCCGTCTGCTCAGGCCGAGCGTGTATCTGCCATTGCAGGAGCCGCTTGAGCATGAGGAGACTTTCAACACACGTCGCCTCCTGCCTGCTCCTCGGGTTCTGCGCCCTGCCTGCCTGTGCGCAGAGCCTTGGCGCCCCGGACATGCGCAGCGTTACACCTGCCGTTCAGGGGCGTGCAGAGCAGAAAAATCTGCGCTCACTTCCCGTTGGCCTCAAGGATTTCAGGCTCAGTGGCGAGTGGGATGAGCTTGCATGGCCCGTCTATGTGACAGAGGCGCAGGCGCGCGAGACCGCGCGTTTCCAGATCGCCACCCAATCTTCCATCTCGGTCATGCCCGAAAGTTCGAGCCTGAGCCTGACCATCAATGACACGCTTGTTGGCCGCAGGCAGATCAGCGCCGCAGAGGCGTTTTCCAAACAGGACTTTGAGATTCCAAAAGGTCTCCTGAAAACAGGCTTCAACGAGATTCGCATCAAGGCGGAGCAGCGTCACCGCGTCGACTGCGCGTTGGCGGCCACTTATGAATTATGGACGGCGCTCAACCCTGCGCAGACCGGCCTTGTGTTTGGTCGCGCGCGGCGGGGCTTTGAACATGCCGCCGATATTGCAGCCATTGCGCCGCGCGGCGATGGGGCGGGCGTGATCCGCATCATCTTGAATGGCAAATTGACGCAAGAGACGGCGGGCCGTGCGCTCAGGGCCTCGCAGATCGTGGCGCTGGTCGGCCGTTCGCTGCATCCGATTGTGGAATTTGGCGCGTCAGGCACCGATGATTACGGTCTCGATCTGGCGATAGGGACGGCGGACGAGCTACGCGCCACGTTCGACCTTGCTCATTTCGGCGCGATCACGGGGCCCCGCAGCGGCTTTTTGCCAGATCGCCCCGATCATCCGCCGGTCTTTGTCATCACAGGCCGCAATGGGGCTGATCTCGATGCGGCAATCGAGCGGCTGAAGACTGAGGCGCAGGCGGAAAAAATCACTGGTACCGATTCTGGCCGTCGCGCGGTCGCGCTGCAATGGGGCCGCGAGGCCAGCGGCGAGGCCGAGCAGATCACGCTGGGCCAGACGGGTTTTGCGAGCGCAGACTTTTCGGGCCGCCTGTTCCGGCTTGGCGTGACCATCGCCATGCCCATGGATTTCATGGTGGCTGATTATGACCGCATGTCGTTGCGGCTTGCGGGCTCTTATCGCGGTGGCCTTGAGCGCGACGCCCGCATTCTGGTTGCGATCAACGGACGCAATGCAGCGACCCAGATGCTGAACCGCAATGGCGCGGAAAATCTGGAGACCAACCGGATGTTCCTGCCGCTGGGCTTGATGCGGCCGGGCCTCAACCGGATTGAAATTGCCGCTGAAGTGCCGAGCCAGACAGACGCGGCCTGCCTCTCCGGTGCCGATGCCGATGCAAGCCGTCTGCGGCTTCTCGATCATAGCGAACTGGGTCTCCCGCGGGTGGCGCGTGTTGCGCGTGCGCCCGATCTCGCGATGACGGCAGCAGGCGCCTTTCCCTTCGTGCGCGCAGAGGCGCGACCGATCCTGTTCGTCCCAAATCCGGACCGGGCCACCATGTCGGCTGCCGCAACCTTGGCGGCGCGGCTGGCGATGGCCGCGCGTCGGCCGCTCGACTTCACTTTCACGATGGTTGCGCCGGCGTTGGACGCTGGCGATGTGCTGATGGTGTCGCCCGCACCCGGCCTCGATCCGAAATTGATGCGGGCAGCGGGGCTCGATCCTGAACGCGTGCGCCGCGCCTGGCAGGCCGAGCGCAGGCGACCGCTCACAAATGCGACCCGGCAATTCGAGCCCGACGGCAACATGCGCCATTGCGATCTGCCACCCGAGGAGCCCGCGCAGGCTGCCCATGTGGAGCCCGCGAGCTTCAGGCTTGGCGGGTTGCTGAGCGCCGCCTCGCTGCCGTTCGGGCGTGGTGCACGGGCGGGTGAGAGCGCGTCGGAAGACGAGGTTCTCTCGCCGGCCTCCGTGCTGATGGCGAGCCAGGGCTTTCCGGGGGAGGGCGCTGCACATCTCTGGACGGTCTTCACTGCGCCGGATTCCGCCTTGCTGAAGGCTGGTGTGGAGTGTCTGTCTCATCCCCTGCTCTGGAGCGGGCTCAACGGCCGCCTGAGCGCTCTGGGCAGCAATGAAGCCCTGATCTCGCTGCATGATGACGATCCCAAACGCTATATCGCGACGGGCCCCGCCAGCATCGGCAATGCGCGCCTCGTCACGGCCGCCTGGCTGTCGCTGAACCCGTTTGTCTATGTGCTGGCCTGTCTGGTGCTGGTCCTGTGTCTTGCGGCCTCGACGCTCTGGCTCGTGCTCAACACCGGCAGGAGGGTTGAATGATTGCCGTGTGCCGCATTCTGATTGTCGCACTGCTGATGCTGACGAGTTTTCAGGTCGGGCGCGCGGCGGAGCCTGTGCGTGGCGATGTTGCGCTCCACGGCATGTTGCCCGAGCGCGAGGCATGGCGCGCCTACAAGGCGCGTTTTGTCACCGAGCAGGGCCGCGTGGTGGATACGGCCAATGGTCTGGTGAGCCATAGCGAAGGGCAGGGCTATGGCATGTTGCTCGCGGTCGCGGCGGGCGACCTCGCCACCTTCGAACGCATCTGGGGCTGGACGCGCGCCAATCTGTTCGTGCGCAATGATGAGCTGGCCGCCTGGCGGTGGGAGCCCGACAAACGGCCAGCCATCGCCGACGTCAACAATGCGTCCGATGGCGACCTGCTGATCGCCTGGGCGCTGGCGGAAGCTGCGGTAGCCTGGTCGGATGCCAGCTACCAGATCGAAGCCCGCCGCATCGCGGTCGATATCGGTCGCAAGCTCGTCCTGTTCAAGACGCCACAGGGTGCGCTGCTTTTGCCGGGCATGTCGGGTTTTGCCGCCGAGGATCGGGCCGACGGGCCGACGCTGAATCTGTCCTATTATGTCTTTCCCGCTTTCGCGCGCCTGCCCCTTGTCGCGCCGGAATTCGATTGGGCGGCGCTCTCGCGCACGGGGCTCAGCCTGCTCGACAAGGCGCGGTTTGGCCCGGCAAAGCTGCCAAGCGACTGGATCTCGCTCAAATCCGGTGAGCCGCAGCCGGCGGCCGGATTCCCGGCGCAGTTTTCCTATAATGCGATCCGCATTCCGCTCTATCTGGCCTGGGCGGGGTTCGATCAGCCGCGCCACCATGCAGGCTTTTTGCAGGCCTGGGGCAAGCGCTCCGCGCGCGGGTTTCCGCTTGTGGCTCTCGCGCAAGGTCAGGCCACGGGCTGGGTGGATGAGCGCGGCTATGAGGCGCTGCCTGCGCTCAGCGCCTGCGCGACTCAGGGCACGACGTTTCCCCGCCAGCTGCGCGCGCCTCAGATCGCCGACAATTATTATCCTGCGACCCTGCAACTGCTGGCTTTGATCGCCGCCCGCATGAGGTATCCGTCATGCCTGAAAGATTGATCCTCACGCGGATCGGCCTTCTGGCGGCCGCGCTCCTCATGCTCGGTTGCGCTGCGGGCGTTGCGCAGACACTCCGCGTGGACGAGACGGCGCTGCGCTATTATGCGGCGCAGGGCCAGGTGAAGCGCGTCGAGGCCGAGGCCCGGCGGCTGGCAAGGCTCAACCCCGATTGGTCGATGCCGGAGGATCTCTGGACCGCGCGACTTCCGATGGGCGACGAGGGACCGTTCTGGGCCTTGTTTTCAGCCGGCGATATCGAGGGCCTCAAGCGCGCCATTGCGCAACGCCAGAGCGCGGAGCCGGGCTGGCTGCCCTCGGACGATCTGCTGCGCAAGATCAAGCGCCGGGAGTTGCGCAACGAGATCCTGAGCAAGGCGGCATCCTCGAAATGGTCCCTCATTGCCGATCTTGCCGCAGAGTTTGGCAAGAATGGCCCGGTCGAGGATGTCGAACTGGCCTGGGTCGTTGCCGAAGCCTTTGCGCGCACCGATCGCAAGCCGGAGGCGAAGGCCATTTTTGCCGCCATCCTCACACGCCGCACAGATATCAGCGAGCGCCACGCCACAATCCAGAAAGCCATTGCCTTGCTGCCGATGGCAGATGTCGAAGCGCTTTTTGAACTGGCCCGCAATGGCAATACCGATATGAGCGCCTTGGGCATCGACATGACGCGCGCGCGCATGGCGGCCGTTTTGCGCGAGGAACGGCAGGCTCCCATCGATACCGCTGAACTCGCGGCCTTCGAGGCCTTTGCCACAGCCGCGCAGGAGGCCGCGCCAGCCGGGCTCGTTGCCTGGCTCGCGCTCAAGCAGGACAGGCTGGAGGTCGCGCTGAACTGGTTCAAGATCGCCATTACCCGCGACCGCGACCCGATGATCGCCCATGGCCTGGCGCTGACATTGCTGCGGCTTGGCCAGACGCGCGAGGCTCAGGAAATTGCCTTTGCCTGGCGCGAGCCGCTGGCAGCCAATGCGATCTTGTTTATCGACACCTTTGCAGCCGAGCTGACAAAGCCCTCGCCTGCGCCCGTCGAGCCCGACAGGCTGCTGCGCTATGCGAAGGTGACGCTCGAGTCCCGCTCCGCCGAGGGCGCGCAGGCGCTGGGTTGGTATGCTTATAATTCCTGCGAGTTTGCAACGGCGGTGGACTGGTTTCGCCGCGCCACCGCCTGGCAGCCGAGGGAGGCGAGTGTCCTTGGCCACGCGCTCAGTTTGCAGCGCCTGAAGCGCACGCGCGAATTCGCCGAGCTGGTCAATCGCTATGACGGGCTCTTCCCCACCGTGGTCGGACTGGCGTTCAGGGATGGACGCGAGGAGGTCCGCACGGAGAGCCGCAATCCGTGCGATCGGCCAGCAACCGCGCGTGAGGATGGCACTGCCGGTGCCTATTCCCAGGCGCGCGTGCCCCAGCCCGATCTTGCCTATGGACAGAAAGGCGCGCCCGGCGCGCTTGTCAGGACCGCCGAATTTCCACTCGCCGTGGCTATGGAAAATCCCCTTCGCTTTCCCGATCCCGCCGCCCGAAAAACGGGCGCCGAGGTTGCCCGTCCCCGCGAGCCCGAGCAGCGGCAACTCGTCGCCCGCCGGGTCTCGGGCGTCACCGCCATGCCCTATGAGCGGTTTGGCTTTGCCTTGCTGCCGGGCTGGAACGGCGCGAGCGAGCCCAGTGACTCCTCCATGATCGACCGCGCGCCCGCGCAAGGCACAATCGCAGCGCAAGCGGATGCCGCGCCGCCGGTTGGCGTCGTGGCGTCAAGCGCCAGCCAATCTGTCGCCATGCGCCTACGACGCTAAAGGGGAGCCCATGCGAATGATGATCCGGATGATCCTGTCGATTGCAGCCGCGCCGCTGGTCCTGCTGGCGTTGGCCCCGGCCAGCTCCGCCGAGCCCGCGCGCTCGCTTGAGGCTCTGGTGGCGCCGCCGTCTGGCGGTGGCGGCACCGTGCGTAACGTGCCGCTGATACATCTTGCGCGCGCGATGGCGCTGACGCCCGCGCTCGGCGAGCGGGCCTTGCCAGAGGGCATAGTGCAGACAATCGAATGGGACGAACGCGCCGCCCCGCGCAACCGGCTGACGATTGAGGTCTCGCGGGGGCCCGAGACCACACGCGCGCTTCCAAAGCCGACGGAAGCGGGCATTCGCGCGGAGATCGAGGCGGCCTTCCCCGGCCGCGTCATGTCCATTGCGCAGCCGCGCGCCAATGCCTTCGGGCCCTATGGTCTTGCGGTTGCCGCTGGTCCCAACACCTTGCGCTGCATTTTTGCCTGGCAATGGCTCGATGGGCGCGATCGCGTCATCGCAGAGCGTCTCGGCGGTCAGGCATCATGGCGCGCGCACCTTTGCCGCTCCGACGTGACGCTGGATCAGATGGCGGCCGATCTCGACCGGCTGGAGCTGGGCGTCTCACCCCAATGGCAACCGGCCCGTCCCGTTGCCGCGCGCAAGATAATGCGCACCGCCGCACGGGTTGCGCCCCGGAAACAAGCGCCTGCGCCAGAGGTCTTGCACGCCTACAACGCCTTCGATGGCGGGCGCTATCTTGCCCCCGTCGAGACCCAGCCGGAGACCTCCGCGCGAACGGCCAAGTCCCGCGCGTTCGATGCGAGCCTGCCGGCCGAGGCCTATCGCGGTCCCGGCGATGCGCGAAAGGGTTTGAATGTCGTCATGCGCAACAGCGTGCCCGCTCCCGATTGATCTCGCCACTCTTTGAACCTGCTCTCACCTGGAAATTGGGCCTCATGTCTCAGCGCATTCTGGTTGTTGACGGCGATAGCGCCTCGCAAGGATTCATCCGCCTGCTGCTAGAAGGCCACGGCTGTCAGGTCGATCTGGCCAGCGGCGGCATTCAGGGGCTCGAGCGTGCAGGCGCTGGTCAATACGCCGCTGTGCTGATCGATTTTCACCTGCCCGACATGGATGGACATGCGCTTGGCCTGTGGCTGGCGGAGCGACGCGGGGATGGTTTCTCGCCGGCGCTGATCGGCTTGAGCGCCAATCGGGCCGCCGTTGCGCCGCGCGCCGGGGATGGGGGTGTGTTCAGCGCCATTCTGCCAAAGCCCATTCAGCCAGGCGCGCTGTTTGAAGCCATCGACCGTGTGCTGGCCTCAACCCCCGCGCCGCCCGCAGCAACGAGGCGTGGAGGCCCTGAGGGCCCCGATGCAGCGCGTCAGGCGGCAGTCGCGCGGTGGCGCGATTGCGATCTCCAGTCCTGCCCGCGGGTCTTTGCCTGTCCTGCGCCCACGCCAGAGCAGGCCAAGGCCCTGGCACTCTGTTTCGAGATGGTCGATGAAGCCGATGCCGAGCTGATCGTCCTGCTCGAACGCCACGGGATGAGCGAGGCGCGCAGGCTCTCGCAGCGCGATGGCAAGACCCATCGCCCGATCATCAGCCTGAGCGCGGACCATGGCGATATTTGCGATGCCCTGTTTGAGGTCGGCAAGGGAGCGTCCTGGCGGCAGGTCGCGGCGCTGGTTTCCCGCAAACAGGCGCAGCCGGGGGGCGAGCCACAGGAGCGCCGTCACGCGAGCCGCCTGACGCTTGAGCGGGAGCAACTTGCAGCCGTTGCGCCGGCGCTCTCCATGCGCCACCGGCGCTTGCCTGCCGCGCCGCCGCCCAAAGGTGTTGATGCTGGCGTGCGAATTCTCCTCATCGAAGAAAGCGCCAAGGGCCAGCTGCCTCTCACCATCACGCTGGCGCAGGGCGGGCATGATGTCTGCCGGGTTCTCGATATGGAGGCCGCGCGCATCATCGCCGCCCGAAATGCTTTCGACCTCGCCGTCATCGACGCGCCGCGCGAGGTGGATCCCTGCGCCGATCTGGGGGACTTCCGCGCGGCTCATCCCGAGCTGCCCATTCTTTTGCTGCACGGGGGCCTGTCGGTATTGCAGCGCGCGGACCTCGCGCGGCTCGATCTTGTCACGATCCTTGCGCGGAAAGCTCCGGCAGATGCTGTGCTCAAGGCCATCGCGGATGCCGTACCAAAGTCTGTCGCGGATCCGATTGACCGATATGTCCTGCGCACGCTGGTCTCGAGCGTGGGCAATGAGTCCGTCGTGCGCCTCGTGTCAAAACTGATTGCTCAGGTCGAGGCTCTCATGCGCGGTGGTCCGCTGCTCAACGACCGCTGGGGCGCGGGCAGGCTTGTGCAATTATCATCCTGCGCCCGGATGCTCGGCCTCCCGGATCTGTCGTCTGCCTGCGCGTCTCTTGCTGCCGTGCTGGAGCAGGGCGGCGACACAGCTCCCGGCCTTGGCGCGCTCGCGGACGCGATGATGCGGGTCCGCGAGGCAATGGCCAGGCAAAGCTGTTCGGTGTGAGGCGGGCGCTCAGATGCTGGCGATGTAACCGCCATCGATCCGCAGGATCGAGCCGGTGACATAGGACGCGCGCGTGCTGGCCAGAAAGGCGACCACATCGCCATATTCCTCCGGTCGTCCGTAACGCCCGGCGGGGATCGAGCCCACGCTTTGCGCCACGACCTGGTCGAGACTGAGATCCTCGCGCGCGCCGCGCGCCGTGTCGAGCTGCTGGATGCGTGCGGTCGCGATGCGGCCGGGCAGCACGATGTTGGCGGTGATCCCATCGGCTGCAACTTCGCGCGCCAGCGTTTTCGACCAGCCAACAAGCGTCGAGCGCAGGGCATTGGAGACGCCGAGATTGGGAATGGGTGCAATCACGCCCGAGGACGTGCTGGTGACGATGCGGCCCCATTTTTTCGCACGCATGGCAGGCAAGGCGCGGTCGGTGATCTTGATGACGGACATGACCATGCTGCGGAACTGGCTTTCCCACACATCGGCAGCAACGCCCGCCGCCGTGGTCGGGGGCGGGCCGCCCGTGTTGTTGACCAGAATATCGACCGTGCCGAGTTCAGCCTCGATGCGTGCGAAATTGGCCTCGATGACCTCGAGGTTTCCGAGATCCCATTGCAGCGCGCAGGTCTTTGCACCAAGCCCCTGAAGGAGGGCGTCCGTCTTTGCCAGCGCATCCGCGTTCACATCCGCAATGGCCAGATGCGCGCCCTCTTGCGCCAGCGCCACGGCTATGGCCCCGCCCAACCCGCCGCCTGCGCCCAGAACCAGAGCGACTTTTCCCGTAATGCCCAGATCCATCGTTGTCTCCTCAAGTTCCGACGCGCAGGGGCGCGCACATTTTACGCAGGCAGGCCAGAACCGACAGGGCCGTGATGCTTCCCGTCTTCGGATTCTCGCTCGGGATATTGGCAATCGACATGGTGAAGCTCGCTGAATCCGAGACGACCTCGACCGTATGCGTGTTGCGCGTCAGCGAAGGATCGGCCCAGATCTCCAGCGTCGTCAGATCGGCGCCGATGCCGGCCAGGCTCAATGCGACGGCAACATTCAGATTGGCCGGAAAGCCGACGGCAGCATCGCGCGGCGTCCCGGAGAAAATGAGCAGCGGCTCGGTGATGTTTTCAATGTCGATCTTGTTCTTGACCAGAAAGGGCGCGCCGACGAGTCCGTTCACGGGCTTGCGTGTGGTCATGCGCACGGATTCGATCTTGCCTTGCGCGGCTGCCGTAACGGCATCCAGGCCGATCAACGCGCCGGTCGGTACGATCACCTGACCGCCCCTGGCTTTCGCGAGGTCGATGAGATCCATATTGTCGAGGAGCGCGCCCGCGCTGAGCACGATGACCTTCTTGCCCTTTTCGAGAAACGGCCGGGCAATGGAATCGAGCAGCGCGGCGGGCGCGCATTCGACGACCATATCCGCCAGCGGCTCAAGCTCGTCGATGCCAACGACGGGCACTTTGGTTGTCAGCCCGGACAGGCGGCGTTCGGCGCTCGCCTTGTCATGGGCCGAGACGGCAACGAGGGTCAGGCCGTCGATCCCCTCGTCCAGCGCGCGGGCGAGCTTGAGGCCAACGGCGCCAAGGCCGGCGAGGGCTACGCGAATGGTTTGTGGAGTTGCGGCCAGGGTCAAGAAATCTGCCTTCGGGGTTTGGCGCGGGGAGGGCGCGTTTGCAAAGAACCATAGATCGGCAATGTGTGCGCAGACAATCGAGCTTAGCAACATCAAGGACGTCGCGCTAATATGGTGCGCCGCAAAGGATGTGACATGCAATTTGGTATCTGGACCCCGCTCCCGCACACGATTCGGCCTGAACCCGGCATGACCCATGCGGTGGAGCGGTTGCGCAGCGGGGATGTTCCGGTGGGCGAGCGCGATCCCGCCTTCACCTTCGCCTGCGACATCATCCGTCGGGCCGATGCGCTGGGGTTTGACATCACGCTCGTCGCGCAGCGCTATCTGGGGCCAGACCTCGAAGCCTTCACGCTCGCCTCCGCATTGGCCATGGTGACGTCGCGCATCGAGCTGATGGTGGCGGTTCATCCGGGCATGGCGAGCCCGCAAATCGTGGCCAAGATGGCCGCGAGCCTCGATCGCATCAGCGGGGGGCGTGCGGCGCTCAATGTCGTCAACGGCTGGTGGGAAGAGGAATTCAAGCTCTTCTCCAATGGCAACTGGATCGGCGCGCCCGAGCAGCGCTATGCGCGCATGCGCGAATTCATTCAGGTGATGAAGGGGCTGTGGACCAATCCCGACCTGCGCGCCGAGGGCAAGCATTATCGTGCCTATGTGCAGGACGCGCTCAAGGGCTCTAAGGGCAAGGTTGACGCGGCCGAGACTGGCGAGATCGTCGCGCGGACGATCCGCGGTTCGCTCCCCATCTATGCGGCGAGCAGCGCGCCGCAGGGCCGGCAGACCATTGCCGCCCATGGCGATGTCTGGTTTGCGGATTGCCAGCCGGGACATCGGAATTTCGAGGCCAATCTGGCGCGGCTGCAATCTGATCTGCGCGAGATGGATGGGCTTGCCGCCAGCTTTGGCCGCACCTTGCGTTACGCAATCAACCCGCAGGTCATTTGCTGCGAAAGCCAGGCGCAGGCCGAGGCCCTGGCCGATGTGATCGAAGCGCCGACCGGTGGGCGCGTCTCCAATGCGCTGGGCGCGGGGCTTGTTGGAACCCCGGAGCTCATTGCGCAGCGCCTGCGCCGCCTTGAGGAGATCGGCATCGCTTGCGTGATGCTGCGCTTCAGCCCGATGATGGAGGGCGTCGAAACCTTCGGCACGCAGGTCATTCCGCTGATGCGCAAATAGGCTCGCCTGCAGGCTCGCGCGCCGCCATGATGCTTGCACAAAGATGCAACACGAGGCTGCCATGCGCGGAATCCTCTTGCAGGCGATTGCAGTTTTTTGTCTGGGTCTTTCCTCCCTCGCGCCGGGTCTGGCGGATGCGCGCAGGCAGCCTTTCGACCTGACACGCTGGAACAATGACGCCCCCCCCTCGACGCGGGGTGTCTTTCACGCGACCTTTCATTCGCGCGCGATGGATCTCGATGTGGGCTTCAACATCTATCTGCCGCCCGCCTATTTTGCCGACCCTCGTCGGCGCTTCCCGGTGATCTATTTTCTACATGGGCGCGGTGGGGACGAAAACTCCGACGTTGCCGCGCTTGAGGGACTGATCGCGTCTGGCACGGCGGTGCCTTGCATTGTCGTTTTTCCCAATGGCGGCAGAGACAGCAAATATATGGATGCCGCGCCGGGCAGTCCGATGCATGGCGTGATCATGAGCGAGAGCGCCATCATCGACGAATTGATCCCGACTGTTGATGCGCGCTATCGCACGAGAGCCAATCGGTCGGGTCGCGCCATTCAGGGTTTTTCCATGGGCGGCATGGGCGCGCTGCGTCTGGCTTTCAAATATCCCGCGCTGTTTGGCTCGGTCTATGCCTTTGCCCCCGCGGTCGTGACTTATGCTTCCAACATTGGAGAGAATGATCCCGAGGTGCTCGCGCAGATGTTCAAGGGCGATGCCGTGCTCTGGGAGGCCAATGTCGCGAGAACTCAGGCGCGCCGCAATGCACCTCGCATCAGGGCGCATCATTTGCCTGTCGGCCTGTCAGTTGGTGCGCAGGATGGGCTGTTGCCGTTCGTGCGGGATTTCGCGCAGGACCTCGCCCGGCTGCAAATTCCCTACTCATTCGAGATCGTTCCGAAGCGCGGCCATGTGCTGGACTTTGGCGAGGGCGTGATTTTCGCCGCGCGATATTTTTCGCGTCGGTGAATTTGCGTGGGGCAGGCTTGGTCTGCCGCGCGTGACATGTCTATAAGTGGGCGGGCCTCATCACCGTGGTCCGGCAAGGAATGAATGTCCTCCACACCGACACGGCTTTTTGCTCTTTCGCTGGCGTGTATCGCGCTCATCGGGCCGTTGGCTGTTCATGCCTTCCTGCCGGTGATTCCCGCGATCAAGGCTGGGCTCGATCTGTCGGATGCCTTGGCGCAGCTCACCTTCAGCATTTCGCTTTTTGCCATGGCCTTTGCGACGCTGGTCTATGGCTCGCTGTCGGATCGTTATGGCCGCCGCCCGGTGCTGCTGTCGGGCCTCGCGCTTTTTCTGCTCGGCAGTTTCCTGTCGCTTTTTGCATCATCGATCGGCAGCCTGCTGCTCGGGCGCGTGTTGCAGGCGGTGGGTGCGGGCTGCGGCATGACGCTCGTGCGCGCCATTGCGCGAGACGCCTATGGGCCAGATCGCCTCGTGAAGGTGCTGGCCTATCTCACCATGTTCTACACATTGGGTCCGATGGCCGCGCCCGTGATCGCCGGCCTGCTTGTCGATCATTTCGGCTGGCGCAGCGTCTTCGTGCTCTCGCTCGTCGGCGGCTTGCTGATTACGGCAGGCGCCTATCTCTTCATTTTCGAAACGAAGCCTGCGCGTGCCGGCGCAAGAGTGGCGGGCATAGGTCTTGCCCGGGGCTACTTTCTTTTGTTTTCGCGCCTGCGTTTCGTGGCTTTCGTCTTCCAGACGGCGTTCAGCTCGGCGATGTTTCTGGTTACCGCTGCCGCGGCCTCCTTCATCATGAAGGATATGCTGGATCGTCAGGCCTCCGAATATGGTCTTTGGTTCCTGCTGTTTCCCGTCGGCTTTTTCTCCGGCAATTTTGTCTCGAGCCGCATCGGCGCGCGGGCGCAAACCGAGACGATGGTGCTGGCCGGCTCGCTGTTGTCTTTTCTGGCAGGCGCGATCATGTGCCTGCTGCTGGCTGTGGGCGTGCTCAATCCGTTCGTGCTGTTCGTCTCGGGTTTCTTCATCACCTTCGCGCAGGGGCTCGCGATGCCTTATGGGCAAGCGGGCGCGATGGGTGTCGAGCCCCAACTGGCCGGCACTGCGTCAGGCATTGCGGTTTGCCTGCAGAATCTGCTGGGCGCATCTGCGACACTGATTTACGGCATGCTGGCGGATGGCACTGTCTGGCCACTGATCTACACATGCGGTGCGGCATCTCTCATGATGCTGGGCTTTGGACTCATCCCGTGGTGGCAGCGCCAGTCCGGGCAAAGACAATAAGAAAAGCGGGAGGACGTGCGCGTGGATTTTCTGGGAACGCCGGATATCGGGCTGCTTTTGTTTGCCGGTCTCACCTTCGCCTCCTTCGTCACGGCTTTCATCGGCGTGTTTACCGGCACGGCGGGCGGCGTCATTCTGCTCGCCTTGATGGCCTTGGTCATGCCGCCCACCGTGCTTGTACCGGTGCATACGGTTGTGCAGCTGGGCTCGGGCATTTCACGCACCTTGATCATGTGGCGCTATGTGATGCGCGCCATCGTGCCGCCCTTCATTGTCGGCGCGGTGCTGGGCGCGGCTGTGGGCGCAAAGACCTTTGTCGCCCTGCCGACCACTTCGCTTCAGGCCATCATCGGCGGCTTTATCCTGCTCGTCACATGGATGCCCAATCTTGGTCGTCTGGGCGCGGAGAAGGGGCGCTTCGCGGTGCTGGGATTTATCGCGACATTCCTCGGCGTCTTCGTCAGCGCGACGGGCACATTTCTTTCGCCCTTCATCGCAAGCGCTGCGCCCGACCGGCGCAATCATGTCGCGACCCAGGGCGCGCTGATGATTTTCGTGCATATCGCCAAACTCGTGGCCTTCGGCTTTCTGGGCTTTGCCATCAGCGCTTATCTGCCGCTCATGGCGGCGATGATTCTGGCAGGGGCGGCTGGCAATTGGCTGGGTGAAGTCGCGCTCGCACACACGAGCGAAAAGCGCTACCGGCTCATGCTGAAAATCTTCCTCACCGTGCTGGCGCTGCAATTGCTGGCGCGCGCGGCGAGCGAGGCGGGGCTGCTCTAGCCGCGGTTCAGATCCAGGCTCCAAGTACCGCCGCTGCAATCAGCGCGGGGGCGATGGCGCGCAGCAAAAGGCGCAGGAGGCCGAGCATTGCTCCGCTCATCGCGAGTTCGGCGCCGAGCAGGCCTTTGGGCAGGACATAGCCGGCAAATAAAGCCAGCCCCAGACCGGCGAGCGGCAGCATGACATCCGAGGTCAGCGTGTCGAGCCCATCGAATATGCCCGACCCGCGCCAGAGGTTGAAGGACAGCACGCTCGGCACGCCGGCCAGCGCGCAGACAAAGGCGGCGAGCGCTGTCGCGTGCAAACGGGTCAGGCCTCTGGCGATGAGCGGCGCAACGGTGAGTTCCAGCAGCGAAATGGCAGAGGCGAGCGCCGAGACGACAAGCAGAATGTAGAAGACGAAGCCGACGATGTTGCCAAAGGGCATGTGCGCGAAGGCCAGCGGCAATGTAACAAACATCAGGCCCGGTCCGCTAGCAGGGTCGAGCCCGAACTGGAAGACGATGGGAAAAATCGCGAGCCCCGCGAGAATCGAAACAGCGGTATCGCCAACGACAGTAACCAGCGCGACCTTGCCGAGATTGGTTTGCGCGCCTGCATAGGCGGCATATGTGATCATCGATCCCATGCCGACACCGATCGAGAAAAAGCCAAGCCCCATGGCATCGAGCCATGCGCGCGGGCGCAGGCGGGTAGGGTCGATTTCAAACAGAAAGCGCAGGGCGGCTTTGGCATCGCCCGTTGCCAGCGAGAAGATCGCGAGCGCGCAGATCAATGCGAGCAGAAGCGGCATGAGGATGCGCGAGGCCGTCTCTATGCCACTCTCGATTCCCCCTGCGACCACGAGGGCGGTTGCTGCCATGAAGGCAAGGTGAAAGGCAAACATGCGGTTCGGCGCGGCAAGAAAGGCCTCGAACCGCGCCTGTGCCGCCGGTGCATCTGAAGGCAGCGCGCCGCCGAGCAATGCGTCGCATGCGTGGGACAGCGCCCAGCCGCCGATCACCGCATAGAAACTGAGAATGAGAAATCCGGTGAGCACGCCAAGCGCACCGACCATGCGCCAGGAGCGGCTGCGCTGTGCCCGGTCTGCCAGCAGGCCGATGCTGGCGATGGCGTCGCCCCGGCCCGCGCGCCCGATGGCAAATTCCGCCAGCAGCAGCGGCACAACGATCAAGGCGAGGCCGGCGAGGTAGGGCAGGATGAAACTGCCCCCGCCGTTGACGCCGGCCTCATAGGGAAACTTCCATATGCTGCCCAGACCGATGGCCGATCCCATGGTCGCCAGGACAAACCCGGCGCCACTCGACCATCGATCCGCAGCCATGGCGATCCTTTGCGGTTGTCCCCGTCTCAGGGGATGGGCAGCATGGGCGTGACGCCCTTGTGCAATTGCATGTCGAAGGTCGTCAGCAGCGCGGCTGTCGAGGCGTGCGTGCCCATCAGCAGCACGAGATCGACAAGCTTGTTGGGCCCGAAGATCGTCTTGGCGCGCGCAAAAAGTTCCGGGCTGACCTTGTGGTCCTTCCAGACAGCGCGGCCGAGTTCGATAATCACGGCATCGGTCGGGTCGAGTCCTGCAGTCGCGCGATGGAATTTGATCGCATCGATCGTCACCTGCGGGACGCCCGCCTTGAGCGCCTCGGGTTCGTGCGCTGTCCATTCGAACTGGTTGTTCATCGAGCGCGAGGTGATCAGCAGCGCGATCTCGCGCATGCGCGGCGTCAGCCCCGCTTCATTGCGCAGATAGCGGCTCATTGCATTCTGGTCGTCGCTGGTCTTCGGGCTGTAGAGCATAATGCCCGTCGGGCCCTGCAGGCCGGCGATGTTTTGCCCGCTCGCGGCGCGGTCGAAGCGGCGCTGGCCGGCCTCGTCAAGATCCTCGCGGCGCGGCAGCGCCAGACGGAAGCCCGATTGCGGATCGATATCGGCGGGCCATTGTGGCGCACCGGTCGGCGGCGTGTTGCCGCTTTGGGCAAAGCTCTCGTTGCTTCCGAAAGCCAAAGCGGCAAGCCCGAGCGCGCCCGCCAGAACAATATTACGCATGCTAGTCTCCTCCCAGTTTTTTGGTTGAGGCCAGCTTAGGCGAGTTTGCGCGGCTTTTTAAGCCCGCTTCTGAGCGTTATTTCATCGGTCCGGTCATGACCCTGAGCACGAGCGGAATGCTGGCAAGAAAGACCGCGGTCAGCCCCGTGGCGGGCAGGCCCGCCCAGAGGATCATGGGGCCCGTCACGAAGGCTGCGAAAATCGTGCTCGCGCCGGCAAAGGAATCGTTCAGGCCGATGGCGCGGCCCCGCTCCTGCGTCGTGACCTGATCGGCAATATAGGCGGTCGCGGCGACATTGGCGGCAGCCCAGCCCACGCCCACAAGGAAAGTGCCGAGCGTGACCGTGATCATGTTGGGCGTGAAGGCGACAAGCGCCGCCCCGATCAGGGACACGAACACACCGGGGAACATGATTTTCGAACGACCGAGGCGGTCAGCCAGCTTGCCGAGCGGAATGGTGAAGGCAAACATGCCCATGGAATGAAACGTGTGCGAGATCGCGATGGCGATCAGCGAATGGCCATGCTCGTGCAGCACGAGCGATGTCAGCACCATCACGATCGACATATTGCCGGTGCCCGCGCAATTGGACAGGATTGCGAGCCGGATCGAGGGGTTGGCGAGCAGGCGTCTGGCGCTAAACGGCAGGGGCGCGGCTTTCGCCTCGCCTGCCGGGCGCACGGGCAGATCGGGCCAATAGGCGGCCAGATTCATGCCAATGACCTTGGGGTCGGGCTTCACGAAGAAGACGATGACCATGCCCCCGATGATGAGAACCGGCAGGAAAAACCACGGCAGGCCAAGCGGGTCAGCCCCCGTTTTCTGCGACAGCCAATCGGCGATCTTGACCATGAGCGGAGACAGCAGCAGGCTGAAGAGAGAGCCCAGAGCCAGATAGCCAAGCGCCTGCGCGCGCATGGAGGAGGGGAACATGTCGGCGACGCCGACCCGCATTTGCTGCGCGCCATTCATGCCCATGCCAAACATCAGCAGGCCTGCGACAAACATCGCAATGCTGCGGGCTTCCATCGCAAAGCCCAGCGTCAATGTACCGATGAGCGCCAGAACGAGGCCGAGAAAAATGCCCGGTTTGCGGCCGTAACTGTCGGTGATCTTGCCCATCGGATAAGCGACGAGAAAACGGCTGACGCCGACAAGACCGACCGAGAGGCCGGCAAGGGCGGCTGAATCCGTCAGGCTCACGACCATCAGCGGGCCAAAGCCGTAGCTGAATTGCATCCCGGCGCCGGTGAAGGATTGCGACAGCGAGAAAAGCGCGACGTTGCGCTTGATCAGCGCAGGAATTTTCATGGTCATGGCGTGTTTTCAGTTTCTTGCGTGTTGGGCGGAGCAGGCGGCGCAATGCGGGCCGCCGCCAAGCGCCTTATTTCCAGCCGACCAGATCGACCACTGCCGCCATGCCCGCATGGCCGCCGCCTTCCGACATATGGGTCTCGTAATCCTTGATCTCATATTTGGACAAGGCTCCGAAGGCGGTCTCCAGCATCTCGCGCGTGTAAAGACGGTCGAGCTCCTTGGGGCCGCCTGTCTTGTAGACGAGCTGTTTTGGCGTGTAGCCCTCAATCAGCAAAAGCCCGCCGGGCTTGAGCGTGCGCAGCATGCCCGCCCATTTCAACGCGCGCTCGTCGGGCGTCGAGAATTGCGTGAAAATCTCGACCACCACGTCAAAGGTGTTTTCCGGATAGGGGAAGGCATGCACATCGGTGATCTGCAGGTCGATGGTCACGCCCCGCCTCGCGGCCAGCGCGCGCGCCTTGTCCTGGGCATTGGAGGAGAAATCGATGGAGAGAACATCGAGCCCTTGGGCTGCGAGCCAGACGCCATTGCGCGCTTCGCCGTCGGCCACCGCCAGCGCCTTGCCGCTTTTGGGCAGCAGGTCTTTCTGGGCTGCAAGAAAGGCGTTCGGCTCCTCGCCGAATACATATTCAGTGGCGGCGTAGCGGCCCTGCCAGCGTTCGAGTTCGCTCATGTCTTTTCTCTCCCCGGCGTTTTTCTTCTGTCCAGTTTAGCGGTCGCGGACGCGTTCCGCCTAGTCCAAATCAGGCCGGGCTCAAGGCGTCTGTCAGCAGCCCTCGCCGCCTGCTACTAACATGCTGTTTTTAATCAAGTTTGACTTGTGGCGATGTGCTCGGGCCGCTTAGCCTCGGGGTGTCGATTGCCAGCGATTCATCCGGAGGCCTCCTATGGCTGGATCCGATTTTCAGAAACAGCTCAAGGGCTATGGCCTGACCACGGCCAATATCTGCTACCGCCTGCCCGATCATCCGGCGATCCTGCAAAATTACATCGGGCAGGATTATGACCTCCATCCCCATTTCCCGGAGCTGAAACGCTTTCTCGATTTCTGGACACGGAAACTCGAAGGCGCGCTGCATTCCGTAGTGGTCGCCCATCACGGGCTCATCACGCCGGCGCAGGTGCGCATGATCGGCCATGAGTTGCGCCTTCATTGAAGTCGATCAAGAGCTTGGACGATACCGCATTGCGCAAATCGCGCGGCTGGTGGATCATCCCTGCGAGCCCTTGGTGTCGCGCGGGGAAAAGCCATGAAAATTCTTGTCGGACTTGCTGCCGCCAGCACGCTCCTCTGGGGCGGGGGTTCTATCGCTGAGGCCGATCCGGTGGCTGATTTCTACCAGGCCAAGCAGATCAGCATGATCATCCCTTCGGGGGTTGGTGGCGGTTATGACCTTTATGGCCGCTTCATTGCGCGCTTCATGGGACACCATATTCCAGGGAGCCCCGGCTTCGTCGTCAAGAACATGCCGGGCGCGGGCGGGATTGCGGCCGCCAATTATCTGCACACGGTTGCCCCGCGCGACGGATTGCACCTTGGCATTTTCCAGAACACGATCACGCTGAACCAGCTCACCAAGGCCTCTGTCGTGAAATTCGACGTGCGCGACTTCGGTTGGCTCGGCAATGCCAGCTCCGCCTCCTCGATTTGCGCGCTCGGCGCGCAGAACAAGGACATGCCGCTCAAGGATCTGCTGATGCGCGAAGTCGTGCTGGGCTCGAGCTCGGGCTCGGTCAGCATGATTCCGCTGCTGCTCAATTCGCTGGCGGGCACGAAATTCAAGGTCGTCGCGGGTTATCCCTCCACCTCCAATGTCACGCTCGCCATGGAGCGGGGCGAAATCGGGGGGCTGTGCGGCTGGTCGTGGGATGGCGCGCGCGTCAATGCGAAAGACATGCTCGCGCGCGGCGTGGCCACAGTGCGCCTCGACATTGCCATCGAGCCGCAGCAGGAGCTCGCCGATATGGGTGTTCCCTTCCTGATGAACTTCCTGCCCGAGGGCGAAAACAAGCAGGTGCTTGGCGTCGTGTTGAGCACACAGCTCTATAACCGACCCTTCGCCGCCCCCCCCGGCATCCCGGCCGAGAGGCTGGCAGCGCTGCGCAAGGCCTTCGAGGCGACGGCGAAAGATCCCGAAGCCTTGGCCGAGGCCGAGCGCATCGGACTCGATCTGACCTATATGTCGCCCGCGCGTGTGCAGGAGCTGATCGCGCTGGCGCTCGAGGCCCCTGTTCATATTCAGGACCGGGCGGCCGACGAATTGCGCAAGGCGGGCTTCGGCGGCTGAGCACAACGCCTCTTCTATTTGCTCATGATGGTCTTGAAGCGCTCGATGACGGCGGGCGGGGTTGCTGCCATGGTGCGGATCAGCCCCTGCACGGCCTCGCCATCGAGCGGGCTGACATCGAGATCGAGCTTGGCCGCTTCGCTCAGATAATCAGGGTCGGCATGGAGCTCCAGAAAGGCCTTGCGCAAGGCGGCAATACGCTCTCCCGGCACGCCGGGCGGGGCCGCGAAGGGCAGGGCCATGAAGAAGGGGGCCTCCGCCAATGCTATCAAGGCGCGGTCGGATTCGTTTGCCGCAGCCTCGCGCGCAGTTGGCGCGTCCGGGAAATCGGGGTGTCGGGTAAGGCGACCAAATTGCACGATCGGCGTGATGAGCTTGCTGTCGAGCAGGTCGCGCTGGCCGGCCCGGATCGCGGAGATGCCCATGACAGTGCTGTCGAGCTCGCCGCGGCGCATGGCCAGAATGATCGGGGCCGCGCCCGAATAACCCTTGATGGTGGAGAGCGGGATGCCAAGCACGTCATTGGCAATATTGCCGAAGATGAGATTGCTCGAGCCCGGACCATCCGCCCCGAAATTGAGCTTCCGCGTGCCTGCGCGCAGCCCGGCCACGGAGAGATCGCCCATGTCCGAGCGCGCAAAGAGCAGATAGGCGTCGTTGCGGTAGGAGCTTGAGGTGCCGATCCAGTTGAAGCCGGCGGGGTCGAAACGCGGTCCGGCCTCGCCCATCACGGCAAGCTGGGGCGCGCCGCGCGCCAGAATGCCGATCTCCGTGCCGTCGCGCGGGGCCAGATTGTAGAGCTGGTTGGCCTGCGTCAGGCCGCCAGCGCCCGGCGCATTGCGCACGAGGGCATTGGGATGGCCCGGCATATATTTGGTCAGGTGGCGGGCCACGAGCCGCGCATTGATGTCGTAAATGCCACCGGGAGCATAGCCCACCGATATGGCGATGGTTTTGCCCGTGTAGAAGTCAGCTGCCGGATCAGCAGAGGTGGGCGAGGCTGCCAGGGTGACGGTACAGCCAATGAAAGCCAAGGCGGCAAGCCGCTTGCGCATGCAGGACATGGTTCCTCCCGATATTTTTATCGTTGGGGGGATGGTAGGAGCCCGTTTGCCTGTGCGCAATGGCGTCTGCACGAGGGAGGATCCAAGCCAAAGCGTGGCGTATCGAAAATCCCATGAACTTTTTACGAAACCCGTGTTGACAGGATGAGCTCTGGCCACCTATATAGCGACACCGGCGGCGAGGTTGCCCCCACGGACTTCGGTCCGGGGCAATCATTCAGCAACTTCGGTCTTCTCGATTTTATCGGGTCCTTGGCCACCTGGCCACAAGCCAGGCAGAAGATGTTGTTGCGAACTTGCTTGCCTAAGTACTGCGCTGTTTGACAATTAAATCGGAAGAAAGAGAAACGTGGACGGCGGTTTGTCCTTGCG
>CANBNG010000023.1 GCA_947370975.1 Beijerinckiaceae bacterium
GCAGGCGCTGGCCGACAAGCATCTCGACATGTTGCAGCTCGGCAAGGACCAGATCATCCTGAGCGCGGCGGAGCTGCCTGACCAGCCGCCCAAGGTCGATACAATCGGCCGCAAACTGGAATCGCTCGGCCTGTCCGAGCCCACCAACACGCCCCGCGATCCCAAGGCGGCGGCCAGTCCCGTCACGCCGTCCCGGAGGTCGCGATGAGACCGTTTGATCCCGACGACCGCCAGCCCGGACCTTATGTCCACATGATCGAGCCGCAGGCGCCCGCGCCGCGCGGCAATCGACTTTTGCGCCTGCTTGGCAATCTGATGCGCACGCGCATCGACAAGAGCACGCATCGCATCCACCTCGTCGCCTTTGGTTTCGTCGCGCTTTATGCGGTGATTGGGGGCAAGCTGATCTGGCTTGGCATGAAGCCCGAGACGCAGAGCCTGCGCCGTGCGGCCTCCGAAGCCGTCTCGGCTGCGCGCCCCGATGTGGTCGATCGCAATGGCGAAGTGCTTGCAGCCGACGTCAAGACAATGTCGATCTTTGCCGAGCCGCGCCGCATCATCGACAAGGATGAAGCGGTTGAATTGCTCACGGCCGTTTTGCCGGGCGTCAATGCGCATGATCTGCGCGAGCGGCTGGGCTCGCGCAAGGGCTTCGTCTGGGTCAAGCGCGCGGTCACGCCGGGCGAGCAGCAGGAAGTGTTCCGGCTGGGCCTGCCCGGAATCAAATTCGTGCCCGAGAACAAGCGCGTTTATCCCAACGGCCCCATTGCCTCCCATGTTCTGGGCTTTACCAATGTCGATAATTTCGGCATCGCGGGAATTGAAAAATATATCGACAATCAGGGCCTCGGCGATCTCAATCGCGCGGGTTTCCAATTGTCGGCAGCCGATCTCAAGCCGGTGCAATTGTCGCTCGATATCAAGGTCACGCATGCGGTGCGCGACGAGCTGGGCAAGGGCATCGAGCGCTACAAGGCCAAGGCAGGCGCCGCTGCGATTATCGATGTCAACACGGGCGAAGTGGTCGCGCTCGCATCGCTGCCCGATTACAATCCCAACAATCCCGTCGATGCGCTCGATCCCAACCGCATCAACCGCATGTCGGTCGGTGTCTATGAAATGGGGTCGACCTTCAAGGCCTTGACGCTGGCCATGGCGCTCGATGCGGGCCGGGTCAATCTGCGCTCCAATATCGATGCGCGCGGCGCGTTGCGTTATGGCCGTTTCAAGATCAGCGATTACCACGCGCAAAATCGCGCGCTCTCGGTGTCGGAGGTCTTTACCTATTCGTCCAATATCGGCACGGCCCGCATTGCGCTGATGATCGGCGTCGAGGGCCACAAGGCCTTTCTGCGCAAGATGGGCCAGCTTGACCGTATGAAGACAGAAATTCCCGAAAGCGCCGAACCGATGGTGCCGCGCAATTGGGGCGAGTTGAGCACCATGACCATTGCATTTGGTCACGGTCTCGCTGTTGCCCCATTGCAGGCGATGATGGCGGTCGCTGCGCTTTCAAACGGGGGCTATCTCATCACGCCCACTTTCCTGAAGCGCAGCGAAGAGGAAGCCAAGAAGGACGCGCCCCGCGTGATCAAGCCGGACACAAGCGAAGCCATGCGCTATTTGATGCGGCTCAATGCCGAAGTCGGTTCCGCCAAGGCGATCGACATCAAGGGCTATTATGGCGGTGGCAAGACAGGCACCGCGAACAAGGTGGTCAATGGCCGCTATTCGCAAGATCGCGTGTTCACGACCTTCACGGCGATCTGGCCCTCCGACAAACCCAAATATCTCTTTCTCACCGTGATGGATGAGCCTCAGGGCCTGCCCGAGACCCATGGCTTTCGTACCGCCGCCTGGAATGCGGGCGCTGTGACGGGCAAGCTCATCGAGCGCACGGGGCCCCTCCTTGGCGGGCCGCCCCGTCTCGACTTGCCGACGCTGCCGTTCCCGCTGCTCGCGCGGATGGGCTTTGGCGTGACTGCAAACGGGAGCCTTGGCCATTGATCCTGCTCGGCGACATTCTTTCTGCGCTGGGACTTGAGCCTGGCAGTGCGGCGGATGTCGCCATTGGCAGTGTGACGGCCGATAGCCGTCTCGTGCAGGCGGGAGGTCTGTTCGTCGCCGTCCCGGGCGTGCGCAGTGACGGCATGAGCTTTGCCGCAAGTGCTGCTGCCAAAGGCGCGGTCGCGATTCTGGGAGAACGCGCGCCGGATGCGCTGCTTGGCCAAGCCCTCTTCATTCAGGTGAGCGATGCGCGCGCGGCTCTGGCCCTTGCTGCCTCGCTCATCTATCCGCAACAGCCGGCCATTATTGCCGCTGTCACGGGCACGAGCGGCAAGACATCGGTTGCCGCTTTCACGCGCCAGATCTGGGCACAACTCGGACATCAGGCGGCAGCCCTTGGCACCACCGGAATCATCAAGGCGTCTGGCGCGACCTATGGTTCGCTGACCACGCCCGATCCGGTTACGCTGCACAAGACGCTGGATCAATTGGCGCGCGAGGGCGTCGATCATCTGGCGATGGAAGCCTCGTCCCACGGGCTCGATCAGCAGCGTCTGGAGCGCGTGCGTCTGGCGGCAGGCGCTTTCACCAATCTCTCGCGCGACCATCTCGATTATCATCCCGATCTCGCGTCCTATCTGGCCGCGAAAATGCGCCTGTTCGACACGCTGCTTGCGCCCGGACAACCAGCCGTCCTCAACGCCGATTGCGATGTGGCAGAGGATGTTGCGGCGCTCATTGTCGCGCGTGGCCTGTCGCTGTTCACCGTCGGGCGCAAGGGGCACGACATCAAGCTTGTGTCGGCGCTTCCCGAGCCCGATGCCAATCGCATCGTGATTTCCCATGCAGGGCGCGAATTCGCGCTGCGCTTGCCGCTTGCCGGCGACTTCATGGTGTCGAATGCGCTGGTGGCGGCGGGCCTGTGCATTGCCACGGGAAGCGTGGCAGCGGATGTTTTCGCGGCGCTTGAAAAATTGTCGGGCGCGCCGGGCCGTCTCGAGCGTGTGGGCGAACGTCATGGCGCGCCGATCTTTGTCGATTATGCGCATAAGCCCGACGCGCTTGAAAAAGTGCTCGCCACCTTGCGCCCGCTGGCGCGCGGCAAGCTCATCCTCGTCTTTGGCTGCGGTGGCGATCGCGACACGGGCAAGCGCCCGTTGATGGGCGAAATCGCCGCATCCGGCGCAGATATTGTGATTGTCACCGATGACAATCCGCGTTCGGAAGATCCCGCGTCCATCCGCGCCGCAATTCTGGCGGCAACGCCGGGCGCTCTCGAGATTGGTGACCGCGCCGCTGCAATCAGCCATGCCGTTTCGCTCTTGCGTGCGGGCGATGTGCTGGTTGTTGCCGGCAAGGGCCATGAGACAGGCCAGATCGTGGGCGCCGAGACTTTGCCATTTTCCGATCATGACGCAGTGCGCGCAGCGCTGAAGGAGTTTTCGATATGAGCGGTTTGCCGCTTTGGACCGGAATTGAGCTCGTGACGCCTCTCAATGCGCGCGTGTCGGGCCCCGTGCCTGCCGCCATCACCGGTATTTCCATCGATACGCGCACCTTGCAGCCCGGAGATCTGTTCTTTGCCATTCGTGGCGAGAACAATGACGGACATAGTTTTGTCGATGCTGCTTTCGTGCGCGGCGCAGCAGCAGCGGTTGTCGATGAGACTCATGCCGAGCTGCTGAAATTTGCCGGCACGCTTTACGTGGTCGATGACGTGCTCGCCGCCATGGAACGCTTGGGCTGCGCAGCGCGCAGGCGCATGGGGGGCATGGTTGTGGCGGTCACCGGTTCCGTCGGCAAGACGGGCACGAAGGAAGCCCTGAAGGTCGTGCTGTCAGCCTTCGGCAAGGTGCATGCGTCTGCGGCGTCCTACAATAATCATTGGGGCGTGCCGCTGACCTTGGCGCGCATGCCTGCCGATGCAGATTCCGCCGTGATCGAAATCGGCATGAATCACGCCCATGAAATCGCGCCGCTGTCTGCGATGGTGCGGCCCCATGTGGCGGTCATCACCACGATTGCGCCGGTCCATCTCGAAAACCTCGGGACGGAGGAAGCGGTCGCCGACGCCAAGGCCGAGATTTTCGAAGGGCTGGAAAAGGGCGGCGTCGCCATCATTCCGCGCGACACGCCCCATTTCGAACGGCTGGAACATTGGGCGCAGCAATCGCGCGCCGGTGGCGTCTTGAGTTTCGGCGAAAGCGAACTGGCCGATGCGCGGATGATGTCCTTCGAGCAGGGCCCCGATGGCTCTCTCGTAACCGCCGATATCATCGGCCAGCGCGTGCGCTATCGCGTTGGTGCGCCGGGTCGCCACCTGGCGCTCAATTCGTTGGCCATTCTTCTCGCTGCCCGCGCTGTGGGTGTCGATCTTCTCGAGGCCGCGCGCGAGCTTGTCCATTTTGTCGCGCCCAAGGGGCGGGGGGAGCAGGTCACGCTGCATGTGGGCATGGGCTCTGCCAAGCTGATCGATGAAAGCTACAACGCCAATCCCGTCTCGATGCGCGCGGCGCTGACGTTGCTCGCGGAGGCGCCGCTGCCCGATATTCTGGGCCGCCGCATCGCCATGCTGGGCGACATGCTTGAGCTTGGCCCCGATGAGGACGCGCTGCATGCGGGTCTTGCCGATGTCATCGGCAGTCTGCCCATCGACAGGGTGCATACGGTTGGCCCGCACATGCGTCATCTCCACGATGCCCTGCCGGCCGCCAAGCGCGGGCTTCACGGCGCGACCTCGGCGGAAATCATGATGGACCTGATCGACGCGGTTGCGCCGGGCGATGTCATCATGGTCAAAGGCTCCAACGGCAGTCGCATGGGGCCCATCGTGGCCGCGCTCACGGAGCGCTATGCGGGCCAGCCAGTCACGCATTCCGAAGGATAATCCATGCTGTTCTGGCTCGCGGATCTCTCGCCCTATTTCAGTCCGCTGAATATCTTTCGCTACATCACCGTGCGCACGGGCGGTGCGGCTGCGACCGCGCTTTTCTTCGTCTTCTTTTTCGGCCCGCGAATCATTTCCGCGTTGCGCCTGAAGCAGGGCAAGGGACAGCCGATCCGCAGTGACGGACCCCAATCGCATCTGCTCACGAAAAAAGGCACGCCCACGATGGGTGGCTTGATGATCCTGTCAGGCCTGATCGTTGCAACGCTGCTCTGGGCCAATCTGCGCAATCATTTCGTCTGGGTCGTGCTGCTCGTCACGGCGGGCTTTGGCGCGATCGGCTTCTACGATGATTTTCTGAAAGTCACGAAGCAGACGCACAAGGGTTTTCCGGGCCGCGCGCGGCTGGCATGCGAGGCCGCCATTGCGGTGATCGCCTGCGCCATGATGATGTATTTCGGCACGCCGAGCACGACCGGCCTCGCGATCCCGCTGGTCAATGGCTATGTCATGGATCTCGGTCTGCTGTTTCTCGTCTTCGCACCTTTCGTGATTGTCGCCTCTGGCAATGCGGTCAATCTGACAGACGGGCTCGACGGGCTGGCCATCGTCCCCTCGATGATTGCAACCGGCACATTCGGCATCATCGCCTGGGTCGCGGGCAATGCGATTTTCGCCACCTATCTCGGCATCAACTTTGTGCCTGGCACGGGTGAGCTTGCAGTGGTCTGCGGCGCTTTCATCGGCGCGGGGCTTGGCTTTCTCTGGTTCAATGCGCCGCCTGCGCAGATCTTCATGGGCGATACGGGCTCGCTGGCCCTGGGCGGCCTCATCGGCACCATTGCGGTCGCGGTCAAGCACGAGATCGTGCTGGTCATTGTCGGCGGATTGTTTGTCGTCGAGGCGCTGTCGGTGATCGTGCAGGTGGTGTCCTTCAAGCTCACCGGCAAGCGCGTGTTCCGCATGGCGCCGATCCATCATCATTTCGAACAGCTCGGCTGGTCGGAGCCCCAGATCGTGGTCCGTTTCTGGATCATCGCCTTTGTGCTGGCGCTGATCGGCCTGTCGACGCTGAAGCTGCGCTGAGGAGAGAGCCATGGTGTCTCGTGCTGAGCGTAGCGCCTTCGCCGATTGGTGGTGGACGGTCGACCGCTGGCTACTGACGGGGCTTGGCGTGCTCATGGTGCTTGGCATCGTGCTCACCATGGCGGGCTCGCCGCCGGTGGCCGAGCGTCTCGGCCTGCAGACCTTTCACTTCGTCAATCGTCAGGTGATCTTTCTGGGCGTCTGCGCGCTCTTGCTGGTCGGCATTTCGTTCCTGCCGCCACGCTATGTGCGGCGCATGGCCTTGCTGATCTATCTTGGCGGCATGGCGCTTGTCGTTGCCGCGCTTGTCTATGGCGTCGAGGTCAAGGGCTCGAAGCGCTGGATCTTCGGCATCCAGCCGTCCGAATTCGTCAAGCCTGCTTTCGTCATTCTCGCGGCCTGGGCATTCTCGGAGGGCGCGCGTCGGCGCGACGTGCCGGGCACGGTGCTTGCCATGCTGCTGCTGCCGCTCACCGTCGTGCCGCTCATCATGCAGCCCGATATCGGCCAGACAATCCTGATTTCGGCCGTCTGGGCCGCGCTGTTTTTCATGGCGGGCCTGCATTGGCTGTGGGTTGCAGGCATTGGCGGCGTGGGTGTGACGGGCGTCTTCTTTGCCTATCGCTACATCGCCCATGTGCGCGCGCGCATCGACAAGTTTCTCGATCCGGGTGCAGGCGGCACGAGTGCGAGCGACACGTTCCAGGTCGATACGGCGATGGAGAGTTTCATCTCCGGCGGCTGGCTCGGCAAGGGGCCGGGCGAGGGCACGATGAAGCGCATCCTTCCCGACAGCCACACCGATTTCATCTTCGCCGTCACCGGCGAGGAATTCGGCGTGCTCTTTTGCATGTTCATCGTGCTGATTTTCGCCATCGTGGTGCTGCGCGGTCTCTATGTCTCGTCGAAGAACGAGGATCCCTTCTGCCGTTTTGCGGCGGCTGGCATGGTCGTGCTCTTTGGCGTGCAGAGCGCGATCAACATGGCGGTCAACCTGCATCTCATGCCCGCCAAGGGCATGACGCTTCCCTTCATCTCCTATGGCGGCTCGTCGATGATATCGCTGGGCATCGGCATGGGATTTCTGATCTCGGTCACGCGGCGTCGTCCGCGCGCTGAAATCTCGCGGCCAGTGAGCGCACCGTGAACGGACCCATCCTTCTTGCCGCCGGGGGCACCGGCGGTCATCTCTTTCCCGCCGAATCCCTGGCGGTTGAATTGGTCAAGCGCGGCCATCGCGTCGAGCTTGTCACCGATACGCGCGCGCTCAATTACGGCGGTTCGTTTCCTGCCGCCGCCATTCATACAGTCAGCGCGGCAACGCCGACCGGGGGCTCCATTCTCGGCAAGGCGCGTGCTGCCCTCATGCTGGCGCGCGGCACATTCGAGGCGATCTCGCTGCTCAAGCGCGTGAAGCCCGCCTGCATCGTGGGCTTTGGCGGCTACCCGACCGTGCCTCCACTTCTGGCCGCGCGGCTCTTGCGCGTGCCCAGCATCCTGCATGAACAGAATGCCGTGATCGGCCGCGCCAATCGTTTTCTGGCCACTGGCGTCAATGCCATTGCAACCGGCTTTCCGATGCTCTCTGGCGCCGGTGTGTCGCTGCTCAACAAGGCCAAATATACCGGCAATCCCGTGCGCCCCGCGGTGCTGGCTGCCTCCCAAATTCCCTATCCCGATTTTGCCGACGACCGTTTGCGTCTTCTCATAACCGGCGGTTCGCAGGGCGCGCGCGTCATGTCCGATGTCGTGCCGCTGGCAATCGGCATGTTGCCGCCCGATATTCAGGAGCGGCTGGTGATCGTGCAGCAGGCGCGCAGCGAGGATCTTGAGCGCGTGAATGCGGTCTATGAATCGCTTAACCTCGATGCCGAGGTCGCGCCGTTCTTCAGCGATTTGCCGGCGCGCATCGCTGCCGCCCATCTCGTCATTGCGCGCTCGGGCGCTTCCACCGTGTCCGAACTTGCGGTCATCGGCAGGCCCGCGATTCTCGTGCCCTTTCCCTTTGCGCTCGATCAGGACCAGGCGGCCAATGCGGCTCAGCTCAGGGCGTCGGGGGCTGTGGAGGTGGTCGCGCAGTCGGATTTCGATTCGGCCTGGCTCACGGCCGCGCTCGGCCGCGCGGCTTTCGACCCCGAGGGGTTGACGCACAAGGCGGAAGCCGCCAAGCACGCAGGCATCACCAATGCCGCCGAACGCCTCGCCGATCTCGTCGAGCGGGTCGCCGGCGCAAAGGAGAGCTGAAGCATGAAACTCCCGCGCGAGCTTGGCCCGATTCACTTCGTCGGCATCGGCGGGATCGGCATGTCCGGCATTGCCGAAGTGCTGATCAATCTCGGCTATCAGGTGCAGGGCTCGGATGCGTCCGAGAATGCCAATGTGAAGCGTCTGCGCGAAAAAGGCGCGACGATTTTCATCGGCCATGCCGCCGAGCATCTGGGGCAGGCGGCGGTTGTCGTGGTGTCGACCGCAATCGGCCGCGACAATCTCGAACTCGCCAGTGCGCGCGAGCGCCGCATTCCTGTCGTGCGCCGCGCTGAAATGCTGGCTGAACTCATGCGACTGCGCCAATGCGTGGCGGTGGCGGGCACCCATGGCAAGACGACGACGACTTCGATGGTTGCGACGCTGCTCGATGCCGGTGGTTTCGATCCCACTGTCGTCAATGGCGGCATCATCAATGCCTATGGCACCAATGCGCGCGTTGGTGCGGGCGAATGGATGGTGGTGGAGGCCGACGAGAGCGACGGCACCTTCCTGAAGCTGCCCGCCGATGTCGCCATCGTCACCAATATCGATCCCGAACATCTCGATCACTTCAAGACCTTCGACGCCATCAAGGATGCGTTTCGCACGCTGATCGAAAACCTGCCGTTCTACGGCTTTGCGGTGATGTGCCTCGATCATCCCACCGTGCAGGAGCTGGTGGGCAAGATCGAGGATCGCCGCGTCGTCACCTATGGCGAAAATCCCCAAGCCGATGTCCGCCTGCTCGATGTCGAGCTTGCCGGCGGCATTTCGAAATTCAATGTGCTGATCCGCGACCGCAAGACCTCGTCTGCGGCCTATCTCGAGGGCCTCACACTGCCGATGCCAGGCCATCACAATGCGCTCAATGCCACGGCGGCCATTGCAGTCGCCTATGAGCTTGGCATGAGCATCGAGGCGATCCGCAGTGCATTGTCGCAATTTGGCGGCGTGAAGCGGCGCTTCACGCGCACGGGCGAATGGAACGGCGCGTTGATCTTCGATGATTACGGCCATCATCCGGTCGAGATTGCAGCCGTGCTGCGCGCCGCGCGCGCCTCCACCAAGGGGCAGGTCATCGCCATCGTGCAGCCCCATCGCTACACGCGCCTGCAATCCTTGTTCGAACCCTTCTCGACATGCTTCAACGATGCCGATGCCGTCATCGTGGCCGATGTCTATGCGGCGGGCGAAACGCCGATTTTCGGCATGGACAAGGATCATCTGGTTGCCGCCATCAAGGCGCATGGCCATCGTCGCGCGCTGCCGCTCTCTGGCCCCGAGGCGCTGGCGCCGCTGGTGCGCGACATGGCCAAGCCCGGCGATTACATCGTCTTCCTTGGCGCGGGCAATATTACGCAATGGGCCTATAGCCTGCCCGAGCAGCTGGCGGCAGGGCCCGCTCCATGAGCTTTCCCGATATCACGCAAGATCTGCGCGCGCTCATGCCCGAGCTGCGCGGTCGCTTGATGGCCAATGCGCCGCTGTCTCCCTACACGTGGTTTCGTGCCGGGGGCGTGGCGCAAGTCTTGTTCAATCCGGCTGACGAGGCCGATCTCGCCGCTTTCCTGCGCCATTGTCCCGCACATATCGCCGTCACGACCATCGGGCTCGGCTCGAACATGATCGTGCGCGATGGCGGTGTGGAGGGCGTCGTGATCCGCCTCGGCGGCAAGGCTTTCGGGCAGGTGACAATCGAGCCCGATCACCGCCTGCGGGTTGGCACATCGGTGCCCGATGTGAAGGTGGCGCGCGCCGCAGCCGATGCCTCGATTGCCGGGCTCGCTTTCTTTCGCGGCATTCCGGGCTCCATCGGCGGCGCCCTGCGCATGAATGCCGGCGCGCATGGTGGCGAGACCACAGACGTGCTGATCGAGGCGCGTGGCCTTGACCGGCATGGCGAGGCGCATGTCTTCACCCATGCCGACATGGGCTTCAAATATCGTTCGAGCGCCGCGCCGTCCGATATCATTTTTACGGAGGCGCTCTTTCAGGGGCGGCCGGGCGAGCAGGCCGAGATTCTGGCCGAGATGGATCGCATCACCGCCGCGCGCGAAGCCGCCCAGCCGATCAAGGAAAAGACCGGCGGCTCGACCTTCAAGAATCCGCCGGGCGAAAAGGCCTGGCAGCTGATCGACAAGGCGGGGTGCCGCGGGCTTGTGGTGGGCGATGCGCAGGTGTCGGAGATGCACTGCAATTTTCTCATCAACCGTGGCAATGCCACGGGCAGCGACATTGAAAATCTCGGCGAAGAGGTTCGCCGCCGCGTGAAAGAAACGTCGGGCATCGAGCTCGATTGGGAAATCAAGCGCATCGGTCGTCGCTGACGAACCGCAGTTGAGAGCAGAGCATCATGAGCAAACATGTCGCCGTATTGATGGGCGGTTGGTCTGCCGAGCGCGAGGTGAGCCTGCGCTCGGGCGCAGCCTGCGCCAAGGCGCTTGAGGCCGAAGGCTTTCGCGTCACGCAAATCGATGTCGGCCGCGACATTGCCCGGAGGCTCGCCGAGGTGAAGCCCGACGTCGCCTTCAACGCGCTGCATGGCAAGGTCGGCGAGGACGGGACCATCCAGGGCGTGCTGGAAGTTCTCCGCATCCCCTATACCCATTCCGGCGTGCTGGCTTCAGCGCTCGCCATGCACAAGCAGCAGGCCAAGATCGTGATGGCCGCTGCGGGCTTGCCTGTGGCGGAGGGGCGTGTCGTCGACCGCCATCTGGCCGCGCGCGGCCATGTCATGAGCCCGCCCTATGTGCTCAAGCCCGTCTGCGAGGGATCCTCTTTCGGGGTCGTAATCGTTAACGAGGGCGATGCTCCCCCGTCCCATTTAGGGGCAGAAGACTGGCCCTACGGGGACGCCATGCTTGCCGAGCGATTCGTCGCCGGACGCGAATTGACCTGCGCCGTGATGGGCGACAAGGCCTTGGATATTATAGAAATCCGGGCGGCGGACGGCGGTTGGTACGATTACAACGCGAAATATGCGAAAGGCGGATCAATTCACATCCTCCCGGCCGAATTTAAAGGAAATATTTACCAAGACATTCAACACTTGGCGCTTGAGGCACATAAGGCCCTTGGATGCCGCGGCGTGAGTCGTTCGGATTTTCGGTATGACGACCGCCCCGGTGGAACCGGGGAGCTCGTCATTCTCGAAGTGAACACGCAGCCCGGCATGACCGAGACGTCGCTTGTGCCAGAAATAGCGGCCCATGCCGGTTTCAGTTTCGGTGAGCTTGTCAGATGGATGGTGGAAGAGGCGTCCTGCGATCGCTGAAGGGGCAAGAGTCCCTGGCGTCCGCGCGCCCAGTTTTTACCGGTTCTGACTTCGATCCCCATTCGCTCCATTTTGCGCCGCCCCCGCGTTCTGGCGCGCAGCGTCCAGCGCCCAGCCGCTCGATGCGCAAGAAGCGCCGCCGGGCGCAGCGTCCGAGCCGCTTTTCCTATCTGGCTGTGCTTGGTCGCAAGCGCGGCCTCGGCCTGTTTCTGGCGCTCGCCTTTCTGGGCGGTGTCGGCAGCGCCGGTGCGGTGCGCGGCGGTCAATACGAGCGCTTCGTCGCAGAATTTGGCACGCTCTCCGATCTTTCGATGAAGGCCTTCGGATTTGGCGTCGAGGGCGTGACGGTCGTTGGCGCGAACGAATTGAGCGAGGACGAAGTTCTCGCCGCCTCGGGCATCACGACGCGCGACTCCTTGCCCTTCCTCGATGTCGCGGCGGTGCGCCAGCGCATCAAGGAAATCCCGATGGTGCGCGATGTCAGCGTGCGCAAGCTTTATCCCTCGCGCCTTGTCGTCGAAGTTCAGGAGCGCGCGCCCTATGCGATCTGGCAGATCAACGGTCAGGTGCAGGTGATTTCAGCCGATGGCATGGCCATCGATCAGCTGTCTGACGAGCGCCTTGCCCATCTGCCTTTCGTCGTCGGCGAAGACGCCAATCTGCGCGTGCCTGAATATCTGAAGATCATCGCGGTCGCAGGCGATCTCGGCGACCAGATTCGCGCCGGCGTGCTGGTTGGTGGACGTCGCTGGAACATCAAGCTTGCGTCTGGTCTTGAGGTCAAATTGCCCGAACAGGGCGCCGAAGCAGCCTTCGCGCATTTCGCCAAGCTTGCGCGTGAAATGCGCATGCTCGAAAAAGATCTAATTTCTGTGGACCTTCGGATTGCGGATCGTATGGTGGCGCGACTGACAGCTGATTCATCGGCGGCGCGTGCGGAGACGCAGTCCCGCAAAACGCGCAAGGGGGGGCAGATTTGAATTCCCATGGCCTGACCCCGCGTATGCGCCCATTGTCGGCCCGCAAGAGCGCCGTGCTCTCCGTGCTCGATGTCGGCACGTCGAAAGTTGCATGCCTCATCGCACGTCTGATGCCTGCCGAAGCCTCCGATACGTTGCGCGGTCGCACGCATCGCTGCCGCATTCTTGGCATCGGGCATCAGCGCTCGCGCGGCATCAAGGCTGGCGCAGTTGTCGATATGGAAGAGGCTGAAAACGCCATCCGTCTGGCTGTCGATGCAGCCGAGCGCATGGCCGGCGTCCAGGTCGAGAGCGTGATCGTCAATCTCTCGGGCGGCCGTCTGGGATCCCAGCTTTATCACGCCAAGATCGATGTCGGCGGCAAGGCCGTTGCAGATTACGATATTCATCGCGTGCTGGAGGCTGCTGCCTCGCGCACTGAACAGCAGGGCAGGGCGCTGCTGCATTCCCTGCCTACCGGCTTCTCGCTCGATTCAACGCGCGGCATTCGCGATCCCAAGGGCATGATCGGCGATATGCTGGGCACAGACCTGCATGTCGTTTCCTGCGAAGCGGCGGCTGCGCGCAATCTCATGCTTGCGATCGAGCGTTGCCATCTCGATGTCGAGGCCATGGTTTCGACTCCCTATGCCGCCGGGCTTTCCGCGCTCGTCGATGATGAAGCCGAAATGGGCGCGGCGCTTGTCGATATGGGCGGCGGCACGACGACGATCGGCGTGTTTTCGGGTGGCCATCTCACCCATGTCGACGCCATCGCGGTGGGCGGCAATCACGTCACCATGGACATTGCGCGCGGGCTGACAATTCGCCTGTCGGACGCCGAGCGTCTGAAGACACTTTACGGCTCGTGCATTTCCTCTCCGTCCGATGAACGCGAGACGATTTCGGTTGCGCAGGTCGGTGAAGACGGCGAGCATCCAATCCACATACCGAAGTCGCATCTCGTGCGAATCATTCGGCCGCGTGTTGAGGAAATTCTCGAATTGGTGCGGGACCGTTTGCAGGCTGCGGGCTTTGGTCCCCAGGCCGGTCGGCGACTCGTTCTGACAGGTGGCGCGTCGCAATTGACGGGCATGCCGGAGGCGGCGCGTAGAATTATTTCAAATCAGGTGCGTGTGGGCCGTCCTTTAGGTATTCAAGGGTTGCCCGAATCAGCAAAGAGCCCCGCCTTCTCGGCGGCGGTGGGGCTTCTGGTGTATCCGCAGGTGGCTGGTATCGAGCATTTTGAGCCCCGGCGTAGAGTCATGATGCAGTCAACGGGTACCGATGGATACATGTCCCGCATGGGGAAATGGCTCCGCGAGAGTTTCTGAAGAATTCGGATAAACGGAACGGCGCGGCGGCGGCCAAACCGGAGATCCGGCAAACAAACAGCAAGGCGGGGCGCGGATATGTCGCCCATCAGTCAAGAGGCCAGACGATGACGATCAATCTCAAAGCTCCCGAGTTGCGGGAACTCAAGCCCCGCATCATGGTTGCGGGCATCGGCGGCGCCGGTGGCAATGCCGTGAACAACATGATTGTGTCCGGCCTTGTGGGCGTGGACTTCATCGTTGCCAATACGGATGCGCAGGCGCTGACAGCCTCCAAGGCCGATCGCATCATTCAGATGGGCCTTCAGGTGACTGAGGGTCTGGGCGCGGGTTCGCAGCCCGAAGTTGGCCGCGCGGCGGCTGAAGAAGCGCTCGAAGAAATTCGCGATCACCTCGCTGGCGCGCACATGGTCTTCGTCACCGCCGGCATGGGCGGCGGCACGGGCACGGGCGCAGCGCCTGTCATCGCGCGCATGGCGCGCGACATGGGCATTCTGACGGTCGGCGTCGTGACCAAGCCCTTCCAGTTTGAAGGCGTCCGTCGCATGCGCGTTGCCGAGTCCGGCATTGCCGAACTGCAGAAGGCCGTCGATACGCTCATCGTCATCCCGAACCAGAATCTCTTCCGCGTGGCGAATGAGAAGACGACCTTCGCCGATGCCTTCGCCATGGCTGACCAGGTGCTCTATTCGGGCGTCGCCTGCATCACCGATCTGATGGTCAAGGAAGGCCTCATCAATCTCGACTTCGCCGACGTGCGCGCCATCATGCGCGAAATGGGCAAGGCGATGATGGGCACGGGCGAGGCTTCGGGCGAACGCCGCGCGATTCTCGCGGCCGAGGCGGCCATCGCCAATCCGCTGCTCGACGAAGTTTCGATGAAGGGCGCGCGCGGCCTGCTGATCTCGATCACCGGCGGCAACGATCTCACCCTTTATGAAGTCGATGAAGCGGCCAGCCGCATTCGTCAGGAAGTCGACGAGGACGCCAACATCATCCTCGGCGCGACCTTCGATCAGTCGCTCGACGGCATTGTCCGCGTGTCGGTCGTCGCCACCGGCATCGACCAGCCCGCCAATCTGCGCGAGTTCACGGCCACCGAAACCCGCATTGCCGAAGTCACGCAGAAGCTGCGCGACCAGACGCAGGGCCGTGGCTACACGCAGCCCGTCAGCACCGCGACGCCGACCCAGTCCTATCAGGACACGGCTGCGCAGGCGCAGCTTGCCGCACCCGTGCAGCAGCCCATGCAGGCCCCGATGCCCGCGCAGATGCCCTTGCCTTCGCACGGCGTCGACCTGCAGCAGATGCAGCCCAAGCCCGCCTATGTCCCCGCTCCGGTGCAGGAAGCGCCCCGCCAGCAGGACTATCATCAGCAGGCTCACTTCATTCCGCCGGTTGCCGAGCAGCCGGTGCGTGCGCCGCGCATGCCCACCATCGACGAGCTGCCGCGTCCCGGTCAGGATCTCCTGCGTTCGCAGGGCGAGCCCACCGCCGACACGCGTCGCCGCTCGCTCTTCGATCGGCTGATCGGTTTTGGCAAGCAGGACGAGGCTCAGGCGCAGGCTCCGCGCAATGCAGCGCCCCAGCAGCCTGCCCAGCAGCATTATGCCCCACGCCCGACACATGCGCCCGCGCCCGTGCATCAGGAATATGGCAAGCGCCCGGTGGCGCAGCCGGGTCCGCGTCCGGCACAGGGGTCGCTTGACCCCCATGGCCGTGGCGCTCCCCAGCAGCGTTCGATCGAAGACGAGCAGCTCGAGATTCCGGCCTTCCTGCGCCGTCAGTCGAACTGATCCGATCTGTTAAAAAAGTCTTAATAAAATCACGCCCGCGCCCTACAAGGCGCGGGCGTAAGTGTTTGTAAAACAAGGTTCTTTTCCGATTGTCAGCGAAATGGGAAAATTCATTTCAATGTGTAACAGAAGGTAAGAAAGCGTGATTTGGCGCAGCGCGGGCCTGAGCGTATTTTGCGCTCGTCCCAAGCGGCGTCAGCCCTGCGGGAATCACATGGCTCCCTTCTCGGAAGTCATGTCGGGTCGGCCGAAAATGGCCAGCAAGACCTGCCAAAACACGGGCTGCAAAGCGGCCAAAGTCGGACGGTTTAAGACCGAGATGAGGCAATCGCTTGCGATTATGGCCACATAGTCGAAGCGATCAGCAGAGCGGAACCGATATGAAGCCCGGAAATCAGACGACCCTTCGCAGCCGCACCATCCTCACGGGCGCAGGCGTGCATTCAAATGCTCCGGTGCGTCTCGTCCTGCATCCTGCCGAAGCCAATAACGGAATCACCTTTTTGCGCACCGGCCTTCCGGGCGGGCGCGAGCGCATCATCGATGCGCTCTGGTCGAACGTCTCGATGACCGAGCTCTGCACCGTCATCGGCGATCCCTCGGACGCCAGCGTCTCGACCGTCGAACATCTTCTCGCGGCTTTCTCGGCGCTGGGCGTCGACAATGTGATGGTCGAGATCGACGGGCCGGAAGTGCCGATCATGGACGGCTCCTCGGCCGCTTTCGTGGCTGCCATCCGCAAGGCCGGCATCGAAGAGCTCAATGCCTCGCGCCGCTACCTGAAGGTTCTCAAGACTGTTCGCATCGAGCAGGGTCGCGGCTTTTCCGAGCTTCGTCCCGCCGACAAGGGTTTCCGCCTCGAAGTCGAAATCGATTTCGCCACCGGCATGATCGGTCGCCAGAAGAAAGTCGTCGAACTCGACGGCCGCCTGTTCGAGCGCGATCTCGCCCGCGCCCGCACCTTCGGCTTCCTGCGCGATGTGGAACGCCTCTGGAAGGCGGGTTTTGCGCTCGGCGCATCGCTTGAAAACACGGTTGCTGTGGATGACGAGCGCGTCCTCAACCCCGAAGGCTTGCGCTGGCCCGACGAATTCGTCCGTCACAAGACACTCGATGCCGTTGGCGATCTGGCGCTTGCGGGCTCCCCCATCATCGGCACCTATCGCTCCTTCTGTGGCGGTCACAAGATGAATGTCGCCGTGCTTGCGGCGCTCTTTGCCGACAAGTCTGCCTTTGAATTCATTGAGCTGCCGGTGCGCCGCGAGGGTGCGCGCAACGAGATGCGGGTTGCCCAGCCGGCCTATGCGCCGGTGCGCAGCTAAGCTCGCCAGATCTGTGGCCTTCCTGCCGCAGGTTCGTTTTTCCCGTCCTTTCACGGCTGCAAAGCGCCTGTGAACATGTGTCGCGACTTGGCTCTGCCACATTCTCGCGCGAGGTCTGTTGCCATCTCAACTGTGGCGTCACGCCATCGTTTAGGGTAAACAGCGCACACGCGCCCTGCGTTGCGGGACTTGTCCCGCGTCAACCGTCGATCGAGCTCCGAGGCATGATGTCCGACTTCCGTGCGTCCCAATCGCTGATCCGCCGGGCTGAGGCCCAATTTCGTTCGGGGCTGCTGCGTCTGGCCGCCGTCGCGCTCGTCATCGTGCCGATCGCAGGTTGCTCCAACGTCTCGTCGCTCAACCCCTTCGGTGGCGAGAAATACGAGACCAAGCTTCTCGCCGACGTGCCGGCCGAAGAGATCTACGATCAGGGCCTTGCCCGCCTCCAGAAGAAGGACGGCGAGGGCGCAGCCAAGAAATTCGCCGAGCTCGAAAAGCAGTATCCCTATTCGCAATGGTCGCGGAAGGGTCTGCTCATGCAGGTCTATTCGCAATATGAAGGCGGCCAGTACGATGATGCTGTCGCCTCTGCGAACCGCTATGTCGGCCTCTATCCGACCAGCCCCGAGACGGCCTATGCCGCCTATCTGATGGGCATGTCCTATTACAAGCAGATCCCCGACATTTCCCGCGATCAGGAACATGCCGAGAAGGCGCTGCAGGTCTTCACCGCGCTCGTGCAGAAATATCCGAAGTCGGAATATGTCGAGGACGCGAAATACAAAATTCAGGTGACGCGCGATCAGCTCGCCGGCAAGGAAATGTCCATCGGCCGCTATTATCTGGCCCGCAAGAACTACACGGCGGCGGTCAACCGCTTCCGCGAAGTGCTGGCCAAGTACCAGACCACGCGCCATGCCGAAGAGGCGCTCTTCCGCCTCACAGAGGCCTATATGGGCCTTGGCATTGCGCATGAAGCGCAGACGGCTGCTGCCGTGCTCGGGCATAATTTCCCCGACAGCCAGTGGTATAATGATTCCTTCAAGCTCCTGGCCGGTGGCGGTCTGAAGCCCGAAGAAAACCGTGGTTCGTGGATTTCGAAGGCCTTCCAGAAGGTCGGCCTCGGCTAGTCAACAGGGACGGGTGGTTCCATGCTCGTCCAGCTCTCGATTCGGGACATTGTCCTGATCGATCGCCTCGACCTTGAATTTGGCCGGGGCCTGACGGTTCTCACTGGCGAAACCGGCGCGGGCAAATCCATTCTTCTGGATGCTTTCGCGCTGGCGCTTGGCGGGCGCGGCGATGGTTCGCTGGTACGCTCTGGCGAGACGCAGGGCCAGATCACCGCCGTCTTCGATCTTGCAGCCACACATCCCGCCCGCGCGCTTGCGCTGGCGCAGGATATTGATTGCGATGGCGATCTCATTTTGCGCCGCGTGCAGATGGCCGATGGCCGCACACGCGCCTTCGTCAATGACCAGCCGGTCAGCGTGCAGGCCCTGCGCGCCATTGCCGCCCCGCTCGTTGAAATTCACGGCCAGCACGATGATCGCGCGCTTGTCGATCCAGCCATGCACCGCGCCTTGCTCGATGCGTTCGGCGGGTTGCAAGGGCAGGCCGATGGCGTGCGCAGCGCCTTTGCCGACTTGCGCAAGGCGCGCACCGAGCTGGCGGCCGAAGAAGAGCGCATGGCGCGCGTGCGTGCCGATGGCGATTATCTGCGCCATGCCCATGCCGAATTGACCAAGCTTGCCCCGCAGGCCAAGGAAGAAGAAGAGCTCGCCGGCAAACGCACGACGATGATGCAGGCGGAAAAGGTCGCAAGCGAATTGCGCGACGCCAATGATTCGCTTTCGGGGGAACATTCCCCGATCGCGGCCATTTCCGCGACCATGCGCCGGCTCGAGCGCCGGGCGGCCCAGGCTCCTGACTTGATCGAACCCTCCGTGAAGGCGCTCTCGAGCGCGCTCGATGCGCTCGATCTTGCCGCACAGACGGTCGATCAGGCCTTGCGCGATTCGCGCTACGATCCGCGCGTGCTTGAAAACGTCGAGGAGCGGCTCTTTGCCCTGCGCGCCGCCGCACGCAAATATAATGTTCCGGCCGACGCCTTGGGCACGCTCGCCGAGCGTTTCGCGACCGACCTTGCGGCGCTCGATGCGGGCGAGGCGCGCCTTGTCGCCCTCACGGCGTCCGTTGCCGAGGCCGTGCGCCGCTATAATGGCGCGGCAGCCAGCCTGTCCAAGGCGCGCATTGCCGCGGCATCCGGGCTCGACAAGGCGGTCAATGCCGAGCTGGCGCCCCTCAAGCTGGAGCGCGCCCGCTTCACCACGCAGATCGAGAGCAACCCGGCCGAGCCCGGCGCAGATGGAATCGATCGCGTTGAATTCTGGGTGCAGACCAATCCCGGCACGCGCGCCGGGCCTATGATGAAAGTGGCGTCTGGCGGCGAACTCGCGCGCTTCATGCTGGCGCTCAAAGTCGTGCTGGCGGACCGTGGCTCAGCCCCGACCCTGGTGTTCGACGAGATCGACACCGGTGTTGGCGGCGCGGTGGCGGATGCCATCGGTCAGCGGCTCGCGCGGCTGTCGGACGAAGTGCAGGTGCTTGCCGTCACCCATGCGCCGCAGGTTGCAGCCCGCGCTATTGGCCATTTCCGCATCGCCAAGGGTGAGGCTGACAAGGGCAAGCGGGTTGCGACCCGCGTGGAACCCCTTGCCAAGGCTCAGCGTCAGGAAGAAATCGCCCGCATGCTGGCGGGCGCAACCATCACGGACGAGGCGCGGGCAGCCGCAGGGAAGCTGTTGCAGGGCGCCGGCTGATCCGCAGGGTCACTTCGCCGATCTTGAAACCATATTTCGAGACGATGGCGCGGTTGAGCACACTGCCGTCTTGCTGGAGGCCCAGCACATCGTCGAAGGTGAGATCGTAGGACGAGCTCTTCGTCTTCACATTTGCCATATAGGTCAGCCGGAAGAGCGGCCCGTCGAGGCGACCATCTGCCGTGCCGATCACATCCTCACGCGTCCCGCTGTAGGTGGTGGGGCCTGTCTTGGTCAGAACCCAGGTCTTGCGGTCGCGCTCACCGTCCGAATAGGTAAAATCCTCGACGAGCGTCAGCGCCTTGCCATCGAAGCGGCCTTTGATGACGGCAGTCAGGCTGCGCTTGCTGCCATCGATCGTATTGACGAATTCGCCGCTCGCGAGCGTTTTACCGACAAAGAATTGTTCGGGCACGAAGGGTTTTGTGGTGGCGCTTGCGTCCAGCACAGGCGGGGCAGCGCAGCCGCCAAACCAGAGCAGGGCCCCAAGCGCAAGAACCAGCGAGACCATCATGCCGCAACCCCTTTTCTGAACGTGTGAAAAGCCTACGTAAGAGAGTGCGCGCCGGTTCAGCTTTTACCTTGCACGGCTTGGCGGCGAATCGACAAATCATCGGTCTGGTCGCAGATTGGCCCCAAATGATTCTCATTTTGTTCCGGGATGGCGAGCGCAGGCGCGTCGTCGCATCCCGATCTTGAAAGCTGCTCCGTGTCCGATCCTTTCAGCCTTGAATTTGCCGACGATCCGCCGCCGCGCCCCAAGCGCGGCGATCATGAGGATCTGACGTATCGGCCGAAAGAGGGCGGGCTTGCCGCCCGCGCGCAGGCACAGGCCGTTGTGCGCGGCGTCGATTACCTGTCGGTGCTCAATCCCGAGCAGCGCGCAGCGGTGGAGGCCATCGATGGCCCCGTGCTGGTGCTGGCGGGCGCTGGCACCGGCAAGACGCGCGTGCTGACAACTCGCATCGCGCATATTCTGGCGACAGGGCGCGCGCGCGCGCAGGAAATTCTCTCGGTCACCTTCACCAACAAGGCCGCCCGCGAGATGAAGGAGCGCATTGCCGCGCTTGCGGGGCCCGCGGGCGAGGGCATGCCCTGGCTTGGTACGTTCCATTCGATCTCAACGAAAATCCTGCGCCGCCATGCCGAACTCGTCGGGCTGAAATCGCAATTCACCATTCTGGATACGGACGATCAGATCCGTCTCCTGAAGCAGGTGCTCAAGTCCGAAGATATTGACGAAAAGCGCTGGCCTGCGCGCGCACTCGCCCAGCAGATCGATTCCTGGAAGAACCGCGGGCTTGATCCCGCGCGCGTGCCTGCGGGCGAGGGTGCTGCTTTTGCCAACGGCAAGGGCGCGCTTCTCTATCGCGCCTATCAGGACCGTCTGAAAACGCTGAACGCAGCTGATTTCGGCGATCTTCTTTTGGAGGCCGTGCGGCTCTTTCGCGAAAACCCGGATGTGCTGCGCCAATATCAGGAGCGCTTCCGCTATATTCTCGTCGACGAATATCAGGACACGAATACGATCCAATATCTCTGGCTGCGCCTGCTCGCGCAGCCCTCGGGCGCCAAGCAATCGCAGAATGTCTGCTGCGTGGGCGATGACGATCAGTCGATCTACGGCTGGCGCGGCGCGGAGGTCGACAATATCCTGCGCTTCGAGAAGGATTTTCCGGGCGCTGTCGTCGTGCGTCTTGAGCGCAATTATCGCTCGACCGGGCATATTCTGGCCGCAGCCGCCCATCTCATCGCGCATAATGAAGGCAGGCTCGGCAAGACGCTGTTTACCGATGGCGAGGAGGGCGAACGCCCCGCCGTCACGGGCGTGTGGGACTCCGAAGAAGAAGCCCGCACGATTGGCGAAGACATCGAGCAATTGCAGCGCAAGGGCCAGTCGCTTGATGAAGTCGCGATTCTTGTGCGCGCGTCGTTCCAGATGCGCGAATTTGAAGAGCGTTTCATCACGCTTGGCTTGCCCTATCGCGTCATCGGCGGTCCGCGCTTTTACGAGCGTGCGGAAATCCGCGATGCGCTGGCCTATCTGCGCTGCGTGACGCAGCCTGCTGATGATCTCGCCTTTGAGCGCATCGCCAATGTGCCCAAGCGCGGGCTGGGTGACGCAACCATGCAGCAGGTGCATGATTATGCGCGCCGCCAGAATGTGCCGATGCTGCAAGCCGCGCGCGTGCTTGTGGAAACAGACGAGCTGAAGCCCAAGCCGCGCCAGACCTTGCGCGATCTGACCTCCGCCTTCTCGCGCTGGTCGGCTCTGGTTGAAAACATGCCCCATCACGAAGTGGCGCAGACCATTCTGGAAGAGTCTGGCTACACCGACATGTGGCAGAAGGACCGCACGGCGGAAGCCGCCGGACGCCTTGAAAACCTCAAGGAACTCGTGCGCTCCATGGAAGAATTCCCGGATATGGGATCCTTCCTCGAACATGTGTCGCTGGTGATGGATGCTGACAGCAAGGGCGGGGGCGCGCGCGTCTCGATCATGACGCTCCATGCCGCCAAGGGTCTCGAATTCGAGACCGTCTATCTGCCGGGCTGGGAAGAGGGGCTGTTTCCCCACCAGCGCTCGCTCGATGAGAGCGGTCGTGCGGGACTCGAGGAAGAGCGGCGTCTGGCCTATGTCGGCATCACGCGTGCCAAGCGTCGGGCGCGGATTTTCTTTGCCACCAACCGCCGCATTCATGGCCTCTGGCAGACAACCATTCCCTCACGCTTTCTCGATGAATTGCCAACCGCCCATGTCGATGTGGTGGAAGCGCCCGGCGGCAATTACGGCGGCTATGCGCAATCGCGTTTCGCGACCATGGACACCTATGAATCCTCCTACGGGACGCCGGGCTGGCAACGCGCGCAACAGCGCCGCACGCAAGAGCCCCCTGCAGGCGCTGCCAATACCGGCGGCTTTCAGGCGCGTGCGAGCCAATGGGGGCAGGGGGCGGGCGCGCGCAAGCCAAGCGTCATCGAGGGCGAGCTTGTCGCAAAATCCTCAGCCGCGTCGGGCTACACGAAAGGCGTGCGCGTCTTCCATCTCAAATTCGGCAACGGCACGATTATGCTGGTAGACGGCAACAAACTGACCGTCGAGTTCGACAAGGCCGGCCGCAAGATGGTGCTGGAGGGCTTCGTACAGGCGTTGTGAATCGAGCAGCGGTTTCTGCGCAGGGAAGCTCATTTAGCCAGGAGTTGTGGCGCGACCCCCACCCCTAACCCCTCCCCACAAGGGGGCGGGGGATCAGATGGCATATGCAACCTCAATTCCCTCCCCCCTGTGGGGAGGGACGACTCGCCGAAGGCGAGCGGGGTGGGGGTCGCGAGATTTCATCTGGTAGAGGCTGAGCGGCCCGGATTTCAGGCAGCCCGCGTCTCACTCGTCTGTTCGGGAGCGGGAACGGCTATGACCAGAACTGCGTCGCGCCAGAGTTCGTCCAGGCTCGCATCCGCCTGCAATTCATGAAGTTCGCGGCAGGGCGGAATGGTATGTCCATCTAGCCGCATCAATTCCGTCCAACCGGTCAAAGCTTCCGCGGCCATCGCAAAAACGCTGTCGAGGTCGTCAGCCGCCGAAAAGCATCCCGGCGCATCCGGAAAGACGACGCCATAGGCGCTGTCGGGTTCTTTCGAGACCAGGCCGATATAGGGTTTCACCGCGATTGCCTCACAACCAGCCTGCCTGGCGATAGATGGAGCGCACGGTCCCGAGGGGCAGGTCTTTCCTCGGGTGCGGCACGGTTACGATGGTCGCAACAAAAGCTTTGCTGAAATGATGATGGGAACCTGACGTCCGCCTCAGAATCCACCCTTCCGCCTGCAGGCGAGCGATGATCTCCCGACTATTGCGAATGAAGTGCATCTGAAAAAGGCCAAAGAGTAATGAAACAAGTTTAGCCCAACCAACCCGTTGCGCAAGCCGCAGCCGCTCAAGGCCGCAGGCAGGTGATGGCGCTTGGTGTGCAGGCGATGCCGGGTGTCGAGCAATGGGTTGGCCCGAGCTTGCCGTCTTCGGGAATCCGCATGCAGATCTGGCAGCTGTCGGTCCATTCCAGGCACGCCGCGTTGGTGCGCCCGTAGAAACTTACATGGGGCGCTTGCGCAGGCGCGGGCATGTCGGGGGCGCGCGGCTCGTCGGCGAGCGCTGCGGTGGCGAGGAGGATCAGGGCGAACGGCGTGACAAGGCGCATGGCGCAACCATAGGCCCGCGGGGCCTGCCTGCGAAGGCTTTTTGCGCCCGAGCCCCCAGCGACCTTATCCCTCATGACTTCGCGCGCCGCCCATGCTAGTCACGCGACCATGCTTGAAGGTCTGCCCCCCAACAATGCCGCCCATCTCATGCGCCTCGTCACCGAGGAGGAGATCGCGCGCCAAATTGCCGATCTCGTGGTCGAGACCTTCGACCCCGCCGAAACGGCCGCCGCCGCTTTCGAGCTTGAAACCAACACGCGCGACTGGAACCAGGGGCCCTGGGTCGTCGAGGTCTATTTCGGCGAAGCGCCGGACGAGGACAATGTGCGCGAGCTGATCGCCTGTGTTTGCGGCCATGAGCTTGCGGCCAAGGCCGAGTTTGGCCGCGTGGCCGAGCAGGATTGGGTCAAGAGCGCGCTGGAGGGCCTTGCGCCTGTGCGCGCCGGGCGCTTCCTCGTGCATGGCTCGCATGATCGCCAGCGCGTGCGCACGCATGAAATCGCGCTCGAAATCGAGGCTGCGCTGGCATTTGGCACTGGCCACCATGGCACGACGCGCGGCTGTCTGCTGATGCTCGATGCCGTGCTGAAACAGCGCCGTCCGCGCCGCATTCTCGATGTCGGCACCGGCACGGGCGTGCTTGCCATGGCGGCGGCGCGCGCGCTGCACCAGAGCGTGGCAGCCGGCGATATCGATCCGATTTCCGTCGATGCGGCGCGCTCCAATGCCGTGCTCAATGGCGCTGGCCCATGGATGCGCCCGGTGGTGGCGCGTGGCGCAACCCATCCGGCGCTGCGCAATGGCGGGCCCTACGACCTCATTTTCGGAAATATTCTGGCGCGGCCTTTGCGCCAGCTTGCGCCAGATCTCGCTCGCCTGTGCGATACGGGTGGCGAGCTTATCCTCTCCGGGCTTCTGGGGCGCGATGTGCCGGGCGTTCTCTCGGCCTATGGCGCGCAGGGCTTCGCGCTCAAGCGTCGGGGCGATATCGAGGGCTGGGCGACCTTGCTGATGGCGCGCGGCGGCGCGGCGCCCCGGCCGCTCTGAGGCTGGCTGGCGCGATTGCGGAGAAAAGCGCGAGCGCCTAATCTCGCGCCCATGTTCGAGAGCCTCTTTCAATCCTTCACCGAAACCGCCGACCCTTCGCAGGGGGGCGCGCGTCTTGGCCTTTTGCGCGAGGAATTGCGCAAGCGTGGCCTGCAAGGCTTCATCGTGCCGCGCGCCGATGAGCAGCAAAACGAATATGTGCCGCCGGGCGCCGAGCGTCTGGCCTGGCTGACTGGTTTTACCGGGTCTGCGGGGCTTGCCATCGTGCTTGGCGATCGGGCCGGCGTGTTCATCGATGGGCGCTACACGATCCAGGTGCGCGAGCAGGTGGATGTGAGGGTCTTCACGCCCGTTGCCATTGCCCAGACGAGCCCGGAGGCATGGATCGAGGCCCATGCCAGCAAGGCCGAGCGCATTGGCTATGATCCAGCCCTCCATACGCCGGGCCAGGTACGGCGGCTGAAAGAGGCTGCAACCAATGCCGGGGCTGTGCTGGTTGGGGTCGAGGACAATCCGCTCGATGCCGTCTGGGCGGACAGGCCCCAAGCCCCGCTCGCGCCGGTGCGCCTGCACCCCAAGCGCTTTGCGGGCGAAAATGCGGCACGCAAATTGAAGCGGATCGGCGAGGCGCTGACGCGCGTCGACGGGCTGGTCGTCAGCGATCCCCATGCGGTCGCCTGGGCGTTCAACATTCGCGGGCAGGATGTCGCGCATACACCGCTGCCTTTGGCCTTTGCGCTCATCGCCAAGGGCCGCCGCCCGGTGCTTTATGTTGAGCCCCGCAAGCTTGATGCAGCTGTGCGCGCCGCGCTTGAAAGCCTCGCCGATATTGCCGAGCCCGCGCAGCTTGCGCGCGATCTCGCAACCATGGGCGAGGAAGGCCTGCGCCTGCGCTTTGATGCAAGCACAGCGTCCGCCAAACTCGTGCATGCGCTGGAGGGCGCGGGCGGCACGGCCGATCTCGGGGTCGATCCGATCGCGCTGATGAAAGCGCGCAAAAATAGTGCCGAATTGAAAGGCGCGCGCGCTGCCCATTTGCGCGATGGCGTTGCGATGACGCGTTTTCTTGCCTGGTTCGCACAGGCCTCGAAGGGCGGAAAGCTTACAGAAATTGCTGCGGCGCAGGCGCTTGAGACCTTTCGTCGCGAGACCGGAAAATTGAAGGACGTATCCTTTCCCTCGATTTCAGGCGCTGGTCCCAATTCCGCCCTGCCGCATTATCGCGTGAGCGAAGCCTCCAACCGCACCATCGCCAAGGGCATGTTCCTGATCGATTCCGGCGCACAATATGAGGACGGCACGACCGATATCACGCGCACGCTTGCTGTCGGTCGCCCGAGTGCAGAGATGCGCGACCGTTTCACGCGCGTGCTCAAGGGCCACATCGCCATTGCGCGTGCGATCTTTCCCAAGGGCACATCGGGCGCGCAGATCGATGCGCTGGCGCGTGTGCCGCTGTGGCAGGCAGGGCTCGATTTCGATCACGGCACGGGCCATGGCGTCGGCTCCTATCTCTCGGTGCATGAAGGGCCCCAGCGCATTTCGAAAATGGGCATGACGGCGCTTGAGCCCGGCATGATCTTGTCGAATGAACCCGGCTATTACAAAGCCGGCGCATGGGGCATCCGCATCGAGAATCTGATTGTCGTGCAAAAGGCCTATGTAAATGGGGCTGAACGCGACATGCTCGATTTTGAAACGCTGACTCTCGCACCCATCGATCTCGCGCTGGTGGATGTGAAACTGCTGAGCGTCGAGGAAAAGAGCTGGCTCAACGCCTATCACGCGCGCGCGCGCAAGGAGCTTTCGCCGCTCCTTGATGCGCCGACCAAGCGTTGGCTGAAAGAGGCGACAGTGAAGATCTGAGTTGCAGGCAAACCTTCTCCCCGAGGGAGAAGGTGCCCGCAAAGCGGGCGGATGAGGGGCTTGCGCCTGAGGGTGACGAGCCTACCCCTCACCCGACTCGGGGCTTTGCCCCCGAGTCCGCCCTCTCCCAAGGGAGAGGGTTTTTTACCCCGCAACGCGGGTCAGCCATTCGTCTTCGCTGATGACTTCGATTCCGAATTCCTCGGCCTTGGCGAGCTTGCTGCCGGCACCTGGCCCCGCCACCACGAGATCGGTCTTTTTCGACACCGAGCCCGAGACTTTTGCGCCCAGTCGTTCGGCCTGTGCCTTGGCCTCTTCGCGCGTCATGCGCTCGAGTGCGCCGGTGAAGACGATGGTCTTGCCTGCGACCGGGGATGAGGTCTGCACCGCTTCCATCGGCTCGGGGCTGACCTCGTTCAGCAAGGAGTCGAGCACGTCTTCATTGTGTTTTTCGGCGAAGAAATCCGCGACCGCCTCTGCCACGACATCGCCGACGCCCTCGATGCCGTTGAGTTCGGTGCGGGCCTCGGAATCGGGGTCGCTTGCCGCGCGGCCTGTTTCGCGCAGGGCTTCGAAGGTGCCGAAATGGCGGGCGAGGCGGCGAGCGTTGGTCTCGCCGACATGGCGCATGCCGAGCCCGAAGATGAAACGATTGAGCGGCACATTGCGGCGCGCATTGATGGCGGCGAAGAGATTGCGCACGGAGGTTTCGCCAAAACCCTCGCGGTCCTTGAGCTTTTTCATCGCGCGTTTGTCACGCGCTTCGAGCGTGAAAATATCCGCCGGTGACATGACCAGACCTTCGGTGTGGAAGAGTTCGATCTGGCGGTCGCCCAGTCCCTCGATGTCGAGCGCGTTGCGCGAGCAGAAATGCTTCAGCCGCTCCACCGACTGAGCGGGACAGACGAGGCCGCCAGTGCAACGGCGTACAGCATCGACCTCGCCCTTGGCGTCGACTTCGCGCACGGCGACCGAGCCGCAGGCGGGGCAGACGTGGGGAAATGCATAGGGCTTTGCATCCGCAGGCCGCTTTTCTGCCACCGGACCCAGGATCTGGGGGATCACGTCGCCCGCGCGCTGGATGATGATCGTGTCGCCGATGCGCACATCCTTGCGCGCGATCTCGTCTTCATTGTGCAGCGTTGCACTGGACACGACGACGCCGCCAACCGTGACGGGCTCAAGTTTGGCAACCGGCGTCAAAGCGCCTGTGCGGCCGACCTGAATTTCAATGTCGCGCAAAATGGTCGTGGCTTTTTCAGCGGCAAATTTATGCGCCACCGCCCAGCGTGGCGCGCGCGAGACAAAGCCGAGGCGGCGCTGCAAGTCGAGATCGTCAACCTTGTAGACGACGCCATCGATGTCATAGCCAAGCGTCGCGCGCTGGATTTCGATCAGCCGCCAATGGGCGAGCAATTCTTCCGCCGAGGTGCATAGCGTTGTGAGCGGGTTCACCTGAAAACCGAAGGCCTTGAATGCGGCGATCATGCCAAATTGCGTTTGCGCGGGCATGGCGCTCATTTCGCCCCAGGCATAGGCGAAGAAATGCAGCGGGCGCTGCGCGGTGATTGCGGAATCGAGCTGGCGCAGGCTGCCCGCCGCCGAATTGCGCGGATTGGCGAAGGGCGGCTTGCCTGCCTGCAACTGGCGTTCGTTGAGCGCGGCAAAATCCTGCTTGGTCATGTATACTTCGCCGCGCACCTCGCAGATGGCGGGTACATTTTCGCCCACCAGCCGCTGCGGGATCTCGCGAATGGTGCGGACATTGGCCGTCACATCCTCGCCCTCGAATCCGTCGCCGCGGGTCGCTGCCTGCACGAGTTCGCCGTCGATGTAGCGCAAGGAGCAGGAGAGGCCGTCGATCTTGGGTTCGGCAGTGATGCCAAGCGGCGCATCTTCCGGCAGGCCCAGAAAGCGGCGCACGCGGGCGACGAATTCCTCCGCCTCCTCTGGCGCAAAGACGTTGCCGAGCGAGAGCATGGGCACGGCGTGGCGCACCTTGGCGAATTTTTCCGAAGGGGCTGCGCCAATGCGCGGGCGGGATTCGGGCGTGGCGAGTTCGGGAAACCGGGCCTCAAGCGAATCCAGCCGCCGACGCAGGGCGTCATAGGCGGCATCGGAAATGAGAGGTGCATCCTGCTGGTGGTAGGCGATATCGTGTGCGGCCACCTCGGCGGCGAGGCGCTGATGTTCGGCGCGCGCCTCCTCAAGGCGGGCGGCACGGCGGATCTGGTCGGGGCTCTGCTGCTGCGTCATGGCCTCAGATGTAACCCAGCCTCGGCGGGGATAGAAGATCCTCTGCAAGCCTGTCCACGAAGCGTAACAAAATCGGTTATGATGTCCTTGCCTTCTACGTCAGTTCCCGGAGATTCTGGTCCTCTTGCGTGATTTCCTGACCATTCTGGCCTCGGCCGTGATCTTGATCCTGACAATTGCCCTTGTCGGGCCGTGGCTGGTCAACTGGACGGCGCATCGCGCCTGGGTCGAATCGGAATTGTCGCGCGTCAGCGGCGCGCATGTGCAGGTGGGCGGGGCAATCGATCTGAAGCTCCTGCCTGTGCCCAGACTCTCGCTGGCCGCAGTCCATGTTTCGGGAAGCCGTCCGGACGGGCCGGTGCTCGATGTGGAACGCCTGCGGCTTGAGCTTGCGGTGGCCTCGCTGTTGCGCGGGGAATTGCGGTTTACCGACGCGGAGCTGGAGCGGCCTCGCCTCTCGGTGTCGCGGCTCTCCGATGGCAGTCTCGTCCTGCCGCACATGCCCAATTTCGCGCCCTCGGGCGTGCAGGTGGAGCACATCACTTTGAGGGACGGCGCGCTGGTGCTCCAGCTGCCCGACAAGACGCCCATCGTGCTGGGTGGATTGGATTTTGTCGGCGAGGCTTCTTCGCTCATCGGTCCCTTCAAGGGTTCTGGCCTCGTGCGCATCGGCGCGGAGCCTGTGAAATATCGCTTCACCACCGGCCCGATCGAGGGTGACCGGCTGCGCCTAAAGGCGATTGTGGACGAGAGCGTGCTGGGGCCGCGCGCCGAGCTCGAAGGCGCGCTCGCCTTTGCCGCCGAGGGCGCAGGGGCGCGCGCCTCCTTCGAGGGGACGGGCGCTTTCTCGGCAACGAGCGCGATTGCCGGCGCCAGCGTCCCCTGGCGACTGGCGGGCCTGCTCAAGGCCGATGTGGCAGGCGCGAGCCTGCTGTCGGCCGATTTGCGCGCGGGCGATGAAGAGCGCGCCATTGCGGCCTCGGGCGAGGTCATACTCGCTCTTGCGCCTGCGCCCAAGGTGCGCGCGCAATTCAATGCCCGCCAGCTTGATCTAGATCGCCTCTTCAGCCCGGGCGCAAAGCCCGGCGCTGCCGCACCCGCTGGCGCGCGCGTCGCCTCGCTGGTGGCTGCGGCTTTGGCCGATCCAGCGCTTTCCGAGCGCTTGCCCGCGCCCCTCCAGCTCACGCTGACCTCGCCCGCCGCCGTGCTTGCGGGGGAAACGCTGAGTGAGGTTCGCGCGGATCTCAGCCTTGCCGCAGGCGCCGCGCCGCTCGTCAAACTCTCGGGCTCGGGCCCGGCGCGCTCGACTCTGATGCTCGATGGCGCGGTCGAAACCGGCGCTGCGGCGGCCTTCCGGGGCCATGCGGAATTTGCGGCGCGCGACCTTGCGCGTTTTTCGGATTGGCTGGCGCTGACCTTGCCGGATGCGGCGCAGCATTTGCGCGATCTTCCCTTTCGCGCGCTCGATCTGGCGGGCGATGTCGAAATGTCGGCGGCTGGCGCACTTGTGCGCAGAATGAAACTTCGGCTCGATCGATCCGAGCTCGTGGGAACCATGGCCTTCACGCGCGCCGTTGGCCTCGAAAAAGCGCGGCTCTTTGCAGACCTCACCTCGGACGCGCTCGATCTTGATGGATTGCCGGAACTGGCGGGCCCCGCGCGGCTTGCTGCCGATATGGATCTGTCGCTGGCGCTGGATGCGCGCGCCGTCCGGCTGGCGCGCTTTGGCGCGGATTTTGTCGATTCCGGCCATATCGCGCTGAAACTCGTCAAGGACGCGACGAGCGTCCGGCTTGAAAGATTCGCCATCGACAATGTCGGGGGCGCGAATCTGGCAGCCAGTGGTGTGATCGACGCCGGTCGTGCGCATCTGGATGCGCGGGTCGATGCGGCGCGCCTTGGCGATCTGGCGGGGCTGCTTCAGCGCATCGCGCCGGGCGCGCTCGCCGATTCATTCGCGCGTCGCGCCACCGCCCTCTCGCCCGCTCGCCTGAGCCTTGCGGTGCGCGGCCAGGATGGCGAGGCGGGTCTGTTGCTCAAGGAACTGCGCATTGAAGGCACGGCGCGCGGCACAAGACTCGCGTTGTCCGCGCAAGCCGCACCCGAGGCGACGGATGTGTCGGCGCAGGCCGATAATCCTGATGCGGTCATGCTGCTGCGCCAGCTCGGCTTCGATACGCTGCCGCTGGCAGGCAATGGCGCGGCGCGCCTGCAACTGCGCGCGAAAGGCACCCTCGCAAAAGGGTTCGAGACAAGTGTGGACCTCAACGCCGCGCGCAGCGATGTCGGTTTTGAGGGGCGCGTTGCTGGTCCCTTCGAATCGCCGCAGTTGGCGGGCGCGTTGCGTCTGCGCAGCCCCGACGCCACGCCGCTGTTGCGCATGCTGGCGCTGGTCCTGCCCGATGGCAATGCAAGCCTGCCCGTCGAGGGCTTGGCCAATCTGGCGCTGGCTGGCGGCACGCTCGCGTTCAATAATGTTGCAGGCCTTGTGGCAGGCACTTTCGTGAATGGCGCGTTGCGCGGCGTGCCCGAAGGCGATGCGCGGCGCTGGGGTGGCGACCTCACGATTGATCGTCTCGCATTGCCGGTCCTGGCTTCGCTGGCTTTGGGGCCGATGGCCAATCCGAAGCCCGGCGCGCTCTGGCCCGAGCAGCGTTTTGCGCCGGGCCTTGCCGATCCCCCGCGTGTCGATCTGCGCATCGAAGCGGGACGCTTTGAACTCTCCGGCGAGACAATTGCCCGCAACGCAGCTTTCGATTTGCGCATCGCGCCGGGCATTGTCGCGATCGAAAATGCCAATATGCAATTGGGGCAGGGCAAGATCGGCGGGCAGATGACCTTCCGGCGTGACGCCGCCAGCGCGTCGCTGTCTGGCGGTCTCGATCTTACGGGCGTCGACATGCCGGCGGGCCCGGTGGCTGGCCTTGCAACGGGCCATCTTGATTTCACATCGACCGGACAGAGCTACGGCGCCCTGGTTGCAGGCCTTGCCGGCAGCGGGTCCGTCCAGATCGCGCCGCTGGCCATTGCCAATGCCGATCCTGCGGCCATCGCGCGGATCGTCGAGGCGAGCGAGCGCGGGGAGGGCGGCCTCAACGAGCAGGAGATGCGCGCCAATCTTGCGCGTGAATTTGATCGCGCGCCCTTGGCGCTCGAGCGCGGAGCGTTTGAAGCCTCCCTTGCCGCAGGCGTGTTGCGGCTCACGGGCAAGGATCTGGCCCCAACCGTGCGGCTCGAACTCACCCATGATTTGCGTGATCGCTCCACACAGGCGCGGCTGCTGCTGAGCGCCGCGCACATGCCCCCGGACTGGTCGGGTTCCCCGCCATCGGCCACGCTTGTCTGGCAGGCCAAGGGCGGCGCGGCCCAGCGTGTCGTGGAGGCCGTGCCGCTGCTTAACGCCCTGTCGGCCCGCGCCATCACCCGCGAATCGGCGCGGGTCGAGGCGCTGGAGGCCGATATTCGCGAGCGCGCTGCCTTCAACCGCCGCGCAAAAGCCCTCGATTTCATGCGACGGCGCGAGCGCGAAGTGGCCGCCTTTCTGGAGGAACAGCACCGCCGCGAGCTGGAAGAGGAGCGCCTGCGCACCATGCCTCCCTCCGCAACCGATGCCCTCGGGCGCTTCATGGAAAATCTGCCAGCCGAGGAAGCGGCGCGGATCGAGCGCGAGCGTCGTCAGCGTCGGGCTTTGGAGGTTTTGAAACAGCGGGCGGAAGACGCCCTGCGCGCCACTCAGCCCGCGCCGCTGCCGCCCCAGCGCCCGCAACCGGGCGATCCGCTGGCGACCGGTCTTTATTGAGCGCGGGCGCGCAGGCGCTCGAGAATGGCGACCCTGATGGCGGAGGAGAGATTGGCTGGCCCGCGCGTGCCGTCAATCTCGGCGACAAGAGCTGCGAGCGAGAGGCCGCGTTCGGCGGCATAGGTTTTCAACTCGGACCAGAAGGCGTCTTCGAGCGAGATCGAGGTGCGATGGCCCGCGATCACCAGCGAATGTTTCACGACGCGGATCGGCGTGTTGCTCATGCGTCGCCGTCTTTTGCGGGGGGGGCAGCGGCGCGCAGCAGATGGCCCTCAAGCTTGCGCTCTGCCAGGGCCTTTTCCTTTTCGGAAAGGGTGCGCTCGCCTTTCGTGCGGCCGAAGGCCACGCGATTGACCTCAGCCGCCCGCGCGGCATCTGCGCGCTTGGCCTGCTTGCGCGCCTGGCGGAGATTGATGATCTCGGCCACGCGCGGCTTTCAATTCTTTTTGCGGAAAGCGTCGATGGAGACGACTTTGCCGGGCTCGGCATCAGGCGGCAGCACGACGGGGGCTTGGGCCCTTGCCGGCTCGGCCTCGCCATCGGCGTCCTTGCGGGCCTTGGCTTTCGGCGCTTCGGCGGAGGCCGGTACGGCGGCCAGCGCGACGGGCGCATGTGTGGCAACAGGCTCGAGATCATTCGCGCCCTCTTCAAGGGCCGGCTCCTGGACCTCGAATTTCAGCGCGAATTGCACGGACGGGTCGACGAAATCAGTCACCGCATCGAAGGGCACGAGCAGACGCTCGGGGATGTTGCGGAACGACAGGCCAACCTCGAAATGGTTCTCGCTGACGGCGAGATCCCAGAACTGGTGCTGGAGGATGATCGTCATCAGGTCGGGATATTGCGCCCGCATATGGGCCGACAGGCGCACGCCCGGCGCACCTGTGTGGAAGGTGATGAAGAAATGATGATCGCCCGGCAGGCCTTCCTTGGCCACTTCGCCAAGCACTCTGCGAACGACTCCGCGCAGTGCGTCCTGGACGAGAAGATCATAACGGATGAGATCGTTGGCCATTCACCGGATTCCAAAGCAAGCGAAAGTGGAGGCTTCTGTTGCCAGGTGCCTCCGAACCCCGCCTAGAAGTGCAACCCCCTAGGGCTTGATTCCCAATACCGGCACCGCTTACGCGGCGACAGCCATCGGAGCATAGTTGTCATTGGCAACTATAAGTTTTGACCCGATATCGGTGGTATCATGCCGAGCGAAAGAGCACCCTTTACGCCCCCGTCGATCCTGTTTCGCCCCCGCCGCAGACTGCCGTTGCCGACAGGCTGGGGTGGAGGCGCCGGGTACCGCCCCCGGGTCCGGATGGTTTATTTCGGAGTCCGTTTATCGCCATATCCGTCTTGCGACGGCAAAGTGTATATAGGGGTTCGCAGCGTCCGGGGAAAGGGGCGCGCCACGGAAAGCCACCGGAAACGCCATCTTGGCTTTTCCAATGGCTTATGCCGGGGGAGCCTTTCGCAAGTTGTGCTCTTGGGGGTAGGTTCGGCGCGCGAGCGGCATCGGCCGCCTGGGGCCCTGAGAAAAATCGAAGTGCGACATGCGCCAGTACCATGAGCTGATCCGCCGCATCCTGAGCGAGGGTGTGACCAAATCTGACCGCACGGGCACGGGCACGAGGTCGGTGTTTGGCCATCAGATGCGCTTCGATCTCGCCGAGGGCTTTCCGCTGGTCACGACCAAGAAGCTGCATCTGCGCTCGATCATCCATGAATTGCTCTGGTTTCTGGCCGGCGACACCAACATCAAATATCTGAGCGACAACAAGGTCTCGATCTGGGACGAATGGGCCGACGCCAATGGCGATCTTGGCCCTGTCTATGGAAAGCAATGGCGATCCTGGGCGACGCCCGATGGCGGCACGCGCGACCAGATCTCCTGGCTGATCGAGGAAATCCGCCGCAATCCCGATTCGCGCCGTCTCGTCATCTCGGCCTGGAATGTCGCCGATCTCGACAAGATGAAGCTCGCGCCCTGCCATTGCCTGTTCCAGTTCTATGTGGCGGACGGCAAGCTCTCCTGCCAGCTCTACCAGCGCTCGGCCGATGTCTTCCTCGGAGTGCCCTTCAATATCGCCAGCTATGCGCTGCTGACCCAGATGGTCGCGCAGGTGACGGGGCTCCAGCCCGGCGATTTCGTGCATACTTTTGGCGACGCCCATCTCTACCTGAACCATATGGAGCAGACGCAGGAACTGCTCGCGCGCGCCCCGCGCGCCCTGCCAAGGCTTGTGCTCGATCCTGCCGTGACCTCGCTGTTTGACTTCCGCTTTGAACATATTGCGATCGAGGGCTACGATCCCCACCCGGCCATCCGCGCGCCGGTGGCTGTTTAAGGAGGACGCCCCATGTCCGACCAGCCCATGTCCGACCAGCCCATGTCCGATCAGCCTCTGCCGCTCGTGCTCATTGTCGCGGTGGCGCGCAATCGCGTCATCGGCTCGGATAACCGCCTGCTGTGGAAGCTCTCCGGCGACATGCGTCATTTCAAGGCCATCACCATGGGCCACCCCATGATCATGGGCCGCAAGACCTATGATTCGATTGGCCGGCCGCTACCCGGTCGCGAAACCATCGTTGTGTCGCGTGACTCCAGCTACCAGCCCGTCGGCGTGATGGTGGCCAATGATATCGAGACGGCGCTGCTGCTCGGCCAGGCCGCAGCCGTGCGGCTCGGCGCGCCCGAGATCGCGGTGGTGGGCGGTGGCGAGATCTACCGCCAGACGCTGGACCAGGCGGCGCGGGTCGAGCTGACCGAGGTCGACCTCGCGCCAAAGGGCGACACGCACTTTCCCCCGCTTGACCCCGCCCATTGGCAAGAGAGGGGCCGCGTGGCCCACAAACGCGATTTGGCGGCCGGCGATGAGGCCGATTATGCCTTTGTCACTTATGATCGCATCACAAAGAGCGGAGCGACGCGTTGAAATGCGCGGTGCCCGTGCTTAGCTGAACACAGGAGTGCGTGGAGTGGACCGGACCTGTCCGGCGCCGCGCACCGCCATAGGAGAGGATTTTCATGCCGTGGAATAATCAGACCGGCGGCGGTCCCTGGAAACCCGGCCCGCGCGGGCCGTGGGGGCAGGGCCCCAGCGGTGGTGGCAATGGTGGCGGATCGCCCCCTGACCTCGAAGACCTTCTGCGGCGCGGCCAGGACCGCTTGCGGCAAGCCATGCCGGGCGGCTTTTCCGGCGGGCGCGGCATCCTTGTGTTCGGCGCGCTGGCCGTTGCGGCCTGGTTGGCGAGCGGCTTCTATATCGTTGGCCCCAACGAGGCCGGCCTTAACATGATCTTTGGCCGCTATGCGTCCAAGACCACGTCGGGCCTCAATTACAATTGGCCCTATCCCATCGGGGCCGTGAACAAGCTTCAGGTCACGGACCGCAATTCGATTGAAGTCGGCTTTGTCACGCGCGAGGACTCGCGCCGCGGCAATGTGCAGACGCAGATCGACGTGCCGGAAGAAAGCCTGATGCTCACGGGCGATGAAAATATCGCCGACGTGAAATTCCGCGTCATCTGGCAGATCGATCCGGTGCGTCCGGAAGATTTCGCCTTCAATGTGCGTGAACCGCGCGAGACGGTGAAGGCGGTGGCCGAAAGCGTCATGCGCGAAATCGTCGGCCGCACGCAGATCCAGCGCATCCTGACCGCCGAGCGCAAGCTCATCGAGCCGGCCGCGCAGGAGCTGACGCAAAAGGTGCTCAACGATTACAAGGCCGGCGTGCTGATCTTGCAGGTGCAATTGCTCTCTGTCGATCCGCCCGAACAGGTTGTTGCAGCCTTCCGCGATGTGACTGCGGCACAGCAGGATCTTGATCGCTTGCGCAATGAGGCCGAGGCCTATGCCAATCGCGTCGTGCCGGAAGCACGCGGCGATGCCGCCCGCATTCTGCAGGAGGCCGAAGGCTATCGCGAGCAGACCGTGAACCAGGCCAAGGGTCAGGCCTCGCGTTTCACCCAAGTCTACAAGCAATATGTGAATGCCCCCGATGTCACGCGCGAGCGTCTCTATCTCGAGACGATGGAGCGTGTGCTTGAAGGCATGAACAAGGTCATCGTCGACCAGAATGGCGGCTCGGGTGTTGTGCCCTATCTGCCGTTGCAGGGGCTTGGAACTCCGGCGCCGCAGCCCGGTCAGGGAGGCGCACGATGAAATATCCCTTGGGGCCGATGATCGCCCTCGCGCTGCTTGTCATCATCGCGGTGATCGGCGGCGGCTCTCTCTACACCATTGGCCAGAACCAGCAGGCACTCGTGCTGCGGCTAGGCGAACCCATCCCCGGCAGGGCGCTCGTCAACACGCCGGGGCTGCATGCCAAGATTCCGTTCATCGAGACCGTTACGCTGCTCGACCGCCGGATTCTCGATCTTGAAACGCCCAAGCAGGAAGTGCTGGCGTCCGACAACAATCGCATCGAGGTCGATGCTTTTCTGCGCTACCGCATTGTTGACGCTTTGCGCTTCTATCAGACGGTGGGAACGATCCAGCGGGCCAACAACCAGCTGGGTTCGGTGCTGAGTTCCGCGCTCCGCCGTGTGCTGGGCGAGGCCACCATGATCCAGATCGTCCGCGAGGGCCGCTCGACCTTGATGGTTGGCATTCGCGATCTGGTGAATACGGAATCGGCACGCATTGGCGTCGAGGTCATCGATGTGCGCATTCGTCGCGCCGATCTGCCGCGGCAGATTTCGGAGCGGGTGTTTGACCGCATGAAGACCGAACGCGCCCGTGAAGCGGCAGAATTCCGCGCTCAAGGTTCCGAACAGGCGCAGAAGATCCGCGCCCGTGCCGACCGCGACGTGGTGGTGTTGCGCGCCGATGCGCAGCGCCAGGCCGATCAGACGCGCGGCGAGGGCGATGGCGAAAGAAACCGCATTTTTGCGGAAGCCTATAATCAGGACCCTAATTTCTTCGCATTTTACCGGTCCATGCAGGCTTACGAGACAGGGTTGAAGGCGGGCGATACGCGCCTCATTCTCAGCCCCACCTCGGACTTCTTCCGTTTCTTCGGCCAACCTTCGGGCAAGCGCCCCGAGGCAGCGGCCAAGCCCTAGTTCGAAGCCCTAGTTCGGGCGGGCTTGCATCTGAGGAAACTGAACATAATTTCGCGTGACGGGCATAAGTGCCCGTCACATTCTGTTTATGGTGACCTAAGTTGACCCCGCCGGTGGGGTGTACCGCGAAACTTCTGGAGGTAGGCCCCTATGGGTGTCCGCTCGCATTTGATGTCCTTGACCTCGCGCAGCCTCGTTCTGCGTCCTGTCACTCTCGCTGTGGCCGTTGGCCTCGCGCTTGGTCCGCTCGCCCCCGTCGTGGCGCAGGCGCGCAGCGCGCCCGAAAGTTTTGCCGATCTCGCCGATGATGTCAGCGCGGCGGTGGTGAATATTTCGGCCGCGCAGACGGTGGAAGACAAGCGCGTCGGCTTGCCCAACCTCCCGCCGGGCACGCCGTTCGACGATCTGTTCGAGGAATTCTTCAAGCGCCGTCAGGGGCAGGGCGGTGGCGGTGGCGAAGAAAGCCAGCGCCCGGCGCCGCGCCAGCAGCGCCGCTCCAGCTCGCTCGGCTCGGGCTTTGTGATCGATTCCGCTGGCATCGTGATCACCAATAATCACGTCATTGCGGATGCAAACGACATTACGGTCATCTTCACCGACGGGCAGAAGCTCAAGGCCGAGATCATCGGCAAGGATGCCAAGGTCGATATTGCCGTGCTGCGCGTGAAGCCCGACAAGCCGCTGAAGGCTGTAAAATTCGGTGACAGCGAGAAGATGCGCGTCGGCCAATGGGTGATGGCGGTCGGCAATCCCTTCGGGCTTGGCGGCACCGTGACGGCGGGCATTGTGTCCGCGCGCAATCGCAACATCGATAGCGGCCCCTACGACAATTACATCCAGACGGATGCCTCCATCAACAAGGGCAATTCCGGCGGGCCCTTGTTCAACATGGAGGGCGAGGTCATCGGCGTGAATACGGCGATTCTGTCACCCTCGGGCGGCTCGGTCGGCATTGGCTTTGCCACGCCCTCGGCAACGGTTGCCCCCATCATCGAGCAATTGCAGCAGTTCGGCGAAACCCGTCGCGGCTGGCTCGGCGTGCGCATCCAGAACGTCGATGATGCGATTGCTGAATCGCTCAAGCTTGGCTCCGCGCGCGGTGCGCTCGTTGCCGTTGTCGACGACAAGGGCCCGGGCAAGCCCGCAGGTCTCAAGGCCGGCGACGTGATCCTGAAGTTTGATGGCAAGGACGTGAAGGAATCGCGCGACCTGCCCAAGCTTGTCGCGGCAACGACAGTGGGCAAGGAAGTCAACGTGCTCGTCATGCGCGATGGCAAGGAAGTGCCGCTCAAGGTCACGCTCGGTCGTCTTGAAGACGGCGAAAAGCAGGCCTCGCTCGAGAAGAAATCCCTGACGGACGAAAGCAAGCCCGGTCGCTCGGTCGTGCAAAAGGCGCTCGGCATGGAGTTTGGTTCGCTCGATCCCGATGCGCGCAAGCGCTTCAGCATCAAGGAGAGCGTCAAGGGCGTGGTCGTCACCAGCGTCGAGGCCAATTCGGCAGCCGCCGAAAAGCGCATCGTGGCAGGCGATACGATTGTCGAGATCAATCAGGAGGCGGTGACCAAGCCCGCCGACATTGCAGCGCGCACGAAAGCGCTCAAGGATGCAGGCCGCAAATCGGCGCTCTTCCTTGTGGCCAATGCGCAAGGCGATGTGCGCTTTGTGGCTCTGACGCTCGAGTGAGTGTTGCAGACCCTCTCCCGGCAGGAGAGGGTGGACGCGAAGCGGCCGGGTGAGGGGTGACCCCTCATCAGTCTGCTTCGCAGACAGCTTCTCCCCAAGGGGAGAAGCAGGTTGCGCATGGTTTGGTTCAGTCTCTTGCAAACTCGCTTTGCTTGTAGCCTTGCGCATACAGCAGCGCGGTCAGATCGGCATGATCGATGCGTGCGTGAGCTGCTGCCGCGACGGCGGGCTTGGCGTAGAAAGCCACCCCGAGCCCCGCTTCGCCGAGCATGGCGAGATCATTGGCGCCATCGCCCACCGCCATCGTGTCGTCATGCGTCAAGCCATGGCGTTCGCGCAGTTCGATGAGCGAGGCGAGCTTGGCTTCCTTGCCCAGAATTGGTTCGGACACGAAGCCAGCGAAGCGGTCGTCTTCGACGATCAGCACATTGGCGCGGTTTTCATGAAAGCCGATGGCGTCCGCCACTTTCGCGGTGAAGAGCGTGAAGCCGCCCGAGACCAGCGCCGTATGCGCGCCATGCGCGCGCATGGTGCGAACGAGTTCGCGCCCGCCCGGCGTCAACGTGATGCGCTCGGCAATGACTTGCGCCACGATTTTTGCGTCAAGCCCGCGCAACAAGGCGACGCGCTCGCGCAGCGCCGGCTCGAATTCGATCTCGCCGCGCATGGCGCGTTCGGTAATCGCCGAGACATGCTCTTTCATGCCGACATAATCGGCGAGCTCGTCGATGCATTCCTGCCCGATCATGGTGGAATCCATATCGGCCAGAAACAGCTTCTTGCGGCGTGTGGCCGCGACCTGCACGATCACATCGAGCGGGGCCGCGCCAAGAGCCAAACGGACGTGCTCTGCAAGCGCGCGGTTGTCTGGCGCGCCCTCAGGTGCGAAATGGATGTCGGCGGCAATGTTTGGGGCCAGCCACTCGATGGGCCCGGCGCCGGGCAGCGCTTCGGCCGCGCGGGCAAGGAGCGCCGCGTCGAGCGCGGGGCGGGCAGGATTGGACACGATGGTTGCGACATGCGTCATGTCTTGTGCATCTCTTTTTCAACGCCCGAGGCGTAAGCCATGATTTCTGCCCTTCTCATCGCAGGACCGACGGCAAGCGGCAAGTCCGCGCTGGCAATCCGCCTCGCGCAGGCCACAGGCGGGGTCGTGGTCAATGCCGATTCCATGCAGGTCTATGCCGATCTGCGGATCATCACCGCGCGCCCAAGCCTTGAGGAAGAGGCCAGCGCCCCGCATAGGCTCTTTGGCCATGTCGATGGCAGCGTGAATTTCTCTGTCGGCAAATGGGTGGAGGAGGCGCGCATCCTGCTGGCGGAGCTCGCGGCGCAAGGTCGCCTGCCCATCATCACGGGCGGCACCGGCATGTATTTCAAGGCCCTGCTGCGCGGGCTCTCGGATATTCCGGCTGTGCCCGACGACGTGCGCGCACAGGTGCGGGCGCAGGCCGAGGGAATGACCGCGCCCGAGCTGCACGCACGCCTCGCCCTCAACGATCCAGCGACCGCGGCGCGGCTGCGCCCGAGCGATCCCCAGCGCATCCTGCGCGCGCTGGAGGTCTATGCGGCCACCGGCCAGCCGCTCGCCTCCTTCCAGGAGCGCCGCGCCCCGCCGTTGCTCAATCCCGCCACCGCGCGCGCCTTTTTCCTCGCGCCTGAGCGTGAAGCTTTAAAGGCGCGCATCGATGCGCGGTTCGAGGCGATGATGGGGCAGGGCGCCATGCAGGAGGTGGAGGCGCTGGCCGCGCGCGGACTGGACCCGGCCCTGCCGGTGATGCGCGCCCATGGCGTGCCCGGCCTCATCGCATATCTGGCCGGCCAGACGACGCTGCCCGAGGCCATTGCAAGGGGCCAGCGCGACACGCGCGCCTACGCCAAGCGCCAATTCACCTTCGTGCGCCACCAGCTGCCGGAGTTCCAGATGGTGGCCCCGGAGGCGGCGTGGGAGGCTGTGAGCGGGGCGCTCCACTCGCTATCAAGTCGCGTCTAGAAGTTGAGCCTCTACCAACTCGGCGAGGTACTGGTCCATTTCCGTCAAGTCATAGTGACCAGCGACCCACGCAGCGTCGGCGGACCGCAGCGCCTGGACGTAGGACCATCGGCTTTCTCGGATTCTCTCGGGTACGATTCTTCGCCCGCTTAGCAGGGCGCCCGATCTTACACAGAGCAAATAATAGCAAACTGCTCGCGCGGTTCGCCCGTTTCCCTCGACGAACGGGTGGATCCAATTCAGTCGCCAGATCCCGTAGGAGGCCAGCTGTGTAGGAGTCAGGACAAACCAGTTTTCGTGAACAAAGGACACGAATCTATCCATTAGATCGTGAACATCCGCGTAGTGAGGAGGTATGTGGCTGCCCACATAAATGGGCTCTTTACGGAATCTCCCGCCGCATTCAGAAATATTTGCTACGGCAATGTGATTGAGAGACCAAAGGAAGTATTTATCGAATGCCGCTGGTCCCTTCTGTATTCCTATCTCAATGCAATTAAGGAGGTAATCGTATTGCCTCAGCAGGTTCTTTTCCTGCATGAGGTCAAACAGGTTCGGGTCATCAGCTTGACGAACGAGCATGTGTAGCTGGGGGTCTTAAAACTCCCCCCTTCTTGTTAAAATGGATAAATAAAAGATTTTGAAAATTAGGCCGTTACAATGCGAATGCTACGAGATGCTTGACGCACGGATTCCTTGGTAATCGCGCTGTTCTCGGGCGCGTTACCGTAAGCAAAGCTAATCCTTTGCTCATGGATTTCGGCGTCGGAGATCTTCCGTTTCCTGGCTGCCTCGAACAGTGCGTCCAGTGCCGGACGTTCGGGTGTGCTCCCCAGAAGCGGCTTCTGCGTCGCCATTTTAGTCTCCCAATTTGGACCACAAATGAAAATCGATGATAGGCTCAGCATGGTTAAATTAAGCTGCTTGCGACGACTTGACCAGCTCTCCTTTCGTCTCTTGACGGGCGTCCCTACCCCTCGTAATGTACGAGAAGCTGAATTGGAGAAAGCGCGTGCGCGCCAAGCTTATCGTATCTTCCGCGCCGTAGACGGGACAGGCCAAGGGCCTGACATCCTGCCGATGGCGCGTACCGAGGCCCCCTGAGGGCCTTTTTTATTGCCCGGAATTCCAGTTGGGCGCAGAAGACACGGGAATTTTGGCCTGCACGCGTAAGAGACGAACGGAGCCAGAGCAATGTCTAAACAGATGACCGGGGCCGAAATGGTTGTCACGGCCCTGAAGGACCAGGGGGTTGAAACCATCTTCGGATATCCGGGTGGTGCTGTCCTGCCGATCTACGATGCTTTGTTCCAGCAGGATTTTGTCCAGCACGTTCTCGTGCGCCATGAGCAGGGCGCGGCCCATGCGGCGGAGGGTTATGCCCGCTCGTCCGGCAAGGTCGGCGTGCTGCTCGTCACCTCGGGGCCTGGCGCGACCAACGCCATCACCGGGCTCGCCGACGCCTTGATGGATTCGATCCCGCTGGTGTGCATCACCGGCCAGGTGCCGACGCATCTCATCGGCTCGGACGCGTTCCAGGAATGCGACACGGTCGGCATCACGCGCCATTGCACCAAGCACAATTATCTCGTGCGCTCGATCGAGGATCTGCCGCGCATCCTGCATGAGGCCTTCTATGTGGCCTCGCACGGTCGCCCGGGTCCGGTCGTCATCGACATCCCCAAGGACATCCAGTTCGCGGCGGGTCTCTACACCGGCCCGCAGAACATCCAGCACAAGACCTATCAGCCGCAGGTGAAGGGCGATCTCGCCCGGATCCGCGAGGCCGTGGCCATGATGGCGGCTGCCAAGCGCCCGGTGTTTTACACCGGCGGCGGCGTCATCAATTCAGGGCCGGAGGCTTCGGCGCTCCTGCGCGAACTGGTCCAGCTCACCGGCTTCCCGATCACCTCGACGCTGATGGGGCTCGGCTCCTATCCGGCCTCAGGTGAGAATTGGCTCGGCATGCTTGGCATGCACGGCACCTATGAGGCCAATCATGCGATGCATGATTGCGACCTGATGATTGCCGTCGGCGCGCGTTTCGACGATCGCATCACCGGCCGTCTGGATGCCTTCTCGCCGGGCTCGAAAAAGATCCATATCGATATCGATCCCTCCTCGATCAACAAGACCGTCAAGGTCGATCTCTCGATCATCGGCGATTGCGCCCATGTGCTGGAAGATCTCGTGCGCATCTGGCGCACGCAGGCGGCCCAGGTCGACAAGCCGGCGCTCGCGCAATGGTGGAAGCAGATCGATGTCTGGCGAGCGCGCAAGTCGCTCGCCTATCGTCCGTCGACAACAACCATCAAGCCGCAATACGCCATCCAGCGTTTGTATGAGCTGACGAAAAATCGTGACACCTACATCACGACGGAAGTCGGCCAGCATCAGATGTGGGCGGCCCAGCATTATCATTTTGAAGAGCCCAACCGCTGGATGACTTCGGGCGGTCTTGGCACCATGGGCTATGGCCTGCCGGCGGCTGTCGGCGTGCAGATGGCCCATCCCAAGGCGCTTGTCATCGATATTGCGGGCGAGGCTTCGATCCTGATGAACATGCAGGAAATGTCGACAGCGCTGCAATATCGCCTGCCGGTGAAGATCTTCATCCTGAACAACGAATATATGGGCATGGTGCGCCAGTGGCAGCAATTGCTGCATGGCGCGCGCTATTCCTCGAGCTATTCCGAAGCCCTGCCTGACTTCGTGAAACTTGCCGAAGCCTATGGCGGGCACGGCATTCGCTGTTCCGACCCGGCCAAGCTCGATGACGCGATCATGGAAATGATCGAGACGCCGAAGGCCGTGATCTTCGATTGTCTCGTCGAGAAGGAAGAAAATTGCTTCCCGATGATTCCGTCGGGCAAGGCGCATAATGAAATGATCCTTGCCGAACTTGGCGACGATGCCGGTGTCGAAATCGGCTCCATCATCGACGAGCGCGGCAAGCTGCTCGTCTGATCCGCGCCGACCTTCATTCGAATGCAGAGTTGATTGTCATGAACGCACCCGCAACACCGCCCTCGCCCTATTCCTCGGCGCTCGGCAAATCGAACATCGAGCGGCACACGCTCTCCGTCCTCGTCGACAACGAGCCCGGCGTGCTTGCGCGCGTCGTCGGCCTGTTTTCGGGTCGTGGCTATAATATCGAAAGCCTCACGGTCGCCGAAGTGGCGCATGGCGAGCATCTGTCGCGCATCACAATCGTGACCTCGGGCCCGCCCGAAGCCATCGAGCAGGTTGGCCATCAGCTCGAGCGGCTGGTGCCTGTGCATGCCGTGACCGATCTCACGCTGACCGGCAAGTCGCTGGAGCGCGAGCTGGCCATGATCAAGGTGCGGGGCAGGGGCGAGGATCGCTCCGAGGCGCTCCGCCTTGCCGAGGCCTTCCGGGCGCGCGTTATCGACGCTTCGACCGAAAGCTTCGTCTTCGAGCTGACGGGCGCTGCCGACAAGATCGATTCCTTTGTCGAGCTGATGCGCCCCATCGGCCTGGTCGAGGTCTCGCGCACAGGCGTCGCCGCGATCTCGCGGGGACCGGCGCCGATTTGAATTTAACTCTCTCCCGGTCCTCGGGAGAGGGGAAGCACCAGCTTTTCTTTGACGCAGGCGGACAACGCGCTTAGAAGGCTCGATCACTTTGAAGGACGGCCCGCTTTCGTCCATGCTTACGGGGAAAACAGACCTATGCGCGTCTATTATGATCGGGATGCCGACATCAACCTCATCAAGGGCAAGAAAGTCGCCGTTGTCGGCTACGGCTCGCAGGGCCATGCCCACGTCCTCAACATGCGCGATTCCGGCGTGAAGGATGTCGTCGTTGCGCTCCGCAAGGACTCAGCGACCGTCAAGAAGGCCGAAGGCGAAGGCCTGAAGGTCATGGAAGTGGCCGAAGCCGCAAAATGGGCCGACGTCGTCATGATGCTGACGCCCGACGAACTCCAGGCCGATATCTACACCGCCGAACTCGCCCCGAACATGAAGCAGGGCGCAGCCCTTCTGTTCGCGCATGGCCTGAACGTGCACTTCAACCTCATCGAGCCCCGCAAGGATCTCGACGTGCTCATGATCGCCCCCAAGGGCCCCGGTCACACGGTGCGCGGCGAATATCTCAAGGGCGGCGGCGTGCCCTGCCTCGTCGCGATCCATCAGGACGCGTCGGGCAATGCCCATGACCTCGGCCTGTCCTACGCTTCGGCAGTGGGCGGCGGTCGCGCCGGCATCATCGAGACGACCTTCAAGGAAGAATGCGAGACCGACCTGTTCGGCGAGCAGGTTGTCCTGTGCGGTGGCCTCGTCGAGCTGATCCGTGCCGGGTTCGAAACCCTGGTCGAAGCCGGCTATGCGCCGGAAATGGCCTATTTCGAGTGCCTGCACGAAGTGAAGCTCATCGTCGACCTCATCTATGAGGGCGGCATTGCCAACATGAACTATTCGATCTCCAACACCGCCGAATATGGCGAGTATGTCACGGGTCCGCGCATCATCACGCCGGAGACCAAGGCCGAGATGAAGCGCGTTCTCGAGGACATCCAGTCCGGCAAGTTCACGCGCGACTGGATGCTGGAAAACAAGGTCTCGCAGACCTCGTTCAAGGCGACCCGCGCCCGCAACAATGCCCACCAGATCGAGGCCGTCGGCGCGCAGCTGCGCGGCATGATGCCCTGGATCGGCAAGAACAAGCTGGTCGACACTGCCAAGAACTGAGCCGGCAAGAACTTTCGGTGGAAAACATCAGGCCGGGGCATAAGCCCCGGCCTTTTTTGTCTTGGCAAAGCATTAGCTCAGCTGTAACATTTTCAGAATAAATGGTTTCTGTAGCTGCAATTTAGCAATTCGCGCCGGTTTTCCGATCCGGTTTTTCCAAGAACGGCGTTTTGCGCCGATTTCAGACAAATGGATTACCCTCCATGGCTGGACGTTCCCTCTCGATGGATCTGCTTGAACATGTGCTGGCGCTGCGGGCGGAGCGTTGCTTCGACCGTTTGCAGGACGTCCTGAGCGCGCGGGTCACCTATCAGCTGGCGGGCGACCGGCGGCTGATGCCCTATGCGGGCACGTTTCAGGGGCGCACCAATGCCTGCGTCGCCTTTCAGTCGCTGGATGTGGAGTTCGAGCTGCGCGACTTCGAGCTTAGCCATACGCTGGCGGATGCGACGGGCGCGGCCGCGCGCTGGTGCGCCCGCTGGGTCAACCGCGGCACGCGCGAGACAGCGCTGATCCAGGGCTTCTCGCATCTGCGCTTTGCCGACGGGCTGGTGGTCGATTGGGTCGATTTCATCGACACAGCGACGGCCTCCTATCTCGCAGGCTGGCTGCCGGAGATGCCGGCCTTCTCGATGTCGGGCCCGGCAGGGCGCTAGCGCGGCTGTGGGGCGCGTGTGAACGCCCGGGCGTTCGCCACGCCCGGCGACCTGTGCCAAAGTCAGTGCAGGACGCTCCCGGGGCCTGCATGACCATTCGCATTGCGACGTTCAACCTGGAAAATCTCTACGCGCGGTTTGATTTCGCGGGCAAGGTGAACCGCGAGGCGCGGATTGTCGGCACCTATGCCGTCACCGACAAAAGCGCCTATGAGGCCGTGCGGATGGCCTTCGAGGCGGTGGCCTCGGACGATATGCGCCAGCTCACAGCGCTCGCTCTTGCCGATACGCGGGCCGATCTCGTCTGCCTGCAGGAGGTCGACAGCCAGCAGGCGCTGGATGTTTTCTACGCCAATTATCTCTACCCCGTGCTGCGTCAGATCTTCGCGCGCGCCGCCAAAGGATGGAGCGAGGCTGAGCGCCAGGCGCGCGATCCCGCTTTTTTCTACGATCACCGCCACGTCATCACCGGCAATGACACGCGTGGCATCGATGTCGGCGTGCTGGCCAACAGACCGGTGTCCACACGCTCCCATGCCGAGCTGACCTATGAGTGTCTCGACGGCGCGCCGCTCGATTGGGCGGCCATCGCGGCCCATGGCATCAAACGGGAAGATCGCGTCTTGCGGCGCGATTGTCTGGCCATCGATATCGAGGTGGAGGGCGCGCCGCTCACCATCTTCAACTGCCATTTCAAATCCATGACGCCCAACCATCCCCATGGCGACGGGCGTGCGGACAGCCAGCCCTTGCGTGCGGCCGAAGTCTGGGCGGTGCGTCAGCTGATCGAAGCGCGCTTTGGCGGCGCGCTCGCCGAGTCGAACTGGGTGATCTGCGGTGACTTCAACGATTTTTACGAAGTCGATGGCGTGCCTACGCGCCACAGCGCGCTGGGCCCCTTGCTGGCGGATGGCTTTGCGGTGGATCCGATGCAGGCGCGCGCGCTTGATGATCGCTGGACGCATTATTATCCCGAGGGCGATGCTTATGTGCAGCTCGACTATATCCTGCTCTCGCCCCGCCTGGCGCGCGCCAATCCGCTGGCCGTGCCCGAGATCTTGCGCAAAGGCTTGCCCTGGCGCGTGCCGCGCCTCGAGCACGCCCCGCGCTATCCCCGCATCGGCTGGGCCCGGCCCAAGGCCAGCGACCATTGCCCCGTGGTGATTGAGATCAATGTGCCCAAATAATCCAGCATCGTCCTTGCGAGGCGCGCAGCGACGAAGCAATCCGTCTAACCCTCGCCACCCAAAGATGGATTGCCGCGTCGCTGCGCTCCTCGCAATGACGGCGGAAGGACGCTCTCTCACGGGCCGTCATTGCGAGCGGAGCGAAGCAATCCATCCTGGGCATATTGCCAATGTGTGCGGTGAGGGCGGAATGAAGGCGAGGGAATGCACATGAAACGCAGTTTTTACACGCTCGATGTCTTCACGGACCGGCCATTGGCAGGCAATCCGCTGGCGGTGGTGCGCGAGTGCGAGGGGCTTGATAGCGCGCGCATGCAGATGATTGCGCGCGAGTTCAACCTGTCGGAGACGGTTTTCCTGCTGCCGCCGCGCGATCCCGTCAACACGGCGCGGGCGCGCATTTTTACCCCGACGCGCGAATTGCCCTTTGCCGGCCATCCGACGATTGGCGCAGCCGTGCTCATCGGTCTTCTGGAGGCGCCGGGCATGATTGCCGCGCGCGATCTTCTGATCGTGATCGAAGAAGAGATCGACGCCATCGCCTGCACCGTGCGCCATCCCAAAGGCCGCACGCCGCGCGCCTCTTTCACGCTGCCGCGCCTGCCTGCGCCTGCGGGAATTGCGGGATCGAGTCTGGCCATTGCGGCGGCGCTTGGCCTGCGGGAAGACGATGTCGGCTTTGAGGGACATGCGCCCGCGATCTTCTCCGCCGGCAATCCCTTCTGTTTCGTGCCGATTGCCTCTGCCGGCGCGATGGCGCGCGTTGCGCCGGATCTCTTGGCCTGGCCCGCTGCCTTTGGCCATATGGAGCGGCCTGCCGCCTATCTCTACACGCGCGATTGCACGCAGGCCGACAGCGCCTTTCATGCGCGGATGTTTGCGCCGGGCCTTGGCATGATGGAAGATCCTGCAACGGGCTCGGCGGTCGCTGCTTTTGCGGGCGCGCTCATGGTCAATGAAAAATATGCCGATGGTTCGCATACTTTGGTGATCGAGCAGGGCTTTGAAATGGGCCGACCGAGCCAGATCGTGCTCGGTCTCGATATTGTCGGCGGCAAATTGATGGAGGCATCCATCGGCGGTAGCGCTGTGATCGTGCAGCAGGGAACCATCGACCTATGATTGACGTCGAAATCGCGCAGGTCGATGCGATCGAGTGCACGCTTGAGCCCCATGACTGGGCCTATGCCCGCCGCCATCACGCAGAGATCGAGGCCTATTGGCGCAAGATAGCCGCGCGCAAGAGCGCTCTCTTTGACGGGCGCGTGCTGCTGCTCCATCGCTGCAGCCTGCGGGACGGGCGTTTTTCCGGATGCTGTTTCGAGACGGCCTTCAGCCGCTTTCTCGCTTGGCGCGAACTCGGCTTTCGCGATCTCTCGGTGCGCAATTTCTTCGGCATGGCCGCCTTGCGCGCCGCCGATGGTGCGTTTCTGCTGGGCGAAATGGGGGCGCATACATCAAGCGCGGGCCATGTCTATTTTCCAGCCGGCACGCCCGACCCTTCCGATCTGCGCGAGGGGCGCGTGGATCTTGCCGCCAGCGTGATGCGCGAGCTGGAGGAAGAGACGGGCTTGCAGGGCCAGGATGTCGAGGTGCGCCCCGGCTGGACATTGGTGAACAAGGGCGGACGCATCGCCTTCATGCGCGAGATCCGCCTTGCCGAGACTGCCGAAACCGCGGTGGCGCGCATCCACGCCAATCTGGCGAAGCAGGCGGAGCCTGAATTGTCACGCATCCATATCGTGCGCTCGGCCGATGAGGCGGCAGAGCTCGATATGCCCGATTTCATGCTGCCCTATCTGCGCCACGCTTTCGCTCAGCCCGGATAGCCGTGGCGGCTTTTCGAGGCCGAGACGAGGCCGCGTGCTTCCCCATCCCGCCCCGCTGCACAGGCGCTGCGCGCACCGGCCAGTTCGTTCTGGATCTGATCGAACACCTTGGCGCCGACATTGCCGCTTTCGTAATCGGCCTTCATCACCGCGTCATAGCGCCCGATCACAGCCGCGCAGCCGCTGCCCTCGGGCATGGCGACGACAGGGAAACGGGTGGAATTATACCCGCCCGGTGCAACCGCTGGCGCAACGGCCACGGGCGTGGCTGCATTGCAGGCGGCAAGCAGAGGCAGGAGGACGAGGGAGCAAAGGGCAGGGCGCAGCGCTGGCATCGGGGCGAATCCTTCAGGTCTCGTGACGCCCGCAGGATCTTGAGCCGGGGGGTGCGGGTCAAGCTGAGCCATCGGCATCTTGCATGCGCCCCTGCGCTTGCGGTATGAAGAGAGTGGCCAAAGGGGCCATTTGCAAGCCGAGGACGCCGTGGCTCACATCGCCACCCTGAAGTTGACGCATGACGAGGGCCGCAAGGCTCCGCTGGCGCGCGCGCTTCTGACTTCCTCTCTGCCCACAGCCGGGCTGCTTCTTCTTATCCGCCCCTGAGCGCCGGCCGGGCTTCCAGCCTGGGCACTCAGGGGTTTGTGACATGAGATCCACCCGCAGCGCCGCAGATTCCCGATAGCGAAATCGCGCGACAAGACCAGGACAGACAAATGGCCAGCCAGCAGCACATGAACGAGACCCCCGAAGCCGATGCGCGCGACCGCGTCATCATTTTCGACACGACCTTGCGCGATGGCGAGCAATCGCCGGGCGCGTCGATGACGCTGGATGAAAAGCTCGAAGTTGCGGCCCTGCTCGATGAAATGGGCGTCGATGTGATCGAGGCCGGTTTTCCGATTGCCTCCGAAGGCGATTTTGAAAGCGTCTCGGCCATTGCCAAACTGGTGAAGAACGCCTCGGTCTGCGGCCTCGCCCGCGCCTCCTTCAAGGATATCGATCGCGCGGCCGAAGCCCTGAAGGGCGCGGTGCGCCCGCGCATTCACACCTTCGTTTCCACATCGCCCCTGCATATGAAATATAAATTGCAGAAGGAGCCCGAGGAGGTTCTGGCCATGGTCACCGCGCAGGTTCTGCGCGCGCGCAACCATGTCGAGGATGTCGAATGGTCGGCGGAAGACGGCACGCGCACGGAGATGGATTTCCTGTGCCGTTGCGTGGAAGCCGCTATCCGGGCCGGTGCGACGACGATCAATATTCCCGACACTGTGGGCTACACGGTGCCTGACGAATACGAGCATATTTTCCGCACCGTGCGCGAGCGTGTGCCCAATGCCGACAAGGCGATCTTCTCGGTTCACTGCCACAATGATCTGGGCCTGGCCGTCGCCAATACGCTGGCTGGCGTGCGCGGCGGTGCGCGGCAGATCGAATGCACGATCAACGGCATTGGCGAGCGCGCGGGCAATGCGGCGCTGGAAGAAGTGGTGATGGCGCTGCGCACCCGCGCCGACGTGCTGCCCTATTCCAACCGCATCGAAACGCCCATGCTGATGCGCGCCTCCAAGCTCGTCTCGGCGGTCACATCCTTCCCCGTGCAATATAACAAGGCGATTGTCGGGCGTAACGCCTTCGCGCACGAGAGCGGCATCCATCAGGATGGCATGCTGAAGAATGCGCAGACCTATGAAATCATGACGCCTGAAAGCGTCGGCGTGTCGAAGACCTCGCTCGTCATGGGCAAGCATTCGGGCCGCCACGCCTTCAAGGAAAAGCTGCGCGAACTTGGCTACACGCTGGGCGACAATGCGCTGGAAGACGCGTTCAAGCGCTTCAAGGATCTCGCCGACCGTAAGAAGATTGTCTACGACGAAGACCTCGAAGCCCTGGTCGATGACGAGATCGGCCATGCGGGCGAGCGAATCAAGGTTGCAGCCCTGTCGGTGATCGCCGGCACGCTGGGGCCCCAATCGGCAACCCTGACGCTCGACATCGATGGCAAGCAGTCGACGCATCATTCGACCGGCAACGGCCCGGTCGATGCGATCTTCAATTGCATCCATGCGCTGGTGCCCCACACAGCCGTGCTGGAGCTCTATCAGGTCCATGCGGTGACGGAGGGCACCGACGCGCAGGCAGAGGTCTCTGTGCGCCTGCATGAGGACGGGCGCTCCGTCACAGCCAAGGGCGCGGACCCTGACACGCTGGTTGCCTCCGCCCGCGCCTATATCGCGGCGCTCGACAAGCTGATGGTCAAGCGCCTGCGCTCGCGGCCCGAGGAGATTGAGCCCGGCGTGCGCAGCGTGACGCCCTGATTTTTCAGGCGATCCGGAGGAAAGGTGCGAAAAGATCGCTCTTTTCTCCGGTTCGGTATGGACAGGGGGGGTAGGCTTTGCTACTACCCCGCTCGCACCGGGACAACGACCCCGCGGCAAACTTCGATGGGCGCATAGCTCAGTTGGTAGAGCAGCTGACTCTTAATCAGCGGGTCCTAGGTTCGAGCCCTAGTGCGCCCACCATCGAAGAACTTTCTTAGTAGAGACTTACGTAAACGGCCCGGTTCTTACCGGGCCGTTTCGCGTTGGCGACCAAATAATTTCGCATTCGCTTAAAAGAAGCGTGTGCCTGGGCCCAAACTGCGTGACGCGCTCAAGACCCACTGCGTGGCGCTGCAATGTCCTCGGATATAGCCTGAAGCAAGCGCGCCAGATCCGCCTCACCCAGACTTGCTCCCTCCTTTATGAAGAAAAGATACCCCGAACCCTATGCTGGACCCGCATCCGGCGGTCAAAGTCAATGAGCACATCCAAGCTGGGCAGCCCGCTAGCATTCCTCAGATGGGCTGAGCTTCCCTGACAGTCAAACCAAGTTTGTTCCAGACGGCCTCCCCGCCTTGTCTGAACGCCCGAAACCATAACGCCAAATCTTGGCTTTCGTCGTTCGCTATAAGCTCAGAAAGGGCGTATTAGGCTCATCTTGCGCTTTAGCGACTTAATTTAGGTATTTATATCATTAATTGGGTTTCATTTGTGCGCCTAGTCTTTGCGAAGGGCGCGACTTTATTCCAAATGCCGCTAGACGGACATCTAACGTAGGCGCTAGCTTAAGAGTTGCGCGTAAATCTGCTAATTGCGCGGGTTTTAAAAAAAACTACACGTAATTTCAGGATGGACGCCGATGTTGAATCCTTATCAAGACCTAGAAGAAGAAAAATTTTGGAAGACTGGTGTTTCTGCCCTTGGAGTTGGGGATTGCTTTGGAAACATTTGGAAACCAAAATACAGCATATCGAAAAAAACCAAAATTATCACAGCAGGATCGTGTTTCGCCCAGAATATAAGCCGCTGGTTAACAGCCAACGGATATTCTTGGTTAGAAACAGAAACCGCTCCTGAAGATAATTCGTCCGAAGTAAATAAAGCGGAAGGGTATGGAGTATTCTCATTTCGCACGGGTAATATCTACACACCAGCTTTATTAAGACAGTGGCTGGCGCAGTCGATAGATGAAATTGACATTATTGATGAGGTTTTTTATCAAGATGGAAAATACGTCGACCCGTTTCGTCCTCAGATCCCTCTTGGTGGCTACGAGACTATTCGTGAACTGGAAAACGATCGGTTAAAAACTCTTTTAGCGATAAAAGAAGCGGTAAGCCAAGCGGACGTATTTATTTTTACCCTTGGGCTAACGGAAGCTTGGGTTAACAAGGAAGGTTTTATATATCCCGCTTGCCCAGGCACGATAGCCGGTCAATTTGACCGAAATGAGCATATGTTTGTAAATTTTGATTATAATAAAATCATGGAAGACATGGTGTGGGTAATCGCCGCGCTAAGAGTGATAAATCCTAATATAAATTTCCTTCTAACTGTTTCTCCCGTTCCATTAACGGCAACGGCTAGTGACGACCACGTATTGGTCGCTACTAACTATTCTAAGTCTGTTCTTCGCAGTGTCGCAGGAAAATTGAAAGAACAGTTCTCATTCGTTGATTATTTTCCATCTTACGAACTTATCAGTTCGGTAGCAACGCGAGATAACTTTTTCGAAAAAAATCTCCGATCAGTTCAGAAGCGTGGTGTCGCATACGTAATGCAGCATTTTGCTTCAGCTCTTGGAGTGAAAGGCGATGATATTTATGACGAAACAAATAAATTATCAGATACCGGCGACGAAATCTGTGAAGAAGTATTATTGGAAACATGGAATAAAAACAAAAAGTATGAAGAAGAAACGAAATTGTGCTTGGTTGGTGATAGCCACATGGGATGGCTTTCCAAGGCCTTGACAGAATTTAAAATCGCGCACTCCGGCGGGCAAATAATGAATGGTAGTGCTTGGGTTAAAAAGTTGGTCCATTTAGATACTGATGAAATATTGGTTCCTTTAGAAGATCGTTTGTCTAGAGATCGGTGGGCTCAGACCTTGCCATTTTTTCAAAATAACACCAGCGGTAAGGTAATTATTTCTAATCTTGGCATGCAGACTCACATGAGTGTTCACAGACTACTGTCTTACCTGATGGCGCAAAAAATAGAAAAAATGACAGATGAAATTTTTATTAATTATTATCTAGTTGTCAATGAATTAAATATTTCGATATTAAAGAAATTCATTTCTATGGGTTATGAAGTGCTTGTGATTAGCGATCCGCCAACGAGGCAAGTGAACCAATCGGTTCAAAATATGATCCAGCTTTGGAATTACTATGATAAAAAATCATTAGAAATTCTAAGCGGGATCGGCTGTAAAACTTTAAATGCAACCGAATATTTTGGGGCAAGCAATTTTAAGGAAGAATATTATTCGAGTCATGTGGAAGCGAATGGGGATAAGGACTGGTTTCACGGCAGTTATGCCTACTATCGTGAATTAGCAAGTCTCCTTTTAAGTGATGTTCTAGATAGGGATGTCTGTGTAAATTTGGCGCGCGAGTAATTAGGGCTGTTCGTTAGAGCTTTTGCGGGCCGTATTGTCGCGTCGTTGCATAGCTCGCTGTGGCTGCCTCCGTTGTCCACAGCCCTTACGCAGCTTGGCGCCGCTGGTGGCGATCGGATAGCCATACCGATCCTGTCCGCGGCGCATCAGCCATACATCGATGCCATAAAGTGTCGGCGTGTCTTCGACGGTCTCCGCGCCTTTACCTCACGCGCGCAGGCCTTGGCCGCGCCTCTGCTCTTGCCAGGCAGTCCCCCGTCGCTATGAGGCAGTGTTATATTACCGTAACGCTGTATAGCCAAGGAAGTTGTCCTACAGATCTGAACAAGATAGGATCAGACAATAGAATAACATATCTTGTTACATATGTTACGCTGGCATTCGATCATATAAACGTCTCGAACAGGTAGATTAAAAATGGGGCTGAGATCCGTCGCGCGCCAATTCCTCCTGCAATGGGGGATTCGCAATGTGCGGACCACCGCCCTGACCGATGTCAGAGATTTGCTTCAGAAATTGAAGCCTGTTTCGTCTGATGTCCCCCTGATGCGCGTGGGAGCGTCTGGCGATGGCGGGTATTTGATCCCCGATGATCTGGAGAACGTGGTCGCTTGTTTTTCGCCAGGGGTGGCGGAGACGGCGAGTTTTGAACTTGATATTGCGAACCGGGGGATCCCCTGTTTTCTCGCAGATTATTCTGTCGACCGTTCTCCCGTGCAGCATAACTTATTTGATTTTCAGAAGAGATATCTCGGGGCGATCAACAACGAGCGTTACATGACCTTGGACACTTGGGTCGAAAGCTCGGGCTGTCCTGACGGTGACTTGATTTTGCAGATGGATATCGAGAGATGGGAATATGATGTAATCCTCAGTTCCAGACCTGAATTGCTGAGGCGGTTCAGAACGATCGTCATCGAGTTCCATTCTTTCGATATGGTCTTTGACAATGCAGGCTATCGCTTGGTGCGGCTGACGCTGGAAAAACTGCTCGCCGATTTCAAGATCGTTCACATTCATCCAAACAACTGCCGCCGCTTGTCGAAAATGCGCGGAATCGAAATTCCTCCGACGGTTGAATTCACCTTTCATCGAAATGATCGTGTTGCAAATCCGAAGCCCGTCACCGTTCTTCCGCACGCGCTGGATTCGAGAAATATACAAGGCCGCCGAGACGTGGTCTTACCAAAGGAATGGTACGCATAGATTGATGATCTAGCTCGGGACCGTAAAAATAAAATGGGAATGGGGAAACTGAAATGTATTTGAAATCGATGATCGCAGCTTTGAGCTTTTGTTTGTTGTCGAGCGCGGCGGCTCAGGCGCAGGAGGCTGGGCCAATTGTCGTGAAGACGATCGTCAAAACGGTCAAGAACGATGCCGGCCAGCCCATCGCCTTTCCGCGCGGGCATCTGGAGCTCACGGTTTCATCCTATGATATTCCGGTTGGCGCGCGCCTGCCCGTGCATAAGCACAAGGGCCAGCGTTATGCTTATGTGTTGCAGGGTGACTTGCGGGTGGAGCAGGTCGGCGGCGCGTCGCGCATCTATCGTGCCGGTGAGTTTGTGGCCGAAAGCGTCAATCGCTGGCATTTCGGCGAGACCGTCGGCACGACGCCGGTCAAGCTTGTCGTGATCGACCAATTGCCGCGCGGCGCCAAATCGACGCTCTTGCGCGACCAGCATTAGGATCAAGGAGACGCGCGTGTCGGCTTTTGTTGCTGCCCTTGCCTGCGCGGCCGAACATTGCTTTTCAAAGCGCCCGGCCGACGAGATCACGCTGCTTGCAGGCCTTGGCGTGGAGGGGGACGCGCATGCGGGTGTCACCGTTCAGCACCGCTCGCATCAGGCGCGCAATCCAGGCGCGCCCAATCTGCGCCAGGTGCATCTCATCGCCGCTGAATGGCTCGAGGAATTGCAGGGCAGGGGCTTTGCGCTCGCGCCCGGCGTTATTGGTGAGAATGTCACGACGCGGGGTCTCGATTTGCCCAATCTGCCGCGTGGCACGCGCCTGCGGCTGGGCGCCGAGGCAATGGTCGAGCTCACGGGCCTGCGCAACCCCTGCCGGCAGCTCGATGCCTTCCAGAGCGGCCTGACGAGCGCCATGGTTGCGCGCGACGGCGCTGGGCGCCTGCTGCTCAAGGCCGGCGTGATGGGCATCGTGTGCGCAGGCGGGCGCGTGCGGCAGCACGACGCAATCACGGTTGAGCTTCCCCCGCAGCCCCATGTCCGGCTGGAGCGGGTGTGAGGCGGGTCTGAACCAAAGCTGCGTCTGCCCGGTTTTCGACCTTTCGAGGCGCTATAGGGACCATGTGATGAGCGAAGCGATCATTCACGGCTACCACGCCCATATTTATTACGAGCCCGAGACGCGCGCCCAAGCCCTGCGCTTGCGCGCGCAGATGGAGCAGCTCTTTCCGACATGCCTCTATGGCCGCTGGCATGACAAGCCGGTCGGGCCTCACCCCAGCGCGATGTTTCAGGTGGCCTTTGCAACGCCGCTCTTCGCCACGCTCGTGCCTTGGCTTATGCTGCACCATGGCACGCTCACGATCTTCCTTCATCCCGAAACGGGGGATGATCTCATCGACCATGCTGAACATGCGCTCTGGATCGGTCGGCAGCAGGTCTTGAACCTCGAGCAATTCAAACGCGCCTCACCCGCGACACCTAAGGATTTGTGAATATGGCGACCAAGGAACAGATCAGCCCGGAAACAATGGCCCTTTTGCGCATCAATGGGCTGGTGATGGACGGTCTCATCAAGTCAGGGGCGGTCGAGGCCAAATGGTTTGTCGACAATCTCGACCGTCTCGCCCGCGATGAAGCCCATGGCCTCGCGCGTGCGATCATTTCGGGCATGGCGGATGCCTACCGCACAGCCCATGGCCTCGCCAATCCGCCAAAGGCCTGAGACCGCGCGAATGGCGTGAAACGAAAATCAGGCTGCTCTGTTGCAGGGGTGGACGACCTGCTGCGAGGAGCGGTCAGATGTGGGATCCGCGCGCGTGGAAAGACATAGTCTGGCGCGTCTATGAGAATATCGGTGAGGACCGCGTTCTCGCGGTCGCGGCGGGAGTTACTTTCTACGCCTTGCTTGCAATCTTCCCCGCGATCGCGGCACTGGTTTCGGTTTACGGCCTGTTTGCCGATCCAACCAGCATCCAGAGACATCTGACGAGTTTGAGCGCTTTCGTGCCGGGCGGCGCAATCGAGATTATCAGCGAACAGGTGCAGCGCATCGCGAGCCAGCGGTCAGGCCTCGGCTTGGCCTTTGGCCTCGGGCTGGTAACCTCGATCTGGAGCGCCAATGCGGGCATGAAGGCGCTGCTGGATGCGCTCAATATCGCCTATGGCGAAAAGGAAACGCGCGGCTTCATCAAGCTCAACGCGACATCGCTGGCCTTCACGGCGGGCATGTTGCTCTTCGCGGTCGTGGCGCTTGTCGCGGCTGTCGGCGTGCCGGTTGTTCTGGTGCGGCTGCCGCTTGGCGCATGGCTTGCGCTCGGCCTGCAATGGCTGCGCTGGCCGCTGATGCTCGTGCTGCTCGCGCTGGCGCTGGCCGTGCTCTATCGCTTCGGCCCGACGCGCAAGAAGCCGCGCTGGCGCTGGATTTCGATAGGCAGCGCCTTTGCCAGTATCGCCTGGGTGCTGGTGTCGGCGGGCTTCTCCTATTACGCGGCGAACTTCGGCAGCTACAACCAGACCTATGGCACGCTGGGCGCTGCCATCGGCTTCATGACCTGGATCTGGATATCCGTGATCGCCATCATGATCGGTGCGGAGATCAATTCTGAAGTCGAAGCACAAGCCGAAGGCCAATCGCGCGGCGAAAACCCGACCCGTCGATTGGCCTGATGCTCACCCGAGCTTGAGCTCCGGCATGATTTTCTCTGCGAACGCCTCAAGCCCATCGTGCATGGGATAGAAGTGCAGCATGAAAAGCTCGATGCCGAGCGATTGATAGCGGCGGATTCGCTCGACAATGGTCTTGGGGCTGCCAATCAGCGCGGCCCCGACGCCTGAGGTGCCGACGGCTATGGACGGGTCGGTGGTGACTGCGTGCACATGGGCGTCAGCCATGGCCTCCGCCTCCTCATCCGTGTCGCCAATCAGCACAAGCGCGTTGATGCCGTAATTCATCGTGCGGCCGAGTGATTTCACGCGGGCTTCCATCATCCCGATTTCGCTCTCGATGCGCGTCAGGCTCTGCGCATAATTACGACGGTCCTTGTCGTAATTGACAAACCAGGTGTCGCATTCCTGCGAGACGACATTCATGCCCTCATCCACGCGGCTCGCGGCAAAGAAGGGCGGGTGGGGCGCACGCACGGATTTTGTCGGCACGGTGCCGTGTTCCACGGAATAGAAATCGCCCTTGAAGGTGAAATCATCCTGCGTCCACATGCCTTTCATCACAGTGATGAATTCATGCATGCGCTTGTAGCGTGCTTCAGACGTATCGATCCAGTCGCCAAACATGTCGGTTTCGACAGGGCGTGTGCCGTTGACGATGTTGATGCAGAAGCGCCCGCCACTGATGCGGTCGATGCTGGCGCCGAGCTTGGCCATGATGAGAGGATCGGCAATGCCCGGATGCACGGCGGCCATGATTTCCATGGTCTTCGTCTGGGTGGCGAGCGCCGTTGCAAAAATCCATGAATCGAGATCGGGGCCGAGCCAGCGCTGTGCGATGAGCGTGATATCGAAGCCCAGTTCCTCCGCGCGCTGCAGCAGTTTCACGGCATAGAGATAATTCTGGTCAACGCCGCCGCCATGCTGGGTGAGCGTGGCGAGCATGGGCTTCGTCACCGGATCGGTGCGAATGGTCTGGGGAGCGGGTGTCCAGATTCCGAGCCGCATTTTCTTTTTCCTTTTGTCGGTTCAGGGTTTGGGCGCGCCATACATGATGTCGCGCAATTTATCGCGCTGGACCTGCGGCAGGTCTGCAAGCATCTGCACAGCTGCCAGGGTTTTCTTTGCATCCATCGGTGTCAATTCAAGATTGAGTTTCTTGGCTTCGGCTGCAAATTCCGGGTCCTGCGCGGTCTCCATGAAGGCTTTCTGCAATGCCTCGGCGCGGTCGGCAGGAATGCCGGGAGGGGCCGCATAGGGACGCGCAACCAGATAGGGCACTTCGGCCATATTGATCATCTGCGTTGCAACTTCGCTTTTCGACAATTGCAAGGCTGTTGGCGCATCGGGCAATTCAGGATGACGCGTCTTCCGGGCAAATTGCATCAGCACCTGCATGTGCCCCTTGGGATCGGCCCAACTCGGCTTGGCAACCTTGGCGGTGACGTAATTGATGAATTGCGCATCCAGCTCGCCATTTTCGACCGCAAGGCCGATGGCGTTGGAATCCTGATAGCCCGGCACGATTTTAAGGTTGAGGCCAAGCACGTCTTTC
>CANBNG010000024.1 GCA_947370975.1 Beijerinckiaceae bacterium
AAATGCCGCAAGCGAAAAATTCTCAAACACCATATAGGCAAGCTCGCGATAGGCAGGCGCAGAGCCTGCGCCCTCCTTGGCGACAATCAGCGGATCGGGCGCCTGATCCTGCGTGCCGCGATGGAGGCGTGCGGTGAAAGTCTCGCGGTCGAGTTCCTTGCCATCGGCCCAGATGCGCCGCACGAAGGCGATTGGCCCCTCGCAGAGCCCGATTGCGAAATTGGCGGCATAATTATAGTTCGTCGTCCGCGTGCCGCTGCCGGTACTTTTGCCACCGTTCGAACCGCTGCGCGTGCTGGTCGATGTTTCAATCAACCGCGTTGACCAGATCATCTGCCCGCCAATCCGCGCGCGTCCATAGACACGGGGCACCGGCGCGCCTTCGGTTGAGGCAAGCGTTGCAAGCGTCGTCAGCCGCGGCCCTTCGACAACACGGGCTGCGCCCGACAAGCGGTCATTGACAAGGGCACCCAGCAGCGAGCCTGCGGTGCGCCCAAGCGCAGCGCCAGCCGGTCCGCCTATCGCCCGGCCAAGGGCGCTGCCAGCCGATTGTAGAAGAAGCGTCGCCATGAGGGCTCCGTGAGAAAGAAATTACAGGCCCGGAAAAGCAAAGGCGCGCACAAGCCGCCGCCGCCAGGACAGCGAAATCGTCACCTCGCAGACGCAGGCACCATCATGCGCGTGAATCATGGTGGTGGCAGACGTTGCAATGCCGACATGTTTGGCAGGCAGGCCCTCGCGCCAGCGATAAAGCAGAATATCGCCGGCTGAAAAATCCTCATTATCGAGAGGGCTGAACCAACGCAGCGCTGCCGCCATCAAGCGATCCTCACCGCAGGCCTCCGCCCAATCGGGCGAATAGGCCGGCACGCTTTCGGGTTCAGGCCCGATCACGTCGCGCCAGACACCGCGCACAAGGCCAAGGCAATCGCAGCCAATGGCATTAAGGGAAGCCTGATGACGATAAGGCGTCCCGACCCAGCCGCGCGCCGCGCTCACAATGGTCTCGCGCGTAAGCCTGTTCATCGAAACAGGCTCCCGCCATCCATCACTGGATCGCCCGAGCCGGGATAGGACAGCAGCACATCATTGCCAGGAATATGCGGAAAGCCGCGAAAATTGACGCTGTTTGAAAATTTCACGCCGCAGGTCTTGAACGATTTGTCACAACCGGCTGTCACCTCGAACGCATCGCCGGCAAGCAAGGGGGCTGCCAGCGGCGTCCAGAAGCTGAAATGCGCACCATCCGGCTTGCGCAAATGCGCCTTCACACTCACGGATGCGCCTGCATTGGCGCCTGATAAAAACACCATCCGCCCGCCTGTGAACCAGCCATCGGCGAAAAATCCGACCGCAGCAATCAAATCGCTACCGCCCATGCTGCCAGCGACCACAGATCTCGCCGTGAACGCCGCTGTGTCAAGACGCATGCCGCATTGCGCATCGCCGAGGTCTGCGCTGCAGGCGCTTTGAAAGCGGCGGCCCGTTTCCTGGTCGAGTTGATGGGCCAGCGAGCGCAATTCAGCCACGAATCCAAATTCGCTCCGCCGCACCTCACCCAGCGTTGCGCTATCGAGCAGCAAGCGGTTTTGCGGCGCGCGCCAGTCGACAAGCCACGTCTCGACACGCGCGCCATCATAAAGACCATTGCCAAGATCGGCCTCGGTGAGGCTCGCCGATGTCAGCGCGCCGGAGACCTCAGCGCCACCGACACCAAAGCCGAGCATGCTTTCGCTGTCTGTCGTCGCAAGGCCTGCATTGGCACGATAGACAAAGCCGCTGAACGCGAGATCGCAATCATGATCGGTAAAGCCTCGCGCGACGCCATCCCGCCGGATCACCTTCCAGCAATGGCAAAAACTCGTTGCCTCGCTGTCCAAAGCCGCCTGCAGGGCAGCAGAAATCTGGCGCATCGGCCTCTCCTCAAAGCGTGCGAATTTCAACAAGCGGGATTTTGGGAATTTCACCCGCCTCGAAGGCCGCGAAATCGATTTCGAGATAATCTGTGTCGAACCGCACCGGCACATCGAAGAGAAACCCCGCCGTGACAGAGGCTCCGGCACTTGGCACACAGCCTGGCCTGAAGGTCACAAGCCCCGTGGTGTCATCGAGATCGAAATCGGTTCCGGCCTTTTTCTCGACGCCATCGACGCCAAGGCGCAGGCTCTCGCGCACGGGCTTGCAGATGTCGCGCCGATAGGGCGCGAAATTCGCGCCATAGGTTTTGGCAAGCCGAAAACTTGCTGTCGCGCCATCGCCCATGCCGATGAGCTGGTCACCGGGCGCGGGATTTTGCGACGGTGCGCATGATTTGTAATCGGCCCGATCCCGCCAGCGAAAGCCATAGAGCCGCCCGCGACGCTCTTCAAAAAACGCGACAACCACCGACAATGCTGCGAGCGATTTCACGCCATAGCCGGCATCGAAGCGCCGCCGCGAAAGCGCCCAGCGTGCGTTACGCTGTTCGCGCCCAGCGCCCGTTGTCACAATATCTGTAAGACGTTCGGGCCCGCCGCGCCCGTGAATCGAAATATCGAGCGGGAAACGCACTTCGTGAAAGCCGGTCATGGCAAGGCCTCCTCAAAATCCACGCTGGCCACGCGCGACAGCACGCGCGAGCGCGCCTGCGATCTGCACCTGCGATTGACGAAAGCTTTCAGGATCTGCAGCGCTGATCTGCACATTCACCTGAGCCTGGCGCGCTGCGCCTTGTGTCGCGGCAAGGCCAAGGCGGCCATCGGGCCCGCGCGCCAGCGGCATGATGGCCTCCGCGCCCCGCTCGCCCATGAGGCCAAGGCCGCTGCCCGTGCCAAAAAAAGTCGGGCGCGCCACCACGCCACCTTCGGCAAAAGCCTGCACAGGCGTTGCCTCCCCACCCTCAAACGACAAGCCGCCGAGCAGCGAAGACAAGCCGCTCGAGAGATTGCCCATGCCACCTTTCAGCGCAATTTTTGCAAGGCTGAGCGCAACCGACTGCAAGGTCTGATCGAGCGACTTGCCACCCGCAGCAGCCTTGGTGAAGGCACCCGTCAGCGATTTTGAAACCTGATCGGCCGATATGTTGATCGCATCGAGCGAGCCGCGCACATTGGCGAGATCGCCCGCCGCAAAGGGCGAGGTGAGTGCGTCGGTCATGTGGAAACCTCGTCAGGAAAGGCCTGCATCAAGGCCAGAAGATCACGCCGCGTGAATGCGGGGCGCGTGGGCGCGCCATGGGCTGCCATGGCGCATTGCAATTCACGCGGCGTCAGCGACCAGAAATCCCGTGGCGCAAGCCGCAGGATGCCGAGACCAAAACACATCGCCTCATCCCATGGAAAGGGTTCGGCAGCTGGCCTCAGATCGTCTGGTCGCGCGGCGCTAAAGGGTCAGTCGCCTCCTGCAACCCACCGAAGGTTGCCTGAAACAGGCTGCTCACAATCCCGACATAGCCCTGCAAACCGCAGGGCACAGTCAGGGTCGCGACCTCGCCATCGCTGATCTTGTGCCCTGCGCCACGCAAACCGCAGGCGATGATCTTGATGAGATCGGCGGAGCGAATGCGCCCGTTCTCGAAGCGGCGCGCGAGATCGGGAAGATCCTCGCTCGCAAAGGCCGATTCAAGTTCGGCAAGCGCGCCGAGCGTCAGGCAGAGCGTACGCTCGACGCCGCCAAGTTCAGCGGTAATTTCACCGCGTCTCGCATTGGCCATGCAGACCTCCTTTATACCGGGGTGAAAGTAAGCGCGCCGGCAGATTCCAGCGCAATCTCGAAGGTCACTTCAGCGCCGTGTTCGCCGCGCCAGTCGAGGCTCGAAATCTGAAACGGGCCCTGCACAATGCCAAAGTCAGGCACGATCACCTGCCAGGCGCGAATGAGACCATCAAAAAACACCTGCCGCACAAGCGCATCCGAAGGTCCATCCTTGAAGACGCCCGTGCCGGCAATGCTCGCGCGACGCGGGCCTGCGCCCGCCAGCAATTCGCGCCAGCGGCCCACACTTTCGGCATGCGTAATATCGACAGGATTGGTGTTGAAGGCGATACGCTGCGTGCGCAGGCCCGCGATGGTAACGAAGCTATCCATATCGTCAGCGATTTTGAGAAGAAGATCTCTGCCCCTTTGTGCGCCCATGTCCTGGCTCCCTCACAGCGTTTCGGTGATTGCGCGAAAGCGCAGGCTTGCACGCGCAAAACGTCCATTGCCCTGCCGGCGCGTTTCCAATGCATTGAATTTCAGATCGACAAGCCTGTGGCCCTCGAGCGCCAGAGGCGCAGTGTCGAGCAGCTTCGCGATTTGGTCGGCAAGCCCAAGCGCTTGGCCCAGGCCGAGATCGTCCGTCCAGATGTCGAGCGTAAACATTTGCTCGCCGCCCTTGTCGCTGAAGGTCGACCAATCGCGCCATTGCGCATCGGCGAAGGTGACATAGGGCGTGGCAGCACTCCGCGGCGGCGCGTCATAAATTCGCTCGCCGCCGAGCGCCGCGGTCAGGGTTGCATCTGCAACAAGAGCGGCACGCACGGCGGCGCGCAAGGCTTGGACCGAGTGAAGGCTCATCACGCAATCTCCAGGCAGCGACAGGTGATGCGTCCGCACGCGGTTTCATCTGGCTCGATTGCAAGAATATCGAAACATCGCGCGCCAAGGCGCAGACGCCAACCCGCTTTCAATGCCGCATTGGCGCGCAGATGTATGCGAAACGTCATCGCAGCCTCATCGCGCCCGGCGACAAATTGCGCCTGTGTATTAAGCCTTTCGAGGTTTCCCCAAAGCGAGAAACGCGCGACAAAATTGCGCGCGACGCTGCCGCTTGCATTGGCAACATCCACGGGCTCTTCGGCAACCAGCCGGCGACGAAAGGCCCCGATACCCGACCCGCTCATCCGAGCCTCGCGCGCCGATAGGGGACCACGGCTGCTGCAATTGCCGGCGGCAGATGGCCGATGGAACTTTCGTGCAAGGCGTCGCCGCGATGCTCGAACCAATAGGCGATCAACATGCGCATCGCCTGGCGCAAGGGCTCCGGCACGGCTAAGGCCTGCGTGCCATAGCCAACCGTAATATCGATCTCGATTCCCCCACGCAGGCGGCCAGGTGCGGGTGGCGCAACATCGCAGAACAATCGGGTCGTGTAGGATTGGTCGATGTAGAAGCCTTTGAGATCGAGCGCGGCGGGCGTGCCTGCCGCATCGAAAACACGCACGGCATCGAGACTGAGCACGGGGGACAACGGCAGGTGCAAGATGCGGTCGAGCGGCCACCGATCGAGCCGCAGCCGCCACGTCTGCGCGATCAAGGCGCGGCGCGCGGCCTGTTCAATCGCGCAACGCGCCGCCTTCACCAAGGCGCAGACAAGAGTGTCCTCATCATTGGTATCGAGGCGCAGCCACGCGCGCACCTCCTCCAGGCTGAGCGGCTCCAGCGCTGGCCCGGCGATCAAAATCGGAATCATGGAAAGTCCCCCGCGCATGCGTTAGGAAGAGCTCTCGAGGAGAGCGGAAATGGCAAATTTCATGGGTGCGCTCGCAGGCCTTGCGGCAACGCTGGGGCTTACCTGTGTGCAAGCGCAGGCGCTGGTTGGTCCTGCGCAATTGGACGAGGCGGCTGCGCCTCATGTCGTCATGCTGCTCAAGAGCGATGCGAAGGGCGCGTCGTTCTGCACGGCCAATGTGATCGCGCGCGATATATTGGTGACGGCCGCCCATTGCGTGGCGCAGGCCGATGATTTGCGGCTCTATTGGCCAGGCGCCAATGTCGCGGATCTACCGCGCGTGAATGCTGTTGCCATTCACCCGGACTTTCGCCGCGATGCGCCACGCACCCGCGAGCGCAGCATCGATCTTGCCCTTGTGCGCACAAGCGCGCCGTTACCAAGCCGCTTTCAGCCGATTGCCATCGACTGGTCACCGAAAATTGCAGTTGGTGACCGTTTCACGATCGCAGGCTTTGGTCTTGGCCGCGAAAATGTTGCAGCCTCGGCTGGCCAATTACGCAGCGGACGTCTTGAGGCCCGCGCGCCCCTGTCCTCGATCCTGCTGTGGGCGCAAGATCCAGCGGGCAAGGGGCTTGGCGCATGTACGGGCGATTCCGGGGGCGCAATTTTTTCAGCCGATGGCACAAGGCTTGTCGCAGTCACCGTCTGGGCGACGGGCGAGGGCAAGCGCCAATGCGGACTCCTCACGCAAGGTGTTTTGCTGTCGCCGCAGCGCAGCTTCATTGAAACCACGCTGCGGCAATGGGCGCAGAAATGATCAGGCAGTGCCGAATTTCAACAGCTTGATGGCGTCAAAATCCTGAATGCCGCCGCCCACGCGCTTGGTCGTATAGAAAAGCACATAGGGCTTGGTCGAATAGGGATCGCGCAAGATGCGAACACCGACACGATCGACGATCATGTAACAGCGATGGAAATCGCCGCAGGCAATGGAGAAGGAATCCGCCGCCACATCGGGCATATCTTCGGCCTCGAGCAGCGGGAAATTCATCAAGGTAGCGGGCGCACCAAGGCTTGCCGGCGGCTGCCAGAGATATTCACCCGTCGCGGCCTTGAACTTGCGGATCATCGCCTGCGTCTTGCGATTCATCAGGAAGCGCGCGTTCTGGCGATAGCCGGAGCGCAAAGCATAGACGAGATCGATGAGAATGTCAGACGGGTTTGTAGCGGCAAAGCCGCCCGCCACACCGGTTGGCAAATAGGCCGTCTTGCCCCAGCCCCAGGCGGGCACGGTCGCCTTGGGATAGGCGAGAATGCCCATGGGCTTGCTCACCCCATTGCCATTGATGAAGGCAGCCCCCTCCTGTTCGGCAAAGACAGTATCGACCTCTTCGGCAATCCATTGCTCGATGTCGACAACAGCATCGTCGAGCAGCGTCTGCGTGGCCGCCGGCATGGCATAGAGTTCCATCGCCGGAAAGGTGAGATCGACGATCTGCTGGTTCTGGGTCTGGGGCCGCGCATCGGTCTCGCCAACCCAGCCTGCCACAGGGCCGCTCGGCGCAACGGCTTTCTTGAAGGTTGCAGTCGAAATTTCGCGCACGGTCGCCACAGAACGGATGGGCGAAATATTGGCCATGCGCCGCAAGATCTCGCGCTCGGCAGGCATGGGCACAAGATAGCCGCCGTCCGGGCCAGAGCCCGCCGACAAGGCCTTTTCCTCAATACCCTTCAGGCCCGCCGCCTCACCGCTACGCATATAATTGCGGAAGGCCGCCTTGTGCTCGCGCGAGAACGGCTCCTCGCGCATGTCGCCCTGCAGGGGCGAGCGCGCTTTTTCCACCAGCATGCGATCCATGCGCTTGCGCGTATCGTCGAGTGCAGCATCGATGCGGGTGAGCTTTTCTTCGGTGATGACATCACTGGAGAGCCGCTGTTCCATCTGGACCAGGCGCTCATCATTTGTTTCGCGGAAGGCAGAAAACATGCGGTGCATTTCATCGAGCACCCCATTAGCGTCCGCGCCAATGGCCGATTTGGTCTCGAGCGTCGTCTTGACAATATGTTTCATGGAAATTCCTTTCATCAATGCACGTGTTGGGCCCCCGCATGCTGCTTCACAGCTGTGACGCGGGCTTGCGGCAGCATGGGAAAGGTCACAATCGACACTTCCCAAAGGTCGAGTTCGAGCAGGCGGCGGATGCCACCTCCTGCTGTTTTGCGCGCGGTCTTCACGCGAAAGCCGATGGAGAGCCCATCGACAGCGCCATCGCGCATCAGGGCCAGCGCCTCGCGCGCGCGCGCCACCGCGAGATTGAGGCGGCCCTTGACCTTCAGGCCGCGCGCGTCCTCCTCAATCGAGAGCCAGGCGCCAATCGGCACGGTGGGATCGTGCTGCCAGAGCATGCGGACATTGCGCGCATTGCGCTGCGCCAGCGATTTGGTGAACGCGCCGGCAACCACTTCATCGCCGCCCAGATCGACAATGCCAAACAGGCTGGCATAGCCCTCGAAAGTGCCATCTGCGGAAAGGGCCACAGCCCCCTTGCCGTCAAAGCGCGACAGGGCGCGGCAGGACATGACCTTGCGTTCCAGCATCAAGCCTTCTCCCGCGTGATGGGAGTTGAAAAACGCGCGGGTGGAGCCAGCTTTTTTTCAAGCAGGCGGAGAAAGCGGCGAAAGACGCGGCGCGGGTCAGGGCGCGGGGCCGGCTTGCGGCGCGTGGAAAATAACGAGACATTCATTTCTGGTCTCCAAAGCGGCGGTTGAAACGATTGAGCTCGCGGACGAACTCATCGAAACGGCGATTGGCAGCCGCGCTCTCGCGCAGCGCGAAGACAAGCAGGCTCGATGCGCCCGTCGCCCACAGAAAAAGCGTCAGATGGGCAAGGTCGCCACGCGAGATAATGCTCTGCGTGATGTCGGACATGAGTTTACTCAAAGGTCAGGGATTGGCTTGCCGGGGCGGGCGCGGGCCATAGCCCACGGCCTCGCGCTTTTCATCATCTGTCAGGAAGGATGCAGACGTGACGCGCGCCCATTCAGCCGCGCGCTCGCTTGCAAGCGCATCGATACGATCGGTGTCGAGCCGCAATTCCAGCTGCGGGAAATCTCCGCTTTGCCAGGATTGAAAGCCTGATTGAAAGCCCGCCTGCAAGCGACTGGCGAAGGGCAGAACGGTTTGTCGCCAGAAGGCGCGGTTGGCTTCCTGATAATTTGAAAATGTATTGTCACCCGGCAGGCCAAGCACAAGCGGCGGCACGCCCAGCGCCAGCGCAATCTCGCGCGCAGCCGCTGCTTTCGCCTCGATGAAATCCATGTCTTTTGGCGTTAGCGACAGCGCCTTCCAGTCGAGGCCGCCTTCAAGCAGAAGGGGGCGTCCGGCATTGCGCGCGCCTGAAAAGCTTTCATCGAGTTCAGACTTCAGCCGGTCAAATTGTTCGTCTGAAAGCGTTGCGCCTTCTGGCCCCGCATAGACGAGCGCACCCGAGGGCCGCGCTGCATTTTCAAGCAAAGCGCGGTTCCATACGCCCGCCGCATTGTGAATGTCGAGCGCGGTTTCAGCTGCTGCAAGGGGCGAGACGCCATAATGATCATCAAGGGGAGCAAAGATCTTGAAATGCAAAATGGCGCCTGAGTCACCGGCCGCAAAGCGGATGCGCTCCGCCCCGACGCGATATTCAAAAGCCGCTGGCCAGCCATTTGGCCCTGGCACAATCGACATACGATCGGGCCTCAGCCCGTGCAATTCGCGTAACTGCCCATCCAGAGAAACACCCTCTACATAGGCGTTTCCAAAGAGCAGTAGATTGGAGACAAGCATCTCCAGAAAACTCGTGCTCGATTGCGCGGGATTGGGGTTTGCGAGGAGCACCAGAAGCGGATGGTCGGGCGTCTCGACACCATTCTCGTAGGCAAGCCAGGGGACGGAGGCCACAGCCTCGGCGATCATGCGCACCGAGCGAAACACAATCGGGTTTTGCTCATAACCCTGGCGCACCAATTCGCTCACATGGCGCGGTTGCGGGCGCATCAGGCCAGGCAGGCCGACGCTGAAAAGCGCTGCCGTGCGGGAGGATTTGACCTGCGCAGGCGCGCTCGCCGCGCCTTTGAGGCGGGAGAAGAAGGAGGGCATGGAAACCTCGTTTTAAAGATAGGACGGTCAGACGCGGCGCACTTTTGGCTCGCCGGGCTGGATGGCAAGCGCGAGCGCGGTAATGGCCCAGACAAGCGCATCGAGCCGATCCGGGCTGCGGCCATTGTCGAGGCCGGCTGGCCCAAAGGCGCACATTTCATCCTCGAGCGCCGGAAACGCGCCAATGTGGTGCACGCGGCCCTGCTCGTAGAGCTGCGCCACGGGGGCGGCACGCAAATATTTGCCGCGTGTCGCGCGCACCTGCCGCACAGGCACTTTTGCATCAGCCTCGCCGATGACGGCAGCCACCATCTCGCCGCCCTGATTGACCTCAGCTACCATGTCATCGGCCTCATGGCGGTGATAAAGCGCGACAGCCACACGCGCCCAGCGCGCGGGACGCGCGGCTGCAAGGGATGCATCTTCGAGCACATGGACATGCCCGGCCGCATCAATACCGGCCGCAATAATGCCGCAGGCGTCGGCGCGCGCATGGGAGGAGGCCGGCGGATCGATGGCGACCACGATGCGCCGCAAGGGCGGCGCTTGATCCCGGCGGCACTGCTCCAGCATATCGCGCGTCCACAGCGCATCGGCGCGCTCGTCCACCATTTCGCCATCGAGTTCCTGACGGCCAAGACGCGTGCCCGCATAGCGCGTGACGATGCGTTGCAAAAAGTCGCCCGCCAGATGCGCGGCATTGGCAGAGGTCGCCGCACGCGACACGGCTACCTTGGGGTCAGCAAGCAGGCGCTTGAGCAAGGGCGCGGGGCGCGGCGTCGTCGTCACCACCTGACGGGGATGCTTGCCGAGCCGCAAACCAAATTGCAGCATGTCGAAGGTCGCCTCGGCGTGACGCCATTTTGCAAGCTCATCGAGCCAGGCGCATTCAAATTGCGGCCCGCGCAAGGATTCGGGATCTTCGGCAGAAAAGGCCTGCGCCATGGCCCCGTTTGGCCAGGCAAGGCGGCGACGCGAGGGCTCCCAGAGGGGGCGCTCATCGCGCGCATGAATGGCGAGAATGCCCGACACGCCTTCAATCATCACATCGCGCACATCGGCTGCCGTCTCGCCAACCAGAGCGATGCGTCCAACAGGCGCATGCGAATAGCCGGGCAAGCCCAGAGCCACGCCGCGCACCCATTCAGCGCCCGTGCGCGTCTTGCCCGCACCGCGCCCGCCCATCACAAGCCAGACGGTCCAGGGTAAACCGCTCTGCGCGCAAGCCGGTGGCCATTGATCCTCGCGCGCCTGAAATTCCCAAGACCCCAACATGGTCTCGATATCGCGGGCTGAAAATCCTGCAGCCAGCTCAGTCAGGCTCCCGCTCTCCGCGCAGTTCTTCAAGGCGCTCGACCAGGGCCTGCCGCAATGCGGCCAGGTCTCTGGGAGGCAAGTCTCTGGGAGGCAAGTCTCTGGGAGGCTGTTCTTCTGTCGCATCGGGCGCGGCTTTCTGTGCGTTGGCCTTGTCGGTTGCATCGAGCCGGCGCAGATCGCCCAGCGTCTTCACCAGAAGGCCGAGGATGCGCGCCTTGCGTTCGGCACCCGGATGCGAGGCGTTTTCAATTTCGGTTTCAGCGCGCGCGATCTCGCGGCGCAGCGCCCGCACGAGGCGGCGTTCAAGCGGGCGCGTATCGAGCGACTCCTCGCCACCCGCCTCCGGCGGCGGCTCCTGGGGCGCGCGCGTGCGCTTGGGCTGTGGGAGAACTTGCACGCCACGGGGCGGCCAGTTCTCGGTTTTGCGGAAGGCGCGGAATGCGGCGGCGCTGAGCTTCAGGCCCAACGCAATCTCATGCAGGGGCGCCCTGCCCTCGTCATAAAGGGCGCGCGCTCGTGCAAGCGCGGCCTTGCCGGGCTTTTTCATGCGCGGCTCCCGTTGGCTCAGGCGAAAAGACGGTGCCCCAGCGGCCCGGCCTGTCGCGCATTTGTGGAGTGTGAGCGAAAGCTACCCGAGGAGCGCGCCGCTGTCAAGGAATAAAATCTTAGCTAGGGATAAAAACCGCAGATGTCGCGTGGGCAAACGAATCCCGCTAAGCTCGCGTGCGACTTACGGCAGCCAGAAGGAGTTCGACAAAAATGAAAATCTGCCGCTATGGAGACGACCGGCTGGGCATCGTGCAGGATGGGCGCATCTATGATGTGACCGACATTCAGGAGATCATCCGCGTCTCCTTTCCCTACAATTTTGAGGGCGACCCCGTCATCGCCATGTTGAAGGAATGGACGCGCGAGGTCGAACTTGCGGGCCGCCCCTCCATCGCGCTCGCGGATGCGCAGCTGCTGGCGCCTGTCGCCCGCCCGACCAAGCTCATGGCCGCGCCCTCCAATTACCGCGCCCATATTGACGAGACGCTGAAAGATCCCGGCATCCGGCAGGTCGCGCGCTCGATCGATATCGGCGAGGCCGGTATTTTCCTGAAAGCCAATTCCTCGCTGGCTGGCCCTGCGCAGGGCATTGTGCGCCGCTTCCCCGACCGACGGACGGATCAGGAAGGCGAGCTTGTCATCGTCATCGGCAAGAAGGGATCGAATATTCCGCGCGAGCGCGCGCTCGAGCATGTCGCGGGCTATTGCCTTGGTCTCGACATGACCTTGCGTGGCAAGGAAGACCGCTCCTTCCGCAAATCCATCGACGGCTATTCCGTGGCTGGCCCCTATCTCGTCACAGCGGATGAAATTGCAGAGCCGGGCAATCTGTCCTTCGAGGTCGCGGTCAATGGTGAACAGCGGCAGGATGTGAACACGCGCAATCTGATCTACGATATTCCCCGCCTCATCGAATTCGCATCCTCCTTCTACACGCTCCATCCGGGCGATCTGTTTTTCACCGGCACGGATCAAGGTGTCGGCCCGGTGGAACCGGGCGATACGATCACCCTGTCGTCGGCGCTGCTTGGCGGCTTCAGCGTCAAGGTCGGACATGACGAGGGCTGAGGCCTCGCCTCACATTTCAGACGGCGGAACAAAAAGCATGAGCAAGACACAAAGCCGCAAGACCATGTTCGACAAGATATGGGACGCTCATTATGTGGCGACACGCCTCGATGGACGCGAGCTCATCTATGTCGATCGTCATGTCCTGCACGATCTCCATGCGCCCCATGCATTCGAGAAGCTCGAGCAGGCCAGCCGCAACGTGCGCCGGCCCGATCTCACCTTCTCCATGCAGGATCACACGGTCGCGACAAAACCCGGTCGCGATGAAAATACAAATCCCGATGGCGCGCAATTCCAGCGTGCCATGCGCGAGGGCTCAAACCGGCACAAGATCCGCCTGTTCGATCTGACCGATCCCGAGCAGGGCATTTCGCATGTGGTCGCGCCGGAGCTTGGCCTCGTGTTGCCGGGCGCAACCCATGCCGTGCCCGATTCTCATGCCTGCACGGTGGGCGGCCTTGGCGCACTTGGCATTGGGTGTGGCACGAGCGAGCTTGAACATATTCTGGCAACGCAAACCATTGCGCTCAAGCGCCCCAAGCGCATGCGCATCAACCTTGAGGGCGTGCTGGCGCCAGGCGTCACCGCCAAGGATGTGTCGCTGAAAATCATGGCGCAGATCGGTGTGTCGGCGGGGCGTGGCTATGCCATCGAATATGCAGGCGCGCTCGCCCGCGCGCTGCCGGTTGAGGCGCGGCTCACCCTTTGCAACATGACGATTGAAATGGGCGCGCGCTCTGGCTTCATTGCGCCCGACGATGCCGTGTTTCACTATCTCGCAGAGCGTCCCTACATGCCGCGCGGCAAGAAGTGGGAAGCCGCACTTGCCCAATGGCGGATGCTCGCCAGCGATGAGGATGCAATCTTCGACAAGGAATTCGACATCGATTGTCGCGGGCTCGAACCCCAGATCACCTGGGGCACCGATCAAAGCCAGACGATTGGCCTGAGCGGCGCTCTGCCCGCGCTCGACACAGATGCAGACACGCGCCTCAAGCTCGAACGCGCATATGCCTATATGGGCCTTGCGCCCGGCAAGCCAATTCTCGGCACGCCGATCGAGCGCGTGTTCATCGGCTCCTGCACCAATGCGCGCATGTCGGATCTGCGCGCCGCCGCAGCGCTCGTGAAAGGCCGCAGCGTATTTGCAGGCGTAACGGCGATGGTCGTGCCGGGCTCCACAAGCGTGAAGCGGCAGGCCGAGGCAGAAGGGCTTGATCGCGTCTTTCTCGATGCCGGATTCTTCTGGGGTGAATCGGGCTGCTCCATGTGCGCAGGCGGCAATGGCGATCGCGGCCGTCCGCAGGAGCGTGTTGTCTCGACGACCAATCGCAATTTTGAAGGGCGACAGGGCAAGGGCGTGCGCACGCATCTGGCCAGTCCCGAGACTGCGGCAGCCAGCGCGATTGCCGGCCATATTGCCGACCCGCGCGCTCTCATGGCGGAGACCAAGTGATGCAAGCCTTCACTCGCCTCAGCGGCGTCGCCGTCGCTTTTCTCGAAGATGATATCAACACCGACCAGATTGCGCCGATCCCCACAAAGCGCAGCCTGAAGCCCGATTATCGCGAGATGTTTTTCTATCGCGCGCGCCGCCATGCAGACGACTCGCTCGATGCCGCCCATATTTTCAACCAGCCACAATTTGCAGCCCCTTCCATTCTTGTCTCGGGCAAGAATTTCGGCTGCGGCTCTTCGCGCGAAGGCGCGGTCTGGACGTTGATGGCCATGGGCATCACCTGCATTGTCGCCCGCTCCATGGCCGATCTCTATCGCGAGAACTGCCTGCAAAATGGCGTATTGCCGATCGAATTGCCGGGCGATGTTGCGCAGGCTTTCGAAGCCCGCGTACTGGCCGCCGATGGACGCGCGCCCTTCCATGTCGATCTTGTTACCCAGACGATTAGCGGACCGGGCGGCGAGGACATTACCTTTGACATTGCCGCCAATGATCGCACGCGACTGCTCGAAGGGCTGGATGATATTGGCATGAGCCTGAAACAATCTGACGCCATTGCGGCATGGGAAGAGAAAATGCGCGCACAATCACCCTGGCTGCAAAGCGCCACGCGCGCGCCCGGCACGGAGCCAGGCGCGTGAGTGCGCGCAAGGCGTTTCGGGCGCTGCTTGCCAAGCCCGGCCTCACCCTCATTCCCGGCGCTTATGACGGGCTCTCGGCGCGCATCATCGAAGAGCAGGGATTTGAAGCCATTGTCGCGGGTGGCTATGCGGCAGCGGGCAGCCTGCTTGGCCAGCCCGATACCGGCCAGTCCAACATGCGCGATTTTGCCGATCATTATGCGCGCATCTGCGATGCTGTGGAAATTCCCGTCTATGCGGATGGCGACACGGGATTTGGCGGCGTCAACAATGTGCGCCAGCTTGTGCGCGCGTTTGAAAGTGGCGGCGTTGCAGCGCTTTTCTTCACCGACCAACTGTTCCCAAGCCGCTGCGGATACCTGCCGGGAAAACAGGTGATCCCTGTCGAGCAGATGCTCGCCAAGGTGAAAGCCGCGCTTGATGCGCGCACAGATGACAACATGATGATCTGCGCCCGCACAGACGTCTTTGCGCTGGAAGGCGAGGAGGCTGCAATCGAACGCTGCCAAATGTTCATGGAGGCTGGCGCCGACATGGCCAAGCCGCAAGGCATCGACAAGCCAGACGCGATTGCCCGCGTGTTGCGCGAGGTGCGTGGGCCCCATATTGCGACACTCTCGCAGGCAGCGGGCCCCAAACATACCTCGCCCGCCACGCTCGAACAGCTTGGTGTGGCGGCAGCAACCCTGCCCTCGCTGGCGCTCTTTGCAGCCGCGCGCGCCGTGCGTGAGGCCATGGCCATCCTGCATCGCGATGGCGGGCTTGATAATCTCGGCGACCGGCTTCTGCCGCTCGAGGATTATTATAAAATCGTGCGGTTAGACGATCAGCTCGCGCGCGAACGCCATTATGACGAGGAGGCTGCGCGGCTTGCGGCAAGCAAACCGCGCAAGACCTGAAAACATCAGGAGCGCACGAGCGCCAGCAATGTCCCGGCATATTCCGATTGCTGGGCGGCAGACATGTCCTGCGCCTGCGTCATGAATTTCTTGATCGTCTCAAGAACAAGGCGCGGGCGGGAGGCAAGCTCATCGAGGAAGGTCGCGCTTTCGGTGGCAAATGAGGCCGCCGACAAGACCTTGCTCACGAGCCCCATCGTCAGGCCTTCGCTCGGCGTCACATCAGCGCCCGAGAAGATCAGCCAGTAAAGCGCCTTTTGCGGCACTTTCTTCATCACCGCCGCCATGGCGAGCGTCGGAGGAATGCCGTGCTTGACCTCAGAGAAGGCAAGCTTTGCGCTATCGGCGGCCAGCGTGATGTCGCAACCTGCAGCAAGCGCCGCGCCAAAGCCGATGGCAGGCGCCTGAACCAGCGAGACAACGGGGATGGGGCTAGCCTGAATGGCGGCATAGACGCCAAGCACTGCGCCCATCATCTGCTCGCGCACTTCATGGGGCCGCAGGCCTTCGGTCGTCTCGCCGCGTCCGTCGCGTCCCTTGCAGAAATGCGCGCCACGGCCCTCGATCACGATTACACGATTGTGCGGATCGGCGGCGGCTGTGCGAATTTCCTCCGCAAGGGCGCGCATCATGCCGCGCGTGAGCGCATTGCCTTCCTCGGGCCGACCCAGATCGATCCGCGCAATTCCGCCGGCACTCGATACCGGAAAGGCAAATTCAGCCATGACAATCCTCCACGCGCGTTGATGCTTCTTATGTGGCGGGGAACTAACCACATGCCCCAGATGTGGACAAGCCAACAAAGAAGATGAAACTGATCGCAGCGCATCTTAGTTTGCGGCTCAAGATCAAGAGAACAGGTGGGCAGAATGAGCGGATCTATCGAGCGCAAAATGGTCAGCCGTGGCGACGTGCACCTCGAGGTCTTTGCGCAGGGCACAGGCCCGACCATGGTTCTGCTGCCCTCGCTTGGTCGCGGCGCCGAAGATTTCGAGCCCATGGCAAAAATTCTCGAAGACGCGGGCTTTCGCGTTCTGCGGCCGCAACCCCGCGGCATCGGTGGCTCGAGTGCGCCCCTGCCCTATGCCGACTTGCAGGATTGCTCGAACGATATTGCCGCCGTGATCGAGGCCGAGGGCAATGGCCCAGCGATCATGGTAGGACATGCTTTTGGCAATCGCGTGTCGCGGCTTCTGGCGACCATTCGCCCGGATCTCGTCACTGGCGTCGTGCTGGTGGCTGCCAATGTCGGCCATGCGCCGAGCCCGCCCGATGTACGCGCGGCCATTCGCAACAGCGCCAACCAGAGCCTGCCCGACGATGAGCGGCTTGAGGCCTTGCGCTTTGCCTTTTTCGCGCCGGGCAACGAAGCCGAAGGCTGGCTCAAGGGCTGGTTTCCAGATGTGCTTGCAGCGCAGCGCATTGCAGGCGACCAGACCGCGCGCAGCATCGATTATGCCTCGGGCAATGTCCCGGTTCTGTATATGCAGCCAAGCCACGATCCGCTCGCCCATGCGGGCGATGCGGAGGAATATAAAGCGGCATTGGGCGAGCGCCTGACGATTGTGAAGATTCCCCAATCAAGCCATGCGGCCATTGCCGAACAGCCGGATTTCATCGCCCGCGGCATTGCCGGCTGGGCGCAGGGCTTTCTGCGTTAAGCCTCAATGCTCGGCCTTTGTTGCGGCAAAGGCCGGGGTTGCTGCGCTGAACTGCTCGAGCCAATCGATGAGAGACGGAAAGTCTGCGCGCCAGTCGATCTGTTTGCGCCAATCGAAATAGCCCAGCGCGCAGGCAATCGCGATTGTGCCCGCATCGGCCACACGCGGATCTGGAGCCTGTCTGACAAGGCTCGCCAGCCCGCGCGAAAGCTTGCCGCGCTGGTGCTCGATCCAGGGCTCGTAGCAAAATTCAGCGGGGCGACGCAGCTTTTCATAAGCGATCAGGATGCCGGCCTCCATCAACCCGTCACCCAGCGCATGACATGTCGCTGTCTCGATGCGCTTCTGCGGATCGGCGGGGAAGAGACGGGGCGCATCCAGCAGCAGATCGAAATATTGCAGGATCACGCCTGAATCATAAATCGTGCGCCCGTCATCGGTGAGAAGTGCCGGCATTTTGCCGAGCGGATTTTTCTCGCGCAGTACGCCCTCGGTCCAGGGATCGGCCTTCTGGATTTCGATGCGGTCTTTCAGGCCGAGAACGCTGGCTGCAATCTTGACCTTGCGGCCAAAGGGCGACGTCGGTGTTGAAAGCAAAATCATCGCTGCGCCTCAAATCTGTTTCAGCCCACGGACAATCAGGACTGCGCCACCCAGAACAACGGTTGCATCCATCAGGCCCGTGTGAACCTTTACGCTGAGATGCTCCGAGATCCATTTCGCGATGAATGCGCCAGGAATGCCCGCCACGCCGATCAAGGCTGCAACCGCCCAGGATGCAAGCGGCAATTGGCCGTAGCTCTGGAACGTGGCGATTTTGACAAAGCCCACCATCAGCGAAATCACGGCATCGGTGGCAACCACGCCCGGCCCCAGCACGCCGAGCGACATGAGCAGAGAGATGAGAATAATACCACCGCCAGGCACGCCACCCGTGACAAGGCCAAACAATGCGCCCGCCCCATAGACTGCGGGCCTCGAGATGCGCGATTCAAATTTCTTGAGGATGCGGCGCGCAGGCACAAGCAGGATCAGCGCACCGCCAATCAACACGGCCGCACCGGGCCCACTCAAATAGGAATAAAACGCCGCGCCGATGTAACAGAAAGGCATGGCGACGAGAGCAATCGGCCAGACATGGGCCCATGCGATCTTTTTATAAAAAGCCGCAATGCGCGACAGATTATTGAAAATGGCAGAGACACCCAGAATCGGAACAACCGCCTGTGCGCCTACAAGGGGAACCAGCACGAGCGGCATCAAAAGCCCCGTGCCATAGCCTGCCACACCGCCCACCACAGATGTGACAAGGGCGGCGCAGGCGATAAGAACGAGCTCTTCTATGCTCATGCACGCAGCAGCGGCGCGAGGTCGCGAACAGAGCCGAGCGTTTCGATGGTCATCACCATCGCGACGAGCGCGCGCGCGCGCTGCGTCCCGAGAATGGGCGTGACAAGATCAAGCGCCTTGGCCTCGATTTCCTGCTGCGTCATCGGGTTTTCCGGCGTGCCGCGCACCATGCGGGCATGGTGACGCAAGATGCCATCGGCGGTTTCAATCTCGACAATCGCCTGCCGCGCCGGGCGTGCAACGGTCAGTTCGGCGCTGGGCAACAGGATGATCTTCTCACGCAGCGCCAGAACCGCAGGGTCTTGCATGCGCGCATAATCATGCGTGCTTTCAAACGTCACGCCGCCATCGAGAATGGCCAGAGCGCACAGATGCTGGGCGCAGACATCGGGCATGGAGCGATTATCGACGATGTGGATCCGATCATCCGGCATGGTGATCGTGACCTTGCGCACATCCTGCACGCGCAGCTGATGTTGCGCCACAAGCGCGGTAGTGGCATCGAGGATCGACTGGATGGGCGAACCCACGCACCATTTCTTGATCGACGCGCGCATGATTTCATAGCGTGAACCAAGCTCGGCGATCAGCGCCTCGGGCCTGGGCTCCTCGCCAAAGGCGGTGAAGAGATTGTGCTTGCCGACCAGCGGGTCGTCGACCGCAGTAAAACCGGCCTTCACCATGGAGGCTGCCGCCACGCCATTGCGCGCGGCCATGCCGCCAAAGTCGAACGCCTTTTCGACATGGTGCGAATCGCGCTGCCAGAAGGGAATGCCCGACGCCTGCTGCGCGGCATAAGAGAGCACGTAGCGCACCTCCTGGGGCGCGAAACCAAACAACGCCGCCCCGGCAGCAGCCGCACCAAAGGCGGGCGCAAGCGAATGGGTGGAATGGCGCGAGGTATCTGGCCTTGCAAAGCCCAGCGACAAGGTGAGGCGCGCGCCAATGTCATAGCCAAGCGCGACCGCGCGCAGGAAATCCGCGCCGCTCGCATTTTCGCGTTCGGCAATAGCGAGGGCAGCCGGCACAATGCCGCAGCCGGGATGGAAGCGGCCTTCCAGATGCGAATCATCGGTCTCGTCGCCATGGCCGGCCATGCCATTGGCCAAAGCCGCCTGCTCGGGCGGCACGCGGAAGGGCGTGCCGATCACGGTGGCAATGCCGGCTCCATCGAGGTCGGAGACATATTTTCCAGCCAGCAGGCCTGCGCGCAGGCGCGAGCCAGAAATGATCGCGGCCAATGTATCGAGGATGTGAAAGCGCGCTTTTTCCACAACTTCGGGCGGGAGCGGGCGCGAGGCCGCCTGCGCAATATAGTTGGAAAGCTCTTCTGTAAGCGGCGATATCTCGCTCTTTGCGTTGCTTGCCATTGCGCCTTCTCCTACCCCGTGCCGAGCGGCCTTTGCGCCGCTTCATTCATTGCCGGGCCCTTTCGGGTCACGGCGGCGTCTAGCAAGTTTCACTTCGCCAGTATAGGCTGAAGGCTTAGGACATCGCCAACCAGCAGGGTCAACCCCGCGGTTCACGGCATGTTGTCAGTGGAGGAAACAGATGAGCGCGCACGCACGGCCATTGGAAGGTCAGGTTGCCATTGTTACCGGTGGTGTCCGGCGTATTGGCAAGGCCATGGCCATGGCGCTCGCCCGCGATGGCGCGACCGTCGTCATCAATGCGCTGCGCTCCAAGGACGAAGCCGAACAGACAGCGGCCGAAATCATCGCCGCCGGTGGCCGCGCCATGGTGCACCTCGCCGATGTGGCCGATGAAGCGCAGGTCGCCGCCATGGTCGATCGCGTCCTGAAAGAAACCGGCCGCATCGATATTCTCATCAACAATGCCGCCATTCGTGGCGAAGGCCCCTTCCTCGAAATGACGCTCGCGCAATGGCATCATGTCATGCGCACCATTCTCGACGGGGCATTTGTGTGCTCGCGTGCGGTGCTGCCGAGCATGGTGGCGCAGAAACACGGGCGCATCATCAACATCGGCGGTGTCAGCGCGCATCTGGGCGCAGCCGCGCGCGCGCATGTTGTCACCGCAAAATCAGGCCTGACGGGTTTCACGCGTGGCCTTGCCAGCGAATTTGCGTCCCATGGCGTGACGGTGAATTGCATCGTACCGGGCAAGATCGGCGGCCAGCGGTCGCATACGTCGGGCAAGGGCATCGAGGGCGCACCGCCGGTCGGTCGCGAAGGCGTTCCTGACGATGTTGCCGGCATCGTGCATCATCTCTGCCTGCCCGCCTCCAGCTATATTACCGGCCAGACAATTCATGTCTCCGGTGGTCTCTTCATGCCTTGAGACGGAAGCTTTTCGATGTCCTCACAGCTTGCCACCAAGGCTGACTACGGCGCAGCCATTCTCGATCTTGGCATTACGAGATCGCTCGGCGCGTTTCTGGCTAATCTCACATATGACGATCTGCCTGAGGCAGCCCGCCATCAGGCGCGGCGCGGCGTCATGGATTGGGCAGGCTGCGCGCTGGCGGGCGCGCGCCATCCCACCATCGCAAAATTGCTCAAGGTGATGAGCGCCCTCAACGATGCGCCGCGCGCCCATGTGCTGGCGCATGACCTCAAGATCGGCGCGCTGGAAGCTGCCATCGTGAATGGCCAGATGGGCCATCTGCTCGATTATGACGACACCCATATGGGCGGCGTCGTGCTGCATGCGAGCTCGCCCATTCTCTCGGCCCTGTTTGCGCTCGCAGACCGCGGCGGGTTTACCGGACGCGATATTGTGACCGCTTATGCGGTGGGTTTTGAGGCTGGCGTGCGCGCGGGACAGGCGGCGCCTGGCCATCATGACGGCGGCTGGCATCTGACAGGCACGCTGGGCTCGATTGCAGCAGGTGCGGCTTGCGCACGCCTGCTCAAGCTGAGCGACAAGCAAATGGTGCATGCGCTTGGCATTGCCGCGACGCAGGCCGCCGGCATGCAGCAAAATCGCGGCACGATGTGCAAGAGTTTCCATGCCGGCAAAGCCGCCGCCAATGGTCTTCTGGCAGCGCTTCTGGCAGAGCAGGATTTCGATTCCTCGGAGGAAATCATCGAGGGCAAGCGCGGTTTCTGCCGCATCTATTCCAATGTCGCTGCGCCCGAACGCGTGCTGGACGAAATTGGCGCGCGGTTTGAAATCACCCGCAATGGCCACAAGCCCTATGCGTGCGGCGTTGTGCTTCATCCCGCCATCGATGCGATGATCGCACTGCGCGCGAAATCGGGTTTCGCTCCGGCGGAGGTAGCGAGCCTGCGCGTCAATGTGCATCCGATGGCGGTACGCATCACTGGCCTTGCCGATCCCCAAACCGGGCTGCAATCGAAATTCTCGATCTACCATTCCGCCGCCGTGGCCTTTATGGATCGCGATGCCGGCATTGGCCAATATACCAATGAAAAGGCGCTCGATCCCGCCATTGTCGCCTTGCGTGGCAAGGTTGAAGTGCTGAGCGACGAGACCTTGCGCAAGGATGAAGCGCGCGCATTCGTCACGACGCAGGACGGACGCCAGTGCGACGTGCACATTCCCCATGCCTCGGGCACGGTCGCAAATCCGATGTCGGATGAGGCGATCGAGGGCAAGTTCATCGCCAATGCGATGCCGATCATCGGCGCAGACCGCGCGCGCCAGTTCGCGGCCCTGTGCTGGACCATCGAAAATATTGCGGATGCGCGCGATCTCACGCGCGCGCTCGCCTGAGAACAAGAAAGCCGAGGGACCATGAGGAAGGCGCTTTTCAAGGATGCCGATGTCATCGCCGGTTCATGCACCGCCGCGCTTGGCGTCTACATCACGCTGACAGCTTCCCGCTGGGAGGTGATGGGCGCGGATGGCCCGGGGCCGGGTTTCTTCCCGATTGGCTATGGCATCGCGCTCATCATTCTCTCGCTGATCCTCATTTTCCAGCGTTTCACTGCGCCCCTCACATCCGAGGCTGGCGCGGCGTTCGATTGGGAAGGGTTTGGCCGCGCGGCTGCAACCTGGGCGGCTTTCGCCGTCTCGGCCTTGGCCATGCAGACAGCTGGTTTCTACATTGCCTTTGGCGTGCTGACGGTCTTCCTCGCAGGTTTCGTCTTCGGCAAGCCGCTCAAGACGGCGCTCCTCACGGGCGTGCTCTCGGCTGCGGGCTTCTACATCGTGTTTTGCCTGGCGCTTGATGTGTCGCTGCCAGTCGGCATTCTGGGATTTTAAAAAATGGATGTCTTGAGCGGTCTCGCACACGGCTTTGCCGTCGCCTTCGAACCGGCCAACCTGATGTGGTGTCTGGTCGGGTGTTTTCTGGGCACGGTCGTCGGCATTCTTCCGGGCCTTGGACCCGCAGCTACAATCGCGATGCTTCTGCCGATGACCTATGGCATGTCGCCGACCGCCGGCATCATCATGCTGACGGGCATTTATTATGGTGCGAAATACGGCGGGTCGACGACCTCCATCCTTCTGAACATGCCGGGTGAGTCCTCATCGGTCGTCACCTGTATCGACGGCTACCAGATGGCGCGCAAAGGCCGCGCGGGTGCGGCACTTGGCATTGCCGCCATTGCCTCCTTCATCGCGGGCTCCTTCGGCATTGTCGCGCTCAGCCTGATGGCGCCCCCGATTGCAGAATTTGCCCTGTCCTTCTCGTCGCCGGAATATTTCGCCTTGATGGCGCTGGGCCTCGCGCTTGTTGTTCTGCTGGCGGGCGATTCACTGGTGAAGGGGCTCATCGCCCTGCTGCTCGGGCTCTGGCTCACCAGCATCGGGACCGATCTCTTCACCTCGCAATCGCGCTTCACCTTCGGTCAGTCCTCTCTGCTGAGCGGCCTTGATTTCATGGTCGTGGCCATTGGCGTCTTCGCGTTGAGTGAAGTGCTCAACAGCATTGCCGACAAGGAAGAAACGCAATTGCTTCCCGTGCCCAAGGGCATGCGCAATCTGCTGCCGAGCTGGGAGGAATTGAAAGCCTGCCGCTTCGCCTTTGTGAACGGCTCGGTTGTCGGCTTCATCATCGGCATTCTGCCCGGTGCTGGCGCGAGCATTGCGTCCTTCATTTCCTACGGCATTGAACGGGCCTTTTCGCGCCATCCGGAAAAATTCGGCACCGGCGTGCCAGAAGGCGTTGCTGCGCCCGAGGGCGCAAACAATGCCGACACGGGCGGTGCGCTCATTCCGCTGCTGACGCTTGGCATCCCGGGAGGCGGCACGACAGCCATCCTGCTGTCTGCGCTGGTGCTGTGGGGCGTGAAGCCCGGCCCGTTGATGATGCAGGAATCGCCCGATGTGTTCTGGGGTCTGGTGGCCAGCCTCTACATCGGCAATGTGATGCTGCTTATTCTCAACCTGCCGATGGTGCCGCTGTTTGCGCAAATCCTGCGCATTCCCGTCTACATCCTGCATCCGCTGATTCTGGGCGTCTCCGTGATCGGCGCTTATTCAGTGGCGGGCCGCATTTTCGATGTGGTGATGCTGGCGGGCTTTGGCGCGCTCGGCTATGCGATGTCGCGGCTGAAATTCCCGGTCGCGCCTCTGGTGCTGGGCTTCGTGCTGGGCGATGCGATGGAGCGTGCTTTACGGCAATCCTTGATGATGTCGCAGGGTGAACTGGGGATCCTTTTTTCACGTCCGATTTCGGCTGTGATGCTGGCCTGCGCCGTTGCAGTTCTCTTCCTGCCGCTGCTTCCCCGTTTCCGGGCGCTCAAAGTAGCCGCCGGCTGATTGAATAAAAAAGTCAAAACCGATTTTCCTGGAGGAAACCTCATGAACAGACGCAATCTGCTCACAACACTGGTCAGCCTGACAGCCGCACTGGCAGCCGCTCCGTCAGCACAGGCCGAGTTCAAGCCGACACGCCCGCTCGAACTGGTCGTTCATTCGGGCCCGGGCGGTGGCAATGATGTGATGGGCCGCGCGCTCATCGCCGCCATTGAAGAGGCCAAGCTTTCGCCGGTGCGCATCCAGATCAGCAACAAGGTCGGCGGTGGCGGGGCAACGGCAGCGTCTTATATCGCCGACAAGAAGGGCGATCCCAATGTGATCGGCATTTTCACCAGTGTCTGGATCACCAATCCGCTGGTGCAGCAGGAAGCCAGCGTCACCATGCGTGACCTCACCCCCATCAGCCTGATGGTGCTTGAACCCGCTCTCGTGGCCGTGCGCGCGGATTCACCATACAAGTCCATGGCCGAGCTGATGGATGCGGCCAAGGCCAATCCCGGCAAGATGAAGCAGTCGGGCGGTTCGCCGCTGGCGCGCGATGCGCTGGTGCGCACTGTCTTGCAGGCGAAGACCGGCGGACGCTGGGCTTTCATCTCCTTCCCCTCGGGTGGCGAGCGCATCTCGGCGCTTCTGGGTGGCCATGTCGACATGATGGTCATCGAGCCGCAGGAAGCGGGCGAACTCATGCGCTCTGGCAAATTGCGCGCACTGGCGCAGGTCGCCGATGCGCGACTGCCGGAGTTCAAGGAAATCCCGACGCTCAAGGAAGCGGGCTTTGACGTTCCCAACCCGCCGCAGCCGCGCGGTGTCGTGGGACCGCCCGGCATGGCGCCCGACGTTCTGGCCTATTATGTCGATCTCATCGCACGCGCGGGAAAATCGGCCGGCTGGCAGAAGTTCCTGCGCGAAGGACTGCTCGAAGAAAAGCTGCTTGCGCCCAAGGAGACGGCTGAATTCCTCGCCGCAACCGAAACGCAGATGCGCGGCATTCTGTCTGAATCGGGCGTGAAGCTGGTTCGCTGACACATAATGCATGAGAGGGAAAGGCCCGGCATAGCCGGGCCTTTTTCGTTGCACCTCGAGCAAAGCCTTGGGCCCTGCCCAAGAACCGCCTCGCCTTGGCGCGCGACAGGCTTTATGCTGCACCCATCAGGGAACAATGGGTAAAAATCCCGCAAGGAGGGGAAAAATGAGCGCCATACGCGTCAATGGCCTGCGCGGCGTCGAGCTCGCCGTGTTCGATCTCAAGGAAACATCCGACTTCTATGCCAATGCCTGGGGGCTTGAGGAGGTCGCGCGCGCCAACGGCAGCATGTTCCTGCGCGCCAGCGGCCATGAACATCATGTGCTCACCATTCACGAGCGCCCGCGCGCCGGTCTCGTCGCCATCAATTTCGGAGCGGCCGACCGCATTGCTGTCGACGGCCTCCATGCCAAGGCGCTGGCCATGGGCGTCGAAGTCATCGCGGCCCCGCACGATCTCCCCGCCATTGCGGGCGGTGGCTATGGCTTCTCGCTACGTGCACCAGAGGGCCAGCAGCTTAACATTTCCTGCGATGTTGCGACCCATTCTTCGGGGGACTTTGCAGACCGTTCACGCCCCGAGAAATTGTCGCATGTCGTGCTCAACGTGGCCGACCTCGACAAGCAAGAGCGTTTCTTCTGCGACGTGCTGGGCTTCCGCCTGACCGATTCCACGGCGCGCATGGATTTTATTCGTTGCTCGAGCTACCACCATTCCATCGCGCTCGCGCGCGCCTCGGGCGCGGGCCTCAACCATATGGCCTATGAAGTGCCCAATATGGATGGCCTGATGCGTGGCGCCGGTCGCCTCAAGAAACATGGATACAAGATCGGCTGGGGCGTGGGCCGCCATGGGCCGGGCAATAATGTCTTCTCCTATTTCATCGAGCCCAATGGCTTCGTGACCGAATATACGGCCGAAGTCGACAAGATCGACGAAGCCACCCATATCGTGGGCACGCCCGATTACTGGGGCAAGATCATGAATGGTCCCGACCGTTGGGGCCTTGCGGACCCGAGCCCGGAGCTGCGCGAAGCGATGGCCGGAAAATTCATCGACGAGCGCAACAAGCGTTGCGAAGAGATCATCAGCGCGCAACTCGCTGGCTGATCGAACAAGCGAAACACAAAAAAGGGCGCGGTGCAGATGATCTGCCCGCGCCCTTTTTGCATCCACCATTGTCAGATGCTTGAGAGAATATGGTTGCGCACGACGGGATAGATCTGCCCGTCCCATTTGCGCCCGTTGAAAACACCGTAATGGCCAACGCCCGGCTGCATGTGATGCGACTTCATATAGGGGCGCAGCCCCGAGCATAGATCCTGCGCCGCCAGCGTCTGGCCAACGGCGCAAATATCGTCCTTCTCGCCCTCGACGGTCAGCAGGAACGTCTTGCGGATGAGGCCCGGATTCACCCTCTCGCCGCGAAACATCATTTCGCCCTTGGGCAGAGCCGCGCCCTGAAACACATGGCGGATGGTTTCGAGATAGAAATCCGCCGGCAGATCCATGATCGCGAAATATTCCTCGTAAAAGGCGCGGATCGTATCGGCCTTTTCCGTCTCGCCCTTGACGCGATAGTTGAAGAGATCGACGAAGGATTTCGCATGGCGCTGCGCATTCATGCTCATGAATGCACTCAATTGCACAAAGCCCGGATACACGCGCCGCCCCGCACCGCGTTGCGCGGAGGGCACGGTGCTGATCATCTTCTGCTCAAACCATTCATAGGGCTTCTCGTTGGCAAGGTCATTGACCTTGGTGGGCGAGATGCGCGTATCGATGGGGCCCGCCATCAAGGTCAGGCTGGCAGGCTGGTCGGGATCCTTGCGCGCCGCCATGATGGAGGTCGCGGCAAGCGCCGAGACGGTTGGCTGGCAGACCGCCACCACATGGCTGCGCGGTCCCATCGCATGCAGAAAGTCGATGATATATTGCGTGAAATCGTCGAGCGCGAAGGTTCCTGCCTCAAGCGGAATGTCGCGCGCGTTCTTCCAGTCGGTGATGTAGACATCGTGATCGCGCAGCATGGTCAGCACGGTGCCGCGCAGCAGCGTCGCGAAATGGCCTGACATCGGCGCGATGAGCAAGACCTTCGGCTCGTTCTCGATGCCGACCTTGCGGAAGCGCAGAAGCGCGCCGAAAGGCTGATCGAGGATCACCTCCTCGCGCACCGGCACTTCAATGCCGGAGATCTTTACATGGGTAATGTCGAACTCCGGCCGCGCATGGGTGAAACCCGCAAGCGCGCCCACTTCGCAGGCTGCCGCAAAATGCTGCAAGGGAGTCGCGAAATCGCCGAAGCGCCAGGTCGAAAGGGCGCGACGCACCTCTCCCGCAACATCGCGGAAAGGGTCATGAACATCGGCCATTGCCTGGTAAGTCGAATAAATCATTGCGCCTCACCGGTTGCTCGGATGTCTTGTGCATTGCAACGCCTATGCCACTGGCATGGGCGTTGCAACGGCTTGTTCGAGACATGCTAAACATGAACAGCAGGCGGACCCATGCCGAGCGCAACCCTGACGCTGAGCAGCAAAAATTATTCATCCTGGTCGTTCCGCGCCTGGCTGATGGCCAGAATGTCGGGCGTCGACTTCACGGAAGTCATTGTTCCGCCTGACGATACGGCAGCGCGTGCGGAAATTCTCCTGCTCTCTCCCTCCATTCTCGTGCCCTGCCTGACCTATGAGGGCATTCGCGTTTGGGACACGCTCGCCATTGGCGAGTTTCTCAACGAACTCGCACCAAAAGCAGGCCTTTTGCCCAAAGGGCAAGCAGAGCGCGCCCATTGCCGCTCCATTTGCGGCGAGATGCATTCGGGCTTTGTCTCGCTGCGCTCGGCTTTGCCGATGAACATCAAGGGCGAGTTCAAGAACTTCAAGATCTGGTCCAAGGCGCAATCCGACATCGAGCGCATTGCCACCATCTGGCGCGAATGTCTGGGCGCTTATGGCGGGCCCTATCTGTTTGGCGAATTCTCGATTGCCGACGCCATGTACGCGCCGGTCGCGACACGCTTCAAGACTTATGACGTGAAACTCGATGCGTCCTGCAGCGCCTATGCGGCGCGCCTGCTGGCCCACCCCTTCGTCCAGGAATGGATCGCTGAAGCGCAACTGGAAAATGAAGAGATCGAGGAACTTGAAGTGGAATTTTAAAAAAGCGCGCAATCCAGACCGGGGGTAAAAGCATGCTCGACAAGGCCGCCACATCCTTTTCCCACGTCAAACCCGGCGATACGCAATGGCGCGGCGAGGGATTGCGTGATTTTTTCCTCTACAAGGATCTCGGGATTGCAAAAGCCACCAATGGCAATGTGATTGCGCATCTGGTGAAAGCCAACAAGCCGCCGGAAAAAGGCACCGGCTGGCATATTCACGTCGCGCAATTCCAGATCGTCTACATGACCAAGGGCTGGGCGCGCTTCATCTATGATGGCGTGGAAACACTCGTCGAGGCCGGAGATTGCCTGCATCAGCGCCCCGGTATCGTGCATTACCTTTTCGATTACTCACCCGACATGGAATATATGGAAATCGTTTCGCCTGCCGATTTCGGCACGCTTGAGGTCGAGGGCCCCTTCGATCCACCGGCGCCCACGCCCTGGGCCTAAGCGGCGCGCTTGAAGCTGCGCGCGCAAAACGCCATCATCCGGGCGTGAGTCTCGGGAGAAACACGCCATGCGCTGCAATTTTTGCGACGGAACCGGCCTGCGCGTGCAGGGCCCAACGCCTGTGCCTTGCGCTGAATGCGGGGGCTGCGGCGTCGCCCATTGTTGCGATGGTCTGCAAGCCTGCTGCGAAATCGAGGGCGACATGACCCTCGAAACATTAAATGCGCATCTGCCGCGCGAGCGCCGCACGAAAAACCCCGCCCTGGCGCAATAAATCGCGTTCTGCCTGCGTGCGTGCATCGATGGTGACGCTGAAGGCAGTCGTCCTGCCATCCTCCGCGCGGGCAACAACCTCCATCGGCCCCTGCCCGGCCAAAGCGCGTTGCACATGGGCGAAGCTGAAACTTTCTGCGCCCGTCAAGCCGAGGCTTTCAACATGCTCGCCCTGCGCAAACAGCAAGGGGAGAATGCCAAGGCCGATGAGGTTCGAGCGGTGGATGCGCTCGAAGGAGCGCGCAAGCACGCCGCTCACGCCCAGCAGAGCCGGCCCTTTGGCAGCCCAGTCGCGGCTGCTGCCCGAACCGAAATCACGCCCGCCCAGCACGATCAACGGCACGCCCTGCGCGCGATAATGCTCGGCCGCATCATAAATACTGACGATGGTCCCTTCCGGAAAAAGCCGCGTCCACCAGCCTTCGCGCTCGGGCGTCAGCAAATTGCGGATACGCAGATTGGCATAAGTGCCACGCGTCATGACGTGATGATTGCCGCGCCGCCCGACATAGGAATTAAAATTTGCCGGCGCGATGCCAGCCGCCTGCAGAAATGCGCCTGCGGGCGATGTGGGGGGAATTTCACCACCCGGCGACACATGATCGGTTGTCAGGCCATCTTCAAAAAAGCCAAGCACACGGGCATCTTTCACATGGTCACGCGCGCCAAAGCCTCCATCGGCATCCTCAAAGAACGGCGGCTCGACAATATAGGTGGAAGCAAGATCCCAATCGAACAAGGCCCCGCCTGGCACTTCCACGCCCGACCAGAGCGCAACCGCCTCGGCATCCAGCCCCTGGGATTGCGTGAACATCTCGGGCTTGAGGCAAGCCGCCATCAGCGCTGCAATCTCGCTGGTATCGGGCCAGAGATCGCGCAGATAGACATCGGCGCCATCGCTATCCTGCCCGAGCGGCTCGACATCGAGATCGCGCATGATCGTGCCAGCCAGCGCATAAGCAACGACGAGCGCGGGCGAGGCAAGAAAGCTGGCGTTGAGCAGGCGATGAATGCGCCCGTCGAAATTGCGATTGCCAGAAAGCACCGCAACCATCCTATTGCCCGCGGCCAGCGCCGCCTGCGCCTCAGGCTTCAAGGGGCCTGATTTGCCCCCGCATGTCGTGCAGCCATAGCCGATGACATGAAAGCCAAGCGCTTCGAGCGGGGCCAGCAAACCGGCCTCGCGCAGATAGGCGGTAACCGCGCGCGAGCCCGGCGCGAGCGAGGTCTTGACATAGTCACGTACGCGCAAGCCGCGCGCCACTGCATTGCGCGCAAGCAGGCCCGCCGACAGCATGGCGACGGGATTGGCCGTATTGGTGCACGATGTAATGGCGGCAATTGCCACTGCGCCATCCCCATCTTGCGGCGCATCGATGCGCTTCAGGAAAGCGCCCTTGAGGCCGGCGGTGTCAGTGAGCGCATGCGGCTTGGCGGGGCCTGCAAGTGAACGCTTGACGCTCGCCAGATCGAGTTTGATGACGCGCGCATAATCGGGTGTCGGCGCATCGGCGTGACGAAAAAGCCCTGCGCTTTGGGCATGATCGCGCACCAGCGCGATGTGATCTGCGCTGCGGGCGGTCATGGCGAGATAGTCGAGCGTTTGCGCATCGACCGGCCAGAAGCCCGTGGTCGCCCCATATTCTGGCGCCATATTGGCGAGCGTCGCACGGTCGGGCACGCTCATCTGCGCAACAGCGGACCCGAAGAATTCGATGAACGCGCCGATGACATTATGCTGGCGCAGAAGATGCGTGAGGGTCAGCGCGAGATCGGTCATCGAGACCTGGGGGCCGAGCGCGCCTGATAATTCCACGCCGATGAATTCGGGATTGGGCAGCGGATAGGGTTCGCCCAGCGCCACCATTTCCGCTTCAAGCCCACCAACGCCCCAGCCGATGATGCCAAGCGCATTGACCATGGGCGTGTGCGAATCCCCGCCCACCACCATGTCGGGATAAACCAGCCGTGTGCCGTCCATATCCTCCTGCCAGACGACCTGGGCAACGCGCTCCAGATGCACCTGATGAATGATGCCGCTGCCTGGCGGGAAGATTTCCATGCCGGGAAAAGCCTGCTGCGCCCATTTCAGGAAGCGATAGCGCTCGCCGTTGCGCTGATATTCCTTCGCGAGATTGGCGGCAGGCGCGCCCGCCTCGCCCGCGACATCGACTTGCAGCGAATGATCGACAATCAGCGTGATCGGAACCTGACTCTGCACCTGCTCGGCTGGAAGACCGCGCCGATGCAGCGCCGAACGCAAGGCCGCAAGATCCATCAGCACAGGAATGCCTGAGGAATCGGGCAAGATGACGCGCGGGAATTTCAACGGCAGTTCAAGCGAACCCGGTCGCGCATCGCCGCGCACAAGCGCTGTCACAAGGGCAGCGTCAGCACCCGTGCGCAGAAGATTTTCCGCCAGAATGCGGGCGGCATAAGGCATGCGCGCATAATGTGCGTCCCCCACCGCGCCGCGCACGTCGATGTGACGAAACACCTGCGCCCCAGATATAAAATCGATGGTAGGGAGAGAGCGCATGACTTAATTGAACTTCATGTTGAAGTCGCTGCTGAGCAGGTTTTGCAACCATTGCACGGTGGCTGGCTCCGTCTTGCCGATGGCAGACACGCCAGCGCGCAAGGGTGCGCCCGTCTGGAACGCATAGCCCTCAAGCTGGGTTTCGGCGCTGCGCAGGAAGTCTGGATCTTTCGCCATGACCTCCACCGCCTCGTTCAGCGCAGCCATGGCGGCTGGCGGAATATCGGGATGGGTCATGAGAATCTTGCCGCCATTGCCAAAGGCGCGCACCGAGGCCTTGTAGGCATCCCACGCCGGACCAGCGGGATCCTTGCCATACATATCGCGATAGACGTCGGCGACGGTCGGAATATCGGGCGCTGCCGGATCGCGCACCAGCGTTTCGCCATCCATCAGCCCCTGGGCAAAGATCGGATGCGCGACGCCGCTTTTCACCATCGGCGTGACGCTCGCGTGATAGACGGGCGTCGTCTGACCATCGAGATTGACCTCGCCACGCTCGAGCGCGACGCGCGTGTCGTTCTTGCCGGGATAGCCCATGACAGCGCGGAATTTCACATCGAGCACCTTGAGGCCAAGCACGGTGTCGAGCGTCGCAATCACTTCCGGCACGCCGAGAATCAGCGGCTCGCCGGGATTGAGCAATTGCTTGGGTGTGCCGACATTCGCACTTGTGCGGCCGATGGCGATGCGGCCCATCGGGCTTGCAATCAGCGGCTCGAGATCGTCGGCACGCGACTTCGCGCCATCAAGACCAAGCACGATGCGCAGCAGCAATTGGCCGGTGCCGATCAGCAGCACGCTGCCATCGCGGGGCGCGCGCTGGCTGAAATAATTCGATGCAATCACGCTGCCCGCACCCGGCATGTTCTGCACAAGCACCGAGGGCTTGCCAGCAAGATGACGCGTCAAGCCATCGGCCATCAGCCGACCGAACAGATCCGTGCCGCCGCCGGGCGAAAAGCCGACGAGCACCTTGACCTGCTTGCCCTGATAATAAGGCGTCTGCGCCTGCGCGGCGGGCAGGCAGAGGCCAAGCGAACACACAACACCTGCAACAAGACGCCCGAGCATTTCCATCTCCCATTTTTCGCCATCTGGACCCTCGCAGCCCTGCCCTGTCAACCACGATTGCATATCTGCGCGCACTGACTAGAAATGGGGCGCACACAGATCGGGAGAGAGATGACATGAAGAGCCGCGCGCAATGCCTGAGAGACCTTATCGCCGCCGGCGATCTCATCATCGCGCCCGGCGTCTACGACGGCTACAGCGCACGTCTGGTGGAAGCGGCAGGCTTCGAGAGTGCAGCGACGAGCGGCGCGGCCGTGTCCAATTCGCGGCTCGGCATCGATGATATCGGGGTCATGGATCTTGCGGAAAATGTCGGCCATTGCCGCCATCTGGCCAGCACGCTTTCCATTCCCCTGACAGCGGATGCCGACACCGGCTACGGCAATCCGATGAATGTGCATTACACCGTGCAGCAATTCGAGCAGGCGGGTGTGGCCGGCATCAATATTGAAGATCAGGTGCACCCCAAGCGCTGCGGCCACATGCCCGGCAAGGAAGTCATTCCGCTGATCGAAATGGTGAAGAAGATCGAGGCCGCCTGCCTTGCGCGCAAGGACGATGCTTTCGTGATTATCGCGCGCACGGATGCGCTCGCAATCGAGGGAATCGAGGGCACGTTGGCCCGCGTGCGCGCCTATGTGGAGGCGGGCGCGGACATGATCTTCCCCGATGCCGCGCGCAGCGAAGACGACATCAAGGCGATTGTGGAAGCAGCCGGCAGCACGCCGGTGACGATCAACATGGGCTTTGGCATTCGCGCGCGCCCGACCACGCCCCTCATTCCCCTGCCTGTGCTCAAGACAATCGGCGTGCGCCGCGTCAGCCTGCCGCGCATGTTGCCGGCCGCAGCCATTCTTGGCATGTCGCGCGCGCTCGATTGCATGAAGGAGTCGATCCGCACGGGCGTGCCCGCCGACCGGCCCGATCTTGTCGTGGGCATTGACGATATCATGCAGCTCATGGGCTATGATGAAATGCGCGCGCTCGAAAAGCGCCTCCTCTCGACCGAGGCGCTTGAGGCCAAATACAGCAAGCCCTGAGTTGGGCTCTGTGCGAGGACATAAAAAAAGCCCGGCTTTCGCCGGGCTTTTTGCTTGTCAGAGGTTCATCTGGCCTTCTTCGCGGTAGATGAACTTTTCCTCGCTCTCGAAGGCGCGCACGGTGGGCGGAATGCCCGGCAGGCCGAGATCGGCCCAGTCCGCCGTGACCTTGTCATAGGTGCTCTGGCGCAGGGTGGTGCGCGTCGAGAAGACCGGAATGTAGCGATGTTCCTTGCAGGCGTTGATGAGCGCCTTGGAACCATAGGGACGCTTTTCGGGCGGGTTCTGCGTCGGGTCGAGCGGGGTCGACCAGGTGTTGCGCAAAATATCGATGTCATCGATCGGATTGCAGCGGCTGGCCATCGCCCAGATCACCTGATCCATGTCGGTGGGATCGACATCATGATCGACCGCGACAATCCACTTCGTGTAATAGGCCCCGCCCGGCACCTGCGCGGTGAGTGCAAGAACCTGCGCGGCATGGCCCGCATATTTCTGCTCGAGCGCAACCACCACCATGCCGAAACCACCGGCAGCTGCCGGGTGCGAATAAACGCCGTGAATGCCGGGGATGCCGAGCTTGTCGAGATCGTCCCAGATTTTTGCCGAGCGGATGATCGAGAAGAAACCCGATTGTTCGCAGGACGGATAATCGGCCATCAGCGCATTGGTGAGGATCGGGTTGTTGCGATAATGCACGGCGGTGATGTGGACCAGAGGGCACGCGGCTTCGGGCTTGCCGTAATAGCCGGTGAATTCGCCAAACGGACCCTCGCCCGCCATGCCGCCGGGACGGATCTCGCCCTCGACCACCAGCTCCGCGTGCGCGGGGATCAGCAGATCGGTCATCTTGCCCTTCACCACCGGCACCGGGCCGCCCTTGATGCCGCCGGCATATTCATATTCGGAGACATTCTTCGGGAAGCTCTGCGAGCCGACGAGCATGTAAAGCGGGTCGATGCCCCAGGCAGCTGCCACCTGCAGCGACTTGCCCTGCTCCCAGGCGCGCGTGATGTGCAGGCGCGCATCCTTGCCGGGTGACAGATAAAGGCCGGTCGAATCCTTGCCCTGCAACATCATGCGATAGGTGCCGACATTCAGATAGCCGGTGTCGGGATCGCGCGTGATGACCGCATCCGCGGTGCCCGCATAGCGGCCACCATCGCGCGGCCAATGGCGCGGGATCGGCAGGAGATTGAGATCGATGTCATCGCCCGTCAGCGTGTTTTCGAAAATGCTGGCCTCGGAGGCGGGGATTTCCTTGGGGGGAATGCGCGAGCGCATCTTGTCCTTGGTGCGGCGGATGAGTTCAACCGTCGGGGTGTTGGGATCTTCCCCAAGCGTCAGCGCGATGCGGCGCACCGAGGGTCCAAGCACGTTCCACAACGAGCGCGCGCCGAATTTCGAATTTTCAAAACCGGCAATGGTGTTGAACAGAATCGCCGGCGAGGGCTTCTGCTTGGCGACGAGATAGGAAATGGCGCTCATTTCCTCATCGCGCTCGACGGGCTTCGACACTTCGCACAACTCGCCGATCTCGGCGACCTGGGCCAGCCAGTCGCGCAGATCGTTGATGGGCGCGCGCGTGGTTTTCGTCTCGGCGCTGGATGTCATGTCTTCCCTCCCTGGCGGTCTTGCCGCTTGTCTGTCCATCGTCATTGCGAGGAGCGCAAGAGACGCAGCAATCCATCTGAATGGCGGCCGATAGATGGATTGCTGCGTCGCTTGCGCTCCTCGCAATGACGAGGCCTCCGCACATGCGCGATTTTGCACGAAATCGCAAGGCGTGGGAAAAGAGCTGCAAAGGAATTTGATCATGCCGCTCGTTTCGCTTGCCGCCCTCACCATTCTCGATGCCGGCCCCGCCGGCCAGATCCGCGCCGCACATGCGGCAGGCTTCAAGGCGGTGGGCCTGCGGCTGAACCCGCTGCTGGCCAGCGATCCGACCATTGCGGGCGATTCCGCCGCAGAGAGCCAAGTGCGTGCGCTGATGCGCGAGACCGGCATGGAGCTGCTCGAAGTCGGCGTGTTCCCGATCAAGCCCGATCTCGATGTCGACGGCCTGCGCCCGGTGCTGGCGCTCAGCGCCGAGCTTGGCGGGCGCTTCATCGTCTGCCCGGTGGAGGATCATGACGCGGCGCGGCGGCTCGCGACCTTCCGCGCGCTCTGCGATCTTTGCGCCCCGCTTGGCCTTGTGGCGCTGATTGAATTCAACCCCTACAGCGCCTGCCGGTCACTTTCGGACGCGCGCGCCATGGCGCTTGCAGCCCAACGCGCCAATGCAGCCCTCGTGATCGACCTGCTGCATCTCTCGCGTTCGGGGGGCACGGCGGCCGATCTGGCGGGTGTTGAGCCCGAGCTGTTGCGCCTCGTCCATTATTGCGACGCCGCCCCGATGCCGGAAGGCGAGCGGACGATGGATGAACTGCGTGCGGAATCGCGCACGGCGCGACGGCTCCCCGGCGAAGGCGTGCTGCCCTTGGATCGACTGCTCGCCGCGTTTCCAGCGGGAACGCCGGTGAGCGTTGAGGCGCCGAGCCAGTCGCTGGCCGGATTGAGCGCGGAAGACCGGGCGAAAAAGGTTTTTGCCGCGACGATGGCGGTGCTGGCCGCCTAGCGCCCCTCTCCCCCGCTGCGCAGCGACGTGGCAATCCATCTTCGGGTGGCTGCCGTCAGATGGATTGCTTCGCTTCGCTCGCAATGACGCATTACTTCTTCGCCACCTTCGGCACTTTGTTCGGCCAGCTCACGATGAAGTCCGGGAACATTTCCACCGGCACGTCCGTCTCGCTGGCGACGACCTTGCCCTTCACCGACACGCCCGCCTCATGCACGGTCTCGGAAGAACCCGACACCAGCGGGTGCCACCATTTGAGATCCTTGCCTTCCGCCACCAGCCGGTAGCCGCAGGTGGGCGGCAGCCATTTGATGCTGCGCACGGCATCCGGCGTCAGCTTGACGCAATCGCGCACGCGGCGGCGGCGTTGCTTGTAATCGGCGCATTGGCAGGTGCGGCCATCGAGCAGCTTGCAGCCGATGCTCGTGAAATGAATGTCGCCTGTGTCTTCATCCTCAAGCTTGACCAGACAGCAGCGGCCGCAGCCATCGCACAGGCTTTCCCACTCTGTACGCGAGAGCTCTTCAAGCGTTTTGGTTTTCCAGAAGGGCTGGCTCTCGTTTTTGGTCATATTTTCGCTCAATCTGCCGTGCCCCTTCCCGAAGAGAGAGCACAGGATTAACTTTCATCATGTAAGTCGCACATGCGCCCCGGAGCCTGTGGGCGTCAAGAGAGTTGAACCTTCTCCATACCCATAAGGAGAGCGGCCGCCTTGTTTGAGGACTTCGCCAGATCACGGATCGGCCGACGCCTCTCGCGCGCCCTGCTGGCGTTCGATTCCTTTGTGGATTCGTCACTTTATAACGCCGGCGAGCGCGCACGCGCGGGCTGGGCAAGCTTTGCTGCGCGCATGGATCGCCTGCATGTCGGTGGCTTTGGCCGCGTCGGCATTGAGCTTGCCTGCGAGGGTTTGACGCTTGGCCTTGGCGGCGCTGTGCTGGCGCTCGCGCTTGCCGTGCCGGCCTTTCGCGAAACATCGGACGAAGACTGGCTGAAAAAGCAGGATCTCGCTGTGACTTTTCTCGACCGCTACGGTGAAGTCGTAGGTCAGCGCGGCATCCGGCATGATGATTCCGTGCCGCTCGAACAATTCCCCGATTATCTGATCCAGGCGGTACTGGCGACCGAGGATCGTCGCTTCTTCGAACATTGGGGCATCGACCCTATCGGCACGATGCGTGCGCTCAGCGTCAATGCGCGTTCGAGCGGCGTCGTGCAGGGCGGCTCCACCATCACGCAGCAATTGGCCAAGAATCTTTTCCTCACCAACGAGCGCTCCATCGAGCGCAAGATCAAGGAAGCCTTTCTTGCGCTCTGGCTCGAAGAACATCTTCCCAAACGTCAGATCCTGAAACTCTATCTCGACCGCGCCTATATGGGCGGCGGCGCTTTTGGGATTCAGGCGGCATCCGAATTCTATTTCGCGAAAAATGTACGCGATCTGTCGCTGGCGGAAGCCGCCATGCTGGCGGGACTTTTCAAGGCGCCGACAAAATTTGCGCCCCATATCAATCTGCCGGCCGCACGCGCACGCGCCAATGATGTGTTGCAGAACATGGTCAATGCCGGCGTGCTGACCGAAGGGCAGATCTATGCCGCGCGGCGCAATCCCGCAAAGCCCGTGGATCGTAAACGCGACATCTCGCCCGACTGGTATCTCGACTGGGCCTATGACGAGGTGGCGAAACTCTCCGCCGCCGGCAAGCTTGGCAGCGACCGCGTGCTCATTGTGCGCACGGGCCTCGATGGCAATCTGCAAAAACATGCCGAAGGCGCAATCGAGGATTCGCTTCGTCAATATGGCAAGCAATATCGCGCCAAACAGGGCGCGGCAGTCGTGATGGAGCCCAATGGCGTGGTGCGCGCGATTGTCGGCGGGCGCGATTATGGCGCAAGCCAGTTCAACCGTGCGACCGACGCCGTGCGCCAGCCGGGCTCGTCCTTCAAGCCGATTGTCTATTTGACCGCGCTGATGACCGGCAAATTGAAATCGACGAGCATTGTCGACGGATCGGGCATTTGTCTGGGCAATTGGTGCCCGCATAATTATGGCGGCGCGTCGGCTGGCCAGATGCCCATGGTCATCGCCTTGCAGAAATCGCTCAACACGGTGGCCGTGCGCCTCTCTGTGCAGATCGGCCAGGCCTGGTGGAAGGGCAAGGATGCCAACCAGTGGAATTTCGCCAAGCTGGGTCGTGCGAAAATTCTCGAAACCGCACATAAGATGGGCATAACCACGCCGCTCACAGATACGGTCTCGCTGCCGCTGGGCGCGGGCGATGTGAAGATGATCGACATGGTCGCGGTCTATGCCGTCTTTGCCAATGGCGGGCGGCGCGCGCCCCCTTATGCCGCGGTCGAGGTGCGCAATTCGAGTGGCGACATCATCTATCGGCGCGAGCGCGATGGCGCGCCGCTCGAGCAGGTGATCCCGGCTGACAAGATTGCCGAGATGAACAATATGCTGAAGGAAGTTGTCACCGGCGGCACTGCACGCGCAGCCCAGCTGGAGGGCGTGACGGCCGCGGGCAAGACCGGCACGACCAATGCCTATCGCGATGCGTGGTTCGATGGCTTCACCGGCAATTACGTGTGCACAGTCTGGTTTGGCAATGACGATTCAACCTCGATGAACAATATGACCGGCGGCGCGCTGCCGGCCCGCACCTGGCATGAGATCATGGCCTATGCGCATCAGGGCATCGTGTTGAAAAATCCCTATGGGATTGCGGGGCCAGCGCCTGCTGTGGCGAAGGCGACGCCCGCAACACCCAATGAATCCGCGCCCGCAAAGCGCCCCGCCACGCTTTCGCCGCGCACGGCAGAGGTGCTGGCAGGCATCGAGGACATGTTCGTCTCCGCGATGCGCGCGGAGGCTCCGCGCGTGGAGCGCGCCATACCAAATCTTGCCGCCTCCTCATCGCGCGCGCACAATGGCGCCACAAGCACTCTTGAGTAAGCGCGCGTGAGCCTCTTCCCGAAAATCCTCGCGACAGCGCTCGCCGGCGCCGTGCTTGGCCTTGGCGCGACTTACGCCAGCCTTACGCGCGGCATCGGTTTCGAGGCCGTGAAGGCCGGCCCCTGGCGCGGCACGCCGCAGATTTCAGTCGTTGGTGGCGATCCTTATGCGCGCGCGCGGGTCTCGCGCAGTGGCCAGGTGCTGCTTGGCACAGCCGAGGGCTTGAGCTTCAGCGCGGCTGTCGACAGCACAGGCGCGCGGCTGCGCACAGGTTGCGATTATCGGGTGAGCGGCGCAACGCCGGTGGCGCGCAACTGGACGCTCGGCCTCGCGCGCCCGGATGGAACGCTGATCGCCACGCCCTTCGCGCGTTACGGCTTCACCTCAAGCGAACTTCTGCGCGATGCGCGCGGTGATTTTCACATCGACATCGCGCGCGCGGCCCGCCCCGGCAATTGGCTGCCGCTCCCGGGCGAGGGCGATTTTCTTCTGGTGCTGCGTCTCTATGACAGCCCGCACAGCACAAGCGCCAAGACGCTTGAAGCGCGTGAATTGCCGACAATCAACGCGGAGCGTTGCAGTTGAGACAAAAGCGCGCGCCCCTGACGACGCAGGGCAGGCTGGCATGGCTTGCTGGCGTCCTGATTATCGCGGGCATCGTGCATCTCTGCTCGATTCTCATCATGCCGCAGATTGCGCCCAACACGCCCTATGCCCGCATTGCCGCGCGCACGCCGGTCAATCGCTTTGTGCTGCTGCCCCCGGTCGCGCCTGGCGAAAGCGCCCTGCCCTTTGAAGATCCGGCCATGGCGCTTGGCGCATGTCGTTTCGATCTCACGCGCGGGCCGGTGCGTCTGCGCGGGCAGCTGGCAGCCGATGCTCTGGTGCTTTTGTCATTTCACGGCCGCACGGCGCAGACCTTTTACGCCATGACCGATCGCAGCGCGCTGCGCGGCGCCATCGATGTCGTGGTGGCCACACGCGACCAGCTCGACGAGATCGAGAGCCACGACACAGAAGATGAATTGCCGCAGGAATTGCGGCTGGAAGCGCCCTCGCTTCAGGGCTTCATGCTCGTGCGGGCGCTGGCGGAGCGCCCGAGCCTCATGGGCGAAGCGCGCGAGCGATTGTCTTCCTTGTCATGCGAGGGCTGACGCAACGTCATTTGCCGCGCTTTTGCGCGGGCGCGATTTGCGAGGGGCATGAGCCCCTTCATGCGTATGGTGCTCATAGCGCACGCCGGTGAAGAACAGCACTTCCGCGCTGCCTGCGGGCGGCGGTTTTCGCTTCATCGATGAGTCTTTTCTGAACGCCACAATATTCGTCATGTGCGCCTCTCCAAGGTCTGTCGCGACACGGCCAGAACGCCAACCCGTTTGATACAGGTTCGCATTAAGAGTTTCCGAAGGTTAATACAGTATCAACACTCATCTGTTACAAAAGCATCAGTTCAAGAGTGTGTCCGCGATGCGTCCCTTCGCCCCTGATCTGACCACCGATGCCCTGCAGCATCTTGCCGCGCGGGGCTTGAGCGACGCCTGCGGCGCACGCCCGCTGCTCCTGCGCGTTCTCACTGATCTGTTCGTGATGCGGCCCACGCATTCGCCAGAGGGCGTGCAGCAATTTCGCGAAATCGCCCATCGCGTCATCGAGGATGCGAGCCTCGCGGAAATCGATCACGCGGCAAGCGCGCTCTGCAATCATCCCCGCGCGCCTGCCGAAGTGCTCGACCGCTTGGCTGCGCGCGAGAGTGCTGGCGCGCGCCTGTTGCTGGCGGACTGCCGTCGTCTCTCGCTTTCCGCGGTCAAGACCGCTGCGACGGACGGCGCGCTCGAGGCCGCGCTTGCGGTGGCGCGCCGCGTCGATCTCGATCCCGCGACACTGGCCCTTCTGGCTGCCCGCCCCGAGATCGAGGTGGCGCGCGCGCTGGCCGGAAATGAATCCGCGCCGCTAAATCCAGATATTTTGCCGGGCCTTGTCGCGCGCGCGCGCAACGATGCCGAGCTTGCGATGCAACTCACTGCCCGCGCGCCCCATCGCCATGAAGTGCTGCCGCTGTTTCTGACCGCGACCTCGCGCCAGCGTGCGGTCATGCTTGCGCGCGCAAGGCAAAGCCTCGGCGAAGAGGACAATCTGTCACTGGCGCTTGAGCATGGCCCCTTGCTTGCGCTGCGCCGTATCGAAGCGTTGGCGCTGGATGGCGACAGGGAGGATTTTGCTGCAGCGCTGGCGGAGGCCTGCGGCTGCGATGAGGATATGGCCGGCGCCATCATCGCCGATACAGGCGGCGAGCCGCTCGCCATCGCCCTGCGCGCGCTCGGGCTCGCACCCGAAATTTTGACGCGCATCTTTCTGTTCGTCGATCCGCAGATCTCGCATTCTTACCGGAAGGTGGCGGCGCTGACGCGGCTTTCAGGCTCACTCTCGCAGCAGGTTGCGCGCCGCATCCTCGATGCCATCTGCCAGCGCCAGATCCCGCGCATGCGCCACGTGCCGCTGCACGACCAGACCGCACGCTTCAGCGTGGGACGCCCAAACCTTGCCAAGCCGCTTGCGGAGGGGCGCTCAACGCGCGCGCCATCGGAGCGCCTGCATGCCCGTCAGGCGTGATCGGCAAGATCGAGAAAACAGCGGCCCTTGCGATCTTCAACTTCGATCAACCAGAGATCGGGATCGAATTTCATTTCCCGCCTGATGCGCTCTTCGGCAGACGCCGGATCGATCCACGGCTCCTTGTGCAGGCGCATCCAGAGCCGGTCGATACCATCGCGCTCAGCCAGTTCGCTTTGAGGTGCTGGCCCATAGACAGCCGTGCTGCCGTCGAGCCGATCGACCTTGACGAAAATCGCGCCTGCTTCCGCCGCGCCACGACGCCGCAGCACCGCCGGCGCGCCCTCAACTCCACATCTGCGCAGATAGGCTGCAACCCAGATATCTGCCCGCAAATGCATCAGGGGATAGCCATTCCACTTTGGCTCGCAAGTTCGCGAACAACGCGGGGCGACAATTCGCCCGTGACCGGCAATTTCCGTGCTTGTTCGAAAAGCTGGATCGCCTGGCGCGTGGAAGCACCCATAACCCCATCCGCCTTCAAGACATAGCCCAGTTTCACAAGCGCCTTCTGCGCGCCCTGCACGCGCGCACCCGTATCGGCCGCCGGCCCGGCGGGAACGAGGCCGGTTTTGAGCAAGGCGCCGATCTGGTCCTTGGCATCGGCGTTTTCGCGCAGAGGCGATGCGCTCTGCTGCTGTTGCTGCTGTTGCTGCTGTTGCTGCTGCTGCTGTTGCACGGGGGCCACCGCGTCCACGGGACGGGCCACCGGCATCGGCGGGGTTGCAGGAAGCGCCGGGCGGGCAATCACCGGGCCTGCAAAAATCGGCGCGGGGTGGCGGGCTGTTTGCATAAACAGCGCATTGGCAAGAATGCCGACAAGAAGGCCTGCAAAGACAGCGCCTGCAAGCGCACGGCCGGGGCGGCGCAACAGCGGCGCGGCAAAGGCAAAGGCCGAGGCCTTTTTCTGCGCGCGCGGTTGCGCCTTGCGCGGACGCGGCGCGGTCAGCACAAAATCATGATCGGAACGGGCGAGAGCTTCACGCAATTTTCTTCACCATGGTGACGTCATGAACAGGGGCGGCAGCGCGCCGCGAAAGGGTTTGTATGGTCGCAACCTGGGGCGCAATCTTGGCGCCCCGGCAATCGAGCGGCAGACGCACCGTGACACAAGTGCCCTGCCCCGGCGCGCTTTCCAGAGAAATCGTGCCGCCGTGCAATCCGACAAGGCCCTTGACCACAGAAAGGCCAAGGCCTGTGCCCTCGTGGCGACGATCCAAGGTGGCTTGCGCCTGAAAGAAAGGATCGCCAAGGCGCGGCAGATCGGATTGGCCGATGCCAATGCCGGTATCGGCGACATAAATCGCCAGATGCGTGCCCTCGGCGCGCGCCCCCACCGTGATGGAGCCGCCGGCGGGCGTGAATTTGATCGCATTCGACAGAAGATTGAGCAGGATCTGGCGGCACGCGCGCTTGTCGGCCACGAGTTCGGCAAGGCCCGATTTGAAATCGCGCGCAATGGCAACCTCGCCCTGCTGCGCCTTCAGCCGCAGGATATCACAGCACGACTCGATGAGGGGCGGCAGATCGAAGGGCTCGGCAAGAATCTGGAACGAGCCTGCTTCGATCTTCGACATGTCGAGAATGGAATTGACGACCGAGAGAAGATGCTGGCCCGACGCATTGATGATGTCGGCATATTCGCGCCGCTGCGCATCCCCGTGCCTGGCCCCGTGCTGGCTGCCCAGCATTTCGGAAAAGCCGATGATGGCGTTGAGCGGCGTGCGCAATTCATGGCTGACATTGGCAAGAAGGCGATCCTTCCAATGCTGGTCCTCGAGCGCGGCCACGTGGCGCTCTTCCACAATCTGGCCTGCTGCAACCACATCGCTCACATCGCGCAACAGCGCCATGACGGCGGTTCCGTCCGCGCCCGCGAAGGCGGTGGCGCGCAATTCGACATGGCGGAAGACGGGCTCGCAGAATTGGCCGCGCGCGCTTTCGATATCCGAGGTGTGCAGGCGCAGGCACGCAAGCGCGGAGCCCTTGCCCGCAGCCGCATCGGCAATGGCTTTCAGGAAGACAGGGCGATCGGCCACCTGCACGCGCTCGCAAAAGCCACGCCCTGAAAGCGCGCTGGCGCGCAGGCCGAGCGCAGGCTCGCAGGCCTCACCCACAAACACCACCGCGCCGCTGCGGTGGAAATGCACCTCGACATCGCTGACGAGCGCGCAAAGCACACGCGTTCGCGCGCGCTCATCATTCATGGTCTGCGCGCGGATCGTCACTTCGGCACGCCAGCTTTGGGCAAGACCAAGCCCATAGGCGAGCGCACCGATGCCAAGCAGCATATCGGCGATAGGATCCTGTCCTGCCGTCGGCAGAAAACCACCGGCGCCTGCAAGCAAAAGGCACCCACCCAGCAGCGCCGCTGCGAGCGTGGCCCAGGCGATGCGGCGGGAGGCGCGTGCCAGAGAGGCCTCGAAGGGCATCAGCAGCAGCCAGAGACTGGCCGCCATGCCCATGCCCACACCAAGAGCCGCCGTCAGCGCGAGGCCCGCAAGCCCTGCAACGCAGATCATGTGCCCTTCGACAATCGCGCCCCGCCGCGAGACGAGCGCGACCGCAAGCAGTGGCAGCATGGCAAAGGCAAAGGCCAGCGCCTGCCACAAGGGCGGCGCGCCCAGCGCCAGCAGCAGCGGCGCAAAAATGGCGGCCGCCAGCGACATCGACAGCCGCAGCCGGATGAAGGCGAGGTGGCGTGCGCGCTCGATCAGGCAGCCACGGGCGCTCTCATGCACCAGGGCATCCAGACTAGCTTCGAGACCTGACAAGTGGCTCACGTTTGGCGCATCCATCGCGGGACGGGATTTCCGTCTCGACATGCAGCTTCGCAGGCCGGCCTTAAGTGAGTGCTAAACGAGGGCCTGCGGAACGCATGCTTTTGTAAAAAATTTTCACGCTTGCCTCGTCAGGCGCCGAATTCGCGCATCATGGTTTAAGTTTCGTTGACACGAAAAAGGCTTGAAAATACGCAATATTTTGCAAATTCAGCGGGTGTATGGTGAATCAAATCTGAACAAATCGATTTCCATTGTTGCGGATCATTTGACTCATATTCGCGTTGTGACATTTAAATTTCTGGAGGGTACGGCTTCTTGTACACGCAGCGCGTGCGCAGCCCCGCAGGGTTCGTCATGTTCTTTCTGATCCGCTGCATTTTCTGGCTTGGACTCGTGTTCGTGGCGCTGCCATGGAACGGCGAGGAGGTGGGATCTGCTCTTGCCGATCAAGCAGAAGAAATCGGCCGCGCGGCTACCGACAAGGCGCAGGCGCTGTGCCTGAAAGACCCGGTGGCCTGCGCCAACCATGCCGCCACAGCCGCGCGTCTGCTGGGCGGGACGACGCCAACCAGCGCCAGCGCCTCGCAAAACACGCTCCTGCCGAGCGATCTCGCACCCGCCTGGCGCGGGGCCACGCACAAGGCGGGCGCCACCCCTTCGGGAACGTCGGCCAATATGCCGCCCCGCCGCTCGCCCGGTTAAGGCTGGCGCTTCTCCCCTTTTGCGCCATATAGAGCCAAATGGGTTTTAGAAATGCGCGGGACACAATGGCTGGCAGGATCGACGACATCATCGAGAATTTCGAACTGCTCGACGAGTGGGACGACCGCTATCGCTATCTCATCGAACTTGGCCGCGAACTCGATCCCCTGCCCGAGGCCGCACATAACGAAGACAACAAGGTGCGCGGTTGCGCCAGCCAGGTCTGGCTTGAAACCCATCTCGCCAAAAGCGACGGGGCAGCGGTGCTGACCTTCCTTGGCGACAGCGACGCCCATATCGTGCGCGGCCTCGTCTATCTCATTCTGGCACTCTATTCGGGCCATTCGGCGCAGGAAATTCTCGCGACCGACGCGCAGGATCTGTTCCATCGCCTCGGCCTCGATGCGCATCTGACGCCCCAGCGCTCGAATGGCGTGCGCGCCATGGTCGAGCGCATAAAGGCCGATGCCCGCGCCGCAATGGCGCCCACCTAAGCCAATTGCGGGCGATAATCCTCCGCCCCCCAATGGCGCAGTGGCGCTTGGCGGCGGGGCGGCAGGCTCAGCCCGTAATGACGCGCGAGCCGCGCCAGCGCCAGATCGAGCACGATGCGGGCCGAGCGGCGCGGCCATTGCCGCTCCGCCTCGATGGTCTCGAGCCCTTTCAGAAAGCCGCAAATATCGAGCAGAAGGCCTGAAAATTCAGGCCCGACCGCAAGCAAGGCCGCGTCCACCCGCTGGCGTGCGGCCAGAATGGCGTCACTGATCGGCCCGGCCTGGGGCTGGCCGGGGCTTTGGCCCGGCATCCCATCCCAGCGCGAGGTCACGCGCGGCAGCGTGCGGGCGAGATCGAGATCGCGCCGCAGGCGCTCGCCCGCTTGCAGATGTTCGGGCTCCAGCAGAGGACGGCCATCCTTGCCGCGCCGACGCGCCAGCCAGACAAGCGGGCTTTCGGCCTCCTCCGACACCACCAAGCCCTCGGGCGTCGCGCGGCGGACAAGATCGCCATGGAAAAGGCGAACGGGCTCGACGCCACCCTCCCCTTGCGTCAGCGCAGCACGCGCGCGGCCTTCGGCAGTCAGGGTGAGGCGCGTGCGGCGCGAGGGGCCGGGTTCTTCCCAGACGGCAAAGCCGGCGGCGACCAGGGTCTGCGCCGCCTCGGGGGTGAAACGGCCAGTCTCAACCGAGACATTGCGGCGGCGCGCCACGGTGCGGAGCTCGCCGCCTGCACCCTCTGGCTGCCAGGCATAGGAATTGTCGGTAAAAAGGGCGGTCAAAAGGCGCTGGGACGCTTGTGCAATCATGATCGTTGAAACTCCGGACTGAAAACCCGAAGATCCTACGTCAGGATTATTTTCTTAAGCAAGCGGAAATTTATCTCAAGCCTTCTCGCGGCGGCGCTGCTGGCCGAGACCCATCTGCTTGGCAAGCTGCGACCTGGCCTGCGCATAATTGGGGGCCACCATCGGATAATCGGCCGGAAGGCTCCATTTCTCGCGATAGTCCTCGGGCGACATATTATATTGCGTCCGCAAATGGCGCTTGAGCGACTTGAATTTTTTCCCATCCTCAAGGCAGACGATATAATCGCTGGTCACGGATTTCTTGGGCGACACGGCGGGCTTGAGCGTATCGGCGACAATGGGCGCGACGCCGGAATCGACCCGCACCAAAGCGGCGTGAATTTCAGCGATCAGGCCGGCAATATCGGCTGCAGCCACCACATTATTGCTGACATAGGCAGAAACAATGTCGGCGGCGAGCCTGATGTAGCTGCTCTGGTTCGGGTCATTGTCCATGAAAACGAAGCCTTGATGGAATATTTCGATGCAAAGCATCGGGCGGGAATCAGCCCATCTATCTTGCAACACGTCTTGAAAGCTACCGCCGGATACAGCGAGCGGCAAGCGCTATAGTGCACTAGCCGCCCGTGCGCATGTAAAGCCGTGCGCCGACCAAGTTTTCGCATCAATGTAACACTTCGTAAGGTTGAGTTGAACGCGCCCGCCACGCCCACTCGTTTGCCCCATGCGCCTTGCGCAGCGCAGCCGCCGCTGCCATCTGAAAGGGCGATGTTCTTCCAGAAAGCCTGAACGCACATGACCAGTTCACTCGACGCCCGTACCGCACCGCTGCCCCCGCGCACGCAAAAGCGCCCGCACGCCTATGATGTGCACGGCGTCGCAATTCAGGATGATTACGCCTGGCTGAAAGCTGAAAACTGGCAGGACGTGCTGCGCGACCCCACCGTTTTGCCCGATGATATTCGCGCCGTGCTGGAGGCTGAAAACGCCTATGCCGAGGCGATGCTCGCACAAGGGGAAAACATGCGCGACCATCTCTTTGGCGAATTGCGCGCGCGCATCAAGGAAGACGATGTCGAAGTGCCCGCCCCCGATGGCGCCTATGTCTATTACCGCCGCCATCGCCAGGGCGGTCAATATCCGCTCTTCTGCCGCCGCTCGCGCGAAACGGCGGGTGATGAACATGTCCTGCTCGATGGCGATGCCATGGGCGAAGGCAAGGCCTTCTTCCAGTTCGGCGCCCTGCGTCAATCGCCCGATCATCGCCTGCTCGCATGGTCAGCCGATGAAAAGGGCTCCGAACTTTTCACATTGCGGGTGCGCGATATCGCCACGGGCGAAGATCTGCCGGATGTGATGATTGAAACATCGGGCTCGCCGGTGTGGAGCGCGGATTCCAAAAGCCTGCTCTACGTCAAGCTCGATGACAATCATCGTCCGCATCGCGTGTTTCTGCACAGGCTCGGCACGGAGGCAGATGCCGATGTCTGTCTGTATGAAGAGCAGGATGCCGGCTGGTTTGTTGGCATTCACCGCACGCAATCGCGCCGCTTCTGCGTGATCGACCTGCACGATCACGATTCCGCCGAGACGCGGCTGATCGATCTTGCCGATCCCACCGCCGACCCGCGCATGGTCGCGCCGCGCGTGGCGGGCCTGCGCTATGATGTTGAGCATCACCGCGAGCGCCTGTTCATCTGCACCAATGCGGATGGCGCGGAAGATTTCAAGATCGTCACGGCTGAGCTCGAAAACCCCGGACATTGGCGCGATATCGTGCCCCATCGGCGCGGCTGTATGATCATGTCGATCCTGGCCGTGCAGGATTATCTCGTGCGGCTTGAGCGCGAGGATGGCCTGCCGCGCATCAATGTGCGCGAGATCGAGAGCGGCGAGGAACATTCCATCGCTTTCGATGAAGAGGCCTTTTCACTGGGTCTCGAACGTATGCTCGAATTCGAGACGCATAATCTGCGCTTCTCCTATTCCTCGATGACGACACCGCGCGAGATTTTCGATTACGACATGGGGACGCGCGCGCGCGTGCTGCGCAAGCGGCAGGAGATTCCATCCGGCCATACGCGCGAGGCTTATGTCACGCGCCGCGTTTTCGCGCGCGCACAGGATGGTGAAAGCGTGCCGGTGTCGCTGCTCTATCGCAAGGACACGCCGCTCGATGGCTCCGCGCCGGTGCTACTGCAAGGCTATGGCGCTTACGGCCATGCAAGCCCGGCCTCGTTCAACGCGCATCGCTTCTCGCTTGTCGATCGCGGCTTTGTTTATGCCATCGCCCATGTGCGCGGGGGTACCGACAAGGGCTGGCATTGGTATGAGGACGGCAAGCTCGCGAAAAAGCCGAACACATTCTCAGATTTCATTGCGGCAGCGCGTTATCTTTGCACAGAAAGATTCACGCGCGAGGGCCGCATTGTCGCGCTGGGCGGCAGTGCGGGCGGCATGTTGATGGGCGCTGTCGCCAATATGGCGCCGGAGCTTTTCGCAGGCATCATCGCCGACGTGCCCTTTGTCGATGTGCTCAACACGATGCTCGATGCGCAATTGCCGCTGACGCCACCCGAATGGGTGGAATGGGGCAATCCGGCGACCGATCGCGCGGCCTTCGAGACGATTCTATCCTATTCGCCCTATGACAATGTGCGCGCTCAGCACTATCCGCCGATGCTGGTCGAGGCCGGTCTCACCGATCCGCGCGTAACTTATTGGGAACCTGCAAAATGGGTCGCGCGCCTGCGCGAAACCATGACGGGGGGCGGGCCAATCGTTCTGCTGACCAATATGGATGCGGGCCATGGCGGCGCGGCGGGCCGCTTTGATGCGCTCAAGGATATTGCGCGCGAATATGCCTTCGCTATCGATTGCGTTCAGGGCGAGCGCGGCATGTAAAAAAAAAGCGGGAGCCTCAGGCTCCCGCTGTATTTCTCAAGCGCCGTTTTCGATGAAGACCTTCAGCTCGGCGAGCGAGGAAAAGCGATAGGTGCCGGTCGATGTTTCAGCAATGATCGAGCCGTCCGAATACATCACATAGGCGACATCATTTGCGCGATAGCGGCCAATCTCAACCGCCCCTTCGGGCACGAGTGCAGCCGGAATCTCGGACTTGGCTTGCACCTGCGCGTCTGCTTTGTCCTGCGTGGTGGAGGGAATGACGAAGCGCGGCTGCGCTTCGGGTGTGGCCACGACATCGGCCGCAAGCGCGCGTTCCAGCCAGTCAGTGCTGAACGGCTCGGGCGCTTTGTCAGGCTGAGACGGCGCGCTGACCTTGGCAGGAGGCTCCACGGGCACGCTGGCTTGCGCGGGTGTCTGGACGGGCTCGGGCTTTGGCTCCAC
>CANBNG010000025.1 GCA_947370975.1 Beijerinckiaceae bacterium
GCAGGCATGCTTCAATTAGCCCAGGCGGATCAGGAGCGCGGCTCCGGCGCAGAGCGCGGCGGCGGTGGCGGTCAAGCCGCGCCCCAGCGCGGGGGTGGCGAAGGCCAGCGCAGCGGCGGAGGTGAAGGCCAGCGGCGTGCGCCCGAAGCCCAGCAAGCGCCCCAGCAAGCCGCTCCTCAACAAGCAGCCCCCCAGCAACGTCCCGCAGCTGTCGAGCAGCCGCGCCAGGATCGCGGCGGCGTCCAAGAGCGGGGCGGCACCCAAGAGCGGGGAAGCGCCCAAGCGCCTGTCCAACGTCAGGAACGCAGCCGGGCCGGTGTCACCGGCGAACGGCGCGAGATGACGCGCGAACGGTCTATGACCCGTGAAAGGACGGTCAATCGGGGTCGTGGCCGGGATCGATATGAACCCGGCTTTGCCTATATGGGCGGCCCGCGCATCGTCGTGCGCGGTTATGGTCCGGGCTGGTGCCGCGGCATGCATCGCGGTCGCCATTTTGCCCCCGGCATCGGTTGGCACCGCGCCACCCATCGTGGCCTGTTCCGCTGCTGAAGGCTTTGGCCGGGACGCCCGAGTGGGTAGTCCCGGCTATCAACAGGAGCTTATATGTATTGAATTCTTCTTTTAAATCTTGGCCTTGCCAGAAAGTTAATGCGGAGGATATCGTCCGGCCTCATGCAGGACCAAAACATGGCCACGTCACAACCTTCTCTCCCGGCGCCCCAGCAGGATGTCGCCCGCGATGCGATCCCGCGTTCAAGCGAGCTTGAACGTACGGTCGAGGTCATCGCGGATGCGGCTGCGGCCATCGATGAAATGTTGCGTTATAACAAGGCCATGAAGTCGGTTGCTTCGCGCGGGGTCGCCCATTATCGCGGCGCTGCGCAGGATGCGCTGGACCAGGCCGAGGCGCTTGCCGGGCAGGTCGCCGGCCTGAATGCGGAAAAACAATCCCTGATTGCACAATACGAATCACATATTGATTCGCTCGAAGCCCTCGTGGCGCATCAAAATCGGGAAATAGAGGCGCTGCGTTCGCTGCTCTGGCCCGATGATGAACGCCCTGCGCATTGAAAAACCAAACAATTATAACGGGGTCGGACGGCAAAGAAATTCCTGTGGGACAAATGGAGCGAGCGCTTTTTAGGCCCGCCGCCATGATAAGTTCCCAATATTGGTTAAGGGATTCCGCCCGTGCGGCGAGGGGGGTCAAGTGATTGCTCAGCTTTTGAAACCTGCACTTGAAGAACGTGCGGGCGAACCCGCTGAAAAGGGCCGTTGGGCTGTCGATATGAAGCGCCCGGCGACCGATCCGCGCCAGCTGATTTCCGATCGCGAATTGCAGCAGACGACGGATGTGGTCTCGCGCGCAGCCAATACGATTTCTGAAATGGCGCGTCGCAACAAGGTCATCGAGGCCGAAGCGCGCAAGCTGATCGAAAAGCACAAGGGCGAGGCCGACGCCGCTCATCTGCGCAACGCAGAGTTGCAAGCCAAGGTTGATTCGCTGCAGGCCCGCATGGACGAGATGGCGGCTGAATTTCAGGGACGCGTGCTCGAATTGCAGGGCAAGCTCACCGCCTCGCGCGCCGAACTGGACGTCAAGACCCGCGATGCCGATCTCGCCCGTCAATGGCTCGTCTATCTCAGCTCCGAGATCATGGATCGTCTGGGCGATGCGCCGAGCAAGCTCGACGAGCTTGAGCGCGCCACCCGCGCCGGTCTTCAGGTCGACTAAACCTAATAGAGGCCTCCCAGCAGCGTGCCGGGATAGCCGGGATACGTGGTCAGCGGACGTTGCATCCGCTGGCCAGTTTGCGTTGATGCCGCCCGTTGGGCCGGTCGCTGCCGGCCTGTCGAAGCTGTCTGTGTCGATGCGCCCTTGCAGCGTTTGAACGTCCCCGCGAAAGACTTGCTGCCCTCAAGGCCCGCAATCACGAGCGACAGTTCACCTTCCTGCTCTACAAGCCTGCCAGAAAAGGCGAGCTCGGGATCGGCCTCCTTGCGGGCGGGCAGCGAGGCATTGAGCACCGTCTCGCCCTTCCACACAGCCTCATCGGCATCGGTCAGCACGCGCATATGGCCGGGCTCTACCAAAGTGATCGTCTTGTCGGTGACGACAATCCGGCGCGGCTGGGGGCAGACGCCCGTTTCCGTCCACGTGCCCCTGTGCTCTGCGCCAATATCGCCCGCCTGAGGGCTGGCGAGGGGTGCGACACAACAGAGAAGGCAGGCCAAAAACGTCCGCACACCGCCGCCCTCCATGTTCTTGAAACAACCATCGAAGAAGAGAGCGCGCGAAAGCCTCCAAAGTTCCTGAAACGCCCCAAGTCAGGCGAGGGCGCGGGCGATTTCTTTGCCCAAGGCAAAGCCGCTTTCGAAAGCGGCCTCCACGCGTGGCCCCAGGCACCAGTCTCCACAGGCCCCGAGCCGGGTCTCGGCATCGAACAGAAAGGGTGCGCCAAGCGCCTGTTCGACCAGCGCATAGCGCCAGCGGTGGGCGGAGGTATAGAGCGGCTCGGCATTGATCCCTGTGAGCGCGCGGAAGTGCTGGAGCAGAATTTCGCCTGACGCAGTGGGGTCGAGATCAAGCCGCGCACGCGACCAATCCGCGCTCGCATGAACGACCCAGGTCTGCGCCGTCTGTGGGCGGCCGGGCTTGCTGGAATCCTGCGCAATCCAGCTGATCGGCCCGCCCTCGGGCTTCATCCAGTTCTGTGCAGGGCGCGCGGTGTCGGCTGGAAAGGCGAGCATGAGGGCAATGCAGGGCGCATAGCTTGCCTTGCCGAGGCCTGGCATCTCGACGCCGGCGGAGGCCGCGAGCGGCACGGCCTGTGGGGCAGGGACCGCGAGAATAGCTGCCGCATATTGGCCGTTGCCCGGCGCGTCGATGAGGCCCTTGTCGTCGTGCAGACTCCAGCCAGCGGGCCCGCGTGTGAGGCTGCTCACCAGCGCTTCGGTGATGCAGGTCTGGCTTGCAGCCATCGCGCGGGCGGGGGCTGTCATGCCGGGCATGCCGACGAAGGCCCCGTCGAACCATTCGCCAGTGACGACGTCGGCCTGCCAGAGCGCCATTTGCGCTTTGAAGTCGGCGCCGCGCACGCTGAAATATTGCGCGCCATGGTCGAACTGGAACTCGCCGCTGCGGCGTGTCGACATGCGACCGCCAAAGCCCCGGCTCTTTTCGAAAAGAGTAACCGCAATGCCCTGCGCGCGCAGGCGCTCGGCAGCCGAAAGACCGGCCATGCCAGCACCGATGATCGCAACCTGTTTGCCCATGAAACCCGCAGCCTCAGTGAATGTGACAATTCACCGGGTCTTACGGTTTCACGCGGCGGGCGGACCAGATTCCAGCCCGATTTGCGGATTGTGCCCGGGTCTTGCCGGGCCATCGCGCAAGGCAAAGGGCTCGTCGCGGTAGGAGGTGCCCGCAATATCCGATAGCCGCGCGCGGTCGAGCAGGATGATCCGCGCACGCGCGGCACGGATGGCTTTTTCGCCCTCCAGCAGATGCATGCTCATCGTCACGCCGGCGCGGCGGCAGCCGAGCATGAGCGCGATCCTGTCATGCGTGAGCGGCACTTCGGCCTGGCCCAGCCGGTCGGCGGCCATCAGCAGCAGCCGTGCCAGCCGCGCCTCGACCGTCAATTGCGCATTGGCAAAAGCTGCGTCTGCAACCTGCTGCAACAGGTCATCAATTGCGCTCAGCAGAGCCAGGCGCAGCGCGGGCATGTTTTCGGCAAGATGTTTCAAATCCTGCGCGCGCATACGGTAGCCCGTTCCCCCAATCTGCATGAGGGTGCGATGCGGGCCACTGTTGCGGCCAAGCAAAAGCGAATGTCCGGTAAAGCCTTCGGGGCCAATCATGGCCACGGCGGTCTGACGGCTTGGGCCATCGCAATTGAGCGTCGCGAGCCCGCTGCGCAAAAAATGCACATGGTCGATGGGCTGTCCTGCTTCGATCAGCACCTGATCGGCGCGCAATGAAACGGGTTCCAGCAGAGGCTCGAGATGGGCGCGCACCTCTGCGCCCGCGCGGGCCAAGAAAGCTTTGGCATGACCAGATCCGTGCATGTCGACTCCCGCGCTTGCGGTGTGCGGTTCCCCCGCACGCCGTTGTTGAAAGTTAGTCGATCATCAGAAATGCAGAAAATAAAGTCCTCCGCTTTGATCCTGCGCATATCCGGCGATTGTTGTGGAGCCCTCTTCACCTTATTGTTAGGTACATCGTCCGCGCAAAGCGGAGCCAGTAGGGGGGAAATATAATGAAGAAGTCGCAGGCCGCATGGGCCAACAAGGTGGCCGGATGTGCAGCAGCGCTGACGCTTTTGATTGGCGCAGCCCCCGCGCACGCCGATGCGCTTTCAGATTTCTACACCGGCAAGACAATGACGATCATCGTCGGCGCGGATGCTGGCGGTGGCTATGATGCACAGGCACGTCTGATGGCGCGTCACATCGGCCGCTTCATTCCAGGCAGCCCCACAGTCATCGTGCAGAACATGCCGGGCGCGGGAAGCCTGCTTGCGGCCAACAACCTTTATAATATTTCGCCAAAGGACGGCACCTTCCTCGGCCTCATGCAGCGCGGCGTGCTCTCGGCAAAATTCACCAATCCCGCAGGTGTGCGTTTCGATCTCACAAAATTCAACTGGGTTGGAAATCTCTCGTCGGAAACGGCTGTTGTTCTGGCCTGGTCGACGACGCCCTTCTTCAAGATCGAAGATGCGATGAAGCAGGAAATGCTCGTCGGTGGCACCGGCCCGACCATCGATACTGAAACAACGCCGCGTATGCTCAACACGTTGATCGGCACGAAATTCAAGATCATCTCGGGCTATCCGGGCACAACAGACGCCGTGCTTGCAATGGAGCGCGGCGAAATTCAGGGCATGGGTGACTGGTCCTGGTCAAACGTGAAAACCCGCCGTCCCGATTTCCTGCGCGACAAGAAAATCCGCGTTCTGTTGCAGGTGGCCACAGAAAGATTGCCTGACCTGCAAGATGTGCCTCTGGCGATGGACTATGTGAAAACGCCCGAAGACAGGCAGCTGATGGAATTGTTCCTGGCGCAGAAGTCTGCGGCGCGTCCGGTTGTGGCGCCCCCGCAGGTTCCTGCTGATCGCATGGCGGCCATCCGCACGGCGTTTGACAAGATGATCGTCGATGCCGAATTCCACAAGGATGCGACGAGCCAGAAGCTCGATATCGATCCTTCGCCTGCCGCCTCTATTGAAAAGGTGATCGCGCTCTTTGCTTCAACGCCCGAGGCCGTCGGCCAGCGTCTGAAAGATGCAATCGATCCCAAGAAATAAGGATAAATTGGAGACGGCCTCAGGCCGTCTCCAGCTCTTCACTCAGCAAGAGCCATTCTTCTTCAAGCCGCGCGAGCGCGCGTTCGAGATCCTGCCGTTGGCCAGCGAGTTTTTTCGCCTGCATCGGATCGCGAATGAAGGCATCGGGCGAGGCCAGAGCTTCGTCGATGCGTGTGACCAGCTTCTGGAACTGGCCCATTTTCTCTTCTACGGCATCGAGTTTCTTGCGCGCTTCGCGTCGCGCCACATGGGGCGCAATGACCGGGCGCATCTCGACTTTTGGCGCTTCCTCGCGCGCGGCATTCTTTTCATCACGCGCGGCGCGGCGCTTGGCCTCGCGCTCGCTGCCTGCCTGGTCGAGCACGTAGCGGCGATATTCATCCATATCGCCATCGAAATTCTCGACCGTGCCGCCAGACACAAGCCACAAGCGGTCGGCGCAGGCTTCCAGCAGATAGCGATCATGCGAGACGAGAATGACCGCGCCCTGATATTCGTTGATCGCCTCGATCAAGGCGGCGCGGCTGTCGATATCGAGATGGTTGGTCGGCTCGTCCATGATGAGCAGATGCGGGCCTGCAAATGTCGCAAGTCCCATCAGCAGGCGGGCTTTTTCACCACCTGACAATTCGGTGATGCGCGTGTCGCATTTGACGTGCGGAAAACCCATCTGCGCGCAGCGCGAGCGGATCTTGGCCTCGGTGCCATCGCGCATGAGCGGTGCGACATGGCTGTAGGGCGTGCCGTTGGGATCGAGATCGTCGATCTGGTGCTGGGCAAAAAAGCCGACGGTGAGCTTGGAGGAGCGGCGCATCGTGCCGGCCATTTTCTCCAGCCGCCCGCCAACCAGTTTTGCAAAGGTCGACTTGCCATTGCCGTTCGAGCCGAGCAGCCCGATGCGGTCGTCGTTGGAGATATTGAGCGACAGGCGCGACAGGATGACCTTGTCATCATAGCCGGTGCTCACGCCATCCATCGCGATAATGGGCGGCGAAAGTTCCTTGGTGGGCGAGGGAATGTGGAAGGGCAGAACCTGCGAATCCACCATGGCCGAGACGGGTTCCATCTTGGCCAGCACCTTCAGGCGCGATTGCGCCTGACGCGCCTTGGTGGCCTGCGCACGGAAGCGATCGACGAAAGCCTGCAAATGCTTGCGCTGGTCGTCCTGCTTCTTCTTATGCTTGAGCTGGATTGCCTGCAATTCGCGGCGCTGCTTTTCAAAGCTCGTGTAATTGCCCTTCCAGAGCGTCAATTTGGAATTGTCGAGATGCAGGATGTGATCGCAAACGGCGTCGAGCATGTCGCGGTCATGGCTGATGACGAGGATCGTCGCGGGATAGGTCGCGAGATAATCGATGAGCCAGAGCGTCCCTTCGAGATCGAGATAATTGGTTGGCTCGTCGAGCAGGAGCAGGTCGGGCGTCGAGAACAGCACGGCAGCAAGCGCGACACGCATGCGCCAGCCGCCGGAAAATTCCGACAGGGCGCGCTGCTGCGCCGCATGGTCAAAGCCAAGGCCCGACAGGATCGCGCCCGCACGCGCCGGGGCTGAATGGGCATCGATATCGACAAGCCGTGTCTGGATTTCGGCGATGCGATGGGGATCGGTCGCAATCTCGGCCTCTTCCATCAGCGCTGCGCGCTCGCGGTCGGCCTCGAGCACGAAGTCGATCAGCGCGCCGGGGCCACCCGGGGCTTCCTGCTCGACGCGGCCGAGCTTGGCTTTGGCCGGATAGGAGATGGAACCGTCTTCGGGCGCGAGTTCGTTTGAGATCATGCGGAAGAGGGTGGTCTTGCCGGTGCCGTTGCGGCCCACAAAGCCCACGCGCGCATTCACCGGCAAGGCGACGGTCGCCTTGTCGAACAAGAGCCGGGGCCCCAGCCGGTATGTCAGGTCATTAATATGGATCATGGCGGCTTTTCGCCCGCGCAGCCTCCGAAGGCAAGGGCGCAAGTCGTCCATTCTGCCCTGCGCCTTGCTCACAGGGCCCCGCACGGCTATAAGCCGCGCACCGATTTCCCCTATTCAGGACCAGATCCCCATGGCGATTCAGCGCACCTTTTCCATTCTCAAGCCCGACGCCACCCGCCGCAACCTCACCGGCGCGATCAATGCCAAGATCGAGGCCGCTGGCCTGCGCATCGTCGCCCAGAAGCGCGTCGTCATGACGCGCGGCCAGGCCGAGACCTTCTACGGCGTCCACAAGGAGCGTCCCTTCTTCGGCGAGCTTGTCGACCAGATGACGGCCGGCCCTGTGGTCGTGCAGGTTCTGGAAGGCGAGAACGCCATCCTGAAATATCGCGAAGTCATGGGCGCGACGAACCCCGAGAAGGCCGATGCGGGCACGATCCGCAAGGATTTCGCCCTCAACATGGGCGAGAATTCGGTTCACGGTTCGGACGCCGAAGAAACCGCCGCGATGGAAATCGCGCAGTGGTTTGCTGGCAACGAGATCGTCGGCTGATTGCTGCTTGCAGCTTGGTTGAATGAAAAGGCGGTCCGCGAGGGCCGTCTTTTTTGTAACGCGCAGAATCCCTCTCCCGGCGGGAGAGGGCGGACTCAGGCCCAAGCCTGAGCCGGGTGAGGGACTACTTCATCCGTTTGCCTCCCCTCATCCGTCTGCTCCGCAGACAGCTTCTCCCCATGGGAGAAGCGGGCGATGGCATGTGCCCGTTGGCGCTTTGCGCAACCATGGCTAAAATAGCCGCCATGAACGCGCCCCAAAACATTACCCGCCACCCTTCCGTCTGCCCGCATGATTGCCCCTCGGCCTGTGCGCTCGATGTGGAAGTCATTGATGGCAAGACCATCGGGCGTGTTTATGGCGCGAAAGACCAGACCTACACGGCGGGCGTCATCTGCGCGAAGGTCGCGCGTTATGCCGAGCGCATCCATCATCCCGACCGGCTGCTGTATCCGCTGAAGCGTACGGGGCCCAAGGGCTCTGGCCAGTTCGCACGCCTGTCCTGGGACGAGGCCATTGCAACGATTGCGCGCGAGTTCAAGGCGCGCGAGGCGCGCTTTGGCGCGGAAACGATCTGGCCCTATTATTATGCGGGCACCATGGGGCGTGTGATGCGCGATGGCGTCAATCGCCTGACCCATGCGCTGAAATATTCCCGTTTCAACGGCACGATCTGCACCAATCTCGCCTGGCCCGGTTTCATTGCGGGAACCGGAAAACTTGCCGGGCCCGATCCGCGCGAAATGGCTGTGGCCGATTGCGTCGTGATCTGGGGCACGAATGCCGTTGCGACGCAGGTCAATGTCATGACTCACGCGATGGCGGCGCGCAAAAATCGCGGCGCGAAAATCGTCGTGATCGATATTTATCGCAATGCGACCATGGCGCAGGCCGATCTCGCGCTTTGCCTCAAGCCGGGCACAGATGGCGCATTGGCGTGCGGGGTGATGCATGTGCTGTTTCGCGATGGCCTTGCAGATCGCGACTATCTTGCACGCTACACCGATGCGCCCGAACAGTTGGAAGCCCATCTCGCCACGCGCACGCCCGCCTGGGCGTCTGCCATCACCGGGCTGTCTGTCGCCGAGATCGAAGCTTTTGCGCATCTTGTGGGCACGACCAAGCGCAGCTTTTTCCGGCTGGGTTACGGTTTTTCGCGCCAGCGCAATGGTGCGGTCAATATGCACGCCGCCTCCTGCATCGCAGCGGTGACGGGGGCGTGGGCGCATGAGGGCGGCGGCGCATTTCACAATAATGGCGCGATCTACAATTGGACGCAGACCTTCCATGAGGCTCATGAGCTGCGCGACCCCAATGTGCGCGTGCTCGATCAATGCCACATCGGACGCATTCTATCAGGCGATGCTACTGCGCTCAAAGGTGGCTCGCCGGTGAGTGCAATGCTGATCCAGAACACCAATCCGATGAGCGTCGCGCCCGAACAGGGGCTGGTGGCGCAAGGCTTTGCGCGCGAGGATCTGTTCACGGTCGTGCATGAGCAGTTCATGACCGAGACGGCGCTGATGGCCGATATCGTCTTGCCCGCCACCATGTTTCTGGAGCATGACGATCTCTATTCCGGCGGCGGGCATCAATATGTCGAATTCGCGGGCAAGCTGATCGATGCGCCGGCTGAATGCCGCTCCAATCACGAGCTGATCTGCGCCCTCGCAGGCGCGCTCGGGGCGCAGCATCCGGGCTTTCACATGAGCCCGCGTGACCTGATCGAAACGATTTTGTCGGAATCCGGCCATCCCGGCCTTGAGGTTCTCGCGCACAAGAACTGGGTCGATGTGCAGCCCGATTTCGATACGGCGCATTACACGAAGGGCTTTGCCTGGCCCGATGGCAAGTTCCGGTTCAAGCCGGATTGGCCAAAAGTGCCCTATGCCAAGGGCGGCGGCGGGCTCGCAGGGCCCTGGCAAGACATGCCAACCTTCCCCGATCATTGGGAGGTCATCGAGGCGGCCGATGCCCGCCATCCCTTCCGGCTGGCCACCAGCCCCGCGCGCAGCTTTCTGAATTCGACCTTCAACGAAACGCAGAGCGCACGCACGCGCGAGGGGCGGCCCGAGCTGCTCATCCATCCAGACGACGCGGCAGATCTGGCCGTTGAAACCGGCGCGCGCCTGCGCATCGGCAATGAGCGCGGCAGCCTTGTGCTGCATGCCCGCATTTTCGAGGGTGTGCAGCGCGGTGTCGTGATTTCAGAAGGCATCTGGCCCAACAGCGCCTTTGAAGAAGGGCGCGGCATCAATATGCTGACGGGCGCAGACAGTCCGGCGCCGTTTGGCGGCGCTGCCTTTCATGACAACCATGTCTGGGTGCAAAAGGCGCAATGACCCTCTCCCAAAGGGAGAGGGTGGCCGCGAAGCGGCCGGGTGAGGGGCTACGCAGGTCGCAGACCTTGCGCTCGTTTCGGTGATTGTAACCCCTCATCAGTCTGCTTCGCAGACAGCTTCTCCCTCTGGGAGAAGCGGCGCACGTGACGAACTACACTTCCCATAGACGTCAACTTACGCGATGTTTCGCAATCAGATTCGTTCACATGGAGACGGTGCCTTGAAACTCGTTCTTGCGGCTCTTTTGATCTCGTCGTCCATCAGCCTCGCTTACGCCGGCGCGCGGCCGCCGGAAGAGAGCGCCTCGGCGCGTTCCGGCATCGACATGCGCAACATGACCGACGATCAATTGCGCCGCCGCATGCAGGATGCCTGCGTCTTCAAATTGTCCGACACGGAAGAGACGATCAAGACCAATGCGGTCAATCGCTGCGGCTGCTACGTCGGCAATGTGATGAAGGCCATGTCGAAGGACGAGGCCGACGAATTGCGCGCCAATGGCTCCTTTGGCAAAAGCGCGCGGCCCAAGGCCGAAAGCGCGCTCAAGGCCTGCAAGGTTTAAAAAAGCAATCAGGCGGGCGTGGGCACAACGAGCAGGCGCTCGCTTGTGGTCTCGCCCGTCAGCACGCGATTGCCCTCGATATGCGCCGCACCGCTCGCCACAAGCTTGAGCGCAAGCGGATAGATCACATGCTCTTGTGTCAACACGCGCGCGCCCAGGGTCGCGGCCGTGTCGCCATCGAGCACCGGTACGGCGGCCTGCGCGATGATCGGGCCCGCATCCATTTCCGGCACGACGAAATGCACGGTGCAGCCGTGGATCTTCACGCCGTCTTCCAGCGCGCGCTCATGCGTGTGCAGCCCGCGATAGGAGGGCAGGAGGGCGGGGTGGATGTTGAGCATGCGCCCCGCCCATTGGCTCACGAACCAGGGCGTCAGCAGCCGCATGAAGCCGGCAAGGCAGACGAGATCGATATTGTGCTGCGCCAGCACATCCTGCATGGCGCGTTCAAAATCTTCGCGCCCCGCATGGGCCTTGTGGTCAAGCGCAGCCGTGGCGATGCCTGCTTCCTGCGCAGCCGCAAGTCCCGGCGCGTCGAGCTTGTTGGAGAGCACCAGCGCAATCTGCGCGGGGAAATCATCCAGACGGCTCGCTGCGATCAGCGAATGCATGTTCGAGCCGCGGCCTGAAATCAGAACCGCGACGCGCTTGCGTCGGGAAGCCTGACCACTCACAGGCCGAGGCTTCCATTATAGCGCACCTGAGGCTCGCCCGGGGCAGCGGCATCGACAAGGCCCATGCGCACGGGATCTTCCCCCGCAGCGCGCAAGGCTGCTTCAATCGCCTCGACCGCGCTGGCCTCGACCACGACCACCATGCCGATGCCGCAGTTGAAGGTGCGCAGCATTTCTTCGGCTGCGACATTGCCGGTTCTGGCAAGCCACTGGAACACCGGCAGTACCGGCACATTGGCAAGATCGAGCGTCACGCCGACGCCATCAGGCAGCACGCGGGGAATATTGTCGGGGAAGCCGCCGCCGGTGATATGGGCCAGCGCCTTCAGGCCCTGCGTCTGGCGCAGCACCTGCAAAAGCGACTTCACATAGATGCGGGTCGGGGTGAGCAGGGCCTCGCCGAGCTTCCGCGCGGGATCGAAGGGGGCTGCATCGTCCCATGACAGGCCGGAGCGCTCGACAATGCGGCGCACCAGCGAAAAGCCGTTGGAGTGCACGCCAGACGAGCGCAGTCCGAGCACGACATCGCCGGGGCCGACATCGCCGGCCGGCAGCAGACGTCCGCGTTCGGCGGCACCCACCGAAAAGCCCGCGAGATCATAATCGTTACCGGCATAAAGGCCCGGCATTTCCGCCGTCTCGCCGCCGATCAACGCGCAGCCGGCCTCGATGCAGCCGCGCGCAATGCCCTTGACGATGGCAGCGCCGGCGGCGGGATCGAGTTTCCCGGTCGCATAATAATCGAGGAAGAAGAGCGGCTCTGCGCCCTGAACGACGAGATCGTTGACGCACATGGCAACAAGGTCGATGCCGACCGTGTCGTGAATGCCGGTCTCGATGGCGATTTTCACCTTGGTGCCGACGCCATCATTGGCGGCGACGAGGATCGGATCCTTGAACCCTGCGGCCTTCAGGTCGAACAGGCCGCCGAAGCCGCCGATTTCCGCATCCGCACCCGGGCGGCGCGTGGCGCGCACGAGCGGCTTGATCTCTTCAACCATCGCATTGCCGGCATCGATATCGACGCCTGCCTGCGCATAGGTGAGGCCATTGTCGGCGCTGGGGGTCTTGGGGCTGGTGGTCATGTCGCTCCTCTTGCGCGGGGCGTAACCCGCCCTGCCTGCCGATGCAAGCGGGCAGGGCCGGCGGAGGCGAGAAAGCTTGTTCTCCCACGGCCAAGCTGGCTTGCGTCGGGGTCCGTTGCTAGACTTGCCCCCATCATGCCCAGATCGCCCCTTCTTGCCAGCCTGCCCAACCTCATCACCATGTCGCGGCTCGTGCTCGTGCCCGTGACCATTGTCATGATTGCGGACAGGGAATGGCTGAGCGCGCTGATCCTGTTCATTATCGCCGGCCTTTCCGACGGGCTTGATGGATTTCTGGCCCGGACGCTCGATCTGCGCAGCGAGCTTGGGGCCTATCTCGATGCGTTGGCCGACAAGGCGCTGCTGATTTCCATGTATGTCGCTCTGGCTGTGGTCGGGGTGGTGCCTGCCTCCATCGCCATCATTGTGGTGTCGCGCGACATCATGATCATGGGGGCGGTGGTGGTGTCCTGGGTGATGGATCGCCCTGTGGAAATCCGCCCGTTGCTGGTCTCCAAGCTCAATACAACCGCGCAAATCGGCTTTGCCGGGCTCGTTCTGGCCGTGAAAGCCTTCGATTGGACGGTTGGATATTGGTTCGGCTTCGCGCTTGTTGCGGTTGCGACATTGACGGTCGTGTCCGGGGCAGCCTATCTGGCGCAATGGTACAATCATATGAGTGCCTGAGGGGGCGGGGTCTCGATGCGCATCCAGGCAAAAGTCGGTTTCTGGCTTGGCGGCTTTGCGCTGCTCATTCTGCTTCTCTGGCTGCTGGCCGATGTGCTGCTGCCTTTCGCGGTCGCATTGGCTATCGGCTATCTGCTCGATCCTGTCGCTGACCGGCTTGAACGCTCCGGTTTCAACCGGCTCGGCGCGACGCTCTTCATCCTCATTCTCTTCGTTCTGGTTCTGGTGCTGGCAGCTGCCTTGCTGATGCCCGTGCTTGGCGCGCAGATTGCCGATTTTCTGGATGCGCTGCCGGGCATCGTCACGCGACTGCATGATCTGTTCGTGGAGCAGGGCGGGGCCTTCGTCGCCCGCTTTGTCGCCCCGCTGGCCGAGCGCTTCGGGATCGATATTGGCGCGGGCGCTGGCAATCTTCAGGGGTCGGCCAGCGAGATTGCAAACGAGGCTGCGCGTTGGCTTGGCGGCGCCTTGCGGTCTGTCTGGTCAGGCGGGCGCGCCTTGATCGGACTGTTCACGCTTCTCGTCATCACGCCGGTCGTCGCCTTCTACATCCTGCTCGACTGGGACACGATGGTGCGCAAGATCGATGGCTGGATCCCGGTCGCCCAGCGCGACACGGTGCGCGGCCTTGCCCATGAAATCGACGCGGCTCTGTCGGGCTTCATGCGCGGCCAGTCGCTGGTCTGCCTGTTTCTGGCCGGCTGGTATGGCATCGGCCTCACCCTTGTCGGGCTGAAATACGGGCTCCTCATCGGGCTCAGCGCGGGCGTGCTGAGTTTCATTCCCTATGTCGGCTCGTTGACCTGCCTCGTGCTGGCAACTGCTGTGGCGCTGGTGCAGGCGTGGCCGAGCCTTGGCCTGCTCGGTCTCGTTCTCGGCGTGATCGGCGTCGGGCAGTTTCTTGAAGGCAATATTCTCACGCCAAGACTGGTCGGGAAGTCCGTCGGTTTGCATCCTGTCTGGCTGATGCTGGCGCTGTTGGGCTTTGGCTCGGTCTTCGGTTTCGCCGGGCTTGTGGTTGCCGTGCCGGTTTCGGCCGCCGTCGGCGTGCTGATCCGCTTTGGCCTGCGCCGCTATCTGGCAAGCCCGCTCTATCTGGACGCCGCGACAAGATGAAACCGGTTCCCCGCCAGCTGACCCTCGATCTGCCGGTGGAGCCCCGTTTCGGCCGCGAGGATTTTCTGGTCTCGCCGTCGAATGCCCACGCTTGGGACACGTTCGAGAGCTGGCCGAACTGGCCAGACCGCGTGCTCCTGCTGCTTGGGCCAACGGGCGCTGGCAAGAGCCATCTCAGTGCGATCTGGGCTGCCCGCACGAAGGCCTGCGTACTCAAGGCCACAGCCTTGCCGCTGGCGGATCTGCCGGGCCTTGTCCGCGCGCCTGCCATCCTGCTGGAGGATGCCGATGCCGCCCCCAAGGTCGAGAATGAGCTGTTCCACCTGCTCAATCTCGTGCGGGAATCGCAGACCTGCCTCGTGATTACCGCGCGGCACTGGCCAGACAGCTGGGGGCTGGCCACCCGCGATCTGCTCTCGCGGCTGCGGCTTGCGCCAGCCGTCGAGATCGGCGAGCCCGACGATGCGCTGGTGCGCGCGGTTCTGGTCAAGCTCTTCGTCGACCGCCAGCTTGTGGTCGACACGTCGGTTGTCGAATATCTGGCTCTGCGCATCGAGCGCTCCATCGATGCCGCGCGCGCCATTGTCGAGGCGCTCGATCGTGAAGCCTTGGCACAACGCCGCCCTATAACGCGCCCGATTGCCGCCGATGTGCTGCGCCGTCTCGAGGGGCAGGAATAGTCCTCCTTAACCCTGAAACGGGGAGGGGCTGGCGCGTGTTAACCTTCGTCATGCTATTGTCACAAGGAAACTGGAGCTTGTGTGGGCAAGCCGGTGGGAGAGTGACGTGACACGTGAGGCAAACGAAACGGACGTGATGGCCCAATTGGCGCCCAAGGCCGCTGCAAGCGCACCTGCTGCTGCGCCAAGCGTGTCGCCGCTGGCGCTCGCGCCCGCCGACCGTTTCGTGAACCGGGAATTGTCCTGGCTCGAATTCAACCGTCGCGTCCTGCTCGAGGCCTCCAATCCCAATCATCCGATGCTGGAGCAGCTGCGGTTCCTGTCGATCTCGGCCAATAATCTCGATGAATTCTTCATGGTCCGCGTTGCGGGCCTGCGCGGTCAGGTGCGCTCGGGCGTCACGGTCTTGTCCGAGGATGGGCTCTCGCCCGCAGAACAGCTTCTGCGCATTCTCGAACAGGTGATGAAACTGAGCGCCGAACAGCAGGCGCGCTTTCATGAATTGCGCGAAGAGATGCGCGGCGTCGATATTGAGATCGTCGATCGCTCGGATCTGAGCGAAGCCGAATTTGCCTGGATCGATGATCATTTCCTGCTGCATATTTTCCCGATCCTGACGCCGCTCGCAATCGATCCGGCTCATCCCTTTCCGTTCATTCCCAATCTCGGGTTCAGCGTCGCGTTCGAGCTGGTGCGTGCGACCGATGGGCGTCGCCTGAATGCGCTTGTGCGCTTGCCCACAAAGGTCGAGCGTTTCGTGCGTTTGCCCGAATCCTTCCAGCCGGGCAAGGCGCGCTTCGTGACGCTTGAAACGCTCATCGTCATGCAGACAAAGCGACTTTTTCCCGGTTACGCGGTGAAGGGGCAGGGCGTGTTCCGCGTCATTCGCGACAGCGATCTCGAAGTCGAGGAAGAGGCCGAAGATCTCGTGCGCCTGTTCGAGAGCGCCTTGAAGCGGCGTCGTCGCGGGCGTGTCATCCGTCTGGAATTCGACTCGCATATGCCAGCCTCGCTGCGCGAATTCGTGGCGGGCGAACTCGACGCGGGGGGCGATGAAATCTTCGTCCATGACGGCATGCTGGCGCTCAACGAACTGGCTGAAATCGTCGGGCTTGAACGGCCTGAGTTGAAATTCAAGCCCTATAATCCGCGCTTTCCTGAACGCGTGCGTGACAATGGCGGCGATTGTTTTGCCGCCATCAAGCAGAAGGATCTGGCTGTCCACCACCCTTACGAATCCTTCGACGTGGTGGTGCAATTTCTCAACCAGGCGGCGCGCGATCCCAATGTCGTTGCGATCAAGCAGACGCTCTATCGCACCTCCTCGGACAGCCCCATCGTGCGCGCCTTGATCGAGGCGGCGGAGGCGGGCAAATCTGTCACCGCGCTGATCGAACTCAAGGCGCGGTTTGACGAGGAAGCCAATATTCGCTGGGCGCGCGATCTCGAGCGCGCAGGCGCGCAGGTTGTCTTCGGCTTCATCGAGCTGAAGACGCATGCCAAGCTTTCCATGGTGGTGCGTCGCGAAGGTGGTTCGCTGGTGACCTATTGCCACGTCGGCACCGGCAATTATCATCCCCAGACAGCGCGCGTTTACACCGATATTTCGGTGTTTACCGCCGATCCCGTCATCGCGCGCGATGTCTCGCGTGTGTTCAATTATATCACCGGCTACGCCGAGCCTGCGGGGCTCGAGCGCATGGCCGTGTCGCCACTCACGCTGAAGAAGCGCTTCCTTGCCCATATCGAGGAAGAGATCGGCTTTGCGCGCGCGGGGAAACCCGCTGCAATCTGGGCCAAATGCAATGCGCTTGTGGACCCTGAAATCATCGATGCCTTTTATGCCGCGAGCCAGGCAGGGGTCAGCATCGATCTCGTCATTCGCGGCATCTGCTGCCTGCGTCCTGGCGTCACGGGCCTGTCTGACAATATCCGCGTGAAATCGATTGTCGGGCGCTTTCTCGAACATGCGCGCGTCTATGCCTTTGGCGGCGGTTATGGCCTGCCGCACGCCAAGGCGCATGTCTATATTTCCTCGGCTGACCTTATGCAGCGCAATCTCGATCGGCGTGTCGAAGTCATGCTGCCGATTCTCAATCCGACCGTGCACGAGCAGGTGCTCGATCAGATCATGATCGCTAACCTAATCGACAATGAGCAGTCCTATCGGGTCTTGCCCGATGGTTCGAGCCAGCGCATAGTCCCGGCCAAGGGCGAAGAAAACTTCAACGCCCATTCCTACTTCATGACCAACCCCAGCCTGTCGGGCCGTGGCAAGTCATTGAAGGAGTCGAGCCCGAAGACGCTCTTCAAGCGTCTGGAGAACCGCTGAACCCGCATGTTGCTCGCCAAAAAAGACGCACCGGGTCGGCTCGCCGCCCTCGCCCCTATCGCCATTGTCGATATTGGTTCCAATTCCGTCCGCCTCGTCGCTTACGAGGGGCTGTCGCGCTCACCCACGCCCATTTTCAACGACAAGGTGCTGTGTGGACTGGGTCGTGGCGTGGCCACCACCGGCCGCCTGCCGCAAGATGGCGTGGATCGCGCGCTCTCGGCCTTGCGCCGTTTCCGCGTGCTCTGCGAGGCCATGCAGATCACCGATATTCACGTGCTTGCAACAGCGGCGGCGCGCGATGCCGTGAACGGGCCCGATTTTCTGGCTGCTGCGCAAGAAGCGCTTGGCGCGCCGATTGAATTGCTGTCTGGCCCGCGCGAAGCCCATCTCTCGGCCATGGGCGTCATCTCCGGCTTCTGGAAGCCCGATGGCATGGCGGGCGATCTCGGCGGCGGTTCGCTGGAACTCAACGAAGTCACGGGCTCAAAGCTCGGGCAGGGGATCACCCTGCCGCTCGGCGGCCTCTCGCTGATGGATGTTTCCGCGCGCTCGCCCCGGAAGGCGGCAAAAATTGCGCGCGATGCGCTCGCAGGCGCCAAACAGCTCAAGAAGCTCGAAGGCCGCACCTTTTACGCCATTGGCGGCACATGGCGCGCGCTTGCGCGGCTGCACATGCGCCAGCGCAATTATCCGCTCAACGTGATGCACCATTACGTGATCCCGGCGCGCGACGCGGCCGATTTCGCAGCGCTGGTCGAACGCGTCAATGCCGATACTCTGATTTCCATCGGCGCGGTGCCCTCGGCGCGCCGGCCGCTGCTGGCTTACGGCGCGGTGGTGCTGGAAGAGATCATCCGGCAGGCCAAGCCTAAAGAGGTTGTGGTCTCGGCCCTTGGTGTACGCGAGGGGCTTCTCTTCGAGCGGCTCGATGCCGCCAGCCGCAAGGCCGATCCGCTGCTGGTCGCCGCGCGCGAATTGAACATCCTGCGCTCCCGCGCCCCCCAGCACGGCGAAGAGCTGTGCGGCTGGACCGATGCATTCCTGCGCTCGACCCATCTCAGTGAGACACCGGACGAAAAGCGCCTGCGCCACGCCGCTTGTCTGCTCACCGACATCGGCTGGCGTGCGCATCCCGATTATCGCGGCGAGCAATCGCTCAACATCATCGCCCATGCGGCATTCATTGGCGTCGATCATCCGGGCCGCGCCTTCCTGGCGCTGGCGGCCTCCTATCGCCACATGGGGCCGGATGAGGATGTGAGCCCGCAAATCCGCACGCTCGCCACCGCGCGCATGCTCGACCGCGCACACGTGCTCGGCGCCTGCATGCGGCTGGCGTACGTAATCACAGCCGCCATGCCCGGCGTTCTGCCGCGCGTGCCGCTGACCTGCGTGAAGGAAAAGCTGGTTCTGACCCTGCCGCCAGATCTCGGCCCGCTTGCCAATGAGCGGGTCAACGGCCGCCTGAAGCAGCTGGCTCGGCTGATTGGCCGTGAGCCGTCGATCAAGGTGAAGTAGGAGCGCTTTACTCGGCCACCACCGGGGGCGCGTCCTGCCATTCCAGCGTGACGACCTTGTTGTTCTCGACGGTCAGCGCGAGCCGTCCGCGCTTGAGCTCCAGCGCCTTTGCGCCAAACAGCTCGAAACGCCAGCCCGACAGCGCGGCCACTTTGGCGCGGTCGTCGGCTGCGATGGATTCGAGATCATCGACGGTGGCGATCATTTTGGCCGCGACGCCGTGTTTCTCGCTCACCTGACGCAGCAGGACTTTCAGCAGCTCGACGGTTGCACCGCCGCCGCCGTTGGGCCGGCGGTCGCGCTCGATGCGCGGCAGGTTCTTGGGGTCGCGCTCAAGGCCGCGTTCAATGGCGGCCAGAATATCGGCGCCCGCGCGTGCGCGCTCCATGCCGCGCGGGAAGGCGCGGAGATTGCCGAGGGCTTCAGCCGAGCGGGGCGCGGCGAGTGCGATTTCGATGAGAATATCGTCCTTGAGCACGCGTGAGCGCGGCACATCCTTGCTCTGCGCCTCGCGCTCGCGCCAGGCGGCGAGATCCATCAGCACAGCCAGATCGCGCGGCTTGCGCGCACGGTGGCGGAAACGCTCCCAGGCGCTGTCAGGATGCTGCTCGTAAGTCGCTGGCGAGCACAGGGTGCCCATTTCATCGGCGAGCCAGGACATGCGCTCGCTTTTCTGCAGCTTGGCCACCAGCGCGCGGTAGATGTCGCGCAGATAGGTGACGTCGGCCAGCGCATAGGTGATTTGCGCATCAGACAGCGGCCGGCGCGACCAATCGGTAAAGCGCGAGGACTTGTCGAGCGTGACCTTGCAGATGGATTGCGCAAGCTCGCCATAGGCAACCTGGTCGCCATAGCCGCAGACCATGGCTGCAACCTGAGTGTCGAACAGGGGCGCGGGAATCATCTTGGCGAGATGCCAGACGATTTCGAGATCCTGACGGGCGGCGTGAAAGACCTTCACCACATTGGGGTTGGCCATCAGCTCGAAAAAGGGCGTCAGATCGAGCCCCTCGGCAATGGTGTCCACCGCCACGGCCTCGTCGTCCGAGGCAAGCTGAATGACACACACCTTCGGCCAGAAGGTTGTCTCACGGAGAAATTCCGTATCGACGGTGACGAAGGAGTGTTGCGCAAGGCGCTTGCAAACCTCGGCAAGCGACTCGGTGGTGGTGATCAGGCTCATGCCCGACGGCTATACCGGGAAAATCTGCGCGAGGCGAGAGGGGGCAAAGGCAAAGCTTGCGCGGGTGTTCCCTCCCCCGGCCGGAGAGGGGATAGCATCCCTCCGGGTGGCATCCCCTCATCAGTCTGCTCCGCAGACAGCTTCTCCCCAAGGGAGAAGCGGGCACGCAGCGTGCGACCTCAACTCCCTCCCCCTTGTGGGGAGGGCCGACTCGGCGCAGCCGAGCGGGGTGGGGGTTTTGCGGTTTTTCACGCCCGAGACGGGACGTGCTGCCTCATCAGCCTGCGCCAGAACTTATGAAGATGGCGCGACCCCCACCCCTAGCCCCTCCCCACAAGGGGGCGGGGGATCATATGGAGCCTGCGACCTCCTCCCGATTCTTGACAATCGGTCCCCCCCATGTGCTTCTCCGCCCGAAGCAACATCCCCATTCCCGAGAGACATGATGCACCGCTACCGCTCGCACAATTGTGGCCAGATCCGTGAGACAGACGCCGGCTCGAAAGTCCGCCTGTCGGGCTGGTGCCATCGCATCCGCGACCATGGCGGCGTCCTCTTCATCGATCTGCGCGATCATTACGGCCTTACCCAATGCGTGATCGATCCCGATTCGCCGGCCTTCGCGACGGCCGAGAAGCTGCGCTCCGAATGGGTCGTGTGCATCGATGGCGATGTGCGCATGCGCCCCGCCGGCACCGAGAATGCCGACATGCCGACAGGCCAGGTCGAAATCTATGTCGGGGCCATCGAAGTGCTCGGCGCGTCGGCTGAATTGCCGCTGCCGGTGTTCGGCGATGTCGATTATCCGGAAGAGACGCGCCTGAAATATCGCTTCCTCGATCTGCGCCGCGAACGCCTGCATAACAACATCATGCTGCGCGGCCAGGTGATCGATGGCATGCGTGCGCGCATGAAGGGGCAGGGGTTCTTTGAATTCCAGACGCCGATTCTCACCGCTTCTTCGCCCGAAGGCGCGCGCGACTTCCTGGTGCCCTCGCGTCTGCATCCGGGCAAGTTCTACGCGCTGCCCCAGGCGCCCCAGCAGTACAAGCAGCTGATCATGATGGCGGGCTTTGACCGCTATTTCCAGATCGCCCCCTGCTTCCGCGATGAAGACCCGCGCGCCGATCGGCTGCCGGGCGAATTCTATCAGCTCGATCTCGAAATGAGCTTCATCGAGCAGGAAGATGTGTTTGCGGCCGTGGAGCCGGTCATCGGCGGCATCTTTACCGAATTTGGCAAGGGCAAGCCGGTGACGCCCGCGCCCTGGCCGCGCATTCCCTATGCCGTGTCGATGCAGAAATACGGCACCGACAAGCCTGACCTGCGCAACCCGCTCGTCATGCAGGATGTCTCGGAGCATTTCCGTGGCTCGAACTTCAAGGTCTTCGCGCGCATGCTCGAAGATCCCAAGAACCGCGTCTGGGCCATTCCTGCCCCGACAGGCGGCCAGCGCACATTCTGCGACCGCATGAATTCCTGGGCGCAGGGCGAAGGCCAGCCGGGCCTTGGCTATGTGATGTGGCGCGAGGACGGTGGCGCGGGCCCCATCGCCAATAATATCGGGCCCGAGCGCACCGAAGCGATCCGCGAGCAGATCGGCATGAATGCGGGCGATGCGGCCTTCTTCGTGGCGGGCGACCCGGAAAAGTTCGTGAAGTTTGCGGGCGCGGCGCGCACCAAGGTCGGCACGGATCTCAAGCTCGTGGACGAGGATCGTTATGAGCTCGCCTGGATCGTCGACTTCCCGATGTATGAGTGGAACGAAGACGAGAAGAAGGTCGAGTTCTCGCACAACCCCTTCTCCATGCCCCAGGGAGGGCAGGAGGCGCTTGAAACGCAGGATCCGCTCACCATCAAGGCGTTCCAGTACGACATCGCCTGCAACGGCTTCGAGATCGCCTCGGGCGGCATCCGCAACCATCGCCCCGAGTCGATGGTCAAGGCGTTCGAGATTGCAGGCTATAACGAGCAGACCGTGATCGACCGTTTCGGCGGCATGTATCGCGCGTTCCAATATGGCGCACCGCCCCATGGCGGCATGGCGGCAGGCGTGGATCGCATCATCATGTTGCTGTGCGGCGCGCAGAACCTGCGTGAGGTCTCTATCTTCCCGATGAACCAGCAGGCGGTCGATCTGCTCATGGGTTCGCCCTCGGAAGCGACCAACCAGCAATTGCGCGATCTGCACATCCGGCTGAACTTGCCGGAGAAGTAGGACAACAGGCCGGAGCCTCTGCTCCGGCCTTTTTTTATCGCTGTGCCTTGAACACCGCCAAAAACTTGCGCATCGCGCTGGCGGCCATATCGGGGATTGTCGCCAGCGGATTGGCTTTGCGCGCCGCGCGGCGCGAGCGCAGCAGTCCCCTCGCGGTCGAGGCTGGCAGCGCGTCGAGACGGCGCACTTCACGCGCGATCAGCGCGAAGAGATTATGCTCTTCCAGCACGCGGCGGCGCGCCTCCATGATGGCCGGGAGGCGCTTTTCATATTCGTTGTTGGCGATGGCCGCGCGGATGATCGCCTCCGCGCCATCGACATCGTGAATATCGATGGCAATAAAACTCTCGGCCGGAAAATAATCCGCAGCATCGGTCGCGCCGAAATAAAACGGCAGCGTGCAGGCGAGAAACGAATCCGAGAGTTTTTCGGTCCAGTGATGGGGCCCCTGAAAATTCTCGACGGCAATATGATAGCGATAGGCGTCCAGCGCCTCCGCCTTGTCATCCATGGCGCGCACGCCGTGGCCAAAGACATCGAGCTCTGGCATTCGCTTGGCGAGCGCCTGCGTGAAATCCCAGCGCAGATTATGCAGCGTGTGACGCTGGCGCTTGGACGAACACACGGTTGAAATCAGGCGTGTCTTGTCGAGCGGCGGATGGTCTTCAATCTCGTCATAGGTCAGCATGCGATCTTTGCCGACGCCGTAATACCAGCGCAGGCCCGCCTGCGAATAGATCTGCCCGGAATGACGCAGGATCTCGGGCTGCTGGCTCGAAATCACCGCACCGAATTGCGAGAGGAAAGCCTGTCCGTAGATCTTGATCGTCGAGGGCTCCATGGTCAGGAGCATGGTGTGTGCGCGCGGGCAGGCGAGATCGAGCGTGCGTGTCGAAAAACGCTCGCCGGGAATAGTTGGCAGATCGTCATGGACGACCAGCCAATCATAATCTTGCGCATCGAGATCGAAGATGAAATGGCAGCCGTGATAATCGGCGCGGCTGCCCGGCAATTGGCGCGACCAGATGTGGGGCGTGACGGCATGGGGCGCACGCCCCATGAATTTCACGCGGATCGGTGCGCCCTGTGTCATCAGCGCTGCGCGGCAGCCAGATCCACGCGCACCATCTCGGCCACGAGATCGGCGAAGTTCGTTGTCGCGCTCCAGCCGAGCACGCGCTTTGCCTTGGCTGGATTGCCGATCAGCAGATCGACTTCGGTCGGGCGGAAATAGCGCGGATCGACTTCAACCAGCACGCGACCTGTCTTGATGCAGAGTCCCTTTTCATCCACGCCCTCGCCACGCCATTCAAGGCGCGTGTCGACATGGGCAAAAGCGGCTTCGACAAATTCGCGCACCGAACGCGTCTCGCCGGTGGCCAGCACGTAATCGTCGGGCTTGTCCTGTTGCAGCATTCGCCACATGCCTTCGACGAAATCGCGCGCGTGGCCCCAGTCGCGCTTGGCGTCGAGATTGCCGAGATAGATCTTGTCCTGCTGGCCCTTGTGGATCGCCGTCACGGCGCGCGTGATCTTGCGCGTGACAAAGGTCTCGCCGCGGATCGGGCTCTCGTGATTGAACAGAATGCCGTTGGAGGCATGCATGTCATAGGCTTCGCGGTAATTCACCGTGATCCAGTAGGCGTAGAGCTTTGCCGCAGCATAGGGCGAGCGCGGATAGAAGGGCGTCGTCTCGCTTTGCGGAATTTCCTGCACCTTGCCGTAAAGCTCGGAGGTCGAGGCCTGATAGAAGCGGGTCTTTTGCGAAAGGCCGAGCAGGCGAATGGCTTCGAGCAGGCGCAAGGTGCCGATGCCATCGGCATTGGCGGTATATTCGGCAGTCTCGAAACTCACCTGCACATGCGATTGCGCGGCGAGATTGTAGATTTCGTCGGGCTGGGTTTCCTGCACGATGCGGATGAGATTGGTCGCATCCGTCATGTCGCCATGATGGAGGATGAAGCGCGGGTCTTTCTCGTGCGGATCCTGATAGAGATGCTCGATGCGCCCCGTGTTGAAGGACGAGGAGCGGCGCTTGATCCCGTGGACGATATAGCCTTTGCCGAGCAGCAGTTCGGCGAGATAAGCGCCGTCCTGGCCGGTCACACCGGTGATCAATGCGGTCTTCTGCGACATGTCTTGTGTCCTTTTGCCCAGGCGCTCAAAGGCGCGCGGATGATGTCCCTGTGGCGTCCACATGCGCGAGGAACCATTGATATGTGGTTGCAATGCCCTCGCGCAGACCGATTTTCGGCGTCCAGCCCATGGCGCGCAGCTTGTCGCCGCTCATGAGCTTGCGCGGTGTGCCATCGGGCTTGGTGAGGTCGTGCCTGATCTCGCCGTGATAGCCGACAACGTCGCAGACGAGGCGCAGCAGATCGATGATCGCCAGATCCTCGCCCGAGCCGACATTCACATGCTCGTCGCCATCGTAATGTTGCAGCAGATGCACGATGGCATCGGCGCAATCGTCCACATGCAGGAATTCGCGCAGCGGCGAACCCGTGCCCCACATGGTGATTTCGGAGGCGCCGGACAATTTCGCCTCATGCGCCTTGCGGATGAGGGCTGGCATGACATGGCTGGAATTGAGATCGAAATTGTCGCCCGGACCATAGAGATTGGTCGGCATGGCGGAAATATAATGCAGCCCATATTGCCGGCGATAGGCCTGCGCGAGCTTGAGACCGGCGATCTTGGCGACAGCATACCATTCATTGGTGGGCTCGAGCGGACCGGTCAGCAGCGCGTCTTCGGAGATCGGCTGGGGCGCGAGCTTGGGATAGATGCAGCTTGAACCCAGCATCACGAAGCGATTGACGCCCGCGCGCCGCGCGCCCTCCACCATATTCATCTCGATGGCGAGGTTCTGGTAGAGAAAATCAGCCGGATAGGACGCATTGGCCAGAATGCCGCCAACCCGCGCCGCCGCCATGATGATGGCATCGGGCTTCAGCTCGGCAATCAGCGCCTCGGTTTCAGCCTGGCGCGTCAGGTCGGCGCGCTCGCGCCCGGCCGTCAGCACCTCGCAGCCTGCTGCTTCGAGACGGCGCACAAGCGCCCCGCCCACCATCCCGCGATGGCCGGCAACGTAAATTCTCTGGCCTTGCAGCTGATAGACGTCAGGCATTCATGTGCTCAAGCTTGGGTGGTCGGATCTCGCGCACATTCGCCACGCCGGGGCCGATCCGTCAAGCGCGGGCGTCAGAGGGCGCCATATAGCTCAGACATCCGGCGCACATCGGCGGGGCCGGGCAGGCCTGCCTCATTGCCAAGGTGCTGGATCTTGAAGGCGGAGGCGGCGCGCGCATAGGCAAGGTGGTCGCGCCAGCGCGCCTCGGGCCTTGCAAGGTAAGCAGCGACATAAGCGCCGTGGAAAACATCCCCCGCGCCAGAGGTGTCGATGATCTTGTCAGACGGCACTGGCAGGGCGGGCAGGCGGGAGACGTGACCCTCCTCATCATACCAGAGCACGCCGCGCTCGCCCTCGGTGACGCCGCCAATGCGGCAGCCGCAGCTCTTGAGATAGTCGAGCATGGCCTCGGGCGAGAGCTTCATCTGTTCGCACAGGCGCTCTGCGACCATTGCGACATCGATATATTGCAGCAAGTCATGCGTATTGGCCCGCAGCCCGCCGCCATCGAGCGAGGTGAGAACGCCGGCCGCCCGGCAAGCCTTGGCATAATGGATGGCCGCATCCGCCTGATGGCCATCGAGATGCAATGCGCGGATGCCATCGATATTGAGCATCGGAAAGGGGTGGAGATAGGCGTCATCCCGGGCGCGCAGGATCGAGCGTTTGCCGTTGCGCGGCAGGATGAAGGAGAGCGACGAGCGCTTCACCTTCCGGGCGTGGATGGGGATCTGATATTTTGCCGCCATGTCGAGGAACATGCGGCCAAGCCAGTCATCGGCAACCGAGGTGAGCAGATCGGGCACGAGGCCGAGCCTGGCGCAGGCAAAAGCGGCAGTGACCGCATTGCCGCCAAAGGAGACGGCATAATCGCGCGCCACCGCCTTGTCGTCACCTTGCGGGATCTCATCGGCAAGCAGCGTGACATCGATATAGGTCTGGCCGATGAAGAGCGCGTCCATATGGTCCCGACCTTGTTCGATAATTGCATGCCCCAACTCTCCCGAAGGGAGAAGCTGTCAGCGGCCCTGACTGGTGAGGGGCAACGCCCCTCAGACCGAGAAGCTGGTTCCGCAGCCGCAGGAAGCGGTGGCGTTGGGATTGTCGATCTTGAAGGATTGGCCGATCAGGTCATCGACGAAATCGATCCGCGCGCCTTTCAGGAAGTCGAGCGAAACCGGGTCGATCAGCACGACCGCGCCGTCGCGTTCGATCACCAGATCTTCAGGGGTGCGCGCGCGCTCGATGTCGAAGGCATATTGGAATCCCGAGCAGCCGCCACCATTGACCGCGACGCGCAGCATCGCGCCTTCGGTCTCTTTCTTCAAAATGGCCGCGACGCGCTTTGCAGCCCGCTCCGTGACGATAGGCAGGGCGTTGGCGTCCGACATTGCGGCCTCGCTCATGGATCGTCCTCGTTCTGAACCGATCGGCTGTTTGCCTCGATCTTGCCTGCAGATATAAGACCCCGAGGCGGTCCCTTCAATGCGGAGGATGAAACTGCCCCGGACCTTGAGGGCGCTTGCCTTGGACCAGATGACCGCCGCGACCGATCCCGCGCAGCGTGCGCCCTATGCCGCCGACCCCTGGTCGAGCCCCGGCAGGCTGTTTCCCGAAGCTGTTTCGCCGACCCGCACCGAATTCCAGCGCGACCGCGACCGCATCATTCATTCCACCGCATTTCGTCGCCTCGCCCACAAGACGCAGGTCTTCGTGCCCCATGAGGGCGATCATTACCGCACACGCCTTACCCATACGATTGAAGTGGCCCAGATTGCCCGCGCGCTTTCCCGCGCCCTCAAGCTTGACGATGATCTGGCCGAGGCGCTGGCGCTGGCTCATGATCTGGGCCACACGCCGTTTGGCCACACGGGCGAGGATGTGCTGGAAGAGGCAATGGCCGGCCATGGCGGTTTCGATCACAACGCGCAGGCGCTGCGCATCGTCACCAGGCTCGAGCATCGCTACGCCAATTATGACGGGCTGAACCTCAGCTGGGACACGCTTGAGGGCCTCGTCAAACATAATGGCCCGCTGACCGATGCCGCAGGCGCACCCATGGGCCGCTATCTGGCGCGCGGCGTGCCCATAGCCATTCTCGATTATAATGCCCGCCAGAGCCTCGATCTGGCGACCTTCGCCTCCGCCGAGGCGCAGTCGGCGGCCGTGGCGGATGATATCGCCTATAATGCCCATGATATTGACGATGGCCTGCGGGCAGGGCTTTTCGATCTGGGCGACCTTCTGGGCGTGCCCTTTGTCGGCGATCTCGTGCGCGAGATTGAAAAAGCCCATCCCCATCTCGAGCGCACACGGGTCGTCCACGAGCTTGGCCGCAGGCTCATCACCCGCTTTGTCGAGGATGTCATCGCAGAATCGCGTCTGCGGCTGGCGGCCCTTGCGCCCCAAAGCGTCGCAGAGGTGCGCCAGGCCGACAGACCCGTGGTTTTTCTCTCCGAGGCCATGGTCGAGGCGGACAAGGCGGTCAAGGCCTTCCTCTATCCGCATATGTATCGCCACCCCAAGGTGATGAAGGTCCGCCGCGAGGCGGCCGAGGTCGTGGCCAATATTTTCGAGGCTTACGCCGCAGACAGCGCCAAAATGCCGGACGAATGGGCGCTGCTCGCGCGCGCGGTCAACGGGCCGGACGCAGACGGGCGGCGACTTCGGATCATCTGCGATTATATAGCGGGCATGACCGACCGTTACGCCGTGCAGGAGCACCGCCGGCTGTTTGGCACGGCGCCTGAGCTCAGGTGAGATTTACATCCCCGGCAGCCTTGGCGAGGCTTGAGCTTCGGCGCGCTGGAGCCGGGCGCGTACCAGATCATAGGGGTCTTCAAGTGGCTTGGGTTGGCGGGTCTCGGCCCTGAGCTTCACAAGCAGATCCGCCGCACGGTAAACGCGTCCGCGCCTTTCCCCAAAGGGCAAGAGAAGGCCAGCGTCGCACAGTCGCTTCAAGTCGCGCGAGGCGGTCAGTTCCGGCACCTCTGCGTCGGCGCGATAGCGGGCGTTGGTGATGCGCAAGCCAAGGGCAGCATCAAAAACCGAAACGCCGGCGCGTTCTGGAAGTCCCATGCTTTCAAGAAGCGTGGCTATCTTTTCGTACAGGCGTGAATATTCATCGTTGCGGCGGATCAGGGTCGCCGCTTGCTGATAATGCGCCTTCAGGCAGAAACGAACCCAAGCCTGCGCGCTTCTGTCAGGGTTCCAGCGGCCTTGCCCGGTGAATGCCAGAACCGCGTAATAGTCCTGCGTGTTTCTGCCCAGCCATTCCTCGATGCTTGAGAAAACCGGATGAAGCATTCCGTCGAGAGCGATGATGAGTGTCTGGAGCGCGCGCGCCATTCGTCCATTGCCGTCTTTGAACGGGTGGATCATCGCAAGATTGAGGTGGGCCATTGCGGCGCGCACCATGGTCGGCTCTTGCGCACTGTGTTTCAAATAGGCGACCAGTTCCTCGACCAGTGAATTGATCGTCTCGACGTCAGGCCCCTCGTAGACAGTCTTGCCGCTTTGCTGGTCCACGACGAAAATCGAGCCCGGACGCCACTGGCCCGGCAGCTTGCTCATGTCATGACTGATCATCATGAAATGCAGGCTTTTCAGGAATTGCTTGTCGAGCTCGAAATAGGGATCGGATGCGGCCTGACCGATGTAGGTCAAGGCATTCCGGTATCCCTTGATGGCAAACCACGTCTCGGTTTGGTCATCAAGGATGGGTTCATCCTCGACGGCTGCAACCACGTCGTCGAGGGTCGCGTGATAACCCTCAATGCTGTTCGAGCCCTGAATGGCCCGGGCGAATGTGCTGCGCCTGAGCGATCCGAGCCATCTTCTGGACATGCTCTGGGTGTGAATTTTCAGACGCTCACGCTGGCGCTCGATCAGCTCGATGACGCCCAGATCCAGTTCGTCCAGCGGAGGCGGAGCAAAGATCATGCAAATACCAAATGTCAAAACACGATGATAGATAATAACTATCGAATTATGTTTGTAAATCTATCATTCTATCATTCGGGATCGGCCTCGATTTTTTGACCCGTGGGCCAAATTGGTTTAGGCCGCGCGGGACGGGCCGGCATTCTTTGCTGCGCCGCTTCCCACAGAGACCATGCGACCATGAACCTCTTCGCCGAGTTCCAGACCCGTGTTGCCACGATCCTGCAGGCCATTGCCGCCTCCGGCCGGCTGCCTGCCGATCTGGACCTTGCGCGCTTCGTGGTCGAGCCGACCCGCGATCCCGCCCATGGCGATCTCGCGACCAATGCTGCCATGGTCTATGCCAAGGAAGCCAAGGCGAGCTTTGCCAATCCGCGCCAGCTTGCGACCGAAATCGCCTATGCCCTCGCCGAGGATGGCGATGTCGCCGAAGCCGAAGTCGCGGGGCCCGGCTTTATCAATATTCGCCTCAAGCCCGAAGTATTTGCTCGCGTGATGCGCGCCGCCATTCTCGATGGCGCGGATTACGGTCGCGGCGCGGCCACGCAGGGCCCGGTCAATGTGGAATATGTGTCCGCCAATCCGACCGGCCCGATGCATGTCGGCCATGGACGCGGCGCGGTGTTTGGCGATGCTCTGGCCAATCTGCTGGCCTTTGCGGGTGCGCCGGTGACGCGCGAATATTACATCAACGATGCCGGCGCGCAGGTCGATGTGCTCGCGCGCTCCGCCCATTTGCGCTACCGCGAAGCGCTGGGCGAGACCATCGGCGAGATCCCCGAGGGGCTCTATCCCGGCGATTACATGAAGCCGGTCGGCGCAGCCCTCGCTCAGGAATTTGGCGAGAGCCTGCGCAACCTTCCGGAAGCCGACTGGCTGCCCAAGGTCCGCGAGATCGCCATCTCCATGATGATGGACATGATCCGCACCGATCTCGCCGCGCTCAACATCGAGCATGACATGTTCTTCTCCGAGCGCTCGCTGACCACTGGCGTCAATGGCGATTGCGTGGGCGCGGTGATCGCGCAATTGCGTGCGCGCGGTATTGTTTATGAGGGGCGTCTGCCCCCGCCCAAGGGCGCGCCGGCCGAGGATTGGGAAGACCGCGAGCAGACGCTGTTCCGCACCACCGATTTTGGCGACGATATCGACCGCCCGCTCGTGAAGTCGGATGGCGGCTATACCTATTTTGCGTCCGACATCGCCTATCACAAGTCGAAGTTCGATCGTGGCTTCAATACTATGATTGACGTCTGGGGCGCCGATCACGGCGGCTACGTCAAGCGCATGCAGGCGGCCGTCAAGGCTGTGTCGGATGGTCACGCCGTGCTCGACGTGAAGCTATGCCAGCTCGTGAAGCTGATGCGCAATGGCGAGCCTTTTAAAATGTCGAAGCGTTCGGGTGATTTTGTCACTCTGCGTGAAGTGGTCGATGAGGTTGGCGTGGACGCCACGCGCTTCATGATGATCTTCCGCAAGAACGATGCGCCGCTGGAATTCGACCTCGCCAAGGTGATCGAGCAGTCGAAGGACAATCCGGTTTTCTACGTGCAATACGCCCATGCGCGCGGACGCTCCGTGCTGCGTCAGGCGCAGGCGGTGTTCCCCGATCTCGACCTCTCCGCCGAATCACTTGGGCGCGCTTCGCTCGATTTGTTGAGCGATGAGGGCGAACGCGGCATCGTGAAACTGATTGCACAATACCCGCGACAGGTTGAAGCGGCGGCTGCTGCACATGAGCCGCATCGTGTTGCATTTTATCTGCACGATCTCGCCAGCGCCTTCCACTCGCACTGGAATCGTGGCAAGGACCACCATGAATTACGTTTTGTTAACGAAGAAAGCAGAGAGTTGTCAGAAGCTCGGGTCGCTCTCGTTTTATCGTTAACGAGTGTTCTCGCCTCGGGCTTGGGTATATTAGGTGTGAGTGCGCCCGAAGAAATGCGGTGACACGGAAAAATGGTGCGAGGCTTGCTCGTGCCGATTGTTCCGATGTCACGCGTATCGCGCGCCTTAAGGAGATCTGCCGTGTTGGGCGGGTCGCGTTACGAGGTGAGAGATGAGTGAGCAAGTCGCCAAGCGTTCCGCAGGCGAACCCCGCCAGACGATCGACCTCGGCCAGATTGAGCGTCGCATGCGCGACAGCATCGAGCCGCAGTTTGAGTCGCAGGCGCATGCGCCCGACCCGCTCACCGAACTCGCGCGCCTTGTCGGCGGCGAGACAGATCCTTTCCGTCAGATGTTTGCGGAGCGCCCCAGCTTGAACGCCCCGCCGCCGGTTCCGCAAATGCCGCAAATGCCCCGTGTCGCGCATCTGCGCCCGATCGATGGACTGCAGTCCGCGCCGCAGAATTATGGCGTCGAGCGCGACGAGCCTTATGCCCGCCCCGCTTATCCGGGCGATGAAAGCTGGCAGGTTTCGCAGGGGCACGAGCAGGCTCATGCGCCCCAGTCTGGCGACCAGACGCATGTGTCCCATGATTACGACCATGCTGATGCCGGCTCCGCGCACAATGGCGGCAATGCGCCACAGAATTACGGCTACCTTGCCGCGCAGCCGCCCTATGGCAATGGCAATGGCCAGGACGGGCGGGGGCACGATCAGCAATGGTCCAATCAGGATCTCCAGACACCCAATTACGATGATTATCCCGACGAGCCGCCGCGCCGCTCCGGCCGCGCCAAGCTCCTGATCGGCGCAGCCCTTCTTGTCGTCGCGGGCGGAATTGGCGCGACCTATGCCATGCGGTCTTCGGGCGGCGTCGGTGGCGAAGCGCCCACCATCATGGCTGCCGGCGGCGCGGTGAAGGTTCAGCCGGCGCAGACGCCCTCGGCGGATGGCCCCAAGCAGACCATTTCCCTGCTGGAGCGCGGTGCGCGCAGCAATACTGACAGCAAGGTCGTCCAGAGTGGCGAGCAGCCGATGGATCTCGCGCAGGCGTCGCGCGGGCAGGCGGGCAATCGTCCGGCCCGCACGGGTGAGGCTGGCGCGCCTGTGACGCTCGCGCCACCCGCGCCCCCGCCGGTTGCCAATTCCCTCTTTGCCGAGCCCAAGCGTGTGAAGTCCGTTGCTGTCCGCCCGGATGGCTCGATCATCGAGCCTGCTGGCGCAACGCCGGCTCCCGCAGCTGGCGGTCGTCCCAACGATATCGCCTCGCTGGTTGCCGCCTCCATGCCCTCGACCACACCGGGCTCAGGCTCGGCGGCCTCCAAGGCAACGATCCGCGCGCCTGAGGCCAAGCCGGCGGTGGCCCCTGCGCCCAAGCCTGTCGCAGCGGTTGCGCCGTCACCTGCTGCCGCGGCTCCGGCTGCCGGTGGCGCGGCTGGCTTTGCCGTCCAGATGGCCGGCACGAGTTCTGAATCGGAAGCACGCGATGCGGCCGAGCGCCTGACTCGCAAATTTGCCTCGGAGCTGGGCGGGCGTCGCCTGTCGGTCGTGAAGGCCGATGTCGGCAGCAAGACCGTTTACCGCGTGCGCGCCACGGGGCTGACCAGTGACGATGCCAATACGCTCTGCGCCCGCCTGAAGTCGGGCGGCGGCACGTGTTTCGTCGCCCGCTGACCCCGAGCCTGTCGGTTTGATAATGACGCATGCCTTCATTTGCGGCTGTCTGGGCCTCGTCTTCACGGACGAGGAGCGGCGCTTTATGGGCGAGACGCGCCCGTGGGGCTTGATCCTCTTCAAGCGCAACATTGAAAGCCCTGCTCAAGTTGCTGCTCTGACGGCATCTTTTCGGGAAATCGTCGGCCGCGCCGATGCGCCGGTTCTGGTCGATCAGGAGGGTGGCCGCGTGCAGCGGCTGACGGCTCCCAATTGGCCGGCCTATCCGGCTGCGGCGCGGTTTGGACGGCTGCCGCTTCCAGATGATCGTCAGGCGGAGCTGGTGCGCCTTTCGGCCCGCCTCATGGGGCAGGATTTGCGCGCCTGCGGCATCGACGTCGATTGCCTGCCTGTGCTCGATGTCCCGGCGCCCGGTGGTCATTCGGTCATTGGCGACCGCGCCTATGGGGATGACCCCGCCCGGGTCGCGACCCTTGGCGCTGCGGCTGCACAGGGCCTGTTGCAGGCAGGCGTTCTCCCGGTGATGAAACATGTGCCGGGCCATGGCCGGGCAGGGGCTGACAGCCATCTCGAACTGCCCCGTGTCGAGGCGTCCCTTGCCGCGCTTGAAAAGGCCGATTTCGTGCCGTTCCGTGCGTTGGCCCATCTGCCGATGGCGATGACGGCCCATGTCGTCTACACGGCGCTCGATCCCAGCGCGCCGGCCACGACGTCGCGCAAAGTGGTGCAGGAGATCATCAGGGGCGCGATTGGCTTTGATGGCCTGCTGATGAGCGATGATGTGTCCATGAAGGCGCTTGCGGGCTCCTTCACGGCCCGTTGCGAGGCTCTCTTTGCTGCGGGCGTCGATATGGCGCTCCATTGCAATGGCAATCTTGACGAGGCGCGCGAGGTTGCGGCCGCGAGCCCGGTTCTCGATGGACGGGCGGCGGAACGGGCTGCAGCCGCCCTTTGCCTTATCGCAAACCCGTCAAGCCTGATGGATCCTGTGGACGCCCGTGCTGAGCTGCATTCGGCGCTTGCGATGGCGCTCTAGGGGACTAGTCTCCGCCTCACGTGCCGGGAGGTTCCGGCGTGATGTGAGTGGAGTGATTCGTGGCCCGCGAGCTGCCGTTCGAGTCTGTTGTCGCAATCGACAAGGCTGATGCCGAGCCGTCCTTCCTCGTCGACGTGGACGGGTTCGAGGGGCCGCTCGACCTGCTGCTTGAACTCGCGCGCCGCCAGAAGGTCGATCTCGCCAAGATCTCCGTTCTGGCCCTGGCTGAGCAATATCTCCTGTTCATCGACGAAGCGCGCCGCGTGCGTCTTGAGCTCGCGGCCGATTATCTCGTCATGGCGGCCTGGCTCGCCTATCTGAAATCGCGCCTGCTGCTTCCCGACGAATCGGTGAAGGGCGAAGAGCCCGCCGCTGCAGATCTTGCTGCCGCGCTCGCCCTGCGGCTGCGCCGTCTCGAGGCCATTCGCAAGGCGGCCGAGCAATTGGTCAACCGGCCGCGTCTGGGCCGCGACATGTTCCTGCGCGGACGCCCCGAGGGTGTGTCGGTCATCCGTCATTCCGATTATCAGGCCAGCCTCTACGATCTGCTGTCTGCCTATGCGCAGCAGCGCCAGTTTCATGCCCTGTCACGCGTGACCGTCAAGCGCCGCGTTGTCTGGTCGCTGGCCGATGCCCGTCAGGCACTCGAGCGCCTCGCCGGGTCCATCAGCGAATGGACGACGATGGACGAATATCTGATCCAATATTGTGTCGCCCCCGAGCATCGCCGCACGGCGCGGGCCTCCTGTTTCTCGGCTTCGCTGGAAATGGTCCGGGAGGGCCGTATCGACATCCGCCAGGATCGCGCCTTTGCGCCGATCTGGGTGAAGAGCAGGCTGGTGCAGGTACTGACCACGCCTGACGAGTCCTCGCAAGGGACGCAAGCTGCCTGATATTACTGAAGAATGCTGTATCGCGTTAAAGTAGAAGATGAGGAACAAGTGGCCGAGATCGCCGTACTCTATCCGCAGCAGACACCCCGCGAGGCGGGGAGCGCAGAGGAGGCTGCCGTGCAGGACAATCTGCTCGAGGTCAATCTTCACGAGGCAAAACGCATTGTCGAGGCGTTGCTTTTTGCAACCGCCGATCCCGTGGATGAGACCGAGCTTGCCCGCCGCCTTCCCGAGAGCACGAAGATCAAGCCCGTGCTGGAGGCCTTGCGCGCTGATTATGCCGGGCGCGGCATCAATCTCGTGCGTGTTGGCCCGAAGTGGATTTTCCGCACTGCCGCCGATCTCGGCTGGCTGTTGTCGCGCGAGACCTCCGAGCAGAAGAAGCTGTCGCGCGCCGCGCTCGAGACGCTCGCCATTGTCGCCTATCACCAGCCGGTGACGCGCGCAGAAATCGAGGATATTCGCGGCGTCACAATTTCCAAGGGCACGATGGACGTGCTGATCGAAACTGGCTGGGTGCGCCTGCGCGGTCGCCGCAAGGCGCCGGGGCGGCCTGTGACCTATGGCACAACTGACAATTTCCTGCTGCATTTCGGGCTCGAGACCATCACCGATCTGCCGGGTCTCGAAGAATTGAAGGGCGCTGGCCTGTTCGACGGCCGCCTGCCGGCGGGCTTTGGCGTGCCGACCCCGAATGACAGCCCCGAGCTGACCGAAACCGAAGACCCGCTGGAAGCCGATGCGTCGGATCTTTTTGGCGAAGTCTCCGACGAGGCGCAGGCCGAGGCGGCTGCGGCCGTGGACGCGGCGGTCGAAGCGGTGACCGATGCCGAGGCGCTTGAGCTTGCAGCCGAGCTGGCAGCAGAGGCCGAAAGCATCGCGCTGTCCGAAGACGAGACGCTTTGATCGCGCTCAATCGCGGTCTCTGTCCTTGTTTTTGCCGCTCCCGGCGCATAGTTTCAAGGTTCAATCCGGTGATGAGGCATCAAGGCCCAGCCGAGCGGAGGTTCTCTTATGGGTAGCTTTTCCATCTGGCACTGGATCGTCGTCGGCGCGATCGCGCTGCTGCTGTTTGGCGGCAAGGGCAAGATTTCCGATCTGATGGGCGATGTCGCCAAGGGCATCAAGTCCTTCAAGAAGGGCATGGCCGAGGAAGACACGGAGACCGCCAAGGCGGCGGAGCCCGTGCGCAGCATCGAACAGCCGGTTGCTGCTCCCGTGCAGACCCATGCCGCAGGCGAGCATGCCTCGGAGCCGCGCAAGGCCAGCTAAGGCCTAACGCCCGGTCTTTTTTAAAGATCGTGCACCGCCACGTGCGCAGGTTTGCGCGCGCTGGCGGCTTTTGAGTTCAGGACGCAGATGGCATGTTCGATTTCGACGCCGGCAAACTTATCGTTATCGGTCTTGTCGCGCTGATCGTGATCGGGCCCAAGGAGCTGCCGCGCGTGTTGCGTCAGCTCGGGCAGGCCATTTCGAAAATGCGCCGCATGGCGTCTGACTTCCAGGGCCAGTTCATGGACGCCATGCGCGAGGCCGACATTGAGGAGATCCGCAAGGATGTCGCCAAAGTCGCCGATTCCGCGCGCGTCGACATGAATTTCGATCCCGTGGAGACAATGCGCCATGAAATCGGCGGCGCGATCGACAGCCATAACCTCGACTCGAACTTCCCGCCGCCGGCCGAACTCGATTATTCTACCAATGTCATCAACATGCCCGACCTGCCGGACGAAGCGCCGGCGGTGACCGAGGCCACGATTGCGGCGGCTATCGCGCCCGTCGTGCCCGAACCCGAGACTCCGCCCGCACCAAAGACCCCGCCCGCGGCCCAAACGCGCAGCGGCGAGGCCTGACGACATGACCGACGCCGATATTGAAGCAACCCGTGCGCCCCTGATCGAGCATCTGATCGAACTCCGCTCCCGCCTCATCAAGGCGGTGGTGGCTTTTGTCCTGATGTTCTTCGTCTTCTATTTTTTCGCGACCGACATCTACAACATCCTTGTTGTGCCCTATGAGCAGGCGGCGGGCCCCGAGGCGAAGCTCATCTACACTGCGCCGCAGGAATTCTTCTTCACCAAGATCAAGGTCGCGATGTGGACGGCCTCGTTTGCGGCCTGTCCGGTGATCTTTTCGCAGATCTACGCCTTCGTCGCGCCGGGCCTCTACAAGCATGAGCGCATGGCGTTCGCGCCTTATCTGATCGCGACACCCATCTTCTTCGCGCTGGGCGTGATGCTCGTCTATTATATTGTGACGCCGAACCTCCTGCATTTCTTCCTCGCGATGCAGCAGTCCAAGGAGCCCGGCCGCGCGCAGATCGAGCTGCTGCCGCGCGTGAGCGAATATCTCTCGCTCATCATGACGCTGATCTTTGCCTTCGGCGTGACCTTCCAATTGCCGGTGGTGCTGACGCTGCTGGGCCGCATCGGAATCATCGACGCCGCCTTCCTCAAGAGCAAACGCCGCTACGCCATCGTGCTGGTGTTCATTGTCGCGGCCGTGCTCACGCCGCCCGATGTCTTCAGCCAGTTCGCGCTCGCCATACCCGCATTGCTACTCTACGAGCTGTCGATCCTGTCGGTCGGCTTCGTGCAGCGCCAGCGCGAGAAGGACCGGCTCGCGGCCGAGAAGGACGCCTAGCAATCGGGCTTTGCAGGCTGCTTCTCCCTTGGGAGAGGCGGGCGCCCGGAGGCGGCCCTCTTGCATCGCGGGCCGGGCAATGTCATTCCGGGGCCATAGTGCCGGGCGGCATCCGGCGCATCCCTGGCTCGTCTCCAAAGGCTCTTCATGTACGACATCAAATGGATTCGCGAGAACGCGGCTCTCTTCGACGCGGGCCGCCGCCGTCGGGGACTGGAGCCGCTGTCCGACCGGCTGCTGGCGCTCGATGACGAGCGCAAGGTCGCCATCGCGCAATTGCAGAGCGCCCAGGAGCGCCGCAACGCCGCCTCCAAGGAGATCGGTCAGGCCATGGCGGCCAAGGATTCTGCGCGCGCCGATGCGCTGAAAGCCGAGGTCGCCGAGCTCAAGACCCGCATGGGCGAGTTCGAGACGCAGGAGAAAGCGGCAATTGCCGCTCTCGAGGGCGTGCTGTCTGAAATCCCCAATACGCCGGCTGCCGATGTGCCCGAGGGGCGCGACGAGCATGATAATGTCGAGGCGCGCCGCTTTGGCGCGGCTCCGTCCTTTCCCGCGGGCTTTGTGCCCAGGGAGCATTTCGAGATTGGCGAGGCTTTGGGCCTCATGGATTTCGAGGCCGCCTCGCGCATGTCGGGCGCGCGCTTTGTTGTGCTCAAGGGCGCATTGGCGCGTCTTGAACGCGCCTTGATGGCGTTCATGCTCGACCTCCACAGCGATGTGAACGGCTATACGGAAGTCAATCCGCCGCTGCTGGTGCGCGACGAGGCCATGTTCGGCACTGCGCAATTGCCGAAATTCCGCGACGATCAATTCCGCGCGGGCGATGATTTCTGGCTGATTCCCACAGCCGAAGTCTCGCTCACCAATCTCGTGCGCGAGCAGATACTCGATGAAAGCCTGCTGCCGATGCGGGTCACCGCCGGCACGCCGTGTTTTCGTCTCGAGGCCGGCTCTGCGGGTCGCGATACGCGCGGGATGATCCGCCAGCACCAGTTCAGCAAGGTCGAACTCGTCTCGATCACCAAGCCCGAAGATTCAGTTGCCGAGCACGAGCGCATGACGGCCTGCGCCGAGGAAGTGCTCAAGCGCCTCGGCCTGCATTACCGCGTCATGACGTTGTGCACGGGCGACATGGGGTTTGCCTCGCAAAAGACCTATGACATCGAAGTCTGGTTGCCCGGCCAGCAGGACGGCGACATTCAGGGCCGCTTCCGCGAAATCTCGTCCTGCTCGGTCTGCGGCGATTTCCAGGCGCGGCGCATGAATGCGCGCTATCGCCCGGTTGGCGAAAAGGGCACGCGCTTCGTGCATACGCTGAACGGTTCGGGGATTGCAGTCGGGCGCGCGCTGGTGGCTGTGCTCGAAAATTATCAGAACGCCGATGGCTCGGTGACAATTCCTGACGTGCTGCGTCCCTATATGGGCGGGCTTGAGAAAATATCGAAGGCAGGGGCGTAACCCTCCCAGAGGGAGAGGGTTATTTACGCTTCAAACGAGGATCCCGAATGCGCATTCTGATCACCAATGATGACGGCATCCATGCCGAGGGTCTCAATGTGCTCGAGCGCATCGCGCTCTCCCTGTCCGATGATGTCACCATCGTCGCACCCGAAACCGACCAGTCGGGCGTGGCCCATTCGCTCTCGCTCAACGATCCGCTGCGGCTGCGCCATGTCGGAGCCAAGCGCTATGCGGTGAAGGGCACGCCGACCGATTGCGTGATCATGGGCGTGCGCCGGATCATGCGCGACGCGCCGCCCGATCTTGTACTGTCGGGCGTCAATGTCGGGCATAATCTGGCCGAGGACGTCACCTATTCGGGCACGATTGCGGGCGCGATGGAGGGCACTTTGCTCGGCGTGCGCTCGATTGCGCTCTCGCAAGGCTATCCGCCGGGCGAGCGCGACGGCGCGCCGTTCAATTGCGCGGAAACCCATGCGCCGGGGCTCATCCGCAAGCTGCTCGGTGAGGAACTGGAAAAGGGCATTCTGCTCAATCTGAATTTTCCGAGCTGCCAGCCAGAGGACGTGCGCGGCACATCGGTGACGGTGCAGGGCCGCCGCGATGCGACCTATCTCGAACTCGACGAGCGCTTCGACGGGCGCAACAATCCCTATTACTGGATCGGCTTCTCGCGCCAGCGCTCGACGCCGGGTCGCGGCACCGACCTAGAAGCCATTGCCGATCAGCGCATCTCGATCACGCCGCTGCGGCTTGATCTCACCGACGAGCCGTCACTGACGCGGCTTGCGGCGCGTTTCCTCTGACATCGGGGGCAGGGCATGGAATCGGACGCATCCAGCCCTGAGCGGCCCCGCTCGCCTGCCGATGCACAGGCGACGATGCAATTCCTGCTGCGCCTGCGCGAGCGCGGCATTGCCAATGTCGCCGTGCTGCGCGCGCTCGAAACCCTGCCGCGCGATCATTTCGTGCCCCATCGCCATGCCGATCTGGCCTGGCGTGACATTGCCTTGCCGATTGCCTGCGGCCAGACCATGCCCGAGCCGTTTCTGGTGGCGCGCATGATGGAAGCTCTCGGGCTTTCGCCCCACCATCGCGTTCTGGAGATTGGCACCGGCAATGGCTATTCGGCGGCGATCCTTGCGCGCCTGTCGCGCGAGGTCGTGACGGTCGAGCGTTTTCATGCGCTTGCGGTTGCAGCAGCAACGCGCCTGTCGCGGTTAGGTTTTGAAAATGTGCGCGTGCTGTGGGGCGACGGGCTAGCCCCTGCCGAGGACCTTGGCTTGTTCGATCGCATTCTCGTGCAGGGCACAGTCGCAGATTTGCCGGAGGCGCTTACGAGCCGACTCGCCGAGGGCGGAGTCATCGTCTTCGGACAGCGCGAATCGGGGCAGGGCGCGTCCGCCCTGATGCGGCTTGCACATGGGCCGCGCGGTTTCACGCGTGAGAAAGTGGCGACGTGCCGACTTCAACCTTTGATTGTAGGCGTCTGCGCGCAGTCCTGAGCACAAGCCACGCGCAGGCTTTCTCAAGCAAAGTGCCGAAATGGCTCTTCAATCGCGGGAAATCGATTCATCATAAACTCTCCCTTAACCGCGTTCGTGCTCAATTGCGTTGGTAGACACCGCATGAGCGTGGGTTCGGGTTATGAGTCATCTTGATCGCATTATTACTTCTCGTTGTGCGGCTCGTCTCGTGTTTGCGGGTCTTGCGTCAGCCCTTCTAGCAAGCTGCTCTTCTGACTTCACACGCTTTGGTGAGGCCAGCAGCCCATTCCAGAATTCCGCGCGGCTTGAAAACAGCAGCAGCATGGGCGGTTCGCAGCAAATGGCGAGCGCCGCGCCCGTCAGCGCCGTGCAATCATCACCGCTTTCTGCGCCGATCCAGTCAGCGCCTTTGTCGGCTCCCTCCGCTGCGCCCGCTCGCGCCGCTGCCCAGCAGACGCCCTATCATCCGCCTGTGAGCCAGCCGGTCGTGATGCAGCAGGCGCCCGTGCGCGCCGCGGCGCAAGTTGCACCGCCCATGCAGGCTGCCAAGCCTGTTGCAGCAGCGCCCGCGATGATGAAGCAGCCCGAGAAAATGGCCGCTGTCGCGCCCGCCAAGCCGGCCAAGGCTGAGCCCGTGACAAATGTCGCCAAGAGCGAGGCGCCGGCCAAGGTTGCAAAAACCCCGGGTGCGAGCCCGGTTCGCACGGCCTCGCTTGAGCCCCAGACCAACGCCAAGAACGATGCGACGCCTGTTGCGCCGACAGCGCCTGTTGCAGCAGCGCCTGCGCCGGCCCCCGCCGCGGCTGCCGCCGCCGCAGAGGATGCATCGCCTGAATTCCGCTGGCCCGCGCGTGGCCGTGTCATTCAGGGCTTCAAGGCCGGATCGAGCGAAGGCATCAATATCGCAGTGCCCGAAGGCACGGCCGTCAAGGCGGCAGAAGGCGGCACGGTTGCCTATGCCGGCAGCGAGCTCAAGGGTTACGGCAATCTCGTGTTGATCCGTCATCCCAATGGTTTTGTGTCGGCCTATGCCAATAATGGCGAGCTGATGGTCAAGCGCGGCGAAACCGTCACGCGCGGTCAGGTTGTCGCCAAATCCGGTCAGTCGGGAAATGTCACTTCGCCGCAGCTGCATTTTGAACTGCGCAAGGGTGCGACCCCGGTCGATCCGACCAAATATCTCGCAGGTCTCTAAAAGATCGAGCGGCGTGCTCGCCGGCTTCCGCGAGACACGAAAGCCGGTGTTGATGATGGCGGGTCCCAAGCAGGGCCCGCCATTTCCTTTTGTGCTGCTGCGTCCGCGTTATGATTTCACGCGCACATATTCGCCCGGTGCATCGCAGAGCGGCGTGAGCTTGCCATCGCCGGGTTCGCGCGCAGGCACGCGCTCGGGCGCTTGCGCGCTGAGCCAGCCGATCCAGTCGTTCCACCAGGTGCCGGGTGCTTCTGTGGCTTCTTCAAGCCAGTCTTCAAACGTGCCGGCCACGGGCGGGCCAGACCAGAATTGATATTTGGGTTTTGCCGCCGGATTGACGACGCCCGCAATATGGCCCGAACCAGCGAGCACATAGCGCACAGCGCCGCCGAAATAGGCCGCGCCCGTATAGACGGAGCGCGCGGGTGCGATGTGATCCTCGCGCGCGGCCAGATGATAGACCGGCATGGTCACGGCCTTGAGGTCGAGCTTGACGCCACCCATGCTGAGACGGCCCTGCGTGAGATTGTTCTCAAGATAGCAATTGCGCAGGTAGAACGAATGATTGGCCGCGGGCATGCGCGTCGAATCCGAATTCCACGCGAGCAGGTCGAAGGGCATCGGTTCCTTGCCCTTGAGGTAATTGTTCACCACGTACGACCAGATCAATTCATTGGGCCGCAGCATGTTGAAGGCGGTCGCCATTTTCGAGCCTTCGAGATAGCCGGTCTCGGCCATTTTCTCTTCGATGGATTTGATGCGCACCTGATCGACGAAGAGTTTCAACTCGCCCGCATCGCGGAAATCAACTTGCGTCGTGAGAAAGGTCGCGCTTTCGATGCGCGTGTCTTTGACAGCCGCCATATAGGCCAGCGTGATGGCGAGCAATGTGCCGCCGACGCAATAGCCCAAGGCTGAAACCTTGCGTTCGCCGGTCGCATCCTCGATGCGCTCGAGCGCGGTCAAGATGCCTTCGCGCATATAATCCTCGAAGGACTTCTTCGCCTGGCGCTCATCCGGATTGACCCAGGAAATCACGAAGACCGTGAGGCCCTGCGCGACAGCCCAGCGGATCAGGCTCTTTTCGGGATTGAGATCGAGCACGTAAAACTTGTTGATCCACGGTGGCACGATCAGGAGCGGACGGCGATAGACCGTCTCGGTCGAGGGCGCATATTGGATCAGCTCCATCAGCTCGTTGCGAAACACGACCTTGCCCGGCGTTGCCGCCATGTCGCGGCCGAACACGAATTTCGACGCGTCGCTCTGGCGAATTTTCAACTGGCCTTTGCCGGCCTCGATGTCTTCGGCAAACATCTGCATCCCGCGCACCAGATTGCCGCCGCTTTGTTCGAGCGTCGTGCGCAGAAGCTCCGGATTTGTCGCGATGAAATTGGAGGGCGAGACTGCGCCTGCGATCTGGCGCAAGTAGAATTGCGCTTTCTCGCGCGTCATTTCATCGAGCGTATCGGCACGCGTGACGAGATCGTTCGCCCAGTCGGTGGTGATGGAATAGGCCTGACGCAGGAAATCGTAGATCGGATTATTGTGCCATTCAGGATCGGCGAAGCGCTTGTCCGCAGGATCGTTCGCGCGCACGGGCAGAGTCTCTTCGCCCGAGAATTTGCGCAGCGTACGGCTCCACAATTCGAGCATGTCGCCCGAGATTCTCGACTGCGCTTCGATTGTGCGCGCGGGGTCGGAGAGCCAATGTTCGGCCACATGGCCGAGCGTTTTCACTGCGTCCTCGACATGTTCTGCGAGAACGGGATTCGTGCGGCCCTGTTCCATCGGCTTGAGATAGGCCGCCGCCGCCTTACCGCCCTCTTCGACGAGCTTTGCAAGATTCTGCGAGAGAACCTGGAAATCGGGCATGGGCATGGAGCCGATCCCGCTATCGCGCTGCTTCCGGCTCTGCTGAGGTTTTGGAGGCGCAGCCGCAGGTGGCGGATTGGTCGCCACGTGAATGGAAGCAGGCCGGGCTGAGGTCGGTGCAGGCTTTTCAGACGCGAGAAGGGTCGGCGCGGGAGCGGCAGGCGCAATGAGCGGGACAGGCTTGCGCTTTGCGCGCACGGACTTCGCGGCGGTGGTCTTTGCGGCCGAAATCTTGCCTGTTGCTGACTTGCTCGTTGCTTTCTTGCCTTTTGCTGCCTTGTCGGTTGTTGGCTTGCCGGCCGCCTTGGCGCGAGGAGTCTTGACGCGAGGCACCTTGGCCGGTGTGGCCGGCTTCTTTTTCGGCGGCACGGCCACAATTTCAGCCTTGGCTGCGGGTGCCTTGGCTGCCTTTGCAATTGTCTTGGCTTTGGCGATTTTCTTCACCGGCTCGGCAGCCTTTGGGGTGCGCGTGCGGACCAATGCCGGAGCCGGCTTCCGGGTTGCCTTTTTGGATGCGGCTTTGGCAACGACTGCCTTTTTTGCAGGCTGCTTGGGAGGCTTGGGGGCGGGGGCCTCCACGGGCTTGCGAGCGCGCTTGGTTTTCGCCCCGGTACGTGTCGCGCTCATTCCAGTCCTGCTCCAATTGGTGCCGACATCTGGCACAACCCGTGCCATTGCCCAACCCGCGACCAATGAAGACTGGCGCCGGTCCCGTTTCGGTCATAATAGGTCTTTATTCACGGGTCGCACCAATGATCAAAAGGATTGATGGCGGAGCGACCGCTTTCCGCGGTTCTCGCAACCAAGTCTGACAGGCTCATGACCAGCAGCACCCGCAGCATTCCGCGCCTGGCCGGGCGTTTCACGCTTCTTCTGGCGGCTTTTGTCGCTGTTCTGGCTTTCGGACAGCCCGTTCTGGCCGCAGGCGAGGAGCCTGGAGCCGTGACGCGTGTGCTGGGCTTGCGCACACAGGTGCCCGATGCGCCCGATTTCGTGAGTCGGACGCGGCCCAAGACCTATGAATATGTGCCCGTCGGCGGGGCCCGCAACGCGCCCAAGGGCAAGGTTCTGACGGCCGACGAGATTCGCGCCCAGGAAAAGGCGCTTGATTCGGCTCTTGTGCGTCAGGACAGGATCGCCGGGCGGAAATCTGCCCCCAAGGCGGAACGGTCGGTCGCCGATGGCGGCCAGCAGAAGAAAAAGGCCGCTGCCGAGCAGGCATGCGGGCTCACCTGCGCCAATCCGGCTCTCAGGCCGACACGGCCAGGCAAGCAGTGACGAGTGCGCCGGCCCGCTGGGTCGGAGAAACAAGCGAGGAAATGGACCGCGCGGCGGCAATCGGTTAAAGCCGTGCAGGTCTCAAAGGGGATGATTGCAATGTCGGATTTCCACAGGGTGCGGCGGCTGCCTCCGTATGTGTTCGAGCAGGTGAATCGGCTCAAGGCCGCCGCTCGCAATGCCGGCGCCGACATTGTCGACCTCGGCATGGGCAATCCCGATCTGCCTGCACCCAAGCATGTCATCGACAAGCTGGTCGAAACCGCCGGCAAGCCGCGCACCGACCGCTATTCGGCCTCCAAGGGTATTGCTGGGCTGCGCCGCGCGCAGGCGTCCTATTACGAGCGTCGCTTTGGCGTGAAGCTCAATCCCGATACGCAGGTCGTCGCCACGCTGGGCTCAAAGGAAGGCTTCGCCAATATGGCGCAGGCCATCACGGCGCCCGGCGATGTGGTGATCGTGCCCAATCCCTCCTATCCGATTCACGCCTTCGGTTTTCTGATGGCGGGCGGCGTGGTGCGTTCGGTGCCGGCCGACCCGACGCCGGAATTTTTCGTCGCGCTCGAGCGCGCTGTGCAGCATTCGATCCCCAAGCCGATTGCTGTGGTCTGCTGCTATCCCTCGAACCCGACGGCCAAGGTCGCCTCGCTCGATTTCTACAAGGATCTCGTGGCCTTCGCGAAGAAGCACGAGATTTTCGTGCTCTCCGACCTCGCTTATGCGGAAGTCTTCTTCGATGACAATCCGCCGCCCTCGATCCTGCAGGTGAACGGGGCCAATGACGTGTCGGTGGAATTCACCTCCATGTCGAAGACCTTCTCGATGGCCGGCTGGCGCATCGGCTTTGCGGTGGGCAACGAGCGCCTGCTGGCGGCCCTTGCGCGTGTGAAGTCCTATCTCGATTACGGCGCCTATACGCCGATCCAGGTGGCGGCTGCCGCGGCGCTGAACGGCCCCGAGGATTGCATCATCGAAATGCGCTCGATCTACAAAAAGCGTCGCGACGTGCTGGTGGAAAGCTTCGCGGCTGCGGGCTGGGATATTCCCGTGCCCGAGGCCACGATGTTTGCCTGGGTGCCTGTGCCCGAGAAGTTTAAGCATCTCGGCAGCCTCGAATTCTCGAAGCTCCTGATCGAAAAGGCCGATGTGGCGGTTGCGCCGGGCATTGGCTTTGGCGAGCATGGGGACGATTACGTCCGCCTCGCGATTGTCGAGAACGAGCAGCGCATCCGCCAGGCCGCGCGCGGCATCCGCCGGTTCTTCGATACCGCCGACGAGATCCTGCACAATGTGGTGCAGCTCAAGACGTCCGCTTGAGGTTAAGGCAGTCTTGCA
>CANBNG010000026.1 GCA_947370975.1 Beijerinckiaceae bacterium
GATGAAGGCCTGCTGCAGGCGGCTTGGCTTTTCAAGCGTGCCGAGCCCTTCGAGCGTGGTGATCTCCTGTCCAACGACCGAGCCTGTGGGCGTCACGCAGGAGCGCACGGGCTGGCCATCGATCAACACCGTGCAGGCACCGCATTGGGCCAGGCCGCAACCAAATTTCGGGCCGTTGAGCTGGAGATCGTTTCGCAGCGCATAGAGCAGCGGCGCGTCGTCTGCAGCCGCAACCTCATGGCTGCGACCGTTGACCTTGAGTTTGGGCATGGTCTGACCTTCGTGTTTCCGTCCCTTGCGTGCATCGTTCCCGCAAATTTTCGGGCGGCTCGCTTCGTGCGCAGAGTGCGAAGGGCAGGGGCCTTTGTCAAATGCCGGACACAAAAAAGCCGGAGGCGCTCGCGCACCCCCGGCCTGTCTGAAAAGCGGAGACTTATTCCTTGTCGCCGATCTTGATCTTCAGCGAGCCGACATTGGCAATCGTGCCTTCCAGCACATCGCCCGGCTGCACGGCGCCCACGCCCGCGGGCGTGCCGGTGAAGATCACATCGCCCGGGCGCAGGTGATAGAAGCCCGAGAGGTGGTTGATGATTTCGGGCACCGACCAGATCAGGAGCGAAAGATCCGCATCCTGCTTCTGCACGCCGTTCTGGCGCATTTCGATGCGGCCCGTGGACGGGTCAGGCAACTTGTCGGCGGTGACGACAGCCGAGCACGGCGCGCTGAACTCCACGTCCTTGCCCAGATCCCACGGCAGCTGCTTGGCGCGGCGCGAGAGCTGCAGGTCGCGGCGGGTCATGTCGAGGCCGCAGGCATAGCCAAACACCTTGTCGAGGGCGTCTTCCTTCGACACGCGGAAGGCGGGCTTGCCGATCACGACAACCAGCTCGAATTCGTAATGATAGTTTTCAGTGCCCGCGACATAGGGAATGGTCGAGCCATCCGCCACGATGGATTCGGGGCTCTTGGTGAAATAGAAGGGCTCCTCGCGGTCCACCGCAAAGCCCATTTCCTTGGCATGGGCCTCGTAATTGCGGCCAACGCAGAACACGCGCTGGACCGGGATACGATCGCTTGAGCCGGCGATTTCGAGGGTGGGCACTTCAAGGGCGGGGAAGATCAGTTTGCTCATGGTCCGACTTTCTGTTTTGAGCGGGTGCGCAAACCTAGCCGGGAGCCCCGGCCTGTCAATCGCCAAAAGCAATCGGAGGTCGCATGCGGGTCGATGGAATTTCTTACCGGACGATCCGCCCGCTTGCAGATGGCGGGGTCGAGATCATCGATCAGACGCAGCTGCCCCATGTTTTCGCGCCCCTCGTCCTGCGTGAGCTTGCAGAGGCCGCCAACGCGATTGCGCAGATGCAGGTGCGTGGCGCGCCGCTGATTGGCGTCACGGCTGCCTATGGCCTCGCCCTGGGGCTCAGGCGCGATGCCTCGAGCGCCGCGCTCGCACGCGATATCGAGCTGCTGGCGGCCACGCGCCCCACGGCCATCAATTTGCGCTGGGCGCTGGAGCGGATGCGCGAGGCGCTCATGCCCGTGGCCCAAGCGGAGCGCGCGGAAGCGGCCTTTGCGCTTGCGGGCGAAATGGCGGAAGAGGATGTCGCGGTCTGTGCGGCCATTGGCGACCACGGGCTGGCGCTGATCGCCGATATTTCGGCGCGCAAGGGCGGCGCACCCGTTAATATTCTCACCCATTGCAATGCGGGCTGGCTGGCCACCGTCGATTGGGGCACGGCGACTGCACCGATCTACAAGGCGCATGAGGCCGGCATTGCGCTGCATGTGTTGGTGGACGAGACGCGGCCGCGCAATCAGGGCGCGGCGCTGACGGCTTTCGAGCTTGGCCACCATGGGGTTCCCCATGCGGTCATCGTGGACAATGCGGGCGGGCATCTGATGCAGAAGGGCGAGGTCGATCTCGTCATCGTCGGCACCGATCGCACCACCGCGCGCGGCGATGTCTGCAACAAGATCGGCACTTATCTGAAGGCGCTTGCGGCGCACGACAATGGCGTGCCCTTTTACGTGGCCGCGCCCTCGTCCTCGATCGATTTTTCTCTGCACGACGGAATGGCCGACATTCCGATCGAGGCGCGCAGCCCGCGCGAAGTTACGCATATGAGCGGCGTGACGGAGCACGGCGAGATCGTGTCGATCCGCGTGACTCCGCCCCAAAGCCCCGCGCTCAATCCCGCCTTCGATGTCACGCCGGCGCGTCTGGTCACCGGCCTGATTACCGAGCGCGGGATTATCGGCGCCACAGAAGTCGCTCTGGCGCAGGCCTTTCCGGAGCGCGTCATTCAGGGCATTCTTTCAGGCGTCTGAGCGCTATTCGCGAATGGCCTTGGATGAAAGCTCGACGATGCGATCTGTCGTCTTGTACATTTTCTGCACGACGTCCTGCACTTTTTCGCCATTGGCGGGCGTGATGTCGAGGCCGATGCGCTCGGCATCGGCCAGCAGCTTCTCGCTCCTTGAGGCTGCATCGAAGGCCGCGCGCATCAGCTTGACCGCCGCATCGGGATTGCCCGGCGCCATCAGGAACGGCCGTCCGAAAGCCTGCTGGGCGACGACCAGCGTGACAATCGCCTGATTGTCCTCGCCCTGCGTGAAGCTCATGATGTTGGGCACGCCCCAGGCATCGAGCTCGGCATTGTTGTCGACGCCCATCTGCACCAGCACGTTCAGGCTCTTGTCGCGAATGAGCGCCGGGCGCTGCGCCTTGGCGCTCGACCAGTCGAGCCCGCAGACGACATCGACCTCGCTGCGCTCCATCGCCAGCAGAATGTCGGCCATGCCCTTGTAGCCGGAGACGACCTCGAATTTCGCGCCCGAGGTGTTCTTGTGGAGAAAAGCGTAATCGCGCGAGGACGCGCCATTGCCTGCTGCGCCCGCAATCGTCTTTTCCGCCTGCGCCTGCTTGTAGGTCTTGATGCGGGAATTGGGCAGGCTGATGCAGACGCGATTGCCGGAATCCGCGCTGCCGAGATAGGCAAATTTCGTGGCGTCGTAATTTGCCTTCATGCCCTTGTCGAGCAGCGGGCCGGCAATGGCGCCAGGCTGCAACAGGGCGAGATTCGTGCCGTCCTTGGCCGCCGAATTGTAGAGAAAGCCCGCCGCTCGCGCGCTGCCTGCGCCCGGCATGTTCTGGACGACGACATTGGGGCGGCCTGGCAGGAATTCGCCGAGATGGCGCGAATACAGGCGGGCATAAGTGTCATAACCGCCGCCGACATCACTGCCGACAATGATCGAGACGCTCTTGCCGGCATAAAAATCCTGGGCGTGAGCGGGCGCGTTCAAGCCCGTGGCGACCAGAGTTGCGGTCGCAAGACAACGCCAGAGCGGCATCGAGATCATCCTGTCCTCCCATGTACCCGCACGCTTATGCTGCGTGTCAGGCCTGCATGCTGCCACAGGCCGTGCGGCTTAGGAAGGCATGGTCTCAGCGGGGCTGCAGGCAGGCCTCGGGCACGAGCCAGTCCCAGCGGGCGTAGAACGTGCCGGGTTCGCCCATGCCACGCCTGCCGGGCGCGACAATGGTCGGGCGGGGCTGGCAATCGAGAAAGACCACGCGGGTCACGATCAACGGGCGGATAGGATGAAGGCGGCCATCATAATCGGCGGCCCGCGCGCCTGAGGGGGCGGCAAGACAGGTCAGGGCGGCAAGACAGGACAGGGCTGCAAGAGCGAGGAGCTGTGTGCGCACGTTGATTCTCCGGACGACCAAACGGCGGGTCCAAGGCCTAACGGCCAAGCCGGACGCGGGTTGCACGGCCTGCGTGCACGAGGAGGATAACGGAAGAATGGTACCACCACCCCGGCTCGAACGGGGGACCTCTAGATCCACAATCTAGCGCTCTAACCAACTGAGCTATGGCGGCACGTCAGTGCGGGCCGGAACCTAGAAGCAAAGAGTTTGCATTGCAAGCATCCGCGACGCGAATTTCGCGGGCTTTTGTTGTCGAGGGCGCTTCTGCCGGCTTTTAGGGCCGGCAGAAGGCCTGTATTTTGACTTCAGGCCGCGACCTGAAGGGTCTTGGTGAAGGTGGTCTTGATCGGCTCGACAGTTTCGGCCGTCACCTGGCGAATGAGCTCACCGAGCTCCTTTGCCTGGGCATTCATGGTCTCGAATTGCGTGCGGGCGTGCTCGCTTTGCAGCGTGAACGCTTCCGCGACGCTTTTCGTGGCCATCAGGGCCTTCACGAAGGCGAGCTGCGCTTCCGCATTCGCCTTGAAAGCGTCGAGCGCTTTCATGTTGATCGTGCTCACACCCTTCGAGACGCTGGCATAGGTCGTCTCAAGGGAGGTGTTGGCTTCATCGGACACCACTTTAAGGCGTTCGAAGATCTTGCGGGTCTGTTCAACGCCTTCTTCGGCGGTCTTGCGGACCTGATCCTGAATTTCCCCGGCCGTCTCGAGAGTGGCCTCAATGGTCTCCTCGAGAGCGGGGATGATCGGATCTTCAATCGTGACGGGCGCCGAGACCAGTGGTGCGGCGGCAATGGTCTTGGCTGGCTTGGCGGGTGGTTTGCGGGCAACGGCCATAAGTCTGGTCCTTTCCTGTCGCAATCACTTCTTGACGCCGGTCGCCTTCTGCACCGCGTCGCCCAATTCCTTCATCTGGCCTTCAATGGAGGCGAGCTGGCTCTTCAGGAAGTCGGCCTGAATGGCGAGCACTTCCTGGACGTCCTTGGCATGGACGAGCTTGTCGGCGAGGTCGAAAGCCGACGTCACATTGGTTTCGGCAAAGGATACGGCCTTGGCAGACACGTCTTTGGCAGGCGCAAGCGGCGTGCCTTCAAGGGAGCCGGTGGTCTTGTGGATAGCGCCCATGAAGCCCTCGAAAGCCTTGCGGGCCTGTGCGACGCTGCGTTCGGCGAAATCACGCATTTCGGGCGGGATGTCATAAGGATTGGCCATCTTTGTGCTCCTGAAGGTTGGTCAGTGTGCTTGTGCCGGGCTCCTAGCCTGACACCGAACTTGCAAGCATTCTAGCGCAGAATATGTTGCACCGCAACATAATTGTGCGGTGCACAAAAAATCAAAGAGCCTGTGGATCTTAAGCATAGCTGGAGAGAGTCCTGTACAGCCGCGGCGGGCCCATGGACCGGGCGGGCAGAGCCCTTTAATGATCTCTTAAGCCTTATCTCCGGATCGGAGACTTATGGGTTGTTCGAAGGGCTTGTCGTTGGCGTTGACAGCGGCAGGATATTTTTTGCCGCCATGACGTGCGTCCATGAGGGACGAGAGGAAGCCAGAGGGCCATGATGACCTTCACGCGCGAGTCTGGCCCCCATAGCCGGGCCATCGAGACCGCCCTTGCCGAGCCGCCCTTCGCTGCCTCGGTGGCGGCTGGCGCGCCTGTGCTCGTCGCCATTGCCCAACCGCCGCAGATTCTCTGGAGCAACGAGGCCGCGCGCGCCCTGTTTGGCGCGGATGCAGGCGCTATCGAACGCCGGCTTTTTGCGGGGCGCGATCCCGGTGCAAGGCGTATCGGCGAACTGGCGCGCGCCTTGGTGCCAGGCGCTGGTGCGCGGCTTGAAAAATTGCGCTTCTTTGCCGGTCCGCGCGCGCTGATGCTGACCGTGCTCTGCCGCCGGACGCTTGGCCCCCAGCCCCTGTTCATTCTGGCCGTGCCGGACGCCGCAGCGCCGCAGCGCAGCGCGCCGGCCTTCCCCGATCTTGCAACGCCGCAAGCGCCGCCCGCGCCCGTAACATTCGCGCCTGAAGCCCCTTTGGAGGCTCCGCTGCAGGTTGTGCAAGCGCTGCCAGCAGATGAGCCGCCGCAGGCCATCGTGGCACAGCCTCCTGCCGCAACGCCGCCCGTGCGTCCCGCGCCGCGTCCTGCTGCTCCTGTTGCGCCATCATTCTCGGCCGCGCGCCGCAGTGCCGGCGAGGTTGCCGCCGATCTCGCCGAGCGCCTTCAGGGCAGCGCGAATGTGCGCTTTCTCTGGCAGACCGATGCCGCCCATCGCTTCGTGAAGATCACCGGCGAATTGTGCGATCTTGTTGGCTGCGTCACGAGCCGGCTTGTGGGCCGCTCCTTTCTCGACCTTGCCGAGGAACTCGCGCTTGATCCCGAACACAAGCTCCATGACGCGCTTCTGCGCGGCGAAACATGGAGCGGGCTTGAAGTGCTCTGGCCCGTGGACAATGCCGATGCGGCTTTCCCGATCACGCTCGGCGGCTTGCCAGCGCATGATCGCGAGCGTCGCTTCGAGGGCTTTCGTGGCTTTGGCGTGATTCACGTCACCCGCCTGCAAGACCTCGAAGAGGCAAGGCCCGCGCCGCCCGATCTGCCTGCGCCCGATGATCCTGTCGAAGAACCGCCCCAGCTCCTGATCGATGACGCCTCACTTGAAGCGCCGACGCCGGCTGAAGAGCCGCCCGCGCCCCACGTTCCGGTCGAGCCGCCTGTGGCGACGGACAATGTCGTGGCCTTGCGCCCCTTCCTGATTGTCGCGCGCCGCCAGGAGGCCGATGCGTCAGATCTTTCCGGCGAGCCTGAACTCGCTCCCGAGCCTGAGTCTGACGGCATGGTGTCGCTGTCTGCGAGCGAGCGGCTGGCCTTCCGTGAAATTGCCCGCGCGCTTGGCGCGCGCGATCGCAGCGAGCCGTCCGAGGTCGAGCGGCTGATGCCCGATTCGCGTGAGCGCACCCGTGCCTCTGTTCGCGACCTGATCGAAGTCGCAACTCGCATGGGCAGCGATATCGCGCAGCCGCCGGTGGCCCCCTCCGTGACGCCGGCTGTCGTCACTCCGGTGGCGCTTGAACATTTCCCCGCACCCGTGCAGGCCGTGCTCGATCGTCTGCCGATCGGCGTGCTCGTGTCGCGCGATGCGCAGGCGCTTTTTGCCAATCGCACGCTGCTCGATCTGCTTGGTTATGCCGATGCTGCGCAATTCATGCGTGAGGATGGCCTTGCCCGCATGTTCCGCGGTCGCCCCCATGGCGCGCTCGAGGCCGATGAGAGCGGCGCGGTGAGCGTGTTTGCGCGCAGCGGTTCGCCGCTGCCGCTCGAAGCGCGCATCCAGATGGTCGATTGGGATGGCGCGCCCGCCTCCCTGATGACATTCCGCCGTGCGCAGGAGCAGGATTTTGCCCAGCGCATTCGTGCGCTCGAAACAGATTTGCGCGCGAGCGAAGCCGGCCAGCGCGAACTCCACGCCATTCTCGATACAGCGACCGATGGTGTCGCGGTGATCGATGAAGCCGGGCGCATTCTCTCGATCAATCGCGCGGGCGAGGCCCTGTTCGGCTTCGAGCAGAATGAGGTCGCGGGCGAAAGTTTCACGATCCTGCTCGCACGCGAAAGTCAGTCTGCGGCGCTTGAATATCTTAACGGTATCAGCTCGAGCGGCGTTGCCAGCGTGCTCAATGACGGGCGCGATGTGATGGGGCGCGCGCGTCAGGGCGGGGCAATCCCGCTGTTCATGACGCTGGGCCGCATCGGGGGCAATGGCACGCAGAAATTCTGCGCCGTGCTGCGCGACATGACGGCCTGGAAAAAGGCCGAGGAAGAACTTCAGGAAGCCCGCCGCGCGGCCGAGCAGGCGAGCGCCTTGAAATCCGATTTCCTCGCCAAGATCAGCCACGAAATCCGTACGCCGCTGAACGCCATTCTGGGCTTTGCCGAAGTCATCATGGAAGAGCGCTTCGGCCCGGTCGGCAATGAGCGCTACAAGGAATATCTGCAGGACATTCACGCTTCGGGCTCCCATGTGATGAGCCTGGTGAACGATCTCCTTGATCTCTCCAAGATCGAGGCTGGCAAGCTTGAGCTCGATTTCGGTGCGGTCGATGCCAACCGCATCGTTGGCGAATGCGTGTCGCTGATTCAGCCCCAGGCCGCGCGCGAGCGCGTGATCGTGCGTCTCTCGCTCGCCCCGCGCCTGCCCAATATCGTGGCTGACGAGCGCGCCTTGCGCCAGATCGTGCTGAACCTTCTTTCCAATGCCGTAAAATTCAACGAGGCGGGCGGTCAGGTCATCGTCTCGACGGCCTTGACCGATGCCGGCCATGCGGTGATCCGCATCCGCGACACCGGCATTGGCATGTCCGAGAGCGAGATCGAGATGGCGCTGGAGCCGTTCCGCCGCGTTGCGACGGCGCGCGCGACGTCCGGCACGGGCCTTGGCCTGCCGCTCACCAAGGCGTTGATCGAGGCCAATCGCGCGAGCTTCTCGATCAAGAGCAAGAAGGCCGAGGGCACGCTTGTCGAAGTGGCCTTCCCGCCGACGCGCGTTCTCGCGGAATAATTATTTCAACCGCGTCCAATTGACCGATTTGCAGATCAGGCCGCCAAAGACGCAGCCAGATGTCTTTAGGCTATCGCCCTCCAGCACCATCTTGCCTGTGTAGTCGCGCCCGTCCTCGGGGTTGAAGGCCTTGCCTTCCCACGCTCCAGCTCCTGCGGGAACCATCTCGTAGAACACACGCAGCCCGATTTCGCTGGCGTGAGCCGGGTCTTGCACCCAGGCGACATAGCCACACAGCGCCGGCCCGCAGGGCGCAATGCGCACATGGGAATTGCCGTTTTCCCGCAGCCAGACGCCCGTTGCCTGCGGCGGCGCGCTCGGCGCTTGCTGCTGCGCCTGTGTCTGGACGCAACCAAGGGCCAATGTCAGCACAACCAAAAAGGGCAGATGATGTCGCACGCTTTGTCTCCAGCGCTCTTGCGGGGAGGGAATGCCTATCACAGCGGATCGCGCGCCGGGCGTCAAACCGGCAGAAGCTTTTCTTTTGCCGCCTTGTTGCAGCGCAAAGAGCGCCACGCGCCCCGCGTGTCATATGTCGATGTCCACAGGATATGCTCACCATGACCACGCGCCGCCTCGAAGGCCTCTTTCGCCCAGCCTCCCTCGCCCTTGTGGGGGCGAGCATCCGGCCGGGCAGTCTGGGCCAGGCCGTGCTGGCCAATTTGCGCGCCGCCGGATTTCCCGGCCCCATTCATCTGGTCAATCCGCGCCACAGTGAGCTCGACGGTGCGCCCTGCGTGGCTCATGTGTCCGATCTCGTGAGCCCGCCCGATCTTGTCATTGTGGCTGCGCCGCGCGCGGCTGTTGCGGGCATTGTGCGCGAGGCTGCAGCCTTTGGCGTGAAGGCGGCCATCGTGATCACGGCCGATCCCGCCCATGGCGAGGGCTCGCTTGCCGTCGAGCTCGGCGCGATTGCGGCGCAGACGGGCATGCGCATTGCCGGCCCCAATTGCCTTGGCGTGATCGTGCCGCGCAGTCGGCTCGATGCAAGTTTTGCCGCCCATCCCGCTTTGCCGGGCGATCTTGCCATCGTGTCGCAGTCTGGCGCGATTGCGGCCTCGCTGCTCGCCTGGGCGCATGAACGCCACATCGGCTTTTCCGGCCTCGTCTCGGTTGGTGACATGGCCGATATCGATTTCACGGATCTACTCGATTATTTCGCGCTCGATCCGCAAACCCGCGCGATCCTGCTCTATGTGGAATCGATCCGCGACACGAAGGGCTTCATGTCGGCCGCGCGTGCGGCTGCGCGTGTGAAGCCGGTCATCGTCATCAAATCGGGGCGCCATCCGCGCGCCGCCAAAGCCGCCGCCACGCATACGGGCGCGCTGGCTGGCGCAGATGCGGTCTATGACGCCGCCTTCCGCCGCGCGGGTCTTTTGCGCGTGAACGATATTTCCGAACTCTTCGCAGCCGCCGAGACGCTCGGGCGCATCAAGCCGTTCCCAGGCGACAGACTCGCCATTCTCACCAATGGTGGCGGGCTTGGCGTGCTGACCGTCGACAATCTGCTCGACCTCGGTGGCAAGGTCGCCGAACTCTCGCCCCAAACGCTCAAGACGCTTGACGAACATATGCCCGCCACCTGGTCGCGCGCCAATCCGGTGGATATTGTCGGCGATGCCGATGCCGAGCGTTTTCGCGTTGCGCTGAGCGCGTTGCTGGATGATCCGGCCAACGACGCCATCACCGTGCTCCATTGCCCAACCGCACTGTCAGACAGCGAGGCGACGGCGCTTGCGGTTGCGCAGGCTGTGGAAGCCCATCGCAAGAAATCCCTGCAGCCCAAGCCTGTCTTTGCTGTCTGGCTTGCCGCCACGCCGCGTACCGACGAGGTTTTCGAGGCCGCGCGCATTCCCAATTATCGCGGCGGGGCGACACGCGGTTTCATGCATCTCGTGCGCTGGCGCGAGAACCGCGACGCGCTGATGGCCGTGCCACCGAGCCTGCCATCCGATTTTGCTCCCGACGTCGGGCGCGCGCGCGCCATCATCGCGCAGGCCTTGTCGCGCGGCGAGACCTGGCTCGATCCGGTTGAAATCACCGGCGTGCTCGAGGCCTATGACATTCCCGTCGCGCCCGCGCGTTTCGCGCGCACGCCCGAAGAGGTGGCAGGCCCAGCCAGCGATTTCATCGCCAGACATGGCGCTTGCGTCATCAAGGTTTTCTCGCCCGACATAACGCATAAATCCGATGTCGGTGGCGTCGTGCTGGGGCTTGCAACGCCCGAGGCTGCGGTCTCGGCCGCCCGCCTCATGCTGGCGCGCGTGGCTGCCGCACGGCCCGAGGCCCGGCTTGAGGGCGTCACCATTCATCCGATGGTGCATCGGCCCCATGCGCGCGAATTGATTGCGGGCATTGCCGATGATCCGACATTTGGGCCGGTGATTGTTTTCGGGCGCGGCGGCAAGGCGGTGGAGGTCATCAACGATCGCGCTCTGGCGCTGCCTCCACTTGATTTGCGTCTCGCGCATGATCTGATCGAGCGTACGCGCGTGGTGCGCGTCTTGCGAACCTATCGCGATGAACCGGCGGCTGACATTGACGCCACCGCCTTGCTGCTCGTCAAACTCTCGCAATTGTCAGCCGATATTCCAGAAATCCGCGAGCTCGATCTCAACCCGCTGCTCTGCGACCACGAGGGCGTGGTGGTGATCGATGCGCGCATTGCCGTTGCACCTGCGCAAAGTCTGCACCGGCACGGGTCCAATCCGCGCTTTGCAATTGCGCCCTATCCCAAGAGCTGGGAGCGCGAGATCGCGCTTGGCGACGGCACAAGAATTTCCGTGCGCCCCGTGCGTCCCGAAGATGAAGATCTCTACCGCCGCTTTTTTGAATCCGTGCAGCAGGAGGATTTGCGCCTGCGCTTCTTCGCGCCGGTGAAGGAATTCAGCCATACTTTCATCGCCCGTCTCACGCAGATCGACTACGCCCGCGCACTCGCTTTATGCGCGCTCGATAGTGGCGGCATCATGGTTGGCGGCGTCCGATTGCTGAAGGATGCCGAGGCGGCTGCCGGCGAATATGCGATCCTGCTGCGCGGCGATTACAAGGGCAGGGGGCTTGGCTGGAATTTGATGAAGCTCATCATCGAATATGCGCAAGCCGAAGGCCTGACGCGCGTCGAGGGTCAGGTGCTGGCTGGCAATCACACCATGCTCGCCATGTGCGAACAGCTTGGCTTCCATGTGTCGGACGAGCCCGATGAACCGGGCATAAAACTGGTGCGCCTCGATTTGATGCACATGCCCGATATCGCAAAACGCCTGCCGGTTTAGGGCAGCGCGGCCGTCATTGCGAGGCGCGCTGCGACGTGGCAATCCATCTTGGCCGCACACGCACTCTGGATTGCTTCGCTCCGCTCGTAATGACGGGCGTTGATGCGGGCGCTCTTACTTCTTCTCCGCCTGCTGGCGTGCAAGCTCTGCTTCGGTCCCTGTGCCAACGCTCTTCTTGTCGCCGGGTGCGCCGGCTGTGGTTTTGGGTTGGGTCATGGATGGCGGGTCGCTGGCGGGGAAGGATTCTTCCAGCGCCTCGGTGAGATCTGCCTGCTCTTCCGCAGTCGGCTTTTCGGATTCGTTCTTGTGCTTGTCATTGGTCATGGAGCGGTCCTCGATGAGGGTATCGCTCCATGAACGCAGCAGGCGACGCGTCGTTGCAGTTCAGCCGAGCGTCACCAGAATATGCAGCCGGCGGGGGCCATGCGCGCCCAGCAGCAGGGTCTGCTCGATATCGGCAGAGCGCGAGGGGCCGGTGATGATATTTACCGTGCGCGGCAACAATGCGCCCGTGGCGCGGCGCAGGCGCGTCCAGACGGTTTCGAGATCCCCGCACAGATCGCTCACTGCCAGCACGATTATGTGATTGTCGGGTAAATAATTCAGCGTTGCCGGATTGTCGGGGCCAGAGAGCACAATGAGCGAGCCGGTTTCGGCAACGCCTGCGAAAGCGTGGCTGATGGCGTTGAGATCCGATCCATCGGAGCGGCCCGTGCTGGTGCTGAGCCCCGCGCCCGCCCAGTCGAGCCCCGCAAGCCGCGCATCCGCACCCATGCGCAACACCGGCGCAACATTGCATTCGCTTAAATAGCGCGCCACTTCGGCTGGAATGGCAGCCGCATTTTCCAGCATGACGACGCTGGCTGACACACGCTGGGCTTCGGTGATGAAGGTCGCCATGCGTGCGGCCGCGCTGCCCTGTCCGCGCCGTGGCACCGGGCCGCGCGGCGTTGTCTCGAGCCTTTGGCCAACAGCAGCCCGCCGCGTGGCTTCCTTGCCGGTCACGCCCAGCGAGCGGCGGATATTGGAGAACACATCATCCCGCGCGCTCATGAGCGGCGCTCCTTCTGGCGTGCGCGCCATTCCGATTGAAACGTCTCGCCACTGGGCGCCGGCATGTCGCGAAATTGTGTCCAGCCGGACGCCAGCGGCAGCTTGGCAAAACGGCCCTTGTCGCGGCCGACAAATCCCAGCACGCGCATGGCCAGCGATGTGGCGAGACGATAGAGCGACGGGCGGCGTGCGAAAAAGCCCCAGATACCAAGGCCAAAACGCTGTACGGCAGGCGTCAGATGGCGCTCAAATTCGCGTTCGCGCCAATGGCGCATGAGATTGGGCAGCGGAATCTTCACCGGGCAAACGGCTTCGCAGCGTCCGCAGAAGGTGGAGGCATTTGGCAGATTGCCGCCCTTTTCAACGCCGATCAGCGCCGGTGTCAGCACCGCCCCCATGGGGCCGGGATAGACCCAGCCATAAGCATGGCCGCCAATGGCGTGATAGATCGGGCAATGGTTCATGCAGGCGCCGCAGCGGATGCAGCGCAGCATGTCCTCGAATTCGCCCCCGAGCATGGACGAGCGGCCATTGTCGACGAGCACGATGTGATAATGCTCCGGCCCGTCGGGATCGCCCGCCCGGCGCGGGCCCGTCGAGAGCGTCGTATAGACCGACATATCCTGACCGGTGGCCGAACGCGCGAGCACGCGCATCAGCAGGCTTGCATCCTCCAGCGTCGGGACGATCTTTTCGATCGACGCGATGACAATATGCACCTTGGGCAACGTCTGGGTGAGGTCGCCATTGCCCTCGTTGGTGACAATGATCGAGCTTCCGGTTTCCGCGACGAGGAAATTAGCGCCCGTGATGCCGACATCGGCGGCAAGAAACTTTTCGCGCAACACGCCGCGCGCCTCGGTCAATAATTGCACCGGCTCCGAGAGATCGCGCGCCGCGTCGAGATGGCTGTGCACGCGGCGGAAATCAGCTTCCACCTGTTCCTTCGTCAGATGGACTGCGGGCGCGATAATGTGGGAGGGCGTCTCGTGCCGGAGCTGGATGATATATTCGCCAAGATCCGTCTCGACCGCTGCCATGCCTGCGGCTTCAATCGCATCGTTGAGCCCGATCTCTTCGGAGACCATGCTCTTGCCCTTGGTGACGCTTTTGGCCCCATGCGCCTTGCAGATATCGACAATGGTCTTGCAGGCTTCCTCTCCCGTGCGGGCAAAATGCACCTGTCCGCCGGCAGCACGCACCTGCGTCTCGTAATGTTCGAGATAGAGGTCGAGATGGGCGAGCACATGGTCCTTCAAGTCGCGCGCGGATTCGCGCAGCGTCTCGAATTCCGGCAGGCGTTCGACAGCCGCCGCACGCTTGTTGATGAAGCCGCCCTGCACATGGCCGAGCGCCTTCTGCAATTCGGTGTCGCCCAATGCGCGATGCGCATTCTCCTTGAAGGCGGGCGTTGTGGGATGAAGGCTCATCGTCCTGCCTCCCTGGGCGCGCCGATGGGTGGCGTATCGGTGAGGCCCGCCAGAACTTCGGCGACATGGCGCACTTCGATGCTGCTGCCCTGGCGCGAGAGTTTGCCGGCCATGTTCATCAGGCATCCGAGATCGCCGGCCAGCAGCACTGGCGCGCCGCTTGCGCTGATATGGGCGGTTTTCTTGCTCACGATAGCGTCGGAAATCTCGCCGTATTTTGCAGCAAATGTGCCGCCGAAACCGCAGCAGACATCGCTCTCGGCCATTTCCACCAGCTCAAGCCCGCGCACGGTTTCAAGCAGGCGGCGGGGCTGGCTCTTCACGCCCAATTCGCGAAGGCCCGCGCAAGCATCGTGATAGGTGACCTTGCGATCGAATTGCGCATCGACGGTTGTGACGCCCAGCACATCGGTCAGAAAGCTGACAAGCTCATGCGTCTTGGCTGCAAAGGTGCGCGCGCGGCTGATGAGGAGCGGCTCGTCAAAAAGATCGGGATAATGTTTGGCGATCATGCCTCCGCAGGAGCCTGACGGCGCGACAATATAATCGCAGCCCGAAAAGGCATCCATCACCTGCAGCGCGAGATCGCGCGCGGTTGTGCGGTCGCCGGAATTGAAGGCCGGCTGGCCGCAACAGGTCTGGGGCGGCACAATGACCTCGCAGCCCGCATCCTCCAGCAGTTTTGCAGCCGCAAAACCGATGGACGGGCGGAAGAGATCAACAAGGCAGGTCGCCAAAAGCCCGACGCGGGGCGGGCGGGCGGAAAGGCCGTCGGCCAATTTACACTCCAACAAGCTCGAAAGCCCATGAACAGGCCAGCTGCGTGAACTTGGCGCAGGCCGCGCACAAGAGCAAGACGACCAATGTCGAGATGGTCCCTTGTGTCTGCATCGCTCAGGCTCCATTTAGTGTGAAAGGGCAAAGGGACCGTAGATGACGCTCGCCAACGCCTTGTTTCCGGCACCCGTGCCCCATCCCGAACGCGCCGCCGTTCTGGGGGAGGTGCACGCCCGGCCGTTCCATGCCGTGCCGACGCCAACACGGCTCGTGCATTTCGCCTTCATGACAGCCCCCGCCGAAGCGCAGGCTGCGCGCGAGGCGCTGGACGTGTTCTGCCGTGAACACGGATTGCAGGGGCCAGGCGCAGGCTCCAAACATTTCCGCGTGACGCTCGGCAACCAGTCTCTGCGCTTCGAGCAGCACAGCGAATTCACCACCTACACGCTGGAGCAGGCGGGCGATCCCGCCCAGCCCTTCGTGCCCGCAGCGGGCAACATTGCGTCTGTCTTTGCAGCGCTACCCCAGCCCGGTCGCCATCTGGTCTCGGTCGATCTGCATCTGCTCAGGCCCGATCCAGCGCCCGATCTCGATCTGCTGTTTGATCCTGCGAGCCTTGCCGCCTCCAACGTGCTGGGCGGGCGCGCCTGTGTTGCCTGCGACTTCCTGCCGGTGAATGGGTTCGTGCGCATTCTCCTGCTCGATCGCGGGCTCGATCCCGCCTCTGCCGGGGCGCTGACGGTACGGCTTCTGGAAATCGAAACCTATCGCGTGCTGGCGTTACTGGGTCTGCCGGCGGCCCAGCGCCTTGCGCCTGTGGTGGCCGAGGCCGAGGCGGCGCTGGCGGCCATTTCGTCGGCCATGGCATCGGGCAGCGGGCTTGAGGAAGATAACCTCCTGCTCGAACGCCTCACGGCGCTTGCCGCTCAATCCGAGGCCGAGGCGACGCGCGCGGCTTTTCGCTTTGGCGCGAGCCGCGCCTATGATGGCATTGTGCAGCAAAGGCTTGTCGCCATCGGCGAGGAACCTCTGGATATGCGCCAGACGCTGGCGGCGTTCCTCTCGCGCCGTCTCCACCCTGCCATGCGCACCTGCCAGATGCTGCAGGAGCGTCAGGCGGAGCTTGCGGTGAAACTGGCGCGCGCCGCCAATCTTCTGCGCACGCGGGTGGATGTCGCCATCGAGCGGCAGAACCGCGATTTGCTGCGTTCCATGAACGAACGCGCGCGCATGCAATTGCGCCTGCAGCAGACGGTCGAGGGACTTTCTGTCGCCGCCATCACTTATTATGTGGTCGGGCTCTTCTCTTATGTTTTCAAGGCCGCGCATGAGAGCGGGCTGATGCGGCTCGATGCCGGCATTGCGACGGCCTTGATTGTGCCGGTGGCGCTTGTCGGCATTGCGCTGATCGTGCGCCGCATCCGGCGCGAACATACAGATTAGGACGCAGGTGGACTGCCCCCCGACGCATGTCTGGGGTGTCGCTTTTATTCCGATCGGCTAGTCTCTGTTCTCAAGTGCATGGCCGCCCTCGCGCGGGGCTTGGCCGTAACCCAAAAAACACTCGGGCGGAAACCTCATGTCGATTCTTTTTCCCCTTCCCGATCAAGACATTCTCGACCGCCGCGATGACATCATCGCTGGCCTTGGCGCGCTTCTGCCCCCCGATTGCCTCGTGACCTCGGAGGACGAGCGCCGCGCGTTCGAGACCGACGCGCTCACCGCCTATCGCTACATCCCGCTTGCGGTCGCCCTGCCGCGCACGACCGAGGAGGTCGCCGCCGTTCTCGCTTTTTGCCATGAGGCGGGCGTCAAGGTGGTGGCGCGCGGCGCTGGCACCTCGCTCTCTGGCGGGGCCATCCCGCAGCCTGACGCCATCGTGCTCGGCCTCTCAAAACTCAATGCCATTCTCGACATCAATTTCCCTGGCCGCACGGTGCGCGTGCAGGCAGGCGTCACCAATCTCTCGATCACGGAGGCGGTGTCGGCGGAGGGCTTCTTTTATGCGCCCGATCCCTCCTCGCAGCTTGCCTGCACGATTGGTGGCAATATCGGCATGAATTCGGGCGGCGCACACTGTTTGAAATATGGCGTGACAACCAACAATGTGCTCGGCGTGCGCGTGGTGCAGATGGATGGCACGATCATCGACATGGGCGGCGAGGCGCTGGATTCGCCGGGTCTCGATCTGCTGGGTTTGATGGTGGGCTCCGAAGGCCAGCTTGGCATTGTGACGGAGGCCGTGGTGCGCATTCTGCCGATGGCCGAAGATGCGCGCCCGGTGCTGTTTGGTTTTGAAACCAGCGAGGATGCAGGCGCCTGCGTTGCCGCCATCATCGGCGCTGGCATCATTCCGGTCGCCATGGAATTCATGGACAAGGCGGCGATTGAAATCTGCGAGGCTTTTGCAAAGGCGGGTTATCCGCTTGATGTCGGAGCCATGCTCATCATCGAGGTCGAAGGCTCGGCCGCCGAGATGGATGCGCAATTGAAGCGCATCGTCGAGATTGCCCATCGCCATAATGTGCAGGTGGTGCGCGAGAGCAAATCTGCCATGGAAACCGCGCTGATCTGGAAGGGCCGTAAATCGGCCTTTGGCGCAACCGGCCGCGTGGCTGATTACATTTGCATGGATGGCACTGTGCCGACAGGCCAGCTCTCCTATGTGCTCAAGCGCACGGCTGAAATCTGCGCCGATTACGGCCTGCGCGTTGCGAATGTCTTTCATGCGGGCGATGGCAACATGCATCCGCTCATCATGTACAATGTGAACGACCCGGCCGATTGCCGCAAAGCCGAACAGGCTGGGCTCGATCTGCTGAAGCTTTGCGTCGATGTCGGCGGCTGCCTCACCGGCGAACATGGCGTTGGCATTGAGAAGCGCGATCTCATGCCCCATCAATTCACGCCGCAGGATCTCAATCAGCAAATGCGCGTGCGCGCCGTCTTCGATCCGGAATGGTTGCTCAATCCGGCCAAAGTCTTCCCTCTTGAAGGCAGGGATGCAGCGTGAGCACCTTGACCGCACAGCTCGTTCCAGAGACCGAAGCGCAAGCCTGCGCGATGATTGCAGAGGCGCGGGCGCAGGGCCGCACGCTGGCCATTGAAGGCGGGGGCACGCGCGCAGGCTTCGGGCGTCCGATGCAGGCCGATTGCGTGCTCTCGACGCGCGCGCTCACCGGCATCACGCTTTATGAGCCCGCCGAACTCGTCATCAGCGCGCGTGCTGGCACGCCGCTCTCTTTCATCGAAGAGACGCTCGCACAAAAGGGCCAGATGCTGCCCTTCGAGCCCGCCGATTATCGCGGGCTTTACGGCACTGCGGGCGAGCCGACGATTGGCGCAGTTGCAGCGTGCAATATTTCTGGCCCCCGCCGCATCCAGACAGGCGCGGCGCGCGACTCCCTGATCGGCGTGCGTCTCGTCAATGGACGCGGCGAGGCGATCAAATCAGGTGGCCGCGTGATGAAGAATGTCACTGGCCTCGATCTGGTAAAATTATGCTGCGGTGCGCATGGTACGCTGGGCCTTTTCACAGAAGTCACCTTCAAGCTTTTGCCAAGGCCCCCCGCAGAGGCGAGTCTTGCGCTCGATGGGCTTGACGATGCGCAGGCCATTCGCGCCATGTCGGCGACCTTGTCCTCGCCCTTTGAAGTCAGTGGCGTGGCGCATTTGCCTACAGGCCTGTCGGGCGGCGCGCCGCTGACGCTCGTGCGGCTGGAGCGCGACGAAATCTCGCTCGCCTATCGCCTGCAACGTCTCACCGATTTGCTCGGGCCCTTTGGCGCTGTGCGCCGGATTGGGCCTGAAGAGAGCCGCGCGCATTGGCATGATATTGCGCAAGTTGCCCCGCTCGCAAAATCTGCAACGCCTGCCATCTGGCGGTTGTCATTGCCCGCCCATCATGCGGCCAGATGCATGGCCGCGATCTCGGCTTCGCTCGGCGCGCGTTACTTCTATGATTGGGCGGGCGGCCTTGTCTGGCTCGCCGTCATGCCCAATGGCGATGCCGGGGCTGGCGCCATTCGTCATGCGGTGGTGGAGGCAGGCGGTCACGCAACGCTGATGCGTGCGAGCGATAATGTGCGCGCGCGGGTCGATGTCTTTCCGCCGCTGGGTGCTGCACTCATGAAAATAACCGCCGGAATCAAGACGAGTTTTGATCCCGGCGGCATCCTCAATCCCGGCCGCATGTATGCGGGGGTGTGACAGATGCAGACCAATTTCTCATCCGCTCAATTGACCGATCCGCAAATGCAGGCGTCGGAGAAAATCCTGCGCAGCTGCGTGCATTGCGGCTTCTGCACGGCGACCTGTCCGACCTATCTGCTGGGCGGTGACGAACTCGATTCGCCGCGCGGGCGCATCTATCTCATCAAGGACATGCTGGAGAACGGCAAGCCTGCAACCGGCGAGGTGGTCAAGCATATCGACCGCTGTCTCTCTTGCCTGTCCTGCATGACGACCTGTCCGTCGGGCGTGCATTACATGCATCTCGTCGATCACGCGCGCGCCTATATTGAACAGACTTATGTGCGGCCCTGGCCCGATCGGTTGCTGCGCAGCGTGCTGGGTTTCGTTCTGCCCCATCGCGAACGTTTTCGGCTCGCACTCGCCGGCGCGCTGATGATGAAGCCGCTTCGACCTTTCATCGCGCGCATCCCTGCCATTGGTGCGCGGCTTGGCGCGATGATCGATCTCGCACCCGCACATTTCCCCTCGCGCGCTGTGCCGCAGAATGTGTCGCTCGAGGGCGGCTTGCGCGGCCGTGTCGTCATGCTCGAGGGCTGCGCGCAGCCGGTGCTCAAACCCGCCATCAATGAGGCGGCACGCCGCGTGCTCGCGCGCAATGGCGTGGAGGTGGTGGCTGTGAAGGGCGAGGGCTGTTGCGGCGCGCTCGTCCATCACATGGGGCGCGAGCAAGACGGGCTGGCCTTTGCCAGGCGCAACATCGATCTCTGGATCGCGGAAATGGACGGGCGCGGGCTGGACGCCATTCTCATCACTGCCTCTGGCTGTGGCACAACCGTGAAAGATTACGGTTTCATGCTGCGTAACGATGCCGCCTATGCGGACAAGGCGCAGCGCGTGAGCGCGATCACCAAGGATATCAGCCAATATCTTGCGGGCCTCGATCTTGCCCCGCCTGCGCGCGCAACCGGCCAGGTCATCGCCTATCATTCGGCCTGTTCGATGCAGCACGGCCAGCAGATCCGCGACGAACCCAAGAAACTGCTGAAGGCTGCGGGCTTTATCGTCAAGGATGTGCCGGAGGGACATATCTGCTGCGGTTCGGCTGGCACTTATAATATGATGCAGCCCGAAATTGCCGGGCAGCTGAAGGCGCGCAAACTCGCCAATATTGCGCGCACGCGCCCGCAGGCCGTGGCCACGGGAAACATTGGTTGCATGACGCAATTATCCTCCGGCGGCGTGCCGATTGTGCATACGGTCGAGCTGCTCGATTGGGCGAGCGGCGGGCCTTTGCCAGAAGCACTTGCGCAGAGCGGTTTTGTCCATCAACCTGAGCCGGTTCTTGCGGAATAGGGAGACCCCGATGGCGAAGGCTACGAAGAAGAAGACGGCAGCCAAAAAGACGGCAGCCAAGAAGGCACCAGTGAAGAAAGCCCCCGCCAGGAAGGCGTCTGCAAAGAAAGCGCCTGCGAAGAAAAGAGCGGCCAAGTCCACGCCTGCGAAAAAAACGGCAGCCAAGAAGTCAGTAGCCAAGAAGTCCGCAACAAAGAAAGCTGTTGGTAAGACACCGGCGAAAAAGACTGCTGCAAAGAAGACGGCTGCAAAAAAGGCTCCCGCTAAAAAAGTCGCTGCCAAGAAGACGGCTGTGAAGAAAGCGCCAGCCCGCAAGGCTCCGGCGAAAGCTGCGCGCACGACAGCCCGCAAGACAGCCCCGAAGAAGGTTGCGCCGCGCAAGGCCGCACCTAAAAAGACAGCGCCGAAAAAAGCTGCCCCCAAAAAATCAGCCCCGCGCAAAGCTCGGAAGGCAGCAACAGCTGCACCCGCGCTGGTGTCGGCCAAGCAGTCGTCGGCCAAGCGTTCGTCCCGCAAGCCCGCGCGTGCGCCTTCGCGCGCCCGCGTTGCTGCGCGCGAAGCGCAGAAGACACCGGTTGCGCGCAAGGTGACGATCCGCACTGCCGTCTCGCGCCCGACCCGCCCGCGCAAGCAGCCGGAAGTGCCGGCGGCCAAGGTTGAGGACAGCGCATTTCTGGACGCGATTTCGCAGACGATTGCCGCGCTCGAAGCCTGGATGCAGGAGCCGGGCCTCGAGACCGAGCGCGAAGCCTTGAGCCGCACGCAAGATCTCTGGAATGCGTTGAATTCAGCACCCAAACAGGAAACCGGCGAGGTGCTCGATCCGGAGGTGTTCACGCGTCTGCTCAACGAGGTCGCGGCTGCCGAGCACATGCTTCACTGGCTTGCGGAACTGCCCGGCAGTCATAATGTCGAGACATTCCTGACGCTGCGGCCGCCCTCGGAAGAGGCGGACTAGAGCATCCGGCTGCCGTCAGGCAGGAGGCCCTTGTCATTGCGCTGGGGCTTGTCCTCGCGCATCTCCGTCTTCATGCGGCGGAGCTGCGCGATGAGCTTATCGATGGCAAGCTGGAAGGCGATGCGAACCTCCTTCGAGCTGGCGTCGGCGCTCATCAGGGGCAATCCGCCCATTTGCACGGTGATGTTGCAGCGTGTGGTCAGGCCCTCACCTGTAAAATGAATATTGGCCGAGATCAGGCGACCGAAATATTTCTCGGCCATTTTCAGGATCTCCGCGCGTCCATGGGCGCGAAATTCCTCGCTCAGCGGCTCATTGCTCTCAAATGTAATGGGCGTGTCCTTGATCATCCGCATGCTCTCCCGATCTGCCAATGCAGGGCAATTCGGTCGGGCCCGCGCGGTTGCCTGCTGCCGCCCAATTCCTTGGGCGGGCACGCCGATCACCCGGACGTGATGCGTCCATTTTGCGGTCAGGGCTCTTTTCGTCGTGGGGTCGGCTCCCCATATCCAAAAAAGCAGTGGCTGCGCTGCGAGAGAGGAAACATTCCGATGTCCCCCGACGAACGCCAATTACTGAGCGAATTGTTCGCACGCGTGCAATCGGCTTCCGCCAATAGGCGCGATCCCGAAGCCGAGGCCTTTATTGCCGAAAACGTGCGGGCGCAGCCCTATGCGCCTTATCTGCTGGCGCAGGCCGTCATCGTGCAGGAAGAGGCGCTGAAGAACGCCGCCGAGAAAATCGAGACGCTGGAGCGCGAGCTGAGCGTTGCCAAGGCGCAGGCTCAGGGGCAAGGCGCTCAGGGGCAAGGCGCTCAGGGGCAAGGCGCTCCTGGGCAAGGCGCTCCTGGGCAAGGCGCTTCTGGCGGCTTTCTTGGTTCGATCTTCGGCGGGGCAAATGCGCCCCAGCCCGCGCCCCAGCCGGCAGCTTCTACCGGTCCCTGGGGCTATCAGCGCTCCTCCGTGCCCCAGGCGGGTGCGCCGCGCTATGAGCCGCCGCCCCAGCAGGCCGCCCCTTGGGGTGGACAACAGGCGCAGCCACCCCAGGGGGGCAGTTTCCTGAAAGGCGCGCTCGGCGCAGCCGCTGGTGTTGCCGGTGGCATGTTGCTCGCCAATTCCCTGCAGGGCCTGTTCGGCGGCCATAACAATACCCATGGCATTGCCTCCGGGGAGAATGCGGGCGCAGGCGCTGGTGGGGGCGGAACGGCCTCTTCGCTGGCAAGCCATGACGACAGCGCCATAGCGGGCGGCATTTTCGATTCTCACCCCAAAAGCGAGCCGCCGGCAGCGCCTGCGCCTGCGCCCGCGCCTGCCTCGTTTGACGATGGCGGCGGCTGGGATAGCGGGGGCGATGAGTCCTACGACACCTGAGACCTATCAGGGCCGCCGCGAGGCGGCCCTTTTTCGGTGTGCGGCAATCACATCGAGCGCAATTGTGCGCAGGCCTGCAATATCGAAGGCAAGGACCAGCGCGCCATAGACCGCCGCGCCGCAGGCGCTTTGCAGGAGCAGGGCGCCAAGGCCCGGTGTGAGCCCGCGCAGGGGCGCAAGCGCGCCCAGCATGACCAATGTCGCCCCGGCGACCCCCACACTATCGCGCAGGCGCGGCCAGCGCGGGCGGGCCAAGGGCGAGAGCGCCAGCAAGGCGATGAGGCCTGCCACCAGCGCGCCGGTCTGGGCGAGCGCCAGGCCGTTTGCGCCGAGGCTCTTGGGAAGCAGAAGGAGCAACAGGCCGTCGGCGAGGCAAGCCATGGCGGCGGCGGCGATCACCGGCCAGGTGCGGCGCGCGATCTGGAAGGCGGGCGCAAGGGCGAAGGTCATCAGGCCGTAGCAGGCAAGGCCCGGAAGCAGCAGGCTGAACGCATCGGCAAAAGCCCCCTCGAAATCTTGCGGCACGATGAGCGCCTGAAAACTCGGAAGAACGAGCCAGATGCCCGCCAGCGCCGGCAGCAGGACGGCCGCCATCAGCACCATGTTGCGCGCAATCTGCGCACGGCCTTCTTCCGCGCCATGATGTTCATCGGCCTGAACCGCAATCTGGAAGAGCAGCACATCCATGGCCGTGCCGATGGCGAGCACGAGGCGCAGGCCGACATCTTGGGCGAGCGCCAATTGCCCGGCCTCCGCAAAGCCGAAAACCTGCCCCGCCAGCGCGCGGTTGGCGAGCGGGATCAGCGCGAAAAACAGCAGCGAGGCGGCGAGCGGCAATCCATAAGCAAGGCTCTCGCGCAAGATCGCGCGGCTGGGTTTGCCATGGCGGGCGGGGGGATCGCGCAGCAGCACGCGCAAAAGCAGCGCCGCAAGGCCAACACTTGCCGTCGTGCCCGCCAGCGTGAGCACGGCAGAGCCGGTCGCAAAGGCAAGACCCGCGGTCAAGGCCAGCGACAGCGCATTCTTGACGAGCGTTAGCCCCGCATAGCCGGAATCGTGAAACCGCGCGCGCAGCAGAGCGGATTCATATTCAAACGCACCGTTGGCGGCTGCAAAGGCCAGCGCCCAGAAGGCCAGACCGGGCGAAAGGCCGAGCGGATCGCCCGCAAATGCCAGCGCCAGACCCAGCAGCAGGGCGCTGGCGGCCAGCACCCAGAGCGCGCGCTCGAGGCTGGCGCGCAAATCTGGCCTGTCGGTGCGGGCGCGCTGAGAATAAAAACGCGCGGCAGCCAGCCGCAACCAGCCAAAAAGTAGAACCTGAACCAGCCCGCCAGCCCCGATAGCCACTGCAAAACGACCGAAGGTCTCAGGCCCCAGAAATTTTGCGACTATCAGGCCGACAGCAAAATTCACCAGTAGATTGAACAGGTTAACCAGAAGAATGAGCAATCGGGCCTCGTGGCTGAGACAGAATGTTAGCTCATCATGCCACGTCAGCCTGCAATTTGGCGTTAACCAGTCTTCATTTCTGTCGCACCGCGACTTGACGTCTCAGGGGTGCGTCCTTATCTCAAAGATGGCTGTTAGCACTCCTTACAGTCGAGTGCTAACACGCAACCCAGCTCCACGCTGTTCCGAGGCGTTCCGGTTTTCCCGGCGCCTCCAGCCATAGGAAGAGAGACATGAAGTTTCGTCCCCTGCACGACCGCGTCGTCGTCAAGCGCCTTGAGAGCGAAGAGAAGACGAAGGGTGGCATCATCATCCCCGACACCGCCAAGGAAAAGCCCCAGGAGGGCCAGGTTGTGGCTGTCGGCACCGGCACCCGCGATGACCACGGCAAGTTGGTCGCGCTCGACGTGAAGGCCGGCGACCGCGTGCTGTTTGGCAAGTGGTCGGGCACCGAAGTCAAGATCGACGGTCAGGACCTCCTGATCATGAAGGAAAGCGACATCATGGGCATCGTCGGCTAAAGCCACGCGCCCTGATTGCTTGAATTCGTCCATCCAATAAAGAACCCCACCGGTTCAGGAGTTTCAAAATGGCTGCCAAAGACGTTCGTTTTTCGTCCGACGCGCGCGACCGCATGGTGCGTGGCGTTGATATTCTCGCCAATGCCGTCAAGGTCACGCTCGGCCCCAAGGGTCGCAACGTCGTCATCGACAAGTCCTTCGGCGCGCCCCGCATCACCAAGGACGGTGTGACGGTCGCCAAGGAAATCGAGCTTGAAGACAAGTTCGAGAACATGGGCGCCCAGATGGTGCGCGAAGTGGCCTCGAAAACCAATGACACGGCCGGCGACGGCACGACCACCGCGACGGTTCTGGCCCAGGCCATCGTCAAGGAAGGCGTGAAATACGTCACCTCGGGCATGAACCCGATGGACCTGAAGCGCGGCATCGACATGGCGGTTATCGCCGCTGTCGCCGACATCCAGAAGCGCTCGAAGAAGATCAAGTCTTCTGAAGAAGTCGCCCAGGTCGGCACGATTTCGGCCAATGGCGACAAGTCGATTGGCGACATGATCGCCAAGGCGATGCAGAAGGTCGGCAATGAAGGCGTCATCACGGTTGAAGAGGCCAAGAGCCTCGAGACCGAACTCGACGTCGTCGAAGGCATGCAGTTCGACCGTGGCTATCTCTCGCCTTACTTCATCACCAATGCCGAGAAGATGATCGCCGAACTTGACGACCCCTACATCCTCATCTTCGAGAAGAAGCTCTCGTCGCTGCAGGCCATGTTGCCGGTTCTCGAAGCCGTCGTTCAGACCGGCAAGCCGCTCGTCATCATCGCTGAAGACGTCGAAGGCGAGGCTCTTGCCACGCTCGTCGTCAACAAGCTGCGTGGCGGCCTCAAGGTTGCTGCCGTCAAGGCTCCGGGCTTCGGCGATCGCCGCAAGGCCATGCTGGAAGACATCGCGATCCTGACCCAGGGTCAGATGATCTCGGAAGACCTCGGCATCAAGCTCGAGAACGTGACCCTGCCGATGCTCGGCCGCGCCAAGCGCATCCGCATCGACAAGGAAAACACCACGATCATCGACGGTTCGGGCAAGAAGAAAGAGATCGAAGGCCGTATCTCCCAGATCAAGGCTCAGATCGAAGAGACCACGTCTGACTACGATCGCGAGAAGCTCCAGGAGCGTCTTGCCAAGCTCGCTGGCGGCGTCGCGGTGATCCGCGTCGGCGGCGCGACGGAAATCGAAGTCAAGGAAAAGAAGGACCGCGTGGACGACGCGCTCAACGCCACCCGCGCTGCGGTGGAAGAGGGTATCGTTCCCGGCGGCGGCACGGCTCTGCTCCGCGCCAAGGTTGCGGTGTCCAAGCTCATCAGTGACAACACCGATGTGGCGGCCGGCATCAAGATCGTCCTCAAGGCTCTTGAAGCTCCGATCCGTCAGATCGTTGACAATGCTGGCATCGAAGGTTCGATCGTCATCAACAAGATCTCCGAGAACAAGTCGCAGACGTTTGGCTTCAATGCCCAGACCGAACAATACGTCGACATGATCGAGGCTGGCATCGTCGACCCGGCCAAGGTCGTGCGTACCGCGCTCCAGGACGCCGCCTCCGTGGCGTCCCTCCTGATCACGACAGAGGCGATGATCGCCGAGTCGCCGAAGGACAAGCCCTCCATGCCGGCGATGCCGGGTGGCGGCATGGGCGGCATGGACTTCTAAGAAGTCCATCAGCCAAAAATACGGGAGGGCCGCCGCTTGGCGGCCCTTTCTCGTTCGGCTAAGGTTTCTCCGCAAACAAGGACGACTGTTGCTGCAAAGGCACGTTGTCATTTGATTCGGCGAGACAGTACCAAAGGCTCTCGCCCTGTCTTATGATCGGGCTTGCGCAGGCGACGGCGACACGGGGGGCGGTTGCAAAGCGTTCAAGGCTCAGGCTAATGCGAGCCTAAAGCTATGCAGCTGGTTAGAAATATGTCGAACAGAACCACCACAAGGGCCGATCTTCTCGAAGCGGTCTACGGCACATGCCCCGGCCTCTCGCGCGCGCAGGCGCGCGATGTTGTCGAGATGGCGCTTGACGAAATTTGCGCGGCTTTGGTCCGCAGCGAAACCGTGAAACTGCGCGCCTTTGGCGCCTTCAGCGTCCGCGCCAAGCGCGCCCGGGTCGGGCGCAACCCGAAGACCGGCGAGGAATATCCGATCACGGCGCGCCGCGTCCTGACCTTCCGCCCCTCGCCGCGTCTGATTGCCGCCGTGAATGGCGAAGAGGGCGAGGATGAGCCGGTGCTCGGCCGCGCGCTCTCGGGCACGTCGGCCTGAGCCTGCTGTCACCGCTCTCCCAATATCGACGTCCTCCCGCGTTATGCTAGCCTCGCGTCGCGATGGCCTGAACGGTTGAAAGACGCCCCATGATCCTGCTCTCCCTTGCTGTCTTCGCCTTCTCCTGCCTGAGCCTTGCGCTGGGTGCGACTGGGGCCGTCGATGGCGCGCTGCTGCTCGGTGGGGCTTGCGTGATCTGCGCCTTCACGACATTTCGGTCGCAGGCTATTTCCAGTTTCCTGAAAATCTTCATCGCGATCTTTGCCAGCGAGACCGTGCTGTTCGGCCTTGTGCATTTCGCGATCCGCCTCGGTTTCTGGCCCGAATGGGCGAAGGAATATGTGATCCCCGAAAGCCTGCCGCTGACGGTCGCGGTTTTTGCCATTCTGGTCTGGGGCGTGTCCCACCTCAATGTGGTGCGTTCGATCACGCATATTGCCGACCGCTATTTCGATTCAGGCGATCATGGCCAGGTGCATGTGTGGCCGCTGGCCACCTTCACCGCGCTGGAGCGGCGCATTGCGACGGCGATGGTGGTGTTTCTCGTCGTCGTCAATCAGGCGCAGGTCGGCATTTCGGTGCGCCTGTCCTTCTTCAATCGCGACTGGTTCAACGCCATTCAGACGCGTGACGAGGCGACATTCTGGAGCCTGCTGCTCTGGGTCTTCACGCCCTGGGCCTTCATTTATGTCGCGAGCGCGATTATTGAATTTGTCGTGCAATCCATGCTGATCATTCGCTGGCGGCGGTGGCTGACGGGCCATTACATCGGTCGCTGGCTTGATGGAAACACCCATTACCGCATGGGTCTTTTGAATGCCGATGCCGACAATCCCGACCAGCGTATTGCTGAAGACGTCAACCGCTTCATTGATGGCGGCTCGGTTGGCTATGGCATCTACTCCTATTCGATCCTGCTCATCTCGACCTTGAGCTCCCTCGTGTCCTTCTCGATCGTGCTGTGGGGGCTTTCCTCGAACTTCACGATTCCTGGCACGGACACCAGCGTGCCGGGGTTCCTGTTCTGGGTTGCACTGCTCTATGCGGCGCTGGGTACTTTGATCACGCATCTGATCGGACGTCCGCTGGTGGCGCTGTCTTTCGAGCGCCAGCGCTTCGAGGCCGATTTCCGTTTCTCGCTGGCGCGTCTGCGTGAATATGCCGAACAGGTGGCGCTGCTTGGCGGCGAGCGCGCAGAACAATCGGCGTTGCACAGGCGCTTTTCGAGCATCATCCGCAATTATCTCGCCATCGTGCAGCGTAAAAAGCAGCTGATGGCCTTTACTGCCAGCTATGGTCAGATCAGCCCGATCATTCCCTATATTTTCACCGCGCCCTTCTATTTCGCCAACAAGATCCAGCTTGGCGTGATGACGCAGACAGCGGGCGCATTTGGCCGCGTCGAAGGCGCGCTGACGTTCTTTGTGAACTATTACACCTCGCTTGCCGACTTCAAGGCGGTGCTCGACCGTCTGACCTCCTTCGACAGCGCCATCGAGACCGCGCGCACAATCGATCTCGATCCCCCGCGCATCGATTCTCTCGAGCACAAGAGCCCTGCCATCGAGATCGGACGCCTCGATGTGCGCCTGCCGGATGGTCGCCCGGTGATCGAGACGACAGGTCTCATTCTGAGCCCGCGCGAACCTGTGCTGCTGACGGGCCCGTCGGGCTCGGGAAAGTCGACGCTCTTCCGCGTCATCTCCGGCATCTGGCCGTTCGGGCAGGGCGTCATCACGCTTCCCGAAGGCGCCAATCTTTTGCTGCTGCCGCAAAAGCCCTATCTGCCGCAGGGCACTTTGCGCAATGCGGTGACCTATCCGCATACGGGCGCGGCTTTTGCCGATGCCGACATCCATAATGCGCTGATGGCTGCGCGCCTGCCGTTGCTCGCCAACCGGATCGATGAAGAAGGTGTCTGGTCGCAGCGCCTGTCGGGTGGCGAACAGCAGCGCCTCGCCATTGCGCGCGCGCTGCTCACCAAGCCCGATTGGCTCTTTCTCGATGAAGCCACGGCTGCGCTCGATGAAGAGCTTGAAGCCGACATCTATGGCGCGCTGGCGGAGTTTCTGCCTGACACAACCATTGTGTCGATTGGCCACCGCTCAACGCTGACCGCCTTCCACAAGCGCCGCATTCACATGCAGCGCCAGCCAGACGGGGTCTTCGCGCCCGTCGATATGGTTGCGGCAGAGTGAGCTTTTAAAAGCCGCGCACGAAGCTGAGCGTCCCGGCCGGGCTCTTGACCTCGAGCATGCCGTTGACGACATCCCAGACGGGCTGCGTATGCAGCGCCGACAGGTAGCTGCGCTCGAACGCCATCAGCGGGGCGGCGCATTGCTTCTTGGTGACGGCCATGGGGCCTACCGCGAAATGCTGGGCGCGCACGGGCCACATGGTGGCGGACCAGGTGTTGCAGCCGGCAAAGCCGGAGCCGCGGAACTGGCCGTCGATCTTCAAGGTGGCTTCCATGCCCGGGGACACAGGCTTGCCGTTCATGGCGCGCAGCGTCCAGGTCGAATCCTTGGGGAAGGTCTTCTCCTCTTTCGGCGGCTGCTTGGCCGGGGCGGGCCCCTTGGCCTGGGCGTAGGCGCCGCCTGCGGCGCTTATGGCAGGCAGGCAGACGAGGGCAAGGATCGCGACCGCACGGCTGAACGACATTGAATCATCTCCAAAAGGTGCCTCAAGATAAGCGCGCCGCGCGCGCAGGGCAACGTCTTGGCAGGGGCACGTGCTGGGACACGTTCTGGTTGCGATTACGCGAAAGCTGAAGCCTGGCGTCAAAACTCTACTGAAAAAGCCTCGTCGGTAATTTGCACGCCCGCACGCGTCACGCTGTAGTGCGCCTCATAACGGCCCTTGGGCCAGGGTTCGGCACCCGCCCGTTTGCGTCCGACATAGAGCATGGTTTGCGCCTTGGGCCGGTCGAGCGGCTCAAGCGAGGTTTCGGCAAGTGCCTCTCCGCCCGGCGCTTTGAGCACAAGGCGATGGATGTCGCCCCTCTTGAGACCGAGCACGCGAATATAGGCAACAAGCGCCTCTGCGCGCACGTCGGGGCGTCGTGCTTCGACCTTGCCGGTCTCGATTGCCTCTCCATCGATCGATCCGTCGGCAAAACCGCGATTGAGCACAAAGGCATCGCGATAGAGATCTGCCTGCGTCACGCCCTCAAAGAGTGGGGCGCCGCCCTCTCCGCATGTGCCGGCTTGCTGATCGGGCGCGGAGGGATCGACGACGCGCCCCTTGCGGCGGACCGTGATGTGCAGATGTGGAAATTCGGTCTTGCCCGAGAGGCCGACGCGGGCGATTGGCGCGCCTCGCTTCACCTTTGCGCCAGGCCTTACGCGGACCGAGCCGACAGCCAAATGACAATATTGCGTTTGCCAGCCATCGGCATGATCGATGACAATGCCATTGCCGCATTCGCGCCCCGCAATATCGTTGGCAGCCGCAGAGCGGATCGAAATGTCGGGCATGGAATCGCGCGTGTGGCGCACGACGCCATCGGCAGCAGCGAGCACGGCGACGCCCGCGCGCATGGCGAGAAGCGAGGGAATGCGAATGTCGGTGCCGTCATGACCCTTGTAGGTCATTGCGCCGCAGCGATAATCTTGCGCAAGCGGACCGGGGTCGCGGTCGACGAAATTCTGGATGACGCAACTCTCGCCAATCTTGCAGGCAACCGGAAAGGCCAGCGTGAAGCGCTCTGCACACCGCGCAAGCCCTGCTGAAGCGAGCGTGCCCAGCAGGCCGGCCGCGATGATCGAGAAACGTTTCATCTCTCGATCATCGAACAGGTCGCGTGAATCGTAAAGTCCTAGCTGTGGCGCGCCAGAACCTCTTGCACAGCAGAAACGAAGTCTGCTTCCGCAACGGAAAATTGCGCGCGGCTGCGCAATTCAAGGTAATCGGCGCGGTCTTTCGTTGAGGCGGCGAGTTCTGCGCCCAGCACAAGATCGCGAATCGAAACTTCGCCCTTGTCGCGCTCGTTCGAGCCCTGGATGACGGCGCAGACCGACTTGCGCTTGTCGGCATATTTCATCTGCGCATTCATGCCTGCCGAACCGAGATAGAGTTCGGCGCGAATGCCGGCAGCGCGCAATTGTGTAACAAAGCCCTGGTAACGGGCCATTTCCGCGCGGTCGAGCACGAGCACAACAACCGGGCCGCGCGCACCCTGCGCGCCGGCGATGGGACTCTTGATCGCTTCGAGCGCTGCAAGCAGGCGCGAGACGCCAATCGAAAATCCGGTGGCTGGCACAGGCTCGCCACGAAAGCGCGCGACAAGACCATCATAGCGGCCACCACCGCCCACCGAGCCAAAGCGCATCGGGCGGCCGTTCTCATCCTTCACCTCGAAGGTGAGTTCGGCCTCATAAACGGGGCCGGTGTAATATTCGAGTCCGCGCACCACCGATGGATCGATCACGATGCGTCCGTCGCTATAGCCTGCGGCATCGATCAGGCCAGCCATTTCGGCAAGCTCGTCAACTCCTTCGGCCCCACGTGCAGAAGCGCCGACGGCTTCGCGCAGATTGGCGATGGTCACGCCATTGTCGGCCCCGCGTGCGGCGGTGAAGGCAAGCACGCGCTCGATGGCCGAGGATGCGAGATCCGCGCCCTTGGTGAAATCGCCCGATTCATCCTTGCGGCCTACGCCCAGCAAATGGCGCACGCCATCGGTGCCCAAGCGGTCGAGCTTGTCGATGGCGCGCAGCACGATCAGGCGTTGGGCGGCGCGTTCCTCGCCAGCCAGTCCCGCAGCCTCGAGCACGCCGTCGAGCACCTTCCGGTTATTGACCTTCACGACATAATCGCCGCGGCCCACGCCGACTTTTTCCAGCGTATCGGCAGCCATCATGCACATCTCCGCATCCGCCGCGACGGAAGCCGAGCCGACCGTATCGGCATCAAATTGCATGAACTGGCGGAAACGGCCGGGGCCGGGCTTTTCATTGCGAAACACCATGCCCGACCGATAGGAGCGGTAGGGCTTGGGCAGGCGGTCGTAATGTTCGGCCACATAGCGCGCGAGCGGGGCTGTGAGGTCGTAGCGCAAGGAGAGCCATTGCTCGTCATCGTCCTGAAAGGAGAAGACGCCTTCATTGGGCCGGTCGAGATCGGGGAGGAATTTGCCCAGCGTCTCGGTATATTCGATGAAGGGCGTCTCGACGGCCTCGAAGCCGTAGAGCTCATAGACCTCGCGAATGGCCGCGCTCATCCGATGTGTCGCGGCAATTTCAGCAGGTCCACGGTCTGCAAAGCCACGCGGCAGGCGGGCCTTCACGGTCGAGGTCTGGGGCTTCGGGCTCTGGTCGGTCATGGCGCCACTGGTAAAAAGGAACAGGCCCGCTTCATAAGCGCCGCTCGCGGGCGGGGCAAGGCGGGGAGGCATTCAGGGCGGCCCGGATTCGAAGGAACCCTCCCAATCAGCGCCGCCATAGAAGCAGCGCAGGATCGTGACCCGCTCTGTATCTACGCTAAAAGCCACAGTGATACGCCGTTCAAAGCCGATTATGCGCAGGCCCGGTCTTATGTCGTCGCGGCGCTGGCCGCGCTCTGAGGCTGTCGCCAGCCCTTTGCAAAGAGCCTCGAGCCGCGAAAGATAAGCCATGGCCCGTTCGGGGCTACTTGCCTCGGCGATCAGGTCGTAAAGCCAATCGAGATCCGTGGCGGCCTCTGGCGCGAAGACAACGCGCCGCGACCTCACACGCGCCCTTTCAGACGGCTGGCATGGCGGTCGCGGATTTTGTCGAAGACGGCTTCAGCCGGAAGAGCGCGCTGGGGGGCTGCCTGCATGGCGTCATAGGTGGGGGCGACTTCCTCGCGCAGCCAGCGCTCGACGGCGGCGTCGCGCTCCTGAAGCGCCCGCAATCCCGCGCGCACGACCTCGCTGCCGGAGGCGTAAGCTCCCGATGACACCAGCCCGTCGATGAAGGCGGAATGTTCGGCCGGCAGGCTGAATGTGCGTTTTTCGGTAGCGGACATGACAAAATCCCCAAGTGAGATCGTCATTTTAGTCTACGGTATGATTTTATCATACCGTTTTTACCACTCAAGCCACAGCCCGGATCACAGCCGCCATCTTCTCCGCCAGCTCGCCGATTTGGGCTTGGCTGATGATGAGGGGCGGGGTGGCGACCAGGGTGTCGCCTGTCGCACGCAGCAGAATATCGGCTTTGTGGAAGGCGTGATCGACCGCCTTGAATCCGCGCAGGCCGGGACTGCCTTCGATGGGGGCAAGGTCGATGGCCGCCACCAGACCAATGGTGCGGATGTCGAGCACATGGGGCAGGTCGGCCAGCGCCTGCAGGGCGTCGCCGAATGTGTCCTCGAGGCCTAGCGCGCGGGCAAAGAGGTTTTCGCGCGCATAGAGATCGAGTGTTGCTAGTCCTGCCGCGCAGGCGAGCGGATGGGCGGAATAGGTGTAGCCGTGAAACAATTCGATGGCGTGGTCTGGCCCGCGCATGAAGGTGTCATGCAGTCCCTTGCGCACCAGCACGCCGCCCATCGGCACCGTGCCGGACGTGACGCCCTTGGCAAAGCAGATCATGTCGGGCAGCACGCCATACCGCTCTGCGGCAAAGGCAAAGCCCAGCCGGCCAAAGCCGCTGATGACTTCATCGAAGATCAGCAGAATGCCGTGGCGGTCGCAAATCGCGCGCAGCCGTTGCAGATAGCCTTTGGGGGGCGGGAGCACGCCGGTAGAGCCTGCCATCGGCTCGATGATGACAGCGGCAATGGTCGAGGCATCATGCAGCGCGACGATGCGCTCCAGCTCGTCTGCCAGATGCGCGCCCCACTCCGGCTCGCCGCGTGAAAAGCCCTGGTGCGCGCGGTCATAAGTGTGGGGCAGATGATCCACGCCGGTGAGAAGCCCGCCGAAGAACTTGCGGTTCGAGACAATGCCGCCCACTGAAATGCCGCCAAAGCCGACGCCATGATAGCCGCGCTCGCGCCCGATCAGCCGCTGCCGCGCGCCCTCGCCCCGGATATTGTGAAAGGCAAGCGCGATCTTGAGCGCGGTATCGACGGCCTCCGAGCCCGAATTGGTGAAAAAGACATGGTCGAGGTCGCCGGGCGCGAGATCGGCGATCCGGGTGGCCAGCGCGAAGGCCTTGGGATGTCCGAACTGGAAGGGCGGTGCAAAATCGAGCTCGCTCGCCTGCGCCTGAATGGCGGCGACAATCTCGTCGCGCTGATGGCCGGCATTGCAGCACCAGAGGCCTGCGACGCCATCGAGAACGGCGCGGCCCTCGGGGGTGAAATAATGCATGTCCTTGGCGCGCGCGATCATGCGCGGCGCGGCCTTGAAGGCGCGATTGGCGGTGAACGGCATCCAGTAAGCTGCGAGGTCGTTTGGGGCGGCGGCCGATGAGCCCGTTGACATGATCTCGTCCTCGATGGGTAAAAGCGCGGTCGGGCCAACCCTAGCACCGCGCGCCCGGCCCTCAAATTGGGAGATTTGCAGCTTTGCGCGAGCGCAAGGCGCGTGCAATTTGAATGCTGTCCATTAGCTTGGACCTGACCTGAAAGAAAAACATGCGCCTGCGCACTCTGCTTATCCTTGTTCTCATCCTTGCGGCGGGCGTACTGGCCTGGTTTTTCCGGGGCGAGGTGTTCACGACGCCGGTCAATGCCGTGCATCCGACGCGCGGAACCGCAGCCGAAGTGGTCTATGCGACGGGCACCGTCGAGCCTGAAAAATGGGCCAAGGTGGTGGCGCTTCAGCGCAAGCGCATCCTCGCGCTCTGTGACTGCGAGGGGCGTGTCGTCAAGGCGGGCGATGTTCTGGGCCAACTCGATGACGGGCAGGAGCGGGCGCTGCTCTCCGAGCTTGAGGCGCGCCGCAAGCGGCTGTTGGGGGATGTCGAACGCACGCGCGGGCTCGTTGCGCGCAATGCCGCCACCCAGACCTCGCTCGATCAGCTCATCACCCAGCTCGATGAATTCCAGGCGCGCATCGTTGCCCAGCAGGACAGAATCGCCGAACTCGTGCTGCGCTCGCCGATGGATGGCGTCGTGTTGCGCAAGGATGGCGAGGTCGGCGAGGTCTCGGGCATTGGCATGGGCGATGTGCTGTTCTGGGTTGGCCAGCCCAAGCCCCTGCGTGTGGTTGCCGATGTGAACGAGGAGGATATTCCGCGCGTTCGTACCGGACAGGCCGTGCTCGTGCGCAGCGAAGGGTTCAAGGATCAGGCGCTGGCGGCAAAGGTTGGCGAGATCACGCCCAAGGGCGACCCGGCGACCAAGACATTCCGCGTCTATCTCAACCTGCCTGACGATACGCCGCTTCAGATCGGCATGAGCGTGGAGGCAAATATCGTGACGCGCGAGAAGGCCAATGCGCTGCTCTTGCCCGCCGAGGCCTTCAATGGCCAGAACGTGTTTCGCATCGTCGACAACAGGCTCCATCTTGTGCGCTTGAAGACCGGCCTGCGCGGCACGCGTGCGATTGAAATCGTGGCTGGCCTGACGGAGGCCGACAGCATCGCTTCGCCCGCCCAGGCCACATTCGTGGACGGCATGCGTGTGCGCGTCGAGCCGGGGAGCGCGCCGTGAATGGCATGCTCGGCCTGATTGTTTCCATCGCGCAGACGCATATTCGCTCGCGCCTGCGCCAGACGCTGGTCGGCGTCATGGGCGTTGCCATTGGCGTTGGCTTTTCTGTGATGATGGCCGCCCTGATGGAGGGCTCGCAGAATGATTTCATCACGCAGCTGGTCGATTCCCTGCCCCATATTTCTGTCACCGACGAGCGCCGCGAACCGCCGCGCCAGCCTGCCGACATGGTCTATGATGCGACAGAAATCCACGGCCTGACCACGCTGCAATTGCGGCCCGGAATCAAGAATCCCTTTGCCATCATGGCGGCTCTTGAAGGCTGGCTGCCAGGCGCCGTTGCGCCCTCCGTGCAATCGAAGGCCGTCATTCGCTTTGCCGGGCGTGACACGGCAGCCAGTGTTGTGGGCATCGACCCCAAGCGCGAGCCCAATGTCTCCAAGCTCTCGACACAGATTCGTTTTGGGACGCTGGACTCGCTCTACAAAACCTCGAATGCGATCATTCTGGGCGATGGACTGGCCAAGAAAGTCGGCGCGCGCATCGGCAATAGCGTGGTCGTGACGGCTGGCACGGGGCGCACGATTTCGGCCAATGTCGTTGCCTTTTCGCATGCGGGCGTCACGCAGATCGATGACACGCAGGCCTATGTGCTCATCAAGACCGCGCAGATTCTCGCCGGACAAACCGGCCTTGTGAACGAACTGCGGGTGAAGACGCGCGATGTGATGCAGGCGCGCGCGGTTGCCGCGCGCATCGAGGCGGAAACCGGCTACAAGGCGACCTCCTGGCAGGAGGCGCATGAGGATTTGCTCTCGGCGTTCCAGATCCGCAATTTCATCATGTATACGGTCGTCAGCGCTATCCTGATGGTGGCCTCCTTTGGCACTTACAATATCATCTCGACGATCACGCATGAGAAGACGCGCGATATCGCCATCCTGAAATCGCTTGGCTTCCCCTCCCATGTGGTGCGCCGCATCTTCGTGCTCGAATCGATGATGATCGGCGTCATGGGCCTGCTGCTGGGGTGGATGTTCGGCTATCTGATGACCTTCGCCATGACGTTGATCGAATTCAAATCGCCCTTCATGGATGCAACCCATCTGCCCGTGCTGTATTCGCCGCGCCATTATGCAATTGCGGGACTTGTCGCGCTGTCTGCATCCGTGATTGCGGGCTATTTCCCCGCGCGCAAGGCTGCGGCTGTGCAGCCGGTCGACATCATCCGGGGCGCATCATGAGTGCGTCCCCGCTGATTGAAGCACGCGGCGTCACGCGTATTCTGGGTGGCGAAGTGCCTGCGACCTTGATTGCAGGCGTCGACATGGCGGTTGCGCCTGGCGAGTTTCTCGCCATCACCGGGCCGTCCGGCTCGGGCAAATCCTCGCTGCTTTATATGCTTGGCCTGCTCGATGTGCCCACAAGCGGCGAGGTGCTCATCAATGGTCGCCCGACAGCAAAGCTCGATGAGACTGCGCGCGCGCGCTTGCGGCTGGAGACGCTTGGCTTTGTCTTCCAGTTTCATTTTCTGCTGCCGGAATTTACGGCGCTCGAAAATGTCATGCTCCCCATGCGCGCACTCGCACGCCTGCCGGCTGACAAGATCGCCCCGCGCGCCAAGGAGATTCTCGATTCGCTTGGCCTTGCCGATCACGCGCATAAAAGGCCCGACCAGATGTCAGGCGGCCAGCGTCAGCGCGTCGCCATTGCGCGCGCCTTGTCCAACGATCCGCTGGTGATTCTGGCCGATGAGCCCACGGGCAATCTCGATACTGCGTCCACGAAACAGGTGCTGGATATTTTGCGCACGATGATTGCGGGCGCGGCCGGCAAATCGGTGGTGGTCGTCACGCATGATCTTGGCCTTGCAGCGCAGGCCGACCGGCGGATCAATATTGTCGATGGCCGGATTTCTGCGCCTTAGGGGCGCGTCAAGGCGCGCGGCACGGAGGCGGTGACCGCAGGCGCATTGCGATCCTTCAGCGGCGGCGTGCCCGAAACAAGATCAGTCACGGCGCTCACCATTGCATTGGCAAGGCAGCCATAGCCGCGGTCGCTCATGTGAAAGCCATCGCCAGACAGCATTGTGCCGAGCTCCTGGGGCGCGCGCTCTGCCCAGCTCTTCATCAGCCGATAGCGCGAGAGCACCGGCGCGCCATTTTCCGCGCCGACTTTTTCCACCAGCTTGACGAAACGCTCGTAGCGAGCAGGGTCTTTCACTGTCGGGAAGAATTGCGGGTCGAGCAGGACAATATCCGTTTGCGCCGCTTTGGCCGCGCTGAGCCCGCGCTCCAGCATGGCGCGGAACTTCTCTTCATCGGCCCCCTTCACCGCATCATTGGTGCCGACCTGCCAGATCACGAGGTCGAATTTCTCCGCCGCAAGCCGCTCTTCCAGACGCGACACGGTGGCGTCAGCCGTCTCGCCATTGACGCCTGCATTGGTCACGCTGACCTTGGCATGGAACGTCCGCTTCAGATCTTCCTCGAAAAGCGCGGGATAGCTGTAGGCGGGCGAGGATGCGCCGATGCCGCGCGTCGACGACGAGCCGATGGCGAGCACATTGAGGCCAGTCTTTGCAGCAATGCGGCCCGCAAGGTCGTCCAGCCGCGCCTGGCGCATCAGCAGCGGGCGGCCTGCGGGGCAGGGCTCGGCGGTCTGGCTCGCCTGTATCTGGGCCGTTGCTTGGGACTGGGCGGCCGCGGGCATGGCGGCAAACAGCAAGGCGCCAAGCCCGAGGGCCGCGGCCAGCGCAGCAGTGCTGGCGCGATGATTGTCGCCTTTGCCTTCCAAGCCGGATGCTTCGACCATTCCGCGTTCTCGCTGCGCGCCGGGCTTGATGAACAGGCCCTTAAGTGAAGCCAGACTTTCACGCGCACCATATTAAGGTCAAGCCCGAGCGTGACGCTTGCGCCCAATTGTTGGACGTTAAGTGCGGAAAAGAGCCCAAAAAACGCTGCTTTTTTGCGCAAACGCGTGATGCAGTGCAGCATTCTGCGGCAAAACGGGTATCCGGCGCACCCTGGCCGGACATGGCGAGTGCGCCCTGCGCTTGACATGGAGGAAGGGGGCCTTTAGCCGCCTCTCATGAGCACATCCCCGCACCAGCCCCGCGTCCTGCGCGGTCTTTCCGAATTCGATGCCAGCTATGATGTCGTCTTGTGCGATGTCTGGGGCGTCATCCACAATGGCCAGGCGCGCTATCCGGCGGCCTGCAACGCGCTGCGTCGCTTTCGCGACAAGGGCGGCACGGTGATCCTCATCACCAACGCGCCCCGGCCGAGTCCGCCCATTCTGGAGCAGCTGGCCGGCTTGAGCGTGCCGCGCGAAACCTTCGATGACATGGTGACGTCTGGCGATGTCACTCTGTCCTTCATCGCAGAGCGTGCGGGCCAGCCGATTTATCACATCGGGCCCGAGCGCGATCTCACCCTGTTCGAGATTTCGCAGAAGCAGACCGGCGTTGCGCCGCGTCTGGTGCCGCTGGCGGATGCCGCTTATGTCGTCATCACCGGCATGTTCGACGATCGCAACGAAACGCCGGACGATTATGCGCCGCAACTGGAAATCATGCGCGCGCGCGGGCTCGACATGATTTCGGCCAATCCCGATCTCGTCGTCCATGTTGGCGACGAATTGATCTATTGCGCGGGGGCGGTGGCTCAGGCCTATGCGCAGCGCGGCGGTCGCGTGTTTCAGGCGGGCAAGCCCTTCGCGCCGATTTATGAGCGTGCATTGGCGCTTGCCGAGCAAATGCGGGGCGGGCCGGTGGCGCGCGGGCGCATTCTGGCCATCGGCGACGCCATGCGCACGGATGTCGCGGGCGCGGTTGATTTTGGTGTCGATGCCTTGTTCGTGACCTCAGGCATTCATCGCGAAGAACTGCACAGCGAAGGCGCGATCGACCTTGCGGCCTATCGGCAGTTTCTGGGCGAAAATACGCGCCATCCGATTGCCGCCATCCCGGAACTCGTCTGGTAGAGCTGTAATCCTAAGTTGAATTGCGCGATGTTGCAGTGCGGGAGAGTGTGGTTGTCCACGCTGGACCCTCATTGCTTCGTCGTTTGGACGAGCGGCTGGCGTGCTACTTTTGAGAAGCCATGTCCTCCGCACCTTTAACGTCTCATTATTTCGAAGATCTCACTCTCGGCATGCGCGCGAGCATCATGAAAACCGTGATGGCGGATGATGTTGTGGGTTTTGCGACGCTCTCGGGCGACCATAACCCCGTCCATCTGTCTGACCATTTTGCCAGCAAGACACGGTTTGGCGGGCGCATCGCGCATGGGCTTTATACGGCGAGCCTGATTTCCGCCGTGCTTGGCATGCGGCTGCCGGGGCCGGGCGCTGTCTATCTGTCGCAGACGCTGAATTTTCGCGCGCCGGTGCGCATCGGCGATGTCATCACGGTTTCGGCCGAAGTGGTCGAGCTGATCGCGGAGGGGCGGCGCTGCAAGCTCGCCTGCGAATGCGTGGTCGACGGGAAGGTCGTGCTCGATGGCGAGGCGCTCGTCATGGTGCCTGCGCGGCGCTTTGTCCCGTCGGCCAGGGTTGCTGCATCCGTGCCTTGACGGGGCGGGCGGGGCGCGGCAGTTTGCGCCCGCTTCCCGCGCCTTCGCGCGCGCGATCCTCCAGCTATGGTTTTGTTTTGTCAGGTTCGCGCCCTCCCATGACCGACGGACTCAAAGGCCCGCTCGTGCCCGAACCCCACGTTCCGGGGCTTGTCGTGGTCACCGACCCGCAGACCCCCCCGCCGGGGCTTGAGGGCGCGGTCGTCGCGATTGGCAATTTCGATGGCGTGCATCGGGGCCATGCGGTCGTGATCGGCGCGGCCGAGGCCATGGCGCGCAAGCTCGGCAAACCCTGCGCGGTGCTCACCTTCGAGCCCCATCCGGCCGATCATTTTGCGGGCCGCCCGGTGATTTTTCGCCTGACGCCCGAGCGCGCCAAGGCCGTGGCTCTGGCCCGCCTCGGGCTCGAGGCCATGGTCGTCTTCACCTTCGATGAAAAGCTGGCCGGCCTCACCGCCGAGCAATTCGTGCAGGATGTGCTGCTGCGCCGCCTGAAGATTTCGGGCGCAGTCGTGGGCTATGATTTTCACTTCGGCAAGGGCAGGGCGGGCTCGCCCGATTTCCTGCGCGAGGCCGGCGCGCGCCACGGCTTTCTGGTCGAGGTGGTGGAAAAGGTGCTGGCCGATGTCGGCGGCAGCCCCGAGGCGGTCCATTCCGCCGCCACCCGCACGGCGCTGGAGGCGGGCGACGTCATGACCGCGCGCCGTCTGCTTGGCCATGATTATTTCGTCACCGGAGAAGTGGTGCACGGCCAGAAGCTTGGTCGCGAGCTTGGCTACCCGACCGCCAATCTGGCGCTCGATCCCTCCTGCCGCCTGCGCTACGGCATTTATGCCGTGAGCGTGAGTGTGGACGGGGTCAGCCACAAGGGCGTGGCCAGCTTTGGCAAACGCCCGACGGTCGATAACGGCCCGCCGCTGCTTGAGATTTATATCCTTGATTTTTCAGGCGATCTATACGGAAAAATTCTGGAAGTGACGTTCATCGACTGGATCCGCCCGGAGGAGAAATTCGCTTCCCTTGAGGCGCTTGTCACCCAGATCGAGGACGATGTGCAAAAGGCGCGCGCGATTCTTGGCAGGGCGGAAGTTTAGATCCCACGCGCCGTCTGATTCCCCGCCCCCTTGTGGGGAGGGGCTAGGGGTGGGGGTCGCACCATCCATAAAGAGAGGGGCGCAGCTGGGTTGCTTCGCTCCGCTCGCAATTACGGTATTGGCTGGCGGGTAAGTTCGCATAACCCCCACCCCGCTCAGCCTGCGGCTGAGTCGACCCTCCCCACAAGGGGGCGGGCGTATAGATCCCACGCGCCATCTGATTCCCCGCCCTGAGAGCCTCTCGACCATGGCGTTATGGGCCAGAATGGGGTATGCCGCTGGTCTTGTTTTCAGGGGTTTTCCCCGCAGTTCGAGCCGCAGCACGACATGACCGAGTCCCAAGCTCCCGACTATTCGCAGACCCTCAATTTGCCGCGCACGGATTTCCCGATGCGCGCCGGCCTGCCGCAGAAGGAGCCCGAGATCCTCGCCCGCTGGAAGGCGATGGACCTGTACAAGCGCATCCGCGAGACCTCCGCCGGGCGTCCGCGCTTCGTGCTGCACGATGGCCCTCCCTATGCCAATGGCAACATTCACATTGGCCATGCGCTCAACAAGATCCTCAAGGACACGGTGGCGCGCAGCCAGCAGATGCTGGGCTTCGATTCCAATTACGTGCCGGGCTGGGATTGCCACGGCCTGCCGATCGAATGGAAGATCGAGGAGCAATATCGCGCCAAGGGCCGCAACAAGGACGATGTGCCGGTCGTCGAATTCCGTCAGGAATGCCGCGCCTTCGCGCAGAGCTGGCTGAACACGCAGCGCGAGGAATTCAAGCGGCTGGGCATCACGGGCGATTGGGATCATCCCTATTCGACCATGGCCTTTCATGCCGAAGCGCAGATCGCGCGCGAGATCATGAAGTTCAAGGACAATGGCCTGCTCTATCGCGGCTCCAAGCCCGTGATGTGGTCAGTGGTTGAAAAGACCGCTCTGGCAGAGGCGGAAATTGAATATCACGATCACCAGAGCGATATGGTGTGGGTGAAGTTTCCGGTGGTTGCCGGATCGCTCGCCGATGTTTTCGTCGTCATCTGGACGACCACGCCCTGGACGCTGCCGGGAAATCGCGCGATCTCTTTTTCGCACAAGATCGAGTACGGCCTGTACGAAGTCACCGCCAACGAGCGTGATTTCGGGCCGAAGGTCGGCGAGAAATATGTCCTCGCCGTCAAGCTCGCCGAAGCTGTCGCCTCGACTGCAAAGATCGGTCTCGCCAAGGTCGGCGACGTGCCTGCAGATGTTCTGAGCGCCACCGTCTGCGCCCATCCACTGGCCTCGCTCGGCTACGATTTCACCGTGCCGTTGCTCGATGGCGATCACGTCACCGACGACACCGGCACGGGCTTCGTGCATACTGCGCCCGGGCATGGCCGCGAAGACTTTGAAATCTGGATGGCGTCTGGCCGTATGCTGGCGGAGCGTGGCATCAGCACGCGCATCCCCTTCACCATCGATGATGACAGCCTCTACACGGCCGATGCGCCGGGCTTTGAGGGCAAGCGTGTCATCACCGAAAAGGGCGACAAGGGCGATGCAAACGAGGCCGTCATCAAGGCGCTCATCGAGCGCGACAACCTTGTCGCGCGCGGTCGCCTGAAGCATCAGTACCCGCATTCGTGGCGCTCGAAAAAGCCCGTCATCTTCCGCAACACGCCGCAATGGTTCATTGCGATGGACAAGCCGTTCCGGCTTGCTCCATCGGACGCTTCGGGCAAGCCCGAAGCTGCTGGGTTCATTGCGATTGACAAGGAATTCAACCTCGGCCCGTCGCTGCGCACGGTGGCTTTCGAGGCCATCGGGCAGACCCAATGGGTGCCGGCCTCGGGCGAGAATCGCATTCGCGGCATGATCGAGAACAAGCCCGATTGGGTGATGTCGCGCCAGCGCGCCTGGGGGGTGCCGATCACGGTGTTCGTGCATCACGAGAGCAAAGAGATGCTCGATGATCCGCGCGTCGATGCGGCCATTGCCGAAGCCTTCGAGACCGAGGGCGGCGATGCGTGGTTCAAGGACGGGGCCAAGGAGCGGTTCCTGACCGCCTTCGGCCACTCGCCCGATGACTATGACATGGTGATGGATGTGCTCGATGTCTGGTTCGATTCCGGCTCGACCCATACCTATACGCTCGAAGACCCGAAACACTTCCCCGGTCTGGCAGGCACCCGCCGCAAGGTGGACGGGGGCCGCGATACCGTGATGTATCTGGAAGGCTCGGACCAGCATCGCGGCTGGTTCCAGTCCTCGCTGCTGGAAAGCTGCGGCACGCGCGGCCGTGCGCCGTTCGATGTGGTGCTGACCCATGGCTTCGTGCTGGACGAGAAGGGACAGAAAATGTCCAAATCGCTCGGCAATGTCACGGCACCGCAGGATGTCATCAAAGATGCCGGTGCCGATATCCTGCGCCTGTGGGTGGCGGCGTCCGACTATTCCGACGATCTCAGGATCGGCAAGGAAATCCTCAAAACCTTCGTCGAAACCTACCGCAAATTGCGCAATACCATGCGCTGGATGCTGGGCTCGCTGGCCCATTACGATGCCAAAAACAGCGTCGATGCCAGCCAGATGGGCGAGATCGAACGGTTGATGCTGCATCGTCTGGCGGAACTGGAACCGGTGATCCGCCAAGCCTATGCGGACTATGATTACCGCAAGGTCATCTCCGAATTGTCCTTGTTCATGAACACCGATCTGTCGGCCTTCTATTTCGATATCCGCAAGGACACGCTCTATTGCGATGCACCGTCGAGCGCAACGCGGCGGGCCTCGCTGGAATGTATCGAGCAGATTTTCCGCGCGGTGACGCTGTGGCTCGCGCCCATTCTGGTGTTTACCTGCGAGGAAGCGTGGCTGGCGCGTTATCCGGATGCCGAATCCGTGCATCTGGAGGGCTTCCCCGCCAGTCCTGCGGCGTGGCTTGACACGGCGCTGGA
>CANBNG010000027.1 GCA_947370975.1 Beijerinckiaceae bacterium
ACTCTTCCGCTCGCGCCAGGCGCGCAAGATCTATTGGGCCATCGTCGAGGGCGTGCCCAAGCCGACGCAGGGCCGCATCTCGCTCTTCCTCGCCAAGGGCGCAGGGATGGGCGATACGCGGGGCCCGCGCAAGCCCGGCATGGAACGCCGCGATCCCGAGAAGATGCGCGTTGCCAAACATGGCGAGGAAGACGCGCAGCATTCGATCACCTTCTATGCGACGGTCGACAAAGTGTCGCCGCGCCTTGCCTGGCTTTCGATGAAGCCGGTCACCGGCCGCACGCATCAATTGCGCGCACATGCGGAAGCCATCGGCCATCCGATTATCGGCGATCCCAAATATGGCAGTCGCGCGGAGAATGATCCGCGCCGCACCGATCCGCTGCGCGCCATTCCTGCGACCGTTGAAAACAAGCTGCATCTGCTGGCCCGCCGTCTCATCATCCCCCATCCCAAGGGTGGCACGATCGATGTCACAGCGCCGCTGCCGGCGCATATGCAGACGACGTTCGATCTCTTCGGTTTCGATGTGTCGAGCTATGATCCGATTGAAGAGGCGCCGGAAGAATGAGCACGCCGCGCTTCGAGGATATTTCGCCCGACACTTATACGCCCGAGCAGCTGGCCGCGGTCGACTTCTTCCGCGAGACGCGCGGGCGTGAGCCCGACGGGCCGTTCAAAGTGCTTCTGCGCAGCCCGGAAGTGCTCAAGCGTGCGCAATATCTCGGCGCGTTCCTGCGCTACGATTGCTCCATCTCGGGTCCGCTGTCGGAATTTGCCATTCTCGTCATCGCGCGTGTCTGGTCGAATGATTACGAATGGTATGTTCATGCGCCCATCGCGCTGAAGTCAGGCGTTGCGCCTGCCATTGTAGAGGCAATCGCCAACAATGAGCGGCCCGAGGGCCTGTCTGCCGAACAGGCAGCTATTTATGATTTTTCGCGCGAGCTGATGCTTGTGCGCAAAGTCAGCGATGCAACTTATGCCCGTGCGCAGGCGCTTTTTGGTGACAGGGGCATTATCGATCTCGTTGCCATCAACGGCTATTACAGCCTGCTTGCGATGGCGATGAACACGGTGCAGATGCGCAATCCGAAAGACGCGGTTCCACTGCCGCCGCTTGCGCCGTGAAGCTGGTCATTTTCGATGTCGATGGCACGCTCGTCGACAGCCAGCATTTCATCGTCGAGGCGCAGACGCGCGCCTTTGCGGCGCACGGCATTGCGCCGCCCTCGCGCGAGGCGATGCTGTCCATTGTTGGTCTTTCGCTGGTGCAGGCCTTCATCGAGTTGATCGGGCCGGAGGGGCCGGTTGAGTCTCTTGCAGACAGCTATCGCAAAGCCTGGCAGACGATGCGTCTCGATCCTGCTTTTGCCGATCCGCTTTATGCGGGCGCGGCTGAGACGATTGCCACGCTCGCCACCCGCACGGATCTGATGCTCGGCATTGCGACCGGCAAGTCATTGCGCGGCGTCAACCATCTGTTCGACGAACAGAACTGGCACCATGTGTTTGCCAATGTGCAGACCTCGGACGGGCACCCGTCAAAGCCCCATCCGGCGATGGTTCTGGCCGCGCTCGAGGAAACCGGCACCTTGGCGCATGACGCCGTGATGATTGGCGATACGAGCTTTGATATGGAGATGGGCAAGGCCGCAGGCGTGCGCACGATAGGCGTGACCTGGGGCTATCACGCTCCAGACCGCCTGCGCGCAAGCGGGGCGGGGCAGCTCGTCGAAAGCTATGAAGAATTGGCCGGCGTGCTCGCCTCGGGCCGTTGTTGGGATTAAAGGTGCACCATGCGTGAAGACCTTTCAAAAGACCTGCTGCCCACTCATGGCGAAGCCATAGACCCTGTCGAGATGGCGCGGCGCGACCAGCGCAAGACCTTGCCCAAGCGCTTCTACAAACAGGCGAGCGTCGAGCTGCGCGAGGGCGTCTATATGCTCCTGCTCGATGGCCGCCCGGCCCATACGCCCGGGCGCAACAAGCTCGCCTTGCCGCGTGAAGACGCAGCGCTTCTGCTGGCCGCCGAATGGCAGGCGCAGGGCGAATGGATCGATCCCGGCACAATGCCTGTGACCCGCATCGTCAATTCCGCGCTCGATGGTGTGTCGCGCGAGATCGAGGCCGTGCGCGATGAAATCGTGCGTTATGCGGGCTCCGATCTTGTCTGTTATCGCGCAACCGAACCCGAGGCGCTGGTGCAGGCGCAGACGGAACTGTGGGATCCCGTGCTCGCCTTCGCGCGCGAGCAGCTCGGCGCGTCCATGGTGCTGGCGGAAGGTATTCTCTACGTTGCCCAGCCCGAAGCCGCTTTGGCGGCTGTGCGCCACGCTGTGGCGGAACTGCCGGCTCCCGTGCCGCTTGCCTGCCTGCATGTGATGACCACGCTGACAGGCTCGACCCTCATTTCGCTGGCGCTGGTGCGCGGGGCGATGGATGTCGAGGCGGCCTGGGCTGCGAGCCATGCGGATGAAGATTTCCAGATCCGCATCTGGGGTACAGACCATGAAGCCGAGGCGCGCCGCGCAAGGCGCTGGGCCGATATGCGCGCGGCGGCCGATTTGCTGGCTGCGCTGACAGGTTGAAACCTGCCGCTTGCAACGTCGGCTAATTCACCGCGAAGCAATAAAGCAGGCCTGCGCCGCCGGTGCTTTTGAGGTCGTCCTGCGTGCAGCCCCCGCCTGGCCCCCGCGAGGGATGCGAGCTGTTCCAGGATTTCGATGGCTCGGTCTCATCGAGCCCGATGCGGTCGGCGTGGCCCAGCATGGCTGTGCCCGCCGTGCTGCTTGTCCAGTTCTTGCAGGTCATATCCGCCTCGCCCGCGAAGGCGCGGCCATCGGGCATTGAGCCGGTGAGCACGTCATGCGTGTTGGGCGTGTCGCCGCGGCCCTTCACGATGGCGCCCTTTTCGGTCAGTGCCGTTTGCTTGGTGAGCTTGTTGGCCGGGCTGTGCAGATCCTCCACGCTGGTGGCGATGGTCTCGCCCTTGGCGTTTTTCCACGGTCCCGTGCCGATTCGGTCGCGCGCATTCACCGCGCCCGCGCCCTGCGTCGAGAGATAGGCGCGCCAGCTCCTGGCGGGTGCGCCGGCGGCGGTCGCGAGGCTCTGGCAATGGGCATCCGCGCCCGCCAGCCCGCCCAGATCACCCCCCTTGCCGAGGCCGACGCTGGTCACGAAAAACGACATGTCGGCCGTTTGCGCGAAAACCGGCGGCGCAAGGCCCATGGCAAGCGTTGCGAAGGCGAGCGTCCGCAGCTGTCTGATGCTCATGCGAGATCCTCCCTGACGATTATCGATGGGCTGCAATGGCTTGGCTGCCCCCGCCAGCACAACAGGGCCAGCCGGTGCGGGGAAATGACATTTTCGGGAGCGCGCCCGCTCAATGGCTCATGAGCAGGGGCGTCGGGCTTTCACTGAGCAGGGATTGCGTGACGCCGCCCAAGATCCATTCGCGCAGGCGCGCGTGCTTGTAGGCCCCCATGACGATCATGTCGGCATGGAACAAATGGGCCTGGTCGCGGAAGGTCTCGGCCACGCCACCCGGGCCCACCGGCAGATCCTTGACCGTCACGGATATGCCGTGGTGACCGAGCGGCACGGCGAGTTCAGCCCCCGCCACCGAGCGCGACAGATCCTTCTCGCCGATCACCGAAACGATCTCGACCTCGTGGGCCGCGCGCAGGAAGGGCATGGCGCCTGCCACGGCGCGGCTGGCCATGATGCTGCCGTCCCAGGCGATGACGATGCGCTTGCAGGCGAAGGTCTCGCAGCCTTGCGGGATGACCAGCACCGGGCGTCCGCTTTGGAACAGAGCCGCCTCCGTCAACCCGCGCGCCGCCTCGAATGAATCAAGGCCGCCATCGAACAGGCTGAGATCATGCACGCGCGTTTGCAGCAGCATGGCGTGGACGAGATCCTGATAGGGCAGATGGGGCGCATCCGTGGCGCAGGGCACACCGGCGGCGGCCGCATCGGCGCGCAACTCGGCGGCCAGGTCGGTGGCCAGCGCTGCGAGCCGCCTGTTTTCCGTGGCGACCAGGCCAGCCACAGTGGCGCTGGAGGAGGCGCTTGGCAGCACGACCCGGACAGCGGCCACCTGCGCGCTCAGATGCGCCTCGGCGCTTGCCGCAAGCGAAAGCGCGTAGGGCAGGGAGGACGAGGCGGGGGTCTCCTCATCCGCCGGGCAGACGGCGGCAACAAAAAGGCTCTTCAATCCCTGCAGCATGGCGCTGTTCCCTTGTGGTGGAGCGTGCGCAAAATCTGACCTGCCGCATATGCCGTCGCCTTGTTTTGTATCAATTGCAACAACCTTGAATTGTGAAGTTCACGTTTATTCAATCTTTGGACGCATATATTTCCGCCATTGATTTTTTGATTTTTATTTTGGGATTGCCCATGCGCTCTTTGTCCATCAGCCGGAAAACAACGATTGCAGCCCTGGCCGTTTTGGCCCTTTGCGCGACAAGCTCGGGCGCTGGAATGTGGGTCGCTTTTAAGCTCTCGAACGGTATCGACCGCGCGATCCAATCCGGCGCCGTGCTGCGCAACCACATGGGCGCGGACCAGTCGCATGATGCGCTGCGCGCTGACGTCTATTCCGCTTTGCTGGCTGTCGATCCGGCGATGCAATTGTCGATCGATGACGCCGAGAAGGAATTGAAGGAGCACACCGAGGAATTTGAAAAATTCATCGCAAATAACGAGGCTGCCGAGGTCACGCCGCAGACGCGCGAGCTTCTAGCGCGGGTCCGCGGCCCGTTGAAGGAATATATTGCGGGCGCCGGTCGCATTCTTGATGTGTCGAAGACGGATATCGAGGCCGCAAAGGTGCAGATGCCGGCCTTCTTCGAGCTGTTCAAAACGCTTGAAAAGGCCATGGCGGAAGTCTCCGACGCAGTGTCGGAAGCCGCCCAGGCGGATGCCGATGAAGCCAAGCAGAAAGCCGCGCAGGCCAAATATCTCATGGGCGGCCTGCTGGCGCTGGGGATTGCCTTTGCCCTCGCGCTCTCGATCGTGGCGCAAAATGTCATCGTTCATCCCATCCGCAACATTACGCGTGCGCTCGACCGGCTCGCCAAAGGCGATCTGGACACGAAGGTGCCCAGTATCAAAAGCAATGATGAAATCGGCCTGATGGCGCGCGCGCTTGCCGTGTTCAAGGAGGCGATGCAGGGCCGTCAATCCGAAGTCGAGGCCCGCCAGCAACGCGAGCGCGCCGATGCCGAGCGCCTGCGCCACGAGGCCGAGCAGCGCCTTGCCGAAGAGGAGCGCAACGGCGTGGTTGCAGCCCTTGCCGAAGCGCTCGATCAGCTCGCGGCGGGGCGCTTCACCTTCCGCATCGCACAGAATTTTCCGGTTGAATATGCCAAGCTGCGCGATGATTTCAACGCGGCAATTGCGAGCCTCGACGGCGTGGTGCGAACCATTGCGCGCGCGGCCGAAGCCACCCGCCTCGGCACCACCGAAATTGCGGGCGGCGCGGAAGATCTCTCCCAGCGCACGGCCTCGCAGGCCGCAAGCCTCGAACAGATTGTGGCCGCACTCGACGCCATGACAGGGGGCTTTCGCTCGACGGCGCAGGGCGCCGAAAAGGCGCGTCAGAGTGTCGGCGATGTGCGCGGCGATGCGCAGAAGAGCGGCGAAATCGTCAACCGCGCGGTGCAGGCCATGAGCGCCATCCATAGTTCTGCAACCGAGGTCGCCAAGATCATTGTGGTGATCGACGAAATCGCCTTCCAGACGAGTCTGCTGGCGCTGAACGCTGGCGTCGAAGCCGCACGCGCGGGCGATGCGGGCAGGGGCTTTGCGGTGGTCGCCCAGGAAGTGCGCGCGCTGGCCCAGCGCTCGGCGGAATCGGCAAAGGAGATCAAGGGGCTCATTTCGGCCTCCACGCAGCAGGTCGATATGGGCGTCAGCCTGGTGGGCGAAACCGGCCAGGCGCTCGCGCGCATGGCGGGCAAGGTCGGGGAAATCGACGCGCTGGTCTGCGACATCGCCGCCTCGGCGCAAGATCAGGCCCAGCGCCTCGCCGAGATCAATTCAAGCGCCAACCAGATGGACCGAGCCACCCGCCAGAACGCCGCCATGGCGGAAGAAATGACAACGGTTGGCCGCAACCTGTCTGGCGAGGCCGATGGCCTCTCCAAGCTCGTCGGCCGGTTTGGCGTGAGCGAGAGCACGCATCGGAATCAGGATTGGCGCATCGCGAGCTGACAAAAAGTGACTTGATTGCGGGTGCTTTTTATTTTTTTACTTTCAAATGGTGCGCTTATGCGTTCGCTGTCTCTTTCGCAAAAAATTACTTTTGCCGCGCTTGCCGTGATCTCGCTCTGCGCGACAAGTTCAGGCGTTGGCATGTGGGTGGCCTTCTCGCTGTCGGGCGGGCTTGAGCGGGCGATTACATCGGCTGCGGTGCTGCGCAATCACATGGGCGCGGACATGGTGCATGACGCCTTGCGCGGCGATGTCTTTGCGGCGCTGGCGTCCACCGACCCGGAGCTGCACATCAATTTCGAGGAGCTCAACAAGGATTCCGGCGAACATGCTGAAACCTTCATCAAGAACATCGGCCTCAATGCCGTGGCCGATGTCGCGCCCGATGTGCGCGCGCGCCTCGAAGGACTGAAAAAACCCGTTGGCGAATATGTCGCTGTCTCGCGCGAACTTGTTGCGCTGTCACAGACAGACATTCCCGCCATGAAGCGCGGCATGGCGCGGCTCGAAGACCTGTTCAACGAACTGCAGGGCTCGATGGATTTTGTCGCCGACAAGGTGACCGAAGCTGCCGAAACAGATGCGGCCAATGCACAGAAGATGGTTGCGCTTGCGCATTATCTGATGCCGGCGCTGCTCGGGCTCGGCCTGGCCTTTGGTCTCGCGCTCGTCTTTTTGGCGCGCCGCGCCATCCTCCATCCGATCCGCAACATCACCAACGCGCTCGATCGGCTCGCCGGTGGCCATCTCGATGTGGACATGCCCCAGGCGACCACCCAGGATGAAATCGGCCGGATGGCCAAAGCGCTCGCAATCTTCAAGGATGTCATGCTGGGCCGCCTCGATGCGGAAGCCGAGGCCCAACGCCAGCGCGCCGCCGCAGAAGAAGCCTCGCTGCGCCAGCGCACTGTCGAGCAGGCGGCGGAGGACGAGCGACGCCTTGTGCTCAACACGCTGGCCGGCGCGCTGACGCGCCTTGCCCAGGGCGATCTCACCTGCGCCATCCAGCCGCGTTTCCCATCCGAATATCAGCGCCTGCGCGAGGATTTCAACGCTGCCATTGCAGCACTTGCGCAAGTGGTCGACGTGATTGCGCGCTCGGCGCAGAACACGCGCAGCGGCACCGATGACATCGCCACCGGCACGGATAGTCTCGCGCGCCGCGCCGCTGCCCAGAGCGCCGCGCTGGAACAGGTTGTCGCCGCACTTTCCGAAATGACGCAGACGCTGGCCGGCACAGCCGAAGGCGCCGACCACGCGCGCCAGAGCGTGCGCGCCGTGCGCACGGAGGCTGAGGAAAGCGGGGATGTTGTTGCCCGCGCGGTGGAGGCGATGAGCGCCATCCACACCTCAGCTACCGAAGTCGCCAAGATCATCGGCGTCATCGACGAGATCGCCTTCCAGACGAGCCTGCTGGCGCTCAACGCCGGCGTCGAAGCCGCCCGCGCCGGCGATGCGGGCCGGGGCTTTGCTGTGGTCGCGCAGGAAGTGCGCGCGCTCGCCCAGCGCTCGGCGGAATCGGCGAAAGAGATCAAGGGCCTGATTTCCGCCTCCACGCAGCAGGTCGACATGGGCGTCAACCTGGTCGGCAAGACCGGCCAGGCGCTGGCGCGCATGGCAGGCAAGGTCGGTGAAATCGACGTGCTGGTGACGGGCATCGCCTCGGCCGCGCAGGATCAGGCGCGCCGACTGGCCGAAATCAATTCAAACGCCAACCAGATGGACCAGGCCACGCGTGAAAACGCGGCCATGGCCGACGAAATGACAATCGTGGGCCGCAACCTCGCCGGCGAAGCCCGCGAATTGTCAGAACTCGTCGGCCGTTTCGAAGTGGCCGGCGCGCCCGCACCCATGCGCATGGCCGGGTGAGGGGGGCTCCGAAGGAGCCGGGTGAGGGGCTGCAACCTCACCGGCGGAGTCAGTAACCCCTCATCCGTCACGCTCCGCGTGCCACCTTCTCCCTCCGGGAGAAGGACAGCGCCCGAGGGCCCCTCTCCCGCGCGCGTGGTGCGTGTTTCGACCACGCCCGAAGCGGATGAGATGTGTGGGTGTAACCCCCTCCCTCCGTAGCATTCCCCCAGTGCGGCGCAGCATGGTAAAGCTCGGGTCTGTTGCTCCCAGACTCCCGCATCCTGAGGCCGCCCCATGAAGCATGTCCTTGAAATTCTTGAAGAACGTCGCTCCGAGGCGCGGCTGGGCGGCGGGCAGGCGCGCATCGATGCCCAGCACAAGCGGGGCAAGCTCACAGCGCGGGAGCGGATTGAGCTGATGCTCGATCATGGGTCGTTCGAGGAATTCGACATGTTCGTGCAGCATCGCTGCACGGATTTTGGCATGGAGAAGGGCGCCAAGATCCCCGGTGACGGGGTGGTGACCGGCTGGGGCACGGTCAACGGGCGCACGGTTTATGTGTTTGCCAAGGATTTTACGGTTTTCGGCGGCTCGCTGTCGGAGACCCATGCCGCCAAGATCACCAAGGTGCAGGATATGGCGCTGCGCAACCGCGCGCCGATCATCGGCCTGTTCGATGCGGGCGGCGCGCGCATTCAGGAGGGCGTGGCGGCGCTGGGTGGTTATGGCGAGGTGTTCCAGCGCAATGTGCTGTCCTCGGGCGTCATTCCGCAGATCTCGCTGATCATGGGCCCGTGCGCGGGGGGCGATGTCTATTCGCCTGCCATGACCGATTTCATCTTCATGGTGAAGGACACGAGTTACATGTTCGTGACCGGGCCCGATGTCGTGAAAACCGTCACCAACGAGACGGTGACGGCCGAAGAGCTTGGCGGCGCCTCCGTGCATGCCACCAAGAGCTCGATTGCCGACCGTGCTTACGAAAATGATGTCGAGGCGCTGCTGCAAATGCGCCGCCTGATCGATTTCCTGCCCGCGTCCAATCGCGACGACGTGCCCGAATGGCCGACGTTCGATGCCAGCGACCGCCTCGACATGTCGCTCGATACGCTGGTGCCCGACAATCCGAACAAGCCCTATGACATGAAGGAGCTGATCGCAAAAATTGTCGACGAGGGCGATTTCTTCGAAATTCAGGAGGCGCATGCGAAAAACATCGTGACGGGTTTTGCCCGCATCGATGGCCGCAGCGTCGGCATTGTCGCCAATCAGCCGATGGTGCTGGCAGGCGTGCTGGATTCAGATGCCTCGCGGAAAGCCGCGCGTTTCGTGCGTTTTTGCGATGCGTTCGGAATTCCGCTGGTGACCTTCGTCGACGTGCCGGGCTTTCTGCCGGGCACCGCGCAGGAATATGGCGGGCTCATCAAGCACGGCGCGAAATTGCTCTTTGCCTATGCTGAAGCCACAGTGCCGAAAGTCACTGTCATCACGCGCAAGGCGTTTGGCGGGGCTTATGATGTGATGAGCTCAAAACATCTGCGGGGCGATGCCAATTATGCCTGGCCCACCGCGCAGATCGCGGTGATGGGCGCCAAGGGCGCGGTGGAAATCATCTTCCGTCAGGATATCGGCGATGCGGACAAGATCGCCGCACGCACCAAGGAATATGAGGAGCGCTTCCTCTCGCCCTTCGTCGCGGCCGAGCGCGGTTATATCGATGAGGTGATCATGCCCCATTCCACCCGCCGCCGCCTCGCCCGCGCACTCGCCGCGCTCCGCCACAAGGAGCTGGAGAATCCGTGGAAGAAGCACGACAATATTCCGTTGTAAGGCGGGCTTCAAAACCAGCGCCGCCATTGCGAGCGCCGGACACAGATCTCTACCCGATGGAATTGTGCGACCCCCACCTCGCTCAGCCTTCGGCTGAGTCTTCCTCCCCATAAGGGGGAGGGAGAGGTTTCCGGTCAGCTGATGCGTGAGCCTGCACAGCGATGACGGCTTACAGGTCGGGCAATCGCGTCAGGATCTTCAGGCGCTGTTCTTCCAGCGTCTCCGGCAGCATCAAGCGCTCGCCGAGCCGTTCGATATTCTCGTCAACGCCAAAGCCCGGCCCGTCTGTCGCAATGGCGAGCAGCACGCCCGAGGGCTCGCGGAAATAGACCGCGCGGAAATAGGTGCGGTCGATTGGCGGCGTTGTTTCGATGCCGAGCTTGCGCAGCGCTGCCACCATGTCGGCCTGCGCCTGATCGTCGGCCGCGCGAAAGGCAATGTGGTGGATCGAGCCGGCGCCGCGTTTGGCGGTGGGTGCGCCTTCGCCTTGCAGCAATTCGATGCGCGCGCCTTGCGAGGTGCTGTCAGGCATGGTGAAGCGCACGCGCTCGAAGCCCGGCAAATGCGCGCGGCCACTTTCGCGCCAGCCCAGCACATCCATCAGCACGCGCGCGCTGGCCTCAATATCCTCCACCAGCAAAGTCGCACCCGAGAGGCCGGTGATCGCGCGATCGAGCGGAACGTCCATGGTCGTGTGCGGATGGCTTTCGCCACGCACCGGCTCTTCCACCAGTTCAAGGCCGATGCCATCGGGATCGTGAAAGGCGATGACCGGGGTGCTGGACCCGTGATCGAGCGCGATTGAGATGCCCTCATCCGCCAGCCGCTCGCTCCAGAACGGCGCACTGCCCGGGGGAATGGCCAGGGCGATGGTGACAGCCTCGCCCGCGCCCGGCACGCCCGCGCGGGTATCTTCCCAGGACATGAAGGACAGGCACGCGCCCGGCGTGCCCAGTTCATCGCCAAAGGTCAGGTGCCAGCTCGCCTGATCCTCGGCCGTTACCGTGCGTTTCACGAGGCGCAGGCCGAGCAAGCGCGTGTAGAAATCATGCGTGCGGCGGATATTGCCCGAAAGCGCGGTGATGTGGTGAAGGCCGGCGGAAAAGGTCATGTCTGTCTCTGGGGCTTTGGTCGGCCTGACATGGCGCGCGAAAGCGTCGCTGGCAAGTCTTTCTCCGGCATTGTGCGCGGGCGCGTGCCCGATTCAGGTTTTGGAAACCACAACGATTCCGAACCGCTTAACCCCAAAAGTTTGACGCCGCTTAACCCTGAATCCAGGGGGCGGCGACAGATTCACACAAGGGTAAGGAGCCAGGCTCAATCCTGTACGCATCGATGTAGAGGCGTAGAGTTTGAGTGAGGCCATTATGAGCCAGTTTGCGTATCAGGCCCTTCAGGGCGACACCCCCCGCGCATCCATTGCAGCGCTGGCGTCCCGTCCCATGCTGAGCGAAGAAGACGTCACGCGGCTGCGTCGCCGCGTCCTGAAATTCGGCTTTGTCACCCGCGCCGAAGCCGAGGCGCTGTTTGAGATTGATGCCGCCCCCTCGCAGAAATGCCAGTCCTGGACGGCGCTTTTCGTCGAGGCCATCACCGACCATGTGGTCTGGCAGTCGCGCCCGACCGGCGTGCTGAGCCCCGAACAGGCCGATTGGGTGCTGGCGCGCGCCGACGAGGCCGCCACGCCGACGCGCCTTGCGCTGCTGGTCAACATTCTGGCCGAGGCCCATCAGGTTCCCGCGAGCTTCCTGTCGGGCGTGAAAAGCCGCGCCGCGACCTGGCCGGGCCTCGAGAAATATGTCGCCGCGGCCTGAGGGCAGGGGGCTTTGAACGGGAAAAGCCCGCAAACTTCAGCGGGGCTTCCCCGATAGGCGAATGGACGGCCATGTTGCGCCGCCATAAAGATGGACGCGAACCTTTCCGCCCGGCGTCGACGCGCGCCGGGTCATTCCGGGGCGCGCATGTTCAAGAAAATTCTGATCGCCAACCGTGGCGAGATCGCCTGCCGTGTCATCAAGACGGCCAAGCGCATGGGTATCAAGACGGTTGCCGTCTATTCCGATGCCGACAAGGATGCGCTCCATGTCGAAATGGCCGACGAGGCCGTGCATATCGGCCCGCCGGCCGCCTCCGACTCCTATCTTGTCATCGACAAGATCATCGCCGCCTGCAAGCAGACAGGCGCGGAGGCTGTGCATCCGGGCTATGGCTTCCTCTCCGAGCGCGAGGCCTTTGCCCATGCGCTGAAGGAAAACGGCATCGTCTTTATCGGCCCCAATCCGCGCGCCATTGCTGCGATGGGCGACAAGATCGAATCCAAGAAATTCGCCAATGCCGCGAAGGTGACGACCGTGCCGGGCTATCTCGGTGTGATCGAAAGCCCGGACCATGCCGTGAAGATCGCCGACGAGATCGGCTATCCGGTGATGATCAAGGCCTCGGCGGGCGGTGGCGGCAAGGGCATGCGCATCGCCTATAGCCGCGAGGAAGTGGCGGAAGGTTTCGCGCGCGCCAAATCCGAAGCGCTCTCGTCTTTTGGCGATGATCGCGTGTTTGTTGAGAAATTTATCGTCGAGCCGCGCCATATCGAAATTCAGGTGCTCGGCGACAAGCATGGCAATGTGATTTATCTGGGCGAGCGTGAATGCTCCATCCAGCGCCGCAACCAGAAGGTCGTGGAGGAAGCTCCCTCGCCGCTGCTCGATGAAGAGACGCGCCGGAAAATGGGCGAGCAGGCCGTCGCGCTGGCCAAGGCGGTCGATTACGATTCTGCCGGCACGGTGGAATTTGTCGCCGGGCAGGACAAGAGCTTCTTCTTTCTCGAAATGAACACCCGCCTGCAGGTGGAGCATCCGGTGACGGAGCTTGTCACGGGTGTCGATCTTGTCGAGCAGATGATCCGCGTGGCTGCGGGCGAAGTGCTCTCCATCAAGCAGCAGGATGTGAAGCTGCACGGCTGGGCCGTGGAAAGCCGCATTTACGCGGAAGATCCGACGCGCAACTTCCTGCCCTCCACCGGTCGTCTGGTCGCCTATCGCCCGCCGGCGGAAGGCACGCATGACGGCATTACGGTGCGCAATGACACCGGCGTTTTCGAGGGCGGCGAAATCTCGATCTTCTACGATCCGATGATTGCCAAGCTCGTGACCCATGCGGGTGATCGCCTCACCGCAATTGAAGCGCAGGCGCGCGCGCTCGATGATTTCTACATCGATGGCATCCGCCACAATATTCCCTTCCTGTCCTCGCTGATGCAGCATCAGCGGTGGAAAGATGCCCGTCTTTCAACGGGATTCATCGCGGAAGAATATCCTGACGGGTTTTCCCCGCTGGTAGCCGAAGGCGAGACAGCGCATGTGCTGGTGTCGGTGGCAGCTGCCGTCGATCACGTACTCAATGAGCGCAAGCGCCTCATCTCGGGCCAATTGCCGACGCAACGCGCGGTGACGTTCCAGCGCGAGCGCGCGGTGGTGCTTGCCAAGACGCGCTTCGATATTCAGATCGAACCGGGCGACGATGCCTTGCTCGTGCGCTTCGATGACGAGAGCGCGCATGCCCATCGTCTGGCGTCCGATTGGCGTCCGGGCGACAGCGTCTGGCGCGGCACGGTCGATGGCGATCTGACAGCGGTGCAGGTGCGCCCGATCCTCAACGGTTTCCTGCTCTCGCACCGTGGCGTCAGCGTCGAGGCGCGCGTCTTCACGCGCCGCGAGGCCGAGCTCTTCGCGCTCATGCCCGAGAAGAAACTCGCCGACACATCGAAGACGCTGCTCTGCCCGATGCCGGGACTGGTGAAAGCCATTCTCGTCACGAAGGGGCAGGAGGTGAAGGCTGGCGAAGCGCTCTGCATGGTCGAAGCCATGAAAATGGAAAACGTGCTCCGCGCCGAGCGCGATGTCACCGTCACCAAGATCAACGCCAAGGAAGGCGACAGCCTCGCCGTCGATGCGGTGATCATGGAATTTTCGTGAGATATGCGACGGTGCCTCGCCCTGACCGTATCGGGGTGAGGCACGCAGCATTCAAGCCCGGCAGCCTTCAAGGCATGCCGGGCTTTTTTTATCGAACCAAGGGCATCACAGCTTGAGGTCGGAAATGGATATTGTCATCCCGTCCGCAAAGCGGAACTTCTCCACGTTGGCCAGCGCCGTCGTGCCGATGTCCGTAACAGCGTTGAGAACGCCATCTTTCTGCTGGAACTGGATATCGGACCAAGTGTAGTTCCGGAAGCTCAACGTGTCCTCCCCTCCGCCACCATCGATCATGTCATTTCCGCCGGAGAAGATGAACGTCTCGTTTCGGTCGGCCCCCAAAATCCCGTCATCAAACCGCGATCCGCCGAACGCCTCGATCCCATAGATATAGTCGACGCCGGCGGCCCCGCCTTTAGGATCGATTTTTTTCACTATGCCGCGAAAGAGAGCCGCCGACAGGCCGACGTCCTCATAGATAATCGTATCGAACCCGTCGTCGCTCCCGGCGTCGCCGCCAAAGATAGTGTTTGAACCCGCGCCGACATAGAACGTGTCTCGGCCCTCTCCGCCATAGGCAAGGTCATCGGCGACCCTGAACATTTGGTCCCCGGCTCCCCCGGTGAGCGTATCTTTGCCCTCGCCACCGATCAGGAGTTGGCCGCCCGCGCCCGAAATGAAGTCATCGCCAGCGCCGCCCTCAAGCGTTTGATTGCCGCCGTAAGCGATGATCGTGTCGGCGCCGCCCGAACCTATCAAGTGCTCGATGTTGACGAGCGTGTCTGTTCCGCCCGTTTTCACAACACTTGCCCGCGACGGATTGGACGCCGCGAATTCTGCGCGAATGCCGGCAGTGCCTTTGAGGCCGGAATAATCGGCCCGATCGCTGTCCAGCCCGCCGTCCAGTCGATCTGACCCGTCTGCACTTCCCAGGAACAGGTCGCGCCCGGCCTGTCCATAAAGTGTGTCGCTGCCAGCGCCGCTTCGCAATGTGTCGTCGCCGCCATAGGCAAAGACAGGAACACCGGCGGCAGGCGCGGTAAGGTCGTCAGCTTGACTTGTGCCATTGAGCGGGAGGCTCGAGGCGAGGAGGGTCTGATCGTCGAACCGGATCATCTCGACGCCGTCCAGAATGTCGGTCGAACCCGCGCGGTATATGCTCAGTCGGCCGTCGTTCAGATATCTGATCGAGTAGTCCTGCCGGTGGCCGGCGTAAACTGCGGTATCGTTCCCCTCGCCGCCATAGAGCATGTCATTGCCGCTTGCGCCGATGAAGAGATCGTCACCATCTTCACCAAACAGCGTGTCGCCGCCGGGCAGGCTTGCAAGAGTGTCGTTTCCGGCGCCGGCGAAAACGCCCATCCCCGCCGCGCGGGCCGATAAAATCTCGGCTGCATCGGTTCCGCGCATGATCAGATCCGCGATGGAAAGCGCTTGATCGGCAAATTGGATTCGTCCGATCCCATCCAGAATGTCCGTTTCGCCAGACGCATCACGCACGCTGAAACGGCCATCGCTCAGGAAACCCAGGCGGAAGCGATTGAGGTCGGAGATGTAGGTCGCAATATCATCACCGTCGCCGATGAGCAGATCGGCGCCTGCATTGCCCTGCAATGTGTCGCTTCCCGCACAGCCCTGAAGTGTGTCGTTCCCGTCTCCGCCAACCAGACTGTCGCGGCCCGAGCCGCCCATGATCAAGTCATCGTCGGCATTGCCGCACAGGACGTCGTTTCCGTCTCCGCCTATCAGCGTGTCGTTGCCCGCGCCGCCATAAAGATAATCCAATCCGTCTGCGCCATCGAGGAGATCGGCTCCGCCATTACCCCGCAGGATGTTTGCATATTGATTTCCGATCAGCGTGTCGTCGCCGCTGCCACCGCTGGCATTCTCGATGCGCACGCCATGGGCGATCGTATAACCTTGCCCCTCAACAGTTCCGGCCAAATTCATGGCATAGCTAAGCACGCCGCCGGCGGTGGGGCTGGCGTCCAGCGTAGCAGCGACAAGCGATATATAAGCGCGTCTGTCCCCGTCATAGGCGATGGTATCGACGCCGCCGGTATCCCAGATACATGCCATTCCCAGGGAGCTGGACCCAAGCGTGTAGGTGGTATTGCCCTTGTTTGTGCTTTTGTTCTCGCCATAGAGCCATTGCAGGGCCGCGATGTCGAGCGCCATGGGAGTATCAGGCACAAGGCCAGCATAGGACATCATTGTATACATGAACGAGTTTTGGCCGTAGTCGCCAGTATTGCCGGAATTCGAGGCGCCGGGCAAACCGGGCGAGGTGACATCGGCAAATGCATGAACCAACCCGAGTGCGTGCCCTATCTCGTGCAATACGATATTCTTGCTCAGAGCACTCGCCAGGTAGGAGCCGCTGACTTGGGTATTCCCGGGCAAATAATGAACCGCAACGGCTCCATTAAAAAAGAAATCGTCCTTCACAGTTTCAACGAACGTAGCTGTCGATCTGTCCGACGTTTCCTCGAACTTGATGTCCACAGACGCCTCGATCGAGTCGAATGCACGCCGGAATAAGTCACGTACTTCCGGGGTCATGCTGTTGCCATCAAGATAATAGGATATGACGTGGGGCGCGCCCACGGTCCAGCCCCACTTCGCCCCCCAGGTCAGCGCATCAATGTAAATATTGTCGCTTCGGGGGGTGATCGGCGTTGCAAACGCGCCAGATGGCGCAACAGCTTCTGATTTGGCATTCTCGGACATATCTGAGAGCTTCCTCGATGTTGAAAACCCGCGACGGGTGACATCCAAAGCTGAGCCATGCCACTAACTAAAGGTTGCGCCTGGTATCTCTTTTCGCCTCTTGGTTTTATGCAGTCGCGTAGGTTTGTGAAAATGCGCTGCGAATACGCGGGCAAGACTCAACATTGCGGTTGCTTTCGTCTGATCATTCGCACGCGGGCGCAAGCTGCCTTTCGATGCCAAAACGCAAAAAACTGCTCTCTCCCGGATGTGCTCGGCGCGCCGTCGATACTTTGATTAGGGAATTTTCCGCAGAGCGCGCTAAAACAAAATCATGCCGCTTCATTTTGCTTATGGTTCAAACATGGATGCGCAGGCCATGGCCCTGCGTTGCCCCGGCGCGCGGGTGGTTGGCGTTGCGCGCCTCATGCGCCATCGCTTTGTCATCATGGCCGAGGGTTATGCCTCGGTGATGCGCGATCCTTCTGGCGTCGTGCATGGGGTGTTGTGGGATCTGACGCTCGCGGATCTGCGCGCGCTGGATGTCTATGAGGATGTCGCGCGCGGGCTTTATGCCAAGATCGAGCAGCCAGTCATCAAGGCGGCGGGCGGCTCCGGGCGTGCGCTGATCTATGTCGGGCGCAATGGCGCGGGCGGCGTGGCTTTGCCGGGCTATATGGGCGGCGTGCTTGCCGCAGCCCGGCAGTGGAATTTGCCGGAAGCCTATCTGCGTGAGCTTGTGCGCCTGACGCCTGTCGCCGAACAGCGCGCGCCAGCTACAAAAGCCCCGCTGGTCGAACCTCCCAAAGTGCGCCCGCGTTTTGCCTCCCCGCTCGATCGGGGGAAGGATGATTGAAATGCTGGTCATTCATCTGCGCATTGCGGGCAAGGTGCAGGGCGTGGGTTTCCGCCAATGGACGGCACGCGAGGCGCGCGGGCGCGGGCTTTCGGGCTATGTGCGCAACCGCCACGACGGCAGCGTCGAGGCGCTGTTCTCGGGCGACGCGGATGCCGTGTCGGCGCTGGCCGAAGCCTGCGGACGCGGGCCACAGGCCTCGCGCGTTGACAGGGTGGATGTGCGCCCGGCCATCGAGGATGATCTTGCGCCCCATCGCGGCTCTGGCTTTGCCGTGCTGCCCACAGCCTGATGGTCACACTCGCGCCCCAATAAATGCCAAGGCTGGCCTTCCCAAACACAAGGAAGGACGTCATGCATCAAACGACCCCGAGCCGATTGGCTTGCGCGCTTGTTCTTGGTCTTTGCGTCCCGGCCGCGCCTTTGGCTTTGCACGCGGCCGAGCTTGAGCCTGGCGTTCCCTTCGTGCAGGTGAGCGGCCTGGCGCGGGGCGAAGCTGCCTTTGATCGTGCGCTCGTGCCCTTTACGTTGCGTTCCGAAATGGCGAGCGCCGAGGAGGTGTCGCGCGATCTGGCGGAGAAATCGCGCCAGCTCGTCGATGCGTTGAGCCAGATCGGACTGGCCGAGCCCAATGTGCGCCTCAATGGTCCGCTGCTCTCGATCATCTACACGACCACGACCGAGGAGGAGGGCGGCAAGCGCATCGAGCGGCGCGTGCCCGGCGGCGTGCGCGGCGACGTGAGCTTTCAGGTGCGCGTGACCGATTTCAAGAAAATCCCGAAAATCATCACCGTCGCCACGGCAGCGGGCGGGCTGGTCGCCACACCTATGTTCGAGGTCGCCAATCTTGACGAGGAGCGCGCCCGGCTTGGCGTCGAGGCGGTCAAGTCTGCGCTTTCGCGCGCCCGAAGGCTCGTGGAAGCCGCAGGGGGCAAGGCTGGGCGGGTTATCTCCATCACCGAGGAGCGTGGTGGCCGCGTGCCGCTCGATCAGCCTCTGGCGCGCGCGCTGAGCGCCAGCGAGCCTGCGCCCGAGCTTCCCGTCATGCCTGGCCGCGCCCTGCTCGAACAGGGGGTGACCTTGCGGCTGGAAATTCTCCAGCCCTGAGCGCTTAAACAGTGGGGCCGAAAATCGTCTCGAAGGCGGCGCGCAACGCCGAATCGGCCTCCGGCATGGTCACCGGCAGGCCGAGATCGACGAGACTTGTGACGCCATAGCGGGCCACAGAGATGCCGCAGGGCACGATTCCGGTGAAATGGTCGAGATCTGGCTCCACATTCAGCGAAATGCCGTGGAAGGTCACCCAGCGGCGCAGGCGGATGCCGATGGCGGCGATCTTGTCTTCCGCGCCCGCGCCCTTGTCGGGCCGCGCCACCCAGACGCCGACGCGGTCCTCACGCCGCTGCCCGCGCACGTTGAAGGCGTCCAGCGTCGCCGTGATCCAATCCTCGAGCGCGGCCACGAAGGCGCGCACATCGGGCGTGCGGCGCTTCAGGTCGAGCATGACATAGGCGACCCTCTGTCCGGGGCCGTGATAGGTGAATTGGCCGCCACGCCCCGTGCGGTGGACCGGGAAACGCGCGTCGACGAGATCGCCGTCCTGCGCCGAGGTTCCCGCCGTATAGAGCGGGGGATGTTCCACGAGCCAGACCAGCTCGGCCGCTTCGCCCGCGGCAATGGCGTCCGCGCGCGCCTCCATGAAGGCGACAGCCTCGGCATAAGCCGTGAGGCCTTCGCTGATGCGCCATTCGACCGGCGGCGAATCTTCAACGGGCGCCATCGGACGCATGATCTCGCCGCGGCTCGATGTGACGGGGGCAATGGGCACGTTGGGGCTCCGGATCGATTTATCCCTTGGATATAGCGGTTCATTTGCGAAAGCGCACGAAAAGCAGCGATCAGCGCTTGTCATACCGCAAACCATTTGTTAGACGAGCCGCCTACCAAGTGACGGGCGAGCGAGCCAGTCATTTACAAGTGCGGCCATGGCGGAATTGGTAGACGCGCTAGCTTGAGGTGCTAGTCCTTTAACCGGGGTGGAAGTTCGAGTCTTCTTGGCCGCACCAAGATCTTCACTGCAAGATACACGGCCTTAAAGGCCACGTTGTGACATCCGCAAGGATGTTCACAAGATGTGTGTCCGCATGCACGCCTGAGCCTGCGAGCTCGGCGCACTTTCCCCGACAGCGCGTTTTTCTGCATGCGATGCGTCCGTGTGCCTCCGCGCGATGCGATGCCTTGCACGACATCCTGATTCAATGTGTCATTGACTTGGCATATCCGCTCTTTAAAGAGCGAACAGCGAAGCATGCAGACCGGATTCCCGCCCATGGCCGACCTTGAAGAAGAAAAGGCACCTGCGGCGATGGCCGGGCTTCGCGATTCCGATGGCGAGTTGCGTCCTGCCTTTGTCGACTCCGTCGCCCATGCCATCGATACCAATGACGCGGAGGCCTTGCGCCTTCTCGCGGGCGATCTGCATGAGGCCGATGTCGGCGCGTTGATCGAGGCGCTCGATGCCGATCTGCGCTCGCATTTCATCGAATTGCTCGGCGATCATTTCGACTTTGCCGCGCTGACCGAAGTCGATGAGCGCGTACGCGAGGACATTCTCGAAGAACTGCCGACAGAGACCGTCGCCGAGGGCATGCGCGACCTCGAGAGCGATGACGCCGTCACCATTCTCGAATATCTCGACCGCGAAGATCAGGAAGAAATTCTCGAAGCGCTGCCGGCGCTCGACCGCCTCGCGATTCAGCGCTCGCTCGATTATCCGGAAAATTCCGCTGGCCGTCTGATGCAGACGACCTTCGTGCGCACGCCCCCGTTCTGGACCGCTGGCCAGACGCTCGATCATATTCACGACATTGAAGACGAAGAGCTGCCCGATTCCTTTTTCGAGGTCTTCGTCGTCGATCCTGCTCATCGCCTGCTCGGCAATGTTTTTCTCGACCGTCTCGTGCGCGCGCGGCGCAGTGCGCGCCTCGATGAACTCATGGATCCCGATCGCCGCCGCGTGCTGGTCACGGAAGACCAGGAAGAGGTCGCGCGTTTCTTCGAGCGTTACAATCTCATTTCCGCGCCGGTGGTCGATGAGGCCGACAGGCTGGTGGGCGTCATCACCATCGATGACATCGTCGACGTTATCCGCGAAGAAGCGGCTGAAGACATTGGCGCGCTCGGTGGCGTGAGCGCGAGCGAAGAATTGTCCGACACCGTGTGGTGGATCACGCGCAGCCGCTTTCTCTGGCTGCTCGTCAATCTCCTCACGGCGTTTCTTGCCTCCTCCGTCATCGGTCTCTTCGAGGGGCAGGTGCAGCAGATGGTGGCGCTGGCGGTGCTGGTGCCTATCGTTGCGAGCCAGGGCGGCAATGCCGCGACGCAGACCATGACGATTGCAGTGCGCGCGCTTGCGACACGTGAATTGACGCGCGCCAATGCAATGCGCGTCGTGCGCCGCGAATTGTTTGTCGGCTGTCTCAACGGAATCGGTTTTGGCATCATCACCGGCGTTGCTGCCGGCACATGGTTTGGCATGGCGAGCCTTGGTTTTGTCATCGGCCTCGCCATGCTGACCAATATGATTGCAGGCGCGCTGGGTGGCATCATGATCCCGATGATCCTCGACAGATTCGATGCCGATCCTGCGGTCTCCTCGGGCGCGTTTGTGACGACTGTCACCGATGTCGTGGGAAATTTCGCCTTCCTTGGCATTGCGACGCTTTGGTTCAAGCTCTGATAAGGCGTTTTTAACCAAGCATTACCGTGTCGCGGCTAGTTTGTGCGGCATGAGAAACATGCTTGCTCCCCTGCTGCGTCCCGCAGTCTTCGCCCTTGTCGCTTTTGGTCTTGCTGCTTGCGCAGGCGGACCGAAAGTGCCGCCGAAATCACAATTCAACGGGCCTTACCCGAGCGATTTCCCGGTGCATGGCATCGATGTTTCCAAATATCAGGGCGATATCGACTGGCAGTCCGTCCGCGCGTCAGGCGTCGATTTTGCTTGGATCAAGGCAACCGAGGGCGCCAATCATCTGGACGCGAAATTTGCCGAGAACTGGGCTGGCGCAAGAGCGGCGGGCGTGCCGCGCGGCGCCTATCATTTTGTTTGGTGGTGCCGCGCACCCCATGAGGAAATCGGCTGGTTCAAGCAGAATGTGCCGATTGATCCCGAGGCGCTGCCTCCCGTGCTCGATGTCGAGGCGACGCCGACATCGGCCAGTTGCAAGCGCACGCTTCAGCGTGACGAGGTTCTCGCCGACATGCGGCTTATGTTGCAGGACATGGAGCGCCATTACGGCAAGAAGCCGATCATTTACGTGACGGTCGATTTCTACCAGCACGTCATGCATCCCAACGAGTTTTCGGACTATCCAGTCTGGGTGCGCAGCACCAAACATTCGCCGCCCATCACTTATCCGGGGCGCGGCTGGGCGTTCTGGCAATATCAGTCGGATGGTTATGTGGCGGGCATTCGTGGCAAGGTCGATCGCAATGCCTTTGCCGGCACGCGCGCACAATGGCAAGAGTGGCTGCGCGGCGCTCGCTCATGACACGGGGGCCAGTTCATGTTGCGCATTTACGGGCGGATGTCGTCGCTCAACACCCAGAAAGTCATGCTCTGCGTCCATGAGCTTGCGCTCGCCCATGTGCGCATCGATGCAGGCCGAGGCTTTGGCGTCACGGATACGCCGGCCTTTCTGGCTATGAATCCGAACGGGCTGATCCCGGTGATCGAGGACGCGGGTTTTGTGCTCTGGGAATCCAACGCCATCATCCGCTATCTCGCCGCGCAACATGCGCCGGCAGGGCTCTGGCCGCAGGATGTGAAAGCGCGGGCGCAGGCCGAGAGCTGGATGGATTGGCAGCAATGCGCCCTGATGCCTGCAATCCATCCGCATTTGCATTCGCTGGCGAGCGAGCCTGCGCGCTTTGCGCCCGCGCAGATCGAGGCGGCGCGGATCGCCTGCGAATCTCTCATCGCCATGCTCGATGCGCGGCTGGCTTTATGCGCCTATGTTGGGGGCGAGACGTTCAGCATGGCCGATTGCGCGCTGTTGCCGCCCGTGCATCGTTGGCTCAATCTGCCGATGGTGCGCGCGTCCCATCCCGCGCTCGAAGACTGGTATCGGCGCTGCGCTGCGCGCCCTGCCGCCATCAAGGCATTGCCGTGAGCGGCGTGGCGTGGTCGAAATGAGACAACAGAACATGAGGACGCGATGTTGAAACTCTGGGGACGGCTCAATTCGATCAATGTGCAGAAAGCGGTGCTGACGCTCGAAGAGCTCGGGTTGCCCTATGAGCGCACGGATGCGGGCCTTGAATTTGGCGTCAACAAAAGCGCCGAATATCTCGCGATGAATCCCAACGGCCTCGTGCCGACGCTCAATGACGATGGTTTCGTCCTTTGGGAATCCAATGCCATCACGCGCTATCTCTGCGCACGTTATGCAGCTGGCACATTCTGGCATGAGGATCTGCGGATTCGTGCCGATGCCGACCGCTGGATGGACTGGCAGGCAACTACGCTGAGCCCGGGTATGGGCCCGTGTTTCGCGGGTCTTGTGCGCACGCCGCCCGAGAAGCGCAATCTGGACGCAATCGAGCAGGGGCGGGTCAAGACGATCAAGGCCGTCGCCATGCTGGAGGCCAATCTGGCGGACCGGGAGTATGTCGCCGGCGCTGATTATGGCATGGCCGATCTTTCGCTCGCGCCGATCATGCATCGCTGGCTCAACATGCCCTGCGAGCGTGGCGACACGCCCAATGTCGCGCGCTGGTATGGCCGCCTGATGGCGCGTCCTGCCTGCCAGCGTGTGCTGACCTTGCCCATCACCTGATCTCTCAAGCTGTTTGAGTTTCCGTAATGCTCGATCCTGCCCTCAAAGCCGCACTGTCGCAGATTTCGACGGCGACCATCACGCTCATCCTCTTGAAGAAGGGGCTGCGCCAGATCTGGATGCAGGGGCCGCGCCCGCTCGCAACGGCAAGCGGCAAGAGGCTTGTGGGCCCGGCCTTCACGCTGCGCTTCATCCCGGCACGTGAAGATCTCGCGACGCCGGAATCCTGGTCCTCGCCGAAATCCACCCGTGCGGCGATCGAGGCCATGCCGGAGGGCGTGATCTGCGTGGTCGATGCCATGGGCGTGCAGAATGCGGGGATCTTCGGCGATATTCTGTGCGCACGCATGGCCAAGCGCGGCGTTACCGCGCTCATCACCGATGGGGTGGTGCGCGATGTTGCGGGCGTGCTGGGGACGGGGCTGCCGGTCTGGTGCGCGGGCGTGGCCGCGCCGGCCTCGGTCGCAAGTCTCACCTTTGTCGATTGGCAGGAGCCCATCGGCTGCGGCGGCGTCGCTGTTTATCCTGACGATGTGATTGTGGCCGATGACGATGGCGCTGTGCTGATTCCCAAGGTCATGGTCGAGGAAGTCGCGCGTCTTGGCCTTGAGCAGGAGAAGCTCGAGGCCTGGATCATGCGCGAGATCGACAAGGGCGTGCCGCTGCCGGGGCTCTATCCGCCCGACGCGGCGACACGCGCCCGCTATGAGGCCGAGCGCGGCGAGGGCTGATCAGCCCTCGTCTGCCTCGTCATCCAGATCTACGCTGCCCTCGGGGCGCGGCAGGCCAAGACGGTAGACGCCCTTGAGCGCCTTGAGATCGTCGCCTTCGACAGCCTTGCCCTTGCGGAAGATCGAGACCTTGCCGACGCGAGCAAGGCCGATGGCCGCGCTGCGGACGTCGCGGGCCCAATGGCTGGCCTTTGCGCCGTCGCCCTTGCGGCCTTCTGCGAAGGTCTTGGCGACCTGCATCGGGCTGATGCTGCGTCCAACACCGCGCTCGGTGGCCAGCGCCACGATCAAGTCCTCGATGCCGGGCTTGGGGATGCGCTCCTTGGGCTCAAGGCCAGTGCCGCGAGCTTCGGTCTTCTTGGGTTTTTTGATCTTCTGGGTCTTTGTCATGGCGGCTCACATGCGCGCGTGCGGGCCCCGGGTCAAGGGGCAGTGTTTTCCGGCGGCTCGTAAAGGACCGCCTCATGGGCGTCCGACACGAATTGCCGGGCCGACATGACGATCAGAATGGCGGCAGTCGTGATCATGAAAGCATAGGGGCCCACGAACCAGCCGAAATAGGCGAGTGCGAAGAAAAAGGCCCGCTGGCCGCGCGTGAAATGGCGTCCGGCGGCAATATTCATCTGGGCCGCGCGCATGGCAATGCGGCGGCGCTGGACGCCGTCGGCCGAGAGCCGGGCAGGGGTCGCGCCCACCAGAATCGCCGTGTAATTGAACAGCCGATAGGACCAGGCGAATTTGAAAAAGGCATAGCCGAAGATCAGCAGCAGGCCGACAATCTTCACCTCCCAGGCAGTCCGGCTGGTGTCAGACCCAAAGGGCAGGGCGGAAAAGATCTGCAACACATCGTCAGTCGCGCGGAGCAGCGTTGAGGTGCCGCCGATGGCTAGCAGCGAGGTGGAGGCGAAAAAGGCCGTGCCGTTCTGCAGCGACCCCATGAGGGAGGCATCCATGATGCGCACGTCGCGCTCCGACATCTCGATCATCCAGCGGATGCGGTAGCTGTTCATGAGCTGGTTGAGGCCATTTTCCGCGCCGGGCCCATGGGCCAGCAGCACGTGATAGGCGCCCCAGGCGGCCACGAAGAACAGGAAGGCGGCAAGATCTGGAGCAGTCAGGCCGAGCTCTCTCACGGGGCGCACTCTCTCTGGTCGTCAGGCCGACTCAAGCGGCGTTGGTTTCACGCGAGACTAGCCGCGCGGCTGGCCGACCGCGAGGAAGAAGGCGCAAGGCGGGGCTGCCATGCGCGCAGATAATGGCTAGGCTCAGCCCATGAAGATCCTGCCGCGCCTGTCCTTTGCTCTCGATCCGCTCGGGCGATTGTTCATCACCCGCATGTGGGCAATTTCTGCGGGCATTTTTGCCTTTGCCGGGGCAAGCGTCGCCTTCGCATTGGTCTACGAGCTGCCGCAATTGCTGCGCGACGGGCTCGACTGGGGCTATGACATCGTCTTTTACGTCATGGCGGCGGTTCTCTATGGGCGCGGCGCGCGCGCCGAGCGGGCGGGGGCTCTTGCGCTTGGCTTCGTCATGGGTGTGGCCGGTGTCCATACGATCTACGATATCTTGGACAAGATCGCCGTGCCGCGTCCCATCGAGCCGATTGTTCTGGGCTTTTCGGCCTTGAGCGCTGCGGCCAGCGGTTTCATCGTCGTCTGGCTGCTGCTGCCCTTCCGGGCTGCTCAAAACCCGCTGATCGAGGCGACCTGGCTTTCGGCGCGCAATACGATGATTTCGACTGCCGCCTATGCCAGCGTGACGCTGGTCGCGCGGCTCGCGACCTCGCGAATGGTGGAATATGGGCTCGATATTTTTGCCGCCGTGCTGTGCTTTCAGGCGGCTTATGTGATCATCCGCGACGCGACGACGCCGCGCGAGGGAGTTTTGAGATGAAAGTTCAGGGCAAGATCGCGCTGGTGACGGGCGGGGGCAGCGGCATCGGCAAGGCAAGCGCGCTGGCGCTGGCGCGCGCGGGTTGGGTGCTGGTTGTGGCTGGTCGCCGGCTGGAGCCCTTGCAGCGCGTGGTGGACGAGATTGTCGCGTCCGGTGGCGTGGCCAGAGCGGTGTCCTGCGATGTTGCCGAGGAGGCCAGCGTCGGCGCCCTGTTTGCCGATATCGCACAAGATTATGGCCGGCTCGATCTGCTGTTCAACAATGCCGGGCTCTTTGCGCCCGCCGTTCTGTTGGAAGATATGCCTCTGGCGCAATGGAAAAGCGTCGTCGATGTGAACCTCACGGGCGCATTCTTGTGCACGCGCGCGGCCTTTCGCCTGATGAAGGCGCAAACCCCGATGGGCGGGCGCATCATCAATAACGGCTCGATTTCAGCCCAGACGCCACGCCCCAATTCCGCGCCCTATACCGCGACCAAACATGCCATGACCGGCCTCACCAAGGCGAGCGCGCTCGACGGGCGCAAATATGACATTGCCTGCGGCCAGATCGATATCGGCAATGCCGAGACCGATATGGTGAGCCGGATGAAGACCGGCGTCGCGCAGGCAGATGGCTCCATCGCGCCCGAGCCGCTGATGGATGTTGCCCATGCCGCACAAGCGGTGGTGTCGATGGCCGGACTGCCGCTGGAGGCCAATGTGCTGTTCATGACGGTCATGGCGACGAAAATGCCCTTTGTCGGACGCGGGTGAGGGGGCTACACAGTCGTCCATGGCTCTTCATCTCCTGAAACTGTGCGTCGGCGCCGAATCCATCCGCGATCTCGAAGAGTGGATCGAGATGCGGTTGAGAGATCTCAAACGCGTCGGCCTGCCCGCCGAGCAGTTCCACACCACGCGGATGCTGCCCAAGCGCGTCGATGAGGTGCTGAACGGCGGCTCGCTCTATTGGGTCATCAAGGGGCAGATCGCTGCCCGCCAGAAGATGTTGGCCATTCGGCCCTTCACCGATGGCGATGGCATTTCGCGCTGTCATTTCGTGCTCGAGCCCAAAGTGGTCATGCTCATGCCGCGGGCCTGCCGTCCATTCCAGGGCTGGCGGTATCTCAAGGATGAGGATGCGCCCAAGGATATGGGTGCGGGAGCCAGCGAGCTTGCCGAGATGCCTGAAGAACTGCGCCGCGAATTGAGCGACCTCGGGCTCCTGTGAGCAGGGCTTCTCAAGTCGCGCCAATCACGCAATCATGAGCCCATGCCCAATCTTCTCATAGCTCTCGCGATTCTTTTTCTTGGCTGGCATGCGCTGCGCTTTTTCGGACGCGCCAAGCCCCAGGTGCTTGTCCGTGCGGTCAAGATGGCGGGCAGTCTTGCCGCTTTTGGCGTGGCGGCGCTGTTGTTCCTGCGCGGCCATACCGAATTTGCGCTTGGTTTGGCAGGCGTCGGTGTCTGGCTGTCTGGCTGGGGCGCGCCGCCGCAATGGTTTGAAAGATTCGGGCTTGAAAAATTCGGGCTCGGCAAGAAGCGCCCACGCCTGCGCTCGGCGATGATCGAGATGGATATCGACCCGGCGACCGGGGCGATGCAGGGCCTTGTGCTCGCCGGCGAGCTGGAAGGGCGTCAGCTCGGCGCGCTGACGCAGGCACAATGCGAAGCCCTTTACCGGGCGTGCCTGAGCGGCGATCCGGACGGGGCGCGCCTGCTAGAGGCTTATCTTGACCGCCGCTTTGCCGGCTGGCGTGACGCAGGTGAGCGTTACACCGACGCGGGCGGCGGGCGTCTGCGTGCGCGTCAGACGGGCGTTATGACGGAAGATGAAGCTTATGAAGTCCTGGGACTTCAGCAAGGCGCTCCGCGAGATGAGATTACGCGGGCGCATCACGCGCTCATGAAGAAACTGCATCCCGATCACGGGGGGACGACGAGCCTCGCTGCCCGGGTGAACGAGGCCAAAGATGTCCTGATGCGACGCCATCAGTGAAACTCCGAAACGCTACGCGATAAGAAACGCATGAAGGAAAGATTCGGCATGGGCTTGGCCATCAATTCTTGGTGGTGAAGCAGCCCATGCCCGAGCGCTTGAGCGACTTGCAGGCGGCTTCCGCCTGCGTCTCGCTCAGGCCGGCAAAGCGGGCGCGGTAGATCGTATCCCGCCCCTTCTTCACCGCTTCGGTGAAGGGAACGGCGGCAGCCAGCGTGCCACGGCTCGAGACCTTGGCGCGGCTGAGCAGCTCCTTGGCCTTGCCGTCAGCATCGGTGGCGCCAATCTGGATCATCACACCCTTGCGGGCGGCAACCGGACGGGGCTTTTCGACGACCTTGGGCTCGGCATGACGGGCGCGGGGCGCTTCGGCCGCAGGCTCGACGCGGGCAACCTTGGTCTCGACGCGCAGGTTCGTCTTGGACGGCGCCGCAGCGGCGGCAGTGGGGCCGGCAGACCAGCGCATGCCATTGGCCGGCGCGGGATTGTTGGCCGGTGTCATGCTCGGCACGACGGCAGCGGCAGTGAGGCCGCCGCGGGTCGAGCCATCCATGCTCATGCCGCGATAGTCAGACGCCGTGCCCGAAACATAGGCCGGGCGCGCCTTGCCGAGATCGACCGGGCCCATGGAGGCGAGCTGGATCGGACGCTGGGGCTCCGTGCGGGCGGGCTCGGCGCGAGCGACTTCAACCTTGGTGCTGGGCTCGGGCTTGAGATCGGCCTTGGCCGTCTCGACCTTGGGTTGGGGCTGGGGCTTGGCTTCGGCCACGGGTTCCGGGCGGCTGCTGGCTTGGGCCAGAACCGAGGGAGCCGTGCGGCTGCGCGAGGCCAGCTCGATCTTGTCTTCGATCAGATCGGCCATGATCTTGTCGCGCGAGGCGGCTGAATGTCCGCCCAGAACAACGGCGACGATGTGCTGGCCATCGCGGCGGACCGAACTCAGCAGGTTGAAGCCAGAGGCTGCGGTATAGCCCGTCTTGATGCCGTCAATGCCTTCAAGCCGACCCAGCAGGTTGTTGTGGTTGCGGATCGACATGCCTGCGTAGTGGAAGACGTGGGTGGAGAAATAGCCGTAATATTTCGGGAAGCGCTCCTGGATCGCACGCCCAAGCAGCACGAGGTCATGCGCGGTGGTGATCTGGCGCGTGTTGGGCAGGCCGGACGCATTCGCGTAAACGGTGCGCGACATGCCGAGCGAGCGGGCCTTGGCCGTCATCATTTCAGCAAAGTGGACTTCCGTACCGCCGATATGGTCGGCGATGGCGGCGGCGACGTCATTGGCGGATTTCGTCACGAGCGCCTTGATCGCCTCTTCGGCGGTCAGCGTCTCGCCCGGCCGCATGCCGAGCTTGGAGGGCTTCATGGTCGCGGCATGGCGCGTCATGGTGATGGGCGAATCGAGCGTCATCTTGCCGCGCTCAAGCTGCTCGAACAGCATGTAAAGCGTCATGACCTTGGTCACGGAGGCGGGGTGACGCAGCTCGTGCTCGCTCTTGGCGTAGAGCACCTTGCCGGAATTGGCATCCACCACGAGGGCGGCGAAAGGTGGGACGTAGGGGGCCGCCGCACGGGCGTGCTTGGCCCGATGATGCTTGCGCGGACGCGCCTGCGCATCGGAGGCCTGAAGGCTGAGGCTGAACACAAGACCAACGCCTGCGAGAATTGCCAGAGCCCGGCCACGCCGGCCAGAGACGCCACTCATGATCATCACACACCCTCGAAGGCAGGACATCGCCGCACCCGACGAGTCACCTGAACACCACACCTTCAAACCCTAGGCGAACGCGGTTACGGCCCAGTTAATGCCGACCGGAATCGTCGACTTTTTTCAGCATGGCGGAGGGTGGCCCAGAACGGTTTCGTACCGTTTATTGTGCACTGCACCAAATTGCTTGACATTATTGTGCAGCGCACTATTTTCACCCTCAGCGCCGCCCTGAAGGTGGCCCGTTCAGAGGGCAAAGATGATGTTCAAGAACATGGAAGACATTCAGAAGTACAGCAAGGATCAGCTGGAATCGGTCACTGCCACCGCGACCGCCGTGTCGAAGGGCGTGCAGCAGATCGCCACCGAAGCCACCGATTATTCCAAGAAGTCCCTCGAGACGTCCTCCGCGTTCGTCGAGAAGCTCTTCGGCGCCAAGTCGCTCGACAGCGCGGTGCAGCTGCAGACGGATTTCGCCAAGTCCAGCTACGAGAGCTTCGTTGCTCAGGCGACCAAGTTCGGCGAGCTCTACACGGGTCTGGCCAAGGAAGTTTTCAAGCCGGTCGAAGCCGCTGTCGCCAAGGCGCAGGCTTCCGTCAAGTAAGGCTCTCGAAGCCTGTGACGTTCGGGCGAAAGCCCCTTATCAAGGCCCGGCGCTCCGCCGGGCCTTTTTATTTTCCGGCCGCGCTTGCGCTCAATCCACAGGCGCTTGCACCGTCCCGGGCGAGATGTTCGCCATACAGCCGCACTCGTGCTGGCGTGTGGCATGCGAGGCCCTTAGACTGGTCGCGGACGGGCCTTGCATGATTTGAAAATGCCGGACGCGGCCAAATCGCGCAGGTTCGGGTAGGTTTCACCCCTTACCATCGGCTTGCAACGGACTACATGAGAGTCCGGGACAGGGACAAGGCAAGTGACGGTCGGTTTTCTTTCGGTCTGTGGACGTGTTGATGCCGGTGCTCCGGCTGCGAGGCTTGGCTCTCCTGAGGGGCTTTGCGCCCGTGTGCAGACTCGCGCCGCGCGCGAGCCGCGCAAAACGGGCGATCCCGGGAACAACGGTTCCAGCACGGCTGTTATCACCAGAACAAAGACGCAGGCGAAGAAGCCGAGCATGTACCGCGTTCTGCTTTTGAACGACGACTACACGCCGATGGAATTTGTCATCACTGTCCTGCGGAAGTTTTTTAACAAGGGCCAAGACGAGGCTCACAGCATCATGCTGCACGTTCACCATAATGGTGTCGGGGAGTGCGGTGTATTCACCTACGAAGTCGCCGAAACCAAGGTCACGCAGGTCATGGATTTCGCCCGCAAGCACCAGCACCCCCTGCAGTGCATTATGGAAAAGAAGTGAGAGCCGCCCATGCCATCCTTCTCCAGAAATCTCGAACAGTCGCTTCATCGGGCTCTCGCGGTGGCCAACGAGCGCCATCATGAATATGCGACCCTCGAGCATCTGCTCCTCAGCCTCCTCGACGATCAGGACGCGGCCGCTGTCATGCGTGCCTGCTCCGTCGACACCGAGGTGCTGAAGAAGAACCTTGTCGAATATATCGATCAGGAACTCGAAAACCTCATCACCGAGGGGCATGAGGACGCCAAGCCCACGGCTGGCTTCCAGCGTGTCATTCAGCGCGCGGTCATCCATGTCCAATCGTCGGGTCGCGAGGAAGTGACCGGCGCCAATGTGCTCGTGGCAATCTTTGCCGAGCGCGAGAGCCATGCCGCCTATTTCCTGCAAGAGCAGGACATGACGCGCTATGACGCCGTCAATTACATCAGCCATGGCATTGCCAAGCGCCCCGGCATGTCCGACCCCGGCAAGGCCCCGCGTGGGGCTGACGAGGAGGGCGATGGCCGCGCAGAGCAGCGCGAGACCCGCGAGCCTCCGGGCCCCGACGGCAAGAAAAAGGACAGCGCGCTCGACGCTTATTGCGTCAACCTGAACAAGAAGGCGCGCGATGGCCGCATCGATCCGCTGATCGGGCGCGAGTCCGAGGTGCAGCGCACGATTCAGGTGCTCTGCCGCCGCCAGAAGAACAATCCGCTGCTGGTTGGCGATCCCGGCGTCGGCAAGACCGCGATTGCCGAGGGTCTTGCGCGCAAGATCATCAAGGGTGAAGTGCCCGAGGTTTTGGCCAAGGCCACGGTGTTTGCGCTCGACATGGGCACCTTGCTCGCCGGCACGCGCTATCGCGGCGATTTCGAAGAGCGGCTGAAGCAGGTGATGAAGGAGATCGAGCAGCATCGCAATGCGATCCTGTTCATCGACGAAATCCATACCGTGATCGGCGCCGGCGCGACGTCTGGCGGGGCGATGGATGCCTCGAACCTGCTCAAGCCCGCGCTGGCGCAAGGCTCGCTGCGCTGCATCGGCTCGACCACCTACAAGGAATACCGCCAGTATTTCGAGAAGGACCGCGCGCTCGTCCGTCGCTTCCAGAAGATCGATGTCAACGAGCCCTCGATCCCCGATGCCGTGGAAATCATGAAGGGGCTGAAGCCCTATTTCGAGGAGTTCCACAAGGTCCGCTACACCAACGAAGCGGTGAAGGCGGCGGTCGAACTCTCGGCCCGCTACATCCATGACCGCAAGCTGCCCGACAAGGCGATCGACGTGATCGACGAGACGGGCGCCTCGCAAATGCTGCTGCCCGAAAGCCGCCGCAAGAAGACCATCGGCATCAAGGAAATCGAGGCGACCATCGCCACGATGGCGCGCATTCCGCCCAAAACCGTCTCCAAGGACGATGCGGAGGTCTTGCAGCATCTCGAAGAGACGCTGCGCCGCGTGGTCTATGGTCAGGATACGGCCCTCAAGGCGCTCTCCTCGGCCATCAAGCTGTCGCGCGCCGGGTTGCGCGATGCCGAAAAGCCGATCGGCTGCTATCTCTTCTCGGGGCCGACCGGCGTCGGCAAGACCGAGGTCGCGCGCCAGCTCGCCAAGAGCCTGGGCGTCGAGATCACGCGTTTCGACATGTCGGAATATATGGAGCGCCACACGGTGAGCCGACTGCTCGGCGCACCTCCCGGCTATGTGGGCTTCGATCAGGGCGGCCTGCTGACGGATGCCATCGACCAGCATCCCCATTGCGTGCTGCTGCTTGACGAGATCGAGAAGGCGCATCCGGATCTGTTCAACATCCTGTTGCAGGTCATGGATCACGGCAAGCTGACCGATCACAACGGCAAGCAGATTGATTTCCGCAATGTCATCCTCATCATGACGACGAATGCGGGCGCGGCCGATATGGCCAAGTCGGCCTTCGGCTTCCATCGCGGCAAGCGTGAGGGGGACGATATCGAGGCGGTGAACCGCCTGTTCGCGCCGGAATTCCGCAATCGACTCGATGCGATTGTTCCCTTCGGCCATCTGCCGGCGGAAGTCATTTCGCAGGTCGTCGACAAATTCATCATGCAGCTCGAAGCCCAGCTTGCCGACCGCAATGTCGCCATCGAGCTGACGGACGAAGCCCGCAAATGGCTTGTCGAACACGGCTATGACGAATCGATGGGCGCACGTCCGATGGCCCGCGTCATCCAGCAGGAGATCAAGACGCCGCTGGCTGACGAAGTGCTGTTTGGCCGCCTGAAGGGCGGGGGCACGGTGCGTGTCGTGGTCAAGGCGGATGATGACGGCGTGCGCAAGCTCGGCTTCGTCTATCCCGAAGGCCCGATCACGCCGCGCCCCGAGCGCGTCATCGTGGAAGCCAGCAAGAAGCGCGTCCGCGCCGAGCCGGAAGTCCGCGCCAAGGCCCCGGCAGCCAAGAAAAAGCCCTCAGCCCCCAAGGGCAAGGGCCGCACGCCTCTGGTGCCCAAGGTTCCGCTCAAGAGCTGATGCTTTTGGGTGTTTGGAAAATGTAAAAGCCGGGCAGCGATGCCCGGCTTTTTTTATCCCTCTCCCAATAGGGAGAGGGTGGCTCCGAAGGAGTCGGGTGAGGGGCTGCGGTCATATCCCCTCATCAGTCTGCTCCGCAGACAGCTTCTCCCCTTGGGGAGAAGCGGGGCGACCTACAGCGCCGCGATGATCTTTTCCGCATGCGCCTTCAGCACGTCCATCTGTTCCATCTGGCCTGAATGGCGGCGCAGCGCGATGCCTTCCCAGCGCGGGATGATGTGGACGTGCAGGTGGAACACGGTCTGTCCGGCGGCTGCACCGTTGAACTGGGTGATGACCACGCCATCCGCGCCCATGCCGGTTTTCACCGCGCGGGCGACTTTCTGCACTGTCGCAAACAGGGGTGCGAATGTGGCCGGGTCCGCGTCGAGCAGGTTGGTGGAGGGGGCTTTGGGCAGCACCAGCACATGGCCGTCGGCCTGGGGCATGATGTCCATGAAGGCGAGCGTGTGCGCGTCCTCATAGACCTTGGTGCAGGGGATTTCACCGCGCAGGATTTTGGCGAAAATATTGGTCTGGTCGTAGTTCATGCAGAGGCTCCACAACCCTCTCCCTGGGGGAGAGGGTGGCCCTGAAGGGGCCGGGTGAGGGGTTGCGATCTATCTGGCTGCGCCGGTAGCCCCTCATCAGTCTGCTTCGCAGACCGCTTCTCCCTCCGGGAGAAGCGGGGCGCCCGGCATCATTACATTGCCATCCTACTCTCATCCCTTCCTGAACGGCACATGCTCGCCGTAAACTTCGATCTCGGCCTCCACGTGCTGGCGTTCCTGCGTGAGGAAGCCTTCAATCGCGCGGGTCAGGCGGGGGTCGGCGAATTCATGCGCTGAGAAGGTCTCAACCGGCTCATAGCCGCGCGCAAGCTTGTGCTCGCCCTGCGCTCCGGCCTCCACGCGGGCAAGTCTGTGCTCGAGCGCGAAATCGATGGCGCGGTAGTAGCAGAGTTCGAAATGCAGGCAGGGATGATCCTCGATCGTGCCCCAATTGCGCCCGTAGAGCGCATCGTCGCCGATGAAATTGATCGCGCCCGCGATCCAGCGCCCGGCGCGGCGCGCCATGACGAGGAGGATGCGCTCTGGCATCGATTGGCCGATGGTCGTGAAAAAGGCGCGCGTCAGATAGGGCGTGCCCCATTTGCGCGAGCCTGTATCGATGTAGAAATCGAAGAACGCTTCCCAATGCTCGTCCTCGATGGCCGCGCCCGTGAGCGCGACAATCTCGACGCCAGACGCCAGCGCTTGTTCTCGCTCCTTGCGGATGTTCTTGCGCTTGCGCGATGCCAGCGCTGCAAGGAAGCCGTCGAAATCCGCATAGCCCCGGTTGAGGAAGTGGAATTGCTTGCCCGTGCGCTTCAGCCAGCCGGCGTCGCCCAGCGCCTCCCATTCGGCTCTTGTGGGAAAGGTGACATGGGTCGAGGAAGCATTGGTCTTTTCGCGCAGCGCCGCCAGCCCGGCAATCAGGGTCGTGCGCGCCTCATCCGCGCGCGCTGTATCGGCCACAAGCAGGCGTCGGCCTGTCACCGGCGTGAAGGGCACGGCGACCTGAAGCTTGGGGTAATAATCCCCGCCCGCGCGCTCATAGGCATCGGCCCAGGCGTGGTCGAAGACATATTCGCCCATCGAGTTAGACTTCAGATAGGCGGGTGCAGCCGCCAGCAGGGTGCCTGCCTCATCCTCGACAATGAGATGCGTCGGCGCCCAGCCAGCGCGGGCGCGTGCTGATCCAGAACTTTCAAGCGCAGCAAGAAAGCGGTGACATATGAAGGGGTTGAAGGTCTCTTTCTCAGAAAGAGAATCAGCTGCTTCATCTGTTGATTCAACGCGGCTGCGCAGCAGGCCTGTCGGGTTCTGCGGATTGGCGCAGGCGTCCCAGGCGGTCGCGTCGATCTCGTCAATCGAGCGGATCGTGCGCAGATGCAGAGGCGGAGCTGTCATGTGTAGCCTTTCGATGGCTCCCTAATGTAGCGCCGCCGCTTCATCCGGCAATGGCCCTAGGTGAGCTCGCTGTCATGGCGCGAGAACAGCGCGGCTGCACCAAGCCCGACTGCGCCGAGCAGCACGCCATTGGCGATCAGCATCGGCGTGAGGCCACCAAGGTGCATGCCAAAGCCGAAGATCACAGGCCCGATGGCCTGTCCCAGAAAGAAGGAAAAGGCGTGCATGGAAAAGGCCGAGGCGCGGGCCTCCGGCGCCAGCGAGGAGACCTCCGTCTGTACCGAATTATGGAGCATGACGAAGCCAAAGCCGAGCAGCGTGAAGAACAGCGCCAGCGCGCCCCAGCCGGGAAGCAGGGCGCAGGCAGCGAGCGCACCGCCGCCGACGACGCCACCCCAGGCCATCATGCCGATGCGGGTCAGGCGGCGCATGAGGAAGGTCAGCACAAAGGAATAGAGCAGGCCGCCGATGCCTATGCCGGCAATCACAAAGCCAGCCTCGCGCGGGCCGCCCAGCCCGGTCGTCTCCAGAATTTCAGCGACGTAAGGCGTGACACCGAAAATCGCGATGGCCTCGAGAAACACCGTGCCAAAGCACAGCCAGCTTTTGGGATTGGCAAAGACCTGAGCATAGCGGCTGGCCGCATCCGTGAGGCTTGGGCGCGTGCGGTGGGCGCGTTTTGGCTCGGCCAGTTTCCATGCCGCGCCCAGCGCAGCGGTCAGCGTCACGCAGGCGCCCAGCAGGAAAAACCCGTGCCAGCCGACCGAGACTGCAAACAGGCCGGCGAGCGAGGAGGCGAAAATCTGGCCGACAAGTGTGGCTGCCAGAAAGCGCGCAATCGCGACCTGCCGTTGGGCTGGCGGGAACAGGTCGCCGATCAGCGCCATGGCCACCGGCATGGTGCCACCGCCCGCAAGCCCGCCGAGGAAGCGCATGGCGAGCAGGAAATCGAAGGACGGCGAGAACGCGCCCACAATCAGCGAGGCGGTGAGCACGAACAGGCAAATGGCGAGCAGCCGCCCCTTGCCGAAAGCATCGCCAATCGGCCCCAGAATAGGCTGGCCCAGTGCGAAGGGCAGGGCATAGGCCGAGGAGACCAGAGCCGCGGTGGCGACAGGCACCGAAAAATCGCGTGCAAGCGAGGTCACCAGCGGGTCCATCGACCGATAGGCCACGGCGCTGGCGAGCCCGCAGAGACTTATGAGGAAAAGGATCATGGCCTGCTGCTAGGACATGCGCGGGCGTGTGTCCATGGGTTGCGCCCCCTCATCAGTCTGCTCCGCAGACAGCTTCTCCCCTTGGGGAGAAGCGGTTCGCCTCCCTTTAAACCTCGAACCCCTCGAAAATCATCTGGTCGGCAAACTCTCTTGCGCGTTGCCTTTGGGCGGGTGTGCGCACGGTCCAGGCCAGCACCGGAAGGCCGTGGGCGCGGCAAAGGGATGGGGTGGCGTGGGGCAGGTCGTCGACGCGCCAGGACAGGAAATCGGGGCGGGTCTGGCTCCAGTGGGTCAGGCTCTCCATGGCGCGGCGTTGCGGGGCGCTCACCCCTTCCCAATAGCCGCCCGCATAGGCGGCTTCCGCCACGAGGCCGAGCGGCAGATGCGCAATGGCCTGTTCGCGCCGCAAAAAGGCCAGCACGGCGGGATCGAAACTTTTAAGCCCCAGCGCGCCATCATAGGTTGCGGCAATGTCAGCGACGCGGCGGGCGAGCGCCATGTCGCCATCAAAAGCGCTTTTGATTTCGCAGATCACCGGCACGGCGGCTGCGACCTTTGCCAGCAATTGCGTCAAGGTCGGGATAATGTCGCTGCTGCCCGTCAGCGTGAGCGCGCCCAAGGCCTGCGCTGTACGCGCGGCAAGCGGCCCGTGTTCACCTGTCAGGCGGTCGAGCGTGACATCGTGAAACACCATGGCCTCGCCATCGGCTGACAGCTGCACGTCGCATTCAATCGCATAGCCCCGCGCACAGGCGGCACGCGCCGCGCTGAGGGAATTTTCAATCCTGCCCGCCGCCCGCTCATGCAGGCCGCGGTGCGCGATGGGGTGCGCGATCAGCCAGCCATACATCAGGCGACCTCGAACATGGCCTCAAGCTCGACTGTGCTGTCGAGGGGCAATTCGGCCACCCCGATGGTGGTGCGTGCGTGCCGTCCCGCCTCGCCAAACACCGCGACCATGAGATCGGACGCGCCATTCATCACAGCTGCGAGCGCCGTAAAACCCGGCGTGCAATTGATGAAGCCGCCAAGCCGCACGCAGCGTTTCACCTTGTCGAGGGAACCCAGCGCGGCTTTCGTCTGCGCCAGCACATTGAGCGCGCAGAGATGGGCCGCCTCGCGCCCGCCCTCGTTGAAGACATCATGCCCGACCTTGCCGCGGTGGCCCTCGCCAATCGTGCCATCGGGGCCAAAGGCAAGCTGGCCGGAGATGACGAGCAGATGGCCGGTGCGGACATAGGGCATGTAATTGGCCAGTGCTGCCGCCGGTGTGGGGAGCACGAGACCGAGATCCTTCAGCCGCTGTTCGGCGCTCATCATCCACTCCTTCGGCCAATAGTTTTGATCGCGTCATCATGGCCGGTTGCGCATGGGCCGCGAAACCCTATTTTCGACACGTAGGCCGCGCATGGACAAGCGCAGCGGACTTTGAGGCCAGGATTTTTTGCGAAAGCAGCAGGACATGACATTTTCGAGCCTCGGATTCCGGCAGGCGGCCAAGCTTCCGCTTCTGGCCCTTTGTCTGGCGAGCCCTGCGGGCGCGCAGACGGCCGCGCCCTTTGTGGCGCATCGGGCGATTTACGATCTTTCGCTGGCCAAAAGCATTGGCGCTTCCGCGCCAGCCAGCGCGCGCGGGCGCATCGCCTTCGATTTTTCGGGCTCGGCCTGCGATGGTTTTGTCACCACCTTCCGGCAGGTGACGGAACTCCAGCCGACCGAGGGCGACAGCCGCACCTCCGACATGCGCTCGACCAGTTTCGAGGATGGCGGGGCTAAAACCCTGCGCTTCAAGATCGAGACGCTGGTCAACGGCCGCATCACCGAGACCATCGATGGCACCGCGCAGAAGGCTGACGACGGCGAGGCCATGTCCATCGACCTGCGCGCCCCCAAGCGCGCCAAGCATGATGTCGCTGTCGTGCCGCTGTTCCCGACCGAACAGGCGCGCAAGCTCGTCGCCGCCGCCAAGGAGGGGCGCACCACCTTTCAGGCCAAGGTCTATGACGGGTCCGACACGGGTGAGAAAATTTACGACACGATGACCGTGATCGGCCCGGCAGCGGCCGCCCCGCCCGAAGACCCGGCCCTGCGCGAGGGCCCGATGGCAGGCATCGCGCGCTGGCCGGTTGTCGTGAGCTATTTCGAACAGGGTAAACCCGACGGCTCCCCCAATTACGTCCTCGCCTTCGATCTCTACGAGAACGGCGTTTCCGGAAATCTGCGGCTCGATTACGGGGACTTCGTCCTGGCCGGAAAGATGAGCAAATTCGACCTGCTGCCCGAGAAGATTTGCAAGTAACGGGGCGGGAGCGCACTAATCCCTCCCCCTTGTTGGGAGGGCCGACTCGGCGCAGCCGAGCGGGGTGGGGGTCTTGCGCACGCGCCCGCCAGCAAGCCTAATCCTCGTCGCTTTGTCCAAAGGCGATGCCGCGCACCACGGCTGCGCCGCCGAATTTGGCGCGCAGGTCGTCCATGGCTTTTTCGCGTGCCTTGTCGCGTGTGGTGCGTGTGTCGGCGAGGTCGCCGTGGTCGGCGTCTGCGCCCTCGGCCAGTGCGCCTGCGCCCACGCCGATGAGGCGGAAGGGCGTGCCATCGGCTTCCTTGAGCAACAGCTCGCGCGCGGCGTCAAAGATGCGGCCTGCCAATTGGGTTGGTTCGTTGAGCGTGCGGGTGCGGGTGCGCGACTTGAAATCGCCGGTTTTGAGTTTCAGCGTGATCGTCGTGCCCGCCAGCGCGCCGGCCTTGAGGCGTGCGGAGACCTTTTCGCTCAATACATAAAGTGTGCGCGTCAAGGTCTCGATGTCGCGCACATCGGTACTGAAGGTGGTCTCTGACGAAATGCTCTTCGTCTCATGTTCGGCGCTGACCGTGCGCACATCGATGCCGCGCGACAGCCGCCACAGGCGCGAGCCCTCGCCGCCATAGCGGCGCATCAGATCGCGCTCTTCCGCGCGTTGCAGATCCCCGATCAGGCGATAGCCATCGCCCTCCAGTTTCTCGCGCATGACAGCGCCCACGCCCCAGAGCATGCCGACCGGTCTGGTGCTCAGAAAATCCACCGCCTCCGCGCGCCCGATCACCGCAAAGCCGCGCGGCTTGTCGAGATCGGACGCGATTTTTGCCAGAAATTTGCAATAGCTGAGACCCACCGACACGGTAATGCCGAGGCTTGCCTCGACGTGGCGGGCAAAGCGCGCGAGCACCTTGTCGGCGCTGGCCCCATGCAGGCGCTGCGTGCCGGCAAGATCGAGAAAGGCCTCATCGATGGAGAGAGGTTCGACAAGCGGTGTGAGTTCGCGCATCAGCGCGCGCACCTGTCCGCCGACCTCGGCATATTTGGCCATATCGGGGCGGACCACCACGGCGTCGGGGCACGCCTGCAAGGCCTTGAACATCGGCATGGCGGAGCGCACCCCGAAGGTGCGCGCGATATAGCAGCAGGTCGCGACTACGCCGCGCGTGCCGCCTCCGACAATGACCGGGCGGTCGCGCAAGTCTGGATTGTCGCGCTTTTCAACCGCCGCATAAAAAGCGTCGCAATCGATATGGGCAAAGGCCAGCGTCGTGCGCTCGGCATGGTCGATGAGGCGGGGCGAGCCGCAGGCGCGGCATCGGGCGGGCGATCCCGCCGGCAGGTCTTCGGCAAGGCAATCCCGGCAGAGAACCGGGCGGCTCAAGGTGTCGCCCAGAGACCAGGGCCCGCCAGCGTCTCGCGCGCGGCCGCGACCGTCTCGGGCGGGTGTCCGGCCATCTGCGCAAAGGTCAGCAACAGGGATTCGTCGGCCGTGATGTGATCGAGCACGGCGGCAAGGAAGCCCGGTTCCTGCGCGGCGGTGCGAATCGACCCGTGGTCGAGTCCTGTCAGGGCGAGGAACCGATCGAGCCTTTCGGGCTCGCTGGCGAGATAGGACAGGGCCTCGATGGCAAGGGCGCTGGCCAGCTCCGGATTGACGCCGCTGCTGCGCGATGGCGCAACCCCTTGTTTTGGCTTCACTATTGGCTTTGGATGCGGGCGGAAAGGGCGATCGGTCATGAAGTGGTCTTTGTTGCGGCGGATTCTTAATTCAGCAAGGTTCCGCGAGTAACATATGTCTCGAACGACGCTGTCCCATGCCGGGCTGCGGCCCGGTGGCCGAAGTCTCGCATGCGGAACCCCGGAAAAGCGAATGACCAAGACTGTCCTGATCGTAGAAGATAACGAGCTCAATATGAAGCTCTTCAACGATCTTCTTGAGGCCCATGGCTACCGGACGGTGCAGACGCGCAGTGGCGTGGAGGCCGTGGGGCTGGCGCGCACGCACCGGCCCGATCTGATTCTCATGGATATTCAATTGCCCGAAGTGTCGGGCCTTCAGGTGACGCAATGGATCAAGGATGACGAATCCTTGCGCCATATTCCTGTGATCGCCATCACCGCCTTTGCGATGAAGGGCGATGAGGAAAAGATCCGGCAGGGCGGCTGCGAGGCCTATCTGTCCAAACCCATTTCCGTCGTGAAGTTTCTCGAAACAGTCCGTGTTTACATCGGAGACTTGTAAGGGGGTTACCCCATGACTGCCCGTGTTCTGGTTGTTGACGACATATTGCCCAACATTCGATTGCTCGAAGCCCGCCTCAGTGCGGATTATTATGAAGTCTTGACCGCCCAGAGTGGTGCGGAGGCGCTTGCCATCTGCGCGCAGGGCCTGTGCGATCTCGTCCTCCTCGACGTCATGATGCCGGGCATGGATGGATTCGAGGTCTGTGCGCGGCTCAAGGCCGATCCTGCCACCGCCCATATTCCCGTGGTGATGGTGACGGCGCTCGATCAGCCCGCCGACCGTGTGCGCGGGCTGGAGGCGGGGGCTGACGATTTCCTCACCAAGCCGCTCGACGAAGTGGCTCTGGTTGCGCGCGTGCGCTCGCTCGCGCGCCTCAAGACCACGCTCGATGAATGGCGACGGCGCGCCAGGGATGCAAGCTCGCTGGGCGTGCCTGTTCTGCCCGCAGACGCGGCGGGTGGCCAGGCGCGGCAGCTCATTGTCGATGATGTCACCCGGTCTGCCGAGCGGCTGAAGTCCATGCTGGCAGGCGACTTCGCGTCCGATGTCGAGCCGGTGGCGACGCAGGCGCTCTTTCGCGCGGCCGAAGGCGGTTATGATCTGCTCATCGTCAGCCTCGGCATGGCGTCCTACGATCCGCTGCGCCTGTGCAGCCAGCTGCGTTCGCTCGAGCGCACGCGCGACCTGCCGGTGCTGATGATTGCCGATCTCGAAGATCGCGCGCGCATCCTGCGCGGGCTCGATCTCGGTGTGAACGATTATATTGTGCGCCCCATCGACCGGAATGAATTGCTCGCCCGCGTGCGCACGCAATTGCGCCACAAGCTTTATGCCGACGCCTTGCGCGACAGCGTGCGCGCCTCGATGGAAATGGCGGTCGTCGATGGGCTCACCGGCCTCTACAACCGCCGCTATCTCGACACGCATTTGCCCAGTCTGATCGCGCAGGCCGGCGACCAGCACCGGCCCCTGTCGCTGATGATCCTCGATATCGATCATTTCAAGCGCATCAATGACACGTTTGGCCATGATGGTGGCGACGAGGTGCTGCGCCAGCTCGCGCAGCGCTTGCGCGCCGTTGTGCGGCAGGGCGATCTCATCTGCCGGTTGGGCGGCGAGGAATTTGTGGTTGTTATGCCGGACACGCCGCTCGACATAGCCGCGCGGGCAGCCGAACGCGCGCGACTGGCCGTCACCTCAAGCCCGTTCACGATCAATGAGGGCCGGCGCGCAGTCGAGGTGACGGTGTCTGCAGGTGTGGCCGATGCCGCGCGCGAGGGTGGCCCCGCTGCGCTCTACCGACGGGCCGACAGCGCGCTCTATCGCTCCAAGCAGCAAGGCCGCAATCGCGTTTGCGCGGATGCAGCCTGAGCACGGCCTCGCCGCAATTTGGTCGGGTTGGATTGGTCTTGTGGGGTTGGGCGACGAATCGCTCGGCGTTAACTGCGTGTGTTTAGGTAAACACGAGGGATAAGTCCCCGACGGGGGCTTGCTCGATTGCAATTCGTCACCGGCTCTGTAACCTCTCTGGAAAGGCGCTCACGCGTCCCGCCGGCCTCAGGCCGGATGAGAGTTCAGATACCCTACGGAGTGCTCAGGTCCGCCGCATCTCCTGGGTCCGTGGGGTCGGCCGGTCGGAAACGGTAGGAGTGGCCTCCTCGAAATGCCGTGACTGACCGGCCACCAATTCAAAGCCCCGGCGTCAAGCCGGGGCTTTTCTTTTGGGGGCAGCGCGAACGGACGCCATGCGAACTGGCCCGCCCAAAGAAAAAGCCGCCCGAAGGCGGCTTTGTCAGATGCAAGCAGGCAATGCCTTACTTGATCTTCGTTTCCTTGAAGTCGACATGCTTGCGCACGACGGGATCGTACTTCTTGAAGGTGAACTTCTCCGTCTTCGTACGGGCGTTCTTCGACGTCACGTAGAAAAAGCCGGTATCGGCCGTGGACAGAAGCTTGATCTTGATATTGGCGGCCTTTGCCATGGTCTTGGGTCCTGACGAGAGAGCCGGCGAGATCGCATGGCCCGGAAGGGCCCGCGACGCGAAGGCGGAAAAAGGGTGCGTCCGGCGAAGCAGTGCTCCACAGGTCGAGTTGGCGCGCACCTTACGGATCGGGCGCGGGATGTCAAGATTTCGTGGCCCGCCAGATGCGGATCCGTCGCGACCCATCCAGGATGCGACGGCAGAACACGAAAACACCTGCGAATCGCAGGGGGCAAAAGGCCCTCAGAGCAGCTCGCGCCGCCATGTGCCGCGATAGCCATTGTAGAACGGCACCGGGAGAAACGGGCGCATGCCGGCTTCAAACCGCTGGGCGACCTCGAGCAGGATCGTGCGCGTAATCGATGCCATCTCGAGCTTTTCTGCTTTTTCGAGCGGCAGCCAGACGAGCTCGACCAGCTCCTTGTCGGGCCCGCTCATCCCCTCGATATGGCCCGCGACCGCATCGAGGCCGACAGCAAAGAAGGCCGTGTCGAAACGGCGCAGGCGGCCGGGCGGGGTGATGGCGCGGGCAACCAGATGCAGGCGGTCCAGCTCGGGATAGAGGCCGTGCCCGGCATAGGTGGTCCAGGCGCCCTCTGGAGCGGCCTCCGGCGTCCCGTAATCGCGCGAGCCGATCAGCAGGCCGGTTTCCTCGAAGGTCTCGCGGATGGCGGCCAGCGCCTGCGCACGGGCGCGCAGCGCCGATGGGCGCGGGACGCGGTTCATCAGCCTTTGCTCGACGATCTCGTTGAGCGCGCCGGCAACATTCATCCGCCGGTCGGCTGCATCCACCCGCCCGCCGGGGAACACGTAGCGACCGGGCAGGACAATATGGGATTCGTGACGCCGCCCCATGAGGACGCGCGGCTTCTTGCCCGATGAATCGATC
>CANBNG010000028.1 GCA_947370975.1 Beijerinckiaceae bacterium
AGCCAATAACCGCTTCATGGCCAAAGCCGATCTGCCGCTGGTTCACCGCGAGGAGGATGTCACGCGAAAGCGCCGCGCGCTGACCAAAGGCGAGCTGCATGCCTCTTTGGAGACTGACGATCAGGATATGTTCGACTACATCATGGTGCTCTATTACACAGGGGCTCGCAGACGGGCCATTGAGGGGTTGAGCAAGGCGCAAGTCGATTTCGAGCAAGGTGTGATCCACCAGGCGAAGCCGAATGAGAAAAAGACCAAGAAGCGCCGGCCGACGATCCCACTGGTCGATGAGATCAAACCGATCTTGAAGCGGCGTTTTGAGAGCAACCCGGACCGGCTGTTCCCCGCCGATTCACTGGCCAAGAAGTTGAAGAAGCACCTTGAGAGCCTTGGCATTGACGACGCCGCGATGCCGCACTGTCTGCGGCACACACGAGCGACGCTCTTGCTGCTCGACAATGTGCCGATCTATAAAGTGGCGCAATTACTCGGAGACACCGTGGCCACGGTGGAAAGCACTTATGCGCACATCCTGGCCAAGGATTTGCGCGATGTCGGGGGCAAGATTTAGTGCGCGTAACGCCCCAATGGCGTGTCGAATTTGTCGCCTTTTTATCCTGTTGACTTAAAAATCAACAAGGATTACAGTGTCGATCACTTTCTACAAAGGCGACAAATCGGCCCTCCGAAGGCAGAGGCCAGGGGTTCGAATCCCTTCGGGTGCGCCAATACATCACGAAAGTCAGACGCTTTTCAGTGTCGAGCCTTTGGCAGCCGGGTCGGCGACCGGGTGACTGCATACCGCTCGCGCCCGCACGTATCGTGTCAAGAACTGCCGCTGTCCAATAAAGCCCGCACAAAGCGCCTATGCCTATGCTGTCCTTGCATTGGCGTCCAAAAGGCCTGCGCGCCTCGGAAAACTCTGACTTCGCCTTGAAACCTTTGGTCTCACATGCGAAAAACTCCAAGTGTTTCCGCCACTTGGCGCTGACTTAGCGATAGCATTACAGACCCGGAGCGCGGACTTGGCGGTGCCAGAGTTTCAATATCGACCCGAGATCGATGGGCTGCGCGCTATTGCTGTAATACCAGTCATATTATTCCACGCCGGTTTTTCCTTGTTTAGCGGTGGCTTCATAGGCGTAGACGTCTTTTTCGTCATCAGCGGATATCTCATAACTTCGATTATCGTGAGAGAGCGCGAAGCGGGAAGTTTTTCCTTCGCAAGATTTTATGAGCGGCGCGCGAGGCGCATACTTCCAGTGCTCTTGCTGATTTTGCTGTCCTGCATCCCTTTTGCGTGGATGTCGATGCTTCAAACGGAATTCAAGGCGTTTGCGAGCACTCTTGTGTCCGTGTTGCTGTTCACGTCCAACGTAAAGATGTGGCATCAGAGCGGATATTTTGAAACGGCCTCCGAGCTCAAGCCTTTGCTGCATACATGGAGCCTCGCGGTTGAGGAGCAGTTCTATTTTATCTTTCCAATCACGCTGCTGGTCATATGGCGGCTGCGCCGACGGTCGGTCGTTCCCATCATAGGTCTGGTGGCTGTTATCAGCTTTCTGCTCAGCGAATATTTATCGCGATTCTATCCAAGCTTTAATTTTTACATGCTGCACACGAGAGCCTGGGAGCTTCTGGCAGGATCCCTCTGTGCGTTTGCAATTATAAATCCGAAGCCTGTTCGAGATAACGCTCTGTCGCTGATTGGATTGACGTTCATAATAGCCTCAGTCTTCTGGTTCGATAGCAATACGCGCTTTCCGTCAGCTTATTCGCTGCTGCCGGTCATCGGCACAATATTGGTGCTGCTGTTCGGGGTCAGCTCGACGGCCACAGCCAAAATATTGTCAGTCAAACCCGTTGTAGGCATAGGACTGATCAGCTTCAGCCTCTATTTGTGGCACCAGCCTATATTTGCCTACAGCAAATTATTTGCATTGGACCCTCTATCGGATCAAATTAAAATCGCTATTATATTTTTAACACTCATTTTGTCTATTTTCAGCTGGCGGTATATAGAAAAACGCTTCAGATCAGCCTCGATCATCCCCGCAAGACAGTTCTGGGTCACGATTTCTGTTTCAGGCGCGATCTGTCTTGGGCTAGGGCTCACGACTCCGTATTTTTATAATAAAGACATAAAGATCGCCCATCTGAACATCAAGAAACTGACCCCTGGCGCGGGCCCAGAGATCATCCTTCTTGGCGATTCTCATGCAAACCACCTGTTTTTCGGACTGAAATATATCGCCGGGTCGCAAATCAAGGATTTATCGTCGCCCGGATGTATCCCGTTTTTTGGCGTAGACCGCTTTGACTCACGGTTCGTCGCAGGCACATGCGAAAAGAAAATGCGCAATGCGCTTGAGATATTCGAAAGAGACGATGAGCTGCGCACAATAATCCTGACGTCCATGGGGCCAGTTTATCTTGATGGCACTCCTTTCCGGGACCATGGCAGGGAGAGGATCACCGGGCTTGGACTGACGCTGTCGTCCGAGCCCTCACTTGTCGATAGATGGGAGATTTTCGAGAAGGGCCTACGTTCGACGCTGGATAGGCTGTCTAAAAATGAACGAAAGAACATCATTTTTGCGCTCGACGTTCCTGAGCTTGGCATCGACGAACATGAGTGTTCCGCGCGCGCAAAAAGTATCGACGTTTTCGGAACCCGGTTCGGGATCGGAGACATAAATTTCTCGAAATGCACTATTCCGAGGGTCGAATTCGAACGCCGAAACAACCGGTATCATTCGCTGGTCAAACGCGTGCTGGCGGACTATCCGCGCGTCTCGCTTTTCGATCCGACCGATTTATTTTGCAACGAGACCGTTTGCAAAGGCGCGTTGGATGGAACAGCGCTCTATCGAGATCCAGATCATCTTTCGGAATTTGGATCTCTTTATGTGGCCAACATGCTATCCAAGCTTGTTAAGTAAAGCATGGAGCGTACCCTCGTCTTAAAATCCGATCGCCGACAGGCGATGATCGGTCTGACGCGGCGAGGGCCTATGAGGCTTCAAGACCACCAACATCTGGGAAGAACGACGTCCTTCCTTCTTTTGGAATTTTTCCGATCCAGCGCATGCGGAAAAGTCTTGTTTGGAATTTTTTTCAGCGTCCTGTCTTTTCTGAGAAACGTGAATTCCATCATCGGCGGAATCTCCAACCCACGAAACACAATCGGCTGGCAGCTGTTGTTTGGATGAATGTGAACGATGTCGAAATATTTCGAGATTTTGGTGAATACGGATCTGATGTATTCCAGTCCATAATCATCCCGAAGTCGGCCCAAGTTGTGAAACTCGATCACCATCATCCGAAATCTTTTCAGCGTGTCTTCGCTTGTTTCCGCAAGGACCGAATATTCGGCGCCTTCAATATCCATTTGCAGGATCAAATCGCGATTTGAATCTCCAACCTTCTTCGAGACCCAGTCAGACAAGGTAATATATTTGTCTTTTGTCTCTATTCCGAGAAAGAGCTTTTCGAAATCAAAGAGCGGATTTTCAATCGGTGGAAACTCGACCGATGCATCAGCGAGAAAGCATTTAATGCCCCGCTGGGTCAAATCGAACTCAAAATCAGCAGTGACCGATACACCGGGTGAAAAGCACGATTCTATTCCATCAAAATCATCAGGAACCAGATATCCTCCGTCTGACTCTTTTCCGAGGCGTATCAGACCAACTTCGGTTTCCACCGGTTTCACCAACGACAGAAAATCCAGGATGTCTTTCGTTTTGGCCGCTTGTGGCTTGTTGTAATTCCAGATGACCGATTTGATAAAACGAATGGATTTGCCAATGGCCATTTTGTGAGTCCTTGCCCCTGTTGCGCGACCATTCGCGTCTCGCAGCTCGTCCGTGCCGTTGATTTCAAGCGTTCATCCAAGAACAATTCGCGGATGTTGTATCTTGAGAAACCGGAATTCGTCCAGCAATCCCTACCGTTTGTGCCACAGGCGCCGCGGCCGGTTTTGCTTGCATGAATTCACCAGCGACACCCAAGTCCTATTGTTTTCTTCTCAGAAGAACGTCATGACCTCGAATACATCGTCCACTGAGGCCAGATGCGTGAAAAAAGTGGAATCAGTGACAAGCCTCTGATGTTGAACAGCTTTGACGCACCCGGAAGGCAAAGGCGAGCGGCTCTGACCCCGTCGGCTGCGCCCATTCCTTTCAAAGTCCTTCGCGCCCTTGGTCTGCCACGGGCCCCAAGCGCGCGAGCCCCGGCCCAAACCCGCAAGATGGCGCTGGAAAGGATCGCGCCTTTGAGCGATACCTTGGCCTTAGGGTGGCTCGCGGGGGTGGCCCCACGCGAAGGGGTGCGATCTTAGTGCGGCAGTCGATTCAGTCTGAACATGATGAGGTACTGGACGTGGCAGAAAGCCGCGAACCCACCCGCGCGACGCAGTCCTCGCTGCCTGAGACAAAGACGCCGCCGCAGCGCAGAGAACAGATTTCATCGCTGAACGGATTGCGGGCCGTGAGCGTATTCATGGTGGTCGCATCGCATCTGGCGACCGCCGTCAGCACACCGCCTGCTATCGGCACGGTGTTGCTGATGTTCAACGGTCATTTCTTCGATGGCGCGCTGGGCGTGCGCATCTTTTTTTGCATCAGCGGCTTTCTCAATACCTACCTTCTCTTGAGGGAGCGCGACCGGGCCGGTCATATCTCCCTCAAGACATTCTATATCCGTCGAACGCTACGGATTTTTCCGGTCCTGTATGCCTTCGTGCTGTTTTTGTTTGTGGCAACCCAGACGACGGCGCTGGTTGTCACGCCATGCCAGTTTGTGACGGCCCTCACTTTCACCAAGAATTACGGCTGCTCATCCTGGATCGAAGGCCATTTGTGGTCGCTTGCCGTCGAGCTGCAATTCTATCTGTTCTGGCCAGCCGTGCTTGTGTTCGTCTCCACGCGCGCAGCCACGCGCTTTGCGATTGCCGCCATATTCCTGGCCCCGTTTTCGCGGCTCTTCGAGGCAAGCGCGGGCCTTCCGCAATGGTGGCTCACATCCAACATCGACATGCTGATGGTGGGCAGCCTCGCGGCCCTTGGCTACAGATATCGCCGAGACGTGTTCGACCGGATTCTCGAAACGCAACCCGCACTGATGCGTTTGGTCGGATTCCTGGGGCTGATAGCGCCCGTCATTCTGGGTCGTCTGTTTACCGATGAACCCTTGCGCATCATGTTTGCGCCCACAGTGCAGGCCTTTGCTGCCACATTCCTGATTGTGTCCTACGCCTTTGGACCCACAGGCCTGAGCAAGGCTGCGCTCAATTCAAAGCCGCTGAATTTTCTCGGGCTCATCTCCTACAGCCTCTACGTCTGGCAGGAAGCCTTCTTCATCTGGCCCGCAGACTTCGGGTTTGACAGGCTTCTGACATTTGAGTGGCCCTTCAATATTGCCGGCATGCTGATCGTGGCGATGGCATCCTATTATTGTCTGGAACGCCCGCTGCTTTCGCTGCGCGCGAAATATGTCCGGGGGCATAAGCCCTAAGCGCGGCCAGATGTAACCGCCGGGGAAAGCCGACCGCTTGCCAAAGGCTCTGTCGCAGAGTTCAATCCTTCCAAAATAATATGGGAGGATGATTCATGCGTCTCTTGGGCCTGGCCCTGCTCGCCCTGTTTGGCTTTGGCATCACGCCGAGCGCGCAGGCACAGACATATCCTGCAAAAGGTCTTCAGATCATCGTGCCCTATGCGCCCGGTGGCGTGACAGACGTTCTGGCGCGCGCGCTGGGGCAGCGCCTTTCCGAAAGTTTCGGACAGCAGGTGGTCATCCTCAACAAGCCCGGCGCCAACAGCCAGCTCGGAACGGAAATGGCCGCCAAATCGCCGGGCGACGGCTACACATTGCTCGTCACTTCCGACACGACCTTCACGGCCAACCCCTATCTCTATTCAAAGCTCAAATATGAAATGGGCGATTTCGTGCCCGTCTCTGGCCTTGGCATCAGCCCGCAGGCTCTTGTCGTCCATCCGTCCGTGCCGGCCTCGAACGTCAACGAACTCGTCGATTATGCGACGAAAAATCCGGACAAGATTTTCTACGGGACCTTTGGCAGCGGTTCGTCGGGACATCTCAATATTCTCAACCTGCAGAAGCGGACGGGCGCGACCTTTACCCCTGTCCATTATAGCGGCGCATCGCCCGCCATCACCGATCTGCTCGGCGGCCATATCAAGATGATGATCGTGAGCATTGGCCTGATTGCCGGGCCGTGGGAAACCGGCGCGTTGAAAGTTCTGGCTTTTGGCAGTGAGCAACGGCTGGGCAAACATCCAAATGTCCCGACCCTTGCCGAAGGCCTGCCGAGTTTTGAAGCGGCCTCCTGGTATGGCCTGTTCACGCCCAAGGGCACGCCGCCCGAGATCGTCGAAAAGCTGAGCGCCGAAACCCAGAGGATCTTCAATGATCCCGCTTTCCAGCAGCAGTTTCTGGCGCCAAGCTACACCTATTCGATCGCCAGTAACCCGAAGGATTTTGCAGAGCGCATTCGCATCGATACCGAGCGGTGGCGCGAGATCATTCGGGATGCGAAGGTGACGGCGGAATAATTATTTGCAACACTGGCGCGGGCCCGTTCGGGGTCCGCGTTTTTTTATTTTTTTGAGGCTGACATGCGCGTTTTTTTCGCGTGCCTTCTGCTTGTTACACTTGCCGGCTGCGCCAACAAAAGCACGCGCGAGATTGGCATTGAGGATTCAAGCCAGGCCTACAAGGTGAAATTTGGTACAATCGTTGCGCAGCGGCGCATCAGCGTGCGCAGCGACGCCTCCGGGGCAACGGCAGGGGGCGCAATGATCGGTGGCCTGACAGGCGCGGTCATAGGCCAGACAAATGGCGCCGCACTCGCGGGGCTGCTCATCGGCGGCGTCTCGGGCGCCTTGGGCCACCAATTTGCTGAAAGCGACAATGGCGTCGAATATACAATCACGCTTGCCGATGGCGGCACCATTATCATCGCGCAAATCCAAGCATCGAGCGAACCCGTCTTTGAGGCCGGCGCGCCCGTTCTTGTCCAATTTGGCGCAAAAACCAATCGCGTTCTGTCTGCGGCACAATTGCCTGAGTTAATCGCGCGACCAAAAGCGGTGCGCGTGCGCGGCGTTGCTCCGCTACCTGCAAAGCTCGATGTCAAATCCTGCGAAAAGGCGACAAACGGCGCATCCACGCGCGAAAGCTGCACCACGCATTAGGCCTGTCCCGCAGGCACATATGAAAAAGCCCGCGCCGTAGGGCGCGGACTTGATTACGTGCGATGCTGTTATGATCAGACGTCGAGATTGGCGACGTTGAGCGCATTTTCCTGAATGAACTCGCGGCGCGGCTCGACGACATCGCCCATCAGCTTGACGAAAATATCATCCGCCTCGACGCTTTCCTTGATGCGCACCTGCAAGAGCGAGCGCACTTCACGGTCGAGCGTCGTTTCCCAGAGCTGCTCGGGGTTCATCTCGCCCAGACCCTTGTAGCGCTGCATCTGGCTGATGCCCTTCTGGCCGGCAGCCATGACGGCTTCAACCAGAGCGCCGGGCCCTGCGACCTGCATTTCATCGCCACGGCGGATAAGCGCCGCAGGCTGCGCGAAGACATCGCGCAGCGAGGCTGAATGCTCATCGAGTCTGCGTGCTTCGGCAGATGCCAGCAGGCCCGCATCGACGATGGAGGCCTGCCGCACGCCACGCACTTCGCGCGTGAAAATATAGCCGCCATTTTCAACAAGGCCCGTCCAGCCGCGCTCGGTTTCATCCGAAAGGGCATCGAGTCGGCGCGCAATATCGGCCGCGAGTCGATCTGTCTCTTCATCCGACATCAGGCCAACGGGCTTGAGCGCGCCGGCAATGGCTGCCTGTTCGACAGCCGTGCGGTCGTAGCGCGAATGCAATTGCGCGAGCACCTGGCGCACGATGCGCGCCTCCTCGACAATCGCGCGCAGATCCTGCGCGCCGCGTTCGGTCGCGCCCACACGCAGCACTGCGCCTTCAAGACCATTGGTGATGAGGTAATCTTCGCGCGCGCGCTCGTCTTTCAGATATTGCTCGGACTGGCCACGCTTCACTTTGTAGAGCGGCGGTTGGGCAATGTAGATATGGCCGCGCTCGATAAGCTCGGGCATCTGGCGGAAGAAGAACGTCAGCAGCAGGGTCCTGATATGCGAGCCGTCGACGTCGGCGTCCGTCATGATGATGATCTTGTGGTAGCGCAGCTTGTCGGCCTTGAAATCATCGCGGCCAATGCCCGTACCCAGCGCTGTGATGAGCGTGCCGATTTCCTGGCTCGACAGCATCTTGTCGAAACGCGCGCGCTCAACATTCAAGATCTTGCCGCGCAGCGGCAGCACCGCCTGATATTCGCGATTGCGCCCCTGCTTGGCAGAACCGCCTGCGGAATCGCCCTCGACGATGAAGAGTTCGGCCTTGGAGGGATCGCGCTCCTGACAATCGGCGAGTTTGCCGGGCAGGTTGGCGACATCGAGCGCGCCCTTGCGGCGCGTCAGTTCACGCGCCTTGCGCGCGGCTTCACGCGCCAGAGCTGCTTCGACGACCTTGGTAACAACGGTCTTTGCGTCGGCGGGATGTTCCTCGAACCATTGTTCGAGCATCTCGTTCACGAGGCTTTCAACGACCGGGCGCACTTCGGAGGACACAAGCTTGTCCTTCGTCTGCGACGAGAATTTCGGATCGGGGACTTTCACCGACAAGACGCAGGTCAGGCCCTCGCGCGTATCGTCGCCCGTGAGATCGGCTTTTTCCCTTTTGGCAATGCCGGAACGCTCCGCATAGCCCGTCACCTGACGCGTCAACCCGCCGCGCAGGCCCGCCAGATGCGTGCCGCCATCGCGCTGAGGGATGTTGTTGGTGAAGGCCAGAACATTCTCGTGATAGCTGTCGTTCCACCACAAGGCGACTTCGACAGTGATGCGATCTCGCTCGCCACGCATCATGATCGGCGTGCCGATCAAAGGCGCCTTGGCGCGATCGAGATAGCGCACGAAAGCTTCCAGACCGCCTTCGTAATAAAGGTCTTCCTGCTTCACTTCCGCATGGCGCGCATCGGTGAGGATGATGTGCACGCCCGAATTCAGGAAGGCGAGTTCGCGCAGCCGATGTTCGATCGTCCCATAATCGAAATCGATCATGGTGAAGGTTTCGGTCGAGGGCAGGAAGGTCACTTCGGTGCCACGCTTGGGCGCACCATTCTCCGTCGGAGCGGGGCCGACAACGCGCAGCGGCGCAACGGCATTGCCATGCGCAAAGTCGATTTCATGCTCTTTCGAGTCACGCCAGATCCGCAGTTTCAACTTGGTTGAAAGTGCATTCACCACCGAGACGCCCACGCCATGCAGGCCGCCGGACACTTTGTAGGAATTCTGGTCGAATTTTCCGCCAGCATGCAGCTGGGTCATGATGACCTCGGCCGCCGACACGCCTTCTTCGGAATGAATATCGGTCGGGATACCCCGGCCATTATCGGTCACAGTGACCGAGCCCTCGGCATTGAGCGTGACTGTGACAAGCGTCGCATGTCCTGCCAGCGCCTCATCGATCGCATTGTCGACGACCTCGTAGACCATGTGATGGAGGCCGGATCCGTCATCCGTATCGCCAATATACATGCCCGGGCGCTTGCGCACCGCATCAAGCCCACGAAGGACCTTGATGGAATCGGCGCCATAGGCCTCTTCGGCAGACAACGGCGGCAGGGAAGCGGGTTCAGTCATGGAGCGAGACACTCTCGAATGTCGGGGTCGGGGCCGCCCCGAAGCCCGATAAAACATCGGCTTCCGCGGCCCTTTGCAGGGGATCGATTCGTAACCGACAATCTAGACCAGAACAGGGCCAAAAGGCACTCAAAACCGCCCGAAAACCCCGTTTTTCAGGTGACGGAACGAGGATCAGGCGCTCGCCTGCAGAACCTCCAGGAAAGCCTGCCCGAAGCGGTCGAGTTTTGTTGCGCCGATTCCGTGGATTCCAGCCATTTCCTTCAGGGAAAGAGGCTTTTGGCGGGCAAGCTCCATCAGCGTGCGGTCGGCGAAGACGACATAGGCTGCCACCCCCTCCTCGCGCGCAATTTCGAGACGGCGGCGGCGCAGCGCGCCAAAAAGCGCGACATCGGCCTCATCCAGCCCCTCGGTGGCCTCGCTGCCGCCCCGCTTGGTGCGCGAGCGCGCCTTTTCCACGCTACGCGCCTGCTCCTTGCGCAAGGAGATGGTCTGGCGGCCGAGCAGGATCGCCTCGCCCTTTTCCGTCAGCCGGAACCCGCCATGCTGTTCGCTCGCGCTTTCCAACGCAGCGGCGGCAAAGAGCTGGCGATAGACCGAGGTCCAGGTCGCGCGCGACTTGTCGGCCCCGACCCCGAAGGTTTTCAGCAGATCGTGGCCGTTGCGGGTAATGGTCTCGCTCGCAGCCCCGGTCAGCACATCTGTGAGATAGCCGGCCCCGAAACGCTGGCCGGTGCGATAGACGGCCGACAGCGCCTTTTGCGCATCGATCGAGCCATCGTAGAGATCGACCTCGCCCCGGCAAATATCGCATGCGCCGCAGGGCTCGGATTGTTCATCGAAACAGGCCAGCAGCGCCTGGCGACGACAGGAGGCCGCCTCGCACAACATGGTGAGCCGCGTAAACCGCGCCTGTTCCATGCGGCGACGCTCCTCGCCAATCGATTTTTCATCGATCTGTCGGCGGCGCAGCGCCATGTCCTCGACGCCATAGAGCGTCAAGGTCGCGGCCGGCAGACCATCGCGGCCCGCGCGGCCGATCTCCTGATAATAAGCTTCGACGCTTGCAGGCATGTCGGCATGAATGACGAAGCGCACATCAGGCTTGTTGATGCCCATGCCAAAGGCCACCGTCGCGGCGATGATGATTCCATCTTCCTGCAGAAAGCGATCCTGATTGCGCGCGCGTTTCTGCTGGTCCATGCCCGCGTGATAGGGCAGGCCTTCGAATCCATTTTCCTGCAGCCAATCAGCCATTTTCTCGGTGCGGTCGCGCGACGAGCAATAGATGATTCCGCTCTGCCCGCGATGCGCGTTGAGGAAAGATCCGATCTGGCGGCGCGGCTGATCCTTTGCCGCAAAGCGCAGATCGAGATTGGGCCTGTCAAAACTATGGACGAAGATTTTGGGCGCGCGGTCGAAGAGTCGTCCTGCAATATCGGCGCGGGTATTGGCGTCTGCGGTCGCCGTGAAGGCGATCACCTGCACATTGCCCATCGCCTCGACAGCGGTGCGAATCTGCCGATATTCGGGGCGAAAATCATGCCCCCATTCGGACACGCAATGGGCCTCGTCAATCGCGATGCGGCGCACGCCCGCGCGCAACAGGCTCTGATGCAGGCCATCCATGGCCAGGCGTTCGGGCGAGAGAAACAGCAGGCGCAAGGTGCCCGCACGCAAGGACGACCAGACCTCGTCGGTCTCTCGCGCGTCATTGGTGGAATTCAAAGTTCCCGCTGCAACGCCGAGACTTCGCAATTGCTGCACCTGATCGCGCATGAGCGCGATGAGCGGCGAGACGACGAGTGTGAGGCCTTCATCGACCAGCGCCGGCAATTGGTAGCACATGGATTTGCCACTGCCCGTGGGCATGATGGCCATCACGGGCCCGCCTTCGAGCACGGCAGCAATCACCTCCGCCTGACCGGGGCGAAAATCGTCATAACCGAAAACAGATTTCAGAAACGCATAGGCTTTCTGCGGAAGCTCATTCATGCGCGCGTATCTTTCAAGATTGTCACAGCGGCGTCACCTGTCCCGGCGTGACGCGCAGCAGTGTCGCGCGTCCACCCAGATCGGCAAAAGCAGCCTGATCCGCGCCTGTCATCCAGACCTGTGCGCCCAAGCGCGCAAGGCCATCGTAAAGAGCCGCGCGCCGCAGGGGATCGAAATGGGCGGCGATTTCATCGAGCAAGACCAGCGGCACGATGCCACTCATCGAGGCGACAAGACGCGCATGCGCCAGCACCAGGCCAACCAGCAGCGCTTTTTGTTCGCCGGTGGACGAGCGCGCTGCATCCGCATTTTTAGGTCCATGCCGCACAAGAAGGTCACTCGCCTGCGGGCCAACCAGCGTGCGTCCGGCAGCAGCATCGCGCGGGCGGCTCGCGCGCAGCATGGCGCGGTAACGATCCTCCACCTCGAGCGCCGGCATGTCGGGAATCATCGCTTCCAGCTCGCCAGCAAGGGCAAGATCTGCCCAGGGGAAAGGCGAATCTGCGTCATACTCGGCAGCAATCAGAGCGCCCAGACGGCCAACGGTTTCACTGCGGGCGGCGGCAACCGCAACGGCGAGTTCGGCAATCTCGCGCTCGGTGGCATCAAGCCATGCGGTTTCAGAAAAATGATCCTCGAGCAGGCGATTACGATTGCGCAAGGCGCGTTCGAGTGCAGTCACGCGCGGGCCGTGATCGGCATCGACCGCCAGCACCAACCTGTCGAGAAAGCGGCGGCGCTCGCCCGCAGGCCCCATGAACAAACCGTCCATCGAGGGTGTCAGCCAGACCACGCGCACATGATCGGCAAAAGCGCGCGCCGAACCCACCGGCACGCGGTCGATGCGGCATTTGCGGGCCTGGGGCTGCGCGGAATCGACTGGATCGCGGCCGGTGCCAAGCTGCACCGACATGCCATCGTCTTCAAGCTCGACCGACACGGCCCAACCGCCCGAGCCATGCTCGCGCGCGCAATCAGCCAAATCGGCGCGCCGCAGGCCGCGGCCCGGCGTCAGCAGGGAAATCGCCTCAAGCAGATTGGTCTTGCCCGCGCCATTCTCGCCGGTGAGCACGACGAGGTCTCCCTCGACCGCAAGGTCGAGAGATTCATAGGAACGGAAATCGCCAAGAACGAGGCGGCGCACCCTGGGGCGGCGAATCGCAGCGCCCGTGCTGTCGGACAGGAAAGTCATCAGCCACGCGGATCATGCGCCCGGCGACACGCGCCGGGGGCTGGCAAACAGGACGATACGCTTTTGCGTCACACGCGCATCGGCATCAGAACATAGAGCGCAGCAGCGCCGTCACGGTCCTGAATGAGGGTCGGCGAGCCGGGATCGGCAAGCTTCAGAACAGCCGTATCGGAATCAAGCTGGGCCGTGATGTCGAGCAGATAGCGTGCGTTGAAGCCGATATCGATCGGGCCGGCATCATAATCGACCTCAAGCTCTTCCGTCGCCGAACCCGAATCCGGATTGGTGACAGACAGCGTCAGGCGTCCATCGGCCAGCGACAGTTTCACCGCGCGGCCACGCTCTGAGGAAATGGTCGCGACGCGATCGACAGCCGCCGCGAAAGGCGCGCAATCGATCACGAGACGCTTGTCATTATTGGCCGGAATGACGCGCGCATAATCGGGGAAGGTGCCGTCGATCAGCTTCGAGGTCAGAATGACATCGCCGAAGGTGAAGCGAATTTTTGTGGTCGACAATTCAATCGACACTTCCGCATTCACATCGTCAACAAGCTTCTGCACTTCCGCCACGGCCTTGCGCGGCACGATCACGCCCGGCATGCCAGCGGCGCCCGCGGGGGCTGGGATTTCAACGCGGGCAAGACGATGACCATCGGTTGCCACTGCGCGCAGCATCACATGTCCGTCGACATCGGCGGTGTGGACATAAATGCCATTGAGATAATAGCGCGTCTCTTCCGTCGAAATCGCAAATTGCGTCTTGTCGATCAGCTTCTTCAGATCGCCCGCAGGCATGACAAAGCGGTGCGTCAGATCGCCGGCGTTGAGATCGGGGAAATCGCTTTCGGGCAGGGATTGCAGATTGAAGCGCGAACGTCCCGAGCGCAGCAGCAGCTGGCCGGCCTCGCCCGTCATCTCCAGCGAGACCTGCGCGCCGTCAGGGAGCTTGCGCACGATGTCATAGAGAACATGGGCCGGCAGCGTCGTCGCGCCCGCCTGGCCGACATCGGCCGCCACGCTTTCGGTGACCTCGAGATCAAGATCGGTCGCTTTCAGGAGCAAACGCCCGTTGGCGGCTTGCAAGAGCACATTGGCGAGAATCGGGATTGTATTCCGACGTTCCACGACGCGGTGCACATGGCCCAACGACTTGAGAAGCGCCGCTCTTTCGAGAGTGACTTTCATAGGCCCCGATCCATCCTAAAATCTGGCTGCAGTTCCGGCAGGTAAAGCCGGGGGCGTGACTTTGGCCCGCCACCTGCAGAAGAGCAAGCGCCACCTTTTATGAACGCCCCCGTCCGGGAGCGCAGTCCCCACAATTTTGCGCGAGAAAGCCACACCAACAGGCTTAACCGGCCCTTAATCGGCCCCGCTTATCCTTTCAATCAATTCCCTTGTCCAACCGGCTGGCACAGAGCGCGGCCTTCGACGACACGGATCGTGATGGGAGCCAAGCGGCGCGAACCTGACACTTCTCGCGGGACCGGTTCCCGCGACGAGGATCTGCGCGCCGACCCGCAGGACCGTATTACCGGCGGCCGCCGCACTGGCGCGACCAAGCCTGTATCCGCGCGACAGGACCATTCTGCCCGGCGCGAGAACGAGGACGAGGTCATGAGCCGGGGTGCAGGGGGACGCGGCAGGAGCCATCAGGACGAGAACGATTTCGAGGAAGAGGCCCCGCGCCAGTCCCGGCCCAAGCGAAAGAAGGCACGCCGCCGCTCGTTCCTCGGATTTCTGGTTTATTGGGGCAGTGTCTGTGCTGTCTGGGTCTTGATCGCGCTTGCGGGCGTCATCGCCTATCACGCCTCGCAATTGCCACCCATCGACAAGCTTGCCGTGCCCAAAAGGCCGCCCAATATCGCTATCCTTGGCGATGACGGGCAAATGCTCGCCAACCGCGGCGATACGGGTGGCGCGGCCATCAGCCTGCGCGACCTGCCGCCCTATCTGCCAAAGGCCTTTGTCGCGATCGAGGACCGGCGCTTCTACCAGCATTGGGGCATCGATCCGATCGGCATTGCACGCGCCATTTTCCGCAATGCGACCGCGCGCGGCGGCATGCAAGGCGGCTCGACGCTCACCCAGCAACTGGCCAAGAACCTGTTCCTGACGCAGGAGCGCACCATGTCGCGCAAGGTCCAGGAGGCCATTCTTGCGCTCTGGCTGGAGCGAAAATTTTCCAAGGACCAGATCCTCGAACTTTATCTCAACCGCGTCTATTTCGGCTCGGGCGCTTACGGCGTTGAGGCGGCGACGCGGAAATATTTCGGCCATGGCGCGAGCCAGGCCACCTTGCAGCAAGCCGCAATGCTGGCGGGCTTGATGAAAGCGCCCACCAAGCTTGCGCCCAACCGCAATCCGGTCGCCGCCACGGAACGCGCCGCGCAAGTCATTCTCGCCATGGCCCAGGAGGGCCACATTACCGACGGCATGGCGCAACTGGCGCTATCAAATCCCGCGACAGTGTCGCGCGAGGGTGCAGGTTCGATCAATTATGCCGCCGACTTTGTCATGGACGTGCTCGATGAAACGGTCGGCGCGATCGATGAAGACATTATCGTCACGACAACGCTCAGCCGCGACAAGCAGGCCCTTGCCGAAAAGGCGCTCACCGACGAGCTCGACAAATCCGGCAAGCGTTTTGGCGTGAGCCAGGGCGCACTCGTTTCAATGGATCCCTCGGGCCAGATCAAGGCGCTTGTGGGCGGGCGCAATTATGCCGAGAGTCAGTTCAACCGCGCCGTTTCCGCGCATCGGCAACCTGGCTCGTCCTTCAAGCCCTTTGTCTATCTGACAGCGCTTGAGCGCGGGCTCACACCCGACACGATCCGCGACGATGCGCCGATCAATGTGCGTGGCTGGCAGCCGGAAAATTCATCGCAGGATTATCAGGGTCCGGTCACGCTGACGCGCGCGCTTGCCATGTCGCTCAACACGGTTGCGGTGCGGCTTGGTCTTGAGGTGGGTGCGAAGGCTGTCGCCGATACCGCCCATCGGCTCGGCATTGCCTCGGATCTGCAGGTCAATGCCTCGATTGCGCTCGGAACATCGGAAGTCACCCCGCTCGAACTCGTCTCCGCCTATGCGCCTTTCGCCAACGGCGGCATTCGCGTGCAGCCGCACATCATTCTGCGCGTGCGCACAGCCAGCGGCAAACAGCTCTATCAACGCAAAGGCGCAAGCTTTGGCCGCATCATTGAGCCCGGCCATGTCGCTATGATGAATGGCATGCTGCAGGAAACGCTGACCATCGGCACGGCGCGCCACGCCGAATTGCCGGGCTGGCAGGCGGCAGGCAAGACGGGCACGTCGCAGGATTATCGCGATGCCTGGTTTGTTGGCTATACGAGCGCGCTCGTGACCGGCGTGTGGCTCGGCAATGATGATAATTCGCCGACGCGCAAAGTTTCGGGCGGCAATCTTCCGGTGAATGTCTGGAGTCGCTACATGCGCGCGGCTTTGCAGAATGTGCCGCCCTCGCCTTTGCCGGGCTCAGGCTGGCGCAACGAAGCTGTTGCGGCGGGCGGGACTTTGCTGCCGCCCGGCGAGATCGCGGGTGCGCCCGCGCTCATCCCGCCGCAAAACATGCGCGGGGGAACACAGGCCGAGCAAAATCGCGAACGGACGCTGTTTCAGAAATTGTTCGGGGGCTGACACGAACGCGAGTCTCTCCCGCAAGAAAGCGGGAGAGACTGGAGGCGCGACTTAGTGGACGCTGACGGTCTGCAGATCGTTCTGCCAGGCGTTGGCGACAGCGGCATCGCGCGTGTCGGTGAGGACAATCGGCGTGCCATCGGCGCTGAGCAGCGCGAAGAGCTGCAGGCCCGGTTCGATTTTCGGCGCCTGCGGGAAGAGACGCGACACGTCCTCGGACCGCATCTCTCTGACGTAAGCGATCGCGCCATCGCCCAGATTGGCGAATTGCTCCTGCGTGAGCGGGGCAGCGGTGGCAGTCTTTTCGACGTTCATGTGCATGCTCCTTTTTTTAGCGGTCCCTCGGGGACCCGCGAGCTTCGCAAGGACTTTTTAGTCCCTCACGGAGATTCCAATTTTCCTGACGATCCGTTCTGGCTGGGGTCGTGCAAGATCGACGCACAGCAGACCGTTCTGCAGATCGGCGCCCAGCACTTCCATGCCTTCGGCAAGCAGAAAGGCGCGCTGGAATTGTCGCGCGGCAATGCCGCGATGGAGATAGTGACGTTCGACCTCATCCGTCTGGCGACCGCGAATGATGAGCTGGCGCTCTTCAAGCGTGATGTCGAGCTGGTCTCTGGTGAAACCGGCAACGGCAAGCGTGATGCGCAAGCGTTCGGGATCGTTCTCGGTGCGGCCAAGCCGCTCGATATTATAGGGCGGATAGCCATCGGAGGCTGTCCGTGTGACCCGATCGAGCGCCCGTTCGATGTCATCGAAGCCGAGCAGGAAAGGCGAGTTCAGATGTGGAACGCGAGACATGACGAAGCCCCTTCAGGCACTTCGGAAGCACGGGCCCATGCGGCGCCCTTGAACAAGCATATGGGGATCGGGCGCGACGGTTCAAGACCGGGCCACCTGCTTGGAACAAGGCTTTGGAGCGGAACCGCCCGGCCTTTCAGAGCATGCTTGGCAGCACGCGGTCGGGCGGGCGGTGCCCGTCCCAGAAGGTCTTCACATTGACGATGACCTTCTCGCCCATGTCGATGCGGCCCTCATGGGTCGCCGATCCCATATGCGGGAGGAGGGTGACCTTGCCGGCCTTCACGAGCTTCACAAGCTTGGGCGAAACCGCAGGCTCATGTTCGAACACATCGAGCCCGGCGCCTGAAATTTCGCCGGCTTCCAACATCCGCGCGAGCGCATTTTCATCGATGATCTCGCCGCGCGCCGTATTCACGACGATGGCATTGGGGCGCAAAAGCTTGAGGCGGCGCGCCGAGAGCAGATGATAAGTCGCAGGCGTATGCGGGCAATTGACCGAGACAATGTCCATCCGCGCCAGCATCTGGTCGAGCGATTCCCAATAGGTCGCAGACAGCGAATCCTCGACCGCAGACGAGACGCGACGACGGTTGTGGTAGTGGATCGACAGGCCAAAGGCTGCGGCGCGGCGCGCCACGGCCTGGCCGATGCGGCCCATGCCCACGATTCCAAGCCTCTTGCCGGTGATGCGGCGGCCCAGCATCCAGGTCGGCGACCAGCCTTCCCATTCGCCTGCCGGAATGACGGAGGCGCCCTCGACGAGACGGCGCGCCACGGCGAGAATCAGCGCCATGGTCATGTCGGCTGTGTCTTCGGTCAGCACGCCCGGCGTGTTGGTGACGGTAATCCCCCGGCGCAAAGCCGCCGTGACGTCGATATTATCGACGCCATTGCCGAAATTGGCGATGAGCTTCATCGATTCGCCCGCCTGCGCGATGAGGCCGGCGTCAATCCGGTCGGTCACGGTGGGCACCAGGACGTCTGCCACGCGCAAAGCGTCAGCCAGTTCCTGCTGGCTCATCGGCTTGTCGGTGACATTGAGCCGAGTGTCGAACAATTCGCACATGCGGGTCTCGACGACGTCGGGCAATTTCCGCGTCACGATCACCAAGGGTTTTTTCTTGGCCATGCCGTCCGTCCCCGTTCCGTCCTGAAGTCGCTTCACCGCCCTGACGAGAATGGCGAATTTTACTTCGTTTCACCATCCTTTAACGACGTCGGCGCTTAAAGTGTCGCGACCAGACGGCGTTGGACCGAGCCCGTGAAAAGGCTCGTCGCCTCTCTAGCAGATGGCCCGGCAAAGACAAGAATTGGCGAAACCGCGACGAGGAGCCTTGTTCCGAGCGCGCGGCCCGTCCCATTCAGGAGCAGAATTGCAATGGCAAAGCAGCAGGCGAGTTCGGGCGGGAACAAGCAAAAACGCCCGTTCATCAACGGCGTAGTGCTTTTTTCGAGCCTGCTCGCCATGGCCATGATGGGGCTTGCCGGCGCCCTCGCACCGGGGGCTGCGCTCGCGCAAACGGGGTCGACGACAGGCCTGCCCATCCCCCGTTACGTCAGTCTAAAGTCTGACCGCGTCAATTTGCGCGAAGGCCCTTCCAAGGACCATCGCACGACGTGGATCTTCCAACGCGCGGGCCTGCCGGTCGAGATCATGGCCGAATTCGATAATTGGCGGCGCATTCGCGATTCGGAGGGCTCCGAAGGCTGGGTGCTGCAATCGCTGCTCTCGGGTCGCCGCACGGCGCTTGTCGCCCCCTGGAAACGGGGCGAGACATTTCCCCTCTACGCCAAGCCCATGGAGAGCGTGGAAAAGGTCGCGAAATTGCAGGCGGGGGTTCAGGGCAGCGTGCGCAAATGCGATGCCCTCTGGTGCCGCTTCAGTGGCGAGGGTTTTGACGGCTACATCCAGAAAGTGCTGCTCTGGGGCGTCTATCCGCAAGATCAGTTCGAATAGGCAAACGGTGCAGCTCAGGCCTTGCGGCGCAGGCGGACAACGACATCCACGCTGGTGATTTCCATGCCGGCCAGCGCCTCGGGAATGCGCAGGATCTCGACCAGATTGTCGGGAATATCGACCAGCTGATTCGTATCCTCGATCAGGAAATGATGGTGCCTGGACGTGTTGGTGTCGAAATAGGTCTTGGACCCATCGACCGCGATTTCGCGCAACAGGCCAGCCTGCGTGAATTGGTGCAGCGTATTGTAGACGGTGGCGAGCGAAATCGTGACGCGTGAACCCGTCGCCTCCTCATAGAGCCGCTCTGCCGTCACGTGGCGATCGCCCTTGGCAAACAACAGCCAGCCCAGCGCCACGCGTTGGCGGGTGGGGCGCAGGCCCGACAGGCGCAGCTTGTTGCGCAGCTCATGAACCGGGCAGCCAGACATGGCGTCGCTCGCAGCCTTGGCGCGCTGGGCGGTCGGCAGGGTCGTTCCGGACAATTTGGGAGCTGCGGTCAAACGGGGCATGAGCTTCTTCTGGTCGCCGAACGGGGGCCAGCCTTCTGAAAGGCCGGCTGAAAACGGTCGTTAGTCCGACAATATAGGAAACCGGAGCACAGACGGCAACTTTTCCGTTGCGATCGCTTGTTGCACGAGGTTGGACGCCCTCCCTTCCGGCGCGCCCGGGCCTGTGCTAGAAGGCCGCGTTCGGGGCATCGGCCCCCATATGAGATGACGGAAGGTACGAAATGGGCGATCGGCGCTCGAGCTTCGAATATGAAGACCTGCTGGCCTGCGGACGCGGCGAATTGTTCGGTCCCGGCAATGCCCAGCTGCCGCTTCCGCCCATGCTGATGTTTGACCGCATCGCCGAGATTGCGGAGACCGGCGGGGCCAATGGCAAGGGCGTGATCCGCGCGGAACTCGCTGTGCATCCCGACCTCTGGTTCTTCAGCTGCCATTTCCAGGGCGATCCCGTCATGCCTGGCTGCCTTGGCCTTGACGCGCTCTGGCAGCTCGTCGGCTTCTACCTCGGCTGGCTGGGTTCGCCCGGTCGCGGCCGTGCGCTGGGCGTGGGCGAAGTGAAGTTCATCGACCAGGTGCTGCCCAGCGTTTCCAAGGTCGTCTACGGCATCGACATCAAGCGCGTCTTCCGCGGCAAGCTCGTCCTCGGCATTGCCGATGGTTGGGTCGAAGCCGATGGCAAGCGCATCTATGAAGCCAAGGATCTGCGCGTCGGCCTGTTCCAGCCCGAGGCGTAACCGCTTTCTGCCGCAACACCCCTGCGGCTCCGGATCTGAACAATGCACGCGGCCACTGGCCTGAGCAGGAGAATGCAATGAGACGCGTCGTCGTCACTGGCATGGGCATCGTTTCCGCAATCGGCAACAATGCGCAAGAAGTCCTCATCTCGCTGCGGGAGGCCAAGTCGGGCATCGTCCGCGCGCAATCCTATGTGGAACTCGGGTTCCGCTGTCAGGTCCATGGCGCGCCGACGCTGAACGCAGAAGAAATCGTAGACCGCCGCGCCATGCGCTTCCATGGCGGCGGCACCGCCTGGAACCATGTCGCCATGGATCAGGCGATTGCAGATTCCGGCCTTGAGGCCGGCGACATTTCAAACGAGCGTACCGGCATCATCATGGGCTCTGGCGGTCCGTCCGCGCGCACCCTCGTTGACGCTGCCGACACGACCCGCACCAAGGGCCCCAAGCGCGTTGGCCCCTTCGCCGTGCCCAAGGCCATGTCCTCGACCGCATCGGCGACACTCGCAACCTGGTTCAAGATCAAGGGCGTGAATTATTCGATCTCCTCGGCCTGCGCGACCTCGAGCCATTGCATCGGCAATGCGGCGGAGATGATCGCCTGGGGCAAGCAGGACGTGATGTTTGCCGGCGGCTGTGAAGAGCTGGACTGGACGCTCTCGGTTCTCTTCGACGCCATGGGCGCGATGTCATCGAGCTATAATGACACGCCCGCCACGGCCTCTCGCGCCTATGACAAGAGCCGCGACGGCTTCGTCATAGCCGGTGGCGCCGGTGTGCTGGTGCTTGAAGAATACGAGCATGCGAAAGCACGCGGCGCGAAAATCTATGCCGAACTCGTCGGCTATGGCGCGACTTCGGACGGTTACGACATGGTCGCCCCCTCGGGCGAAGGCGCCGCGCGCTGCATGCGCCAGGCGCTCGCCAATGTGCGCACGCCCATCGACTACATCAATCCGCATGCGACCTCGACGCCCGTTGGCGACGCCAAGGAAATCGAAGCGATCCGCGCCGTCTTCGGCGCGGGCGAGAAATGCCCGCCGCTGTCGGCGACCAAATCCCTGTCGGGCCATTCGCTCGGCGCGGCCGGCGTGCAGGAAGCTATCTATTCGCTCCTGATGATGGAAAACCAGTTCATCGCGCAAAGCGCGAACATCACCGAACTGGATCCTGAATTCGCGGACATGAACATCATCCGCACGCGGATCGACAATCGCCCGCTCGGCACAGTGCTTTCCAATTCCTTCGGCTTTGGCGGAACCAACGCCAGCCTCGTTTTCAAACATATAGACGCTTGAGGAATTGACCGTATGAGCAATCCCGCAAGCGGACTGATGCAAGGCAAGCGCGGCCTCATCATGGGCGTCGCCAACGATCATTCGATTGCTTGGGGCATTGCCAAGGCGCTTGCCGACCAAGGTGCGGAACTCGCCTTCACCTATCAGGGCGAGTCACTGGGCAAGCGCGTCAAGCCACTGGCCGAAGGCGTGGGATCGTCCCTCGTCCTGCCCTGCGATGTCGAAGACATCGACAGTGTGGACGCGCTTTTCGCCACGCTGAAGGAGCAATGGGGCTCGCTCGATTTCGTCGTCCATTGTATTGCCTTTGCCGACAAGAATGAACTCAAGGGCCGCTACGCAGATACGTCGCGCGAGAATTTCAATCGCGCCATGGTGATCTCGGCTTTCTCCTTCACGGAGATTTCCAAGCGCGCCGCAGAGCTGATGCCCGATGGTGGCGCATTGCTGACACTGACCTTTGGCGGCGCCACGCGCGTCATGCCAAATTACAATGTCATGGGTGTGGCCAAGGCCGCGCTTGAAGCCAGCGTGCGTTATCTGGCTGCCGACTTCGGGCCGCAGGGCATTCGCGTCAATGCGATCTCGGCCGGGCCCATCCGCACCTTGGCTGGCGCCGGAATTTCGGATGCGCGTACCATGTTCAACTTCCAGCGCGCGCATTCGCCCTTGCGCCGCAGCGTGACGATTGAAGATGTCGGCGGCGCAGCGCTTTATCTGCTGTCGCCGCTCTCCTCTGGCACCACCGGCGAAATCCATTTCGTCGATGCCGGTTATAATATCATTTCGATGCCGCGCCCCGAAGATCTGCGCGACGAAGGCAACTGATCGAACGACCACGCGAGACAAAAAAAGCCCGCTGCGCATATCCGTCAGCGGGCTTTTCTTTTGTGCGATCGATGGCTTTAGTGGAAATGCCAGGCAAGACCCGCGCGCACGAGATCTGCGCTGCGCGATTGTTGCATCGACGCGCCGTTGAGATCGAGGTCGCTGTCTTTCCACGTCTTGTGATGCAGATATTCCAGACGCGCCGATACGCGCTCAGCGATCATGTAATCAACGCCACCGCCAACGGTCCAGGCGTTGCTCGACACGCGCCCCTTGTGCGACAGGCTTGCACGATCGGATTGTTCGCTGCGGCCCCAAGACGCGCCGGCTGCAACAAACGGCAGAAAGCGCCCGAAGGCGTAACCGGCGCGCGCGCGCAGATCGGATTCGAAATAATTGCGATAGGACTGGCGATCCAATGTTCCAGGCACAATGCCCTCGCCATTCCAGGCGGTGAGGACGCTCGAGCCTTCCCAACCTGCAACAAGCCGGCCGAAGGTGAAATTGCGTCCCGCATAAAGCCCGCCAAGCGCCCCGTCTGCGCTGAGCTTTTGCGTGCCCGCGGCAGCGCGCGTCTGCGCGCTGGCATTGCCATAGCCTGCAAGCACGCCAGCATAAGCGCCCGCCCAATCAGCGATTTCCATCGGCGGCGCACGCCAGCCCTGGAGGCTCGGCGTGTAGATGAGGGCCGCGCGCAGATACTGCACGCCAGACTTCATCTGCACCGGCGCAAGCGCGGGATCGTAGCGATAGGTCGAGGATGGGATGCCCTCGTAAAGATATTCGGCGCGCAGGATTGTCTCGCCCACAATCGGCAGGGGAACCTTCCAGTCGAGACCCGCGCCAAGCGTCCAGCCGATCTTGTCCTGTACCGCGCCCTTGGCATCGAGACCCGAGCTGACGCGCACATAGGATTCATTGTACATCAGGCCGCCTGCGACAAAGGGCATGAAAGCGCCAAGGTCGTAACCGATCCGGCCGCGCAGATGCGCCGAATACAGCGACTCGGCGGAATGGGCGACGAGCCCGCCAGACACACCGCCATTGTCGGTGCGCAGAAAATTCATGCCGAGGTCACCCTCAAGCCCATAGACCAGCCCGCCGCTCTGGAAATTATAACCAGCCAGCATCCCGGTCGTGTGGCCGGTCTTCGTCACACCACGGCTGGCAATCTGGCTCGCCTGATAATGGGCCTGCGTGCCGGCGAAGAAGGAGCCCGCATAGAAGCCCTGCCAATTGGCGACCGGCACCGCGGTAAAAAGCGGCGGTGCGGTGCGCAGCGGAAGATCGGCCGCGCTCGCCAAAGCTGGCGTGAGGGCAAGCATGAATGCGCCGAACGTCTTGAGGATTGGCAAAGACATGGGCGGATCCTGTGAACCGAATGAGACGACTTCCTTTTACCTGAGCGCAGCGGGCGCGAACAGGCGGGGTCGCACCGATCATGCACATGTGTTGCTCCCATGCCGCAAATGTAACGCGGCTTTAAGTTGAAGCGGCCAATGTCAGCCTATCGACGTTCGAGGGTATCAACTGTGCAGCTCAAGCCTGGATTTGCAGCCGCCCGAGGGAAAGACGTGTGGCTCGCAATGGCAGTCGCGCTCTGCCTGTCTTTCGTACTCGGCCAGGACGTGCTGGGAAATGTCTGGCGCACAGGCGTTTTCATCGATCCCGATGATGCCGCGCGCATGGTCCAGATTCGCGACTGGATGGGCGGACAAGGCTGGTATGATCTCCACCTCCACCGCCTCGGCTTCCCGGGCGCAGATCAGATGCATTGGTCGCGCGTCGTCGATGCGCCTGTCGCCACACTTGTGCGCCTGTTCGGATTTTTTCTTGAGGCGCCTTTCGCCGAGCGTGCGGCGCGCATCGGCTTCCCGCTGCTCCTGATGCTGGCTTTGCTTGGGACCGCAGCGGCAGTTGCACGCGAGCTTGTGGGCGAGGCTGGCGTGTTGCCGGCACTTGTCCTGCTCGCGCTATCGGGGCTTCCCGCAGGCCAGTTTCAGCCAGGGCGCATCGATCATCACGCGCCGCAAATCCTTCTGCTTGTGCTTGCGCTCTTGTGCCTGCTGCGCGCATTGGATCCTGTGCGGGGCTTTCGCCATGGCTTTCTCTGCGCGGCCTGTCTGTCGCTCTCGCTTGCCATCAGCGTCGAGAATCTTCCCGAGACGCTTGTCATGGGTGCTGCCTTTCCGCTTCTCTGGGCGCTAGAGGGTAAGATACGCAAGGCCGCGCTCAAGGGCTTTGGACTTGGCGTCATCCTCGTTTTGCCCGTGGTGCTGGGCGCGACACTTCCCCCCGCAAGCTGGCTGCGCACAAGCTGCGATGCCGCCTCCATCCCCCATTTCACGCTCGCAATGACAGGCGCAGGCCTGTGTCTGGCCATGGTGCAATGTGAGGCGCATCTGACGCAGGCGCGCGCGCGCTGGGGCGCGCTCATAGCCTGCGGTCTGCTCTTGCCGAGTCTTCTCCTCACTCTGTTTCCGGCCTGCGCGGGCGACCCCTATACGGGTCTCGATCCGGTCGTGCGCGCCCTCTGGCTGAACCACGTCCTTGAAGCGCGCAGCCTTTTCGAAGCAATGCACGAACAGCCAAACCCGACGCTGATCTATCTGGTGCCTGCCCTGATCGGCCTTGCAGGGATGGCGATTGTCGCATGGAAGATGCGCGATGAACGCCGCCTGAAATGGCTGCTTCTGATCTGCGTCACGCTCTGTGCGCTCGCAACCACGATTTGGAAAGTCGCCACGATCTCTGCATTCGCAGCCTTGGGATGCTTTGGCGCGATGGGGCTGATCGCACTGTTACCCGAAGCCTTGCAAAGCTGCAGGCTTGTGCCCGCCGTGGTTTTTTCCGGCCTTGGCGCGCTGTTCGTATTGCCCGCGCAGACAATAAATCTATCGGCCCATGCGGCAGAGGGATGCCTCGCGCCGGAGTCATTCATTGATTTTGCCGCTCTGCCACAAGGACTTGTTGTCGCGCCGATCGATTCAGGCGCACATGTGCTCGCGTTCACGCGGAACAGCGTGCTGGCAGCGCCCTATCATCGCAACAATGCGGGCAATCGCCTGTCACTCGATGTCTTTCGTCTACCAGCTGACGAAGCGATGGAGCATCTGCGCGGGAGCGGCGCGGATTATCTTGCCATCTGCGGATCGGCGAAAACCTCGCCCCTTGGTGCGGCTTTGACAGAAGGCCGCGTCTTTGACGGGCTTACAAAGCTCGATGCTGGCGGGCCTTACTCACTCTGGCGCATCAACATTGCCAAAGCGTCACGTTGATGTACGAAGATGACCAAACCTTAATTTGAACTAAGCTGCCCTGCGCATCATTCTGTCTCCAGTGGACACGCCACGGGGAGAATGCTCATGACCAGACGCGCAAATATCATCCTGACGCTTTCCGCGGCTGCGGGAGCAGGTTTCCTCGCCGCATCCGCCTTTGCACAACAGCCTGCCGCCGCGCCGCCCGCTGCATCGACGCAAACTGCGCCAACGACAGCCGCGCCCACGACAGATCGCGGACCGGGCATGATGCGGGGCCGGGGCGCAGGCAGAGCGTCACCCGAAGATCGCGCGGCCTATTTCGACGCGCATCTTGCGTCCGTTCACGCAGGTCTCAAGCTCACGCCCGATCAGGAACGCCTCTGGCCGCCGGTCGAAGCTGCCGTGCGCGACATGGCAAAGTCGGCGACGGAACGCCGCGCGCAGCGGCTGAGCCAGCCTGCCCCGACCGATCCGGTCGAACGCATGGCGCGGCTGGGCGATCTTGCGTCCAAGCGCGGCGCCGCCATCACGCGGCTCGCAGACGCCGCCAAGCCGCTCTATGCCTCGCTGAGCGAGGATCAGAAGCGTCGCCTGCGTGTGCTGATGCGCACGGGTGCCGGCATGATGATGGCCGATGAGGACCGGCGCGCCGGTGGCCGCCACCATGAGGGCATGACGGGCGGACGCCAGGGCCGCCACGACGGGCGTGGTCGCGATGATAATCGCCGCGGCTGGAACGATTGGCGCTGATCGCGCATTAGACAGACAGACGGATAGAAAGACCCTCAACTGAAAAGGGCGGCTCCCCTGAAGGAGCCGCCCTCTTTTTATGTCGAAAGACGGAGCTGAAAGCCCGAAAGCGATTACTCGCTCGCGGCTTCGCCCTTCTCTTCCTTGCCTTCGAGGTCTTCGCCAGTCTCCTGGTCGACGACACGCATCGACAGGCGCACCTTGCCGCGATCGTCGAAGCCCATGAGCTTGACCTTGACCTTGTCGCCTTCCTTGACGACGTCGGTGGTCTTGGCCACGCGCTGCTTGGAAAGCTGCGAAATGTGGACGAGGCCATCCTTGGCGCCGAAGAAGTTCACGAAGGCGCCGAAGTCGGTCGTCTTCACGACCGTGCCTTCATAGACCAGGCCAACTTCCGGATCCGACGCGATCGACTTGATCCAGGCGATTGCCGCCTTGATCGAATTGCCATCGCTGGACGCCACCTTCACGGTGCCATCGTCATCGATGTTGATCTTCGCGCCGGTCTTTTCGACGATCTCGCGGATCACCTTGCCACCGGTGCCGATCACTTCGCGGATTTTGTCCGTCGGGATCTTCAGCGTTTCGATGCGGGGCGCGAACTCACCGAGTTCGGCGCGCGCACCCGTCAGAGCCTTCGACATTTCGTCGAGGATGTGGATGCGGCCTTCCTGCGCCTGGCCAAGAGCCACGCGCATGATCTCTTCGGTGATGCCCGCGATCTTGATGTCCATCTGGAGCGAGGTGATGCCTTCCGACGTCCCCGCAACCTTGAAGTCCATGTCGCCGAGATGATCCTCGTCGCCTAGAATGTCGGAGAGAACCGCAAAGCGCTCACCCTCGAGGATGAGGCCCATGGCGATACCAGCCGTCGGGCGCTTCAGCGGAACGCCGGCGTCCATCAGCGAGAGCGAAGCGCCGCAGACGGTTGCCATCGAGGACGAACCGTTCGACTCGGTGATCTCCGACACGACGCGGATCGTGTAGGGGAATTCCGCAGCGGTCGGCAGCATCGGGCGAATGGCGCGCCAGGCAAGCTTGCCATGGCCGATTTCGCGGCGGCCGGGCGAACCCATGCGGCCGGTCTCGCCGACGCTGTAGGGAGGAAAGTTGTAGTGGAGCAGGAAGCGCTCCTTGTAGGTGCCCTCGAGCGAGTCGATGAACTGCTCGTCTTCACCCGTGCCGAGCGTCGCGACGACAAGCGCCTGCGTCTCGCCGCGTGTGAACAAAGCCGAACCATGCGTGCGCGGCAGGATGCCGACCTGCGAGAGAATCGGGCGAACCGTCTTCACGTCGCGTCCGTCGATGCGGATGCCGGTGTCGAGAATGTTCCAGCGCACAACCTTCGCCTGAAGATCGTGGAAAGCCTCGCCAACGCGCTGCTTGTCGAATGCCGGCTCCTGTCCCTCGGGGAACAGCGTCGCCATCACCTTGGCTTTCACCTTGTCGACAGCCGCATAGCGCAGCTGCTTGACGGTGTTCTTGTAGGCTTCGCGCAGATCGGCTTCAGCCACGGCGCGGACGGCCTCTTCCACGGCCGACTTGTCGATCGTGACGAGATCGCGCGGATCCTTGGCGGCCTTCTCGGCGAGACGGATGATCGCATCGATCACCGGCTGGAAGCCGCGATGGCCGACCATGACTGCTTCGAGCATGGTGGCTTCGGACAGTTCCTTGGCTTCCGACTCGACCATGAGCACGGCGTCGGCAGTGCCGGCGACGATGAGGTCGAGCGCAGAGTCCTTCATCTCGTCGATGGTCGGGTTGAGCTTCAGCTCACCCTTGATGTGGCCGACGCGCGCGCCGCCGATCGGGCCCATGAAGGGGATGCCCGAGATCGTCAGGGCCGCGGAGGTCGCGACCATGGCGAGAATGTCGGGATCGTTCTCGAGATCGTGGCTGAGCACGGTCACGACAACCTGCGTGTCGTGACGATAGCCTTCCGGGAACAGCGGGCGGATCGGACGGTCGATCAGGCGGGAGACAAGCGTCTCCTTTTCCGACGGACGGCCTTCGCGCTTGAAATAACCACCGGGAATCCGGCCGGCCGCGAAGGCCTTTTCCTGATAATTCACGGTGAGCGGAAAGAAGTCCACGCCGGCCTTGGGGGCCTTGGCGGACACGACGGTGGCCAGAAGCGTGGTCTCGCCCCAGGTGGCGAGCACGGCGCCGTCAGCCTGGCGGGCGACGCGGCCGGTTTCGAGCACGAGCTTGCGCCCGGCCCAATCGAGTTCTTCACGATGGATTTCGAACATATCGTCTGTCTTTCATGGGCGGGAAATGCGGACGGCCAGCCCCGCTAATTTGCCATGAGCAAGACGGCAAGAAGCTGTCGACGGGGTCTTGGTGACCCTCGAAAAGACAGCGTCCGGCGATCCTGCCATGGCTCGGCCTTTTTCCGGCGAGACCCGGAAGCCCCATGCCTCCGGTTCGGGTTCGGCGCGATGCGCGCCGCTTTGCATACATGCGAGCGCCGGCCCGCAGGGGGCCGGCGGCCGGTCTTAGCGGCGAATGCCCAAACGCTCGATCAGCGTCTTGTAGCGCGCTTCGTCGTGCTTCTTGACGTAGTCGAGAAGCTGGCGACGCTGCGAAACGAGCTTCAGGAGGCCACGGCGGGAATGGTTGTCCTTGACGTGGGTCTTGAAGTGGCCCGTCAGGTTCGAGATGCGTTCCGTGAGGATCGCAACCTGCACTTCCGGGGAGCCGGTATCGCCGGCCTTCGTCGCATATTCAGTGATGAGCGCCTGCTTGCGCTCTGCAGTAATCGACATCGTCTTTCCTTTCGAGAAGAGAGAAAAAATCCTGCCGGAAATGGGCAGGCAGACCCCGCTCGGCGGCCGTGCCGGGATGTCGTCCAGCACGGTCACAGAAAACGGGCGCGGGAGCATGCACTCCCGCTAGCGCCTTATACACGAAAGCGCCCCGAAGACCAGTTCAAAGGATTCTGAAGCGCCCGCTCAGATCGGCAGGTTGAACACGCGGCTCGGCACAAGCTCGCCGTGCAGGACCTCGCCGAAGGCCACGACCACGCCACCGCAGGCCGCATAGGCCATGCCCTCGAACGGAGCATCGCGTCCACGCAGCAGCAAGGACTGGCCGCGCCGCAACCGGGCGGCGGCATCGCGGTCAACGACGACGCATTGGACTTCCGACAGGCCGGTCTCGACCGGGCGCATCAGGTCGAAGGCGGATTCGGGCTCGGCCTCAAGCTCTTCGAGCGAGCAGGCGTCCACTTCAGTGAAGGGGCCAACGCGCGTCCGGCGCAGCGCAATCACATGGCCATAGCAGCCCAGCACCCGGCCAAGGTCGCGCGCAATGGCGCGGACATAGGTGCCCTTGCCGCAACGGGCCTCGAACACCGCTTCGTCCTCGGTCGAGGCCACGAGCTCCAGCGAATTGATGGTGATGGGGCGGGCGGCAAGTTCGACGATTTCGCCATCGCGCGCCATGTCATAGGCGCGCTCGCCATTGACCTTGATGGCGGAAAAGGCGGGCGGCGTCTGCATGATCGTGCCGGTAAAGCGGGGCAGAGCCGCCTCGATCTGGTCGGGGCCTGGACGATGATCGGACGTATGCACGACCTTGCCTTCAGCATCGTCGCTGTCGGTCTCGATGCCCCAGAGCACGGTAAAGCGATAGGCTTTCTCGCCGTCCTGGACAAAGGGCACTGTCTTGGTGGCTTCACCAAAAGCGACGGGCAGGAGGCCGGACGCCAGCGGATCGAGCGTGCCGGCGTGGCCGGCCTTTTTCGCATTGAAGATCCGCTTCAGTCGCGACACCGCATGGGTCGATGTCATGCCGACAGGCTTGTCGAGAATGACCCAGCCGTTGATTTCGACACGTTTGGAACGGGGGGCGTTCATCAGCCCTCGTCCTTCTCGTCGTCGCGCTCGAGATCCTTCTTCACCTTGGGTGAATTGAGGATGGCGTCGATCTTGGCCGTCGAGTCGAAGCCGACATCGTGACGGAAACGGACATCGGGCGCGAATTTGAGATTAACGCGGCGCGCGATCTCGGTGCGCAGCATTTTCTTGTTGCGGTCGAGCGCCTCGATCACGGCTTCCACATTCTGCCCGCCAAGCGGCATGACAAAAATGGTCGCAAGTTTCAGATCCGGGCTCATGCGCACGGAGGCAATCGTCACGACATTGGTTTCGAGAACCGGGTCGAGGACGTCGCCGCGCGACAGAAGATCGGACATTGCATGGCGGATCAATTCAGCCACACGCAGCATACGCTGCGAGGGCTCACTGCCTGTTTGATGATGCGTTCTGGACATGACCAACTCCGGCACGCGGAACCGTCAGGGTCCCGCATGCGCACGAATGTAAAAATGTGATGTCATCGAAAATGCGCGAGAGACGCGCGCTCGCTTAGAGCGAGCGCTTGATCGACTCGACGCGATAGCACTCGATCACATCGCCTGCGCGCATATCCTGATAATTTTCGAAGGCCATACCGCATTCCTGACCCGACTGCACTTCCTTGACCTCGTCCTTGAAGCGCTTGAGGGTCGAGAGCTTGCCCTCGTGAACCACGACATTGTCGCGGATGAGGCGCACGCTGGCGCCGCGTTCCACACGCCCGTCCGTGACGCGGCAACCGGCAACCTTGCCGACCTTGGAAATGTTGAACACTTCCATGATCGAGGCATTGCCGAGCATTTCTTCGCGCAAGGTCGGCGCGAGCAGACCCGACATGGCCGCTTTCACATCATCCACGAGATTGTAGATGATGTTGTAATAGCGGATTTCGATGCCCGTGCGGTCCGCCGCCTCGCGCGCTTCCTTGTGCGCACGGACGTTGAAGCCGATCACCGCCGCGCCCGAAGCTTCGGCCAGCGTGATGTCGGATTCGGTGATGCCGCCTGCGCCCGCATGAATGACGCGCGCCGCGACCTCGTCGGTGTTGAGCTTTTCGAGAGCGTTGATGATCGCCTCGACCGAACCCTGCACGTCGCCCTTGATGAGCAGCGGGAATTCCTTGCGGCCCGCCGTCTTCAACTGGCTCATCATGTCGGCGAGTGAAGCGCGCGCAACACCGCCGCGTGCGGCGATCTTGTCGCGCTTCTGACGCTCGCGATATTCGGTCACTTCCCGGGCACGGGCTTCGCTTTCAACGACAGCCACGCGATCGCCGGCTTCCGGGGGACCCGAGAAGCCAAGCACTTCGACCGGCCGCGAGGGGCCAGCGTCGCGCGTGTTCTTGCCCTGATCGTCGAGAAGGGCGCGAACACGCCCCCACTGCGAGCCGGCCACGATGATGTCGCCAAGCTTGAGCGTGCCACGCTGCACGAGCACGGTGGCAACCGGGCCACGGCCGCGATCGAGACGCGCTTCGATGACAGTGCCTTCAGCCGGACGGTTGGGATCGGCCTGGAGGTCGAGCACTTCGGCCTGCAGCGCAATCGCATCGAGCAATTTGTCGAGATTGATCTGCTGCGTGGCCGAGACTTCGACTTCGAGCGTATCGCCGCCGAAGGTTTCCACCTGCACATTGTGCTGGAGGAGTTCGGTGCGCACGCGCTCGGGCTTGGCGTCGGGCTTGTCGATCTTGTTGACGGCAACGATCATCGGCACGCCAGCGGCGCGCGCATGATTGATGGCTTCGATTGTCTGCGGCATGACGCCGTCATCGGCGGCAACCACCAGGACGACAATGTCGGTCACCTTCGCGCCACGCGCACGCATCGCCGTGAAGGCGGCATGGCCAGGCGTATCGATGAAGGTCACGGGCAGGCCGTTGGGCGCGATCACCTGATAGGCGCCAATATGCTGCGTGATGCCGCCGGCTTCGCCGGAGACAACATTTGCCTTGCGGATGGCGTCGAGCAGCGAGGTCTTGCCGTGGTCGACGTGGCCCATGATGGTCACGACGGGCGGGCGCGACATCAGCGTGCCGGCCTGGTCAGGCGTATCGAACAAGCCTTCCTCGACGTCGGATTCGGCAACGCGCTTGACCGTATGGCCCATTTCCTCGGCGACGAGCTGGGCGGTATCGGCATCGATCACATCGGTGATCTTGCGCATTTCGCCCTGACGCATCAGCAGGCGGATCACGTCCACGCCGCGTTCCGACATGCGGTTGGCGAGTTCCTGGATGGTGATCGTCTCAGGCAGGATGACTTCGCGGGAGATCTTTTCCTTGACCTCGGCGGCATGACCCTTGAGGCGCTGCACGCGGCGGCGGAAAGAGGCGACCGAACGGGTCCGCTCTTCCTGTTCCGAGGTTGCGCTTGTCACCGTCAGGCGGCCGCGGGTTTTCACCTCGGCGCCACGAGTGGGCTTGGGCACAGCCGGAAGCGCGACCTTGGCGGTCGGCATGATCGGGCGGCGAATCATGCCATCCGTCGTGCTCGCCGGGCGGGGCGCCGCGCCGGTTGTGGCAGCGACCGGGCTCGCCGATGTCGGCGCGGGACGGCGCATGCCGGGCGTCGGGGGAGCCGGAGGCTCGCCGGCAAGCCGACGGGCAGCAGCTTCTTCCGAACGGCGCTTCGTCTCGGCGTCGCTCTGGCGGCGGGCATCTTCCTCGCGCTTGCGCGCTTCGGCAGCTTCGCGCTCGATCTTCTGGGCCGCTTCACGCTCGACGCGAAGCTTGGCTTCGACCTCGGCGCGGCGGCGATCGTCTTCTTCACGCTCACGCGCACCAACAAGGGCGCGGGCGCGGGCGTCACGCTCTTCTTCCGTCAGGGTGCGCAGAACAACGCCCGTTGCCGGGCGGTTGGGCGTGGACGGACGGTTTGAGCCTCGGCCCTGGGCGGGCTGGGCGGCGGAGGTGGGTTTGGGCGGCGCGATGCGCGAGGGCGCAGGAGCAACGGGGGCCCTGACCGGAGCAGGCGCGACCGGAGCCGGCGCAGCAGCAACCGGGGCGGGCGCGGGTGCAGGCGCAGGGGCCACAACAACTGGGGCAACCGGTGCAGCCGCGACGGGCGCGGGCGCAACAGGTTCAGCCACCACAGCGGGGGCCGGAACCGGCGCAGGCGCGGGCGCTGCAACGACAGGCGTCGGCGCGGGCGCTTCAGCGACGGGCGCTGCAACGGGCACAACAGGCTTTGCGGGGGCGGGTGCCGCTGCGGTAGGCTTGACGGGTGCAGCAGGCGCAGCCGCCGGGCCAACGGCCCTACGCTTCACCGTCTCGACCACGACCGCCTTGGTGCGGCCGTGCGAGAAGCTTTGACGCACAACGCCAGCCTCGACCGGGCGCTTCAGCGAAAGGGTTTTCGCCGGGCCAACGGTCAGAGTCTTGTCGCCGGAATTCTTCGTTTCAGTCATATGGTCTCGATCCCAGGGCCGTGCCCGCTCGTCATCACATTGTCGTCGGAGCCGGGCTCCGATCGGTCTTCATGGGCGCCGGAGCCGGGCTCCGGTCGATCTTCATGGCAATGCTCCGGGCCGCCGCCCCGCTGATTGCGGTCATCCGCTCCTGCTTGGACCGGCGCGCTCATGGCTTCCGGTCCTGAAAATTCAGTCAATTCACTGTCGGCTTTCGCCTCCGCCCCATGCCGATAATGGGTAAGACGACGGCACCGCTCCAGAAACACGTCACTGGCCGCGCCCCTCTTGAGCGCTGCATGTATCACATTTGACCGCCCCAATGCCAAATCCAATTGGCCTGAAGCGAAGAGAATGATTCGCGGGATCCTTGCCGACACCGGCCCGTAGGTCCGCATCAGCACCTGGCCCATCTTGCGAATGCCATCGGAACCGCCGTCGATCGCATGCACCATGCCCGCGACCGGGCCAGCCCCGATGATCTTTTCCACCTTCGCCGCGCCTGAGGTAACAAGCCCGGCCTTGTTGGCAATCGACAGGGACTGGAGCGCCTGTTGCTCCATGAGCCTGTCGACCTCTTCCGACAAGGTCTCGGAGGCCCGGGCCTTTGTCTTGAATCCCTTGGCGAAGAGCTGCCGCTTGACCGCTTCGGCCACGATTTTGGCCTCCGCGCTCACCCAAACACCCCGACCCGGCAGATTGCGCTTGAGATCGGGCACGACGGTTTCGTCGGGCCCAAGCACGAAACGCAACATTTCGGACGGCGCGTGGATCTGGCGCGTGACGATGCACGTCCGCTCCGAATCCGTTTCTACCGTCCGCTCTGCGCGCGCCAAAAGCTCTTCTCCGCTTACGCTTCCGCTTCGTCGGCGACCTCTTCAGCCTCCACCGAAGCTTCAACCCAACCCGCCTTGACGCGGGCGTCCATGATCATGGCTTCCGCCTCGTCACGGGAAATTTCAATGCCATCGAGATAGCCGGCATTCTTGATCGTCTCGCCGTCCTTGCGCTCGCTCCAGCCGACGAGATCGTCAGTGGCGCAGCCTGCAAGATCATCAACGCTCTTCACGTCATTTTCGCCGAGCTTGACCATGATCGCGGTGGTGACGCCGCTCACATCGCGCACTTCGTCGGCAACGCCCAGTTCCTTGCGGCGCCCATCGAGCTCGGCTTCGAGCTTGGCGAGATAGTCGCGGGCGCGGGTCTGGATTTCCTCCGCCGTCTCTTCGTCGAAACCCTCAATGGAGGCGAGTTCGGCGAGTTCGACATAGGCCAGTTCTTCGACCGAGCGGAAACCTTCAGAGGCGAGCAGCTGGCCAACAACTTCGTCGACATCGAGCGCGCCCATGAATGTATTGGTGCGTTCGAGGAATTCCTTCTGGCGACGCTCGGATTCTTCGGCTTCCGTCAGGATGTCGATATCCCAGCCGGTGAGCTGCGAGGCCAGACGCACGTTCTGGCCACGACGACCGATCGCAAGTGACAATTGGTCATCGGGGACGACAACTTCAATACGCGCGGAATCTTCATCAAGCACAACCTTGACGACTTCGGCGGGCTGAAGCGCATTGACGATGAAGGTAGCGGCGTCAGCCGACCACGGAATGATGTCGATCTTCTCGCCCTGCAATTCGTTCACGACGGCCTGCACGCGCGAGCCGCGCATGCCGACGCAGGCGCCAACGGGATCGATGGAGGAATCGCGCGAAATCACGGCGATCTTTGCGCGCGAACCCGGATCGCGGGACACCGACTTGACCTCGATGATGCCGTCATAGATCTCGGGCACTTCCTGCGCGAAGAGCTTGGCCATGAACTGGGGATGCGTGCGCGACAGGAAGATCTGCGGTCCGCGCTGTTCGCGACGCACGTCATAGACATAAGCGCGCACACGATCGCCAGGGCGGAACATTTCGCGCGGGATCAACTCGTCGCGGCGGACAATCGCCTCGCCACGGCCAAGGTCGATGATGACATTGCCGTATTCAACGCGCTTGACGACGCCGTTGACGATCTCGCCGATGCGATCCTTGTATTCCTGATACTGGCGGTCACGCTCGGCTTCGCGCACTTTCTGCACGATGACCTGCTTGGCCGATTGAGCCGCGATGCGGCCGAAGTCGAAAGGCGGCAGCGTTTCGGCAATCCAGTCGCCGACCTGGGCGGCAGGGTTGCGCTTGCGCGCATCGGCCAGAAGAATCTGCGTGGCATCATTGTCGATCTGGTCGACAACGAGCATGAGGCGCGAGGTGCGGACTTCGCCGGTGCGCGGATTGATCTCGACGCGGATCTCGGTCTCCTGACCGTAGCGCGAACGCGCTGCTTTCTGCAGCGCGTCTTCCATCGAATTCAACACGATTTCGCGCGAGATCGACTTCTCGCGGGCAACCGCGTCGGCAATCTGCAACAGCTCGAGCCTATTGGCGCTGATGGCCATATTCATCTCTCCTCAAGGGACCCGGAAGTCAGTTGAAAACAATTATCGTTTTGGAAGCGGACGGTTGCGGCGCGCCGCAGCGGCTCCCGGGGAAAGCGGTTTCGGCTTGGCGAAGCGGCCAGGGCCGCGCCGCACAATTTCGTCTTCTTCAGGTGCAGGATTTTCCAGCTCTGCCTTGCCGGCGCGCAGGGTTTCCCGGATCAGGGCTTCGGTAAGGACAAGTCGCGCCTCGCCAATGTCATTGATCGGCAGCCGCACATCGGAAGGCTCTTCGGCGCGCGCGTCGATACGGCGCAGCAGCACAACGGCGTCTCGGCCTTCGCCCTCGACACCCTCGATCCAACCGCGGAAGCGCTTGCGGCCATCGATGCCGAAATTCAGTTCAATGCGCGCCTCATGGCTGACCGCGCGTTCGAAATCGGACCGGCGCACCATCGGCCGGTCGATGCCGGGCGAGGAAATTTCGAGCCTGTAGGCTTCATGCAAGGGCTCTTCGAGGTCGAGCACCGGCGAAAGCCCCATGCTGACAGCCTCGCAATCGTCGACATTCATCGTGCCGTCGGGCCGCTCGGCCATGATCTGGAGGGTCGAGCCTTCGCCTGAATAGAGCTTCACCCGCACAAGGCGGAAGCCTAGGTCGCGCAGGACCGGCGTCGCAATCGCGGCGATACGCCCGGCTACCCCGTTCTCGGTGACGAGACGCGGTTCATCGAGCAGATCCGGGCCACTCTCGGGGGCCGTTATGCTCTTGTCCTGCTCCAAGCCGATGCTCCCCAAAAACCGCCCGGCCCAAGGCCCGATTGGCGGATGAAACAAAAAAGAGCGGGTCCCGGGTGGGCCCCACTCCCTACATAGTGATCATCAACAATGACCACATTGCGAAGATGTGAATGGCACCCTTATACACCTGCCGCCCCCCTCAGGCAAGGCGATCCGCAGACGAGGCTTTTGCGTCGCATGGACAGCTTCGCGGGATCAGCCTATGCGCGGGTCATCGTGGACGAACTGCCCTCCCGGCCTCGCGGGATCCTTCCGGAAACCCTTTTGATGCATCTCAAACCAGACACGCTGGCCATGACGGTCATGCTCGCCTTCATGACGGCTCTGGGCCCGCTGGCGACTGATCTCTATCTGCCCTCGCTTCCCCTGATCGGCGCGGCGCTGGAGGCCGGTCCCGCGCGCGTGCAATGGACGCTCTCGGCCTATCTCATCGGCTTTTCTGCCGGCCAGATCATCTATGGCCCTATTTCGGATGCCCTCGGGCGCAGGCCCGTGCTGATCGCATCTTTTGCTCTTTTCGTCGCAGCGACACTGGCCTGCGCACTGGCTGTGTCCATCGACATGCTGATCGCCGCGCGGTTCGTGCAGGCGCTGGGGGGCGCGGGTCCGATCATCCTCGCCCGCACCATGGTGCGCGATCTCTACGATGGTCCGCGCGCGGGCCGCGAATTGTCGGTGATGGGCAGCATCATGGGCGTCACGCCAATCATCGCGCCGATTTTTGGCGGCTTTCTGCAAGTGGCCTTTGGCTGGCGCGCGAGTTTCTTCGCCATGCTCGCGGGTGGCGCGATCCTGCTCCTGCTGGCGATCCTGCTTATCCCCGAGACGATTCGCCAGCGCCAGAGAGGGGCTTTGTCACTGCGCGCGATTTTGCGCAGCTACAGGACTGTGGCAAAAAATCCCGCCTATCGCATCTATGCGGCACTGCTGGCGCTGAGCTATGGCGGCCTCTTTGCTTTCATCTCCGCCTCGCCCTTCGTGCTGCAGGGCGTCTACGGCCTGAATGAAGTGAAATTCGGTTTTGCCTTCGCCATCTGCTCGGTAAGTTTTGTCCTTGGCACATTGATCGGCACACGCATGGTCTCGCGCCGCGGCTTTGACAGAACCATCGGCGCGGGCGTCTTCTGCCTGGCAACAGGGGGCATTGGTCAATTGCTCGGCGTGCTTGTTCTGCCGCAACATCTGCTCGCGTTGATCATGCCTGAGATGATTTTCTTTGTTGGAATCGGGCTCGTTTTGCCCCAAGCGATGGCCGCCGCCATGTCACCCTTTCCCGAGCGCGCCGGTGCGGCCTCCTCGCTCGCAGGTTTCGTGCAAATGGTTTTTGCGTCGGGCGCGGGCGCTCTCGTGGGCCTGTTCGTCGGCGGCAGCGCGTTGCCGCTCGTCATTGCCACAGCGCTCTCGGGCCTGTGCGCGCTGATTGTATTTGCATCGACAAAACGCCTGCGCCGCAGGGACTTTTAGCCCCTTACGCGATGGCTTTGACCGCTGCTTCGAGGCTGGCAATGTCCTCTTCGCGCGACAGGCGATGATCGCCATCCTTGATGAGCGAGAGCGTCACGCAATCGCCCGCCAGATGTTCGACCAGCGTCATGGCGTGCGCCCAAGGCACATCGGGATCGTTCATGCCCTGCAGAATATGGACAGGCGCATGGGCGTGGATCGTGTCGCCGAGCAGGAGATTGCGGCGACCGTCCTTTATCAAGGCGTGGGTGATCGGATAGGCATCGGTCGAATAGGCGCTCTCGCGCATCCACTTGCCCTCTCGCTCGATCTGGCGCCGCATTTCTTCCGGCAGCCGCGCCCAGATCAGGGCCTCGGTGAAATCAACGGCTGGTGCGATAAGAACGAGACCGGCAAGACGCGCGCTGGCCTCCTCGAGGCCCATGGCGCGGGCGACAAGCAGAGCAATCCAGCCGCCCATCGAGGAGCCGACGAGAACCTGCGGGCCTCCTGTCTGCGCGCGGATGAGGGCGAGGCTCTCTTCAAGCCAGAGCGAGATCGTGCCGTCCTCGAACCGGCCGCCGGATTCGCCATGGCCCGAATAATCGAAGCGCAAACAGGCACGACCCTCGCGCGCCGCCAGCTCATCGAGCCGCTGCGCCTTGGTCGAGTGCATGTCTGATTTGAAGCCGCCAAGCCAGACAATGCCCGGTCGCGCGGCCTGCGCGGGATCGGCGGCGCGGCGGCGAAAGGCGATGTCGCAGCCATGCACCTTCTGGTGCGACAGACTGAGCGAACGGTCGGGTGATGCCTCTGACATTTGCGGTTGTGTCTTGCTCATGAGTATCGTGGCGATGATTCGCCGGGCCGGAGCCGCTTGGTCGGCGGACACATATAGCGGCAGGACGGGCAATGCGACAGATCGCAAGGGGAGCATTCGAGACGGGCGGCCGCACCATTCTGGCCGGACGGACGATCCTCCAGATCATCCCGAGATTGGATGCGGGCGGCGCGGAGCGCACCACGATCGATATTGCCGCCGCGCTCGCAGAAGCCGGCGCGCAGGCTCTCGTAGCCAGCGAGGGCGGCCGTCTGGTCAGTGAATTGCAGGCCAAGGGCGGCGTCTGGATTCCCTTTCAGGCCGCCACCAAAAACCCGCTGCTGATGGCGCTGAACGCGCGCCGCCTGGCCAGCATCATGCAGGCCGAGGGCGTCGATCTCGTCCACGCGCGCTCGCGCGCACCGGCTTGGGTCGCGCTGGGAGCTGCGCGGCGCACCAACACGCCCTTCGTAACCACCTATCACGGCGCCTATTCGGGCCAATCCTCGCTGAAGCTTTTCTACAATTCGGTGATGGCGCGCGGGGATGCCGTGATTGCCAATTCCGCCTATACGGCAGGGCTTATCGCGCGCTCCTACGATTTTGCGCGCGAGCGCACGGCAATCATCCACCGCGGGACGGACCTGCGCCGTTTCTCGGCTGCAAGCGTCGATGCCGCGCGCGTCCAGCGCCTGCGCAAGGCCTGGTCCATTGCGCCCGAAGACAGGATAGTTCTGCTTGCAGCGCGCCTCACCAGCTGGAAGGGCCAGAAAGTCCTGATCGAGGCCGCCCGCCTGCTGACCGAGCGAGGCGTCAATGATGTTCGCTACATTCTGGCCGGCGACGATCAGGGCCGCGCCGCCTATGTCCGCGAACTCGATGCCGAGATCGCCAAGGCCGGACTTGAGGGCATTGTGCGCCGCGTCGGCCATGTCACCGACATGCCGGCCGCCCTCGTTGCGGCGACCGCTGTCGCCGTGCCCTCGACCGAACCCGAGGCCTTCGGCCGCTCGGCGGTGGAAGCTCAGGCCATGGGCACGCCAGTCGTGGTGACCGATCTCGGCGCCGTGCCAGAGACGGTGCTCGCGCCCCCCGATGTCGCTCGCGACCAGCGCACGGGGTGGAAAATTCCGCCCAACGACCCGGTGGCGCTCGCCGATGCGCTCGAGGCCATCCTGTCCATGGGCGCTTCGGCCCGCGAGGCGCTGGCCCAAAGGGCGCGCGCCCATGTCGAACATTGGTTCGGGCTCGAAAAAATGTGCGCCCATACACTCGAGATCTACGGTCGGCTGATCGAAAACAGCACCTATCCGCAACGCTGAGGCCACCCGCAGCGCTCCTCGCCGAGGGCATTGTCGTGCGATGCGTCCGCAAGTCATGTTGACTTCGTCGCGCTGAGCCCCGATCTTCAGGGCGGGTTCGGTCCCCGCAGCTTGCGCTACGGGGCTGATGAGGCTTATGCCTGCCGGGTCCGACGTATTCACAACAGGAGAGACCCCCATTCGTCGTCCCATGAAAGCACCGCCGGTCCCGCAAAAGGATGGCCCGCGCATCAACCGTGACATTCGCGCCCGCGAGGTGCAGCTCATCGACCAGGACGGCCAGAATCGTGGTGTCGTTGATGGTCTTGAGGCTCTCCAGATGGCTGAAGAAGCCGGCCTCGACCTCGTCGAAATCGTCCCGAACGCCACGCCCCCCGTCTGCAAGATCCTGGATTACGGCAAGTTCCGCTTCCTTGAGCAGAAGAAGGCGGCCGAGGCCCGGAAGAAACAGAAGATCGTCGAGGTCAAGGAGATCAAGCTCCGCCCCGGCATCGATGACCACGATTACGACGTGAAGATGCGCGCCATGCGCCGCTTCTTCGAAGAAGGCGACAAGGTCAAGGTGACCCTGCGCTTCCGCGGTCGTGAAATGGCCCACCAGGACATCGGCTATCGCCTGCTCGATCGGGTGAAGCAGGAGACGACGACCTTCGCGAAGGTCGAGTTCGAGCCGTCCATGGAAGGCCGCCAGATGATCATGATCCTGGCGCCGCGCTGATAGCGCGGTTCCACCAGAGTCTGAAAAGGCCCAAGTGGCCTTGCCAGAAACGGGGCTTGCCTCTATAAGCCCCCCTCGAACCGCCCGGCTGATAGGGCTGCCGTGGCGGTTCTTTTTCGCTCATTGTGACGCGAACGGAGGAGCTCCGAGCTCTTTCGACTGACTAAACGGGCGGGCAACCGCCCCATGGAGAGCCAAATGCCCAAGTTGAAGACCAAGTCTGGCGCCAAAAAGCGCTTCAAGATCACGGGCACCGGCAAGGTGCTTTACGCCCAGCGCGGCAAGCGCCACGGCATGATCAAACGGACGAACAAGCAGATCCGGAACCTGCGCGGCACCAACGTCCTGTTCAAGACGGATGGTGACAACATCAAGAAGTACTTCCTGCCCAACGGCTGAGGACTTCTCCGCCTTCTTTCGAATTCAAGCTTTTAAATCCAGGAGATAGTCATGGCTCGCGTCAAACGTGGCGTTACATCCCATGCCAAGCACAAGAAGACCCTCGCAGCCGCGAAGGGCTTCTATGGCCGCCGCAAGAATACCATTCGCGCCGCAAAGGCTGCCGTCGACAAGTCGATGCAGTACGCCTATCGCGACCGCAAGAACAAGAAGCGCACGATCCGCGCACTCTGGATTCAGCGTATCAACGCCGCCGTGCGTGAGTTCGGCCTGACCTACAGCCGCTTCATCTGCGGCCTCACCACCGCTGGCGTGCAGGTTGACCGCAAGGTTCTTTCCGACCTCGCCATTCACGAGCCGGCGGCCTTCAAGGCCATCGTCGAGACGGCCAAGGCCGCTCTGCCCGCGACCGCCTGAGGCTGTCGTATCTCTTCAGAAAGCCCGGCGCTGAGCCGGGCTTTTTTCGTTTTGAAGGGGGCGCTCGCCTCCAAACCTCGACAACGGGGGACCTGCATGGCAAAAGCCGCGCAGACGTCTTCCCCTCCTCCTCAAGGGACACGGCATGTCGGACCTGACCGCCCTCGAAACAGAAACGCTTGGCGCCATTGCGGCTGCCAGCGATGAAGCCGGCCTTGAAGCCGTGCGCCTTGCAGCCCTTGGCAAGAAAGGCGCGATTTCCGCGCTGCTGGCCACGCTCGGCAAAATGTCGCCTGACGACCGCAAGACACAGGGCGCGATCATCAATGTCCTGAAGGACAAGGTCGCTGCCGCGCTGACCGAGCGCCGCAGCGTGCTCAAGGAAGCAGCTCTCAACGCACGTCTGGCCGCCGAAACGCTCGATGTGACGCTGCCGGTGCGCGAGGCCGCTGTCGAGACCGGCCGCATCCATCCCATCAGCCAGGTGATGGACGAGCTGACCGCCATTTTCGCAGACATGGGCTTTTCGATTGCCGAAGGGCCGGATGTCGAGACCGACGATATCAACTTCACGCGGCTGAACTTTCCCGAAGGCCATCCGGCGCGCGAAATGCACGACACGTTCTTCTTCAATCCGAAGGAAGACGGCACGCGCAAATTGCTGCGTACGCACACCAGCCCCGTGCAGGTGCGCACCATGATGGGGCAGAAGCCGCCGATCCGCGTGATTTGCCCGGGCCGCACCTATCGTTGCGATTCCGACCAGACGCATACGCCGATGTTCCATCAGGTCGAGGGCCTCGTCATCGACAAGTCGGCCAATCTTGGCCACCTGAAATGGATTCTCGAAGAATTCTGCAAGGCCTTCTTTGAAGTGCCGAATGTGAAGATGCGCTTTCGTCCGTCCTTCTTCCCCTTTACCGAGCCGTCGATGGAAGTCGATATCCAGTGCCGCCGCCAGAATGGCGAGATCCGCTTCGGCGAGGGCGACGACTGGCTGGAAATTCTTGGCTGCGGCATGGTCCACCCCAATGTGCTGCGCAACTGCGGCGTGGACCCCGACGAATATCAGGGCTTCGCCTGGGGCATGGGCATCGACCGCATCGCCATGCTGAAATACGGCATGCCCGACCTGCGCCCCTTCTTCGACGC
>CANBNG010000029.1 GCA_947370975.1 Beijerinckiaceae bacterium
ATCAAGGACCGTGAGGAAGTGATCGGCAACCAGACCCGCGTGAAGGTCGTCAAGAACAAGGTTGCCCCGCCCTTCAAGCAGGTCGAATTCGACATCATGTATGGCGAAGGCATTTCGAAGGTCGGCGAACTGGTCGATCTCGGCGTCAAGGCCGGCGTGGTGGAGAAGTCGGGCGCGTGGTTCTCCTGGGACAGCCAGCGTCTGGGTCAGGGCCGCGAAAACGCCAAGGCCTTCCTCAAGGCCAATCCGGATGCCGCCGCCCAGATTGAAAAGGCGATCCGCGAGAATTCCGGCATCCTCGCCGAAAAGATTCTCGACAGCAGCGACACGCCTGCTGAGGGCGACGACGCCTGAGGCGGCTCTCCTTCCCCGTGCGGGAAGGGTGGCGACCTCTCGGGCCCGCAGACCTTCAGCTTTGCTGCAAGCCCTGTAAAAGGCGCTAACTGAACATGTTCCCGGCCCATTGGCCGGGCATTCGAGACACTGGACGAACCCGAGGGGCTGGCCATGGTTGCCGCTTTTGGCCAAAGCCCCGAAGCCGTATCGCGGAAGGTCCCCCCTGCACGCGGCCGGGTTCGTCCAGCTCTCTTCTGGTCCACTTGGCGTGGTCAGGCTGCGCCCTCGCGCTCAACGCTCGCTTCAAGCTCTCGACAGTGCCGTGCCGTGCCGCTAGAACGGGCGCGGCTCGTGAGGGCCGGATGGCCTGTTTTTCGCCGCTTTTGGCGAGGCCGCGCCATCCATCATTGATCGACGGCCGCGGGCATTCTCCTTCCGCTCCGGCCCCTGCCCCCGCATCTGGCGGGCGCATGACGGGAAACGAGTTCCAGCAATGAGCGGCGTCAACGAAATCAGGACGGCATTTCTCGATTTCTTCAAGGCCAACGGCCACGAGACCGTTCCCTCATCGCCGCTCGTGCCGCGCAACGATCCCACCCTCATGTTCACCAATGCGGGGATGGTGCAGTTCAAGAACGTCTTCACCGGCGTCGAGAAACGGCCCTACACGCGGGCGACGTCAGCGCAGAAATGCGTCCGCGCGGGTGGCAAGCACAATGACCTTGAAAATGTCGGCTACACGGCGCGCCATCACACCTTCTTCGAAATGCTCGGGAATTTCTCCTTCGGCGATTATTTCAAGGAAGAGGCGATCACGCTTGCCTGGAACCTGATCAGCAAGGAATTCGGGCTCAACCGCGACCGCATGCTCGTCACCGTCTATCACACCGACGATCAGGCCTTCGACCTTTGGAAGAAGATCGCGGGCTTTTCTGACGACCGCATCATCCGCATCCCGACGTCGGACAATTTCTGGGCGATGGGCGACACGGGTCCGTGCGGCCCCTGCTCGGAAATCTTCTACGACCAGGGCGAGCACGTCGCGGGCGGCCCTCCCGGCAGTCCGGACGAGGATGGCGACCGGTTCCTGGAATTCTGGAACCTCGTCTTCATGCAATATGAGCAGGTGGGTCCGGGCGAGCGCATCGCGCTGCCCAAGCCCTCCATCGACACTGGCATGGGCCTTGAGCGCATGGCCGCAATCATGCAGGGCAAGACCTCGAATTACGACATCGACCTGATGCAGGCGCTTATCCGCGCCTCCGTCGAGGCGATCGGCGTGCCTGCGACCGGCGGACATGCGGTCAGCCATCGCGTGATTGCCGACCATCTGCGCGCCTGCGCCTTCCTCGTCGCCGATGGCGTCAATCCCTCGAACGAGGGTCGCGGCTATGTGCTGCGCCGGATCATGCGCCGCGCCATGCGCCACGCGCAGATTCTGGGCGCGAAAGAGCCGGTGATGTGGCGTCTTGTGCCAGCCCTCGTGCGCGAAATGGGCACGGCCTATCCCGAACTCATCCGCGCGGAGACGGTCATCACCGAGACCCTGCGCATGGAAGAGACGCGCTTCCGCACCACGCTGGTGCGCGGTCTGGCGATCCTCGACGAAGAGACCCGCGACCTTGGCCCCGGCGGCAGCCTGCCCGGCGAAGTGGCGTTCAAACTCTATGACACTTACGGCTTCCCGCTCGATCTGACGCAGGACGCGTTGCGCGCCCGGCAGATCGAGGTCGACACGACCGGCTTCCAGACCTCGATGGAGCGCCAGCGCGCCGAGGCCCGCAAGGCCTGGTCGGGCTCGGGCGAAGCTGCGACCGAGACCATCTGGTTTGGCATCCGCGAGCGTGCGGGCGCCAGCGAGTTTCTGGGTTACGGCACGGAGCGCGCGGAAGGCATCGTTGCCGCGCTCGTGCGCGAGGGCAAGGAAGTCGAGGCGCTCAATGAAGGCGAGACCGGCTTCATCGTCGTCAACCAGACGCCGTTTTATGGCGAATCCGGCGGTCAGGTCGGCGACACCGGCACGATGCTGGCGCAAGGCATCAAGGCCGACATTCGCAACACGCAGAAAAAGCTCGGCGACCTCTTCGTGCATGAAGCCCATGTCACGCAGGGCAAGGTGACGCTTGGAACCGCGCTCGAACTCGTTGTCGATCATGCGCGCCGGAGCGCGATCCGCGCCAATCATTCGGCCACCCATCTCCTGCACGAGGCCCTGCGCCAGGTGCTGGGCGACCATGTCGCACAGAAGGGATCGCTGGTTGCCGGCGACCGCCTGCGCTTCGACTTCACGCACACCAAGCCCATCAGCGACGACGAACTTGGACAGATCGAAGATCTCGCCAACGCCATCGTGCTGCGCAACGAGCCCGTGGTTACCCGCGTCATGGCGCAGGATGAGGCGATCAAATCGGGCGCGCGCGCGCTGTTTGGCGAAAAATACGGCGATGAAGTGCGCGTCGTCACCATGGGCACGGTCGATGACGAGGGCGGCTCCCGCCATTTCTCGGTCGAGCTCTGCGGCGGCACGCATGTCGCACGCACAGGCGACATCGGTCTGGTGACAATCCTGAACGAGGGTGCTGTTGCCTCTGGCGTGCGCCGGCTCGAAGCCAAGACGGGCGATGCCGCACGCCATCATCTCAACGAGGAATCGCGCCGTCTGCGCGAAGTCGCCACGCTTTTGAAAGCGCCCGCCGACGATGCCTCCGAGCGTTTGAATGCGCTGATCGAGGAGCGCAAGCGTCTTGAGCGCGAGCTCACCGACGCGCGCAAGAAGCTCGCCATGGGCGGGGGCGGCGCTGGCGCCAATGATGCCCTGCGCGAGATTGGCGGCGTGAAGCTCTTCGCCCGCGCCGTCACCGGCGTTGAGATGAAGGATCTGAAGTCGCTGGCGGACGAAGCCAAGCAGTCGGTCGGCTCGGGCATTGCCGCAATTGTCGGCGTGTCGGATGACGGCAAGGCCGGCGTCGTGGTCGGCGTCACAGCAGACCTCACGGGGCGTTTCAACGCGGTCGATTTCGTGCGCGTGGCGTCCGAGGCGCTGGGCGGCAAGGGCGGCGGTGGCCGTCCCGACATGGCGCAGGCGGGCGGCCCCGACGGGGCCAAGGCGGAAGAGGCGCTCAATGCGATCGCCGAGCTTCTCGCGGCCAAGGCGGCGGGCTGACGCCCCTAAGTTCCCCCGCTGGGGAACTGCAGTCCAGCGCGACCGTTGAGGGACAGGCAGCAGACGTGCCGCCCCTCATCCGCGCTGGAGACCCACCCCATGAATTTCGGCAATCTGCTCCATTGGGCGCTGATCTTCCTCGTCGTCGCGCTGGTCGCGGCGCTGTTTGGCTTTGGCGGCGTCGCAGGAACCGCGATGGAGGGTGCGCGCATTCTCTTCTGGGTCGCGCTGGTCCTGCTCGTCATCTCGCTGATCTTTGGCCTGGCTCGGCGCGGGCGCTGAAGCTGACACAATTGACATGGCGCAAGGCAAAGCTCGCGCGCCGGGCCGATTGTGGTGGGGGCACAAGGAGACACGCGCATGTTCCGGACCATTCTCGTCACCGTCGATCTCGCCGAGATGAATGTCGCCAAACCCGCCATCGAACAGGCGGCCGCCCTTGCCGAGCAATCGGGCGGGGCGCTGCGCCTCGTGAATGTGCAAACCCTGCTGCCGGCGACCTTCATGGATTACGTGCCCTCCGATTTCGACGATCAAATGAAGGAGAATGCCGAGAAGAGCCTGCGCGAGATCGCCGGCCATGTGCCCCTGCCCCAGGAGCGCGTGTCGTGGTGCGTGCGGGTAGGCGGCGTCTATCCCGAAATTCTGGCCGAGGCCGATTCCTGGGGCGCGGATCTGATCGTCATCGGCTCACACCGGCCCGCCATGTCGACCTATCTGCTCGGCTCCAATGCCAAGACGGTCGTGCGCCACGCAAAATGCTCGGTGCTGGTGGTGCGCGAGTAAAGCCTCGGGTGAGATAAGCTTTGGGAAACCCTGTTGCGCGAGGCTTGCATTTTCTTTCGTGACGTGACGCGGTCTTAGCCCCTAGAAAGATTGACCGCAGCCACGAGAAAACAGGACCATGATGGCCCAAAAAAAACATGCCTCCATGCTGGATGAACTCGTTGCCGAATTCATCGAGGAGCGAGTCCGGCGCTTTCCAGGCATCGCTTTCGATCTGGATCTGGTGGTCCGCGAAATTTCAGGCATGCTGACCGAAGCCGGCGAGAAAGTTGTGCTGAGCGCACAAGACCGCACGCGCATTTCAGATCTCCTCGAAAGACACCCGTTTCTGGTGCGCGCGGCGGGAGCGGGCACGCGCTGGACGCCCGGGCTCGACAAGCGCAAATGAGGCGCGAGGCTCGCACGGGCCCCGGCGACATGCTAAAACTTGAGCCATGCTGAGACTGATCCTCCTCCGCCACGCCAAAGCCGCCGCCCATGAGGAGGGTGGCGACGCCGAGCGCCCGCTCACCAAGCGCGGACGGCGCGATGCCTTGCGCGTTGGCGATTATCTTGCCGGCCAGCAGCTTTTTCCCGATCTCGCGCTTGTGTCACCCGCCAAGCGCACGCGCGAAACGCTGGAGCTTGCGCTCGACAATTTCGGCGAACCGGTCCCCGCGGAGGCCGAGCCCGCGCTCTACCACGCCGCACCCGCGGATCTGCTCGCGGCCGTGCGCGCGACGCCCGGTTTCGTGCGCCTGCTGCTGGTGGTTGGGCACAATCCCGGCCTCAGCGAAGTCGCAACCCTGCTCACCGGCCATGGCGCGCAGCCGATGCGCGCGCGCATGGAGGCGGGCTTTCCCACAAGCGCGTTTGCCATCATCGATTTCGAGGCCGCCAAATGGGCCGATGTCAGCTTTGGCAGCGGCCTGCTCCAGAATTTCGTGACGCCCCAGGATCTCGCAGACTGACGGCCAAGCCTTCAAAATGCGGCGCGTCGTGACTAGATAGGTTTGGTCTGCAACCCGCCGCTGGAGCCTCCTTGGCCCTTTTCACCGACATTGCACTCGAAGCCCGCATCGCTGCGCGTTCGCTGGCCGATTATGTCGGCGGCACGGGCCTGCGGCTTGGCGTCACCGGGCTCTCGCGCGCGGGCAAAACCGTCTTCATCACCGCGCTTGTCGATGCGCTGACGCAGGCGCCCAAGGCGGCGAGCCTGGGACGGCGCAATAACCTCCCGGTGTTTCGCGTCCATGCGGAAGGGCGGCTCGTGCGCGCCTTTCTTGAACCCCAGCCCGACGATGCCGTGCCACGCTTTGCCTATGAGGATCATCTGGCGGCGCTTACCGGCGGGGATGCCGGGCCCGATGCGCGCCACTGGCCGCACTCGACACGCCGCATTTCGGAATTGCGCCTGACGCTCGAATTTGAAAGCAAGATCGGCTGGGGCAAGGGCACGCGCAGCCTGACGCTGGATATTGTAGATTATCCCGGCGAATGGCTGCTCGACCTGCCGCTCCTCGACAAGACCTATGCGCAATGGTCCGCAGAAAGCCTGGAGGCGGCCTCCAGCGCCGCCCGCGCGAGCCTTGCCGCCGACTGGCGCGGCTTCCTCACGAACATCGATCCCTCGGCGCCCGCGCGCGAAGATGTGGCGCGACAGGCAGCCGAGATTTTCACCGCCTATCTGCGCGCCTGCCGCGCGGACGCCTATGCGCTGTCCACCTTGCCGCCCGGCCGCTTTCTGATGCCAGGCGATCTCGAGGGCTCGCCCGCACTTACCTTTGCGCCCCTGCCCGTCACGCAAACGCACAAGCCCGGCTCGCTCGCCGCGATGATGGAGCGCCGCTACGAGGCCTACAAGACCCATGTCGTGCGCCCGTTCTTCCGCGATCATTTCGCGCGCATCGACCGGCAGATCGTCCTCGTGGATGCGCTCGCCGCGCTCAATTCCGGGCCCGCGGCCGTGCGCGATCTCGAAACTGCAATGACGGATGTGCTGATGGCCTTTCGCGCCGGCCGCGCGACCCTGCTCTCCACCCTGCTGCGCCCGCGCGCCGACCGCATTCTCTTTGCCGCCACGAAGGCTGACCACCTGCACCACACGAGCCACGACAGGCTGGAGGCCATTTTGCGCCATCTCACCGGGCGCGCGATTGCGCGGGCGGAGGGGGTTGGCGCGCGCGTCGATGTCATCGCGCTGGCGGGCGTGCGCGCCACCCGCGAAGCAGAGGTCAAACATGACGGCGATCTGCTGGAGGCCATAGTCGGCACGCCGCTGGCTGACGAAAGCCTCGGCGGCGAGTTGTTTGATGGCGTTCGGGAGGCGGCGATCTTCCCGGGCCTGCTGCCGGCTGATCCGCGCAGTGTCTTTCGTGGCGAGGCGCTGGGCCTGCCCGAGGGTGAGGCCGATTACCGCTTCGTGCGTTTTCGCCCGCCCCTGCCGCAGGCCGATGCCTCGGGCGCACGCGCACCGCTGCCCCATATCAGGCTCGACCGGGCGCTCGAATTTCTGCTGGGGGACAAGCTGTCATGACGCAGGAGGCAAAACCGCCCCGGCCGCGCGCCTTCCGACTCGATGAGGCGACGCAGGCGCGCGACCAGATTTCGCTTGCGCTGACGCCCGACGCCTTTGCGCCCGCGCCCTTCGAGGACAAGCCACCCGAGGGTGAGGCCGCCGTCGAGATTGCGCAGAAGCGCGGCATGATCGCGCGCAGCCTGATGACATGGGGCGGCTTGTTCTGGTCAGCCGCCGGCGCGCTCGTGTCGCTCGCCATAGGCCTGTGGTTTGACCGGCTCGTGAGCGATCTCTTCGCACGCTCGCAGGCGCTGGGCTGGATCGGCCTTGCACTGGTGGGCGGGCTGGCCCTGTCCATCTGTGTGCTCGCGGGACGCGAAATTGCGGGCGTTCTGGGGCAAAAACATATTGCGAAACTGCACCTCGGCTTCGCGCAGGCGCATGCCGGAGACGATCGCGATCAGGCGCGCGCCTTGACGCGCGAACTCGTGGGCCTCTATGCGCGCCGCCCCGAGACCGCGCGGGCGCGCGGCCATCTGCTCGCGCTGACGGGCGAAATTATCGATGGCCGCGATCTCGTCGACATTGCCGAGCGCACGCTCGTTCATCCATTGGATGAAGATGTGCAGCGCGAAATTGCCCGCGCCGCCAAACGCGTGTCCGTTGTCACGGCGGTCAGCCCGCGCGCGATTGTCGATCTGCTCTTTGTCGGCGCGCAGGCCTTCAGGCTGGTGCGGCGCATCTCGGAGATTTATGGCGGCAGGCCGGGCCTCGTCGGCTTTCTGCGGCTGCTGCGCTCGGTCAGCACGCATCTCGTCATCACGGGCGGGATGGCGGCAGGCGATTCCATTGTCCAGCAGGCGCTGGGCCACGGCATCGCCTCGCGCCTGTCGGCGCGGCTTGGCGAGGGCGTGCTGAACGGATTGCTGACCGCCCGCGTCGGCCTTTCCGCCATGGCGGTGTGCCGCCCGGTACCCTTTGCGGCAAAGCCGCAGCCGGGCATTGGGGATGTCGCGCCGTTTCTGTTTTCAAAGGACGTGAAATAGAGCGCGCCCAGCCAGCACAAATGCCTCCGCGCGATTCCCCTCCCCCTTGCGGTGTGGGCCGACTCGGCAAAGCCGAGCGGGGTGGGGGTTGCGCAAGTCTTGCTTCACGCAGCACGCTGACCAGACCCATCGCAGTACCGGAGGGAGCCTCGTGACCCCCACCCCGCTCAGCCTTCGGCTGAGTCGCCCTCCCCACAAGGGGGAGGGAGTTCGCGTGACGCTTCAGGAAACGCCGAGCTTCTTCTGCAGGCTCGAGGAGGACGTCGTGTATTGAAACAGCAGCTTCTTGTCGGGGTAGATGTAGCGATGGGCGCGCTGGGCTGCGAGCGCCACTTCGTGAAAGCCCGACAGGATGAGTTTCAGCTTGCCCGGATAGGTGTTGATGTCACCAACCGCAAAAATGCCCGGCTCATTCGTCTCGAACTTCTCGGTATCGACGCTGATGAGGTTCTCGTGAAGGTTGAGCCCCCAATCGGCAATTGGCCCGAGCTTCATAGTCAACCCGAAGAAGGGCAGCAAAGCGTTGCAGGGCAGATCGAAGGTCATGCCATCCTCGCCGCGCACGATGGCGCCCGACAAATGGTCGCCCTCGCCCGTGAGGCCCGTGACCTGTCCAAGCACGAAATCCATCTGCTTGGCGGCGACAAGTTCACGCATCGCATTAACGGAATGGGGCGCAGCGCGGAAAGCATCGCGGCGGTGCATCAGCGTGACGCGCTCGGCGACCTTCTGCAGGTTCAGCGCCCAGTCGAGCGCGGAATCCCCGCCCCCGACAACGAGCACGCGGCGGCCACGGAAATTTTCCATCTTGCGCACGGCATAGAAAACCGACGTGCCCTCATAGGCGTCGATGCCGGCAATCGGCGGCTTCTTGGGCTGGAAGGATCCGCCTCCGGCCGCGATCACCAATACGCGGGTCTCGAAAACCTGCTCGTTGTCCGTGGTGACGCGGAAGGCCGGGGCCTCGGGCGTGCCGATGGGCTCGACGGAGGCCACCATTTCATTGAAGTGGAAGGTCGGGTGGAACGGCTCGATCTGCTTCATCAGATTATCGACGAGGCCCTGCCCCGTGATCGTGGGGAAGCCCGGAATGTCGTAGATCGGCTTTTCCGGATAGAGCTCGGCGCATTGGCCGCCCGCCATCGGCAGGATGTCGAGCACATGCGCCTTGATGTCGAGAAGGCCGAGCTCGAAAACGGCGAAAAGCCCGACGGGGCCCGCGCCGACGATCAAGGCATCGGTCTTGATGATATCGCTCATGACTGGAACTTCCCTCTGCTGGCAGCGAGCGGACCCTAATTCAACATATATAAATTGGGAACTGAAATATTACACGGAATAAACCGTGTAATCAACCCTGCCGCTCCGGCGTATGCACCACCAGCCCGTCGATCGCCCCGCTCACGCGGATCTGGCAGGACAGGCGCGAGGTTGGCCGCACGTCGAAGGCGAAGTCGAGCATGTCTTCTTCCATCGGCTGCGCTTCGGGCAGGCGCGCGGCCCAGCTCTCGTCGACATAGACATGGCAGGTGGCGCAGGCGCAGGCCCCGCCGCATTCGGCCTCAATGCCGGGCACGGAGTTTTTCAGCGCCGTCTCCATGACGGTCGCGCCCTCGTCGCCCTCGACAGAGCGTGACTGGCCGGTGGAATCGATGAATATGATCTGGACCATGGCGATAGATCGTCCCGCAAGAACGCGCCGCGTCTGGGCGCCCTGCAGCGTGGTTAAAGCATCGGGGCGGTTTTGGCGAGATGTTGCCGCGCAGGGCCGCAAAAGGGGCCGAAACGGGGCCGGCGGGCGCGTTTATCCCCAAGAGATTGAGGGGGCGGCCGGCAAAGCCGTTTTGGTGCGCAAACAGCCGGCCAATCTTGACCCGGGCTTTGCCAAGCTCCTGCCGAGCTTGAGGCAAGTTGTTGATCGCATTCCAACATCTCGAAGCAATCTAGATTGAAAAAACAGATACTTGGCGTGGATGCGGAAGCTTCGGCGCAGCCATGGAGCCCTTGAAGGCCGTGCAATTAACGAATCGACCGCGACATGGTGAAGCGTCCGTTAACGACGTTTTCGAATTGGCAGCGGCTAAGGTTTCTTCAGCGACTGGTTTTGGATAGATTGACGATTGGTTAATGCCAGATCCGCGCCCGAGGCCCTAAGGGTGCGCGCGATCCTGGCATCAGACGACCGGCGAGGCCGGCGATGCGGCGAGTTACGAGGCAGATGATGTCCACACAACCCAAGGCTCAGGATCCGACCGCGGCGGCGCTGTCTGCGATCGAAGAAGCGCTCAATCTGGCGCAAGTCGCTGAGCCGAGCGCAGTCGAGCCACAAGTGGAAATCTCCAGGCCCGTGATTGAACGCGCGCCGCTCATCACCGAGCGCCCTGCCCCGCGCCTGCCCGACACCAATGAAAGCGATCTGTCACAGCGCGTGTCGCGCCGCGATTTCAACATGGAGACGCGCGCGTCCGAGGCCAAACCTGCCGACAGCAAGTCCTCGGACGCCAAGGCTTCGGATACCAAGGCTGCGGACGCCAAGTCTGCAGAGACCAAGTCGAGCGATACAAAATCGCAGGCTGCAAATAGCGCCGCCCCCGCCGCTGCAAATGACGACCGCCGCTCGGTTGGACAGATCCTGCAGACGCTTCAGGTGCGCCCCAGCCAGACGCCGCTGGTGCTGGCCTCCGCAGCCTCGGCTGCCTGGGCTGGCCTTGTCGGCTATTACGCGTCCAGCCTCGGAACGCTCGCCGCTGCCCAGATCGGCATGCTCGCCCTTGCCGCGGTCGGCCCTGCCCTTTTCTTCTTCGTCAGCGCCACGATCATGCGCCGCACGCAGGAAATGCGCCTCACCGCGCAGGCCCTGACCGAAGTCGCCATGCGCCTTGCCGAGCCCGAGACGGTTGCCGCCGAACAGGTGGTGACGCTCTCGCAGGCCATCCGCCGCGAAGTCGCCTCCATGGGCGATGGCATCGAGCGCGCGCTGGCGCGCGCCAGCGAACTCGAAACCGTGGTGCGCGCGGAAGTCTCGACGCTGGAACGCTCCTATACAGAGAATGAGCGCCGCATCCGCGCGCTGATCGACGAACTCTCCTCCGAGCGCGAAGCCATCGTCATCAATGCCGACCGCGTTCGCCAGGCGATCTCGGGCGCGCATGAAGCGCTCTCGCGCGACCTTGAAGCCGCGAGCACCGAAATTGCCGGTCGTGTCGGCGAAGCCGGCAACCGCGTCAGCGCCTTGCTCGGCACGAAGGGCGATGAAATCAGCGCCACGCTCGGCCGCACGGGCGATGATCTCGTCACCCGCATTTCCGAACATGGCGGCGACATCGTCAACCGCCTCGCCGAGACCGGCGTCGAAGTCACAGCGAAACTCACCACCGCGACCGAGGACATCACCGGACATCTGGGCACGCGCATCCATGAGATCGACGAGCGTCTGAAGTCGACGGGTGAAGCCCTCGTCTCCGAACTCGCGACCCGCGGCAATGAAGTCGCCGCCCGCATCGATGAAACCGGCGCACGCATCGCCGATACGATTTCCGCACGCGGTCTCGACCTTGCTGAACGCCTGAGCGAGACCAGCGAGCGGATCGACCGCACGATCCTGGTCAATGGCAATGAACTCGACGAGCGCATCAGCGCGACGGGCGAGCGCATCTCCGTCCTCATCACCGATCGCGCCAACACGGTCTATGACCTGTTCCACACGTCGGGCCATGAGCTTGCCACGCAGCTTGAGAACCACCACGTCCAGATCAACGAGCATCTGGAACGCGAAGTCGGCGACCTCACCAGCCGCTTCGTCGCCCAGGCCGAGGATGCGATTTCGGCCATCGGCACCCATGCCGATCGCGTGACAGAACATCTTGCCGACCGCCTGCAGGCCTTCGAGGGCACGGTCCTCACGCAGGGCAGCCGCGTGAACGATGCGCTGGCCGAGCGCCTGGCGGAATTTGAAAACAGCGTCATCGTCAATGGCGATCGCATCAGCGGCGAAATGGCCGAGCGTCTCGCCGCTTTCGAAAACAGCGTCGTCACGCATGGCGAAGTGCTCGCCGGGCAGATCGCCACCCATGCCGACCGCTTCACCAACGACATTGCTGACCGCCTGCACACTGTGGAAGCCACAATCAATGTGCAGGGCGGCGCGCTCGCCGAGCGCATTGCCGGCACGACCGACCGCTTCGCGCTCGACATCGCCCAGCAGGCGGCAACCGTCGAGATCATCTTCACCGAACACGGCACCGCGCTGACCGACCGCCTCGCCAGCCATGCGAGCGAGACCGCCAGCGTGCTGGAAATGCATGTGCGCGATTTCGACGAGCGCGCCACGAACAAGGCTCAGGAAATCTCGACCTCGCTCGACGAGCTGATTTCCAAGATCGACACCGGGCTGGATTCCCGCGCCAAGGCACTGAACGAGACCCTGGCCTTCCGCGCGCTCGAAGTGGCGCAGGTTCTGGGCGAAGGCGGCCGTCAGGTCACCCGCGCGCTCGACACCAAGGCGGCCGAGATCGACGAGATCCTGCTCAACCGCTCCACCGCGCTCAGCGAAACCCTGTCGGCCAAGGCCCAGGAGATCAACGAAACGCTCGGCGGTCGCGCGCATGAAATCGCGACGACGCTCGATGAGCGCATCGCCAGCTTCGAGGACCGCGTCGTTGGCCGCCTCGATGCCGTGTCGAACGAACTCGACCAGCGCGGTCGCGAAGTTGCAGATAATCTCGGCGCCAAGGCGCAGGAAATTTCCACGACCCTGGCCTCGCGTCTGGGCGAAATCTCCAGCACGCTCGACGAGCGCAGCGCCGACCTCACCGGCGCGCTCGACATCCGCCTCGAACAGCTCACCGAGCGGATGCGCGAACGCGGCGATGCGCTGGACGAAATCATCTCCAGCCGGTCACTCGGTCTCCAGAACCTCATCGAGACGCAAGGTCCGATGCTGGTTGAATTGTTCACCACGCGCGGCAATGAAGTGGCGCATGAAATCGCCCATGTCGGCGAGGCCGTGACCCATGCCATCGAAAACCGTGGCGCGGCAATTGTCGAACATATCGGCCAGAGGCAGGCCGAGATCACCGCTGCAATCGACCTCTCCTCGCAAAGCCTGCGCAGCTCGATCGAGACCGCCTCGCAGGGCTCCGTGGAGACCCTGATCGCGACCAAGGCGACGCTGCAGAGCGAAGTCATCGGCGCGCTGCACCAGCTGCGCGACACCAGCGCCTTCCTGCAGCAGATCGTCGGCCATGCCGGCGAGAACCTCAACGGCGTGGAAGCCGCTCTTGCCCAGCGTGTGCAGGACTTCGGTCAGACGCTCGATGCCGTGAATGTGCAGGTCCATGCCCTGACCGACACGGCCGCCTCGACGCTCGAAAGCGCCGAGTCCGTGGCCTCGCGGCTCGAGAGCTCGAACCAATATCTCGCCGATATCACGGCGCAGGTCGCCCATTCGCAGGACGACATCAGCCACACGCTCGACGCGCGCCGCCGTGCGCTCGACGAGACGATCAATGCAATGGCTGGCCGCACCGGCGAGTTCGAAACGTTGATGCGCACCTTCTCGGTCGCTGTCGACGATGCCTTCCGCCGCGCCGAAGCGCGTGCGCGTGACATTGGTGGCTTCATCAACGAAGCCACGCAATCGGTCGCCGGCATGATCGCCGGTCAGTATGACGAAGTCCGCGCCAACAGTGCGCGCGAGCGTGAGCAGACGTCCGCCGCCCTGCGCGCCGTCTTCGACGAAACCAATGCGGAGATGACGGATATCTACGCAACGGCGCTCGAGCGCTTCAAGGTCGCTGCTGGCGAGATGCGCGGCGTGTCTGCCGAGATCAATCGCGAGCTGGAAAATACGCGTCAGGAACTGCGCCGCGGCGCTGTCGAATTGCCGCGTGAGACCGCCGAACAGGCCTCGGCCATGCGGCGCGTGGTCGCCGAGCAGATCAAGGCGCTCAACGAGCTGACGGATATCATCGCCCGCTCAGGCCGCGCCTATGACGTTGCTGAACCGGCCCCCGCCCCGGCGGCTGTACGCCGCCCCGAGCCTGCCCGTTATGTCGAACCGGTGCGCGCGCCCGAGCCCGTTCGTGCGCCCGAAGCCCTGCGTCCGGTCGAGGCGCCGCGCCCTGTCGAAAACTATCGTCCCGAAAGCGTGCGCGCCACTGAAGTGCCGCCGGTCCGCCGTCCTGCACCCCAGCCGCGCAAGACTGCGCCGTCTGACAAGGGCGCAGGCTGGCTCTCCGATCTTCTGGCCCGCGCCTCGCGCGAGGAGCCCGAGAGCCGGACTGCCGCAAGCCCGCTGTCTGGCAACACGCTCGACACGATCTCGCTCGATATCTCCCGGATGATCGATCACGAGGCAGCTGTCGACCTGTGGGAACGCTACAACCGCGGCGAGCCCAATGTGTTCTCGCGCCGCCTCTATACGGCGCAGGGTCAGCAAGCCTTCGAGGAAATCCGTCGCCGCTACCGCGCCGATGCGGACTTCCGCGAAACGGTTGACCGCTACACGGCTGAATTCGAGCGCCTGCTCGGTGAAGTGAACCGCGAGGATCGCGATGGCGTGCTCACCCGCACCTATCTCACCTCGGAGACGGGCAAGGTCTACACCATGCTCGCCCATGCCGCCGGCCACTTCGAGTGAGCCGAGGCTGAGCTGAAAAAAAACAAAAGGCGCAGCCGAGGCTGCGCCTTTTTTGTTTCTGTCAGGGGGCGTCCGTGCAGACGAGGTGGCCCTAAATCCTGCGGGTCAGACCCGTGCGGAGGCCCAGACTACGATCTGGCGCAATACGGTGTTGGAGGCGGCATCGAGCGCCATGCTGGCGCCTGCCCCATCGCCGGCAGCGCCCGGCGCATCGCCGGTAAAGATCTGCGCCGCGACGATCTTGCCCGCCGGCGTCAGGACTTTCACCGAGAGCTCCACAACCGCCCTGCCAGTTTCGGCGTTCATTTCAAAGCGGCGAATTTCCCAGGCGAGGCTGTAATCGGCGCTGACACCATCGCCCGGACGGCTGACAGATTTCAGCAGGCGCGCGTTCTCGAACGTCTGGATGAGGCGCGTTTGGAGCAGATGCGGCAGGCGATCGACCCATTGCGCGCCCTTGACCACAGCCACAGCAGACGGGCTCGTGCGCACGACAATCCGGTCGCCATCGATGGGCGCGGGGGCCACAGGCTCGGGCACGACGAGAACGCCGCGCAGGGCCCTGCCCTTCACATTATTGGATGGCGCGGAGAGATCGAAGGTCGCAAGTGGCGCGCTGGCGCAACCCGCAAGCAGGCCCACCACGGCCAGGACCCCAGCGCTCCGAAGGACCAGTCCGAGCGTCCGGCCAGTCTTCGTCAAACCACAGGGCTCAAGGCTCACACGCGTCTCCGAAGGGTTGATTCCACATGCACTGCCACAGAACAGCAGCGCGGGCGGTGACGCAAGGGCGTCCTCGTTGAAGGCAGGGCTCAGAATGTTCAAGCCGGGAGTTCGGGGGGAGATTTCACGGCGCTGCGCCCTTTGCGCCACGATCAGCGACCGGAATATTCCGGCACCGCAGGTTTGGCTCCGAAGATCACCTGCTCAGGGTTCTTGCTGAGCGAGCGCACGGTGCGGTTGATTTCATCGAGAGTGCGGCGACCGTCGACCGCCAGCGCCTCATATTGCTTGAGACCCGGCCCCGTGAAGCGGTTGATGCCCGCCGTCATTTCCTTGGTGCGCGCATCGAGATTGTCGGCGAGCTTACGAATGGCCTTGGCGGCCTCCCCAACATCCGAGAACATGCCGGACGAGCCCGGCCCGCCAAGGAAGCCTTGCACGGAGGCGAGCACGCCATCGATCTTGTCGGCCGAGGCATTGAGCTTGGCGGTCAGCTCGGCGGCATTGCGCATCATCGTGTCGGCATTGCCGCGGTTCTGATCGAGCACTTTGGCGAAGCGGTCGAGCGAATCCACCGCATTGCCGACCTTTTTGGCATCCAGCGCCTTGGTCAGATCCTGCGCGCTGGACAGGATGGAATCGAGCTTGCCCGTCTGGCCACCAAGATCGCGCGCCACCTTGGCCGCGTCGCCCAGCAGCGAATCGATATTCTGCTTGTTGCGTCCAAGCGCTGACGTGAATTCCTCGGCATTGGCGACAATGGAGCGCACCTTGGCCGGATCGACCGCCGTCACCAACTTGTCGAGATGGCCCGAGAGAACCTCAAGCCGTGAGGCCAGCGGCTTGATCGTCGCGCCAAGGTCGGACATGCCGGCCAGGAAATCCTTCACGCCGCCGGCATTGGCGGCGAGCGCATCGGTGAAGACCTGCACATTGCGCACGGTCTTCGACACGGCCTCGCTATTGTCGGTCACCAGCGTGTCGGCCTTGTTGAGCAGGCCATCGATCTTTTTGGTGAGATCGGTCAGCGTTTCGACGATGTTCTGGAAATCGGAACGCTCGGCGCGGATCTCAGCCACGCCCGAGCCATTGGCCTGCAGGCGCGGCGCATTGGCCGTGCCGCCGGTGAGTGCAATCGAGCCCACGCCCGTCAGGCCCTGATATTCGAGGCGCGCGCGCGTGTCGGTTTTCACCGGCGTGCGGCTGTCGACCTCGATGCTGGCGAAAACTTCGCTCGGGTCGGGCGCGAGATCGATATTGGTGACTTCGCCGACCTTGAGGCCGTTGAACAAGACCTGCGAACCGCGCGTGAGGCCCGAGACCGAGCTCGAAAAGATGATGCGAAAGGAATCGCGGCCCGATTGCTTGTTGGCGCCACCCGAGAACCAGAAAACGAACAGAAAGGCAGCCGCCAGCACCGCCAGGGTGAAGGCGCCGATCAATGCATAATTGGCCCTCGTCTCCATGGCGTACCGGAATCCCGTAAAATTTCAAAAAACGCGACCCCGCGCACGAATCGTGTGGCGCGCGCGCGTCATATCAACCGCGACCCTCGCAGCCTTTCATGGCGCTTTCAAGGGCGCACGATGACAGGCGCAGCCTCCGCCGGCGCAACTTCCGGGGCGCGCAGGCGGGCGCGTTCGCCATGGAAATAGGCCTGCAGCCAGGGGTGCTCCGCCTGCAGGATTTCGGCCACAGTGCCGGCCGCGATCACGCGGCGGTCGGCCAGCGCGGCAATGCGGTCGCAGATGGAATAGAGGCTGTCGAGATCATGTGTGACCATGAAGACGGTCAGGCCCAGCGTCTTTTGCAGCGTTGCAATAAGCTGGTCGAATTCGGCCGCGCCGATGGGGTCGAGACCCGAGGTCGGCTCGTCGAGAAAGAGGATTTCGGGGTCGAGCGCCAGAGCGCGGGCGAGCGCCGCGCGCTTGATCATGCCGCCTGAAAGCTCGGAGGGAAATTTCTCTGCTGCATCGGGATTGAGTCCCACCATGCGGATCTTGAGCATGGCCAGCTCATCCATGAGGCCCTGCGAGAGATTGAGATATTCGCGCATCGGCACCTGGATGTTCTGGCGCACATTGAGCCCCGAGAACAAGGCGCCATGCTGGAACAGCACACCCCAGCGCCGCTCCATCGCGCGGTGGTCGGCGCGCCCGAGGCCGGCCAGATCCTGGCCGAACACTTCAATCGTGCCGGAGCGTTGGCGCACGAGACCCAGCACGCTGCGGGTGAGCACGGATTTGCCCGTCCCCGAGCCGCCGACAAAGCCCAGCACTTCACCGCGCCGCACATCGAGATCGAGATTTTCCAGAATGACCTTGTCGCCGAAAGCAACCGTCAACCCGCGCACGCGGATGGCGGGGACATCCTTGCCAGCGCCCGGCGAGACTTCGACAACCTGGGGCATGAGCGCGCTGTCTATGGCCTGACTCATATGACCCTCTAATAACGGATCGTGGCGAAGAACATGGCGAAAAGTCCATCGACCACGATCACCATGAAGATCGACTTCACCACCGAGGAGGTGACCTGCCGGCCAAGCGATTCCGCAGACCCCTGAACGGCCAGCCCCTCCATCGCTGCGATCATGCCGATCACCAGCGCCATGAAGGGGGCCTTGATGAGGCCAACCAGAAAGGTGTTCAGCGCAATCGCGCTTTGCAGGCGGGCGAGAAACACCTCCGGGCTGATGCCGCCATAGCCCCAGGCGACCAGCAGGCCGCCGAAAATCGCAGCGAGATCGGAGAGGAAGGTGAGCAGCGGCAGGCTGATGAGCAGCGCCAGAATGCGCGGCATGACGAGCACATTGATGGGGTCGAGCCCCATCACGCGCAGCGCATCCACTTCCTCGCGCATTTTCATCGAGCCAAGCTCGGCCGTGATCGCCGAGCCCGAGCGCCCCGCCACCATGATCGAGGTGAGCAGCACAGCCAGTTCCCGCAGCACGAGAATGCCGATGAGATCGACGGCAAAGGTCGCCGCGCCGAATTTCTGCAATTGGAAGATCGATTGCTGGGCGACGATGCAGCCGACCAGAAAATTGATCAGCGCAATGATGGGCAGGCCACGAAAGGCAAAGGTCTCGATGTGGAAGACAATCGACGTGCCGCGAAAGCGCGTCGGATTGACCAGCCCCTTGAAGAGCGAGGCCATGACCTCGCCCAGAAAGGCGACGCCAACCAGCATGTTGCGTGCGACGCCCGACATGGTCGCGCCAATATCGACCAGAATATTGATGAGCAGCGAGGACGGCTGCGCCTTTGGCGCGTCATAGGCGCGAAACTGCGCTTCGGTGAGCAGCAGGTCGAGTTCGGGGCGCACCGCATCATAGCTGATCTTTGCGTTGGCCTGCTCGATTGCGTTGCGGCTGCGCTGGATGAGCCAGGCGCCTGCGGTATCGACGCGCTCCACGCGGCCAAGATCGATCACCACCTCGCGCGCGCCGGCGCTAGCCGCCACAAGCGCACCCGCCGCCGACTCAAGCACCGCCGAACCCTCGATGGTCCAGGCGCCGGTCAGCGTCAGTCGCAGGCTGTCGCCCTTGTGGTCGCTCGAAAAAGCCGGTTCAGACCCCATGCGCTCAGGCGCTCCCGCAGGATGATTGGCATGTCTGGTCATAAGGCCCGCAGGGCCACAAGTCGAGGCAGGCAAAAGCACAGGCGACGCCAATCATGCTTTGCCCGGCATGGTGATGTCGGGCTGTTCCTCTCCGGCGCGTGCGCGGGTGAGCCAGAGCCAGCGCGTCCAGGTGAGCGCCTCGGGCGCATTGTCGCGATACCAGGTGGCATGGCGCAGACGCCCGGTCGTGGCGTCAAAGGTGAGGCTTTCAGGCCCGTTATCGGCGCGAAAGAGCCCGCCATCGCGAAAGTAATGGACCTCCTGCACGCGACCGCTGTCGAGATCGTAATAGACCGCGGCGGGTCCATCCAGGCGGTGCAATCGCCCTTGGCAATACCAGAGCTCGAAGGCGACCGCGCCATCCAGCGTCCGGTGCATGATCGCGGCCGGGCCATCCTCGCGGTGGGGACGATCATCGAGCAGCCAGAGCTCGGTAAACACAGGGCCCTCTTCCTCAATGCGATATTCCAGCATGGGCGCAGACAAGGGGCGGCTCTCCAGAGGAGCGCGCCGGGATTCATTCCATCACGGCGGCTTTCAGAATGCAGACCATGGTGGCATGGGCCGGCTTTTTTGTCGTGTTACGGATGATGTGGGGCCGGTCGCAGCGATAGCGCAAGGTGTCGCCCGCCTTGGCGCGCTCGATCACGCCCGCAACTTCGACCTCCAGCTCGCCCGAGATCACCGACAGGCTTTCCACCGAGCCGCGCTGATGGGGATCGGATTCGAGCACGCCGCCGGGCTCGGCCTGAAAATCATACCATTGCAGCCATTCGACCGTCTTGATCCAGCCGATGATGCCAAGCCGGCATTTGCCATCATCCGAGAGCAGGATCGGCGTGTCGCCCTTGGTGGATCGTTCGAGGAATGGCTCATCCTCGGCCGCCTGCAGGACGCGCTCGATGGATACGTCCAGCGCCTGGGCGAGCCGCCAGATCGTGGCAAGCGTCGGATTGGTCTCGTTGCGCTCGATCTGGCTGATGATCGATTTGGCAACACCCGATTGCTCGGACAATTCGGAAAGGGAGAGGTTATAGGCCTTGCGCAACCGCTGCACGGTCTTGCCGAGCTGGCCGGAAATCGCGAGCGCGCCAGCCTCCAGCGCCTTGACCTTGTCGCGACCCTCGACGCCCATATCCCAAACACTCCGCTGACGTGGTGTTCCTGATAATAGCCGATTTCGTTTGGAATACAGAACGGAATTTTCAGCCCTTGCGCGCCCGCCGCTCCGTATAAATCGCCAGCAGGCCGCCAAAGGCGATGATCGAGGCCCCGACCATGGCAATCGGCGCTGGCACTTCGGCAAACATGAAAAAGCCGAGGATCAGCGCCCAGATCATCGAGGTGTAATCGAAACAGGCGACGATGGAGGCATCCGTATAGCGGTAGCTCTGCGTCATCAGGATCTGCCCGGCCCCGCCCAGAAGGCCGGTGCAGATCAGCGGCCACCAATCGCCTGCCGCAGGCCAGACCCAGGCCTGCGACTGGATGGCCGCCCCCAGCGGCCAGGCCGGGCTCCAGACCTCGGCTGCCATAATGACGAAAAAGCTCGCGAGCGTCGTCGTCGACTGGAAGTAGAAGACGATGGCGCCTGTGTCTTCGCTGCGCGTCAGGCGGCGCGTCTGGATCATCGCGATGGACACCAGCACCGCGCCGAAAAAGGCGCAGAGCGCGCCAATTGCGCTGCCGCCCTGCCCGTCGGTGAGATGCTCCCACAGCATCACCATGACGCCGCCAAAGCCGATCATCACCGCAGCCCAGCGCGTCAGCGTCACTTTCTCGCGCAGCAGCAGCGCCGCAAAGACCACCACCAGAAGCGGCCCGGCATAGCCGATGGCGGTGACGTCAGCCAGCGGCAGAAGCCCATAGGCGGCAAACATGAGAAACATGCTGCCCACGCCCGCAAACGAGCGCACGAGATGTCCACCGAGCCATTTCGTCTTCAGCGCGCGCGGGAAATCGCCGCGCCACAGCAGCCAGAAGACGAGCACGAAAAGCGCAAAGAACGAGCGGAAGAAGACCAGTTCGGCAGTCGGATAGGCGCTATAATATTTGACGAGCGCCAACATGCCCGAAAAGAAAAAGGTCGATGCGATCTTGAAGGCAATGCCGGTCAGCATGGATCAGACCGCGCCTCGGGGCGCGCAGGCTCTGCGCTTGAAAGTGCCCGACAGGCTCATGGCTTGCATCCCGGCGCCAAAGCAGCGCGCCGCACAATGGGCTGAGCGGCCGCGTGGAGCAAGCGGCAGATTGCAGGCCTCAGCCTGCTTGATCGAGAAAGGGGCGCGGCTCGATGAGTCGCTGTTCGATGCGCCGACGCTCTTTTGCATCGAGAAGAATTTGCCCCTCGATCTGGGACGGACGCGCACTCAGGGGCGCACGGGGAATCTGGCGCATGATGTCATCGAGCTTCTGCGCCAGATCTGATGCTGCCGCGTGAAACCGCGAGAGATCGTAGGCCGCCCTGTCATCTGACACGACAACGTGATGACTGGCGAGCGCGCGCTCCAGGCGTTGGAGCGCGACGAGCAGACGTTCGGTCTCGCTCACGCGCTGGCGGCGCGCATGTTCGTTGAGAAACCAGCGCCCACGCGCCGTTTCCATCACCGCAGCTTCGAGCGTCTCGAAGTTGGCGTCTTGCAAGGGATCTGATGCGGGAAGTGCAGACATGAATCAAGGCGCTCACGAATCGAACACGCGCCTCAGTTTCTTCGCATCGAGCAAGAAATCAAGCTACCGCAAGGGGATCGGTCAAGCTTCAGTCAACCTTCGAGGCTTGCTTGGCAGGCCTCGGCGGGCCTTCGCGGGCGGGCAGGCTCTTGAGATATTCTGCCATCGCATCACGATCGGCTTTCGGCAGCGACGACGTGTTCTTGACCACCGCCGCCATCGAACCGCCGACGGAATCGTAATCGGGCGTGAAGCCAGTCGCCAGCAATTCGGACACATCCGCCCGCGACCAGGCGCCAAGCCCCTTGGCCGTGATGTTGGGAACAAAGCCATGCCCTTCGGGATCGGGCCCGCCCGCAAAGCGCTGCGCGGCAATGATGCCGCCGATGGGATTGCGCGGCGAATGGCATTCTGCGCAATGGCCCAAAGCCTCAACGAGATAATGACCGCGATTCCACGCCTCGCTCTGCACCGGCTCCGGCTTGAGCGGCGTGGTATCGAGATAGAGCCATTTCCAGAGGCCGAGGCCGCGACGGATCGTGAAGGGAAACTGCAGGTCGTGGCTCGCCGCCTTGCCCTCAACCGCCGGCAGGCTGCGCAGATAGACCATCAGATCGCGCACATCCTCGATTTTGGCATGCGCATAGGTCGTGTAGGGAAAGGCAGGATAATAATGCGCGCCCTCGGGCGAGACGCCGCGCAGCATGGCATTGGCAAGATCAGCGACTTTCCACGCGCCAATGCCGTCACGCGGATGGGATGAAATATTGGGCGCGACAAAGGTGCCGAAGGGCGATGTCAGCGCGAAACCGCCACCAAGCACCGTGCGCTCGCTTTGGCCCGGTGTCATATGGCAGGAGGCGCAGCCGCCCGCATTGAAAACGATCTCGCCGCGCGCCCTGTCGCCGCCGCTCTCCAGCGCCGCGCCATCCTGCGCGCTCACCGCCGCGCCGGGGGCCGTGAGCCACCAGAAGACGCCAAGGCCAAGAGCGCAGAGCAGAGCGAGGCTGAAGACAAGACGTTTCATTGCAAGATCCTGATCGCCGGGAGGCCCTTCCCCCGCGGCTGCGGGAGAAGGCTTTCGGGAGAAGGTTTGAAGAAGCGTCAGTTCTTCTTGGCGCGATAATTCTCGTGGCAACCGCCGCAGGCGCGCGCGACACCCGGGAAATTGGCCTTGAAGCTGGCCTCATCCTTGATGGAGGCCTGAGCGGCCGTCGCCTCGCTCTCGAACTTCGCCCATTTCGCATCGAAATCGGCCTTGTCCGTCCAGACTTTCGGCATTGCAGCCGTATCGTGACCGACATTGGAGCCAGCCGGGAAAAGTGTCGGCGCTTTCTTGCCGACATCTGCAAAGGTCTTGAGCGTCGCCTGCACTGCGCTCAGTTCGAAGGGCGCTTCACCCTTGAGCATGGCGCCGGGCGCACGCGCGGACTGGCTCAGGCTCTTCATGAGCTGCTGACGCTCGGCAATCGGATCGCTCTGGGCGAATGCGCCGGTAGCGCAGGCCAGCAAGGCAGTGGCGGCAAGCAAGTGACGGATCATGCAATAAACTCCTCGAAAGGCGATACAGCCTGACTGTAACGCAGGATTTGGCGCGGACATGGCGGCTCCAGCACGGGAAGCCGTAACAAGATCGTGAAGCTCAGCGGGCGACCGGTTCGCCAGCCTGAAGCCAGGCGTTGAGGCTGCCCTCGAAATGGGTGTGAATGTCCGCGCGACCCGCGCCCTGCGCCATCTGCAGGCCCTGCAAGGTGCGGCGGCCAGACTGGCAGGAGAGCACGACCGGCTTGTCGCTCGGCAAGGCCGCAGGATCGAAGGCCGAGAGCGGCATGTTGAGCGCGCCCGGAATATGGCCCGCCGCATATTCATGGGGCTCACGCACATCCACGAGATGGATCGAATGGTCCGCCAAGCCCTGCTTGACCTCCTCAAGACTCACCACATCCACGCGAACACCAGCCATGCCATCCTCCTGTCGTCTCGATATGCGCTTTTTAACCCGGACCGGGCCCTATGGGAAACCGCTCAATGGGCAAGATAAAGATCGATATTGAAGGCAAGCGCCCCGATCAGCAGCAGTGCGAAGGGGTGGGTCTTTGGCCGCCAGGTCAAAGCGCCCGCCACCAGCGCGGCAAGCCCCCAGGACAAGGGCCCCGCATCGGCGAGCCGGAAGATCGCGATGACGCCGGCAAACATCAGCCCTGTGCCGATGGGCGCGAGGCCGGTCTCCAGCGCCGTGTGCCAATCCGCGCCACGATAGCGGTTCCACACTTTCGACACGCCAAGGCAGAGGATGGACGAGGGCAGGAAGAGCGCCGCCGTCGCGATGAACGCGCCGGCCCAGCCTGCGACCTTCCAGCCGATCACGGTGGCCAGCATCGAGCCCGGACCCGGCGCCACCCGCGCAATGGCGAAAAGCTCCACGAATTCGCGCGCGCTCATCCAATGCTGGACATCGACAGCCTCGCGCTGGATCGGCGCGAAAATGCTCGGGCCTCCGCCGATGGCCACCAGCGAGAACGGCACGAAGACCGCCATGAGCGAGAGATAGGCGGAGAGTTGGGAATCCTCACGCATGGTCGCGCGCCTTTCTCGGCCAGACAGCCGCCACGCTCAGCGGGCCGATGATGAGCACCACCGGCACAAGCGGCCATTGGAAAATGCCCACGGCAACGAAAGTGGCGATCATCGCAATGGTGGGCGCAAGCTTGCGCACGACGCGCTGCGCGCCGACGATGCCGATCCGCATGTTAAGCCCCACCGCCGCCGCCGCAACGCCATCGACGCAGGCCTGCAGCACCGGGTAATCGGCCACATAATGATAGAGAATGGCGACCAGCACGCAGATGACGGTCGGGCCTGCGAGCAAGGCAAAAAGCGTCGTCGTCGCGCCCCAGCCACCGCGAATGCGATAGCCGACATAAACGCAGAGATTGGTGACATTGGCGCCCGGAAGCACCTGCGCCAGCGCAATGCCGGACAGAAAATCGTCATTCTCCATCCAGCGATATTGGTGGACGACCTGCCGATGAATCCAGCCCGTAAGCCCACCGCCGAAGGAGAAAACACCCGTCCAGAAAAACACCCGCGCCAGCTCAAGCAGCGAGGGGGGTGGCCCTTTGGGGACGGCAGCATCTGTCATGGGCGATTCGCACCTTGTTGTTATCCCTCCACCATAGAGCGTGTGCACTCCTTCTCCCAGAGGGAGAAGGTGTCATGCGAAGCATGACGGATGAGGGGTAGGCATCTCAGAAAGATCGCAGCCCCTCACCCGGCCGCTCTGCGGCCACCCTCGCCCATGGGAGAGGGTTATTCGCTATCCCACCAGCACGATGCGCACATCGTTCACATTGGTCAGCGTCGGCCCGGTCACGACGAGATCGTTCAGCGCGGCAAAAACATCATAGGAAAGATGGGCATCCAGCATGGCGCGCGGATCGAGCCCTGCGGCCCGCGCGCGCGCCAGCGTATCGGGCCCGATCACCGCGCCGGCATTGGTTTGCGTCCCGTCGATCCCGTCAGTATCGCCTGCAAGCGCGACACTATCGGGCAAGCCCTCCAGCGCCACGGCCAGCGCCAACAGGAATTCGCTGTTGCGCCCGCCCCGCCCGCCATGCGCGCCAGTGACCCGCGTCTCGCCGCCCGAAATGATCGCGCAGGGCAGCGCTACGGGGCCCTGCCCGCGTGCGATGTGCCGCGCCAGCCCCGCATGGACCAGCCCCACTTCGCGCGCCTCGCCCTCGATCTGATCGCCCAGCACAAGGGGATGGAAGCCCGCCTTGCGCGCCACAGCGGCTGCAGCTTCAAGCGAAGCATTGCCGCTGCCGATGAGGATATTCTGCACATGCGCAAACAGGGGGTCGCCGGGCTTGGGCGTTTCGACCAGAGGCGGCGCGGCAATGTTCAGGCGCGCAAGAATGGCGGCCGCCTCCGCGATCGTCGTCGGATCGGGCACGGTCGGCCCCGATGCAATAACGCTGAGATCGTCACCCGGCACATCGGAAATAATGAGGCTCACGACTTTGGCAGGCGCGCAGGCGGCGGCCAATTGTCCACCCTTGATGGCCGAGAGATGGCGGCGCACGCAATTCATCTCGCCAATGCCAGCACCGCTTGCAAGAAGCGCCTGATTGACAGCCTGTTTTTGCGCAAAGCTGACGCCCTGCGCAGGCAAGGTGAGCAGCGCGGAACCTCCACCGGAAATCAGGCAGATCACTAGGTCCTCTCGCCCCGCGCCTTGCACCAGCGCGAGAATGGCCTGCGCCGCGGCAAGCCCCGCGGCATCGGGCACAGGGTGGGCCGCTTCCACCACGGCAATGCGCTGACACGGCACGCCATGGCCGTAACGAGTGACGACGAGACCCTCGAGCGGGCCCGGCCAATGAGCCTCCAATGCGCGCGCCATGCTGGCGGCGGCCTTGCCCGCGCCGACCACAATGGTGCGGCCCTTGGGCGGATCGGGCAGATAGGGCGGCACGCAGAGCGCGGGATCGGCAGCGGCAATGGCCGCTGCAAACATGTCGCGCAGAAGGGCGTGCCGCGCGGGGCTCACTCGAGCCGTCCAACAGCCGATTCCACCGCCTCGATGATCGCGCCCGAGGACACAAGATCGAGCGCCTGACCCATCTCGGTCGCATACCAGCGGTCGCCATCGAGTGCGGGCGCAATCACCTCGCGCACAGCATCGAGGGCGGCTTGCGTGCCCTTGCCGAGCGGCTGATCGGCGCCGATTTCTGCGACCATGGTCAGAGCCTGGCAGGCCATCAGGATTTCGCCCGCGACAATCATTTCGACATTGCCGACGATGGTGCGCGCCTTGCGGCCGCACCAGGTGGAATTCGAGACATGGTCTTCCGCATTCGATTTGCCGGGAATGGAATCGACCGAGCCCGGCATGGACAGCGTGCGATTTTCCATCACCAGCGCAGACATCGAACATTGCACCGTCGCAAAGCCGGTGTTGAGCCCCTGCTTGCCGGCAAGCAGATTGCGCGGCAGGCCATAGCTCATGGTCGGATCGACGAGGCGCGCGAGACGGCGCTCGGAAATCGACCCCAGATCGGTCATCGACATGGCGAGGAGATCCATCACCTGCGCGACATATTGGCCATGGAAATGGCCGCCCGAAATAATCTCGTAACCGCCCGCGCCATTGTCGAACACAAGCGGATTGTCGGTGGCCGAATTCAACTCCGTGCCGATGACCTGCTCGACATAGGCCAGACCGTCGCGCACGGGGCCATGCACCTGGGGCGCGCAGCGCAGCGAATAGACATCCTGCACGCGGGGCGGCGGCGCGACGCCGGCCGCGCGCGATTCCTCGGGGAAGACGAGCAGGCGCGCGGCCTCCGAACAGCGCTTTGAATCGCCCGCCATCTTCATCAGATTGCGCGCCGTGATCGCCTGGCCCGGATGCGGGCGCGCGGCCTGAAGACGCGGCTGGAAGGCGGCAAGCTCGCCGCGCAGACATTCAAGCGACAAGGCAAAGGCAATATCGGCGGTTTTCAGAATGCGCTTGGAATCTTCCAAGGCGAGCGTTGCCAGTGCGAGCGAGATAGTGGAGCCATTGATGAGGCAGGAGGCATCCTTGGCGTGTAGCTCGAAGGTCTCGCTGAGGCCTGCGCGCTTGAGCGCATCGCGCGCCTTCATGCGCTTGCCCTTGTAGATCATCTCGGCTTCCTCGAAGCCGCAGACCGCGCCCGACATGTGCGCGAGCGGAGCAAGATCGCCGGAGGCGCCGACCGAACCCTTTTGCGGAATAACCGGCGTCAGCCCCGCATTGAGACAATCCAGCAAACGTTCGACAAGCCCGATGCTCGGACCTGAATAATTGGATGCAAAAGCATTGGCGCGCAGCAACATTGTCGCCCGCGCGACATCCTCGTCAAACATCTCGCCCACGCCTGTGGCATGGGCATAGACGGATTTACGCTGATATTCGGCCATGTCGCGCATCAGCACGCGACGGTCCTTGAACAGACCGACGCCGGTGTTGAACGAATACATGAGCGGAGCATCGTCATGCATGAAATTGGAATTGAGCCAATCGCGCGTTTCCACGATGCGCGCACGCGCGCCTGCATCGAGTTTCACCTTCTCGAAAGTGCCGGCGGCCCGTCGACGCGCCACGCGCATGACCTTTTGCGCGGTGAGCTTGCGCCCATCAATCGTGACCGTCATGAATCTGCTCCGAAGTTTTCGATGAAGTGGGTAAGGACGCGCGCAGCCAATTCAATGTCCTGCGGGCTCGCATATTCTTCTGCATTATGGCTGACGCCGCCCATGCAGCGCACGAACAGCATGGCGACAGGCCAGCGCCCGCGAAAGGCCAGCGCATCATGGCCAGCACCCGACGGCAGATAGGTCGTTGGCAAGCCGAAATGGGCGACAGACTCGGCAAGTCCGGCCTGCATCTTGTCGTCGCATGGCGTGGCGGGGGCGTCATAGGTCACGCGCAGGGAGGTCTCGACGCCGCGATTCTTCGCGATAGCCTTGATCGTGCTTTCGAGATCGGCCCGCGCGGCGCTGCGCTCGGAATCGAGCGGGCTGCGCAGATCGAGCGAAAAGCGCACTTCGCCGGGCACCACATTCACCGCGCCGCGCGGCACCGACAAAGTGCCAACCGTGGCGACAAGATCCGTCTCGCCCCGGGCGCGCGCCTCGATGGCCAAAATCATCTCGGCTGCCGCCACCAGCGGATCGTGGCGCATATGCATGGGCAGCGTGCCCGCGTGCCCGGCTATGCCGCGCACGGTAATTTCGGCGCGCGTCGCACCATTGATGGCGGTCACGACGCCCAGCGGAAGATCGCGATCCTCCAGCACCGGCCCCTGTTCGATATGGGCTTCGACATACCCCAGAATGCGCGCAGGATCGCGCGCCTCAAGCGCCACATCGCCAGCAGGCGCGCCAAAATCGGCCAGCGCCTGCGCGCGCGTCACGCCCTCGGCATCGACATCGGCCAGCGCGAGCGGATTGAACGCGCCAGCCACCGCACGCGAGCCGGTGAGCGTCGTCTTGAAACGCAGGCCCTCCTCATCGCCAAAGGCAATGACCTCGATGGCATGGGGCAGCCGCACGCCGCGCCGCGCCAGATCGGCCACCGCCGCAATCCCAAGCACGACGCCGAGATTGCCATCGAAACGACCCGCATTCTGCACGGTGTCGATATGTGAACCCACAAGCAGCGTCGGCGCATCGGCGCTTGTGCCCGCATAGACACCCACGACATTGCCGATGCGGTCGATCCGCACGCTCATGCCAGCTTCGCGCATCCAGCCGCCAACCATTTTCGCGGCTTCGCGATGGGCGGGCGTCAGGGTGAGGCGCGTCAGCGCGGCGGGGTCTGAACTTGCCTGAGCCAGTTCATCGAGCCGGCCCATGAGAGCCGAGCCATCGAGAGGGAGAGTGGCGCTCACTGTGTCACACCTTTGCGGGATGATGCGCGTGCCAATGGCGCGCGACATCGAGCCTTGTTGCGAGCCAGGCCTCGTCATGGCCTTGCACATAATCGAGGAAGCGGGCGAGAGCCGCAGCGCGCCCCGGTCGACCGACGAGCCGGCAGTGCAGGCCAACCGACATCATCTTGGGGAAACCCGCGCGCCCTTCGGCCAGCAGCACGTCGAAGGAATCCTTCAGATATGCAAAGAACTGGTCGCCCGCATTAAAACCCTGCGGGGTCGCAAAGCGCATGTCATTGGCGTCCAGCGTGTAGGGAATGATGAGATGGGGGCCCTTCGGCCCGCGCACCCAATAGGGCAGATCATCAGCATAGGAATCGGAGGAATAGAGAAAGCCGCCCTCCTCCATCACCAGCTCGGCCGATTGCATGGAAGCCCGCCCGGTGTACCAGCCAAGCGGACGCTCGCCGGTGACAGCGGTATGGATGCGTATCGCCTCGTTCAAATGGGCGCGCTCATCCTGCCTGTCGTAATCCTTGTATTCGATCCATTTCAGCCCGTGGCTGGCGATTTCCCAGCCGGCCTCCTTCATGGCGGCAACCTGTTCGGGCGCGCGCTCGAGCGCGGTCGCAACGCCATAGACGGTGGCTGGAATATCGCGCTGCGTGAACAGCCGCCAGAGGCGCCAGAACCCGGCGCGCGCGCCATATTCGTAGATCGATTCCATGTTCCAGTGGCGCTGTCCGGGCCAGGCCGCCGCGCCCACGATCTCGGACAGAAAGGCCTCCGAGGCAGCGTCCCCATGCAGGATATTGTTCTCGCCGCCCTCTTCATAATTGACGACGAATTGCACGCAGACCTTCTTGCCGCCCGGCCAGCGCGGATCGGGCGGGTTGCGGCCATAGCCGATCATGTCGCGGGGGTAGGATTGTGTCATGTTCGCGCTCGCCACCATCTTCGCCGCCCCTGCCGGGAGCGCAGGCTCCCAGGCAATGACAAGCGGAGGTGAAACTACCCCGCAGGCATGGCCCCTCCAAGCGCAAACTCGCGCCGACACGCTGATTGAGGCAGCAGGCTTGAAGGCAATTCCGCCACAGGGCACACTCGCCCGATGCTCAATCTCGATACTCTCGACCTCAAGCGCCTGCGCGCCTTCCAGCTTGTCGCGCGCAATGGCAGCCTGCGGGTCGCCGCCAACCGGCTCAAACAATCTATTCCCGCCATTTCGGGAAAGATCCGCAAACTTGAAACCGAGCTCGGCTTCGACCTGTTCGAGCGGCTGCCCAACCGGCTGGTCCTGACACTAGCGGGGGAGCGCTTCCTGCGCGAGGTCGAGGGCATTTTCGAGCGCGCCGAACAGGCGCTTGGCACATTGAACGTTCGCGCACCCGAGCAAAGGCTTTCGATTTCTGTCGGCAGCGACCACGCTTGGTATTTTGCCCCCAAGATCCGCGACTTTCTCGCCCGCTTCCCCGAGGTGGCGCTAGGGTTCCGCGTCTATAAATCAGCCGAGGCGCTGGAGGCGCTCGAACGCGGACAGGTGGAAATCTCGTTTGGCATTTTCCCCGACCTGCCACGCACGCTGGAGCGCCGCACCATGGTCTCCAGCACCCTGTCGCTTGCCTATAATCCGCAGGAGTTCGGGCGCCCGCGCAAAGCGCCTTCGCTGGCAGAGCTTGCCCGCCACCGCCTGATCGTGCCGCCCCAATCCACCGTCACGCGCGGGCTGATCGAACGCAACCTGCGCCCGCAGCTCGATCGCGCCGCCTCCCTGATCGAAGTGCCGACCTGCGAGACGGCGGCGACCTTTGTCGAAATGGGTGTGGGACCGGCCATCGTCCATTCGCTCTGCGTCGAGCGCATGCTCTCGCGCCATGTGCAGGCGGTGGACCTTGGCCCGAAGGCCGGCACGGTCCATTTCTCGGCCATCTACCGCAAGGGCGCGCTGAAGGCGCCGCTCGTCCGGGCGCTGCTCGACCAGGTGTCCGAGAGCGAGCCAGGTTAAGTACAGGTTTACCTGCCCTACACGAACACCGAAGTTTACGGACCCCTCGCCGGGCGCTAGTCTCACGTCCAAAGTCTAAAGAGGAAACGCCCCGGGACGGCACGCCAAGCGGCTTCACACAAGCCGTGCGCCGCCCTTGCGGGCTTTCCGACAACAGATCGGGGAGCGGAATGGGCCAATATCGCGTGACGGTGGATACCGGAGGAACATTCTCCGATTTCGTCTATGTGAACGAGGCGACCGATGAGGTCACCATCGCCAAAATCCCCTCGACGCCGGACGATCCCTCCCGCGCGATTCTCGCCGGTGTGCAGGTGCTGCTCGACAAGGGCGTGCAGCCGCACGACATCACCTATTTCTGCCACGGCACGACGGTTGGCACCAATGCGCTGCTCGAGGGCAAGGGCGTGCGCACGGCGCTGCTCGTCACCAAGGGCTTTCGCGGCATTTACGAAGTACAGGAGCAATCGCGCCCGCATGGGCCGGTGATCTTCGATATCATGTACGACCGCCCGAGCCTGCTCGTGCCTGCAAGCCTCACCGCAGAAGTGCCCGAGCGAGTCGCCTTCAATGGCGATGTGCTGGAGCCGCTCGATGAAGAGGCGTTTCGCGCAGCGCTCCGCCCGCTGGTGCGCGCGGAAGTCAAATCCATCGCGGTCTGCCTGCTGTTTTCCTTCCTGCACCCCGCGCATGAACAGCGCGTGCGCGAGATCATCGCGGAAGAAATGCCGGGCGTCGAAATCTCGCTCTCCTCCGACATCGTGCCCCAGATCCGCGAATATTACCGCCTCTCGACGACGGTGATTAACGCCTATCTCCAGCCGATACTGGCCCATTACATCGCCAATCTCGAAAAGCGCCTGTCGGGCGCTGGTGTCGAGACGAAGCAGAAATATATCATGCAGTCGAACGGCGGCATGTCGACCTTTGCAGCCACCGCGAAAAAGGCCGTCGCCACCGTGTTGTCTGGCCCCGCGGGCGGCATCACCGCATCCGTGCAGGCCTGCCGCACCACGGGCGAACAGAACCTCATCACCTTCGACATGGGCGGCACGTCCTGCGATGTCGCGCTCATCAAGGATGGCGAGCCCTCCGTCTCCCATCGCGGCAAGATCGACGGACGCGACATTGCGCTGCCGATGATCGACATCAACACGGTGAGCGCGGGCGGCGGCACGCTGGCGCGCGTGGATAAATTCGGCACGCTCGAAGTTGGCCCCGAAAGCGCGGGCGCGGTGCCTGGCCCCGCCTGTTACGGACGCGGCGGCACGCAGCCCACCATTACCGATTGCAATCTTGTGCTCGGCTATCTCGGCGAGGACAATTTTCTGGGCGGCAAGATGCGCCTCGACAAAGCCGCTGCGCAGGCGGCGGTCGCCAGCGTCGCCAAGCCGCTCGACATGGATATGCTCGATGCCGCTGAAGGCATTGTGCGCATCATCAATGTGAAAATGCAGGAAGCGGTGAAAGCCATTTCCACCATGCGCGGGCATGACCTGCGCGACTTCATGCTGCTGGCCTTTGGCGGCGCAGGGCCGCTCCATGCGGGGCGCATCGCCGCCGATCTGGGCATGGCGGGCGTGATCGTGCCGCTGTTCCCCGGCGTCTATTCCGCCATGGGCCTCGTCATGTCGGATGTGAAGCATGATTATGTGCGCTCGCGCATGAGCAAGCTCGCCGCCATCACCGAGAGCGCCATCGAAGCGCAATTTGAAGATCTCGTTGAAAACGCCCGCGCCGAATTGCAGGGCGAGGGCTTTGCCCAAAGCGCCATCGAAATCGAGCGCTCGCTCGACATGCGCTATGCCGGCCAGGGCTATGAAATTTCCATGCCGCTGCCAGCAGTCTTTGGCGAGGGCGCGCTCGCGCATCTGCGTTCAGCCTTCGATGAAGCCCACCGGCAGATGTTTGGCCATACCGCGCCCAACGAGCCGGTTGAAATCGTCTCCTACCGCCTGCGCGGCATCGGCCGCGTGGCGCCTGTCAAACTGCCGAGCTTCGAGCCAAACGGCCTCAAGACGCAGGATGCCATTCGCGAACAGCGCGCCATGCGCTTCGATGGCAAGACCATCACCTGCCCCGTCTATCAACGCGAAAAGCTCGACATTGGCGCGACCTTCACCGGCCCTGCTGTCGTCGACCAGCTCGATTGTACGACCGTCGTCTTCCCCGGACAAACCGCCCGCGTGGACGCTCACAAGAACATCATCATCACCATGGGAGCCCCATGATGGCTGCTGCTCAGAAAAAAACCAGCGTCGACGCGGTTGAACTCGAAATCATCCGCGCGAGTCTCGACGGCATCGTACAGGAAATGCAGAACTCGCTGTTTCGCACGGGTTTCTCGACCATCATTCGCGAGTCGCAGGATGCGTCCTGCGCCTTGATGGGACCAGATGGCGAAGTCATCGCGCAGCATGTCGTACTGCCGCTGCACATCGGCGCCTTCCCGGCCTGCTGCGCTGCCGTCATCCGCACCTATGACGACATCGAGGAAGGTGACGCCTTTCTCATCAATCATCCTTATGAGGGCGGCAGCCCGCATGCGCCCGACATGGCCGTCATCACGCCCGCCTTTTTCAATGGCGAGCTGATGGGCTTTTGCGGCTCCATCGCGCACAAGAGCGACATTGGCGGGCCGGTGCCCGGCTCATGCTCGGGCCAGGCGAAAGAGACCTTCAACGAAGGCCTGCATTTGCCCGCCGTGCGCTATCAGCGCGCCTTCCGCCGCAATGTGGAAATCGAGCGCATCATCGCCGCCAACAGCCGCACGCCCGAACTGGTGCTCGGCGATATTCGCGGCCAGCTCGGCTCCTCGCGGCTCGGCGAACAGCGCCTGATCGAACTCATCACCAAATTCGGTCGCGATGAATCGGTGGCCTGTTTTGCGCGCCTGCTGGAACTTGCAGAATTGCGCATGCGCGCAGCCATTGCCGAATGGAAAGACGGCCGCTACGAGGCCGAGCGTTTTGTCGATGACGATGGCGTGGACACCGGCAAGCCCGTGCGCATCCATGTGGTCGTCGAGAAAAAGGGCGACAAGCTCCATTTCGACTTCACCGGCTCCGCCGACCAGACCAAGGGCCCGGCCAACATCCGCCCGCCGCTGGTCAAGGCAGCAATCGGCTATGTGCTGATCTCACTCGTCGATCCGCATATTTTCATCAACAGCGGCCTGCTGCGCGCCTTCACCATCGATGTGCGCGACGGCAGCGTGATGAACCCGCGCTTTCCCGCCCCCGTGAACACCTACAACCCGACCGTCCACGCGCTTGTCGAGGCGCTCTATGGCGCGCTCACCGACATTGTGCCCGACCTTGCGCGCGCCGATGGTTGCGGCAGCCGCTCGATCATTCTGGGCGGGCGCAATAATTACACCGGCAAGGGCTATGTGCAGTACGAGATCCTTGGCGGGGGCGGTGGCGCGCGCGCACAAAAGGACGGCCAATCGGGCACATCCGTCAATCAGTCCAATGCCAAGATCGCGCCAATCGAGATCATCGAAAGCGAATTCCCGACGCGCGTGCTGCGCTTCGAGCTGATCCCGGATTCAGGCGGGGCCGGAAAATTCCGTGGCGGACTCGGCATCCGCCGCGAATATGTGAACCTTGAAGATGCGCGCTTCTCGATCCGCTCGACCAAGCACATCATCGCACCCATGGGCGCAGCCCATGGCGGCAAGGGGCGCACCGGCGACATCATCATCAATCCCGAGACGGATGAGGCCAAGCAATTGCCGACACGCTATGCGGATTATCCGTTGAAGGCCAACGATCGCTTCCGGCTCGATACCCCGGGCGGGGGCGGTTTTGCCGATGGCTTTGAGCGCGACCCTGCCCACGTCCTGCGCGATGTGCGCGAAGGTTATGTCACCATCGCAGGCGCACTGCGTGATTATGGCGTCGTCATTGTGACACGCGGCGAGGATGTGGCCGTTGACGATGATGCGACGCAGGCCGCCCGTGCCTCTCATGTGAATGTGAACTGAGACAATCGCAAAAAAGGCAGGCGCGCCGCGCCTGTCCATGCCAATATCTGAGCAAAGCCGAAGTTGCGCGGCAAAGCGCGGCACGGGAGGAAACCAGATGAATTCATATACACGCCGCCATATGCTTGCGACCGCAGCGCTCGCCGCCATGATCGCAGTGCCCGCCGCCGCGCAGGAAAAGCTGATCCCGCTGAAGGTGGGCTACGACGGCTATTCCATGACGACCGCGCCGATCCAATATGCGTTGAAGAAGGGCATCTTCAAAAAGCATGGCATCGACCTGACGCTGGTCTATGTCGATGGCGGCCCGACCCTGACGCAAGCGGTCATCGGCGGCTCGGTCGATATCGGCCAGAATGGCTATACGTCGGCAACAGCTGCGGCGGTCAGCGGCGCGGACATCGTGTTCATCGGTGGCATTTCCAACAAGCTGCCCTTCCAGCTCGTCGTGAAGGCCGACATTAAAAGCGCCGCCGACCTAAAGGGCAAGAAGATCGCCATCAGCCGCTACGGCTCCTCCACCGATACGGCGGCGACCTTCGCAGTCGAGAACCTCGGCCTGAAGCGCACGGATGTCTCGATCCTGCAATTGGGTGGCGAAGGCACGCGCACGGCTGCCATGCTGAGCGGCCAGATCGATGCCTCGCTCGAACAATATCCGCGCACGGCAGAACTCGAAGAGCAGGGTTATCGCGTGCTCGTCGACGTGACGCCCGTTGCTGGCGATTATCCGAACACCGCCTATGTGTCGCGCCGCGCCTATATCGACAAGAACCCTGCGCTGGTGAAGAAATTCTTCGCGGCTGTCTCTGAAGGAATCCATGCCTTCAAGACCAACAAGGCGGAAGCGGAGAAAGAAACGGCCGACTTCCTGAAGCTCAAGATCGACCGCGTCATGGACGTGACCTATGAGCGCTACGTCAACGACATTTTTCCCGACTTCCCTGCGCCCTCGCTGCCCGGCATCCAGATCGTGCTCGATGAGTTGAAGGCCAAGGTTCCGGCTGCGGCGAAATTCTCGCCCGCACAGCTCGTCGATACCCGCGCGCTCGATGAACTCAAGGCCGAAGGCTTTTTCGAGAAGTTGAAGAAATGAGCATTGCGCCCGTGCCAAAGATGGAAGCCCGCGGGCTTCGCATCGGCTTTTACAATGAGCGCATCAAGCGCCAGCTCAATGTGCTCGATGGCATTGACCTGAGCGTGGCCGAGGGCGAACTCGTCTGCATCGTCGGCCCGTCGGGTTGCGGCAAGTCGACGTTTCTGGGCGCGATCGACGGGCTGACGCGCATCAACGGCGGTCAGGTGCTGATCGACGGCAAGGTGGTCACCAAGCCAGGCCCCGACCGCGCCATGGTGTTCCAGCACGATTCACTCTTCCCCTGGCGCACCGTGCTGCAAAATGTCGTCTATGGCATCGAGCTTCAGGGCCGCGTCGGTAAGGCGGAGATGCGCGAGCGCGGGATGGACTTGATAGATCTCGTTGGCCTCAAGGGGTTCGAGGATCATTTCCCGCACGAGCTATCAGGGGGCATGCGCCAACGCGTGAATATTGCGCGCGCGCTCGCGCCCGATCCCGAATTGCTGCTGCTGGATGAACCTTTCGCCGCGCTCGATGCACAGACGCGCGAATTCATGCAGGTGGAACTGCTGAAAATTCTCTCGCGTGCAAAAAAGACCGCGCTGTTCATCACCCATCAGATCGACGAGGCAATTTTCCTCTCCAACCGCGTGGCGGTGTTCTCCGCGCGTCCGGCGCGGGTGAAGGAAATCGTCGCCATCGACCTGCCGAAGGAGCGCACATTGGCGCTCAAGCACCAGCAAAATTTCCGCGACCTGCAGGAACATATCTGGCGGCTCATCGAAGAAGAATCGGCCCGCACGGGTCTGGTCACGGCCGGTTGAGGACATCATGAGCGCAACCATCGATACCGCGACACAGACGGCCGAGGCGGAGGAGTCTTTTGCCGGACCGCGCGTGTCTTTCCTCGCCCGGCATGAATCGACCATCGTGGGCACGGCCTCCGTCATCGCCTTCCTGTTCTTCTGGGAATATGCGGTCCACGCCAAATGGGTGAATGCCCTGTTCACCTCCTCGCCGCTCCGCATCATCGTGGCCGGCGCGGACATGGTGAAAGAGGGCACGATCTGGCAAGATCTTGCCACCAGCGGGCTGGAATTCGGGCTGGGCTACGGCATGGCTGTGGCCATTGGCGTGCCGCTTGGCATTCTCATGGGCTGGTACAAGCGCCTCAACAGCGTGCTCGAGCCTTTCGTGAACGCGCTTTACGCGACACCGCGCATTGCCTTGCTGCCGTTGATCGTCATCTGGTTTGGCATCGATCTGGGCTCGAAAGTCGCGATTGTCTTTCTCTCGACCGTCTTCCCGATCCTCGTCAACACCATGGTGGGCATTCGCACCATCGACCGCGATTTCGTGAAAGTCGCGCGCTCCTTTGGCGCCTCCGACAGGCAATTGTTTCTCACTGTCGCCCTGCCCTCCTCCGTGCCGTTTCTGCTGACCGGCTTGCGGCTTGGCCTCGGCCATGCGCTGATCGGCATTGTCGTGGGTGAGATGTATGGCGCGACATCTGGCATCGGCTACATGATGGCGGTTGCAGGCTCGACCTTCCAGACCGATCGCGTGATGGTCGGCATCATCATCATTGCAGCATCGGGCATGATCATGACCCATATGCTCAAGCTCATCGAACAGCGCTTTGAAAAATGGCGCGTGGACAGCCGCGGCTGACAAAAAAGGGGAGAGACTTATGAAACTTTCAGGACAGGTCGCCATCGTCACCGGCGCAGGCCGCAACATCGGCGAAGAAGTCGCCAAGTTGTTTTCATCGCAAGGCGCGACCATCGCGGTCGTCGATCTAGACAAGGAACGCGCCGAGCGCGTGGCCGGCGAAATCAATGCGTCGGGTGGCAAGGCCAAGGCCTTCATCTGCGACGTTGCCAAGGATGCCGATATTGAAGCGACCGTCGCCAATGTCGTCGAAGCTTTCGGCCGGCTCGACATTCTCGTCAACAATGTCGCCATCTCCGACAACAAGCACATGCTCGACATCACGACGGACGAGTGGAACCGCACGATCGCGATCACGCTCACCGCGCCCTTCCTGTTCGGCAAATATGCCGCCAAGGCGATGATTGCAGCCGGCAACGGCGGCAAGATGGTGAATGTCGGCTCGACATCGGGGTATTACGGCCGTGGCCGCGCGGTTGCCTATACCGCCGCCAAGGGTGGCGTCGTCAACCTTACCCGTTCGATGGCGATTCAGCTCGCCCCGCACAACATCCGCGTCAACAGCGTGGTGCCCAACAAGATCGGTTCGCCCGTCGGCAAGGATCATTTCGATCCCACGCGTCCGGTCGTGAACCTGCGCAATCGCCCCGGCGTGCCGGTCGATCTCGCCAAGGCGATCCTGTTTCTCGTGTCCGACGATTCCGATTTCATCGCCGGCACGGATCTCTTCGTCGATGGCGGCTGCTCGGCCTTGATGCCCGGCAACGAGTAATCCCAGCTTCGTCCTTGCGAGGCGCAAAGCCTGGCTCCTCGCAAGGACGGATTAGACAACGC
>CANBNG010000030.1 GCA_947370975.1 Beijerinckiaceae bacterium
ACCGGCCGGCCTTGCGCCGTCAGAACGTCAACTTGCCGGAGCTTCGTGACGATCTCTTCCGCCTTGTGTCTCTTCCTCGGCATTCCGCAGTCCTCCATCAGGCTCAAAAGCCATACTTCAGGGAGGATCACTTTTCAGGGGGCAGACCAATCTGCGTTCAATATCTGGACATCCGGCTCGGTCAGTTTCGGCAATGAGAGCTATGGCGACCAAAACGCCAGGAACAAATTTTCGAGTTCGGGACTCTATGCAGGCGTCGATACGGATCTCATCCGCGCGCTCAAGGGCGGCTTTGTCGTGGGCCTCTCGTCAAGCGCCACCCATGTCGGCCTCAACGGCAGCAAGAATGATGGTCGCGCGGCAACAGCCTCCGCCTATGCGTCGTGGCATGTCTTGGACCATCTGTTTGTCGACACGCTGCTCGGCTATGGCGACATTTCATTCAAGCTGCGGCGCTATGATGGCAACAGCGCCGCCTTCATGAGCGCGACGCGTCCGGGCTCGATGCTGTTTGGATCCACGGCGCTCAGCTACGATATGCGCGCAGGCGCATTGCGCTATGCGCCCTATGTGAGGCTGGATTTCATCAGCGCATCCCTCAATGCCTATGAAGAACAGGGCGCGGCCGACTGGGCTCTTGTTTACAGCAAGTTGGTTGTGTCTTCGCAGGGCGCGGTGCTGGGCTTGCGTGGACAATATGATTTCGCGAAAGATTGGGGCGTTCTCTCGCTGACGGGCCGTGCGGAAGTGCGGCATGTGTTGAACGGGTATGCAACGCAGCGGCTCACCTACCAGGTTGATCCTGTGAGCACATCTGCGCTGCAGATCTCCGGTGAAACGCGCAATGGGGTGACGTCTGGCATCGGCCTGAAAGCGGCGGGCGGCGCTGGCCTGTCGGGATTGTTTGAATATTCCAATACGCTCACGGCGATGGGGCTTCAGTCGCAGGGCATTCGCGGCATGTTCAATCTCGCCTTTTAAGCGCCCTGCCGTTCTTGCCGACCCGGCCCAACGACGCCGAAGTTCACGCCCTGAGGGTCGCTTGCAACGATGATGCGGTCACCGCCCGGCACGTCCATCGGTCCGGCGTGGACGGCGCCACCGAGCCTGCGCACCGTCTCCGCCGCTACCTCGATATCGGGCGCGCGGAAATAGAATTGCCAGCCTTTGGGTTGCCCCGGCTGGATGCCCGCCTTCACGGTCGCGCCAATTACCTGTCCGGCCGCGTCGATGAACATGTAATCACCCATGCCGCCGGGCATCTCCATCTTTTCGGGATATGTCCAGCCGAAGACCTCGGCGTAGAAGGCGTTGCTGGCGGCTTGATCGCTGGACGCGAGCTCGTTCCAGTTGCACTTGCCAATGCCGGTCCGCTCCCATGCAGTGCTCGATTGAGCGCTCGATCCGCGCATGATGTAGAAGAGATTGCCCTGCGGGTCGGTAACCATCGCCGCGCGTCCGGCCCCCGGAATGTCGAATGGCCCCAGCGGGACGCTGCCGCCCTTCTCCGCGATCAGCTTCGCGGTCGCATCGACGTCATCGACCCCGATGTAGAACAGCCAGGTTGGTTTGGCGCCGCCGCTTCGCATCGTGTCGGTCAGCGGCATCATCCCGCCCACGAAGCTGCCCTCGCTTGTGGCGATCATGCGATAATCCATGCCGGGCGCATCGCTTTTCGCAGCGATGTTCCAGCCGATCACCGCATCATAGAATGCCTTGGATCCCGCCGCGTCGTTGGTCAGCAATTCGTACCAGATCGGCGTGCCATGGGGATTGGTCATCGTATCTCTCACGTTCACAAGTCGAGCAGCGGAGTGAAGCCGCCAAACATCATGCGCTTGCCATCGACGCCCCGCTTGTCCATCGCCCCGCTGAGACGTTCGTCGTTCATCAGCTTGGGCCAGGCCGCGTCCCGCACCTGCTTCGAAGGCCACTCTATCCAACCATAGGTGACAGTCTCGTCGTTCTTCAACTGCGTGGCGCGCTTGAAGTCGGTTTTCTTACCGTCCAGCATGTCATCGCCCCATGCATCTACCACCCGGCTCGCACCCTGTTCGACGAACGCGTCCGCGATTGTCTTGCAGAATGCGACATAGGTGGCCTTGCCGGCAGTGACGGCTGGGACCACGACGCCATCGACATAGCCCATTTTGCCGCCTTGGCCGGCGTCATTGACAACCTCGAAGCCCGACCAGATCAAGCGGCTGCCATCAAAAGGCAGGTCGCTGACCATTTCCTTCATGCGTGGATCGCTCATCATCTTGTCGCTGGCGGCCTGTCGCGCGGCCTTGTCGGGATATTCAAACCAGCTGAACAGGACCGTTTCGTCATCCTTTGCCTGCACCGCCATATACAAGTCATTAAGCTTGCCGTGCGGCACGTCATCGCCCCAGGTTTCAACGACGCGGGTAAGGCCGAATTCCTTGAGAAGCGCCGCAGTTTTCATGGCGCGCTCGATATAGGCCTGTTTGTTCGCGGTCGGGACAGCGATCAAGAATCCTTCGACATAGCTCATCTTCATTCTCCTTCGCCGAATCGACCAACTCCGTTCAGTCGGGTTCGGTTTCCCCAATAGGCCTTTCCAGGCATGAGCATGACAGCCACAGAGTCTCGGACAATCGTGCCCTGATGTCAGGGCTCAGGCAAATCATGCGACGGTGTTGAAAGAACCCGCCGCTTCAGCACTCTTGCTGGATGCCCGCCGGCAACGACCCAGGGTGGTATGTCCTTGAAGACGCGCGCGCAGGCCCCAACAACGCTGCCTTCGCCTACCGAAACGCCGGGCGCAATAAAGACATCGGCCGCAATCCACGCCCCGTCCCCGATTTCGATCGGCGCAGTCGTGAGCGGCAAGTGACCTTGCGTGTAATCGTGACTGGCGGTGCAGAGAAAACTATATTGGCTGACAGTTGCATGTGCGCCCAGCCGCACGGGCGCCACGCAATAGCAATCCACATCTCCGGCCAGGGTGCTATAGGGGCCCATGCTCAGATTCCAGGGCGCCCAGATCTTGCAAGTTGGATAGGCCTCCGCGCCCACGGCGATCCTCGCCCCAAAGGCACGCAGCAACAGCCGCCGCCAGGCATGGAACGGCGTCGGGCTGGTGCGGAACAATATACCCCATGTCAGCGTCCAGAGTACCCGCGCGAGCTTGTTGCGCCAGGCATGGGAGCTGCGCGCGCCTGAAAGATCAATGCGTGCACATTCTGGTCTTGCGCGCGCGACGAGATTGATTATCTCCGGTTCGGCCTTGCGAGCATCCATCGAGTGCTCTCCCTTTGCCGCTGTGCCGCAGGCACGAACTTCAAATCATACGTCCCCAGATGGTGGGGCGAGCGGGCGACGCGCGCAGACGTTCCTGCAATATATCCAGATTGCGCACGAAAATTATATTGTCAGGTCTCGCGCCCGCAAAATCCACATGCGAGAGCGCGCGCGTCAACGGATCATAGGAGCAGCCGCGAAACCCTGCGGACTCGAGCTGGAGTTTCACTTGCCCTTCATCAAATCCATAACGCGCCCCATGTCCCTTGAGCTCGCAAATCACCGCATTCAGACTGGCCTGCTTGAGGATATTGACGCACCCCCGGATCACGGGCAGTTCAAAGCCCTCCACATCGATCTTGATGACGCTCGCCGGCCTGTCGTCCAGCTCCCTGTCGAGCGTCGTGCATTCAACAGCCAGTGCCGCCTCGCCGCGCGTCTCGACATGGCTCGTTGCGCCCTCTGACGACATGGACAATATCCCGGCGCTTTCGCCAACAGCGCAATTCCGCGGGCGGACCCGAGACCCAAACGCGTTCAGATCGATATTCCTTTTGAGCCATGCGAAATTTTCCGGCACGGGTTCGAAGGCAATGACATCGCAGCCTATGCCTGCAGCAAGAATGCTTGCTGCGCCTATGTTGGCTCCGACATCGACGAAGAGATCCCCAGGCGCAAGGGCATGAAGCAGAAATCCCATGACATCGAGTTCACCAAGACCCACGTAGCGCTGTACATTTGCTGTCGTGAGACCCCGCGCGCCAATGATCGAGGTGCCATTGACGAAGTCGATGACGTGTTGGCGACCGGCGCGTGTCTGCACATGCCAATGCAGCCATCGAAAAAGCGCAGCCATGGCGCGGCCACGATTGAGCGGATGAGCCAATATCCAGCGCAATGAGTCTACTTGCGTGAGAAGGAGAGAATCTCGGATCATGTCTATCTCCGAAGGGCTTTTTCAAAACTCCAATTTCCGGGTTTCGTCGAACTCTGTTTCAAAGCGTTCGTTATGAGGCGAGATACACTCCATCAGGCCGATTTTGTATGATCCTAGGTGATGGACGTTGCCGGGTCGCCTGAAAGGATTTGTTATTTTGTAGCATTTGAACGGGGACTGAAATGAGTGTCATCGCCAAGCAACGCGTCGGCCGCATCAACTATTTGAAGTCAATGTGTACTGGCGGGGAGCGCCATGAAACTGACTTTCTCGGCGCTGTCCAGTCCATGCTTGGAGGCGCGCAATCTGTCCCGGTGGGGCGGGCACGCACGGGCATTTATCTTCTGGTCAAGCATGCGGTGAGGCCGGGGCGAAACACGGTTTTGTTGAGCCCTTATACGATCCCGGATGTTGTCAATATGGTGCGCCTGGCTGGTGGCGTGCCGGTTTTTCTCGATTGCCTGCCAGCATCAACCCATATCGATATCGAGCAATTGCAGGACATGCTGAAAGGCGATGTCGCCTGCGTTCTCATCACGCATTATCACGTCAATCAGGACAGCCTTGACGAGTTAAGGTCGCTTTGTGCGCAGCGCGATGTACCCCTTTATGACGATTGCGCCATCGCCTTTGGCGGCAGCGTGAATGGAGTTCCTCTCGGCACGGCGACCGATGGAAGCATCTTCAGCTTTTCCATTTACAAATTTCTGAATTTTTTCTGGGGCGGACTGGTTACGACGAAGGATCCCTCCCTCGCAAAGGCGATTGCCGATGAGGTCTCGGTCTGGCCGCGGCTCGGATCTGCAACCTATCTGCGCCATGCGCGCACATCCGTGCTCTATGACCTTGCCACGCGATCCATGGCTTTCGATCTCGTCACCTTCCGCTTGCTTCAACGCCGTGCGGCCGCTTGCAATCAATCCGTGGAATTGACCTATCCGCGTATCGAGCATCGCGAACTTGACGCGACGCTGACCTCGCGCCCCTCATTGGCTGCCTTTGCGGAATGGCTGCGCAAACTTGGCGATGTCCAGAAAATGGCGGAGCACCGACGCGAGATTGCCCGGATCTATCGAGAGCGCCTGGGCCCGATCATGGTGAGCGCAGACTCGAGCCAATCCTGCATCGCCGGATCGTGCTTCGTGAATTTTCCCATTCTCGTCAGCCCGCAACATCGCGATCAAATTCATCGCGAGGCCATGCTGGCAGGCTTCGATCTCGGAAAAGCCCTTTATCCCAACGTGCACGAGATGGATGCTTTTTCTGACATTGCGGGTGCGTCGGACAATGTCGGCGCGATGGTGCGCTCATCGCTCTACCTGCCGACACATTTCGCCGTCACGCCAGCCTATGCTGTCGAACTGAGCGAGAGGTTGACGCGCCTTCTCTGAGAGATGTCTTGCAAGCCGCAAGGCGAGCGCAACAGTTGCAAAGGTTGGATTGGCCTGCCCCGATGTCGGGAAAACCGAACTTGAGGCAATGTAGAGTTCCTGCAACCCGTGAACGCGACAATTGGCATCGACGACACTTTTCGCGGGGTCCACGCCCATCCGGGTTGTTCCGATCTGGTGGAAACCGTCCCGCGCCTGCGCCAGAACACAAGCCGCGCGGTCCCCTTCAACTTCGCTAAACCGGACGTCAGCCCAGCCGGACCCCTCCAGAGCCCGCTTGAGCACATCATGGGCTTCGACGACCGAAGCAGCATCTGCCTTGGTGAACGCGAGGTCGACATCAAGGCAGGGCATGCCCCACACATCCTGACGATCGGACAGCTCTACGCGCGATCGCGAATTGGGCGCCTGCTCGGCGTGAAAATGAAGGTCATAGATTCCAGACCTATTGTGCAGAAGAAAGCCCGGTTGCCGGGGGCGCGAGAGATAACGCGCCTTGAGAATGGCGCTTAGTTCGCGCGCAGTCCTTAAGGGAGAACCCAGAATGTTTATGACATGACGCACCCGATTGGTCTGCTCAAGCCCGATATGGTTTTGCCGGATGGCCTCCGAAAGCAGGCGGCGACCAATTGGCGGGAAGGCGAGCGCGAGCCACACCAGCGAAAGTGCGCCGCTGCCATGCGCGGCTGCGTGGAAGGGCGGATTATCGGGCCAGAATGCGATGTTGAGAAGACCTCGGCGTTTCAGTTCCTCCGGGTCGAGTGTCAGGCGACGCCGTGCAAAGGCCCCCCGATCGCACGAAAAGTCGAATTGATGCGCATGTTCGGGGTTTTTAAGAACGAGCTGCGCAATGCGGCCCGACAGATGTCCCATGTAATAGCGGCCAAGTGCGCCATTTTCTCCGCCCATCATGCCGGGGTATTTGCGCTGAAGCATGAGCAGAAGACGGGTTGTCTCCAGTCCGCCACAGGAAAGAACAATGGTCCGGGGCTGAAGTTGGCGCGTCCCGTTTTGTCCCGAAAGCAGGATCGAACGCAGCCTTTGTCCAAGCAGATCGATCTCCATATCGCAGACAAGCGCGCCGGTCAGTACGAGGATCCCGCTGGATGTCTCAAGCGCCTTGCGATGCGCCGCGCCAAGGCTTGGCGTCGGGCTCCAGCGTTCAAGACAAGCAAAAGAGGCCGGGCTGATGGCGGGGCCCAGTGGAGCCGCTGTGAAAGGCGCTTCCGGCAAGCCAAAAAAGCGGGCCGCTTCGTCGTAGAAGGCCGAAAGCTCGGAATGCGGAAAGGGCCATTGGCTCGCACATTCCTGCGTGTCGCCCTCAAAGTCGATGTCATCGAGTGGGACACATCGCCCGCCCCACCAATGAGATGTTCCGCCCAGCGCACGGCACATGGCGAGTTCCGCCGCAGCATGGGTCGCAGTGACTTTATGTCCATGCCTCTGCGTTTGACCCCCTTGCGCTGGAGAAAGCCCGCCAGCCTCGAGAAGCAGAACAGAAGGCCCGCGCGCGCCAAGAGCGAGCGCAAGTGCAATGCCTGCAGGCCCGCCACCGATGATGCAAATATCGGCGTCTGGAATTTCATCGGCTGGATCGAAGGCGCGGATCATTCACGTTGCCTCACGATGCCGGTGGCTTGCGCGCTATACAGATCATCGCCTTTGCGAGCGGCGGAACGCGCCCCACTCGCCTGAACGTGATGTCGACAAAGCCTGCATCCCGCATGAGTGCGCCCAGAGTTTTGATCGACCAGAACTTTATACGTCCATAGTCCTGCGAGGAGTTGAAATGAAAATCCATCGATCCGCTTGCGGCGATAGCGATGTTTTTCAAATATCCATGATAAGGCGCGGAGACGATCGCGATGCCGCCATCGGCAAGCAGTTCGAAAATATTGGCGGCAAATTTGTGCGGAAACGCGACATATTCCACTACATCAACACTCATCGCCGCTTTGAAACTGCCGAAATTGGCGGCGAGGTCGTCGTAAGCTGAGCCGAGCCGAAGATCGAGATGAGGATATTTCAAATTGGCAAGGGCAATACCCTCGCGCGACGGGTCAATGCCAACAATATCATAAGTATCGGAGAGCGCATGGGCCATGTCGCCCTTGCCGCACCCAACTTCGAAGATGCGCTCGCGCGCGCTGCCAAATTCCTCCGCGAGAATCGTGCGGATCGGTGGCACCATATAGCCGTGAGCGGGGATGGTCTCGTCGCGAAACCGGTATCCGGATATGTCGTCTGGCATCTGCATGGCGGCGTCTCCTGCATTGTCTTATGAATAAATGGGAAGGAGTTGCCGGGGCTCAATCGGACTTCGTGGCGGAGTTGCGCGCAGGCTCAAGTCCAAACCTGATGTCAACAACATCGCCCGGGGCCAGCACGGTGTCTTCATCAGCTTCAAGATGCAGAGAACTGCCAGAATCGTTGCGAAAGATCTTGATTGAAAGTGCGGGGCCAGCGCCATTTTGCGCAATGCCCGCATCGCCTGGTCCTGCGAGCTTGCGCGCGCTTGCTGCAAGGCGAAGCCGCAGTTTCTCCCGCGTGAGCGTCGCTTCCTGGATCATCGACAGCAATTCCGTCCGCCGAAGATCGCTTGTTTCGGTAATTTTACGGTCGAGCTCGGCGCGCAATCTGCGGGCCTCGGCCGATTGTGCGATATTGCCGAGCAATTGCGTCTTCAGCACTGCCAGCGCCCGTTGCTCGTCTGTCACGCGGGTCGAGGTTGTAAGGCCCTTGCCGAACATGGTGCGAACCTTGCCTACCTCATCGACTTGCAGCGATACGCTCTCTTCCGATTGCTTCCTCTGCTGCTCCAGAGCGATCAATTGATCGTCGGTAAAGCCAGAAAGTATTTTCAAGGTTCGAAGTGTTGCATCGAGATGTGATTGGCGGCTTTGAAGCTGCAGAGCCTCGAGCTTCGTCACCGAATCCTCAATATCGCCATGAGCGGAAGGCAGAACGAGCGTGCCCGCTTCAGCCTCCCCTCCCTTGCCGTCGAGCTCAAATCGCAGCCGGTTGAGCTTGGCCTCGACAGCCGACATTTCCAACCGCGTTGCAAGATATTCTGCACGCCGGTCAATTTTCGAATCACCAGCCTCATTGCCTGTACTAGCGCCAAAGCCGCCTGCCATTGCAATTGCGTGGCGAACGGTGAGACCTGGAAGAAAAGGATAGGACTTCGGTGCGGCGACATCGCCCCTGATGAAGACAGGTCGATATTCGCTAACATGAATTGCAACGCTTGCGTCTTGCATCATGTTGCGAGCCAGCAATTTTGCAGCGATGGCATGTTGTGCTTCTGCAAGCGAAAGACCCGATAGCGTGACGCTTCCGACCAATGGCAACCCGAAATTACCGTCAATGTCGATGGGGCCCCGGCGGGCGAGTTCGGCCTTTCCAAAAACCGAAACCTCAACAATATCGCCCGGAGCCATCCGGTAGTCTGCGCGCAGCTCGCAAACAAATCCCGCCGCGCCCAAGATTGCTGCTACCAGCGCGAATGTAGCCGAGACGCGTGTGCTTGCTTGATGCATGCGCCTGCCGTTTGCAAAAATCTTCATCGTTGGCGGGCTCCCGGGTTTCCTTGGCCCGATGAGGCTAACGCCACGATGAATTTCAGTCATTTCTGGAATTGCAAAATTTTTGCAGGCGCAGACCGTATTCAATGCGGCCTGTCAGAAATACTATTCGCATCCGGTTGTTTGTGAAGAATTGCGATCTTTCGCGCTTCTCGCCTCTGGCTTATTTGTAATACGGTAGCGTCAGGACACTTAACGATCCCGCGCGGGAGGGATAAGCTCCTCGTCTGCTGAGCGAAGGATGCGTTATGATCCTAATTCAGGGCATTATCCTGACGTTGAACGAGGAACTTCATATTGCGCGATGTATCGAAAGCATAGCGCCGATCTGTTCAGACATATTGGTCCTCGATTCAGGATCGACCGACCGAACGCGGGCCATTGCGTCGGGTCTTGGGGCGCGCGTGATTGAGAATAAATTTCTTAATCATGCCGCGCAGCTCAATGCCGCCATTTCACTCTGTGCCGATTTCGATGGCTGGCTTCTGCGGATCGATGCTGACGAAATTCTAGATGCGACTGCTGTGCAAAAATTTCTGCGCGCGGATCATCCGCAGGCGACAACCAATGGCATGATGGTTCGGCGTCGGCTTCATTTCATGGGCCGTCCCATGAAATGGGGCGGGATGGACCCGGTCTGGACCTTACGCCTGTGGCGTAATCGCCATGGCCAGTGCGAGCAGAGATGGATGGACGAACACGTCCGTGTCACGGGCGAGATCAAGGCCTCCACCCTGATTATCGATGACATCAATATGAATTCTCTTCATTGGTGGACGCAAAAGCACAATGATTATGCTTCACGCGAAGCCATTGAAATCCTGCTGCATAGATCCAACAGCAAATTAGTTGATAAGGACAGCAGGCTGCAGTCCCAGGCGGCGCGCAAACGCTGGATCAAGAATAATATCTACACGCGCATGCCGGCAACAGCACGCGGGTGCCTGTACTTCCTGTACAGGTACCTTATTCGGCTAGGTTTTCTCGACGGACGGCAGGGCTTCTATTTTCATTTTCTGCAGGCATTCTGGTACAGAACATTGGTTGAAGCCAAATGTGCCGACATTGAAAGTTACATTCAAACACATGACGCGTCATTGGTCGATGCGATAAGACTTCGTACGGGCATCGATGTCTCGACGTCCATTCGCTGAGACTTTACTAGGCTTCGATGCTGTTGCGAGGTGCTGATGAATGTCATTTTTATCAACCGTTTCTATTCTCCCGACCAATCCGCAACGAGCCAGCTTTTGACTGACCTTGCCGCTCTGCTTGCCGAGGCGGGGTATGATGTTTCTGTGATCACGAGTCGGCATGGTCACGATGGCTCTCGCCTGTCGCGCCCCGCAGACGAAATGATCGACGGCGTTCGAGTGCGACGTGTATGGTCGACATCGCTAGGCCACAGCCTCTTTGCGCGGTTTTTCGACTATTCTTCATTTTACGTCAGCGCCGCTTCTGCGATCTTGGGTCTCGCACGAGCTGGAACAATTATTGTTGCCAAAACCGATCCGCCGCTGCTCTCAATCCCTGCTGCGCTGGTGGCAAAAATGCGGCGCGCACGTCTCGTGAATTGGCTTCAGGATATCTTCCCGGAGGTGGCGACCTCATTGGTCCCATCGCGATTGCTGCGGGCCTGTTTGTGGCCGTTACGTCGGCTGCGTAATTTATCGCTGCGCGGAGCGGCGATGAACGTTGTCCTGGGTGAGGCAATGTCGGTCCACCTGCAGGGAGAGGGGATTGCGCCCGGGCGCATCCAGATCATCCATAATTGGGCGCCATTCGATACGGTCCATCCGATAGAACGGGCGGACAATCAGCTGCAAAAGGACTGGAATTTAGGGAGCCAATTTGTCGTCGGCTATTCTGGAAATATGGGCCGTGCGCATGAGTTTTCAACTCTGCTCGAGGCCGCTCACCTGCTCCGAAATGAGCCGGATATCAGCTTTGTACTCATCGGCGGCGGTCACCAAAAGGGTACGCTGCGCGACATTGTCCGCGCAAGAAAGCTGACAAATATCTCCTTCAGGCCTTATCAGCCCTGCGCGCAGCTCTCGCTCAGTCTCAGTGTGCCTGACGTGCATCTGGTTTCGCTTCTGCCTTGCCTTGAAGGTTTGATCGTTCCCAGTAAGTTTTACGGGATTGCCGCTGCAGCTCGTCCGACTATTTTTATCGGCGCAGCAAATGGTGAGCTCGCGCAGATTCTGGATAACGGGAACTGCGGTGCGGTGGTGGAGGTTGGGGACGGTGCTGGGCTGGCGCGCGAAATCAGGCGTCTTCAAAAAGATCCGGCGCTCTGCCGAATGTGGGGGCGCAACGCGCGTGAATTGACACTCACGCGCTTTAATCGGCACGTCGCATTGGCTGCTTGGGATGAAATATTGCGCCATGCAGCGACGGATTCCCAAGCGGCCCTGCTTCGGGACGGCCCGCGCCCGCATGCAGCGTCGAAAGCTGCGGCCAGCATCAGAACACACGGGGAGATGTGATGTCCGAAGGCATGAGCCCAGATTTTTCGGCACTCGGTCGGCGGCCCCGCATAGCTGTTCTTTTTGATCGCCTCGGGCCTTATCATCACGCGCGCCTGCGGGCGGCCGCCGAGCAGGCCGAAATCATCGCAATCGAAATGTCTGACGTTGATCACATCTATGCCTGGGACAAAGTCGATCGCGCCAGCGCCTTTTCGCAGTTCACTCTCTTTGGCGAGCACGATGCGGCTCGTGCATCGATTCACGGGGTGCTCGCGCGTCTCTCAAAGGTCTTGCACGCTGTTGAGCCCGATGCGGTTGCGGTTCCTGGCTGGGCAGACAAGGGGGCGCTCGCGGGGCTTGCTTGGTGCGCCGCCAACCGGACGCCGGCTATCGTGATGAGCGCAAGTACGCGCCATGATTATGAGCGCCGAATGTGGAAAGAGCTGCTGAAACGACAAATTCTCAGATTGAGCTCAGCTGCTCTTGCGGGCGGCCAGGCGCAGGCGGATTATCTTGTCGACCTTGGCGTTGCTCGTGACCGCATTTCTGTTGGATATGATGTTGTCGACAACACTCATTTTGCGCAAGGGGCCGCCAACGCGCGTGCCAATGAGGCCTATTTCCGGAAAAATCTGTCTCTGCCGCAGCATTATTTCATGACAACAAGCAGGTTCGTGCGCAAGAAAAACCTCGCGCGACTTCTTGAGGCCTATGCGGCCTATACGCGTCTTGCCGGGGATCAAAAATGGGGCCTTGTGCTTCTTGGTGATGGCGCGGAGCGTGCGTCGGTCGAGAGCGATATTGTGCGGCTTGGGATTTCCGATCTGGTGGTCTTGCCGGGTTTTAAGCAATATGACGAGTTACCCGCTTATTATGGTCTCGCCGATTGCTTTGTTCTCGCGAGCCTGTCCGAGCAATGGGGGCTTGTCGTCAACGAAGCCATGGCGAGCGGATTGCCGGTTCTGGTCTCGCGCCATTGCGGCTGTGCGCCCGATCTTGTGCGGGAGGGCGTGAACGGTTTCACTTTCGATCCGCAGGATGTGATGGTTCTCGCCTCGTTAATGGCGCGCATTGCTGCAGTTGATTGCGATCGCGCGGCCATGTCGGCTGCGAGTCTCGATAGAATTGCGCACTGGTCTCCGGCGCGTTTCAGTTCCGGCCTGTTGCAGGCTGCCCGGTGTGCTGGCGTTGGCTCATGAAGGCAGGCTTCCTGCTCGGGTCGCTCTCGCGAGAGGCCGGTGGCCTTTTCGATGCCACGCGCCATCTCGGTCAGGCGTTGCATGCACCGCCCGTCATGGATGTGGAAGTCTTTGGCTTGGCTGACAGCCACGCAGAGGCAGATGCGCAGGCGTGGAAACCGCTTTGTGTGCACACGCTTTCCGCTCACACCTATGCCTCGTCCTGGGGTTTGGCCCCCGGCATGCGGGCGGTTTTGGACGGCGCTGCGCTTGATCTTCTCCACGTGCATGGATTGTGGATGTATCAGTCGGTCGCAAGTCTGGCGTGGAAGCGTGGCAATTCCGGACGTCTCATTATTTCGCCCCACGGGATGCTCGATCCCTGGGCGCTTGCGAATTCGCGGTGGAAGAAGCGCCTCGCCGGTTGGGCTTTCGAAAATGCGCATTTACGTGCAGCATCCTGCCTGCACGCACTCTGCGAGGCAGAGTTACGTTCTATCCGCGCCTATGGGCTGACAGCGCCCGTCTGCGTGATTCCAAACGCCGTTGAGATCCCATCCGGGCCTTTCGCCTCGCCTCTTTGGGCGCAATCCGTGCCCGAGGCCGCAAAGGTGCTTCTATATCTCGGTCGGCTGCATCCCAAAAAGGGATTGGCGCAGCTGCTTGAGGCCTGGAAACTTTTGCGCAGCCGCCAAAAGACGGCCGAGGATTGGCGTCTCGTGATCGCAGGTTGGGATGAGGGCAACTATCGGCATGAACTCGAAGCCATCGTGCATGAGTTCGCGCTTTCCGGTGTGCATTTCGTCGGACCGCAATTTGGCGCTGACAAGCAGAATACATATGCCCGCGCGCAAGCTTTTGTGTTGCCCTCTTTCAGTGAAGGGCTCCCAATGGTCGTGCTCGAGGCGTGGGCCCACGGGCTGCCCGTGGTCCTCACCCCAGCCTGCAATCTGCCGCAGGGCGCTGCTGCCGGAGCGGCAGTGGAGACGCGGGCCCAACCTCACGCGATTGCATGCGCGCTGGACGAGATTGTCACAGCATCTCCCGATGCGTTGGCGGATATGGGCCAAAGGGGCAAGCGTCTCGTTGCCGCGCGATTTGCCTGGCCGCAGGTCGCGCACGACATGCAGTCGGTTTACGAATGGATGATGGGTGGCGGCTCACCCCCTGCTTGCCTTGTCACCGATTGACAAGGGCGCAAGTGCGGGTGGCGATGCCATCTTTTTCGCCTGTGCCAGAAGAAGTGCCGCAGGCCCCGCCATCAAGGCCAGCCAACCAAGACCGATGATTGCGAAGTCGCCCAAATTATGCGGTGAGAGTGACTGGGTGATTGGCCTAGCCACGAGATAGCTCACAATGAAACTCGCCAGCCCGATGCCGTAGGTTGTCAGCAGAAAACGAACCGTGCTCACGCCGGTCAGCACACAGCCGGCATGGGCGAGCCAGAGTCCAACCATGATGACTTCGGGAACGCTCATCGCCAATGCTGCGCCAGTTGCGCCATAAAGCGGCACGAGGAAGAGGCAGAGCGCTGGCCCAACGCTCGAATAGACGCCATGGGCAAGGCTCAACGGCGCCGGGCGGTTCGTATAATAAAACAATGTCAGCGCCACCTGGCCGGGCAGCACAAGATAAATGCCGGCCAGAAGCACTCCGAGCAATATCGGATCCAATCCGATCGCGCCGTGCGTCCAGAGGGCGAGCAGCGGTTGCGCCGTTGCGAAGAGGAGCGCGGCGCCAGCGCCAAACACAACCGCGAGCATGCCCCCGGAGAGACTGAAGAGCTGCTTCAATCGTTCGGACTTTCCGCGCAGATATTGCCGTGCCAATTCAGCGCCCGTTGCATGAGCCATCTGATGTGTCACCTGCCGGAGGATCCCCGTCAGCAGACGACAGATGGTGAAGGCCGCTACAGCACCAGCGCCCCCCATGGTCTTCAGAATAATGATAGGCACACTGATGCTGATGACATTTGTCGCACTATTGACGAAGAAAAGTGGGGCCGTGCGCAGAAGGCTTCGCACTTCGCTTCGATCTGGCAGGGAAATGCCCCAGCATAGGTCCGGGTAGATGCGGTTGAGATCGACAATCAGCACACATCCACTTAGCGCGACGGAGGCCGCAAACATGGCCGCGGTTGCGGGCATAGAGCCACCCAGCACCACCGTGGCGATCACGCCGAGTGTTTCGAGGCTCAGGATGATCGTGGCATAATTGATAAAACGGCTGAAATTTCCGCGCGCTTTGTAGATGGCCGAGAGTGTCGAGAGTGGAATGGCCGCAAGATTACCGAGGCACAAAAAGCCGAGCGTCATAGCCGTATCGCGCTCCGACATGTTGGTAACGCCAAGAACAGCGCGCCAATCCACGGACAAATGGATGATGATCGCCAGCGTAATTGCGCCGCACAGAATGAGGCATTGAACGGCTATCGTAACCGCAAGAGCACGCTCAAACGCATGTCTCTCGCCCGAAACCCATGTGGCCAGTAGCAGGTTTCCAAAATAAGCTTGTGTTCCGCCTTCAAGCAGTGCGACGAAGCCGGCCGTGGCAAAGAGAACAAGCCAGTTTTCGTAGCGCTCCTGTCCCCAGAAGGTCATCAGAATCGGCACAAGGCCGATTTGCTGGAGCGTGCGCACACCAAGGTGAAGTCCTTGCGCCCCAAAGCTCTTGAGCAGACGCCGCCCCAGCGCGGATCCTGCAAGGCCTGTGGGAACTACTTTCTCGTCTGCGGACTGTGATCCAAAGAGCATGATCAAGCATAGCATGCACACCACGGTCTAAACGTGACAACTTGTAATCTCCTGCAATGCAATGCTTGCGGCTCTGGGACTTGTGAACGGACGGGGTGTGCGATGCTGCTTTCCAGGCGTCAAATGTTGTCACTTATCCAGCTTGTGTTCGCCGTGGATCTGTTGAGCCTTTCGCGGGTTGAGAAGGCGCAATCCAAACCACTGCAAACCGGGCTTCTGTGTTGTGAAGACGGCGCGATTCTGAGCCAGGAAAATGGTGGTACTATCCGCGTGGAGTCAAATGGTCGGCGCTAAAATCTCTGAACTGCCTCTCACAATCGCGCCGCTATCGCGGCGTGAGACTCTTGCTGTCGTGCAGGAAGGGCAGACGCGTTCAATGACCATCGGGGACGTGCGCGGGGGGGATCTGATCTCGGTGCGTGACTTCGGAGCGGTTGGAGATGGCATTGCAGACGACACGCCGGCCTTTCGGGCAATGCATGATCGACTCGTCGCCGATCAGAAGCAAAATCCATCGTTCAGATCCGTAATCTTGCTGCCGCCGGGTCATTATCGCTACACGTGGAACCGCTGGCTCTGGGATTTGCGCGATGTGACGCTTCTGGGCTATGGCGCGGCTCTTGAGTGCATCAACGCACATCCGCGACGCTTTGAGTGTTATCCACTCGTGACCAATAGGACTTGTTTTCAGTCGCTGCCCGCACAAGACCAGTCGCGCGCACCCGATGACGGGTCATTCGGCCATCTGATGTTTACAGCTGGACCCGGAGAGCTGGTTCTTCGCCTTAAGGACAGGCGCGATATTGGTCATTTCACGACGGGCCAACAGGTGCTGGTGATGTCCTATGATCAGCAGTTTTCTGGCTATCCTCCCAATTGCAGATATTTCGAATATGCCAAAGTCTCCGAGGTGAGCGGTGACGGACTTACGCTCGATCGCCCCTTGCGGCATCTCCATCGTGACGATTATCCGGAGCTTCCGAGTGAGGGGGTTGGCCGGGCGCGTGTGATCGGGATTGACGGCGAAGAGACGCCATGTGTCCGGAAGCAGCGTATTTTTGGTGTTCGCTTTCTCCCAAATGCCAATATTAATGACGTCGATGCGCAATATGTTCTTGCCCAGGGTGTCATGAATTTTGTCGCGCGCGATTGTGAAATGCCGTCCTTCGTGGCGTCTGTTGGCGGTGACTTCACGCTTCAGAACTGCGCAATCGATTATTGCGAGCCTGACAAGCTGGCCAATTCCGTAACGCTCGACGGGTGCGAGATCGGGAACCTCTCGCAAGCCACAGGCCTCAATCAATTGGTGGCAACGCGCTCTCGATTTCGTGGCAAGGTCAATGTGCAGGCCCGCCACGTTACATTTGATGCATGTATTTTCGATGGCGCGGCACTTCCGGGTGATTTCCGCAGCGGCGTGGATCTTGGCGGCTTTGCTCCTTCGTTGTGTGTGTCGATCAACAACAGCCTATTTCACGGCAAGAATGGCGCGGATGATTGTGCCGTGGGTCCGGTCGGGTCGAGACGCAATGCCTCGACCTGCGTCGCATTCACCGCACCACTGAGCTTGACGGCTGCCGGCGCGCTTCTTTTCCCCTTCGCAGATGCGCGCACCGTAACGCTTTTGCGCAGCCTTGAGGTTGGCGGCTTGGTCTTGATCGGGGCGGAAGCGGCTGGCCAGATCTATGGTGACGGACGCTTTGGATGTGTGGAGTCTATTACCGCAACTGAGAATGGCGCATGTTGCACTATGTCGTGGACGCGCCGGCCCGCGCTTGGCGATCTTCTGATTGTGCCTCGCGTCAAAGCTCTGTCTTGCGAAGGCAACAGCTATCAAGCACTCGTGACGCAACCACCCACGCTTTGCATGCAGACATTCGAGACCGACGTTGTGCGCTCGGAGACATTCGTCATTCGCGCCTGCAGCGACTTTGCCGAAGGCATCTGGTATCCCACCGGCCTTCTGAGATCTGTATCCGTCGATATTGTGAAAGCCTATGACGGCGATGGAGTTGGGGCTTTTCTGCGTATTGAAAAGCAGTTTCCGCCGGGCGGCGGTCTGGATATGGCAATCGATCTGCGCCAGATCGGCCATTTTGAATTTACTCCGGCAGCCAAGGCAGACAGCGACTTCATCTGGTCGGTTCGGCTTTCGCATGCGCCCACAAGGAGCGGCGTGAGCGCAAGGCCCTCGGGCGCGCAACATCAGCTTGCCCGTTATCGTGTGACCCTAAACATGATCAACCCTTTCGTGATGGGGTGAGCCCGCCGCCGTGCCGGGCTGTTGTCCTGCGACGCGCGCATAATAAAGCACCGGATAAAGAAAGATGATCATGTGTACCCAAGGCGAGAGGAACCATTGGGTATGATGCGTGATGGCATGAAGCGCATTGGGCGCCATGACCATGTAGAAAATCTGCGCCACGATGTCGCCCGATGAGGCCGCACGGAAAATAATTCCCATTACGGCTGCAATGAAAAAGAATTTTAACGCACCGAAAAACCAGAAAGAGCCGAAGGCATCGCTCATGCCTGTTTCGGTCGCCCCTACATTGGCAGCATAGCCAAAATTCGACAGCGCCGGCTGTGGCATATCCAGCGTCAGAGCCTCCTTCAGATCCTGCCCGACCAATTGGGCTGGCACATAATTAAAGACCAGCATATTCCAATGAAAGATCCCGAAGTCGTATGACGTCGCGGCTTGCGTTGCGGCAATATTATAAACGGCATTCTTGAATTCCTCGCCGCCCTCCTTGGCCAGTGTTTCCATGCCCCCCAGATAGTCGATTTCCGAGACCTTGGCCCAATCCCGGTCGCTGTTGCTCAGTACAATCGCGCGATATTGATCGATATTGTTGAATGCCAGAGCACCCAGCAGCAGCGCCCCGATCATGGCGGGCAGGGGGATGGTCTTTTTACGCTGAAACCAGGCCGCCAGCAGAACCATCAGAACGAGCTGAACGACATCGCCGCGTCGCCCCGAGAATATGATCCGCTCGAGATAGAAACTGCTGCCGATCAGTGCAAGCATGAGCGCCAATCGCGAGGACGTGCGAGAAAAAATCAAAAGGGAAATGGCAAATCCATAGGCCAGCGTATCTGCGAAAAACAAAAAGGCGACGGGCGTGCCTTCATATTGCGTGGCCGTGATCTGCTCTTCGGGCAGGCGGCTCAGTGCGACATAGAACCCTCCGCCAAAAAGAGTCAGCGCCGCAGCGCCTTTCTCCAAACGCCCCATATCGAAATCCCATTGTGGCCAGAAGGGCCCGGGCGCTTTCCAGACATAGCCGAGGTAGCACATCCCCGCACAGAGGATGGTCATGACCAAAGCCATTTCGAGGCCATCGGCCGGCAAGAACGGATCGCCGATCAGGCCGATGGCCTGCGGCAAGATCCAGCCCGCGACGACGGCGCCCGCCAGAAACGGAAATTCGTAGATCCGTTCCCGTCTGACCGTCCCCCACAGCAGGAGCCCGCAGCAAACCAGAGTGAGCAAACCTGTCAGGAGCAGGGCCATCTTGCCTCACACTGGCAGATGTTGAAGCGCGGCGAGGAGGCGCTCGCCATAAGCGCCCACACTCCCGCGCAAGGCCGTTGCGAGCGCTTGCTTCGACATGGTTTCGCGCAAGCCGGGATCCTGCAAGCGGGTGAGCCGGTCAACGATTGCATCCGCATCGCAGACGGGAATGATAAAACCCTCGCGCCCGTCGGTCACGATGCTTCCCGTGTTGTGTGTGCAGATCACCGGCAGGCCTGCCGCAAGCGCTTCGTAGACGACAGTTGCCGATCCCTCATGCAGCGAGGGCAGGAGGAAGACATCTGCCCAGCGATAATGGGCGTGCAGTTCAGCTCTGGGCACGGAGCCCGTCAGCGTGACGTGGCGTGCCATATCGGCTTGCGCGGCAGGCGCAAGTGCGACTGGGCCGACAAGCCGGAATTCTGCATCGCGTTGCATGCGCTTGGCGGCGGCTGCAATGTAGGGGCTGCCCTTGCGCAGGCCGACCTGGCCGACGCTCAATACGCGCAGGCGTCCCCCAGGGCGGATCGTCCTGCGCGCGGCAGGCGTGTTGTCGACCCCATAGGGCAAGACCAGGCAGCGCTCCACAGGGCCCCCGCAGGCCGCTATCCCATCACGCACGAAAGACGAGCCGCAGAGAATGAGATCGGCTTTGTGCCATTCCGCCTGCTCGCGCGCGGCGAATGTTTCAGTGAGCTCATCCTGTGCAGAAGGGGGCTCCCAGCCCGGAAATTTCTGTGCTTCGCGTGCGATGACTTCCGCGCCTATTCGACGGGGCGCAATTGTCTGTTCGAGGATGATTCCAAGGCCGCGTTCATGTGCAGCGATCTCGATTTCAAGCCCGGCGCTGTTGAAAACATAGACCGCCCCGGCCGCGCCAAAGCCCTTGGCGACAATCTGCTCGCAGAAGCGTCGTCCAGCCCAGAGGTCGATCGCAGTTTCTTGTGTCGGTGAGCGACACATCGCTCGCCGAAGGGCATAGGCAAGCCCAAAGGGATTGAGTGCTGTCGTTTTCGCGCGCTCGACGCGCGGCGTTCTCGCGACAAATCTGCGAAAGAGTTGCGGCTGAAGCGTTCGCGGCATGAGGCGCGATATCGCCTGAAGCTCAGCGCCGGCGCTGACATCGGTGTAGAAGTGATCGAGACAGCCGGCTGCCTGAAAGATTTCAGGCACTGCATAATGCATGCGCGCGCCGATCTGTGCCACCATCATGGCCGGACGTTTGGTTTGCAAGTCAGGTCGCAATTGGGGTGTCAAATGTTCGCGCGTCCTGAGCTTGATGATGTCAGCCAACTTGCACCTCTAATTCTGGGCCTTGCTGTCATGGTGAGGCTTTTTCAAAAATGCGAAGACCGGAGCCTCTTCACGGATGAGCGCGTGGCGTCGCAGGGAATATCGCGTACGCGGGCGTCTGCGCTCCGGCCTCGCCTGGCTTGCTGCAACAGACCCATCCCCCGACGCGCGCAGATGCGAGACCGTTACGGCGTAAATTCCCACGAGAAGGACGAAGAGTGCGAACATCAGCCATTCGGGCAGGCCAAGCCAGAAGCCTCCCATGCCGAGAGCGCCTGTAAGACAGGAACCGCCGACCATGATGGCCACGGTCTTCTGTACGGAAAAGCCGCGCCGTCTGAGAGCGTGATGAAGGTGATCGACCCCTGGCGCGAATGGACTGCGCCGATGTGCAAGCCGATGGAGGATCACCAGCGTTGCATCGATCGCAGGCAGCGCAAAGATCCAGAGGATCGTGACCGGCGTGAGTGCCGGGCGTTCGCCCTGAGACAGATCAACTGCAAACCAGGCCAGTGCAAAGCCAAGCATCATACTGCCTGCATCGCCCATGAAGGCGGCTGCACGCTCACGCCAGGGGTTGCGGAGATTGTAAATCAGGAAGCCGCTGAGCGCGGCTGCGAAAATTGAAATGACGAGTGCAGACGAATGCGCGCCGCCGAGCCAAGAGGCGATCAGCAGCCAGAAAAGAGCCGTCAGGGTAATGCCGCCTGCAAGCCCGTCTTCCCCATCCATCATGTTCAGCGCGTTGATCAAACCAATCACGCAGATGATGGTGAAGGGAACCCCCGTGTTGGGAATCGACACAGCTTGCGGTCCTAAAATCGCCCCCAGATTGACGACGATCAGACCGCCCCACAATGTCATGATCAACGCGCCTGCTGCCTGAGCGAGCCCTTTGATGCCTGCGTGCAGATCGATGGCATCGTCCGCAACCCCGACCGAGACAAGAATGGTGAGTGCGAAAAAGAACACGCTGTATCGCGTCATGACGCCATCAAGCGTCAGTGAGGTCAGGATTACGGCAGCAAACATCGCCAGCCCACCAACCAGCGGAACTTTTCCGAGGTGGCTCTTGCGGGCATTCGGGCTGTCGACGAGACCGATGCGATAAGCTTGACGGCTAAGCAGGGGCACAAGCAATGCGGAGAGAACAAAGGCATTGCAGAGATGGGATAGATACAGCTGCATTGCCGGAGCTCCACTCAACAAGCCTGCATGTCAATTGAATAGCGTCTCCGGCGGCTCGGGTGCTCTCGTTTTTCCTTTAATGTTCGCGCCGTTTCCGTGACGGACTGTTTCATTGCAGATCCGGCTACTCAAGACTTCGATTGTGCTAATCCGAGGCCGGGTTTCTTCCGACCGTAAAGGACGGTGTGGTTTTCGTTCTGTTTTGACCGCTTGTGTCGATTTCGTGTAACTCGTTTGAATAGCGAAACTTTTTATGCTCAAAAATGTATTCTCGTAGGAAAGCGCTATGGGGGGTGGCTTTTTGGTTGCCGGTTCAGGAGGTTCAATGTGACGTCCTCAAGACAGCCCCAAAGAATACTTCTCGTTGATGGCGACTCGGTCCTGCGCTGCGAACTTGCCAGTTATTTTCTGACACAGGGTTTTCGCGTGACCGAGGCCGAAGGCGCCCATGCCATGGCGCGTGTCCTGTCAACCATGCCGGTCGATCTCGTCATCGCCGAGCCCGACCTTCCTGATCTGGGCGGACATGTCTTGTTGAATCTTCTGCGTGAGGCGAATGGCGCCTGCGTCATCATATTGACGCGGAATCTGGAGGAGGTTGATCGCATCATCGCGCTTGAACTTGGCGCTGATGACTATCTGGTCAAGCCCGTCAGTCAGCGCGAGCTCCTGGCACGCGCCCGTGCTGTCTTGCGACGCGCCACGTCCCCTGAACACCAGGGCGCGGTGGCGGCCCGTTCGAGATTGCCCGACGGTGGAATCATGATTTTCGACCGCATTCAACGGCGCGTGACGATGCCCGACGGCGCCACATTGGAGCTCACGACCGCCGAATTCAATCTTCTCGATGTCCTTTCCGATCACGTCGACAAGAGCCTGACGCGGGAAAAACTTTATGAAGATGTCTTTCACCGGCGGTGGAGTGCACTTGATCGTACGCTCGATACGTTGGTCGCCAAATTGCGTCGCAAGTTGGAGCGCGAACCGCGCCACCCGGAATTGATAAAGACTGTTCACGGTGTCGGATATGTTTTTACAAGTGAAAATTTTCGGAAAGTGTCCCGGACATAAGACACGAATAATTCTACGAAAAAAGGCGTTATCTGATGATCGAATAAATACGGAAGCGTGACACCATCTGAGCAATAGAGGTCAATAGAGAAGACTTTGCATAAGGACGGCTTGTAAAGTGTGGGAGTCGAAAATGGGTAGCTCGCGACCCACGGAATGGCCTGCTCCACCCTTGAGCAGGACAAGTGCGACCCATGATGGTCTCAGCTTCGCCAAGATCGGCCGTGCAATTTACCGCCATAAGTGGATGATTGCTGGACTTGTTCTCTTCGTGACGTTGATCACCTATTTTGTTGTCGGCAAAGTGCAGCCGCAATATCAGGCTGAAGCCGTGCTCATGATCGAGCCACGAAAATCACAGATCACGGATTCCCAGTCCTTGGCGCCGAGCACCGTAGATGCAGGCACCATTCGTACAGAAGCCGAGGTGCTGCGCTCGCTGGGTTTGGCCAAGAGTGTTGCTGACAGTCTGGACCTGCAAAGAAACATCGCCTTCCTGCGCGCTCCGGGCTTGTTTGCAAGCGTGTCGGAGATAATGTCCTCCGCCCTTGATAGAGCAGGATTGTCTGGTGCGCCCTCTGAAACGAAGCCAGCATCGCCCAAGCCACCCGACCTGCAGGATGTCACGGTGAGCTTGCGCGACCGTATCACAGTATCGAACGATGGGCGTTCCTCGATCATCAAGGTGCGTTTCGAGTCGGTGGATGCGGAGCTTGCGGCACGAATTGTGAATACTTACTTGCGTACCTATATCGCCGAGCAGCTTGATGCGAAGTCTGCCGCCATTACCAATGCGGCACAGCTGCTTGGGGAGCGCGCCGACGAGTTGCGCGAGAAAGTGGCGGCATCCGACCGCGCCGTACAGATCTTTCGTGATGAAAACAGATTGACCGAAGCCCGCGGCGTCACGGTCATCGGCCAGCAGCTGGCCGAGCTCAATTCGCAATTCGTGCTGGCAACAGCAGAACGTATTCGCAAGGAGACACATCTTCAGCAATTGCAAACTGTGGGCGGGAGCTCAACACCCGACATACTCAGCTCGCCCATGATTCTTCGTCTCAAGGAGCAGGAAGCAGATCTGCTGCGTCAGGAGGCCGAGATCAAGTCGAGCTTGGGCGCGGCCTTTCCCTCGGTCAGGGCCATCGAGGCAAAGCGTGCAGAGGCACAGGAGAATATTGTTCGGGAATTTCAAAAAATCGTTCTGGCAGTTTCGCAGGATGTGGACGCCGCGCGCAGTCATGAGATCGCTCTCAAGAAGGCGCTTAACGATCTGGAGACCCGCGCTCATGAACTTGACAAGGCCCAGGTTCACTTGCGTCAGCTCGAACGCGAGGCCAATGCCGACCATGACCTTTACCAGCATTTCCTGAAGCGGGCGAAGGAAACCGGAGCCCAGAAATATCTGCAGGAAGCAGATGCGCGCGTCATCTCGGAAGCCCTGATCCCCAAGGTGCCGACATTTCCGAAGACCTCTCGCATCATGGGCCTTGCAGCGGTTGTGTCCATGCTTTGTGCTTTGGGCATTGCAATCTTGCTGGAGCGGTTTGACCATACGTTTGTGAGCGGAGACGAGCTTGAGCGCGAGGCGGATGTTCTCTCGCTCGGGCTTATCCCGGAAGTTCGGGCAGCGCGGGGCGGCGCACGCGCTGTCATTGAAAATCCACCGGCGCTTTTTGCCGAGGCGATACGATGGGTCCGAACTTCACTTGAGCTTGGCCCGTCCAGTCGGCCGAAAGTCATCGTCGTCACGTCGTCGCAGGCCAATGAAGGCAAGACAACAATTTCGATTTCGATAGCGCGCAGTTCGGCGCAATCGGGTCAAAAGACGCTTCTCATCGATTGTGACCTGCGCATGGGCTCACTTGGCAGGCTGCTGTCCAAGACAGACAAGCCCGGCATCGAGACTTTGCTCGAGACACAATGCGATGTTCAGAACGCGATCAACAACGACAGCGCGACGGGCCTCGATTATATCCTGGCAACATCTGGCGAGGTCAACAATCCCCAGGCGCTGCTCGGCTCCGAGCGTATGGCGAGGCTGCTCACGCACCTGCGCGGCATGTATGATTTCATCGTCATCGATGCGCCTCCTGTGCTTCCGGTGTCGGATGCCCGCGTGCTTGCGCGCATTGCCGATGCAACAATTCTGGTCGTGCGGTGGAACGTCACGCCGCGATCTTGCGTGCTCAAGGCGCTTCGCGAGCTTCGTACAATTGGCGCCAATGTCGCTGGCTTCGTGCTCAATCGTGCAAATCTGCGCAAGGGCGGGATGCATTATGATGGCGTCGAGCGGCTTTATGGGCATGACATGATTTCGCAGACTGTCGAGCCGTTGCGGCCCCGCTCGTGAGGGGCGCACCAAAGCGGCCCGTTGCAGTTGAAGCGGGTCATCCCGCTACGCTTCAGGATCTCAACAACAGCAAAGCTTGGGAAAAAGTCGTTAGTATAATTTTCAGATAAATAATTGCCAAAATGCGCTTTCACGGCATTTTGCGGAAATATGATAGCGCCCGTTTTTTCATCCGCGTAGCAACGAACCTGCGCCGCGGCCTGCCTGAAATCATCCTGTATCAGGCACGACAATGAAAATGGGGACATCATGCAAAAACGCTTTGCTGCAGAAACTTTCGGAACATTCTGGCTCGTTTTTGGCGGATGTGGGAGCGCAGTGATCTCTGCTGCCTTTCCCAATGTAGGTATCGGCCTGTTGGGTGTTGCGCTGGCCTTCGGCTTGACGGTGTTGACGATGGCTTATGCCGTGGGCCCGATCTCGGGCGGGCATTTCAACCCGGCTGTTTCCGTGGGCTTGGCTGTGGCGGGCCGGTTTTCGGCGCGCGATCTCTTTCCCTATATTCTGGCCCAGACCATCGGCGCCATTGCTGCGGCGGGCGCGCTCTATTTGATTGCGTCTGGAAAAAATGAATTTTCTCTCGCCGGTGGTTTTGCCGCCAACGGTTATGGCGAACACTCGCCCGGCAAATATTCCCTTGTTGCCTGCCTGACAGCCGAAATCCTGCTTACAGGTTTCTTTCTTATCCTCATTCTCGGCGCGACTTCCAAGGCGGTTCCTGCAGGCTTTGCACCCATACCGATCGGGCTGGCCTTGACGCTCATTCATCTCATTTCAATTCCGGTCACCAACACATCCGTAAATCCCGCTCGCTCCACGGGGCAGGCATTGTTTGTGGGTGGCTGGGCAATCGAGCAATTGTGGATGTTCTGGCTCGCCCCGATTGTGGGCGCAATCATTGGCTCTTTTCTATATATCGCCTTCCTCACCAGCGATAAGGCCGCTGCGGAAATCTAGACAAGGTGGTGGCGCGCGGCGGCTTGCGCAAGCGCATGTCGCCGCGTCTCATTTACAAGCCGCACAGGAAGGCGAGGTAGCACACAAGCCCGCCGATGAGCAGGAAGATGAAGGGGTGAACCTTCGGCCAAAACGCCATGGCGGCGGCAACGCAGAGAATGACCGGGATCGAGATCGGATGGTCGAAGAGGCTGCTGGCCAGCGTCAGCACGCCGGCAAGAAGCAATCCGCAGCCAACGGGTGCGAGGCCGGTTTCAAGCGCGCTGTGCCACCTTTTGCCACGATGACGATTCCAGACCGTGCCCACTGCAAAGACGACGACCGATGAGGGTACGTATAAAGCAAGCGTCGCGACAAGCGCGCCGAGAAATCCCGCGATCTTCCAGCCAAAAAGCGCGCCCAGAAGCGAGCCCGGTCCCGGTGTGACGCGCGAGATCGCAAACAGATCGACGAATTCGCGCGCGGTGACCCAATGTTCGACATCGACGGCCTGATGCTGAAGCGGCGCATAGATGGAGGCTGCGCCGCCAAAGGCTGCGAGCGAGAGCGGGGCCAGGACGATGACGAGCCTGAGCAGCTCATTCATGTTCAAGCCTCCGGCCGCTCATCTTGTAGGCATAGGCCACGCTGAGGGGGCCGATGACGCAAATGACGGGAACGAGCCCGATGTGGAAAATTCCGACAGCGATGAACGTAGCGGTCATGATCAAAATGGGCGCGAGTCCGCGCGCCACCATGCGCGCAGAGGTCAGGCCTGTGCGCAAAAGCATCCCGATGGCGGCGGCTGCCGTGCCGATCATCGCTTCCTGAAAGCCTGGAAGGCCCAGCAGCCATTGATAGGTGAAGGCTGCGACAAGAATGGCGAGGAAGGGGCCTGTCAGCATGGCGAGGAGAGCTACCGTTGCGCCCGAAGCGCCGCGCAGCAGCTGGCCGATATAAATGGCTGAATTGGTCGCGTTGGGTCCCGGCATGATCTGTGTCAGCGCGACGCCCGACAGATATTCTTCATGGCTCATCCATTTCCGCATCTCGACAATGTCTCGGTAGATCCAGCCCGAAACACCGCCGCCGAAACTGAACATGCCAATCTCGAAGAAGACGCGATAGATGGAGGTCAAAGGCACGCGCGACTTTTGTGTCATGGTCACCTGCTGCGGCGATTCGATTGCGCCCGAGGCGCTGGTTTGCTCTGCTATAGCGAAACTCAGGGGCTGGCGAGAGGGGCGATGCGCGCTCAGATGGAACCACCGGACGAGGCTGCACTTGATAGGGGGGACCAGAACCCTGAAGGACAGCCGCATGATCTCCCAAATGACAATTGCCGTGCTTGTGGGAAGCCTGCGCAAGGATTCATTCAACCGGCGTGCCGCGCGCGCGCTGGCAAGCGTTGCGCCCGGCGAACTCCGCCTCGAGGAGATCGAAATAGGCCAGTTGCCCTTGTACAATGAAGATCTCGACACCGGCAGCGAGATACCACCGGCATGGCTTGAGTTCCGCAAACAGGTAAAGCGCCATGATGGGGTTCTGTTCGTGACGCCTGAATATAATCGCTCCGTCCCTGGGGTTTTGAAGAATGCGATCGATGTCGGCTCGCGGCCTTATGGCCAGAGCGTCTGGAACGGCAAGCCGGCTGCAGTGATGAGCGTGTCGCCCGGCGCGATCGGTGGCTTTGGCGCCAATCACCATCTGCGCCAATCGCTCGTCTTCCTCAACATGCCCGTGCTTCAGCAACCCGAAGCCTATGTGGGCAATGCCGCAAAACTGTTCGACGCCAAGGGCGGCTTTGCCAGCGAGCCGACACGCGAGTTTTTTACAAAATTCATGGGCGCTTTCGCCTTGTGGATCGAGCAAAACCGCTTGCCTCTTCCATAAAAGAGCTGCGCAATTCATATTTATAATATGGTGCCCGGCGCTCTATACTCAGGGCCTATTTCAAAAGAATCTCTTTGTGATTTGGCTTATCCGTGATCTCGCAATCCAAGATTGACCATGCGGAAGATTGGCCGCTAAGTAATCTCTAAATCGCTGTAATCATTAAAAACTGTCATCGTTCTGTAAATCCATCTTAATTCCCCTGTCCAATGATGGTGGCTTCTGTAGACGGAAGCTCTCAGCCATGTCGCGTGCCTCCAGCGCCCTCCCCGATCGTATCGTGCAACGCATGGACTGCAGCTCTGGCGCGGCGGCGGTGGAATTTGCTTTGTTGATGCCAATGCTCCTTCTCATGCTGATCGGCATTTTCGTCTTCGGAATTGCGATTTCGAATTACATCGTGGTGACAGGGTCGGCGCAGGCTGCAGGACTTCAGCTCTCGATCAGTCGGGGCACAACTGCACCCTGGACGGATACGCTGAACCAGGTTTACGCCTCCGCGGCGGCGCTCACGCGAACAAATCTCACGGTGACCTTGTCCGTCAATGGCGTCGCCTGCGCAAGCGATGCCGCCTGCAAGATCTTGCTGAGCAGCAACGCGGGACAAGCGGCAAGCGCAACCGTCACCTATTCATGCAGCCTTCTCGTGCTCGGGCGTGATTATGCTCCCTCATGTCGCTTGCACTCGACAGCGACAGGACGAATCCAATGAAAAGGCTCTGGCTCAGAATCAAGCTGCGCAATTTTGCCGATACGCGCGGGAGTGTCGCCACCGTCTTTGGATTTGCAATGCTGGCCTTCATCGGCATTTGCGCGATAACAGCTGATGCGGCAATTTTGTATCAGGCGAAAAGTGCTCTTCAGACCTCGGCAAATCTCGCTGTGCTTGCCGGTGCGCAAGATATCAATTGCTGCACAAATTCGCCTGGCACAGCGGTCAGAACCGCGACGGATTACACCGCCACTGCCGGTAAGAAAAACGTCGATTCACGCATGAGCGTCGCTCTTGCAAGCGGCTATCCGGCCATGAAATGCCTCACGAGCGTGGGCATCGCGTGCACGGGTCCGGACGCCGCAAATGCGATTGTGGTCAAGCAGACGGCAAGCGTCCCTCTCATGTTTGGAAAGGCCTTGGGCCGGAGCGCGGCTACGCTGGCGGCAACCGCCACTGCAATCGCAAGCGGCGGGAAGGGCACATCCTATGACATCATGCTCCTGCTCGACACGACGGCATCGATGAACACAGCCGATTCCAGTTGCTCGGTATCAGGTGCAACCAGCCTCGTCTGCGCGATCAAGGGCGCGCAGGCACTGCTGACCCAGCTCACTCCGTCGCTTGTGCAGGTCGGATTGATGACGTTCCCGGGCGTGACCAATGCGACCCAGGCAAGTTATGATTATGATTGCAGCACGACCAAACCGACCATTGCAAAATATTCGGCTTCGCCGCTCTATCAGATCGTCGGTCTTGCCAGCGACTTCAAGACATCCGATTCAGCGAACACCCTGAACGCAGCATCTAATCTTGTGCGCGCCTTGCAGGCCGGGGGCAGTGGATGCGCGCAAGGCATCAGCGCAGTTGGTGGTGTGGGCACCTATTATGCCGATGCCATAACGGCCGCGCAGAATGCGCTGACCACAAGCGGGCGCGCAGGCGTGCAGAAAGTCATCATCCTGCTCAGTGACGGCGATGCCTCGGCCAGCAGCTCCAACTTGCCCACGGGCAAGGCCACCAACCAGTGCCATGCGGGCATTACGGCTGCGACGGCCGCAACGGGAGCGGGTATCCTGGTCTATTCGGCCGCCTATGGCGCCTCGACCGCGGCGGTTACCAGCTGCAGCACCGATTCTCCGCAGATTTCAGCCTGCGCGGCCATGCAGCAAATGGCCTCGAGGCCATCTTTGTTTTTTGCCGCCAACCGCGCCGGGGCGGCGGCGTGCATATCGCCGGCAAATGGCGCAACGGATCTCGTTGCAGCCTTTATTGGCATCGGGCAAAAGCTCTCGCCGCCGCGCCTCGTTTCCAACGACACGCTGTAGAAAGTCATAAAGAGGCGATGTGTTGCCTCTCGTGCTGACGTTAATGCCAAGATTAAGTCGGTGATTTTCTTTGTCGTGACTTATAATCGTGGACGTGCTGCGAAAAACAACTTAGCTTCCGCTAGAACTTCACGCAGATGCTTGGCTCTGTTGATGAAGACACAAGCTATCGCGCTCCCGCCTGAAGGCATTGGAGAATCAAATTGATAGCCAAGCTGAAGGTGTTGATCGTCGAAGACGACTTTCTCATCGCGGATATGACGGAAGAGATCCTTGTTGGGCATGGATATGATGTTTGCGGAATCGCGGGCGCAGTTGAGGATGCGGTCGCGCTTGGGCGTCTTCACAAACCCGAACTTGCGTTGATTGATTTCAGGCTTGCGGCGGGCGGTCTTGGCACCGAGGTCGCACGACAGCTGAAGCTTATTTGCGCGCCGGGCATCCTCTACGCGACGGGCAACAATGCTCAGGTCGCGATTCACAATACCGACGGTCACGAGTGCATCGGCAAACCCTACCGTGCTGCGGATCTTTTGCGCAGCCTCGAAATAGTGTTCGATCTTGTCTCTACGGGGATCGCGATGCCGCCGTTTCCCTATGGCTTTCAACTGCTCGAAATCGCTGTTGTCGCCGAGCCCGAGGTCTTCGATGGATAATTCTTCCGAGATCAAGCGGCTTTTGCGCCAACAGGCCGCCATTGCCAAATTTGGCAGCTATGCATTGGGGCAAAGCGATCTGCACAAGGTGCTGACGGAGGCCGCGCGCGTTTGCGCGCAGGGGCTGGCCGTGCCCTTTTGCAAGATCTGCAAATATCGCCCCGAGGAAAATGATCTTCTGATCGTGGCGGGCTTTGGCTGGCAGGATGGCGTCATCGGCAAGGTGATTTCGCGGGCTGATCTGAGTTCACCCCAGGGTCGCGCTTTCATGACCGGCGAGCCCTCGATCTGTAACGATCTGCGCAGCGACAGCCAATTCATCCTGCCGCCCTTCTATGCCAAACACGGCATTGTTTCCACGATCGACATTCTCATCAAGGGAAACAGCAAGCCTTATGGTGTGCTCGAAATCGACAGTGACACGCCGCAGAAATATGATGAGCAGGACATCATTTTTCTCACGGGCTTTGCCAATGTTCTGGCTGAAGCGGTGGTCACGTCAGATCGCTCGGCAGCGCTGGAAGCAGCCATCGAGCAAATGAAGATTCTCGTGACTGAGAAAGAGAATTTGCTGAGCCAGAAGAAAGTGCTGGGCGAGGAATTGCAGCATCGCGTCCGCAATAATCTGCAGCTGATCTATGGCATGTTGACGCGTGTGCTCGAAAGGACCAAGGACGAGCCCGGCCGCCGCGACATCAAGGCGATTGCTCGGCGCGTCTCGACGCTGGCGCAAGTCTACGATCATCTTCTTGGCGTCGACATTGCCCGCACCACCGATTTTGGCGGTTATTTGCTTTCCTTGTGTCGCAGCCTGGAGGAAATCCAGGGCGGCCCGTCCAATGTGAAAATGACATGCAGCAGCGAATTGCTGACGCTTGATATCGATGTCGTGACGGCGCTGGGCATTATTGTTGCCGAGCTTGTCACCAATTCCTACGACCACGCTTTTCAGAAGCTGGGCGGAAAAATCGATGTCTCAGTGCGCCGCGATCCTGATGACGCCAATGCGGCTGTTCTGACAATCAGCGATGATGGCCGAGGCTTTGAGGTCCAGCCGGGCAGCAAGCGTTACGGTCTTGGCCTGATCCGGCGGCTTGCGGAGCAGATTCGTGGGCGTGCGACTGTCGCCGCCGACAAGGGAACAGTGTGGACCATTCATTTTCCGTTGCCCCAACCGGCCTGAACTGGCTGGGCTTGCGGGAGGCGCGTTGCCGCGCGTCCCGCAGATTGTGTCAACGCACGCGGTGTCCCGTGCGTACGACATGGGCGCGGCCATGGATGACGCGACCACGCGAATAGGTCACCCGCGGGCCAAAGCGCCGCCCCGTGAAATAATAGCCGCCCGGAATGATTGGAGAGCCATAAGCATAGCCCGCCTGGATTGGCTGTGCATAGCCGTATTGATAGGGGTAATAAGCGGGCGAATAAAAATCGTTACCCGCGAAGCCATTGCTGCTTGCGGCAAGACCGGCGAGTGCGCCAAGCGCTAGTCCTGCGGGGAAGAAGCCCCAATCGTTCCAGCCATTATTCCAGCCATTATTCCAGCCGCCGCCCCAGCCACCCCAGCCGGCGCGGTTCCATCCGCCGCCACCCCATCCGCCGCCACCCCAGCCGCCGTGATGGAAGCCGCCGCCTCCAAGGCCGCCGCGCATGCCGCCACCTCCAAAGCCGCCGCGCATCTCGCCGCCGCTGGTCTTGGTCTTGGTCTCAAAGCCCTGGTTCTTGCCCTTGCCCTTGGGGAGCGAAGACGTTGCCTCAGCCACCGGAGCCACGGCGGGGCCAGCGGCCGGCCCGGCCTTCGAGCCCGGGGCCACGAGAGTACCCGCGACCGCCAGCTGGTTCTCGTGCGCCGGCGGCGCGTCCGGGTCGTCCTTCAGCCCGAGCTCGATAGCCTCCTCGTCCGGCCCAGACAATTCCTCGCGCAACGCCATGTCGAGCTGCG
>CANBNG010000031.1 GCA_947370975.1 Beijerinckiaceae bacterium
TGCCGGCGCAGGATCCGAAACGAATCGATGCCGGACCGATAATGGTCCTCCATCCAATTATCGATCAGGCTGTAGCGCCCCCCAAGCACGACCCGAAAGATGCCGGGCTCGCTCTGGCGGGGCATCGGGTGGCTGGGAATGAAATAGTCAGCACCCTTTTCCTCGATGATTGGGGCGGGAGTGTAGAAACGGAGAGGCATTAGTCTACTTTCGGCCTAGATAGACATAACTACGAAAGATCCCAGAAACCGCACTTGCGATATTTCTATCAATTTTTCTTAGGCTTATACGCACAAAATTATAAATAAATATTACTATAATCTCACTGTATGGTACTTTGGTTGCGGTTAAATCAGTCGTTTGAGCGATCATTCATGATAATTGCTGCTCCCAACTTTCGTGGGCTGCGCGCTGGTGGCGAAACTCAGCCCCCATTTTAAGAGCCTAATCGCATCCGAATCCCTGCAAGCCAAATCGATGTCAAAAAATTCACGCTCAAAATAAAAATGAGGCCACCTAGAATATCCCCCTCGACCATCAGCATATATGACTTAATTCCGTACGTAGCGGCATCTGAGCCCATAATGAATACTAAATGATGGACTGCTGAGTTAATCAGAGCATAAATAATTATAAAAAAAGTCACGCTTTTTAGGTTTGGAATTCTCTTTAATCCTCCATTCCTTCGAGCAAATAAATATTCAAAAATAATTACTGATAATCCCGAAGCTACAGCAGACGCGATAGATAACGAAATTAACATAACAAAACTGATATCGAGATTTATCAGGCCCCAAATAAGAGACCCAAATCCTATCCCAACTGCAGCCAAAGGACCAATAACGGCAAGACAAATTATATTTACGCCTGCTGGCAAATATAAGGCACTAATCCAATCGTTAAATTGAAAAATATTTGAAATATAATCCGATACAAAAATTGAAATGACCCGAGCTAGTATCACAAAAAAATTTACTTCAGCTGCGGATCGGAAGCTCACTGAAAATCTTTCTTATGACTATGCCGAGCTCATGCGCGCGGGGCCCGATTGAGTAAACCACCGAGTAGTCTAATATCTCAGTTTTGATAAGTCCGCAATCAATCAAATTCTTCAACTTTCGATACGTCGTCGCTCGGGAGGCTATTTCCACGGCAACAATTTCTTCCGCTGTCGGTAGCTTTTCATTACTCACAGACTCAATAATAAAATCCAGTATTTTTCGCTCTTGGGGGTCGCTTAAGGCAAATCCGTAAGATCGTTCTAGCGTCGTAAGCATGCCGAGGAGCTTTGATAGATAGATTTGCATTTTGAGATTATCTTTCCAGTGAAATTTCAGTGGTACTTCATTTTGAAGCCCATATTCAGGATATTGCATGCGAATTCAATGATAATTCTCCCCCCCCCCCCGCTAAACATCAGCGAATTCTCATTAATTCGTTCCGCAAGCACCACAAAAAAACCAAACCCGACTGGACTTCCCGCCACGACGGAGCATTGCTGTGTCGCGTGCGGAGGCCTTGTTATTTGCGCCTTCGGATCTCTCCCACCCCGCAGGCGTCACGCCAATCGCGGGGTTTGCCTGGTGGCGGCGGATGTTGCTGCAAGCAAGGGAGATCCTGATGTTGAAACTCACAGACAGCCAATTGATATTTTTGTCGGTCGCGAGCGCGCGTGAAGACGGGGCTGCGACTTTTCCGAGGGCGCGAGCCAATGCCGCCGCGCGGAAGTCTGCGGGAAGACTCCTGGCTCTGGGGCTGATGCGGGAAGTTCCGTCTGAAGCAGGCATGCCGATCTGGCGGGAGGAGGGGGATGCGCGCTTCAGCCTGGTGATGACGGATGACGGCCGCGCAGCAATCGGGGGCGAGATTGATGTTACCCACGAGGTAACACCTGCGAGGAAAGAGGCGCTCGCAAAGCCAATCGAATCTCCAACAATCGCCGCGATCAGCGCCGCGATCGAAGGACCGGCTCAGGCCACGGACGCCCCGCGCGCGGGCACCAAGCAGGCGCTTGTCGTGTCCCTGCTCACAAGGGAAGCGGGCGCTTCACTGCAAGAGCTCATTACTGCCACAGGCTGGCTACCCCACACGACGCGTGCGGCGCTGACGGGTCTCCGCAAGAGGGGTTTTCTGGTCGAGCGGCGCCCCGGTGAGGCTGCCGGCTTCGTGTACCAGATCGCTGGTGGCGGCACGGCTAGCCAAGCCGCCACCCAAGCGCGCGCCGCCTGACCATGGCCGGGCAATCCCTTGAAAGCGAGATCGTGCATTTGCGCGGTCTCGACATGGGCGGCCTGCGCGCACGCTGGCGCAGTCTCACCGGTCGGCGGGCGCCTGGGCATCTCTCCAAAGGCCTGATGTTTCGCGTGCTGGCCTACCGCCTTCAGGTGGAGGTCTGGGGTGATCTGGATAGCGCGACGATCCGTTATCTGGATCGCATCGCCTCCGAGGCCGATCAGGGCAGTTCCAAAAGCCTGCCCCGCTCGGATAGCGACCACATCAGGCCCGGCGCCGTGCTGGTGCGCGAATGGGAGGGGGACGACCACCATGTCATGGCGCTGAGCGAGGGCTACGCCTGGAAAGGCCAAACCTATCGCAGCCTGTCGGAGGTCGCCCGGGCGATCACCGGCACCCGCTGGAACGGGCCGCGCTTCTTTGGATTGCGCACCAGAGAGGCAAGACTATGAGGGCAAGCCAATCCACGAAGAAGGCCGCGGCCCCCACATTCCGCTGCGCGATCTACACGCGCGTCTCGACAGACGACGGGCTGGATCAGGATTTCAACTCCCTCGACGCGCAGCGCGAGGCGGCTGAGGCCTATATCAAGAGCCAAGCCAGCGAGGGCTGGACGCTGGTTCCAACCCAGTTCAACGACGGCGGCTTTTCAGGCGGCTCGATGGAGCGGCCGGCTCTGCAGCTCCTGCTTGACGCCATTCGCCTGAAGCGGGTCGATATTATCGTTGTTTACAAGGTCGACCGTCTCACCCGGTCGCTGGCGGACTTTGCCAAGCTCGTCGATCTGTTTGACGCGCACAAGGTCACCTTCGTGTCGGTGACCCAATCCTTCAACACGACCACCTCCATGGGCCGGCTGACGCTCAACATGCTGCTGTCCTTCGCCCAGTTCGAGCGCGAGGTCACGGGGGAGCGCATTCGCGACAAGATCGCGGCCTCGAAGAAGCGCGGCATCTGGGTGGGCGGGGTCATTCCGCTGGGCTACCGGGTCGAGGACCGCAAGCTCCTCGTCGACGAGGCAGAGGCATCTCTGGTTCGCCTGATCTTTGAACGTTATCTCGCCCTCGGGTCGCTGCCACGCTTGCAGACCGAACTGCGCGAAGCGGGCGTCACCACACGAGTGCGGGCTCTGGCGACCGGCAAACGAATCGGAGGCGTCGCCCTGACCAACGGTCCGCTCGCCTATTTGCTGCGCAACCGGGTCTATCTGGGCGAGATCAATCACAAGGGTTCAAGCTACAAGGGCGAGCATGAGGCCATCATCGAGACCGCCATGTTCGAGGCGGTGCAGGACAGGCTTCTGGCCAATCTCAACGGGCAGCGCAAACAGCGCCAAGCCTCTGAAGCCCTGCTGCTGGGTCTTCTTCAGGATGGGCGCGGCCATCCGATGACGCCGAGCACGACCAAAAAGAAGAGCCTCATCTACCGCTATTACGTGTCCTGCGTTCTGGCGCAGGGGCGCAGCTCCGAGGCCGGGGCTGTCAGACGGGTCTCGGCTCCAGAGGTCGAGACCATCATTCTGAACGCCCTGCGTGCACGCCATCAGAAATCCGAACTTGATGACGCCGCCCTTGTTGCACAGCACCTTGAGACGGCTCGTCTTCATGCCGATCGCATTGAACTGACCCTGACGTCCGGCGAATCCTTCCAGCTTTCGTGGTCGCCCAAAACCCGCATACGGCGGCGCGAGATCATCGGGCCAGCCTCCGCGCAAACCCAGCGCCCGATCAAGGCGGAGGCGCGCGTTGTGCTCCTGCGCTCCATCGCGCTTGGCCGGCGCTGGCTCGAGCAGCTGGTCAAAGGCTCTGTGACGAGCCTGGAGGCCATTGCGGAGCGCGAGGGCTGCAGCAAGCGCCATGTCGAGCGCACCCTCTCCAACGCCTTCCTAGCCCCGCAGATCATCAAGGCAGCGGTCGACGGACAATTGCCGCGCGGCGTCAACGCCAAGGCCCTTGTCGATGCGCCGGCTGAATGGGCGCAGCAATGGCATGTGCTGGGCTTGCAGCAGGGCTGAGCCAAGCGTCGCCGATCCATATTCGAGCGACTGAAAATCCAATCTCGCAACTACAAACTAGCGCCAAACCTGGCGCGCTAGCGCGCTGTCGATTTGCGACGCAGAGACTGTGATTTTTTCCGGGGCGCGACTGCATCCCCCTGCCATCCAGCCCTGCAAACTCCGCGTCTCCGTGCGCAGCGTGCGACACCGTTTGCGCGAGGCAGAGACAGGCCTGCAAATGCGGGGCAAACCTGCGTGTCAGAGACGCCGGTTTTACCGATAGTGCGGAATAGTCGCGCTAACCCACGGATAAGACCCGGACTTCCCGCTGACGGGTAAAACTGGTGAGTTGTAAAGAGTGCTTGGTGGAGCCAGACGGAATCGAACCGACGACCTCTTCAATGCCATTGAAGCGCTCTCCCAACTGAGCTATGGCCCCACTTTTTGCAGGTCTCTCAACCTGCTGCCGCAAGACCTTTCGGTCCTTGCCGGGCTCGATCCTTTTGGGGAGGATCTCGTTCCGGCTTGCAGTGTTCGCGCGTCACTCAAGCGACGTCTGCGGTGGGCGGCTGTATAGCGTCAATGCCGCCCCACCACAACCCCGTCCCGGCGCTTTTCGGCATAGAGGTCAAAGTTTTTGTCCCCACACCTCTGGCCGGATGCGTCCCCGAGGGGACGCGAGGATCAGCTTTCCTCGTCGTCCTGCAGATCGCTGTCGATCAGATCGGCAACGTCATCGGGATCGCCTTCCTCTTCTTCAAGGAAAGTTTCGTCGCCGGCATCGTCTTCGATCTCGATGTCGTCGTCGGCCACGATTGCGACCTTGTCGCCGTCTGCATCGGCCTCTTCGAGCGAGACGAGTTCAGCGCCGACAACCTCCGGCTCTGCATCATCGTCATCATCCACCGCCGCCGCGCGCGCTGCGGCGCGTGACAGAGCTACGACCTGAAAGGTTGTGCCGCATTTCGGGCACAGAATCGGATCTTTGTTGAGGTCAAAGAATTTCGCGCCGCAGGATTGGCACTGGCGCTTGCTGCCGAGTTCGGGTTTCGCCACGTTCTGAAAGCCCCTGGAACGAGTTTAACCTCGCTCATCAGCCTCCCTTGAAAGGTCAGCCCCGAGCGAGATGTTTCGGGGCTCCGGTTAGTCGCGCCGAAGGCGACTGTCAAATGGGAATTGGGCGGCGGCCGCGCTTAATGACATTGGGCGGTCCGGCGTGCTACGAGCGCAACGAAAATTCGCCGAACCCCGAGGTTCAATTGGCTTCCATCACCGCGTCCCATGGGTCCCACGGACCCGCTTCCCCGATGACCGCTGGCCGGTCCGCCCCCCTGCATGGCAGCCTCAAGCCGCCGGGCGACAAGTCGATCTCCCATCGCGCCCTCATCCTGGGGCTGCTGGCCACGGGCCAGACGCCCATCGAGGGGCTTCTGGAGGGTGATGACGTCTTGCGCACCGCAAGCGCCTGCCGGGCGCTGGGCGCCAAGGTGGAGCGCCTGGGCGACGGCCGCTGGCTTGTGGAGGGCGCAGGCCTCGGCTCGCTGCTCGAACCCACCGACGTGCTGGATTTCGGCAATGCCGGCACCGGCACCCGCCTGATGATGGGTGTCGTGGGCGGCCATGCCATCACGGCGACCTTCGATGGCGACGCCTCGCTGCGCAAACGGCCGATGCGCCGCATTCTCGACCCGCTCGTGCTGATGGGCGTCGAAGTGCTGAGCGAAACGCCCGGCGGCCGCTGCCCCATCGTCATCAAGGGCACGGCTGAACCGGCCCCCATCGAATATCGCTCGCCCGTGCCCTCCGCCCAGCTGAAATCGGCGATCTTGCTCGCCGGCCTCAATTCGCCGGGTCGCACCGTGGTGATCGAGACCGAGGCCTCGCGCGACCATACCGAGAAAATGCTCTCCTATTTCGGCGCGCAGGTGCATGTCGAGACCGAGGGCACGCACGGACGCCGCATCACGCTCGAAGGTCGCCCGAAGCTCACGCCGCGTGCCGTCATCGTGCCGGCGGACCCCTCGTCGGCGGCCTTCCCGCTGGTGGCGGCGCTGCTCGTGCCCGGCTCTGATGTGACAATCGAAGCCATGATGATGAACCCGTTGCGAATCGGCCTGCTCACCACGCTGATCGAAATGGGCGCGCAGATCGAGGTCATCAATCCACGCATTGAAGGCGGCGAGGATGTCGCGGATCTGCGTGTGCGCCATTCGCAGCTTCACGGTGTGGATGTGCCTGCCGAACGCGCGCCCGCGATGATCGATGAATATCCGGTGCTCGCGGTCGCGGCTGCCTTCGCAAAAGGTGAAACGCGCATGCGCGGCCTGGCCGAATTGCGCGTGAAGGAATCCGACCGTCTCGAGGCAGTGGCGGCAGGCCTTGCCGTCAATGGCGTGGAGCACACCATCGAGGGCGACGATCTCATCGTTCGCGGCAACACGACAGTTGCGGGCGGCGGCACGGTGGAGACGCATCTCGACCATCGCATTGCCATGAGCTTCCTCGTCATGGGACTGGCCGCGCAAAAGCCCGTCACCATCGATGATTCGGCTATGATCGCCACCAGCTTCCCGACTTTCCGGCCCGCGCTTGAGCGGCTCGGCGCGACCTTCGGTTAAATCATGCTCATCGCCATCGACGGACCCGCGGCCTCGGGCAAAGGTACATTGGCCAGGCGTCTGGCGCGGCATTTCAACGTGCCCCATCTCGACACAGGCCTGCTCTATCGCGCGACTGCGGCAGGGCTCATCGACAAGGGCTGCCGGCTCGACGATGTCGAAAAGGCGGTCGGCGTCGCGCGCGGGCTGGCGCTGGTCGATTTCGACGAAGCGCGCCTGCGCGGCCGTGAAATGGGCGAGGCGGCCTCGGTCGTTGCCGCCATTCCCGCGGTGCGCGAGGCCCTGATTGATGCGCAACGCCGCTTTGCAGGGCGGCCCGAGGGGGCCGTGCTTGACGGGCGCGACATCGGCACGGTGATCTGCCCGCAGGCGCGGGTGAAGATTTTCGTCACAGCCGCGCCCGAGACGCGCGCCCAGCGCCGGGCGCTCGAACTGGCGGGCAGGGGCGAAAAAGTCGATTTCGCCGACGTGCTGGAAGATATCCGCAAGCGCGACGCCCGCGACTCCGGCCGCTCCACGGCCCCGCTTCGGGCAGCCGAGGATGCCGCAATGCTCGACACGACCCTGCTCGATGTAGAGGGCGCCTTCGCCGCCGCGCTCAAGATCGTGCAGGAGCGTGCGGCGGTCGCCAGCTGAGCTCGCTCGCTGGCGCCTTTCTGCTGGCTCGACAATGAGCTTGCGCAGGCCGCTTGCCGCTGGGCCTTGCGCCTGCTAAAAACCCCGTCGTCTGCGGTAGAGGGGTCACTCTCTGCCCGGAATTCATTTTGAACAGCTCTTCCGTTCCGGCCACGCCGGCGTGCCGAAAGGCAGTTCCGGTCGCAACGTCGACCGGCACCGGATCGCAAGAGTTACCCGAAACACAAACCCGCCGGCCACGCCCGACTGGGCACTTCAGGAGACAATATGGCTGCCAATTTTGCCGCTGGTTCGAGCCTCAATCCGACGCGCGATGATTTCGCCGCGCTGCTCGACGAGAGCTATGGTGAGAACGAAGCTTTCGAAGGTAACGTCGTCAAGGGTACTGTCGTCGCGATCGAGAAGGACGTCGCCGTCATCGACATCGGTCTGAAGACCGAAGGTCGCGTGGCGCTGCGTGAGTTCACGGGCCCGGGCCGCGAAGCCGCCCCCGTCGTCGGCGATATCGTCGAAGTCTATCTCGAGCGTGTTGAAAATGCGCTCGGCGAAGCTGTCATCTCGCGCGACAAGGCGCGCCGCGAGGAGAGCTGGGTCAAGCTCGAGAAGGCGTTTGAGGCCAATGAAAAGGTCGACGGCGTTATCTTCAACCAGGTCAAGGGCGGCTTCACGGTCGATCTCGACGGCGCCGTGGCATTCCTGCCGCGCTCGCAGGTCGACATTCGCCCGATCCGCGACGTCACCCCCCTCATGGGCGTGCCGCAGCCTTTCCAGATCCTCAAGATGGACCGCCGCCGCGGCAACATCGTCGTGTCGCGCCGCACGGTTCTCGAAGAGAGCCGCGCCGAGCAGCGTCATGAAATCGTGGCCAACCTTGAAGAAGGTCAGGTCATCGAGGGCATGGTCAAGAACATCACCGATTACGGCGCCTTCGTGGATCTGGGCGGCATCGACGGCCTGCTCCATGTCACCGACATCGCCTGGCGTCGTGTCAACCACCCGACCGAAGTGCTCAACATCGGCCAGACGGTGCGCGTGAAGATCATCAAGATCAACCACGACACGCATCGCATCTCGCTCGGCATGAAGCAGCTGCTGGACGATCCGTGGCAGGGCATCGAAGCAAAGTATCCGGTGGAAGCCCGCTTCCATGGCCGCGTCACGAACATCACCGACTACGGCGCGTTCGTTGAACTCGAGCCCGGCATCGAAGGCCTCATCCACGTTTCCGAAATGTCGTGGACGAAGAAGAACGTGCATCCCGGCAAGATCGTTTCGACGAGCCAGGAAGTCGACGTTCAGGTTCTCGAAGTCGATCCGGTCAAGCGCCGCATCTCGCTCGGCCTCAAGCAGACCCTTGCCAATCCGTGGGAAGTCTTCGCGGAGAAGTATCCGGTCGGCACCGAGGTCGAAGGCGAAGTCAAGAACAAGACCGAATTCGGCCTGTTCATTGGCCTCGACGGCGATGTGGACGGCATGGTCCATCTCTCCGATCTCGACTGGAACCGTCCGGGCGAGCAGGTCATCGAAGAGTACAAGAAGGGCGACATGGTCAAGGCGAAGGTCCTTGACGTTGATATCGAGAAGGAGCGCATCTCCCTCGGCATCAAGCAGCTCGCGAGCGACCCCTTCACAGCCGCCAAGACCGGTGGTGAAGAAGGCGGCGACCTCAAGAAGGGCGCCATCGTCACCTGCGAAGTGATCGACGTGAAGGAAGGCGGCATCGACGTCAAGATTGCCGGTTCCGACCTCGCGACCTTCATCAAGCGCAACGAACTCGCCCGTGACCGCGCCGATCAGCGCCCCGAGCGTTTCGCCGTCGGCGAAAAGGTTGATGCCCGCATCATCCAGTTCGACCGTCGCGCCCGCAAGGTCTCGGTGTCGATCAAGGCTCTGGAAATGGCTGAAGAGAAGGAAGCCATCGCGGCTTACGGCTCTGCGGACTCCGGCGCTTCGCTCGGCGACATCCTCGGCGCGGCCCTCAAGGCCCGCGAATCCGACAAGAAGTAATCGGCTTCCACGAGCCTTTGACTGTTCAGGCCCGCGCAGCAATGCGCGGGCCTTTTCTTTTGGCAAAATCCAACTTCCTTGCCAGCGCCTGCCCACGCCGGTAATTTGCGCAGCGTCGGCCCCTGCCACCAGAGAGCGCCCCATGGCCACGATTCCTGAAGCGGACCTGCTCGTCGATCGCCGCATCCTGCGGCGCAAGCTGACCTTCTGGCGTGTCGCGCTGCTCGCGATTCTGGCCGCCGGCGTGATCGGCTTTAGCCTGTATTACGGGGGCGAGGATCTGGCCGGCGGGCGGCATATTGCCCGCCTCTCCATCGAGGGCGTGATTACCGGCGACAAGGACACGCTGAAGCTCGTGCGCGAAATCGGCAATTCACACGGTGCGCAGGCGCTGATCGTCACAATCGAAAGCCCCGGCGGCACGACAACCGGAGCCGAGCGCCTCTATAATGAATTGCGCATCGTCGCCGCCAAAAAGCCGGTTGTGGCCGTTGTGGGCACCATGGCCGCATCCGGTGGCTACATTGCCGCGATGGGCACGGACCGCATCTTTGCCGAAGGCAATTCGCTCGTCGGCTCGATCGGCGTCCTCTTCCAGTTCCCCAATTTCGGCAAGCTGCTCGACACTGTGGGCGTCTCGATGGAGAGCGTGAAATCCTCGCCGCTGAAAGCCGCCCCCAATGGCTATGAGCCAACCAGCCCCGAGGCCCGCGCTGCACTCGCCGCGCTCGTCTCCGATTCCTTCAACTGGTTCAAAGACCTCGTTAAATCGCGCCGCGCGCTGAGCGAGGGGGAACTCGCCAAGGTCAGCGACGGGCGCGTTTTCACCGGCCGACAGGGCATCGACCTGAAGCTTGTCGATGCGCTGGGCGGGGAACGCGAGGCCATCGAGTGGCTCGAACAGGACAAGAAAATCCCCAAAGGCCTTCCCGTTCGCGAGTGGAAAAAGCCGCGCAGCCTGGAGCGGCTGGGACTATTGGGAGCTTCCGTTGCTGCACTCGAAGGTTTGGGTTTATTTGAGCTTGCCACGCCTCTGCGCCGTCTAGCCAATATGGGGGATGCGCGGCTCCTTGACGGTCTGGTTTCAGTTTGGCAAGTTGCCCCAGTCGATTGAGTTTTTTCTGACGAACCGGTCCGCTTTTTCTGGGCCATACTTGCAGACATTTTCGGGGGCGAAAAAAGTGATCAAATCTGAACTCGTTCAACGCATCGCGGAACGTAACCCGCATCTTTATTTGCGGGATGTCGAGAATATCGTGAATGCGATTCTTGACGAGATCACGCATGCGCTGTCGCGTGGCGATCGCGTCGAGCTGCGCGGCTTTGGTGCCTTTTCGGTCAAGCGCCGCGATGCCCGTCTGGGCCGCAACCCGCGCACGGGTGCGCACGTTGAGGTCGACGAGAAGGTTGTGCCCTTCTTCAAGACCGGCAAGGAAATGCGCGAGCGCCTGAACGACGGCGTTCCGGGCTGAGCAATCCGCCTGGGGCGACTCCGCTGCAGGCAAGTCTGCCTGGTCGGACGGGAGCAGAATGAAAACCTTTTTGAAATGGCTCGTTCTTGCCCCCGTTGGCCTGGTGCTTCTGGCTTTTGCCATTGCCAATCGCCAGCCGGTGCGGGTCGTCCTCGACCCGCTGCCAGGCGAATATGCTGATTTCCAGATCACGGCGCCGCTGTTCCTGATTCTCTTTCTCGCCATGGGCGTGGGGGTTCTGGCGGGTGGCATCGTGACCTGGCTTGCGCAGGGGCGTTACCGCCGCGCCGCGCGCCACGCCCGCGCCGATGTCGAGCGCCTGCGGACCGAAGCTGACCGGATGCGGGCGCAATTATCGCCGCGCCTGCCTGCGATTCTCGAACAGCCCCGCGACGCCGCCTGACAAACGCCTGCGGCTGCGCTGGACAGTCCCGCCGTGTCGTGCGAGCAAGCGTCCATGCCTCTCACCTTCTCCGCCACGGGCGCAGACTTCCTCGCCGGACTGACCTTTCCTGAGGCCACGCGCACGGCCTTGGCGCTGCGCGCGCGCGCACTCGGCCCCGCCATCAAGATTTGCGGCCTCTCCACGCCAGACACATTGAATGCCGCGCTCGATGGCGGCGTCGATCTTGTCGGATTTGTCTTTTTCCCCAAGAGCCCGCGCCACCTCACGCTCGATAAAGCTGCCGATCTGGCGGCAATCACCGGCACGCGCGCGATCAAGGTCGCCCTGTCGGTGGATGCCGATGACGCGGCGCTGGAGGCCATCGTCAGCGCGCTGGACCCCGACATGCTTCAGCTGCACGGCCACGAATCGCCCGCGCGCGTGGCGGCGGTGCGCGCCCGCTTCGGCCTGCCGGTCATGAAAGCCATCGGCGTCTCGAGCGCAGGCGACCTTGCCGGCGTCCCGGCCTATGCCTGCGTCGCCGACCGGCTGCTTTTTGACGCCAAGCCCCCGGCCGGCGCGGACCTGCCGGGCGGAAACGGTCTCGTTTTTGACTGGGAGCTGCTCAAGGGCCTCGATCTGCCCGCCCCCTTCATGCTCTCGGGCGGGCTCGACGCGCATAATGTGGTCGAAGCGGCTTTGCGCACCGGCGCGGGGGCGGTGGACGTGTCCTCTGGCGTCGAAAGCGCGCCCGGCCAGAAGGATCCAGCAAGAATTAGCGCGTTCATTCAGACATTGCGCGCGGGCGTTTGCGACGAGACGCTTGGTTCGGACGCCGCGACGGGGTAAGACACGGCCGATCCTTCAGGAGCAATCCGTTGAACATCGACATTCCAAATTCCTATCGCACCGGCCCGGACGAGCGCGGGCACTTCGGCAATTTTGGCGGACGCTTTGTCGCCGAGACGCTGATGCCGCTCATCCTGCAACTCGAAAAGGCTTACGAGGTCGCCAAAGCCGACCCGGCCTTCCACGAGGAGCTCGCTTTTCTCGCGAAACATTATGTCGGGCGTCCAAGCCCGCTCTATTTCGCCGAGCGGATGACGGAGGAGCTTGGCGGCGCGAAAATCTATTTCAAGCGCGACGAGCTCAACCACACCGGCGCGCACAAGATCAACAATGTGCTGGGCCAGATCCTGCTGGCGCGCCGCATGGGCAAGAAGCGCATCATCGCCGAGACCGGCGCCGGCCAGCACGGCGTGGCGACGGCGACCTTGTGCGCGCGGTTCGGCCTCGAATGCATCGTCTATATGGGTGCGGTCGATGTCGAGCGGCAGAAGCCCAATGTGTTCCGCATGAAAATGCTCGGCGCGACAATCGTGCCCGTGCAATCGGGCGCACGCACGCTGAAGGATGCAATGAATGAAGCCCTGCGCGATTGGGTGACCAATGTCGCAGACACGTTCTATTGCATCGGCACGGCGGCAGGCCCCCATCCCTATCCCGCCATGGTGCGCGATTTCCAGTCGATCATCGGCAAGGAAACGCGCTGGCAGATGGAGGAGGCCGAAGGCCGCCTGCCGGATTCACTCATCGCCTGCATCGGCGGCGGCTCCAATGCCATCGGGCTGTTCCATCCCTTCCTCGATGACAAGTCGGTCGAGCTCTATGGCGTGGAAGCAGCGGGCCACGGTCTTGAATTCCCCGAAGGCCATGCCGCCTCGCTCGCGGGCGGACGCCCCGGTGTGCTGCACGGCAACCGCACCTATCTCCTGATGGATGACGACGGCCAGATCATCGAAGGCCATTCGATTTCGGCGGGCCTCGATTATCCGGGCATCGGCCCGGAACATGCCTGGCTGCGCGACATCGGCCGCGTCAAATATCTGTCTGCCACCGACAAGGAAGCGCTCGACGCCTTGCAGATGTGCTGCCGGCTCGAGGGCATCATTCCCGCACTTGAGCCCGCCCATGCGCTGGCCCAGGTCGCAAAGCTTGCGCCCACCAAGCCCAAGGATCACCTCATGGTGGTCAACGTCTGCGGACGTGGCGACAAGGACATTTTCACCGTCGCAGAACATCTGGGGGGCATGTGATGACGACGCGTCTCGAACCGCGCTTCGCCAAATGCGCCAGCGAGGGTCGCGCGGCCCTCGTGACCTTTCTCATGTGCGGCGATCCTGATCCGGCAACCTCGCTTGCGCTGCTCAAGGCGCTGCCGAAGGCCGGCGCGGATGTGATCGAAGTCGGCATGCCCTTCACCGATCCGATGGCCGATGGCCCCTCGATCCAGGCTGCGGGCCTGCGGGCGCTCGCAGGCGGCATGTCGCTGATCAAGACGCTCGACATGGTGCGCGCCTTCCGTCTCGAGGACAATGAAACGCCCATCGTGCTGATGGGATATTTCAACCCGATCTATGTTCACGGCGTGCCGGCCTTCCTGATCGAGGCAAAGGCTGCGGGCGTCGATGGCATGATCGTTGTCGATCTGCCGCCCGAAGAAGATGACGAGCTCTGCCTGCCCGCGCTCGAAGCGGGCCTGAGCTTCATTCGGCTGGCCACGCCCACCACCGATGCGCAGCGCCTGCCCAAGGTGCTGACCAACACATCCGGCTTTGTCTATTACGTCTCCATCAACGGCATCACCGGCGCAGCAACGCCGGATTATTCGCGCGTGTCGGAGGCCGTCACTCGCATCAAGGCGCATACGGATCTGCCCGTCGCCGTAGGCTTTGGCGTCAAGAATGCGGAATCGGCAGCGGCCATTGCGGCTCATGCCGATGGCGTTGTCGTCGGCACGGCGCTGATCGACGCGCTGAAGAATTCGCTCGATGGCGCAGGTGCGGCCACCGCGCAGACGATTCCCGCCGTCACCAATCTTGTCGCGGATATTGCGAACGGCGTGCGCAGCGCGCGCAAGCTCGCAGCAGAATAAGTCGAGGACCAGATGAACTGGATTTCCAACGTCGTTCCGCCCAAGATTCGCTCGTTCCTGAAGCGCGAGACGCCGGAAAACCTCTGGATCAAATGTCCCGATTCCGGACAGCTCGTGTTCCACAAGGATCTCGAAGCCAATCTCTTCGTTGTGCCGGGCTCTGGCTTTCACATGCGCTGCCCGGTCAAGGCGCGGCTCGATGGCCTGTTCGACAAGGGCGTCTATGAAGATATTGCCACGCCCGAAGTGCCGCTCGATCCGCTGAAATTCCGCGATGTGAAGCGCTACACCGACCGCCTCAAGGATTATCGCGCCAAGACGGGCTCGCAGGACGCCGTGAAGCTCGCGGCCGGCACGATCGAGGGTGCAACCGCGGTTGTCGCCGTGCAGGATTTCGACTTCATGGGCGGCTCGCTCGGCATGGCGGCGGGCGAGGCCATCATCACGGGCATGGAAGCGGCGATTGCGCGCAAGTCGCCCTTCATCATTTTCACGGCCTCGGGTGGCGCGCGCATGCAGGAAGGCATGTTCTCGCTGATGCAGATGCCGCGCACGACGGTTGCCGTGCGACGTCTGCGCGCCGCCAAACTGCCCTATATTGTCGTGCTCACCAATCCGACCACAGGCGGCGTGACCGCCTCCTACGCCATGCTGGGTGACATCCATATCGCCGAGCCCGGCGCGGTGATCGGCTTTGCCGGCGCCCGCGTGATCGAGCAGACCATTCGCGAGCGCCTGCCCGATGGCTTCCAGCGCGCCGAATATCTCAAGAGCCACGGCATGGTCGATATGGTCGTGCCGCGCGGCGACATGCGCGCAACACTCGCGCGTATGTGCAAGATCCTCATGAACAGGCCCGGCGATACGTCTGCCGCGGCCTGAACCGGCGAGCAGCAAAGTGAATACGCCAGCAGGATTGCCATCGTCCGAGGAGATGCTGGAGCGTTTCCTCAATCTGCACCCGCGCAAGATCGACCTTTCGCTCGGGCGCACGCTCGATCTGCTGGCCAAGCTCGGCCATCCCGAACAGCACCTGCCGCCGGTCATCCATGTCGCTGGCACCAATGGCAAGGGTTCGACGCTCGCCTTCCTGCGCGCCATGCTGGAGGCGGCCGGCAAGAGCGTCCATGTCTATACCTCGCCCCATCTGGTGCGCTTTCACGAGCGCATCCGGCTGGGTGCGCCAGGCGGGGGACATTTTGTCAGCGAAGCCCGGCTCGTCGAGGCTTTTGCACGCTGCGAGTCGGCAAATGATGGCGCGGCCATCACCATATTCGAGATCACGACAGTGGCCGCCCTGCTGCTGTTCAGCCAGACGCCGGCCGATTATCTGCTGCTCGAAGTGGGGCTCGGCGGGCGCTATGATGCGACCAATGTGATCGCTCATCCGCTTGCCAGCGTCATCACGCCGGTCTCCTTCGACCATCCCGAATTTTTAGGCACGACCCTGGCCGAGATCGCCTCGGCAAAGGCCGGCATCATCAAGGCGCAGACACCGGCTTTCCTTGCCGCCCAAAGCGACGAGGCCCTGCGCGAGATGGAACGCGAGGCTCTCCGCACGCATAGCTCGCTCTGCATCGCGGACCGTGATTTCACCATGCGCGAGGAAAACGGGCGGCTCATCTATGAAGACGCCAGGGGCCTGCTCGACCTGCCGCTGCCGCGCCTGCCCGGACGCCACCAGATCGACAATGCCGGCCTCGCGCTGGCCACCCTGCGCCATGTCGCGCTCGATCTTCCCGTCACCGCTTACGAGCAGGGCCTCGCCCATGCCGAATGGCCCGCGCGACTGCAACATCTGACGCGCGGCGCATTGACCGCGCGCGCGCCGGCAGGCTCCGAGCTCTGGCTCGACGGCGCGCATAATGAGGCGGGCGGGCGTGTGCTGTCCGCCGCCATGGGTGAATTCGAAGCCCGGCGCACGCGCCCGCTCGTGCTGATTTGCGGGTCGCTCTCGACCAAGGACACCGCCGGCTTCCTGCGCCATTTCTCGGGCCTCGCGCAGGAGCTGCTGGCTGTGCCGGTGCATGGCGAACATAGCGGCCGCAGCGCGGCCGATATTGCGGCGCTGGCGCTGCAGGCTGACATTCCGGCTGCAAGCTGCGAGCGGGTGGAGGACGCGCTCGATCTGCTGGCCGCCCATGACTGGCCCGTGCCGCCACGCATTCTCATCTGCGGCTCGCTCTATCTCGCAGGCGAGGTTCTGGCCGCCAATGGCACGCCGCCAGTCTGACCCCGGCCCTGGGACTTGGACCGTGGGACTTGGACCGTGGGACTTGGACCCTCACGCCGCCTCGCCTAGAATAGCGGTCAGAAAAAATGGCCCGGAAGCAAGCAAGATGAGCGACATCGCACGGCCACCCCATCCCGGACGCGGTGGCGAAGGGCGCATCGGACGCAAAGGGCGCAAGCCCGATCCGCGTGCCGAAGCCGAGATCGCCGTGCTGCTGGGCGCGCGTCCGCGCCAGCGCGACCTGCTCATCGAATATCTGCATCTCATCCAGGATTCCTTTGGGCAAATTTCAGCGGGCCATCTGGCTGCGCTGGCCGGCGAGCTGCGCATCGGCCTTGCCGAAGCCTTCGAGGTCGCGACCTTCTATGCCCATTTCGATGTACTGGCCGATGAGGACGCGCCCATTCCCGCGCTCACGCTGCGGGTGTGCGATGGCATCGCCTGCCAGCTTGCGGGCGCAGAAGAACTGCTCAGCGAACTTGCTGCAGAACATCTGGCTGACACACGCATCCAGCGCGTGCCCTGCATCGGACGCTGCGCATGCGCACCCGCCGCAGTGGTCGGCCAGAATGTCATTGCGCCTGCCGATGTCACGCAGCTGCGCGACAGCCTTGCGCGCAAGGCTGTGTCCGGGGCCCAAATCTGCGGCATCGATTACGAGTCCTATCGCGCACAGGGCGGCTATCGGCTTTTCGCATCGCTGCTGAGCGAAAACATCTCGGCCGACAGCGTGCTCGATGTGATCGATCGCGCGGGCCTGCGCGGCATGGGCGGCGCGGGTTTTCCGGCCGCGCGCAAATGGCGCGCCGTGCGTGGCATGTCCGGCGTCAAGGCAATGATCGTGAATGGGGACGAGGGCGAGCCCGGAACCTTCAAGGACCGCGTGCTGCTGGAAAGCGATCCGCACCGCTGTCTCGAAGGCGCACTGATTGCAGCAACACTTGTGGGTGCGCAGGACATCTATTTTTATCTGCGCGATGAATACGCCGGCCTGCGCGTCGTGCTTGCGCGCGAGATTGCGAAATTGCCGACGATGTGGTGTCGCATTCATCTGCGGCGCGGCGCGGGCGCTTATGTCTGTGGCGAAGAATCGGCGCTGATTGAATCGCTGGAAGGAAAACGCGGCTATCCGCGCCAGCGTCCGCCGCTGCCTTTCGAGGCCGGGCTTTTCGGTCGCCCGACGTGCACCAACAATGTCGAGACATTGTTCTTCATCCGCGAGATCATGGAAAAAGGCGCCGATTGGTGGCGTGCGCAGGGGCGCAATGGCGGCATTGGCCTGCGCCATTATTCTGTCTCGGGACGCGTGCGCAATCCCGGCGTCAAATGCGGGCCCGCCGGACTGACGCTCAACGAATTGATCGCAGAGCATTGCGGCGGCATGGCGCAGAACCATGTGCTGCAGGCCTATTTGCCAGGCGGCGCATCGGGGGGCATTCTGCCTGCTGCGCTCGCCGATCTGCCGCTCGATTTCGGCACACTTGAGGCGCATGGCTGTTTCATCGGCTCGGCAGCAATTGTCGTGTTCTCGGACAGCGACGATTTGAAAGATGTCGCGCGCAACCTGATGCATTTCTTTGCCGATGAATCCTGCGGCCAATGCACGCCTTGCCGCATGGGCACGGCAAAAGCCGTGCAGCTGATAAGCGGCAAGGACTGGGATCTCGATCTGCTCGCAGACCTCGGCGATGTGATGCGCGATGCCTCGATCTGCGGTCTCGGCCAGGCAGCGCCCAACCCCGTGCTCTCGCTCATGCGCCATTTCCCGCAGCTTTTCGCGGAGGCCGCACAATGAGCCAGACCATCGCCTTCAAACTCGATGGCCGCACTGTCGAGGCTCTGCCGGATGAAACCATCTGGCAGGTGGCCCAGCGGCTTGGCACAGACATTCCCCACCTCTGCCATCGCGATGCGCGCGACTATCGGCCAGATGGCAATTGCCGTTCCTGCATGGTCGAGATTGCGGGCGAGCGGACGCTTGCGCCCTCCTGCCGCCGCAAGCCTGCGCATGGCATGGAGGTGAAAATCGCCAGCGCGCGCGCAGAAAAAGCACGCGCATTGGTGATGGAATTGCTGCTCGCCGATCAGCCGCCGCGCGTGCAGGCCCATGATCCCGGCTCAGCCTTCTGGACGCAGGCCACGCTTGCGGGCGTGAGCGAAAGCCGCTTTCCGCCCGCGCCCGCGCAACCGCAGCCCGATCAAAGCCACCCGGCCATGCGCGTCAATCTCGATGCCTGCATTCAATGCTGGCTTTGCGTGCGCGCCTGCCGGGACGTGCAGGTGAATGATGTGATCGGCATGGCCTATCGCAATGCCGGCGCGAAGATCGTTTTCGATTTCGACGCGCCCATGGGGCAATCGACCTGCGTGGGCTGCGGGGAATGCGTGCAGGCCTGCCCGACCGGCGCATTGATGCCGGCCGCCTATCTCGATGAGGCGCAGCACCGCACCATCTGGCCCGACAGAACGGTCGATTCGCTCTGTCCCTATTGCGGCGTGGGCTGTCAGGTCACGTTTGAAATCGGGGAGGATCGCATCCTCCATGTGCAAGGCCGCGACGGACCGGCCAACCACAATCGCCTCTGCGTGAAGGGGCGCTTTGGTCTTGATTATGTGAACCATCCCCATCGGCTCACCCAGCCGCTGATACGCCTCCCCGGCAAGCCGAAACATGCGGACGATCAGGTCGATCCCGCCAATCCCTTCACGCATTTCCGGACTGCAAGCTGGGATGAGGCGCTTGATGTTGCAAGCCGCGGTCTGATGCAGATCCGCGACACCAGAGGTTCAAAGGCGCTTGCCGGATTTGGCTCTGCCAAAGGCTCGAACGAAGAAGCCTATCTGTTCCAGAAACTGGTGCGCACCGGCTTTGGCACGAACAATGTCGATCATTGCACGCGGCTCTGCCATGCCTCATCGGTCGCAGCGCTGATGGAGGGACTGAACTCCGGGGCTGTGTCAGCGCCTTTCGAGGCCGCGCGCGAGGCGGAGTTCATCATCGTCATCGGCGCCAATCCGGCGGTGAATCATCCTGTCGCGGCGACCTTCATCAAGAATGCCGTGCGCCAAGGCACGGCCAAACTCGTCATCATCGATCCGCGCCAGCAACTTCTCTCGCGCCACGCCTGGCGGCATCTCGCCTTCAGGCCTGGCAGCGATATCGCGCTGCTCAATGCGATGGTCAACACGATCATCGCGGAGGATCTGACCGACAAGGCCTATATTGCGCGCTTCACGCAAGATTATGACAAGCTGGTCGAGCATGTGCGCGCCTTCACGCCCGAAGCCATGTCGCCGCTGTGCGGCATCGGCGCCGACACGATCCGCGAAGTTGCGCGCGCCTATGCGAGCGCGCGCACCGCGCTGATTTTCTGGGGCATGGGCATCAGCCAGCATGTGCATGGCACCGACAATGCGCGCTGCCTGATTGCGCTTGCGCTCATCACCGGCCAGATCGGTCGTCCGGGCACGGGACTGCATCCCTTGCGCGGCCAGAACAACGTGCAGGGCGCATCCGACGCCGGGCTCATTCCCATGCTCTATCCCGATTATCGCAGCGTCGAAGCGGCGGACAATCGCGATATTTTCGAGACCTTCTGGGGCGTCAAGCTCGATCCTGATCGCGGCCTGACCGTGGTTGAAATCATGAATGCGATTTCGGCGGGCGACATTCGCGCCATGTATATCGAGGGTGAAAACCCGGCCATGTCGGACCCCGATCTCCACCACGCCCGCGCGTCGCTGGCCAGCCTCGAGCATCTCGTCGTGCAGGATATTTTCCTGACCGAGACCGCCTTTCATGCCGATGTGATCCTCCCGGCCTCGGCCTTTCCCGAGAAAACCGGCACCTTCACCAATACGGATCGGCGTGTGCAGATGGCGCGTGCAGCCGTGCCACCGCCAGGCGAAGCGCGGCAGGATTTGTGGATCATCCAGGAAATCGGCCGCCGCATGGGCCTCGACTGGCGCTATGAGGGGCCGGGCGACGTCTTTGCGGAAATGGCCGCCATCATGCCCTCGCTTGCCCATATCAGCTGGGAGCGCCTCGAGCGCGAGGGCGCGGTGACCTATCCCGCACTGGCCGATCAGGGACCGGGCGAGGATATTCTCTTCACCAATGGCTTTCCGACAACCAGCGGACGGGCGCGCATCGTGCCGACAGCCATTGCGCCGCCCGACGAAAGTCCCGACTGCGATTACCCGCTCATCCTCTCGACAGGCCGCATTCTCGAACATTGGCACACCGGCTCGATGACGCGCCGGACGCGGGTGCTCGACCAGCTGGAGCCGGAAGCCGTTGCGCTGATGGGACCGCGCGAAATGGCCCGGCAGGGCACAAGCGCGGGCGCCATGATTGCGGTGGAGACAAGGCGCGGGCGAATCGAAATCCGTCTGCGCGAGGATGCCGATGTGCCCGCGGGCATGGTCTTCCTGCCCTTCTGCTACGCGGAGGCCGCCGCCAATCTCCTGACCAACCCGGCGCTCGACCCTGCGGGCAAGATCCCGGAGTTCAAATTCTGCGCCGCGCGGGTCAGACCACTGTCACAGAATTGACAGATCGCAAGCAAAGCGCGCTGGGCCCGCCTGTTTTTCAAGCAGCACCGTCATTTGCCGTAAGGGAAGGCTGGCCCGCCGCCTAGAATGAGCAAGTGACGCCGTATCGAGCGAACAAACCGCTCAACAATAAGTTGTTTTCCGTCTATTGCTAAGTTCAAGCAGACGACAGCCGACCAATGGCGCGAGGCGGGAGCGGGTTTTTAATGAAGGAGATTAGCATCCTTCTGGTTGAAGACTCCCGCGCGTTGCGCTCCCTGGTTTCGTCTTATCTTACGAAACTGGGTTGCAATGTTGCGGATGTCGCAACTCTTGCCGAGGCGCGTCGCCGGCTTGCCGGCGCGCAGCAGCCAGATCTCGTTCTCCTCGACCTCGATCTTGCCGATGGCGACGGCCTTGAGCTGCTCGCCGAGGTGGATGCGCGTGGCATCCACGCAATTGTCGTGTCCGAGCGCGCGCGCACCGAAGACCGCATTCGCAGTTTCGAGAGCGGCGCGCAGGATTTCATCCCCAAGCCCGTCGATTTGCGCGAGCTGCATTTGCGAATTGCGCGCCTCTGGCGCGGGCAAAAGGGCGCCGTCGACACGCCGGTCGTGCTGGAAACCCTGTGCGGCGCCGCCATCCTCGACATTGCCAACCGCAAGCTCAAGGGCGCAAACGGCCCGGCCATTCCCCTCACAGGCAGCGAATTCCGCCTGCTCCATCTGCTGGTCCAGAACGAAGGCAGCCTTGTCGAGCGCAGCGTGATTGCGCGCGATGTTCTTGGCCACGGCCAGGCCAGCCTCAGCCGCTCGGTCGATGTGATGATCAGCAAGCTGCGCCGCAAACTCGCTCAGGCCAATTCGCAGCGCTTCATCCGCAATGTGCGCTCGGAGGGCTATGTGCTCATCACCGAGCAACGCGGACCCGAGCCCCATACGTCTGACCTGAAACCCGACACTATCCAGCAATCTGCTTGATTTCGCCCGACCATGACCCCTGCGGACGCCAAATGACACAGTCTGAAACAACAAACATAACGAGGGCCCACCTCGCCGAAGCGATCTGCCGTGCAACAGGACTTCCCCGCAGCGATGCGGGCGGGCTCGTCGAAGTTTTCCTCGATCTGATTAGCGAGAAGCTGCTGGCGCGCGAGCAGGTGATGCTCTCGGGCTTTGGCAAATTCGTGGTTCTGGAACGGGCTGCCCGCAAGGGACGCAACGTGAAGCTCGGCGTGGATGTGATGATCGAGCCCCGGCTCGCCATCGTCTTCAAGCCGGCTCCGGGTTTCGTCGCGCAGCTCAACGCAAATGCCACAACCGCCAGGAAACGCCCGGCAGCAGCACCCGCAAAGGCGCCCATGCGGGCATGAAATGCATCCTTAGCCGCAGTCAGGCGTTGGTGAAAAAACGTCTGCGGTCAGGATCTCATGCCTCTTTCACTGGCTCTTTCACCCGACGCCCGTCGTTTCGCGAAAATTCCCTTTTTTGCCACTCTCGAGCCGCGCGCGCTCGAAAGGCTGGCCTTCCTCAGCGAAGCGCGAATCGTGCGGCGCGGCGAGATCCTGTTTCGGCGCGGAGATATGGGCGATTGGGCGCTTATGCTCCTCAGTGGCCAGATCACGCTCGATCCCGAAAAGGGAACGCAGCCTCTTGTGGTGGCACCGGGCAATCTCATCGGTGAAATGGCACTTTTGGTTGAAACGGAGCGGCGCACCACCGCGCATGTGCACGAGCCGAGCGCGGTGCTGCGCATTTCGCGCGACATGTTCCTGAAAATCCTGCGGGACAATCCAGCAAGCGCGATCAGCCTGCGCGCCTATTGCGCGCGCCGGCTGCGGGCTTTCACCGGCGAGCTCGATTCTGCCAGCCGCGCGCTGAGCACGGCAACGCCCGAGGCCGCCGATTAGCGAGGGCGCACGGGGGGCAGGACAAGGCCCCGCTCACGGAACCAGACCTCAATTTTGTCAGGCCCTGCAATATCCCCGTCCGGCCCTTCAATCGCGGTGATCCTGCCCTCGTCCCGCGCGATCTCGAAGGCAGCAGCAAGGGCCTCGTCCTGCGTCGAAAATTCCAGCGATTGCAGCTCCGTATGCAGCGACGGGCTGAAGTAGCGAACATGCCAGCTCATGAGTGCCTCCCTGCGCCAGGAACGCACAGGCGGCCTCCACTGTTCCGCTCCTGGAGGCGCATCCACGCCACACCGGCGCGCCATTTGCTGGCCTTGCGGCGAAAGGCCTGTCAGGCTGTTGGAAAATCGTCCGGCCTCGGCTAGAACCAAGGCGGACGAGCCTATTCCTCAAGTGAGTGACGGACATGCCCGCTGCCTGGAAAACAAAATATGGCGGCCGCCGCGTGCGCCACGATCCTCCCACGATCGAGGAAGCGCTCGAAGCCGCGCAATGTTTCACCGATGATGAAGCAAGCCAGATCGAGGTTGCGGCCCAATTGATGGGCGTTACCGAAGACGAAGTGCGCACTGTTGCCCTGCGCGCCCAGCGCCGCTCCACCATCCAGCGCGTCGCCCCCGCCCAGCCCTCGGCCTCGGGCCGGGCCGTCATCGTCGAACGCCGCACCACCCGCCGCCGCATTGCCATTCCATAAACAACGCCACTCCCCGGCCCCGATTGCGGGGGCCGCAGGGATCGGCTAGAAAGCTTTACGGGCTCCTTGCCCGTATGCACCCGTAGCTCAGCTGGATAGAGCGCTGCCCTCCGAAGGCAGAGGCCACAGGTTCGAATCCTGTCGGGTGCGCCAATATTTTCAATTAATTAGACGACTTTGTTGAAGGTGGAATCGTCACTGGGTAGGCCATGGGCAGGTCAACCGATAATTCTGACTCTGCTCCACCCTCCATTGTCGGCGGCGAAATGTGTGAAGCGAACCGACACAGTCCACCGCTGCGCATAGACAAGCTGTTGATTTGCATTGAGAGTTGACCCGGGATTTTCATCGAGAAGTGACCCGGGTGGATGTTATGTCCCGGGATGCGGGTTGTGGGTCAAGTGGTGGATTTTTCCTTTCTGGATTTGGGGGTAGCGGAGCTGGCTCTGAACCGGAAGCTGTCGTTTCCGGTCTCGAGGATGTGGCAGTGGTGGGTAAGCCGGTCCAGCAGGGCGGTGGTCATCTTGGCATCGCCGAACACGTCGGCCCATTCGCTGAAGCTG
>CANBNG010000032.1 GCA_947370975.1 Beijerinckiaceae bacterium
TCATCGCTGGGCTACAAGCCTCCCGCCCCCGAGGCTGTGCAGTGGCCGGCTGCGCAACCCGGACCAACTACGCCGGCCACCCCAGCCATAGCGCCACGGCCGATCATGAACTAACATTCAAACCGGATCACCCAATGGGGGCCGACCACCCGCACTGTGCCCATATCGCTTGGCATTGGAGGCGGAAAAGCAAACTCCAACGCCTCATCCGTACTGACTTTGGCTTTCGCCGCCAGCGCCTTATGCACGGCAAAGACAACGCCATACGATTTGGAGACAGCCGAGCCATATAGGGAAGCATCCACAACACGGCAGAAAACAAAGTAGTCACGCTCTAGTTGCTCAGGCGCAATTTTTTTATAGCGTAAAAAATCAACCGACTTATTGAAACGCTCAAGCCGCTCGTTAGCAACCAACTCTGGCGGCACATATGCCACTGCCACCTTTGGGTTGAGGCTGCGGACAATGTTGAAAAAGTCAGACAAGCTGGCAGGGGTATTTGCTTTCTTGTCGGCTGGGGTGAGGTGAGCTGTGAAGTCCAGCAGGTCCAGCGTTTCCCCGGTGGCTACCCCTACCTTCGCTAACAGCTCTGCCCTACCCTTCTCTTTGCGGTTGTTGAACCAGCGGGCATCGGTGTTGTCGTGGGTGCTATCGGGGAAGTTGGCTTCGAAGATGCCTCGCTCAACGTCTTGTGGCTCGGTGCCGTACAAAATCTGAAACCCTTTGGCACGATATGCGAAAGCGGCAGTGCCTATTCCTGCAGAAAAACTGGCAGCGGTGCGGGTCTTCTTCGCCATTTTGGTTGCCTTCGTTTGCCGTTCACGGCAGGCTAGCTGCTAGTGATTAGCTGTTCAAGGCGGGGGACAACCAATGGTGCGGAATTCACCTCGTCCACGAGAGTTGGCGCAAAGGGTAATAAAGTCCGTAAAGGATAGCGTGTCCGCCAGCTTAGACACCTGCTTCGCATTTGCCGAGGCTTGGACGCTATATGGTGAGGGTGGCTGGACTGACAAAGAGCTCCTCAGCTTTCTTGCGCAACTCCACGCCGCTCGGATCGGGCCGGACCCAGAGCTGCTGGGGAGGGACAAAGAGGACAGGATACTGATCGCCACATCCTCCGCCTCCTTCTATATGATGAAGCGCATTGGAGAGAGTGAGCTCCTCAAAGATAAAGAGATAAAGGCAGCCTGCCTCATCAATAGCCGGAGCAGTCTCTATGATCTGATACAGCTCTATGAAGAAGCTTGTGAACGCGGCAGTGGCTCCGCTGCCAAGAAGGAAGAGCGAGCAAGAGAGAAAATCTTGACGCTTCTCGCAACGCACGGTGAAGGCCTGACTCGCAAACTGATTGCTGAGGCACGAAAACAACAGGGCAAGCAGAGGCAGTCCCACAAGCCCAAAGAGCTCCCACCCAAAGCTAAAGCGACTAGTGGCGGTTCTACGCTTGCAGAGCTGCTGGAGATTGGCGACACGTTCCAAGAGCTCCTGCTCACACCATCTGCTGCGGTGCTAGATGAGATTGAGGAGATGTCGTTCGCTGATTTGGAGGAAAGATTGGGGTTCCAGCCAATTCTCGCTGCCGATGCGGTAGTGAATGTTGTGGTGCCCGGCGACAGAGTGGGAGCTATCGCGAAACTCCAAGAGGTGCTGCGCATAGCCAGCCCAAAGCTCTATTGTCTCCGCGCTCACAACGATAAAAAATACGTCTTGGACCTTTCCCAAGAGACGCTGCTATTCAGCAACCACACGCTGGACGCCGATGCCAAGCCCAAAGACGGTGAGGGCATAGCAGCGTTCCTGCATCGGGCGATGGGTAGCGATAGCAACGCAACTAGGCTCCATCTATTCGCCGAGCAGGAAAATGAGGGGTGGGTGTCTTGTGTCGGTGATGATGCGAGTTGGAGCGAAGCTTAGGCAAGGCCGCGCTAAAAAACATTTACTGCGAGGTGAAAAAATGATGCCGGTCTCTATGCGAACAGTTTTGTTGTTATCCTCCACGCTAGCACTGGCACTACCTGCTAGCGCCCAATCGAACCGGGCCGGGGGCCTCCCTAAATTAGATGTAGATGGGACGTTTCCCAGTCAGAGGAACAAAGAAACACTCAAGGCCCTTTGGCAAAACGAAGGTAAGATTATATATCTCGATGGTATTGACCTTGAGTTCGAAAACTTTCCCCCAATCAGTTCCGTGATTAAAAATTGCTACCGGTCTGAAAACCAACCCTCACTTGGAGGCAACCTCGATGGTTCATTTATTGCAGTACCTATTCCATTGAAAACTCATACTACCGATGAAATTACCTCTGGCTCCGGCAGCGATTACACAAACTATGATTGTGAATTTTATGTATCATTCACAATGCTCAATAAACGGAAACTCCCTACAAGCAGCGCGGGAACTGGAATACTCACCATCCTTGTACGAAAGCCTTTTTTAGTTAGCTATCAGAAGAGCGGATATGTGAGCACTTTTAATCTGCGGGAAGTCCCGATGCCCAGAGATAGTACCACAAAACAAACGCAAGGTGACGCTTGCAAACGCTTTCCGAACTTATGCTGACGAAGGCACCCTTTGCTTTGATCATCTCAAGTTTCAGCCTGTAGAGGAAAAACTATATGCCTACTCGCAGACTCACTCTCCTTGGAGGAGCGATCAGCGTAATGAGTGGATTTTCCTGCCCTTGTCACTCTAAAGAGAATTTATCAGGATGCTCCATCTCAATTCAAGCTGCCCGGCGTTATCTTACCGGGGATAGCAGCACCTCTTCCCCCCTTGGTTCTGTTGTCACGAGGTCAGGCAATTCAGATTTTGATTTCGCGGCAGCGCAAACACTCTCCAAGTTGACTGATTTATTCGGCGTGTTGCCCGGCTTTTTGTATTTTAAGGAGGACTCAAAGAATGCCTTTGCTACAAACGGACGTTTGATGAACGCCACAGACGGCACCATCTTATTTGGGAGAGACTTATTGTTTGACATTCTAGCAGCGGCTGAAGGTCCAGACGCGATATTCAGCGGCATCTGCGCTCACGAATTCGCCCATATTTTGCAATTCAAAAAAGGGCTTGATTTAAACAAAGGTCAAGCCACTGCAAAGCGCGGAGAATTACACGCTGATTTTTTAGCAGGGTATTTTGCTGGTGTGCGCAAGTCTGAGAGACCAAGCTTTCCTGCCGCAGTAATTGCTGTAGCGCACGGAAATTTTGGCGACTTTGACTTTAATCATCCGCAACACCACGGAACACCAGCAGAGCGGTCTGAAGCCGTTGTACAAGGCTTTCAATTTGCTTCTAGTAGACGCACCACGGCTGAAGAAGCCTTCCATATTGGGGTGAATTATGTTATGAACTTAAGATAAGCCGAGCGCCCAAATTCTCAATCTCGGACAAAATTGTACTCGGTTATTTAACAGAGATTGGGAAACCGTTGGCAAGCAGCGCTGCTGGACTGTGGCGGTCCTGAACCTGGGGTCATATTAAGAAACTCACCATAGATTCGGCCGCACACTGTCCCACGGCCTTGAGACTCCATCTCGTTATTTAAAGCTGTCACCGCCGCAGAAGAGCCGGGCCATTTCGAGGGAACTCCAGGACCACAAGCGTGTTTTGCCACATCATAAAATAAAGCAAGCGGCTTCCGCACCTCTTCGGAGTCAGGAAAATTACAACGGACAGCAGCAAGCCCTAATTTTGAAGCGATAAACGAAGCTTGATAGCAAGCATCCGGCGCAGCAATTACTTCTTGCGTAGCTACTAGGCACAAAATTATAGCACTCGCCAACACGGAGTAGCGCGAAGCAGACGCCGAGCGCAGAGGCTTTTTTTGACATTCAGAAAGCATTGCGACCGTTTTCTTAATGAAGCCTTTCACCCCATAGGATAACCTAAATGTACCAATTAGCAAGAAGCAACGAGTTAGAATCGCGCTAGACGACAAATCTCGCTTCGCTGCTAGCGCGAGGGGTATTTAATTTTTTTACGCTATAAAAAAATTTAGGTTCTCTACGTGGAGGTTCGTGTCTAATGCTTCACCCCTCACTCCTTCCCCCCCTTCTCAGACTTCTTCGCCGCATACCGCTCCTGCTTAGCGTGGACGCTATCTACAATCTCCGTGCCCTTATCCAAGGCGCTCAGCACGTGTGAGCCATAGAACCTATCAATCATATCCGTGCTGGTCCTAGCATTCATCGCTAGCGTCTCTATGCTGATACCTGCGTGTATGCCTGTGACTATGGCAGTGTGGCGCAGGCTGTAGAGGGTGCGGTTCTTGCCGTTAGCATCTGTCTTCAGCCCAGCAGCTCGCATCACAGCGTCAAACTGCCTAGTCAGCTCCTTCAGCGCATATTCACGATTGGCGTGTTGGGGCATAAAGATGAAGTCTTCAGGCTTCCCATATCCCTCTCGCTCACGCTCAGCTGATATGTTGCGATAGTGGTCAGGCGCATATTCAGTGCTAGTCATCACACGTGAATGTCTTTTCGTCTTTGGATGGCGCAGTTCTAAGAACTCAATGTCTCCACGCCTCACAGAAAAAACGTGCCTGTGCTTGATTACCTTAATGTCTGTGGGGCGCACATAGGTATTGCGCATAAACATGATGAGGAAATAGACGTCTTTGGTGATGGTGATGTTGCGATATGGCTTCGCATCCGCTTTAACAATGCCATCAACGATATCAGCGTCTTTATATACGGGGACAGTTTCATCACACAGCTTGTTAGCCATCTGCCACAGCCGTGTGTATTCCCCATTGTTAAAATAGCCACGGGGATCATCATCAACACGCACACGTGGCAGCATTGGCGCTGTGTGTATGAACTGCTTTTTCACTGCCTCAGTCAGCAGCTTGCTGATGATGGCGAAGTAGCTCTTCTGCGTCGTCTTCGCCAACCCCTTGCGCACCAACGCCATCTTAAACTGCTCAAGCGTGTCTGCGTTGATTTCCTTCAGCTCATAATCTCTAAAGAATGTTTTTATGTGTTTCTCATACACATACTTGTCGTTCTTGTTTTTCTGCGGGTTCAGCTCACCCTGTGACACCATAACAGCCTGCTTCTCCCACAAGCTGCTTGCGACTGTGTGGAGTGTGCGCTTGCTACTCAGCTTGCGCTTTCCTTGCTCACTGCCATGTATGGTTTGAAGCATCTCAGCATAAATGAGCTTGGCAAGTCGCTGTGCCTCAACGAAGTCCTCAGTCTTAGTGCTGCGCTTCCTCTGCGCACCCTCTAAAAACACACGGAATTGCCAAAACTTGCTTGCTTGGCATTTATATAGGATCGCGGAGGTGGGTAGCTGTTTAACACGCACAATGGTGCTGCTGATTGGAGTGGTGCGAAACTTTTCGCCCAAATCAGCTTTAGCTTGGCTGCTATCTACGTATGTGTCCCACAGCTTTTCCGCCAACAGCCACTCCCCGCAGCTTTGTTGCTGTTTGACAGTATGCGGGCTTTGGGGGGTTAGAGCAAGAGTAGCATAGGGCTTGAGTATGCTACTTTTAGCGATGGGCGATTTTACTAAAACGTTGATTTTATTGGCTTAACTGGTGCTGCGAGAGAGGATTGAACTCTCGACCTCTCCATTACCAATGGAGTGCTCTACCACTGAGCTACCGCAGCATTCTGGCGCACGCAGGGCTTGCCTGCCGCGTTGAGGCCGCCTTGTGCCATAGGGCGGGATGTCTGGCAAGCGTGCCGAGCACAAGATGTGCAAGCGCCTGTGCGCTCCGCAGCTTGCCTCGGCCCTCGCTTCTCCCTACAAGCGGCGCGCCGGCGATTTGCCGGTGTTGAGCCGCGGCGACAAGATGTCAGAGCGCGATTCGGACAAAAATCCCGAGGTACCGCCGTCCATTGGCCTCTCCCCGGCCAAGGTCAGGGAAAAAGCGCGCCTTGCGGCGGCGCTCAAGGCCAATCTGCAGCGCCGCAAGGCGCAGGCGCGTGCGCGCGCCGCAGGCCCCGGCCCCAGGGACGATGCGTAAGTGCGTGCCAGGCGTGAGAGTATGACGAGACCTTGAGCGCAACATGGCGCGGCCCTTTTGACGCCATCTTGTGCGGCCAAGGGGTGGAAGACCCCGGGCTCTCTGCCCGCCAGAGCCCTGAAGAGAGGTGAGATGGATCGTATTCGCATCATCGGCGGCAATCCGCTGAATGGAATCATTCCGGTTTCCGGCGCGAAAAACGCCGCTTTGCCCTTGATGATCGCCTCGCTCCTGACCAGCGACACGCTGACGCTCGAAAATGTGCCCCGTCTTGCCGACGTCAATCTGCTGATGCGGATTCTGGGCAACCACGGCTGCGATTACCGCATGGACGGCAAGCGCGTGGGCGATGCGCCCTATGCCGGCCAGACCATCCATCTTGAAGCCTCGACCATTGTCGATACGACTGCGCCCTATGATCTGGTCTCGCGGATGCGGGCGAGCTTCTGGGTTGTTGCGCCCCTCATCGCGCGCATGGGCGTGGCCAAGGTCTCGCTGCCGGGCGGTTGCGCCATCGGCACGCGGCCGGTCGACCTGCTGCTCATGGTGCTCGAAAAGCTCGGCGCGCAGATCGAGATCGATAGTGGTTATGTCCACGCCAAGGCGCCCCATGGCCTGCGCGGCGCGGAAATCGATTTCCCGAAAGTCACCGTCGGTGGCACCCATACGGCGCTGATGGCGGCCTCGCTCGCCCATGGCGTGACGCTTATCCGCAATGCGGCCTGCGAGCCCGAAGTGCGCGACCTTGCCGATTGCCTCGTGAAAATGGGCGCGAAAATCAAGGGCGCGGGCACCAGCACCATTGAAATCGAGGGCGTTACCCGCCTGCATGGCGCACGCCATGCCGTGCTGCCCGACCGTATCGAGGCCGGCACCTATGCCATGGCAGCGGCCATGGCCGGCGGCGATGTGCTGCTGGAGGGCGCGCAGGAGAGCCTGCTGCCGGTGGCGCTGGATATCCTGCGCCAGACCGGGGCCACCGTCGAGACCACGGCGCGCGGCCTGCGCGTGGCCCGCCACGGCGGCGTCATCATGCCGGTCGATGTCACCACCGAGCCTTTCCCGGGCTTCCCGACCGATCTGCAGGCGCAATTCATGGCGCTGATGACGCGTGCGCAGGGCACATCGCGGATCACCGAGACGATTTTTGAAAACCGCTTCATGCATGTGCAGGAGCTCGCCCGCCTTGGCGCGCGCATCCGGCTCGATGGCGATGCGGCCATTGTCGAGGGCCGTCCGGTGCTCAAGGGTGCGCCCGTCATGGCAACCGACCTGCGCGCCTCGGTCTCGCTCGTCATTGCGGCGCTGGCTGCCGAAGGCGAGACGCTGGTCCACCGCGTCTATCATCTCGATCGCGGCTTCGAGCGGCTGGAACAGAAGCTTCAGGCCTGCGGCGCGCAGGTCGAGCGCATTTCAGATCCGGGCTAGGCCGCGCGCAACGGTGCTTCCCTCCGGGCGTTGTCTTCGCGTTGATCCGCGACGACAGGCCGGAGGCCCCGATGCCCGAGCTGAAATTCAAGCATCCCGCAGCGCTTCCCCGCCCTTGGCGAGGCCTCGCCGCGCGGCTCGCCCATCTCTTGCCTGCTGTTCTCTTGCCTGCCCGTCGGGCTCCCGCTAACACGGGAACCGAACAAGGATCCTCGATGACAACCAGCACGCCAGACGCGACCGACCTGACAGGGCAGGGCTCCCTGCGGCTCATCGCGCTCGATGCCGAGGATCTCGCGGTCCTGTCCTGCAATCTGCAGGATGCCGTGGTGCGCGTGCAGGATCTCGCCTTTATCCCCGAGCAGCACCGCTTTGCCTTTCTGGCCTCGCGGTTTGACTGGGCGGCCGCCGATGCCGGGCAGATGGAGCGCTGCCGGGCCGGCCTGCATTTCGATCACGTCACCAAAGTCTCCTCGACAGGTTTCGACCGAACGAATAGGAATGCCGTCCTCAATCTTCTCAGCCTGTCCTTCGAGGAGACGAGCGCGCCTGCGGGCACGATCATGCTGACCTTCTCCGGCGGCGCGGGGATCAGGCTCGATGTCGAATGCGTCGATGCCCAGATGCGCGACCTTGGGCCGCGCTGGACAGCGCACCATAAACCGGGCCATGCCATAGATGATGCGCCTGTCGGCGATTGACCGGCTGCGGCAGCTTGTTGGAGTGAATGAAATGGTGATGCGGCTCGACATGACGCATGCCGATTTTGCGGCGCGTTTCGATGCCCTTCTCGCGATGAAGCGGGAAGTCTCGGAGGAGGTCGATTTTGCGGTGCGCGACATTATCGCGGATGTGGTCACGCGCGGCGATGCCGCGCTGATCGATTATTCGCGTCGCTTCGATCGCGTCGATCTCGAAAAGACCGGCCTGCGCGTGAGCGAGGCCGAAATCGAGGCCGCCACCGCTGCCTGCGAGCCCAGGGCGCTGGATGCCTTGCGCCTCGCCCATGAGCGCATTGTTGCCTATCATTCCCGCCAGAAGCCGCAGGATCATCGTTTCACCGATGCGCTGGGCGTCGAGCTCGGCTGGCGCTGGACAGCCATTCAATCGGTCGGTCTTTACGTGCCCGGCGGCACGGCGAGCTATCCCTCATCCGTGCTCATGAATGCCGCGCCTGCCAAGGTTGCCGGCGTCGGGCGCGTGGTGATGGTGGTGCCGACCCCCGATGGCGTGCTCAATCCGCTGGTGCTGGCGGCAGCAAGGCTTGCGGGCGTCGATGAAATCTATCGCGTGGGCGGTGCGCAGGCCGTTGCCGCGCTGGCCTATGGCACGCAGACCATTGCCCCGGTCGCAAAGATCGTTGGCCCCGGCAATGCCTTTGTGGCCGCTGCCAAGCGCCGGGTGTTTGGCACTGTCGGCATCGACATGATCGCCGGCCCGTCGGAAGTCGTCATCATGGCCGACGGCACTGCCAATGCCGATTGGATCGCAGCCGATCTTCTGGCCCAGGCCGAACACGATACGGCGGCGCAATCCATTCTTGTCACCAGCGATGCCGCGCTTGGCGAGGCTGTTGCGCGTTCTGTCGAAAGCCAGCTTGCGACCCTGCCGCGCCGCGATATTGCGACCGCCAGCTGGAAAGATTACGGCGCGATCATCAATGTGCCCTCGCTGTCAGGCGCCATCGCGCTGATTGACCGCCTTGCGCCCGAACATCTCGAGATCATGTCTGTGGATGCAGATGAATTGACCGAGCGCGTCACCAATGCGGGCGCGATATTCATCGGCGGCCATACGCCCGAAGCCATCGGCGATTATGTCGGGGGCTCGAACCATGTGCTGCCGACGGCGCGCTCTGCGCGCTTTTCGTCGGGCCTCGGCGTCAATGATTTCATCAAGCGCACCTCCTTGCTCAAATGCAGCGCGGAAAGCCTGCGCGCACTTGGGCCTGCGGCCATTGCGCTGGGCGAGGCCGAGGGCCTGCAGGCGCATGCGCGCTCTGTCGCCATCCGCCTCAATCTCGGTTGAACCATGGACGGCGCCTCCTCCTCATCCCGGAAGCGGCTTGTCGCTGTCTCGCTTGACGAGAAATCGATCGGGCGTGGAAATCCTGATCAGGAGCATGAGCGCGCCATTGCCATCTACGATCTCGTCGAGGCGAATAATTTCGGCGTGCCGGGACATGAGGCTGGCCCCTACGAGCTGACTATTGCGCTCCATGAGGCCAAGCTCGTCTTCGACATCAGGCAGGAGGGCGGGGCGACGCTGGTCACGCATATTCTGTCGCTGACGCCCTTCAGGCGCATTCTCAAAGATTATTTCCTGGTCTGCGAAAGCTATTACGCGGCGATCCGCACCTCGACGCCTTCGCAGATCGAGGCCATCGATATGGGCCGTCGCGGCCTGCACAATGATGGCGCACGCCTGCTGGCCGAGCGCCTCGAGGGCAAGGTCGATTGCGACTTCGACACCGCACGCCGCATCTTCACCCTCGTCACGGCCTTGCACTGGAAGGGCTGATGATGGAGGGCGCACCGGGCACGGCCGAAGAACCAAGGAAGCGGCCGCAATCCGTGCTCTTTGCCTGCTCCATGAATACGGTGCGCTCGCCGATGGCGGAGGGCATCGCCAAATATCTCTTCGGCCGCGAAATCTATTTTGCCTCCGCCGGCGTGCGCTGCGGCGAGATCGACGGATTTGCCGTCGCGGCCATGGATGAAATCGGCATCGACATGAGCCGGCACAAACCCCATTCCTTCGAGGAACTGGAGGATGCGGGCTTCGACATGATCGTGACACTCTCGCCCGAAGCCCACCATCGCGCGCTCGAATTCACGCGCACCATGGCGGTCGAGGTCATCTATTGGCCAACCATTGACCCCACCGCAGTATCGGGCATGCGTGAGGCAAAGCTCGAGGCCTATCGCGGCGTGCGCGACACGCTGCAGGGCCGCATCAAGGCCCTGCTCGACTGGCGGTCCATGGGAGAATTGTGATGCCTCAGCCCTCGAACAGGGTGGCGGCGTAATAGCCCGCACTCGCGGTTGCGGCTGTGAGCACCATGCCCCAGGCCATGTCGACAAAGGTCATGGCGACTGGCCACGTCTTGAGGGTGGCAAAATTGGTGAGATCGTAAGTGCCATAGGCGACCAGGCCGAGCAGCCCGCCCATGAGCGCTGCCGTCCGCCAGCTGCCCTCCCGCAGGCCCGGCGTGACCGCGAAGACCACAATGCCCAGCGCATAGAGCAGGTAGAAAACAAGCGCGATGCCGAGCAGCGGGCGCTCGAGCATCATGTGCCCAAGCTGGTCCTTGTAGAAATTCTTGGCGACGAAGCCGAGCCAGACAAAGTCGATTGCCAGAAAGGCGACCAGCGTGGCGGCATAAGTGACCAGATAACGGGTCATGGCTCATCGGTCCCAAGAACGAGAAAGGGCGCCCGGTTTCTCGGACGCCCCCTGATTACGGGTGAAACCAGCGACTGGATTTCAATCACGCGTTGCCGCGGTCCTCGCGGTAGAGGCCGAGCTTTTCCTGCACCGGACGATCCGAGAAGCTGAAAACAACGGCGTCGGAATCTGCTTCATGCACGATCGGGTGCCAGCTCGGGGCCACAAAAATATCCTGCGGCTTCCATTCGAAAACCTTGTCGCCGATTCTGGTGCGGCCCGTACCCTCCACAACCGAGAAGACAGTCGCATCGGTCGCGCGGTAGCGGCTCGAGGTAAAGCCCTTGGGCAGCAGCTGGATGAAAGCCCCGATGGTCGGGATGGCGTGGTCGCCCGTCTCCGGGTTGGTGTAGCGCATCTTGATGCCGTGGCAGGGGTCGAAATCCTGCGAGCGGCGCATGATTTCCAGCGCCTCGCGCGTGCGGGCGTAGGGATAGTTGAAGACCGGCGAGGTGAGGCTGCGGCCCTTCTGGTCCACGGGCAGCAGGTTCGCGCCATAACGGGCCAGCGAATCGCCCTCGGGGCGCGAGACGGGCTGTTCGTCGGTGGCCCAGGGCTCGGCAAAGGATGCATCGAGCAGAGAGACAATCGGCACATCGAGGCCGTCGAGCCAGAAGATCGGCTCATCGGATTCATTGCCGTGATCATGCCAGGAATTCGACGGCGTGATGATGAAATCGCCGACATTCATGCGGGTGCGCTCGCCCCCCACTGTGGTGTGCGCATTCGCGCCCTGCAGGATGAAGCGCAGCGCCGACTGGCTGTGGCGATGGGCGGGCGCAACCTCGCCCGGCAGCACCAGCTGCACGCCGGCATACAGCGAGGTGGTGATGCTCGACTTGCCGCGCAGGCCGGGGTTTTCAAGAATGAGCACGCGGCGCTCGGCTTCCTTGGCGGTGATGAGCCCGCCGGCCTCGATCATGGCAGCGCGGATCTCGTCGAAATTCCAGAGATAGGGCTCTGCGGCGCTGCGCGGCTCGGGCGTGATGAGATTGGCCAGCACCGACCACAGCGGGGTCAGGTTGCTCTTGTCGATCTTGTCATAGAAGGCCCGGCGTTCCGGCGTCTCGATGGCTTCGCTCATGACCGTTTCCTCTCCTTTAGGGAGCCTCGGCAAAGCCGGGCCCGCGCGGCGTTGACACCGCAATTCCTCCGTATACTGTCAATTACTGACGCGCATGACAAGCGCGACCTTTCCGGCAAGGCTTGCAGCCTGTGCCGCAACAGGATCGCACCGGCGCAAAGGGGAGGACAATATGCGGCTGCACGGTTTTTTCAGGAGCGGAGCGTCTTATCGCGTTCGCATCGCACTCGCGATGAAGGGTCTGCCCTTCGAGCAGACCTCCTATGTCTTGCGCAAGGGCGAGCAGCGTGCGCCCGCCTATCTCAAGATGAACCCGCAGGGCCTCGTGCCGGCGCTGGAACTTGATGACGGCACCGTGCTCACGCAATCGATCGCCATTCTCGAATGGCTCGAGGAAACCCATCCGCAAAATCCGATGTTGCCGAAAGATCCGCTGGAGCGTGCGCGCGTGCGCGCTTTCGCGCTGGCTGTCGCTTGCGATATTCATCCCGTGCAGAATCTTCTCGTGCTCAACGCCGTGCGTGCAATTGGCCAGACCGATGCGCAGGTCAATGAATGGGCGCGCCGCGTCAATGCCGAGGGGCTCGATGCCTGCGAGGCCATGATCGCCCATGTTCCCGGGCCTTTCTGCTTCGGCGACCAGCCGACCATGGCTGACATTTGTCTCATTCCGCAGCTCGTCAATGCGCGGCGCTTTGGGTGTGATGTGTCGGGCTGGACGCGTCTGTTGCAGGCCGAAGCGGCCTGCATGGCGCTGCCGTGCTTTGCCCAATCCGTGCCCGAGCTGCAACCCGATGCCGAGTGAGACGCAGATCTGCGACTCAATGCATGAAGCGGCCGTGCGCGATGGCGCCCAGGGCGGAATGGACGACGTCTATTCAAAGCCCGGTCATCTCATTCGCCGCCTGCAGCAGATCGCAGTCTCCGTCTTTGCGCAGGAATGTGCCGGGCATGACATTACGCCCGTGCAATATGCCGCTCTTGTCGCGGTGCGCGACAATCCGGGTCTGGATGCCACGCGGATTGCGGCGCTGATTGACTTTGACCGTTCGACCGTCGGCAATGTGCTGGAGCGGCTGGAGGGCAAGGGGCTGATCGAGCGCCGCGCAAATCCGCAGGATCGGCGCGTGAAAATACTCAAGCTCTCGCGCCGTGGCGCGAAGTTGTTGAGCGACTGCGAGCCCGCCGTGCAACGCGCGCAGGCCCGCATGCTCGATCCATTGAGCGCGGCCCAACGTAACGAGTTCTTGAACAACATGCGCCGCATCATCGCGCGCGCGGACAATGTGCCAAAGGGAGGACCAAATGGCGCAAGCTGACACTCTGCCTTTCATCATCGCCGGCGGGGGCATTGGTGGCCTCGGCACCGCTTTAGCCCTCGCGCAGAAGGGTTTCCCGGTTCACGTTCTCGAGCAGGCAACCGAGTTCAAGGAAATCGGTGCGGGCATTCAGCTCGGGCCCAATGTGTTCACGCCGTTCAAGAAGCTCGGACTGCGCGAGCGCGTTCTTCAGGATGTCGCGATTCCGACCGGCCTTGAAATGCGCGATGCGCTGACGGGCAATCTCATCACGCGCATGCCGCTGGGCGATGATCTCACGCGCCGCTTCGGCGATACTTATGCCGTGATCCATCGCGCCGATCTGCAAGGCATTATTCTCGAGGCCTGCGAGCAGCAGCCGCTCATCACGCTCGAAACAAATGCGCGCGTGCTCGATTTCGAGGACAAGGGCGACGAGGTTTTCGTGTCGATGGAAGACGGCCGCCAGATTCGCGGCCGCGCCATGATCGGTGGCGATGGCATGTGGTCGAAGACCCGCGCCAAGCTCGTTGGCGACGGCAAGCCGCGCGTGTCGGGCCATATCGCCTATCGCGCAGTGCTCAAGCGCGAAGATGTGCCCGCCGATCTGTGGAATCCTGACGTCGTGCTCTGGGCTGGTCCGCGCACGCATCTTGTCCATTATCCGCTGCGGCGCGGCGAGCTTTACAATCTCGTCGCCGTTTTCCACTCCGACCAATATGTCGAGGGCTGGGATCAGGCGGGCGATCCCTCGCTGCTGCATGCGCATTTCAAGGGGCAGGTGCCCTCCGTGCTGCGCATGCTGGAGAAGATCGAGACCTGGAAAATGTGGGTTCTCTGCGATCGCGAGCCGGTCAAGAACTGGTCGCACGGACGCGCCACGCTGATCGGCGATGCCGCCCATCCCATGCTGCAATATCTTGCCCAAGGTGCGTGCATGGCGCTTGAGGATGCAGTGTGCCTGGCTGAAAAAGTGGCTGAAAAGCCGGACGATGTCGTGGGTGCGTTCCTCGACTATCAGAACGCCCGCTACCTGCGCACGGCGCGTGTCCAGCTGATGGCGCGCGTCTACGGCGAGGCCTATCACGCACGCGGTCCCATCGCTGAATTGCGTGACAATATGCTCAAAGCCCGCACGCCCGAACAGGCCATCGAGGGCATCGCGTGGTTGTACGGGGGCGGTTAAAACGCCCGCGACAATCGCAATGACGGGGCGCCGTCATTGCGAGGAGCGAAGCGACGTGGCAATCCATTCTTGCAACACGCGTGCTCTGGATTGCTTGCGCTCCGCGCGCAATGACGGGCTGTTCTTGGGACTGGCTTCTAAGCCAGCCCCGCCTTGATGCGCGAGGGCACGAAGGGCACGTCGCGGAAGCGCACGCCGGTGGCGTCCATCACTGCATTGGCCAGCGCAGCGCCGGCGGGGCCTTGCGAGGCTTCGCCTGCGCCCAGGAACGGCAGGCCCGGACGCTCGATCAAGGCGATGTCGATGGGCGGAACTTCCGTGAAGGTGAGGATCGGATAGGAGGTCCAGTCCTCGCTGCGCACGCCGCTGTCGTCGAAACGTACGGCTTCTTTCAGCGTCCAGGACAGCGACTGGATGACGCCACCCTCGATCTGATTCTTCACGCCATCATGCGAGACGATTTCGCCCGCATCATTGGCCGATGACACGCGCTTCACGCGGATTACGCCCGAGGCTTTCTCCACCTCAACTTCCACGGCAACGGCGGTATAGGTCGCGAGATTCTTGTAGCGCGCATAGGCGATGCCACGCCCCCGTCCGGGTGCTGCTTTCCAGTTCGCCCAGCCAAACATCTCCGCCGTCTTGATCAGAACCTCGCGCGCACGCGGGTCTTTCAAATAGCGCAGGCGGTAGTCAACAGGATCGACCTTCGCGCGCCGCGCAAGATCGTCGATGAAGCTTTCGATGGCAAAGACATTGGCATAAGCGCCAAGTCCACGCGTCGAGGAGGCGCGCGCCGCGAAATTTTCCACAAAATGCGTGCGCACATGCTGGCCCGGAAAATCATAGGCCGGGATGCCGTTGCGGTCGGCGGCATAATTGGGTGCGCCGCCATTCACGGGTGTTGGCAAAGCGAAGGGCTTTTCGAGCGTTTGCGCGGGCAGGAGATTGCCCGCCTTGCCGCCCGGGCGCGTGCCGTGAGAGGTTGACCAGATCGTGTGCTCCCAATCGAGCACATCGCCCTTGTCATCGAGTGCGGCCTTGATGTTGACCACCATGGCCGAACCATAGGGCTCCCATTTATGCTCGTCCTGACGCGACCATTGCACGCGCACGGGGCGGCCGGGCATGGCGCGGGCGAGCAGCGCCGCATCTGCTGCGGCGTCGTCCATGCCATTATGGCCGTAGCAACCCGCGCCCTGCTTGTGCTCGCAGTGCACCTTGTCTTTCGGCATGCCGAGCATTTGCGCAATGGCCGCCGCGGTCTCGAAGGGCGATTGCGTATGCGTCTGCACCAGCATGGCGCCATCGGCGCTCAAGGTCGCAATGGCGGTGGAGGGGCCAATCGTTGCGTGCATGTGATAGGGGCGGCGATATTCGGCCTGCACCACATCCTTGGCATTGGCTGCCGCCGGATTGGCCGTGTCGCGAATGACGAGCTCTTTGGCGGGCTGGGTCTTCAGCCAGTCGAAGATATTTTCGCTCGTCGGGCGGCCTTGCGGCAGATCCCATTTCGTCGCGCGGCGCAAGGCATCGGCCGCATTGATCGCCTGTTCTTCGCGCTCGGCAATGATCCCGATGAAGGAACCATCGCGCACCACTTTGACGACGCCGGGCATGGAGGCGACATCGCGCTCCACACTCACAAGCTTGGCGCCATAGGCGGGCGGGCGCACGACGCGCCCATGCAACATGCTTGCGGGCCGCTCATCCTGAATGAAGATCAGCGCGCCGGTGGCTTTTGCCGGAATATCGATCCGCTGCACGGGCTTGCCGATATAACGCCGCTCGGCGATGGTCTTGTGCTTTGCAAGCCCGGTGGCTTCGATCTCGATCTGCTGTCCGTTGACGAGCTCCCAATAGGTCACACTCTTGCCGCCCGGCGCGGTGATTGTGCCATCGGCAACTTTGAGCGTTGCAGCCTCCGCGCCGAACTTTTCGGCCGCGCGCTCGAGCAGCGCCATGCGCAATTCGGCCGCCGCCTGCTGAATGGCGACGCCGCCATAGGACATGCTCTGCGAGCCTGCGGTGACGCCCTCATCGGGCACGACGCGCGTATCGCCTGAAACGATCACGAGCCGCTTGATGTCAATGTCGAGTTCATCGGCGGCGAGCTGTGCGAAGGCGGTCAGAATGCCCTGTCCGATTTCCACCTTGCCCGCGAGCAGGCGCACCTTGCCGCCGGCTTCGATGCGCAGCCAGGACGACAATTTCGGATAAAGCTTCATGTCGCCGGGCAGTGGCGCGCCGTCCTGTTTGGCGGCTTTCTGCGCCAAAGCCCCGCCGGCAAGCGAGAAGGCGATGGTGAGCGAGCCACCCTGCAAAAGGGCGCGGCGCGTGGGCGTCTTGAGATTGATATTCATGGTTTCAGCCCTCCCGCGAGGCGCGCATGACGGCGCGAACAATCCGGTTCTGCACGCCGCAGCGGCACAGGTTCCCGTCGAGTGCGATGCGCACTTCCTGTTCGGTCGGCTTGGGCGTGGTGTTGAGCAGCGCCTGCGCGCGCATGATGACACCATTCATGCAATAGCCGCATTGGGCCGCCTGCTCGTCGATGAAGGCCTG
>CANBNG010000033.1 GCA_947370975.1 Beijerinckiaceae bacterium
CTCATCGCTGAGCTACAAGCCTCCCGCCCCCGAGGCCGTGAAGTGGCCGGCTGCGCAACCCGGACCAACTACGCCGGCCACCCCAGCCATAGCGCCACGGCCGATCATGAACTAACATTTAAAACGGAGCACTCGACGGGGGCCGACCAGCGAGAGCCGTCCAAGGCACGTAAAAAATGTGCTCGGAAAACTACGCCGAACGCGAGGCCGGATCAAACAAACTGAGTCTTGAGCGAATGCGCTCGTTCGCGTCCTCCCCTGCTCTCGCCGGCTATGATCACCATCACTTATGGCGAACGCCGATCCAGTGATTGGATTTCCAGAGCCTGCACGACGATCCTGTCCTCCAGAGAAGTCGGACTGATCGATGTGCTTCCGTGGAGCGTCGCATGAAATACCACACTGAGTTCGCAAGCGTTCAGGCAGCGGTCAGCCCTGAAGAATGGAAGGCGCGCGTTGACCTCGCGGCCGCCTATCGGCTGGTCGACATCTACGGGATGACAGACCTGATCTATAATCACATCACGGTTCGCATCCACGGCACCGAACACCTGCTCATCAACTTGTATGGACTCCTGTACAAGGAGATTACGGCCTCGAGCCTGGTCAAGATCGACTTTGAAGGGAACATTATTTCAAAACCTGACACCGATTACGGCATCAACCAGGCCGGTTACGTTATTCACGGCGCAATTCACAAGGCTCGACCGGATGTGGCTAGCGTCATGCACACGCATACACGTGCCGGCATGGCGGTATCGGCGATGAAATGCGGATTACTGCCGCTGACGCAGACGTCAATCCGCTTCCATGGAAACATCGGCTACCATGATTACGAGGGACCTGCGATCAATGTCGATGAACGAGAGCGCCTCGTCGAAAGCCTCGGCGTGCATGACGCCCTCATCCTGCGCAAGCATGGCCTTCTGACATGCGGGGCGAGCATCCCGTAAGCATTCAACACTCATTATCAGTTGGAAATGGCTTGCCGTGGGCAAGTCGACGCCATGGCCGCGCGCACTAAACTTCTGATACCGCTGGACGAAATTCTGAATAGAACAGTTCATCTCTATCGCCCGGGCACGCGCCGCCCTTACGGCTTACTTGAATAGCCGGCGATGATCCGGCGGCTCGAAGCCGAGTCCGCCAACTCGGCCTATCCTCACTATGCGTCTAGAGGCTCTCGTGTCGCACGCGAGCATTCATGGATACGACGCATAACGTCATGCCGTTCGCCTTAGCTAATCGAAGCGCCGCCGCCCGCATAGACCTTCACGGCCATCAAGAGATTCTCGGCCTTAGCAAAAGGCTCATTGATCGTGCCCCTTCTCGCGTAAGGGCAGATTCCGCATTGAGAAAACAACCGCGTGATCGATTGCGGCAATCGGACGTCGCTCAACGAGCTTCCTACCGTCCACAGATCACCTCCCTCGGTTCTTATTTTTATTGATCCTGCACCTGTCAATCCACCTCCCGTCAAGGTGGTCGGTTCAGCTCCCAGAAACGCAAAAAGCCGCCCTTGGGAGGGCGGCTTTTCATGACTGAACGCAAATCAATCCCAAGCATCGCTCACCAATGACCAGCGCCACATCGCGCGACGACCTGGCGCAACGAGAACGATGGGTCAACGCGGTCCCCTGCTCGCATCAAGGCCTCTTGGTCTTCGAAAGGCGCCCGGTCCAGTCGGGAGGGTTTTGCTGCTTGATGCGCAAGCCATCCTTGACAAGTTCCTTGACCACCCCGGCGACAGGCATGGAGAGCCCGACGGCATCGGCGATCTTGCTGACGATCTGCATGTCCTTCAGGGCCCAGATGAATGAAACATTCTCCCAGTTCTGCAAGGCGTCCGAGGCTCCGGAGCCGAGCAGCAGGGCGTCGCGCAAACGGACAAGATCCATGCCATTGGCTTCGCTGAGACGACCCGCCTCGATCAATGCGATTCCATTCACCCAGAGCAGGAAGTTGTTCATGGACTTCCCGAACTGGCCCGCGCCGACATCGCCGAGCAAAACGACCTGCGAGCTGAATGTGCGATAAACAGGGTCAAGGGTCGCGAAGACGTCCTCGGAGGCGCCGACAAGCGTCAACATCGTGCCCTCGTCAGCGGCCTTGGCGCCGCGGCAGATCGGCGCGTCGGCGAGCAGGATTCCTTTCACGGCAAGCTTTTTCGCCAGCCATTTGACATGGTCGGGCGTGCAGGTCGACGAGACGGCGACAATCGAACCGGCAGGCATGGTCTCGATCAGGCCGCCCGGGCCGAGCACCACCTGCGTGGCCTCGTCATCGAACCCGACGGCAATAATGACAAAACGCGCCGCAGCGCCCACTTCGGCCGGCGTCCCGACCACGCGAGAACCATGGTCACTGGCGGCGGCCTCGCACTGGCGCACATCCAAGTCATTGACGATTGTCTTGTAGCCATGGCGGGTCAGATGTTTCGTGATCGCCAAACCCATGCGGCCGATGCCGACAAGGCCAATTGTCTTCGTGTTTTCATCCGTCATGGTCATTCTCACTGTTGCGTTCATGCGTGCATCGTTCGATTTAAAGGGCGAGCTGCTCGCGCAGAAGGCTTGGGTTCGCTTGCAACATTTCGCTGGATCCCTGGAAGGTCACGGCGCCCTTGTTCAGGATGTAATGGCGGTCGGCAATGGCGAGCGCGGCCCTTATGTTTTGTTCGATGACGAGGACCGCGACGCCAGCATCGCGCACGCCGCGGATGATCGAGACGATTTCCTGAACGATCAGCGGAGCCAAGCCCTCGGACGGTTCGTCGAGAATCAGGAATTGTGGATTGAGCAACAAAGCCCGCGCGATAGAGAGCATCTGCTGTTCCCCGCCCGACAACTTGGTTCCACGAAAAGCACGTCGCTCCTCGAGGCGGGGAAACATGCGATAGACGTCGGGAAGGGACCAGCGCGCGTTCACACCGGGCCTGGCCGCCACCAGCAGATTTTCCTCGACCGTCAGGCTTTTGAAAATGCCACGCTCCTGCGGCACGAAACCGATGCCGAGCCGGGACACACGGTGGGGCGCCAGTCCGCCGATTTCGTGTCCCTGAAACCGGATGCTGCCGGACCGAGGGGTGAGATAGCCCATCACCGACAGCAGCGTCGTGGTTTTACCGGCACCGTTACGTCCCAGAAGCGAGACGATCTCCCCTTCGCCGACATGCAGTGAAACGTCGTGCAGAATATGGCTGGCCCCGTAAAAGGCATTAAGCTTCTCGACATCGAGACTCATTGCGGAGCTCCGAGATAGACTTCCTGCACACGGGGATCATCTGCGACGGCGCGCGGTGCGCCGCTGGCGATCACTTCACCATAATAAAGGACGGTGATGTGGTCCGCGATCGAGAACACGACCTCCATGTCATGTTCAATCATCAGTATGCTGATCTCGCGCGGCAGGGCGTGAAGGACATCGATCATGCGCGCGGTCTCGCTCGGCGACAGTCCCGATGTCGGCTCGTCGAGCAGCAAAACCGTGGGACTGGTGGCAAGCGCGACCGCAACTTCGACCTGACGGAGATCTCCATAGGACAATTTGCCGACAGGCTGCGCCGCGATCCGGCCAAGGTTCATTTGCTCGATAGCCTGCTCGGCGAGCCCCAGGACGCGCGTATCGTTGCGCCAGCTGCGAAACATGTCGTAAGTCCGGCCATGCGCCGCCTGCGCGCCGAGCCGCACATTTTCGAAGACGGACAAGGCCTGAAACAAGGTATTTTTCTGAAACGTGCGGGCGAGACCGGCCTGTGCCCGCAGCGGGGCCGAAAGGCGGGTGATCTCCCGTCCATGCAGGAAAATCTTGCCACGGTCCGGCGAGAGCTGGCCGCCGATCTGGTTGATCAGCGTCGTCTTGCCCGCGCCGTTTGGGCCGATGATGGTGTGACGCTGGCCTGGAGTAACGTCCAGCGTCACCGCATTCGAGACGACGAGACTTCCAAAAGCCTTGGAGACATTTTCGAGCCGCAGCATCAGCGTCGCTCACCTGATCGGGAAAGCTTCTTCGCGAAACCGAGAATGCCTTCCGGACAAACCATGACGCAGGCCACGAAAATACAACCGACGATAAGCAGCCAGTGCGATGTGTGCGTGCTGACGACGTTCTTAACTGACAGGAACAGACCGGCGCCGAGGACCGGCCCCAGCAGCGACCCCTTGCCGCCAAGAATGACCATCAAGAGGATCATGCCCGATGTTCCAAATGAGAGCGCGTCGGGCGAAACAAAGCCATTGTAGAAAGCATAAACACCGCCGCTCAACCCGGCGATGGCCCCCGAAAGCGCAAAGGCAGCTAGCCTGATGTGCCGGGTCTGGTAGCCAATAGCCTGCATGCGCAGGCTGCTCTCGCGGGTTCCCACGAGCACATGTCCGAAGGGCGAGGCTATAACCATCCGCATGAACAGCAGTGCGCCGGCAAGACAGGCGGCAGTGAACAGGTACATCACATCCGCATCGGCGAGATCGAACCCGAATAGATCGGGACGAAGCAGCCCGCCGACGCCGTCCGAACCGCCGGTCAGCGGGCGCCATTTGATGGCCCCCGAGTTCAGCAATTGCGCGAAGGCAAGGCTCATCATGAAGAAACCGACGCCGCCCAGGCGAACACAGAAGGCACCGATCACAACCGCCGCGACAGTAGCCGTCGCCACGCCTCCGGCAAGCCCGAGCCAAGGACTGACGTCATATCGTGTCGAGATGAGAACGGTGGCATAGGCGCCAAGGCCGAAGAAAGCCGCATGACCGAAAGACACCATGCCGCCGTAGCCAAGAATGAGATTCAGGCTCACGGCCACGATCGCGAAAATCATTATCTCGGTGATGACATCAAGCCCGTAGCCGCTCAGAAGGGCCAGCGGCGAGAGCACGACAAACGGCAGAAGGACCGCGACGAATGCGAAGCCGCGCGCTGCAGGCCACTTCGTGAAAAATGTGGCTGTCGTCATCTAGCCTCCCGACGGGTCTTGGCCGAACAGGCCGTGGGGGCGGACCAGAAGAATGCCGATCATCGCGAAATAGATGAGGAACATGGAGACGCCCGGAATATAGGCTTTGCCGAGCGTATCGGCGAAGCCAATGACCAGACTGCCAATCAGCGCGCCGCGCAGGCTGCCCAGGCCGCCGATGGCGACGACGATGAATGCCGGAATCAGGACTTCGACATCAATCCCGGAAAAGACGCCGAGCAGCGGACCCGCGACGACGCCAGCAAGCGCGGCCAGCCCGCCGCCGATCGCAAAAGTGGCCGTGCGCAGGGCCGGCACGTTCAATCCAATACCCATGGCGGTGCGCGCATCGTCGACGCCCGCGCGCACCATGGATCCTGCGCGCGTGCGTTCGAGCACGAGCCAGATCGCAAATGCGCAAATGAAGCCGAAAGCGAGAAGCGCCAGACGATAGGCCGGGAAGACATTTCCCAAAATTTCGACGCCTTCGCGCAGGCCTCTCGGCTCCTGCAGGCTGGAAAGGCCCTTGCCCCATATTGTCTCGGTCACGTCGGTCAGGATGAAAGACAGTCCGAATGTCAGCAGGACCTGATCGAGCTGGCTGCGCGCATAAAGTCGTCTCAGAAAGGCAACTTCAATCAGTCCGGCGAGCGCCATGACCGGAATAGGTGCCAGCAGCATGGCAAGCCAGAAGCTGCCCGTCGCCGCCGTGACCGACAAGGCAACGAAACCGCCGAGCATGAAGAACGATCCATGCGCAAGGTTCACGATTCCAAGCAGGCCGAAAATCAAGGCGAGGCCAGCTGAAACAAGAAACAGGAGCACGCCGTAGACGAGCCCGTTCAGCAACTGGGTGAGAAACAGATCCATGTTTCAGCCGCGCGCCCCGTCAGGCCTTGTTCGGGGGGTAATCCCCGACATTCGCCACCGTTGCAATCGGTTCGTTGCGCAGCACGCCATCTCTCTTCTCGACTTTCCGAATGTAGACATTCTGGATCGCCTGATGCGTGACCTGGTCGAACGACACAGGACCGCGCGGAGCCTTGATGTTGGTCTTTGCGAGCGCAGCAGCAAAGGCATCGGCGTCCTCGACGTTTCCGTCGATGAGTTTGACGGCGTCGTCGATAATGCGCATGGCTGTGTAGCCGCTTTCGTCGAAGACGCCCGGATAGGACTTTTTCTTGTCCCGGAAAAGGTCGACATAGGCCTTGTTTTCAGGCGTATCTAGGGTTTCGCAATAGATGCTTGAGGAAATCGCGCCCAGCGCGCTGTCGCCCTGCCCTGAGAACGTGTCGGCGTCGAGCGTCGACTGGAATCCGACGAGTTCGGACTTCGCCTTGAGGCCGAACTGGTCATACTGCTTGACGAAGCGGATCGCATCGCTGCCGCTGTAGAACACATAGGTCATCGGCGGAGGCGAGGTCACAAGGTCGGAGATATAGGCGCTGAAATCGTTGGTTCCAGGCGGCGTGAAGATCTCCTTGACGACCTTTCCGCCACCCTGGACGAAACTGTCGCGGAACGCATCGGCGATGTCATGCCCCGCCAGATAATCGGAAGCGATGACGGCAGCCTCGCGCTTGAGATTGGCTGCGGCCCAGGCGCCCATGGTGCTCGCGACCTGCCAATTTGAAAGCGTGGCGCGGAACATGTGCGGCAGACGTCCCTTCGTGAGGTCCGTCGAGCCAGCCCCGGTGACGATCCAGGGCGTGCCAGCCTTTTTCATATAGGCCGCGATCGCCGCCGCAATATGGCTTCCCAAGGGGCCCGCAACGATTTGGACCTTTTCGCTCTCGACCAGCTTGCGGGCCTTCTGCAAGGCGACCTGCGGATTGAACTCATCGTCCTCACGCAGCAGTTCGACCGGCCGCCCGGCTATCTTCCCGCCTGCCTGATCGAGATAAAGCTGAAGACCCTCAAAGATTGCCTGCCCGTAGATCCCACCGGCCTTGTTGTACACATTCAGACAGCCAATCCGGATTGGCGCCTTCGTGACCTGCGCGATCGCGGGCATTGGAAAGGCTGAAACAAGCGACCCTGCGGTGACGAGACCGGCACCGCGCACAAGGTCGCGGCGGGTTGCTGACGGCGTCTGCGAACGTTTCTCACCCATGTGCAAACCCTCTGATCAAAATGGAAAACAACGTCCGTTACAGTTTCGGCGCACCAAAGCGCAGCCCGGCCCGCTCCATGCGCGGCAACACTTCGTCACGGAAGAATGGCAGTTCCGAAATATAATCAACGAACCCGAGGGCCATGCCGTCGATGCCGGCACGGTGCAAGATGGCGAACTGCTCGACCACCTCGTCGGGTCCACCGATGATCGGCCAGGTGCCGATGCCGCCAATCAGCCGCTCCTTCATCTTGACGAGCTTGTCCATTGGGATCGACTTCTGGTGCTTCCGGATTGCAAGAATATGATCGACGGCCGCCCAATCGCCCTGCTCGTGAACGATATAGTTGTGGTATTCCGCGGCTTCCTTCGCGGTAGCCCGGCAAATCACGTGACCGCTGGCAAACACGCGCTGTCGCTCCGCAGATCCTGCGCGGAGACCTTCGAGTTCCGCGGCAAGCGTCTCAAGCGCGATGATGTTCATGAACAGGCTGTCCGCATTGGCCATGGCGAATGCGCGCCCCGCACCGGACGAACCGGCGCTCAGGATGATCGGACGCTTGCCACCCTGCGGCTTGGGTTCTAGTTCGACACCCTTGAGCTGGAAGAAGGTGCCATCCAGATCGAACGGCTCGTGTTCCGCCCAGATCCGTTTGACTGTCGAGATCCATTCCTGAGCATAAGCGTAGCGGGCATCGTGCTCCAGAAGCTCGACGCCAAACATTTCGAACTCCGGCTGATTGCCGCCAGCGACAATATTGAGCCCGTAGCGGCCACCGCCAATGGCCTGGATCGTCACGGCCTGCTTTGCAGCAAAAACCGGATTGATGAAGGGGACATGGATTGTCGAAAACAGCGTGATCCGCTCTGTCGCGCCGAGCAGCCCCGCGGCCCAGGCCATCGTCTCAAAACTGCTGCCTTGCGCGTTCGAGGCGCCGCGATATCCGTGCCATCGGGCGATTGGCAAAAGGAAGTCGAGACCGGCTTGTTCAGCCAACCGCGCTGCGGTGACGTTGTTCTCCCAAGTCGCCCGCCAACGTTCCGGCGCGCGGGTTACGGCGAGGCCGCCCTCGCAGTTCATGCCAAACAGCCCTAGCTGGAAAGCGTTGCGCGTGTCGCCAAAGGCTTGTCGCGGTCCGGAAGTGGCTGATCCAGTCGCGAGACCAGACGAGAGTTCCTGTGCTGACATTCCCACCTCCCTCAGGCCTCGCCTTTGCAGCGATGTACCAAGTGTCGACATACTACGATTTTACGCAGCCGTAAACCGAGACACATGACTTGAAACCAGCCTAGATGAAAGTAATAATGTATCTATGATAAAGTTAGAAAACTGCGAACGGGCGAACAGCGCCATCAGGGACGCATTTCACCAGCTCGCTTGTACTGGCGACACTTCAGCATATATCGACATAGATGCAACGACCTCAATGGAGCTGTCGAGGCGGATCATCCGGCAGGTTGTCGCCCACCAGCATGACCGGCCATCGCTCGTCGCGGAGATCGCCATAGAGATCGGCGCGGAGATCATCGAGGGCGCTCGATACCCTGGCGACGACCTCAACACCGTGGAACTCGCCCGTCGCTTCTCGACAAGTCGGACGCCTATCCGGGAAGCATTGCTGCTGCTTGAAACACAGGGATTGATCGTCGTGCCGCCACGACGGCGCCCGCGTGTCGCCGCTTCCGACGTCGAACTTGTCCGGGAGGTATACGAGCTTCGAAGCCGCCTTCTGGAACTCGCGGCCGCCCATATCGCAGCACACGCCTCGGAAGCCGAGATCTTCGCCCTACGCCATATGATCGCAGACATGGATCGCTCGAAGCACAGCCTGCGGGCGTTCTTATGGAGCAATGTCGTTCTCCATGATTACATGACAAGTGTCGGCGGGAACCGCCTGGCAAGGAAGGTGGTCGAATCCCTGCTGCTCAGAACGCTTCCACTCCGGAGGTTGAGCCTTTCGCAGCCAGATCGACTCCTGAGGTCGCTGGATGACCACAAGCGACTGCTCAGAGCCATCGAGGATCGCGACGTCGATCTTGCAGTTGCGCTTGTGAGGTCAAACCATCTCTCTGCATTGCAAAACGTGCTGCATGCGCTCAATCGCGACCTACCTTTTGAAAGCAGCAGCTGACCCCGTCGGCTTGTGGAGTACGTTGGCTGGACTTTAGTAGAGCTCAATTATCTGGACTGAAGTGCCACGCATGGGGCAATTCAGCGCTCGACCCAGGGCCCACAGCAGGTCAGTGGTTTGCCAAAATCCAACAGCGACCCATCATACTTATCCAAGAAAAACGCCGGGCAATGTATCAGCGCCGGGCGTTTTTTTGCGTTCCTGCTCTTAATTGGATGTCTCGGCACCCTTGCGAAGGTAGGCGAGAATTTCGGGCGAGGTTGCGTAGATCTTCTTCACCTGCGCGGTTACTTCCTCACCGCTTTCCGGACTGATGTCGAGCCCGCTCTTGCGTGCTTCTGCAAGCATCTCGGGATCCTTCAGCACGTCTGCCAAGGCCTTGCGCATTGCAGCCAGTCGATCTGGCGCGACATCCGGAGGCAGAATGAAGGGCCTGCTGATCGAGCCCTGCAACAGGAAGGCTTCCAGCGCTTCCTTCTGTTGGGGTGTGCGCGCGAAATCAACCGAGAGTGGGACGCCGGCCTCTTTCAGCGCAGAAATCGAGCGCGCATCATGCTGCACGATGACCTTGAAGTCGCCGTCGGGTTGCATGAGCCCAGGATATTGCTGGCGCGCACTCGACCAGAAAATGCCGCATACACCCTGGATCTCGTTGCGCTGCAGGGCGAGGCTGAGTTCGTTCGAACCCTTGTAGCCTGAAATGACCTTGAACTTCACGCCGAGCACGAAACGTTCCATTGTCGGGTAATACCGGAGCGCTGGAGTGGGACGACTCCGTCCTGCCTCTAGCAAGCCCGTAGCGCGTCAAGCTTCCCGGACGAACCTTCCGCAGACTGTCACGAGGGGGGCAGCATTTCGCGTGCACGCTCGACGACCGAGGCCGGTTGCGCATAGAGGCGCGCGACGATGGCCGCGATATCCTCCCCCCGGATCGGATCAAGATCGAGGTTTTGCCTTTTAAGCGCCTCGGCAAATTCGGGATCGGCCATTGTCTTTCTAAAGGCTGCGCGGAGAGCCTCGACACGTTCCGCAGGTACACCAGGTCCGAGGAAAGAAGGATAGCCTGTCGCCGAGGGCGCGCAGAGGAGTTCGAGTAATTGCCGGTCCTCCGGCGTTTTTGTAAGATCGAGCGCTAGCGGCACGTCGGCTGGAATTGTTGGATCTTTCTCAACACCGAGCTGAACGAGGATTGAAACAGTTTTGTCGCGAACCCAGTTCGTCGATCGGCCGCTGTTGAGAGATGCCCATGTGAAGCCGACCTTGCCCTGCACCTCGCCTTTTTCCATCGCGAGATCGACATCGCCCACGCTTTTGTAGCCAGTTACGACTTTGAAACGGGTGCCTGTAAGCTGGTTCAGCGCTTTGGGAAAAACGCCGGTATCCTGACCGGAACTCGTTGCGCCAACGACAACTTCGCTTTGCATGGCATCCTGAATTGTTCGCACGTTAGTATTGGCTGACCAGACAGCGCCGATCGAGACGGTCTTCGCAGGGCTGCCGATCCATTTGAATTTGGTCGGATCGAATTCCACGCCGTGATATTTGAGCAGCGGCGCGAGCAGAAAGCCGCGGGTGATAAATCCCCAGACCGTTCCGTCCTGCGGGGCGAGATGGTAAACGAAATTGGCCGCCTTCACGCCGCCAGCACCGGGCATATTGCGGATCACGAAATTGGGCCTGCCGGGCATATATTTCGGCATGAATTGCGCAAGCGCGCGCGGATAGGCTCCGACAGCTCCCGCGCTTTCGCCGGTTCCGATGTAAATATTGATCGCGTTGCCGCGATAGAACTGCTCCACGCTCTGGGCGAGCACCGGTGAGCCGGTCAGCAGACAAATGCCCGCCATTATAGAACTGGTGCGCAGATTCATTGCCGTTTCCTCCCGTCAGTCCGATGCCCACGCCTTAGCGGCGCTTGGGGCCCCGTTCACTTTTTTGACGCGTCTGCTTTCGTCAATGCTTATGCCGTAATCACGGATTGCAGCATCCGGCGTGACGTAACCCCGATCGATATCCTTCTGGATCCGTTCGATGTCTCTCTCGCGCGGATCGCCATAGCCGCCCCCGCCGCCGGTTTCTGCGGTGAAAATGTCGCCGGGCTGAAGCATGCGACTGCGTTCGCGGCCAATGGTCTCGGCGTGATCCTGACCCACGCGCTGCAAGGTAAAGCGCCCCGGCTTGCCTGCGCATCCACCCTGAACACCCCAAGGCGGAAATTTCGTACGATCTAGATTCGTCTGCAGCTGAACGCTTTCCAGCATGCGATAGACTTTTCGAAACCCCAGCCCGCCACGGAACTTGCCGGCACCGCCTGAATCCTCATTCAAACAAAACTCTTCGATGCGGAAAGGCAAAAGACTCTCCTGCAATTCGGTCGGGATGATCCGCGTGTCGCCATGCGCCATCGTGCGATAGGGGCCAGACCCGTCATGATTGGCGCCCGCACCCCAGCCGCCGTGACCGCTGTCATGGGCCTCCAGCGCCGAGCCGTCAGGTCGTCGCCCATGGAAGCGAACCCCCGAATGCGTCGCGAAATGTCCGCCGGTCACGCGCATGGGCAGAGCCTTTTCCAGCGCCTTCAGAATTGCGTCGATGACAGTGGGAAATGGCGTTGAATAATTGCCCATAGGAGCGGTTGGGTCGGCGCTGATAATCTTGCCTTTCGGCAGGATGAGCTTGATGGGTCGGAATGTGCCTTCGTTGGCCATTTCCGTTGCGCCCATGAGATATTTGAATGCGACACGTGCGATTGTCTGGCCACCGCCAAAATAGCCCGAATTAATCGGTCCACGTACTTGCTCGGCCATATCGGAAAAATCGACGGTCAATTCATCGCCGTCGACGATAACTTTTACACGGATCGGGACAGGGTTATCGCTTGTTCTGTCATCGTCGAGGAAGGTCTCTGCGGAATAGACCCCGTCCGGCATAGCGCGGATCATGTCACGCGCCACCGCTTCGGATTGATCCAGAACGCGTTCGACAGCCTTTTCGAAAGTGTCTGCGCCGTAGCGTTCGGCAAGGCGTGCTGTCAGATCGCGTCCCAAAAAGCATCCGGCAAGCTGCGCCGAAATATCGCCCATGAGCTCGACAGGCGTACGCGTGTTATTCTCGATAATTCGGTAGACATCTTCGTTCGGCTCACCCTTTGACCATAGCTTGATTGAACGCAGCTGCAAACCTTCCATAAAAATATCTGTCGAGCGCGGCACGGAGCCCCCGATGTCTATCCAATGGACGTTGATGGCAAAAAAGCCAATCAATCGGTCTTTATTTTCACCCACGAAAACCGGTGTGTACATTACCGTATTGTTGAGATGCTGTCCCTGTACCGCAGCGTGATTGCAGAGGAGCACATCGCCATGATGCAGGCGGTCATGGCCGAGAATGGCGATGCCGTCACGCACTGCCATGCCGACTGAATCCGCGACGAAGGGCGGCATGCCACCGGTGTTTTGCGCAAGCAATTGTCCGTACGGTCCCGTGATACCAACGGCAAAATCGTTATACTCGTAGATGTAGGGGCTAAATGCGGTCCGTTTGATATTGGCGTCGATCTGGTTGGTGATCGAAACAAGGCCATACCGTATGACCTCGAGGGTCACTGGATCGACCATGGCGGCAGATTCGGTGCTGACACTCATGCCGATCTCCTCAATGTCCAGCAAGGTGGATGCGGATCTCGCGCATCGCGCCGACCTCGAATCGGTCGCCCGGCCACACAAGTGTTGTCGATCCGTATTCTTCGATCAGCGCGGGGCCGTTCGCGGAAAACCCGCAAGGCAGAGCATCTCGCGTATAAATTTTCGCGCTCGTCATGCCGTAACCGCCAAAGTGCACGCGCCGTTCCAGCACGGTTTGTTCCGCGCTCGGCCTGCGCGGCAGGCATTCGAGATCGGGCCGCTCCTGACGCGCAAAGGCGGCGAGGTGCAAGGCTTGAACTTCGATAGCCGTATTCACGTCCGCATGTCCGTAGCGGCGTTTGTAGTCGCGGTGGAAAGCCGCTTCGATTGAAGCTGTGTCCCCGAGGTTTGCAATGGGCACTTTGATGTTGTGCCTCTGGCCGCGATAGCGCATCTCGGCATGGCGTTCGAGAAAGATTTCCTGCGCGCCGAAGTCGCGAGCAAGCGCCTCGCGCGCATCTTCTTCCATCACGCTAAATACATCTCGGGAACGGGCAAGAGTGTCTGCATCGAGAAGCCCGGTGAAGGTCGAGGAGCGGTCGATCCGCGCGTCGGCCAGCAACATGCCGATGGCAGAGAAGTTGCCGGGCTCGGGTGGAATAATAACGAGCGGTATGGAAAGTTCGCGGGCCAGTGAAACGCCATGCAGTGGGCCGCCCCCACCATAGCAGAACAGAGCAAAGTCACGCGGGTCGAGCCCGTGCTCGACAGACACCTGCTTGATAGCGCCGCCCATAATGACGGTCGAAATCGCGAGTATGCCTTCCGCCATCTGCAGAAGGCCTTCGGGTCCTGTATAGCCGAGGCGATCTGCGAGATGGCCAACGGCGTTACGCGCGCCCTCGACGTCCAGGGTGAGGTCGCCGCCGAGGAAATTTTCCGGGTTCAGTCGGCCGAGCACGAGATTGGCGTCGGTAACGGTGGGTTTGTCTCCGCCGCGGCCGTAGCAGACAGGACCTGGCGTTGATCCCGCACTTTGCGGGCCGACGTGAAGACGGTTTTGCGTATCGGCCCAGGCGATGGACCCCCCGCCGGCGCCGACCTCGACAATGTCGATTACCGGCGACTGGATCGGGAAGCCTTTGACATAGCCGCCAACATAATAGGTCGATTCCACCGAGAAGCGGCCATCTTCGACCAGCGCGCATTTTGCCGTTGTCCCACCCATGTCAAAGGCGATGACATTTTTCAAGCCAAGGGCTTCTGCATAAGCGCCCGCGCCGATGCAGCCACCAATCGGGCCTGATTCCACGAGCACAATGGGTTGCTCGCAAGTTCGTTCGACCGAGAGCAGGCCGCCATTTGAACCCATCATCAGGAGCGAGCCGTCAAAGCCTTTGGTCGCAAGATCTCCCTCTAGACGACGGATGTATGAATCCACAGTCGGGCCGACATAGGCGTTTGCAGCGACCGTGGACGTGCGCTCGAATTCATACCATTGCCGCGTCAGGCTGGTTGAATGCGTGACGTAGACGCTGGGCATCAGGTCGCGCAGGCGGGCGGCCGCCGCCTCCTCGTGAGCCGGATTAGCATAGGAGTTCATGAAGAAGATACCAACAGATTCGACACCTTCCGCGGCGAGGCGTTGTGCAAGGTTTTGCAGCTCGCTTTCGTCGAGCGGGGTCACGATTTCTCCGTCCGAGGCCGTGCGCTCTGTCACTTCAAAGCGCAATTCACGCGGGATCAGCGGTTCATGTCGGCTGTAGTGAAGATCGAAAGGATCGGGCCTGTTACCGCGCGCGATCTCGAGAATGTCGCGGAATCCTTTGGTCGTCATGAGCGCGGTCTTTGCACCGCTGCGTTGCAGGAGGGCATTGATGACCAGTGTGGTCCCGTGATTTAGGAACTGCGCCTCGGCTGGTTTAACGCCCGCTTTTTCAAAGCAATGAAAAATGGCATCTGCGAAGTTAGCGTAAGTTGTGGGGCTCTTGGAATAGACCACATGCCGAGAGTCGTGATCGTAGGCAACGAGGTCCGTAAAGGTGCCCCCGATATCAACAGCTATCGCGTAGCGCATGCTCCCCCCTTATGGACGTTCCTCGAAAGGGCTCGCCTCAATTTCTCAAATCGTACGAATGTCTACCTCCAATGTAAACCGTAGCTAAGCCTTGTCGGGCCGCGTTACGCGCCATCTTTTTATTTGTCGACCAAAGGGCCCACCAAGCGAAAGAAGATGGCCTGCCCCTGAAAAGAGATCTTCCCTGAAGTATAACTTCTAAGCCTGATGGCGAACTGAGGAATGCCATGGAAGAGACACAAGGCTACCTCGGGAGGCTTCTAAGCCCCGCGCGTCGCCGAACATGGCATTCTCAGAACGGTTCGCCTGCCGGGTTATTGGCCAGCACCGCCCCACGCAGCACAAGATACCGAATAAAGACGATGCCAAGGCGACCATGGCCGCCAAAATCACGGCCGGCGATGATCGGCGAATCGGGCTAAGAGCAACCCTGACCAGCTCAGCCGATCCGATGTTGCTACACCTGCGCCCCAGGGCGTAAAAAAGGAACGAGATACTAGAGCTTAAGAGAAATGCCAGACGAGGTCGACGCTTTTGTCGCAGCCCTCCAGTCAGCGCTCACCAAATATCGGCAGCATGAGGCGGAAGATCATCGACGCCGTTCAGCGCGGGACGAGCTGCTGCATAGCGCAATGGTACGCCATCCCGAGCTGGCTGGCGGCGCCGAGCTGACCTGGGAGACATTTTGCCCCTGGGCGCAGACCTCCCCCTACGAAGAACTGAGCTCGATCCTTGGGGCAACTGCGAGCGAACGGCAACAACTCCGCCCCGCATGTCGAGCCCATGATCATGGGCGAGCTCTTGAGACTGAAGCCATTCGGCGAGCCTGCAAATACAAGCAAGTCGATCCACACAGGCGGCCATCCGGCGGACGATGCGGTCGATACCTTGGTCGCGGACCTCGCCCTGCTCTGGCTCCATGCGACGGGCGAGGCACCTCGCAGCAGCCGCAGCGACAAGCGGCCGTTCGGACGGCTGGCCCACTTCGTCCTAGAGAAGGCGGGCGCAGGGTCACCAGAGAATGCGCTGCGGCGGTTCTGGGCCTCGGTGAAGCGTCACAAAGGACGGCCGAGCAACATCCCGGTCGAATAGTCCAAACAGCGTTGCTTTTACACGGTTGACGCCACATTGGATGGCCACCCGAGAGTATCTCCCGGGTGATGACGACGCGCTCCGCCACCCCCGGCCGCAAGGCCAGCCAGACCACCCGCCCGACCTCGTGGTCGGCCCCCGTCGAGTGCTCCGTTTTAAATGTTAGTTCATGATCGGCCGTGGCGCTATGGCTGGAGTGGCCGGCGTAGTTGGTCCGGGTTGCGCAGCGGGCCACTTCACGGCCTCGGGGGCGGGAGGCTTGTAGCCCAGCGATGAGTGCGGTCGGATGGTGTTGTAGTGCCGCCGCCACCGCTCGATGATGATCTTCGCTTCCTTGAGCGTGTAGAAGATTTCGCCGTTCAGAAGTTCATCCCGCAGTTTCGAGTTGAA
>CANBNG010000034.1 GCA_947370975.1 Beijerinckiaceae bacterium
ATCTCTGGGACAGGCCCAATCATTTTCTGCCCGAGCGTTTCATGGGAGAGGCGAAGATCAATCCCTTCGCCTTCATCCCGTTTTCGGTCGGCCCCCGGATTTGCGCCGGCATGAATTTCGGACAGGACGAAGCCGCCTTGTGCCTGGCGCTACTGGCCCAGAGGTTTCGGGTGGTCCCACGCGCGGGCTATCAGGTGGCCCCCGTCTGTCGGTTGACCCTGCGCCCCGCCCACGGCCTCCCGGTCAATGTGCATCCACGCAAGGGGAGGTCGGGATGAGCACAACCCCTCGCCTTGTCGATCTGTGGGAGCGCAGCCTGTATCGGCTGATGCGTTGGCTGCCGGTTGAGCTCACCTCCGCCATCGGCAGTTTCGTTGTCCGCCTGAATGTGAAACTTAACCGGGCGGACATTCTGGCAGGCGCCCGGCACAATCTGAAGCTTCATGATCCCTCGCTGACCGAGCCCGAACTCCAGAAGATGGTCTGGCGGTTCCTCGATAATGTGGGCCGCGTGATGGCTGAATTTGCCATTCTCGACCGCCTGATTCCCGAGGGGCGGGTGGAACTGGCCTTCGATCCTGCTTTCATGGCCATGGTCGGGCGCGACCCACTCATGGCCATCGTGCTCCATACCGGCAATTGGGAGGTCATCCCTGCCGGGCTCCAGAGTGCGGGGCTCAGCTGTGCCTCGTTCTATGAGCCCCCGCAAAGCAGCTTCCAGCGCGAGGTGGCGGAAAATGCGCGAACCCGATTTGGACTGCGCTTGCTTGCGCCAACGCGGCGCGGGATTCAGGACGCCATCACGATTCTGAAGGCGCGGGGCTGCGTTGCGCTGTTTGGCGACGAAGCGCGCCACCAAACCTCGATGGCCCCGCTGTTTGGCCGCAAGCCGCATGATCGCGGAAATCTTGCGATTGTCGCGCGTCTGGCGCGGCGCACAGATGCTCACATTGTCACCGCTCACTGCGAACGGCTGGGCTCCTGCAATTTCAGGCTCGTCATTTCAAAGCCCCAGCCCATGCCCGCGCAGAGCAACGCCAACCGTCTTGCGGATGTCGCCTTCCTGAACGCGCTCATCGAGCCCATCGTCAGCGCCAATATCGACCGCTGGTATTTTCTCGATGATTCCCGCGCGGAGCTTGAGCCAAGGCGTGCGGCCGCCGACGGCGGATATTCTGTCAGCGAGGCGCGCGGATGAAGATTGCCTTGATCTCGGGCGGTTCGAGCGGCATCGGCCTTTCCTGCGCGCATTGGCTCGCGCAGCGCAATTACCACGTCATCCTGCTTGCCCGCGATCTCCGGCGTCTGGAGCGCGCCGAGCTGAACTTGCGACAGGCCGGACATGCGGCGGTCGAAGCCCATGCATTGGACGTCTGTGATGCGCAAGCCTGCGCAGTGCTCATCGCCGCAATCCTGCGCAAACATGGGCGGATCGACTGGCTGATCACATCGGCCGGAATGGTCGAGCCCGGCATGTTCCTCGATCTCGCACTTGCCAGTCATCGCCAGCAGATGGAGACGAATTTCTTCGGCACATTGCATCTCGTCCAGCCGATCGCCGCGCATATGCGCAATCAAGGTGGCGGGCGCATCACGCTGATCGCCTCGGCAGCAGCCTTTGCAGGCGTTGCGGGATATTCAGGATATGCACCGGGCAAATTTGCAGTGCGGGGCCTTGGGGAAGTGCTGCGCGTGGAACTCGCGCCCTTTGGCATAGCAGTCGGCGTCGCCTTTCCTCCGGACACGGATACGCCGCAACTCGCGCAAGAAAATCTGCTCAAGCCCGAGGCGACACGCCAGATCACAGCGGGTGGGGGCGTCTGGCCGGTCGATGTCATTGCCGCGCGCCTGTTGTCACAGGCGGAGGCGGGCGTCTTCATGATCGCGCCAACGCGTCTCATCTGGGCCTTTGGCTGGCTGCATAGCCTCTACGCGCCGCTATTCCGCTGGCATCAGGCGCGTATCCTGCGCAACGTCTCAAAATCCCGCACGGGCATCCTCGTCCGCCTGGCGCAATTCCTTGGCGTAAACAAAGACGAGATTGGCAAAGGCAACCATAAAGCCGAGGCCAAGCAGGCTCATCGCGATATCACACCATGAAACCTGCATGCCCAGAAGATCGAAGGACGCGGCTCCAAAAACGAGGATCAGCATGTTCATGGCAACGATCATCAGGCGAATTTCTGTCGGCCCGGAATTGAAGACCGCGACATGAAATTCCCGCGACACATAAGCCCGAACGAAGACATAAATTGAAAGCATGTGATATCCGGCCAGCGCAAAAAGCGCGACCTCCGCGCGCACGAATGGCGAAATGGCCATCCCAAGCGCGATCAGCAGATTCCCGACGACATCGACCGTCTGGTCGAGAAAATAGCCATATCGCGGGCGCTCGATCTTGCGATGCCGCGCCAGATTTCCATCAAGTGAGTCGCCAAGCCAATGAATGAAAAGACCGAATGAAGCCAGCCAAAGAAACGCCGGGCTTACCCATGTGAGGCCATAGCCAACCAGCGTGACAGCTGAGCCAAAGGTCCCGAATGCGGTCAACATGTCCGGCGTGACAGAGGCGGGAACGCGTCGCACCAGCCAGTCGAGGGCCAGGCGTTCATATCGCCAGACGAGGCTGACGTGAATTCGTTTCGATTCGGGCATCGTGTCGCCAATGTTGATGTTCAAATCAGCCATCCAGAGCAGGCTCGGTGGAAAAAAGAGACAGGGCGGGATGGAAAAAAGGATCGTCACGGATCACGTCGCGCCATCTGGCGCGGAAATAGGACCGTTCGCGGCCATAGCGTTCAAAGGGCCGCAGCGAAAATCCGCGCGAGGCCGATTGATGATGGATCAGCACGGAATCCGGACACATGATGGTGCCCCAGCCCGCAGCCTTGAGGCGCAGACAGAGATCGATATCGTTGAGCTCCACCGGGAGATTGACCGCATCGAACCCGTTCACCGCCCGGAATTTTGCGGCCTCGACGGCAATGCAGGCGCCAGTCACCGCAGAAACTTCATGAACATTGCGTAGCCTGGACAAGTAACCCGGATCGTCGGCGCGCGCACCGTGGCTGACATGATCGGCATAACCGCCGAGCCCGACAGCCACGCCCGCATGTTGAATCCGGCCCGATGAAAATAGGAGCTTGGCGCCGACCACGCCAACCTTGTCCTGCATGGCGTGCGTAACGAGCGGGTGGAGCCAATTGCCGCCAAGGATCTCGATATCATTATTGAGAAATACGAGGCATGCGCCCTTCGCGATGTCGGCCGCTGCATTGCAGAGAGCCGAAAAATTGAAGTCGCCGGGAACGTCAAGGATTGTGATGCGCGGCTCGTCGCGCAACGTCGCGTAGAAAGCCTGCGTGCGTGCATCCGAGCCATTGTCGACGATCACTATTTCAAGGATCGGATGATCGGTGCCAAAGCGAAGCCCATCCAGACATTTTCGCAACAAGCCAATTTGATTCTTCGTCGGGATGATGACGGAGACGCTGACCTGCGAGGTCGAGGCATCTTCCTCCGTGCGTTCTAGTTGAACCTGCCCCCCGTTTTCTCGGGCGTGGCTGACAAGAACACGGCGAATGTGGTGGATGTCATCGGCAGGTATGGTGGCCACTGCCGCTTGCCGCCAGGCGGGCGAGTCAAACTCTGCACTTGTTTGCACGCCCCGCACTGTGCCGGCGCGCCAATAGACAAGGCGACCCAAAGGGGATGAGCCGTTCGCCGAGAACTGGCTCCAGTCGGGCTTCAACTCCGGGCTCGACTCGCCCCGACAATCTTCATCGCCATAAAAACATTGCGCTGACATCTCGCGTGCGGCGGTCTCGATCAGGGTCGGCAGGGCATAGGCTGGCAAGTGTGCCGCCATGTCGAGGCGTGCAACCAGATCCTGCAATCTCAGGCCATCTGTCACGTCACTCTGCCCCGAGGGCGCAACGACCACGTGCGAAACAAGCTGCGGGTCGGTACCAAAAGCATGTGGGGCATCATTGGAGACGCAAAGCGACCAATTATCATAGGCGCCTGCAAGCAGGCTGCTTACGATTGCTGCGTCTCCCCGCGCGTTTTTGTCCCGAGGGCTGATGACAAAACGGATATGCGGGCGATCCTCCGGGCGACACCTTGGCGCGTCGAGGCCATGAGGCTCATAGGGGCGCTCAAGGGCTCCGCGCCATGCAGCATATGCTTTCAAGGGCGTGCCGCCGCGTGCAAACATCAGGGCTTGGCGCGCCTCCTGGCGCGCATGAATGAACCGCGCACCCAGGGCCATGGCCGCGGTCTTGAAATTCCGCCTGAATGCACGCGCCAGGAGCTGCGCGCGGGATATCGGCGTGATGGCGTCCACCTCGAAGCCAAAGGGGCCAGCGCGATCCACGGGTGAAATGAAGATCCGCCGGGTCTTGTCTGGAACGCGGCCAATCCATCTGGCCATGCCAAACAGCGGCGCGCTCATCGCGTCCCATTCATCAGTTCCGTCGTCAGTTTCAAATCTGATCAGCGGCCGCACCAGATGGTCGAGATAGCTTGCCCGATAGGACATGCAGATCCACGTTCCCTGGATCTCCATCGCGGACATGACAAGCTCCATCCACGGACGATGGCTTGTTGCAATCCATCCATTGACCGTCGCTTCCGTGCCCGAATGGGGACTGAGTTGCGGACGGGTCATCACGAAACCGCAGGGGCTTGAGCATCGCCGACGTCTGCGTTTTCTCTTTCGCGTCGACGCGCGTAGATCGAGAAGGCGGGACCATTGGGATGATCGGGCTGTTGGCTTGAAAGCCGGATATCGTCAAATCCCAGCGCCCCAAGCAGGACGAGAATATCGTCTCGCTCCAGCCAGCGGTGCGCGTCATGAATGCCGCCACAAAACGCCTTGTCCACCCAGGCGCCGTGGTAGCTGCGCCGGTGGCTGCGAATTTGAACGCCATGGCGCTCTTCGGCTTCCATGTCGCCGATAAAGGCCGCGCGTCGGATATCGCCAGGCGGCATCTCCGTTTCATCGGCATAATGGGTCCAGATGAAGATGCAATCTGTGCGCGCGGCCATCAGCTCGATGAAACGAACCGGATCCATCATGTGGTAGAGAACGCCTGAGGCGACGATAAAGTCATATTTTTCAGTGGTTTGTTCTAGCCATTCTTGGCAGTCACCGAGAAAGAAGCGCGCAATTTTGAGCTGCAGGAGTTCTTTCACGACGAGGCAGCGCAGAAAGGACAGCTTGTTGGCGTCGACCGCATGCAGAAGCAGTGGCTTGTGTTTCTCAAGCAAGTAAGTGTGCGAGGCTTCAAGAGGCCCTATTTCAAGAACCTTTTTCCCCTCGAGCGATCCAAATTGTTCAAGCGCCCAGAGAATGCGCGGATCATTGTAAAAGCAACCGGAACCGGCTGTTGCCTCGATCTCTGGCGGGAGGGCGTGATTCCAGCCCGGCAGCAGATCAACCGCATTTTGTGGACACGGCATACTTGCCACGTACTGATCGAGTTCTATTGATTTTCTGTTGTCGAAACGCTCAGGCGCTAATCGTTGAATAAATAGATTTCCGATTATTCGCTGAAGCTGTCCGAGCGCCTTTCCCGCGAATAAAAGGCCAAAAAAGAAGCTATCAATCGCGCGGCGTACGTTTTTCGAGTGCAATTAAAAACCTCTTGTCTGATCGTGACAATGAAATTCGATCTACGGGCTAGCGCGGTAATGGTAACTGAGCCAATTGTGCGATTACAGGCGCTGATCGATCAGTTGAGTACCACGGACTGCATGCCATGTCGCTGTAGCCAACTGTCTGATGTTTCTGCTTGAGTTTTTCCTGCTCCGCTCGGAAGCGCTCGATCTTCTCGGGTGACGTATCGCTCCCACGGGTAGCAGATTCGTGGTGGATAAGCGTGGCAAAGGGGGTCCAGACAGTTCGGTACCCGGCTTCACGAGCACGAAGGCAGTAATCGATATCGTTATAAGCGATTGCAAAGGCTGTCTCATCGAAACGACCAATCGCCGTAATGCAGTCGCGTGACACCAGCATGCAGGCGCCCGTCACGGCCGTGAAGCTCTGGCGCACGCGCAGACGGCCCATCGGCCCTGGAAAATCTTCTGGTGCGCCCACAAACCAGTGCCCGGCCAGATCGCCAAAGCCCACGATCACGCCTGCATGTTGCAGAGTGCCGTTGGGATAGAGCAGGCGCGCACCAACAATGCCCGCCTGGCTGTAGTTCATGCAGGACACCATTTCCTTCAACCAGTCAGGCTTGGTAACCTCGACGTCATTGTTAAGAAACAGGATCATGTCGCCGGCGGCGACATTGATCCCGCGGTTGACCGAGCGGGAGAAATTGAAATCTTCGCGCCGCGTGAGTGCGCGAAAGCCGGGGTGACGCCTCGCAAGCGAGTCATAAAGCGCCAGCACGCGCGTATCGCGCGTCCCATTGTCGACGACGATCACTTCAAGGTGCGGATAGTCGGTTGCCTCAAACAGGCCTGATAATGTCTTCGAGATCAGATCGTAATGGTCGATGCTCGGAATAATGACGGAAACCAGCGGCCAATCCTGCACAAGTTTGTCGAACCTGACGCGATGGAGGTCGGGGCTCAGGGCGCCTTCGACAGGGACTGATCCTCCCGTCTGGCTGAAATGCTCCGACAGGGCCGCGCGGGCATGAGCGGTCGCGCGTTCGAGAAAAATTGTGGAATAGCTCGCTCCATCGCGACGCCACAGATAGGCCGGATAGGGGAGATGAAGGATCGCGCCATCGTCCAGCCCGGCCGTGAAGCGCAGCACCAGATCGTAATCCTGCGAGCCCTCGAAACCCTCCCGCAAGCCGCCTATGCCAAGCAGCCGCTCGCGGCGATAGAGCGACAGGTGGTTGATGTAATTGACGCCTGACAGAAGAACCCTGTCCCAGGCGGGTTTCAGGAAATAATCCTGCGCGCGCAGCTTGGCGTCTGTAATTACCTCATCCGTATAGAGAAACTGGCAGTTCGGATGGCTGAGAAGTGCGCGTGCCATCTGGTCGATTGCGTAGGGTGCGAGCGCATCGTCATGATCGAGAAGCCCGACGAACAGGCCACGGGCTGCGCCCAATCCCCGGTTGGTCGCGCGTGCGATTCCCCCGTTGGCGTCGGCGCGAATGATTTTCACATCAGGAAGTGCACAATTTTGGTTGAGCCATGCCAATGTGGGTGAAAAGGTTGAGCCGTCATCGCTCAGGATCAGCTCGCACGTAAATCCCGACGTTTCTTGTGTTCTGAAGGACGTCAGCAAATCATCAAGGTAACGGGGCTGCGTATTGAAGGTCGGCACGACGAATGAAATCAATGGTGTGGTTAGGTTTTGGGACGAAATAGGGTCTCTTATGTGCTGCGTTCGAGCTAACGCTTCAGCCTGCGCGAGAACGTCCCCTCCTTCCGATTTCCGAGTTAACCTGGAGAACATATAAGCGGCATCTGCGAGAAGCCTTTTTGTCCGAACCATAAACGTATTCAGTATCATTTTCAGACCCGTCGATTCTCAAGTCTATGTTAATCGATCAGGGTGATCAGACCTATAGAAAAGACCGCTACAGATCTCGATTCTACCAATCGACTTTTCCTTGCTATGATCGCAAGGAGAGTGAGCCGAAAAACCAGGAATGAATACTTGTATGATTCAACTGGATCGAGTTTTCAAATTTTATCGAACGAATGGCCACACTAAGATTGTCTTGGATCATGTCTCCACGGTCTTTCAGTCTGGGCGCTCGTATGGCTTATTGGGCGTCAATGGCGCAGGAAAATCTACCCTCCTGCGGCTTATCGCCGGAACCGAGTTGCCAAATTCTGGGAAAATAAGGCGCTCTGCCCGCGTTTCTTGGCCACTGGGCTTCTCAGGTGGGTTCCACCCGCAAATGACGGGTCGTGAGAATGTCAAATTTGTCGCTCGTGCTTATGGCGAGCACATCGAAAATGTTATGGATTTTGTCGAGGATTTTGCGGAGCTCGGAGACTATATCGACGCTCCCTACAAAACCTATTCATCAGGAATGATGGCAAGACTGGCGTTCGGGCTGTCGATGGCCATTGAATTTGACTGCTACCTTGTCGACGAGATCACGGCCGTGGGCGATACACGTTTTCAAGCACGTTGCAAGGCAGCCTTTGACGAGCGTCGCCAGCGCGCAGATCTCATCGTCGTTTCCCATTCGATGCAAACCGTAAAAGACTATTGCGATCACGGTGCCGTCCTTGTCGATGGGCAGCTGATGATGTTTGATGATGTTGATCGTGCGATTGAGACCTATAACCGACTGAACAGATAGAGATATTACCTTGCGAATCAGTTCCTCCTTTCAGGGCGTTTAGGAAATTGAATAAGCTAGAGCCCTCTAGTACGCAGGCGCTCCAACCCCTGGAGCGTGCGCGCCTTGTGTCGCAGGCGCTGGCGGATGCGGCGCGGCGTGCGCGGTTTTCCACGCGCAGTCGGCGGCGACTTCAGGGCGGCGGGTTCCAGGCGCGCGCCGGCGATAAAATTTTCCGTTGGGCCGGCATCCTCAGTTTCTGGCTGCTTGTCGTTGCCCCGACAGCTGCCGCGGGCCTCTATTTCGGGCTCATTGCGTCGGATCAATATGTCTCGGAATTCAAATTCACGGTCGCCGGCGCCGAACCTGCGCCGCTCGACAGCGTCGGCGCGCTCAGTGGCATTCCGGCGATAAGCATCATTCAGGACACGCAGATTGTCGTCAATCATTTGAGCTCGCGCGCTGCCGTAGAGGCACTCGAGAACAGCGTCGGGCTCCGCGCGAGATTTTCCGCCAGCGTGATCGATTCTGTGGCGCGGTTTGACGCTGCAAAACCGATCGAGAAGCTGGTGCGCTATTGGACGTCCATGCTCAATGCCGCGATCAAGATGCCCGCTGGTATTGTGGAGGTGAAAATCCGCGCTTTCAGCCGCGACGATGCGCTTGCAATGGCGCGCGCGGCGCTCGCTGTCAGCGAACAGCTCATCAACGATTTGAACGACCGCATGAACCGGGACGCGTTGGCCGCCGCCGAGCGCGATGTCGAGCGCGCCGCGCAGCGTTTGAGCACGGCGCGCCTGCGGCTCGAGACCTTGCGCAATGACGAGGGCCTGCTCGATGTGCAGCGCACGGCGGACGGGATTGCCCGCCTGCTCGGGGAGAGCAAGAGCGTGCTGCTCAAGTTGCAGCAGGAATATGCGACGCAGGCCAAGGCCGTGTCCGAGCGCGCGCCGCAGATGCAGGCGCTGCAATCGCGCATTCTGGCAACCAGGGCGCAAATCGCCGAGCTTGAGGCCAAGGTGACGGGCGCCACGGCCGCGGGAGTCTCGCAGGCGACACTATCAGGCCTGATGACGCGCTTTGCCGAGCTCGATCTTGAAAAGCAGATTGCCGAACGACTTTATGCTGGCGCAATCGCGGCGCTCGAGACCGCGCGCATGACCTCCGAGCGCAAGAAAATGTATTTGAACACTTTCGTCGAGCCGACCTTGCCCGAGGAGGCCGCCTATCCGCGCCGGGCGCTGAATGTGTTTTTGACCCTGCTCGGGAGCCTTGGCATCTGGGCGAGCCTGCTCGGCGGCGCGGTTCTGGTTCGCAACAATATGGCGTGAGACGCGCTCCCGCGCTTCAAGGATCAAACCGTGCTTTTCAATGTCGAACAGGATGAGGGCGAGCGGATCATCGCCTATGTCGTGCCCGATGGCTTCAGCGGCATTCCGCGCATCCGCCTGATCTCGGAAGGCGCGGACGTTCTGGTCTGTACGGCAAACGAGACGCGTCCGGCTCTTGTGGCAGCGGGGCGGCATGAAAGCGGCCTGTGCGGGTTCAACATCGGGGCGGATCAGCTGCCGGGCCTTGCCGCCCTGCACGACCTTGCGATCGTGGATGATGAAACGGGCCTGCTGATCTACCGCCGCCCGCAGGAAGGAAGGCTCAGGCGCAAGGTGCTGCGGCTGGAGACGCATCTCTTTCCGCTCTGGAAACTCGACAGCGCGGTGCGCGACCGGGTGCAATATTTTGAAATGGGGATCGAGCGCTACGGGCGCGAAAGCGTCACGCAGATGTTCCTGCTCACCGGGCTCGATTCGGTCTATCTCAGCGGGCGCATCCTCTACAAGAATTTCGCCTATTGGATCGAAAACGGCTTTGAGACGGCTGTGATCCTGCAAGACCCTTACGAGGAGCTTGCCGAGCGGTTGCTGCTGCTCGCGGCGGCCCAAAGTGCTGGAGCCCAGCACCTTGGGGCGCGCGACAGCGTGCGCCTGCAGCCGGCGATGAATTTTGCCGGCCAGCTCCCCTTCCACGACGAGCGCAACCTGCGCCGCGCCTTGCTCGACATGCCGGTGGACGTCGCCGACCTCCTCGCAAATCCGCTGGTGCGGCAATTGACGGCCTCCAACCCCGAGGACATGCCAACCGGCAGCGCCATCGCCGCCGCGCTCGACATGCTCGCCTCCTGCACACTTGTCGGCCTGCGCAGCGACCCCGCCTTCATCCGCGCCGCAATGGGCGACTGGCTGGACGTGGACCTCTCGTCCCGTCACCTCCTGCCCGACTTTCCACGCGTGCCCCCCTTGGCCGCCATCTTGCGGCAGACCAGGGCCGTCGATCATCTTCTGGAGGCGGATGGAGAGGTGTTTGGAAAGTTTCTGGAGGTTTATACGGGGGAGTAGTGGATTCGACCTGCCACTGCGTTTTTCCTCCACTTCAATTTAGAGTCCGGCCAGACCAAGGACGGACAGATGAAGCGAGCAAGGTTCACGGAAGAGCAGATCATTGGCGTTTTGCGGGAGCACGAGGCGGGTGCCAAGGCGGCTGATCTGGCGCGCAAGCATGGGGTGTCGGAGGCGACGCTTTATAACTGGAAGGCAAAGTACGGCGGCATGGACGTGTCCGACGCCAAACGGCTGCGGCAACTCGAGGACGAGAACGCGAAGTTGAAGAAGCTTCTCGCCGACCAGATGCTGGAAGCCTCGGCGCTGCGCGAGTTGCTGGCAAAAAAATGGTAGGGCCCGCCGCCAAGCGCGACTGCGTCGCGCATCTGCAGGCCGCCATGGGCCTGTCGGAGCGTCGGGCCTGCGCCTTCGTCGGGGCGGACCGGAAGATGATCCGCTACAAGTCCCGCCGCCCGCCTGACACGGAGCTGCGCGGAAGGTTGCGTGAGCTGGCGAACGCGCGTCGCCGCTTCGGCTACCGGCGGCTGTTCATCCTGCTCAGGCGCGACGGCTAGGCCGCCGGGGTCAACCGCATCTACAGGCTGTACCGCGAAGAAGGCCTCAAGGTCCGCAAGCGCCAGGCCCGTCGGCGGGCTGTGGGGGCGCGGGCGCCGATCCTCGTCGAGGCGAAAGCCAATGCGCGGTGGTCGCTGGATTTTGTCCACGACCAGTTCTCGAGCGGGCGCCGGTTCCGCATTCTGAACGTGGTCGACGACGTCACCCGAGAATGTCTTGCGGCGATCCCGGACACGTCGATCTCCGGCCGCCGCGTGGCGCGGGAGCTCACCACATTGATCAAGCGGCGCGGCAAGCCGAGCCTGATCGTCTCCGACAACGTAACCGAGTTCACCTCGAACGCAATGCTCTCATGGGCGCAGGACAACCAGATCGTTTGGCATTTCATCGCGCCCGGCAAGCCGATGCAGAATGGCTTTTGCGAAAGCTTCAACGGCCGGATGCGCGACGAGCTGCTCAATGAGAGCCTGTTCTTCGGTCTCGATCACGCCAGGGCGAAGCTCGACGTTTGGGTCGACGACTACAATCATCGACGGCCGCATTCGGCTTTAGGCTACGTCACGCCTGCGGCCTACGCGGCCAGTCTCACCGCAACCTGCGATCGGCT
>CANBNG010000035.1 GCA_947370975.1 Beijerinckiaceae bacterium
ACCGGCCGGCCTTGCGCCGTCAGAACGTCAACTTGCCGGAGCTTCGTGACGATCTCTTCCGCCTTGTGTCTCTTCCTGGGCATTCCGCAGTCCTCCATCAGGCTCAAAAGCCATACTTCAGGGAGGATCACTTTTCAGGGGGCAGACCAGGCGCGCACCGTGATGCGCACACGGGTGAGGTAGGACGCCGCAAAGCGGTAGACGATCTGCTTTTGCCAGACGCATTGGCTCTGTACGGTTTCCCGATCCCAGGCGTCAAAACCAAAGATCCTGTTTGCTTCGGCAACGACATGCCAGCCCTCGAGATAGTGGAGGACTTTGCCTTCCACCTCCCTCTCTTTGACGACATCGGGACGAATCTGCGCCTTCAATTGGCGTAATTGGCTATCGGTGAAGGACATGTCACTGGCTCCGGACAGAGAGTGAGACCTTGGGCTCTGCAAGGACCGCCCCGGGGACAATTGCGCCCCCTGTCAGGGCAGCAAGAATGGCGCGCCGATCGGGCTTTGGTGGCTGGGGCATCAAATAATCGATGGGCAGTTCATCTTCGTTCAGGATGGAAACGGAGGGCGGCCCGAGCCGGATCGATGCTGTAAAGTCAGCCTCGGTCAGTTTTCGAAGATCGGCTGTTTCCATAGTCTCGACTGCGACCTGCCTTTTGCTGGAAGCCCTTGCGTCAATTCGTGACAGCCGCGACCTCATCGCCTCCATTCGCTCCTTGAGCGCCTTCGCGAGGCACTCATCTTCCAGCGCCGAGCGGATCAGTGCCGCCAAAGCCTCCTTGAAATTGGTGGCACCTTCCAGCGTGTCATTGAGCGTTTGTTCGTCGAGGTCTGGGTGTAACTCCAATAGGCGGCGACGAAGCTCGGTGAATCGGATAGTTTCAAAAGCTACTTTGGCGTCAAAGTTCATGATAGGTTCCGTTTGTTCGCTTTTGATACAAAAAGTATCTATAATGATTTTATTCGTGTCAACCCTCAAGGTGGTTCAATGCTCCTTTCTGAGCAGATACGTGCAGCAAGAATGTTGTTGAACTGGAATCAAGATGCCTTAGCCGAAAATGCTGAGGTCGGAATTTCGACGGTAAAGAGAATGGAGGCTCGCAATGGGCCGGTTACTGGACATGCCGAATCGGTCTGGAAAATTCAGGCAGCCCTCGAGAAGGCAGGTGTTGTCTTTATAAGCGGTGATGTGACAGGCGGCCCCGGAGTGCGTTTGGCGGCCCCCTACGAAAAGCCATAATTTTCTTTGATTTGGGTACCCTGACCTTCCCTAATACTATCGTCTTCTCGGGACACCTTGCGTGCGAGGCGTATTTTAGAAAGAAAATTAGCGAACTAACGTTGATTTTTCTTCCACAGCTAAATTTTATTTATACTATTTGATTTTTTGTTCTAAGCAATAATTAGGAGGGGAAGCACTAAACATGGAGCATTCAAATGCACTCTTCCCCGCGGCGTCGCGGACGCCCGCCAAAGCAGGTTGTGTCGTCTCAGTCTGAAGCCCTCCTTTTGTCTCTGGACGCTATGCTTGGGCCACCACCCGTGATTGATGGCGAGGATCGTCAGGCCTATGAGGTGCTCTCGTCGCGCATGAAGGAAGATGTGAAGCCATCGGGCGCAATCGAGACGATCTGGGTGCGCGATATCACTGACCTTACTTGGGACATTCTCAGACTTCGGAGAATGAAAGCGGCCCTATTGCGCAATTGTTACGCGCGGGCAGCCAAGGAGCTCCTGAACTCTCAATCCCATGACAGGGAAACTGAGGCTCATATCAAGCAGCTCGAAAATGGCTCTTGGAAAAATGCGACAGCCGCACGCGCTGCCCTTCAGGCCCGTGATCGGGGTATCGATGACCTGAATGCACTCGCCTTTACCTACAGGCGCGATTCTATCGAGTGCCTTGATCGCATGGCCATGCAGGCTGAATCGCGCCGCAATTTTGCCCTTCGGGAAATAGACCGCCGGCGTGAATCCATTGCGCGTCGCCTTCGCGACAGTGTCAAAACCATCGAATCCGAATTTTCAGAAGTTGAGGCGCGCAAAGCAGCCCCGCCCTCTGGTCGTGACAAAGAGGTCCCTGCATGAGCGCACCTCGCATATCTGCGCGCGTTCGCGCCAATCGCCTCAATGCGCTCAAAAGTACCGGCCCGAAAACGCGCGCAGGCAAAGTGCGTGTATCGCGCAATGCTCTTGTCCATGGGCTGGCCTCGTGCCAATTGGAGCGCCAGTCCTCTGAACTTATCGAGCAAATGACGCTTCTGCTTGTAGGGGCAGTCAGCGATGAAAATATCATCGCAGCAGCACGCAAAGTCGCTGAAGCGCAGTATGATCTCATTCGTGTGCGGATGGCGCGCCTCGAAATCTGGAAAAAGATGAGCAAATGCGAGCCTGTCTTCACGCCAAATCCAGCGCTACTCAAGGACCCTGTGATCGACGAATTCTTGGAATATATGACGACGCATAATCTAGATGCTGAGTTTGGCCCAAAGGCAGCCCAGGACTTTGCATTGATGCGCTCGTTTCTCAGATACACCGTCAAGATGGATGGTCGCCACCTGGATTCTCTGTAAGGTGCTTGGATCGCTATGAACGGCGAGCCTGGTCTCGTCGGGCCTCTGCTATTTGGGACTTCAATGATCTAGTTGCAGCATTTGAAGCAGATATCGACTGGGCCTCAGCGGTGGAGGAGGTCATGAGCCGGACTTGGCAGGCTGTGTGACTTTGGAATCTAAAAAATGGCGAAACAAAGCCAAGTGTATCTAACAAGATGATTCTAATAGTATTTCTTATTTAAGCTTTGCCGCAGGCGAAGTAAAAATGCCCGAGCAGACTGTCAGATCGGTCACCAGATCAAGGCTTAGGGCGATTATCAGTCGATGTCGATCTGGTAGGCAAAATCCGAGGCCTTGCCGCGCATTGTGCGACAATTCCAAAGGTTTTTGCTGAAAGTCGTTCGCGATGCGCGTCGATGACGGTGGGTTTGGCGGTCGCGACCCCACTAAATTCGCCTCGCTGCCACCTCTCTTCTCGGCTGAGGTGGTGACAGGTTATCGTGCTTCTTCGACTGCTAGGTCAAGGTAACCGAGAGCGTATCGTAATCCCAGTCTCCTCAATAGGTTATGGGAGGTTTCGCTTCGAAATTGAATCTTTGGTTTGTATTTGTCACATTTTTCGAGCTTTCTCTTTTGGTGGCTCAAAACAGCGGGCTTGATTTGAACTGCACGGGCAAAACCCCAGAGCGACTGTTTCGATTTGGGGCCGCCTCACGCAAGCTTGATTAGCCTGCGAGCGTTTTACGTTTAATTACTTTTGTAGTCGTGCGGCTATGCGATATTTAGCGTCCACCGGGTTTGCAAATAACACCCAAATCTTATCCGGCAGCACATTCACGAAGGAGACGTTAATGCCGGCTCTTGATAGCGCTGACCTCAGGGCCATGCTTGGAGAAGACTATCTCGCAAGAAAAGATGAACTTGAGCGCGCAAGTGGTTTGGACCAGGCTGAACGCAACGCAACGCCAAGGCACGGTTGGTGAGTCTGGGTGAAAAAAGCTCCCTGTGCTCGGCGGTTCCTTCCTCGGGGTCCTCTTGCTTGTTGGACCAAAATGGTCCGCAACAGAGACGGCTGCCGCGAACTAGACAATTATTGCGTCGGGGTTGATCGTTGTCTGCCTGGGAACTTACTTCTGCCTCCGCAATGAGCTCAATAAAGGCAGTCAGCCAAGCTGATAAAACAGAAACGCAGCTTTCTTCTGAAATTAGGTCCGCTACAAGCGGGGCCATTTTCTTGCGTGCGACGGACCGCACGCGAACAGCATAAGCCTGTATTTCGACAAGGTACGACATATCGTTGGGCTTTATCTGTCACCCCGTAATTGGGCGAACGTGCCCAGCGTCGACGAGAAGAGCCAGATAAAGGCCCTCGATCGCGAGCGCCACGGACACATTCCGATATCCGCCGCGGCACAACCTCGCTCATGCTCGAACTCAGTTGATGTTGGCGATCAAGGCCTGCGTGAACGCCAAAGTGCCAAGATTTCCGCCCAGATCGCGCGTGCGCGTCGCCGGATTGGCAATGGTCGTGTTGAGCGCAGCCTCGATGGCGTGACCCGCGGTCGCGAATTCGGGCCGCCCCATGCGCGCGGCAAGCCAGACGAGCAGCATGGCGGTCGAACCGATCAGCGCAGAAGGATTGGCGACATCCTGTCCCGCAAGCGTGGGCGCCGAGCCATGCTGGGCCTGGGCAAGGCCATGATGCTCGCCGGCATTGAGGGACGCGCCGAGCCCGAGGCCGCCAGCCAGTTCGGCGGCTTCGTCGGAGAGAATATCGCCATACATATTGGTGGTGACGATCACGTCATACTGGCTTGCATCGCGCACGAGCAATGCGGCCATGGCGTCAACCAGCTGCTCTTCGCAGGCAACGTCTGGATAGGATCTGGCGATCTCGCGCGCACATTCGAGAAAAAGCCCGTCAGACAGGCGCAAGACATTGGCCTTGTGGACGACACAGACTTTCCGTGCGCGACTGCGGGCGAGATCGAACGCCTCTTTGACAATCCGCAGGCTCGCCTTGCGCGTCACTTTGCGAACAGCCAGCGCCACATCTTCGGTCGGCATGAATTCGCCCGGGCCCGCATGCATGGAGCGATCCGCGTAAAAGCCTTCCGTGTTCTCGCGCACGACCACAAGGTCGAAGGGCTTGCGGCTTTGCGCCTCGACGCCCTCGCGCGTGCGCGCCGGGCGGATATTGGCGAAAAGATCGAGGCGCTTGCGCAATTCACCCGACGGATTGAGCCCGCCCTCGGCGACCGTCGGATAGACATTGTGCGAGACGGGCCCAAGCACGATGCCATCGGCCTTGAGTGCGAGCTCAAGCACATGAGGCGTGAAGGTTGTGCCTTCGCTCTTCAGGCTCGCAAAACCGATGTCGGCAAATGTGAATTCGAGACCGAGCGCAAAACGCTCATCCGCGTGGCGCAGAATCTCCACCGAGGAGGCCGTGATCTCGGGGCCGATGCCGTCGCCCTCCAGCACAAGCAGATTGCAACGCGCCGCTGCGCCTGAAGCCACCATCAGCCTGTTCCTTCCATGTGCCTCGGGGGTCATTGGCCCCGCATCCGTTTGAAGGGAACCATATATAGGTTTTCATGCCGATTTCTGAAAAAGGCAAAAAGCACCGGAGCGGGCAGCGCTTGTCTCACCCATAACCGGCGCGCAAGCGCCGTAACAGCCCAGCCGCATTTTGAACTCAGATAAGCTTACGCTATACATCTCAATTAGTTACATTTTCACGGGCGTAGACCTGCGTCCGTTGCTGTGTGGGGCTGCGTTGATGCGTTCTCTTCTGCTGGCTTTTGGCTCGCGCTTTCTGGTGCTCCTGCTCACCGCGCTCGGCGCTCTCGCACTGGCGTTTGGCTTCGTCGATCTGCCAGAGGATCGGGATGCGTTCGCCCTGGTGCTGGTGCCGGTGGTGTTCTTCTGCGGTCTCGGATTGCACGACATTTTCCAGACGCGCCACGCGGTGCTCCGCAATTACCCCATCGTTGGACATTTGCGTTACCTGCTTGAAAACATCCGGCCCGAGCTGCGGCAATATTTCTTCGAAGCAGATACCGACAGCACGCCTTATTCGCGCGAGAGTCGGGGTCTTGTTTACCAGCGCGCCAAGCGCTCGCTCGGTGTGCGGCCCTTCGGGACGCAGCAGGACGTTTATCGAAGCGCCCATGAGTGGATCCATCATTCCATTGCGCCAAAGCCTGTGGCGCATGAGAACTTTCGCATCTCCATCGGCGGTCCGCAGTGCGCGCAGCCCTATTCGGCGTCCGTCCTCAATATTTCTGCCTTGAGCTATGGAGCCATTTCCACGAATGCGATCCTGGCGCTCAACAAGGGCGCGAAACTTGGCGGCTTTGCCCATGATACGGGCGAGGGGTCGGTCAGCCCCTATCATCGCACCCATGGTGGCGATCTGATCTGGGAAATCGGGTCGAGCTATTTCGGGTGCCGCCATCTCGATGGGACTTTCGCGCCCGAAACCTTTGCCGCTCTTGCGGTGGACCCGCAAATCAAGATGATCGAGTTGAAACTGTCGCAAGGGGCCAAGCCCGGCCATGGCGGCATTCTGCCCGGAGCAAAGGTCACGCGCGAGGTCGCAGCCATCTGGGGTGTCGAGGCGGGAAAGGATTCCGTGTCTCCGGCGGGTCACTCCACCTTCTCCACGCCGGTGGAGATGATGCGGTTCATCGGCGAATTGCGGCGGCTGTCAGGCGGCAAGCCGACCGGCTTCAAGCTTTGTGTTGGCCACCCATGGGAGTTTTTCGCACTCATCAAGGCGATGCGCGAAACAGACATTCTGCCCGACTTCATTGTCATTGACGGTTCCGAGGGCGGGACGGGCGCTGCCCCGCTCGAATTTCTCGATCATGTCGGTTCCCCCCTGCGCGATGCGCTCGCCTTCGTGCATTCGGCCTTGGTCGGCGCAAATCTGCGCGAACACATCCGCATCGGCTGCTCTGGAAAGGTCGCCTCCGCCTTCGATATGGCGCGACTGCTGGCGCTGGGGGCAGATTGGTGCAATGCCGCGCGCGGCTTCATGTTTGCGCTCGGCTGCATCCAGGCGCAGCAATGTCATAGCGGTCGTTGCCCGACGGGCGTTGCCACGCAAGACCCTCTGCGCACGCGCGGATTGGTGGTGGGCGACAAGGCGCAGCGTGTGTTCGGTTTTCATCAGGAAACGCTGAAGGCGCTCGCTGAACTGATTTCAGCTGCGGGCCTGAACCATCCTTCCGAATTGCAGGCCGTGCATCTGATGTTGCGCACGAGCGACAATCGCGTGACGACCTTTGCCGATCAATATCCCTGCATGGCGCCCGGCGAATTGCTTTCGGGTGGCGGCGTCCACGCGCAAGACTGGGACTGTGCGAGCGCAGATACGTTTGAACGCGTTCGGCGTGCCTGAAGCACGCCGATGAGCCGCGGCCTGATGAAAATCTGGAATCGATCTGGAGCCAATATGTCGGGTTCAAATAAATATCTTCTGCCCACGATCATATCGCTCGTCGTTCTGGCCCAAGCAGGTGTTGATCTTTATCTGCCCTCATTCCCCGCCATCGTTGAAACGATGCATGTACCTGCGAGCTATATTCAGGGCTCTCTCAGCATATTTCTTTTCAGCATGGCGATTTCGCAGCTCTTTTCGGGTGCGCTCTCCGACGCCTGGGGCCGCCGGCGGGTGATTGTGCCGGCCATTCTGATTTATGTTCTGGGATCCATCGCCTGCACTCTCGCGCCCGATATCGGGCTGTTTATGGTGGGCCGAATCCTGCAAGGTTTCGCCGCCGGGGCCTGCGTTGTCGTTGCGCGCGCAGTTGGGCGCGACGCCTATGACGGGGAGGAGCTCGCGCGCGTCACCGTTTCGCTGTCCGTCGCCTGGGCGCTCGTGCCGATGATCGCGCCAGTCGTGGGCGGATATGTGCAGGAATATGCTGGATGGAGGCTGCAATTTCTCATTCTGACACTGCTTGGCGTCGGTTTCTATGTGCTGGTCTCGCGCTGCCTTCCCGAGACCCGCAAAGGGAAAGCAGAAGCGTTCGAACTCACAGCCATGGTCGCCTCCATCGGCACGCTGCTGCGCAATCGCTACTACATTGGATATTCTCTCGTCCCAGCGCTGCTTTTCAGCCAGACGACAGCCTACATGACCGTGTCCCCGATCCTGTTCCAGAACAAGATGGGTCTTTCGCCCTCCGCCTATGGGCACGTGATCATGGTGACCGCGCTGTTCTATCTCGCAGGTAATTTTCTCAACAAGCGCCTCATAAAGCGGTTTCCGGCTCAGACATTGGTGCGGGCCGGCCTCTATGTGTGCATGGCGGCGGCTGGCGCATTGTTGCTGTTCTCTGCGCTCGGCGTTTTCAATCTCTGGGTGATCGTCATCCCGTTTTGCGTCAGCTATTTTGCGTCCGGCATTGTCTTTGCCAATAGTATCACGCTGGCGCTGACCCCTTTCTCTGAACGCGCAGGGATTGCGAGCGCGTTGCTCGGCTGCTTTCAGATCATGGCGGGCTGCGGGAGCAGCGCCTTGATGGCGCTGTCATTCCACAGCACGCAGGCGCCGCTTGCCCTCTATCTTGTCTGCTGCATGGCTTTTGCAATCGTCTCCGTGCGATTGATTGTGCGGCCAGCCGAGGGTTGAAATCTCAAAAGGCGATTGGCGCCAGACATCCGCTTAAAAGCCAAGGATGTACCGTAACTGACTTGCGAAATTCTTTTGAGTTAAACCCTTCGCAGCAAATCAGTACAAGCGAAAACAGATTGCACGAAAACCGCGAGGTGGTGGGGGTCATTTTTTGTCCATCTCCTGAAATATCTTGACGATATGAGTGGACGCGGGGTTTTTTTAAATGGAACAGGCAATTTCAATCAATCTAAAAATGCAGGATATTGCTTCAGCCAGACTTGAGTTGGCCGAAATGGAATATGATCTTTTCCGCGTACCCCCGCAAATTACCCTGGAAATTATTGTTCTTCTCGTCATGCATGAGGGGCGTTGCGAATTATCCAGAATCTACAATCATATCAGAGCAACCGAACCAACCATCCGGAAGCATCTCAGGCTCTTGCATCAGCAAGATGTGTTGATTGAATATGTCGCCAATATTGACAAGCGTGCGCGCATGATAGTCCTGTCGCAAAAAGGCGAGGATATCTGTCGCAGATATGTCTCCGCATTTCAAAACATGCGGGTGCTGAATATGGCCTGATTGTTTGATGTTTTTGCGAATGGCGCATTCTTCAGATGTGCCTTTTCGGGTAAGCAGGTTGCATGAGTCAGCTGCTTCTTCTCGGCATTGTCACGGCTCCCTGTGAGGTGTCACCCTGACAACCATGTTGACAGGAGGACCACGTTTGACTTTTGCAAAAGCCGACCGCTTGCTTGATTTGGCAACTATGGCGTCATCGCGCCGACAAGGTATTTCAATCCAAGATGTTATTGAGAGATACTCGGTATCTCTACGCACTGCACGCAGAATGCTGCGGGCGATGGAGCTTAAATTCTCTGCTACCGAGACGCTTGAGGACGATGAAGGACGAAAGCGGTGGCGACTGCCTGGCGGTGAGCTCCGCAATTTTTTCAACGTCACGGCGGAAGAAATGGCGGCTCTCGATCTTGCGATATTGCAACTTGAGCGCTCAGGATTCCCGCATGAGGCGAAGTCGTTGGAGGCTTTGCGCGACAAGGTACGAGGTCTGCTGCCCAAAAACAAAATTGCGCGCCTCGAACCAGATTGCGACGCGCTTCTGGAGGCGCGGGGTTTTGTCGCGCGGCCGGGCCCGCGTCCAAAGATCGACACGGCAATTACAGAGCAGGTGGTGGAATCGATCAAGGCCTGCCGGTATCTGAACATCTTCTACAAGTCCCGGCATGAGGCCGAGCCCAGCATGCGCCGTGTTGCGCCTTACGGCCTTCTGGCCGGCAACAGGCGCTATCTCGTCGCCCATGACCCCGCAAGTCGTCGCCCGGGCACGATCAAGACCTATCGCATGGATGCAATCGTCGAGGCTGAAGTCACGTCGGACTATTTCACGCGCCCGCCCGACTTCGATATTCATGCCTTTGCCGAGCAGGGCTTTGGACTGTTCCAGCGCGATGGCGAGATCGAGGATGTGATCTGGCGCTTTTCACCCAAGGCCGCAGAGCAGGCCAGGGGATTTATCTTTCATTCGAGCCAGGTGGAGGAGGACGAAGCTGACGGGTCTTATCTCGTGCGCTTCCGGGCTGCCGGTTGGCTGGAAATGATCTGGTTTTTGTATTCGTGGGGCGACGCGGTTGAGGTGCTCGCACCCGAACACCTGCGCAATGGGGTAGAAAAATTCCGAAGGAGCGACTTTCCAGCCCTTCCGTGAAGGCAGGTCAGGCTATTATAATATCTTGAAAAAATGTCTGTGCGGGGAGAATTATGAGGCTTTCTGGAGCCTTTCTGACTTAATCGCTTTCGCAAACTAAATGCAGGTGTCGCCGCCCGCGCTCCGCGTTCAGCTAAATCCATAATAGCCAAGTGCGAGCAAGCGTTGATGGTGTTTAGATCTGGCTTGTCGATGTCGCGCGCTGAGCTCCAACAATCCCGCTTGTCAGACCCGAGCGCCGGCGCGTGTCGGTCGGATGATCAGAATTCAAGCGTTCAGGCGGACAGAAGCGCTTGCCTCTATCCGCCCGTCGCGTTGGCTTGAGCCTGACGCGGCGCTTAGAGCTGGTAGATATAGGCGGCAGAGATCCCGTGCTTCTTGGCGAGCTCGGCGACAGATGCGCCACGCTTGCGCTCGGCAACCAGCATCTTGCGGAAGGCAACGAGCTCCTTGCCCGACCGGCGCGTGCGCTTGTCGGCCGTCTTCTGGGCGCCCTTGGCCTTGGCTGGCGCCTTCGTGTCAGGCATTTCAGCGCTTTTGAGCACTTGCTCGCACAGTTCAATGATTTTGCGGAGGCGGTTCACGTCACGAGTTGAGATGGTCACGTTTTTATTACCTAAATAGGAAGTTTGCCCAAGTTGGCGTCGTTATACTCAAAGCCAGCAAGATATCAAAGGCTATTTCAAGTTGCGCCTCGCCAAAAGACCGACAATCCCGATGCGCGCGATATGCAAGCGCAGCCTCTCTGGCTGGTATGTGTCTGATTATCCAACATTCTGGTCGATCGATAAGATAATCAATCATAACCTTTGCCTGGGGCCGGCGTGACTTAAAAAGCACGCTTTCCGCCAAGCGTGGCGGCGACGTTGGGGAAGCTGGCGCAAGATTTCTATTGTCGGGATTTTCGGCGCAGCCACGACAGAAGCGCCCGCCGGTCGCCTCGTGATTGTGGAAAGTGAAAAATAGCTGCTGCTATTTATCCATGATCGGAAACAGTGCTAAATAGAACTGCTTGGCCATTAGGCCATGAGAGACCAGCCTCTTCTGCGGCGTTCATTTCAACGCTTTTTAGGAGGGGATGGACGGGATATTGCGCGTGAAAATGATGACATCCCTATTGTGTGAAGACGCTGTTTTGACGCGAAAGCCAGTCCGATGATCGAGGGTTTGTACACGCCCGCTCCGATCATCGAGGAAAAGGGCGCGGACTATTTCATTCCCAGCCACCCGATGCCCCGCCAGAGCGAGCCCGGCATCTTTCGGGTCGTGCTTGGGGGGCGCTACAGCCTGATCGATAATTGGATGGAGGACCATTATCGGTCCGGCATCGATTCGTTTCGGATCCTGCGCCGGCA
>CANBNG010000036.1 GCA_947370975.1 Beijerinckiaceae bacterium
GGGGCCGCCGGGGCGGCGCAAATCCTCGATGCTTTTCACATCCCCGCGCTTGCGCGCCCAGAGCACGAAAGCGTCTTCGGTTGAATCCGACAATGTGCCGAGCCAGTTCAGTTTCAGCGGATCGAACTGCACATTCGGATTGCCGCCGATGAGTGCGATCAGCGGCATGTTGCGATCGAAGGCTGCGATGACCGTGCCATCCTTGGGGGCGGTCACGGCAAGGTAATTTGTGGCGCGCAGGCTGGCGGCGCCCGGCATGTTCTGCACGACAAAGGCGGGCTTGCCCGGCAGATGCGCGCCCATGTAGCGCGCAAGCAGACGCGTGAAGAGATCATAGCCCCCGCCCGGCCCATAGCCGACGACGAGATTGATCGTCTTGCCGCGATAGAAATCGGCAACATCGGCGCGTGCGCCTGCGCCGGGGAGCGCGACCAGCGCGAGCATCAGTGCAAGCTTTTTCAGGACCATTTCACTCTCCCATGGCGCGGGCTCTTCGACCTGCTGCCTCTCGTCTCAAGGTGCCAAGCACTGCGGCGCTTGGCAAGCGCAACCCGTCCCGCCCGCTCGCGTTTACCTGCCAGCTACATGCGCGCAGGCAGGAGAGCATCAAGATGACGCCCGACGAAAAAAGACTCGAACTCGACAGCGACCGTCCCGATCCCGATTACGGTGAACACGAGGATACCTACCTCATGTTCACCCGCATCGTGAAAGTGTCGATTATCGCGCTGCCTTTTCTCTTTGCAGCCGCCATGGCCGTGACGCAGTGAGGCCTCAGGGCCCCGAGCAGATCACGTTCAAAAGCGCCTGATTGCCGCTCTCGATGGCGTCCATGGCGCGGCGCAGGGCGCGCGGCATTTCTGCCGGATCGGTGACGCATTCGCCGTGCCCGCCCGCCGTCTCGACAGCCTTTTCAAACGCCAGCTGCGTGTCGAAATAGGTGAGCGGTTCGCGGTTGGAGCGCGCAGCATAACCGCCGGGATAAACCTCATGCGTGTTGCGCTTTACCGCGCCCCACATCTGGTTGTTGAAGACGATGGTGAGAATCGGCAGGTTTTCCGCCTTGGCGACATAATGGGCGGGAATCGGATTGCCGAACATGTAAGCGCCATCGCCAACCGTGCAGATGACATGGCGGTCGCGTGCCGCCATCTTTGCGCCAAGCGCCGTGCCAAGGCCCCAGCCCAATCCACCCGCCGCGCCCGCCGAGAAGAATGTGCCTGGCTGCGAGAGATCGAGATGTTCCCAGGTGAGAGGTGATTCCTTGATGAGGATCGTGTCGTCGCTCTTTACCTCGTTCACGCAATGGGTGATCCAGGCCGGATGGAGGGGCACCTGCGTGCGGCCCTTGTCGAGAATTTCGAGCCAGCGCTGGCGCTGCGTGGCGCGCGTTTCGGCCAGCCGCTTGCGGCGCGCGGCAATGCGATCGCGCGCCTGGCCCTGACGAGCTTCGAGCGCCTGCGTCAGCAAGGGCAGGGTGCTCGAGAGCACGCCCGTAATGCCGAGATCGCTGGCGAAACTGCGCATCGGATAGGCCGAGAACAAGGGGTCGACCGCAATATGGATGATCTTTGCATCCGCGCGCGGCCCCTTCTTGCTCGGAATCCACGGCACGTCGCATTCAAGCACGATGATGAGATCGGCCTTCTCGAGAAAGGCGTCGGGATTGTAGCCCAGATGCATCTCATGGGCGGTCGGCAACACCATGTAGCGCGGCTTGCGCTGCGTGACGGGGATGGCGAAAATTTCCGCCAAGGCCGCAAGGCGCGCAACATCGCTCGGGTCGCGACCCGCGCTCGATGTGATGATGACGGGATTTTCCGCACGCGCGATCATTTCCGCAGCTTCGTCGATGGCGCGCGGATCGGCATGGGGTGCGGACGGCGTTTGCTGACGCGAGGGCGAGGCATAGGTGAACGTCTCGAGGGGCGCCGCCAGAACTTCACGCGGCAGGGTGAGATAGATCGGCCCCTTGGGCTCGCTCATGGCGAGATTGATCGCGCGGTCGATGGCCGGCTCCAGCACTTGCGTATTGGGCAGCTCATAATCCCATTTCACGAATTCGCGCAGCATCGAGCCCTGATCGCGCATTTCCTGCGGCCAGTGAATTTCGCCCGAGCGTTGCCCGAGCAAGCCACCCTCTTCGCTATAGGGCGTGCGGCCCGCGGTGAAGAGAATCGGCACATTGCCGCGCCAGGCATTCATCACGCCGCAAATGGCATTGGCGGTGCCCACATTCACATGCACCATCACGAGCTGCGGCCGCCCGGTGATGAGGTAATAGCCAAGCGCCATGCCCACCGCGACATTCTCGTGCGGCACGGTGACGGGCTTGGGGTAAGCGCCCCCGCTGACCTCCATCTTGCTGAGCGATTCAATCAGCGGCGCAAAATCGGTTCCGGCATTGGCGAAGAGATAATCAACGCCGCGGTCGGCCATGAGTGTGAGATAGGCTTCCGCCGCTGTCGCGTTTTCAATCGTCTTCGTGGCCACTTCGGCGCTCCCTTTGGTCATTGTTTTCCGTCACGGACGTCTTTGGCCTTGGCCAGCACGGCGGCCGGCGTCTTGCTCAGGTCTTCGACATATTGCTGCATCTTTTCGCCCGAAAGCGGATCGAAATCGAGGCTCAATCTTTTGACCTCTTCGAGATAATCGGGATCTTTCAGCATGGCGTCGAAGGCGCGGCGCAGCACGTTCACGCGCTCGGGCGGCAGGCCGGGCGGGGCGACAATCGATTTGCCGATTTCCGTCGCGCTCGCATAAAGCGCAAGAATAGCGCGATCTTCCGGCGTCTTGCCGAGCTCGACCATGGTCGGCACATCGGGCAATTCGGGATGACGCGTCGCGCCCCATTGCACAATGATATTGGCCTTCTTCTGGTCGATCCAGTCGCGCTTGGCCGCTTTCACGGTCGACCAGGCGAGCAGGCATCCATCGATCTCGCCCTTCTCCATTGCAAGGCAGCTTTCGGCCGCGCCGCCATAGCCCGTCACCATCTTGAATTTCGTGCCGCCGAGCGCATTGAGGAGTTTGGGGTAGATGACGGCGGGCGCCATCGGCCCGCTGCCGCCCTGCACGCTTTCGCGCTGTTGCGCATCAGCAATCGTGGCGATGTTGGAGCTGGCCCAAAGAACCTGCACATTGACGCTCGCGCTGATGCGGCCGATCCAGTTGAAGTTTTTCGACACATAGGCGACGCCGTTTGTGCCGAGCAATTCTTCGCTGGGCGTCGTGTCGGGAATGATGCCGAGCGTTGAGCCATCCTTGGGTGCAACGCCATACATGAAATTAGCGGCCTTCATGCCGCCTGCGCCGATCATGTTCTGGGGCACAACGCGCGGATTGCCGGGCACATGTTTGCCAAGATGGCGCGAGACGAGGCGACCGTAAATGTCATAGCCGCCGCCGACCGGAAACCCGATGATGAGATTGATCGCAGTGTCGCGATAAAAATCCGCGACCGGTTGGGCTTGCGCGACAGATGTCTGGTGGCCAGCTACAAGGCCCGCCAGCGCGAGGGCAAATCCGCCGCTTCGCGCGATTCTTTTCGAGCGCATGAAAACCTCCCTGAATTTTTTTTCAGGATAGCCTGCTCGCGCGCGCAGGCCAAGCTCTTCTCTCGCTTCAGCGCGCCGCCCAAGGCCTTGGTGCAGTAGCAAAACGTTTGTAGGCCGCGCCCATCTTGCGCAGGAGCTTGGCCTCATTCCGCCGGTTGCGCTTGGCGGCATGGGAAACAGCGCTCGCAAGGGCCGGCGTGCTTTCCATCGCGGCCAGAAATTTCCGTGCAACCTCGGCATCGTTGATCTCGCCCAAGGTTGATTGCAGCCGCTTCAGGCTTTTCAGATAGGCTCTCTGGGCTGGGCGGTCTTGCTCCGCAAGTTCGCCTGTCAGCTCGCAGAAATAGGTGAAACTCTTGGCGCGAATGCGCAGTCTGTGCCGCGCGTCAGGATCGAGATCGTCAAGCCCCGCGCCGGTTTTGCGCAATTTCTTGTCCCAGCGCAGGCTCTCGCGCATGCATATGTCGTAAAAAGCGCCGCGCGTGCGTTTGCGCGGGCTCTGCGTGGTCCAATGGCCGAAGGCGAGCCATGTGCAGAAGTCGATCAGCATCAGCCGTGCGCGTGGCATATCGAGCGTTGCCAGCACGCGCGCATAGGCGGCCTTGCGCCGGTCATCCAGCGCATGCGCCAGATCCGCGGTCCTCTGATGCGCCGCCCAGGACAGCCGCGCGACATCAAGATCGCGCGCGCTGCCCAGTCGTTTCGAGAGCCATTTGAATTCGCCTTGCAGCCGCGTGAATTCATCGTCCTCCATCTGGCGCGCAAAGATGCGCAGCAGCGCGCGCAGTCGTCGCACGGCGGTGCGCGTCTGATGCAGCGCCTCGGCATCTTGGGTGCTGCGCAGGATTGGCGCATTGGTGGCGAGCGGTTGCAGGCACGCATAGGCGAGCGCGCGAAATCCATCGACAAAAAACATACGCCGACTGAGTGCTGGCACGGGCGGCGCACTCTCGAGCGGCGTGCGCCCCTCGATCAGGCCAAACGCTTGTGTCGCCTTCGAGCGCAGATCGAGATGGAGTGGAATTTCGGCGCATAATGTGCGGGCGAGATCGAAAACATCGCTCAACTCACCCTGCTTCAATTCAAGTTCGACCTCGCACAGAGGCAAGCTTTGTAGCTTGTCCTTGACCGCGCCGACATCGAGACTGAGCTCGATCTGGCTCGTGCCGTGCACAATATTCCAGCAGCGACGCGCGATCTCGATGGTGAAGACGGGCGCAAGGCGGGCTGCAAGATCGTCTTTGCGCAAAATTCTATTGATGCGGCTTCGGGGCACGAGCGAGAGGTCTGGCCGCGAGCCCGCAATCGGGCTTTCCCATTCGTGGCGCGCGAAGGGGCCCTCGGCCACGGCTTTCACCGTCTGCACGCGGGTGTCGCCCTCCGATCGAATGCGACAGACAAAGCCCACTTTGGCGAGCGCGTGATCTGGCGTGTCGAAATAGGTGGTGACGAGAAAACGCTGTGCGCAGGCCAGCGCGGCGCTGAGCGCGCTATGGGCTTCAATGAGCGACATGGCTGCGGGAGCGCAGGAAAACTTGAGCTCGACTTCGCGGTTCTGCATGAGAATTCCCGAAACGGCCCCGCCACGCGCATAGTCTAGCAATGATGGGCCGCGCCCGCCATCCATCTCCGCTCATTCATCGCCGTCGAAGCCGCGCTTACGCCTTGCACAAGTGTTGCGGTTTCTTCATTCTGCGCGCCAAACGGGAGGACAAAAAATGACTGAACGAGAGAACCCCGGCGCCGGGCTGCGCTTCATCGATGTGCACCATCATTGCGTGCTGCCGGAATATGAGCGCGCGCTGGTGCGCTCGGGCGCATCCGACCCCTCGCGCCCGCTGCGCAGGAACAGCGATCCAGAGGCGCTCATCGAGACGATGGGAAGCTTTGGAATCGATGCGGCTGTGGTCAATCCGCTCTCGGTTGCCGGCGTCCATCATGGCGACGATGCCAATGCGCGCTATCTCTGCGAAACCACGGGCGAGGCGCTGGCCCGTTTCGTTTCCGGACATCCGAAGAAGCTCGGCTTTTTTGCGCCGCTGCCGTTTCCCGATATCGAGGGTTCGCTCAAGCAGCTCGCCTATGCGCTGGACGTGCTGAAAGCCGACGGCGTGATCCTGCTCACCAACCAGAACGGGATCTATATCGGCGATCCCTGCGGCGATGCGCTTTATGCCGAACTCGACCGCCGCAAATGTGCGGTTTTCGTTCATCCCGCGCGGCCGTCATTTGTCGATGAGCTGAGCCTGAAAATGTGGGGCTCGATTGTCGAATATCCGTTCGAGACGACGCGCATCGCGGCCAACCTCATCTACAATGAGGTGATGAAGAAGTACCCGAATATCCGCTGGATTCTGGCCCATGCGGGCGGGTGCCTGCCCTATGTCTCGCTGCGCCTGAAGCTGATGGAAGAGCAGGATCCCAACGGCCCGCCCGACTTCAAGGACCGCGTGCCCGAGGGCGTCACGCCCTATATCGGCCAGTTCTATTTCGACACGGCGATCTCGGGCTCGCGCGCGGCGATGGCATCGTTGACGCTTGTCACCGAGCCTTCGCACATCATGTTTGGCAGTGACTGGCCTTATATTCATCGCGAATATGTCGATGAACAGATCATCGCCATGCGCACCATGCCCGAACTTGCGAATATTTTTTCGCAAGTGGAACGCGACAGCGCGCTCGCCTTGTTCCCGCGTTTCAGGGGGTAAGCCACTGCACCGCCGTCATTGCGAGGCACGCTTCTGGATCGCTTCGCTCCGCTCGCAATGACGGCACGTAAGACACCGTCTTTCCACCGTCATTGCGAGGAGCGAAGCGACGCGGCAATCCATCTTGGCCATAGTTGCACTATGGATTGCTTCGCTTCGCTCGCAATGACGGCCCGTAAGGCACCGTCTTTCCATCGTCATTGCGAGGAGCGTAAGCGACGCGGCAATCCATCTTGGCCATAGTTGCGCTATGGATCGCTTCGCTCCGCTCGCAATGACGGCACGTAAGACACCGTCTTTCCACCGTCATTGCGAGGAGCGAAGCGACGCGGCAATCCATCTTGGCCATAGTTGCACTATGGATTGCTTCGCTTCGCTCGCAATGACGATCGAGGCGCGCACTCCAGCCGCGTAATTGCGTTTCAGATATGCCCGACCTTCACATCCATCGTGCCGACTTTGGCGATGGTTGCGCGGATCGTGTTGCCCGGCAGCACGGGGCCGACACCTTCGGGCGTGCCCGACAGGATCACATCGCCCGGATGCAGCGTGTAGAAGGATGACGCCCAGGAAATCAGGGTCGGCACATCGAGCACGAGATCGCGCGTATTGGCCTTCTGGCGCGGCTCGCCATCGACCGTCAGTTCCAGATCGAGGCCGGCGGGATCGCCGATTTCATCGGCGCTGACGAACCACGGGCCGAGCACGGTGAACGTATCGAGCGATTTGCGCAGCGAGCGTTCTTCGGGGCCACGGATCGTCATATCGAGGCCGATGCAATAGCCCGCGACATAGTTCAGCGCATCTTCGCGCGAAACGCGATCAGCCGTCTTGCCGATGACAACAGCCAGCTCGATCTCGTGATCGTTGCGGCGGTCATCATGGCGGATCAGAATCTCTTCGCCGCAGCCGATGATCGAGCTGGTGGCTTTCAGAAACAGGCCGACCTTCTGGATCTCGCCCACCTGCTGCTGGTGATGGATGCCGGCATCCGCACGCGCTTCTTCCAGATGTTTCTTGTAGTTCACCGGCGCGGCCACGACCTTGCCCGGATTGGCGATGGGTGAAAGAAGCTTGACGTCAGCAAGTTTCTTGCGTGCGCCGGTCTTGCCAGCGTCTTCCAGCGCGGTGCGCAGGCTGTCGATGTTTTCGATCAGCAGGTCCGTGCGCGGAAAGGGATAGGATTGCGCGGGCAGGGCGGCCAGTGCCGCCGTCACGTCGATGACATTGTCGCCCTCGACAAGTCCAAAACGATTATTGTCATATCTGCAAAGCCGCATGTGTGTTTTCCTTCTTTCGTCATTGCGTGGAGCATAGCGACGAAACAATCCGCCTGACGCCAGGATGGATTGCTTCGCTTCGCTCGCAATGACGGTTCAAATCTTGTTTTCGGCCTGCATCTTCCACAGATCCCAGGCGCGGTCCACCTGCGTGTCGATGACGCGGGCGGTTGTTTCGGCTTCACCTGCCGTGAGTGCTTCGATTGGCCCAAGGCGCATGGCCTCGGCCTGCAGCTTGGCGTTGTTTTCGGTATAGACCGCGCGGAACACGGCCTGTTTCAGCCGGTCGCCGACCACAGTCGATCCATGGCCGCGCATCAGCACGACATTGCCATCGCCAAGCGAGCGCGCGACGCCCGCGCCAAGCGCGCTGTTGCGGATGAGCAGATCGGAGGCATCGCCCGCAATGTCGCGGATTTCGAAGATCGGCGCGCAAATGCCGATGAAGCCGCCCATATGGCAGACCGCGCGAAAAGGCACGCCCTTGACGATGCTGAAGGGCACGACCGCCATGGAATGGCTGTGCACCACGGCCATGACATCGGGGCGCGCGCGATAGATTTCGGCATGAATGAAGCGTTCGAGATAGACCGCGCGGCCATTGGCGTCGAGCGCGCGTCCATCGAAATCGAAGGTGACAATGTCGCTCTCGCTCACCAGGCCCGGCGCCATGTTGCGCGCAAGCAGGAAGCGATCGGCATGTTTGTCGTGCCGCGCGCTCACATGGCCGAAACCGTCAACGACACCCTGTTTGAACAGGATGCGGTTGGCGGTAGCCAGATCGCGCAGCAGCACCGCATCGGCGGGCTGCGATGTTGCGGCATGATCGGTGATGGTTTCAGCGGCGGCCGCCGGATCGTCAAACAGCGATG